>CAVPYR010000013.1:0-33770 GCA_963710005.1 uncultured Alphaproteobacteria bacterium
GAAGCTGCCGTTCTACCATTGAACTACGCCCGCGCGGTCCTTGGATTTGCCACGTTTCGGGGTCTTGCGCAAACGGGGAAGGTGGGCCGATCGATTCTTCGCGGGACGAAAGTTTTGCTCCGGCTTAGCTGGACGGTCTAAGACGAAATTTTTCGAACTTGGCATCGCAAAAGTGATAGGAACTTCGGGGGCGCTTCGGGGGAAAGATGATGAAGCCGATCACTGCGACTCTCTGTGCTGCCGTCGCCGTTTGGAGCTTCGGCACGGCCGCTTATGCCGAAGATACGGGATACCCAACGACGTCGAGGCTGCCTTCGAAGGTCGTTAAAGATATCAATCAAGCTGCGGGCATCTCGGTCGACAAGTCTCCGGCCGACATCGATTCGGAAGTCAAAGACTTAGACGCAACGCGGGCAGCGATCGATAAGCAAAAGGTGCCCGCGATCAGCCTAAGCGTGAGTGGGTGGGTAACCCAAGAAACGCAATTCAACCTCAAACAATAGCGAGCGATCGCCGAGGCGCAGGCGTTCAAGACTCCCGCAAGGCAAGGTCAGTGCTGGAACTTAGGTGAATTCCAGGGCGGTGAGCTTCGTCCGATGCGCGAGCGCGCGTATCCAATATTTGCCGCGCTCGCGCCATGCGGGTAAGTGCGTGAGCGCTACGCTTTCTTTGCAAGAAGATCGCGAATTTCCTTGAGGTATTCTTCGGTTGGGGTCGGTCCCGATGCAGCCGCGGCCTTCGGCTTTTTCATTGTGTTGACTGCCTTGACGAGAAGGAAGATCGCGAACGCCGTAATGATGAACTTGATAAGTGCGTTGAGGAAAATGCCGTATCTGATCAGAACCGGATCGGTTGGTGTTGGTATCGCCACCGCCAGGCTCGAGAAATCAATTCCTGCCATCATGTAGCCGATCGGCGGCATCACGATGTTATCGACGAGCGTCGCAACGATCGGAGCGAAGGCGGCGCCCATGATCACGCCGACGGCGAGATCGATGACGTTGCCTCTCATTGCGAATTCCTTGAACTCGTCAATTATGCTCATTGCGATTGTCCTTCCAAGCTGAGGTTGGCGTGCTCATCTGACGTGCCGGTATCTACGCAGCGCCTGATTTCAAGTCGCCTGCCAATGCTGGTGCCGCTGCGCTTGGCGTGAAGCCCTTAATGACGACTCGGGCCAAATTTTAGGGGATGACGGGGCGGCCGACAATGTGGCGCTTGCCCAATTTCGGCAATCGGATCATTGGACAAACGTCATAGCAGGCGGGCATAATGGGTGAAGTTGGCAATCGAGGCGCCGCCGGCTGGCGGCTGCCGATATGGCCTTGAGGAGGTTCGGAGAGGATGATCGAGCGCAAGGAACGCAAGCCCTATTGGCGACACACCAAGTGGCAAGTTCTGGCGAGTATCATTCCATTTCTGGCGGTCGTCATCGTTTTGCCGCTCTATGCCGAGCAGTTGAACTCCAGTCGATTTCTTGGGTTTCCGCTAGGATATTTTCTTGCGGCCCACGGTTTCTTCTTCATCGCCCTCGTTACGGTCGCAAGCTATGTCAATCGCCAGAATGCCATCGATCACTGGCATGGCGCCCATGAAGATATGTGAGGCGGAGCATGGCGTTCGGCGCACGCGCGAGGATGGTCAATCCGCGCCTCGGCACGTATTTCAGTATCTTCGCGGCCCTCTACACAGCGCTGTTTCTTCTCATCCTGATCTTCGAGCAGCTCAGTCTCGATGAACACCTTTTGAGGCTGGCGTTCTTGGCCGGCCCAATCCTGCTTTATGCAGTCATAGGTCTTTCCGTCGGTACCAACGATACGCTCGGCTTTTTTGCTGCCGGACGCAGGGTTCCGGCCGCCTATACGGGCCTGCTCCTCGGTGCCTCCTCGCTCGGTGGCACATTCATTGTCGCCGGTACGGGTGCATTCTTCTTCGCGGGCTTCGACGCCCTCGTGTTGTTGATCGGCACGCTGACCGGCTTCGTCATCATGGCGATCGCACTGGCACCTTTCTATCGCAAGTTTGGCGCCTTCACCGTTCCGAGCTATCTGGGGCGGCGCTTCGAAAGCCGAACTCTTAGAGTGGTCACGGCCGCCGTCACCGCAGTGCCGATGCTGTTGGTTCTCGCCGCAGAACTTCGCATCGGCGGTGGCGTAGCCCAACGCCTGGTCGGGGGGAGCTCCGGCGAGCTGATCTTGCTTCTCGCTCTCACCATTGCCGTGTCGACGGCTGCGGGCGGCAAACGTTCGTTCACATGGGTCGGGGTTGCGCAATCGATTGCGCTTTTCCTGGCTTTGCTGGCCGTTGCGACGACCGTAAGCGTCATCGTGACAAGTCTTCCGATCCCGCAGCTCGCGAACGGACCGATGGTTCGCGGTCTCGTGCGCAACGAAGCGAACGAGGGATTGCAGCTCGTCAATGTTTGGCCGCTTGCCTTTCAGTTGCCGCAGGAAGGCTTCGCGACACTGACGAAGCCGTATACGCAACCCTTCGGGGCAATCGGCCCGTTGGCTTTCATCATTGGCACGTTCGCTATCGCGACGGGGATCAGCACCGCTCCATGGCTGTTGCCGCGAGTGGCCGCATCGCCCGGTGTTTATGAAGCGCGGAAGTCGCTTGGCTGGGCCACGGTGTTTTCCGGGCTCGCGCTACTGACGATCTCCTCCGTCGCCGTCTTCATGCGCGATTTCACGCTCGACGCAGTGATGAGCGAGAGATTGGGGCCGTTGCCGCAATGGTTGTTTCAAGCAGCGAATAGCCATTTCGTCGCCTTCGATCAAACCGCGACGCGGCTCGGCTTCGACAGCCTGAAGTTCGATCGCGATGGGGTGCTTTTTGCGCTTCCGCTTTCCGTCGGGCTGCCGATGGCGTTCGTTTATCTTCTGCTCGCCGGCGCACTCGCTGCTGCTCTCGTCACTGCGAGTGCGACGACGGTGTCACTCGCCGCCGTCCTAGGCGAAGACGTCGTTCAAGGGATGTCGTGGGAACCGCCATCACCACAAAATCGCGTATGGGTCGTGCGTGGCTTCATTGCCGTTGTTGCCGGTTGCGGCGCCGCGCTCTCGATTGCGGCTCCGACCGATCCGCTGCGGCTCGTGCTCTGGGCGCTTTCGATCACCGGGGCCAGTCTGTTTCCTGTCATGGTCTTGTCGATCTGGTGGAAGAGGCTGACCGTCGGAGGAGCGATCGTCGGCATCATATCCGGATTTATCGCGGCGGCATTCGCCATCCTGATGAGCGAGATGGGGACGCTTTCGACGCCAAGTCCGATCGCGGGCATTCTGGGACTTCCGGTCTCGTTTGCTTTTGCGCTTGGCGCGGGCCTGATGCGGCCCGAGACCAGTCGCCACGCACTTGAGATCGTACGTGATATCCGGGTGCCGGGCGGCGAAATCATTTATGATCGCGAGATGCAACGCTTGCAGCTTAGAAAACATGCTCGCACGTAGTTCATTGTGCCTGCGCCGTCGGAAGCATCATCTGGGATGGCCCGACCAGTCCTGGCAAGCTGAAGGGCATCATGACTGTTCGTGACCGATTGGATCTCTATCCGCCCCTCATGCCCTTCCGTGAATATCGGCTTCCCGTCGGCGGAGGGCACACGCTTTACGTTGAGGAATGCGGGAATCCCAACGGCCAGCCCGTGTTGATCTTGCATGGCGGTCCCGGCGGCGGTTGCAATCCGACCATGCGGCGTTTCCACGATCCGGACCGGTATCGGATCGTGCTTTTCGATCAGCGCGGCTGCGGTCGTTCGACGCCCAATGCTTCGCTCGACAACAATACGACACCGGATCTCGTCGCTGATATCGAGCGAATCCGAACTGAGCTTGGGATCGGACGTTGGCAGCTTTTCGGCGGGTCGTGGGGATCGACGCTGGCACTTGCCTACGCGGAGTCGCACACAGAGCGTGTCAGCTCGATGGTCCTGCGAGGCATATTTCTGCTGACGCAAGCCGAACTTCGCTGGTTCTACCAGGACGGCTGCGGTTGGATTTACCCGGAGGCCTTTGCCGAATTCCAGCGCCTCATACCGCCCGCGGAGCGTAGCGACATGATCGCCGCTTATCATCGTCGTTTGACGTCGAATGATCTAAGCCAGCGTTTAGCGGCGGCGCGGGCCTGGAGCATATGGGAAGGCACGACGCTCTCTCTCGTTCCGGAGCCCGACCGCGTCGCGCGCTTTGGTGCCGATACCTACGCGCTGGCATTTGCGCGCATCGAGAGCCACTATTTCGTCAATGCCGGTTTCTTCCGTCGCGACGGCGAACTGCTGCTCGAAGCGGGACGACTGAAGGACATACCGGGCGTTATCGTGCATGGGCGCTACGATGTCGTAACACCGGTGAGGAGTGCGGTTGCTCTCAACAAGGCTTGGCCCGCTTCAGATTTGCGTATCGTCACCGATGCGGGGCACGCGATGACGGAGCCCGGCATCGTTCACGAGCTCATCCGTGCAACGCGCAAGTTTTCATCGGGGAACGCCATCTAGCTCCGCCGACATCATACCGCGAAGGGGCTGGAGCTGCTTTTACAGTGCTCCCTTAGGGGGCGGCGGAGCGGCTTCGTCAGGGGGAAGCGGCTTGTCGAGATCCTTGATATGTTCGCGGACCTTCTTGTAGACGCGCGAAAGATAGTCGAGGGCCTGATCGACTTCCTCATCCGTCGGCAATTGCGCTTTTCCGCCAGGAGGGCCTTCGGCAAGCGGCCCGCCGCCGGGTGGCGTGGGCTTTCCTGTTTCGAGGCTTTCCTCCAGCGCCTTGACGCGATCCTTCAGCTCTTTGTTCTCTGCTTCGAGCCGCGACAGCTCATCCGAGGAAGCTGCTTTGGTTTGGTCATCGACAGCCTTGCAGGCCCAATAATTGGCGACGCGCGCGCACATCGCGACGGCGCCGGTCTGCTTGTCGAGGCGCAGGAAACCACCGTCGACGGGCGACATCGTGAACCGTCCGCTTGAATCCGCTGCCGTCTCCGCGAGCGCAAATGTCGCCAACGCCGGCAAAATGAGTAATCCAAGCGTTGCCGCTCGCATCGTCCTCAAGCCCATTTTCAAGTCCTCCGCTTAGGCGCTCGACCGTAAATGGTCATATCCAGAGAGTGTGGCAAGACGCCTGAAGGTGGCCTCGTGTTTTTCGAATCGTTGGAGAATAGCGGCCACTTTCCGTCGATTTCGACGTTTGGCCGGCCTTTAATCTCCCTCTGGCCTTTAATCTCCCTCGAATAAATCATTGTAATACAAAAATTTAATCATTTTAGCACGGCCCTTAACCCGGCGTTTACTGGGCTGCCTCGATTGTTCCTCCGAGCCTGATTTGTGCCGCGTCCCTTACGATCGCATTTGCCGCGCGGTACGGACGCCTGCGATGTCCCTATCCCCGCAGATATTGCGTTCTCCCGGACCCGTCAGCATCGCGTTGCCTCGAGGGGAAAATGTCGAATTCGGAATTGAGCGCTGGACAACGGCGGGGCGTGGATCCGCTCGACTTTAGCAATCGCGATGACGGCCGTGACGAGCTCAAATCCATGCTCGACACTATCGCTGCCCAGCTTATGGATGCCGATCGGCGTCACACGGCGGCACTTAGCGAAATGCAAGAGCGGATCACCGGGATGAGCCGGGAGGCCGACGAGATACGTCCGCGCGTTCCCCAAGAGTTTGCGCCTGCCTTTGCCCAGATCGAGACTGCGATGGGAGAGCTCGCGTTGCGTCTCTCCAGCCAGGGCGATGACGAAGAATCATTGAAGCAACCTGCAAAAGATTTTTCGACCGCCGAGCCGTCCAAAGCCTCGACGCCCATGGCACTTCATTCGGCGAATCGACGTGCCGCGGACAGGCGCGAACGTGACGAGGGCCCCACAAGACGCGCTTCGCCCGTAGACACATTCGATGTGATCGGGTCCGTACCGGGCGATGCGTCCGATCCGTGGGATCGCGAGTTGGCCGAGGCCTTGGCTGGTATCTACGAGTTGGGTGCTGCGAGCTTCTCTCACAAGAGCACAGCCGGCGCCGAGAGCGGTGTCGATCAGGCGTGGCTTGAAAGCAGATTTGCTGAAATTGCGAGCGGCATCGAGCACTCGCTCGCCGCCGCGCGTCCCGACAACGGCCTTTCCGAAATCAGTCAGCGTCTGGACCAGTTCGAGCGGCAGTTCGCGAAGTTGTTCGCTGGGGTCGCGACGCATGACGACCTCGCAGCCGTTCGCCTGATCGAGGCGCATGTCGGCGACGGCGAGGTGGTCAATCATCTCGTTCAGACCCAGGATCAGCTCGAGCGCTTGAATATTATCGAGGCGCAGCTCGCGACAATTTCGCATACGCTCGCCGATGTGCAGGGCATGTCGTCGGATGGCAAAGACGGTGGCGCACGCGCGAGGTCCAATCTCGATGTCGATGCCATAGCCCGGGTTGCCGCCGCAGAGACAGCTCAACGTTTCACCGAATTGCGAAACGATGATCGGCATTCTGCGGCGGACGAGTTGCGTCCGCTTATCGAACGGCTGATGTCGGAAAATCGGCAAGGGGAGGAGCATACCGCCGCTCTTCTCGATACGATGCAGCAAGCCATGATCCGTCTCTTGGACCGTGTCGATTCAATCGAATTTTCTCAGCAGCCGCCGCCGCCTTCCTCCGACCAGGCTGCCAATCGCAGCTCGATGCTCAGCGGCGAAACTGCGGGTTATTCGGACTTGATCGACGAGGATCAAGCAGGGGTCCTCGACGCCGCCATGGCGGCAATTCCACCTTCGATGTCGACGGCGGAGCCTGTCAGTCAACCTCGGTTGCGCGACGGCAACCCATCGCCGGAAGAGGCCGTCCGCAAAAGTGAAAAGATCCGGCAGGACTTCGTCGCGGAGGCTCGACGCGCCAAGATGCGACTTACTGCCGAGCACGATGACATCGTGATAGGCGGACCGTCTTCAGTCTCGCTCTCCTCTTCAGCCGCCGAGGGACCGTCCGCAGGGCCTTCGCTGGGCAGCAGGCCAATTCGTCCAACCGCTGCAGTATCCAAAAATACATCGGGGCCGTCGGCGCCATCGCCGCGCCTTATGATCATCACGGCTGTGGCGCTTCTTGCGCTTGGCAGTCTCTGGTACACGCTCGGTTTCGGAGGCGGCAGGCAGAATGCCGGAGAGCCCGTCGCCATGCAGCCGGGTGCATCAGCGCAATTGCCGCAGGCGAATGGTGCAGCAACGAGTGGCTCTTCGGATGCCGTTAAGTCTGCTCCAGCAACATCGTCGCCTTCGGGCAATGTGGACAAGACGGCGGATCCTTCATCAAGCGTCAACGGCCCGCGCAGCGATCTCGCACCCAGTGGCGACGCTCAAGCTCAGGATGCCCCGTCGGACGCGACCGTGCGCCGAACGACGGCTTTGCCGATGCTCGGCGTGGCCGTCGATCTCGATCAGCCGATGACGGAGGCGGAGCTGCAACAAGCGAAACGCCATCAGGCCATGGCTGCCATGTCGGGCGAACTCGGGAACGCTGCGGCGCGATCGAATGATGCCGCCGCCATTCCGACGTCGATGGTGCCGTCGGAAGCCGAGACGGAGGGTACGGTCTCGCAAAGTAACGCGGCTTCGGGGCCTGCGGGCGCACCGAAAGGGCTGCCCCTAGATATGCCGACCGCTAGTGTCGGCCCGCTTTCCCTGCGTCTTGCCGCGGCGAACGGCGATCCGTCGGCCGAATTCGAGGTCGGCGCCCGCCTTGCGGAAGGCAAGGGCACGCCGCAAAGCTTCAAAGACGCTGCGAAATGGTATCAACGTTCGGCGGACCAGGGTTTCGCGCAAGCGCAATACCGTCTCGGTACGCTCTATGAGCGTGGGCTTGGCCTGAAGCCGGACCGCGCACAAGCGGCGGCCTGGTATCAGAAAGCGGCGGAGCAGGGCAATATGAAAGCCATGCACAACCTCGCTGTGCTGAGCGCCAATCAAAGCGACCAGTCGCCCGACTATGTGACTGCCGCGCAATGGTTCGAGGAAGCCGCAAAGCGCGGTCTGCCGGATAGCCAATTCAATCTTGCGGTCCTCTACGAAAACGGTCTCGGGGTGAAGCGCGATCCGAGCCGGGCGTTCATGTGGCTTTCGATTGCGGCACGCAACGGCGATGCCGATGCCGTGCGGCGGATGGACATCCTTCGCGGCAAATTGACTGCCGACGAAATCGCAGCGGCTAACAAGATGATCGCGGGTTGGAGGCCAACTCCGTCTGCTCGCGATGTCAACGATGCGCGGACGGCGGGCGAAATCTGGAAGAACAACCCGAAAAACGGTATCAACGGCTAGGGCTCGGCTCGGTCCATCGGAACGAGGGACGCAATCCCGCAGGGCCGGCGGTCGCCGGTGAAGAGATCGGCGCCATTTGTAACACGTCATGAATGGAGCTGGTGCTTGCCGCGGCGCGCCGATTGGTGTCCCTTAGCGCAACCCTTCCGGGAAGTTTCCCCTCTCTCCGTTGCCCGCCGTTCAGGATCGCCGGATGACCCTCTATTTGCCGATCGCCGAGATGTCGGTTTCCGTCATCGTCTATCTGGCGCTTGGCGCGACCGTCGGTTTCCTCTCCGGTCTATTCGGCGTCGGCGGTGGTTTCCTTTTGACGCCGCTCTTGACCTTTCTTGGCGTGCCGCCGGCGGTCGCCGTCGCGACCAGCACCTCGCATGTCGTCGCGTCATCCGTTTCGGGTGCCATGACGCATTACCGGCGCGGCAACGTCGATATCAAAATGGGGCTGGTGATGTTGGCCGGCGGGCTCGCCGGAACCTACATCGGCGTCGACGTCGTTCGGCTTCTGCGCAGCACCGGACTGTTCGAACTTACTGTTTCTCTGACGTACGTCATATTCCTAGGCGTTGTCGGCACGATCATCCTCGTCGAAGGCATCAACTCATCACGGCAGGCGCAGATACATGGCGGGGGTTCAGCGCGTAAATCCGGTCAGCATGGCTGGATCGAAGGCTTGCCGTTCAAGATGCGGTTTCCGAGATCGAAGCTCTACATGAGCGTCGTGCCGCCCGTCATCATCGGCACGTTCGTCGGCTTCATGTCGGCGATCATGGGCATCGGCGGCGGCTTCGTCATGATCCCGGCGATGATCTACCTCTTGCGCATGCCGACAGGGCTGGTCATCGGCACGTCGCTGTTTCAGATCGTCTTCGTCGGGGCTTTGGGGACGGTCCTGCATGCTGTTGAAAACAAGACGGTCGACATCGTCCTTGCCGCGATCCTCGTCGTCGGCGGCGTCATCGGCGCGCAGTTCGGCACGATGGCCGGGGAGAAGCTCCGCAGCGAGCATTTGCGGGTCTTGCTCGGGGTTTTGATACTGCTCGTCGCCGCACGCATGGCTTTCGATCTGGTCGTGCGTCCGGAGGACCTCTTCTCGCTCGCCTCGGCAGGAGGGTCCTAATGCGCCGACGCCTCTGCGCCGCGATGATCCTGACGATTGGCATGGCGGGCAATGCTTTCGCCGAGGCACCGAAGGAGGGCGTAGAGGCGGACGCATCGACACGGCAGGTCTCGATCACATCGAGCTTTACGGGTACCGAGATTCTCGTTTTCGGAGCGGTCGAGAACAGCGTGCAGCCCAGTCCGGAAGCCGGGACCTACGACATTATCGTCGTCGTCGAGGGAATGCCGGCTCCGGTCGTCGTCCGAAAGAAGTCGCGGGTAGGCGGGATCTGGATCAACACGCAAGCCATGCGGTTCGCGTCGCTGCCGAGCTATTACGCCATCGCCTCGACGCGTCCGATCGACGAAATCGCCGATCGGGCTATGCTCGATGCCAATGAGATCGGCTTCGACCACGTGCATATGGTGCCTTCAGGGATAAGCAGAACGAATGCTACCGATGCTGCCGTGCTCGCGGATTTCAAGGCGGCGCTGATCCGGCTGAAGCAGCAGGAACGAGTCTATGTCCGGTCGGATTTTGGCGTTTCGTTTATCGGGCGCAGTCTTTTTCGAGCGACGATCGCGTTGCCGCCGAACGTGCCTGTCGGTCCGTTGACGGCGCGCGTCTATCTCTTCAAGGACGGGCAGATGCTCGGGCAATACAAGAGCCGCGTCATGCTGCAGCGTGAAGGCGTTGAACGCTATATCCACGACATCGCAATGTTGCGTCCGTTCGTCTACGGCGTCACGACGGTGTTGTTGGCCGCAGCGGCGGGGTTGGCGGCGGCGTTCGCGTTCCGCAAGCCGGCTTAAGATCAATCGTCTCTGAGCAGCCGAGGCGCGACGGGGTAAAGGCCTTCGTGCCCGAGCATCCAGACCTCGAGACCATCGGTGCCGAACAGGGGCTCGAACGCGACATCGAGAATGTTCAGTCCTCCCGTGTACGCGCCGAAGGCGGGCATCACGAGACGAAGGCGATTGCCGACGAAGCAGGGGCGGCGCAATGACGTGCCGTGCAGGACGAGGCGGGCTGCCGGATGGAAGTGTCCGGCGATCTCGTGCGTCGCTTCGCCGGGGTGCGGCTCGTGACGAAGAGCAATGCCGCCAACGACGATTTCCGGCATCACATAGCCTGCGAGCGCCCGGTCGATTTTGGGATCGTGATTGCCGGTGATCCAGATCCAGTCGCGATCTTCCTGCAGCATATGCAGGCTTTCGATGTCGCGCGCGTCCATGCGGGCGGCGCCGTCCGGATCGTGAAGGCTGTCGCCGAGAGAGATGACGGTCTCCGGCTGATAGCGGTCGATCAGGGCCGCAAGCTTGCTCAGCGTTTCGCGCGTATCGTAGGGCGGCAGCATCTGTCCGAGAGCGGCAAACGCCGAGCCCTTTTCGAGATGAAGATCGGATACGATCAAGGCTCTTTCGGCGGGCCAGTAAAGCGCACCGGACTTATGCGCAACGAAGGTCTTACCGCAGATGAGGACGGGCTG
Source organism: uncultured Alphaproteobacteria bacterium (assembly GCA_963710005.1). Taxonomy (GTDB): domain Bacteria; phylum Pseudomonadota; class Alphaproteobacteria; order Rhizobiales; family Hyphomicrobiaceae; genus Hyphomicrobium_B. The sequence continues at coordinate 10,869 of CAVPYR010000013.1, forward strand.
GTCGGCGAAATCCTCGAGCCCGATGCGTTCCGGCTTCAGCATGTTCATGTCCGGATGTCCCCCATCGCTTCCCGTATCAATTCGTCGGCGGCGTCGCGCAATATCGCATCCCGGTCCTGGCCGTAAACCAGCTCAACTCCGATCTCGAGCAGTACGGGCACGGAGAGCGGAGAAACCCGGTCGAGAATCTGATGCCTGATTCGGTCTTTGATGCGAGCCAGAAACGTTCCGAGCCGCTTGATGTCGAGCAAGCCAGTGGCGGCGTCGGCCCACGCAGCTTCGAGGAGAAGGTGGCCCGGATCGTGGCGCCGCAACACGTCATAGATGAGATCGGTCGAGATCGTCACCTGCCTGCCGGATTTGACCTTGCCGGGATGGCGGCGCTCGATGAGCCCGGCAATGACGGCCGCCAAGCGAAACGTGCGCTTCATCAAGGCGCTCTCGGCGAGCCAGGCGTCGAGGTCATCGCCGAGCATGTCCTCGTCGAAAAGTTCGGCGAGAGACAGTCTGCCATTTGCGATGAGCGCGGAGATATCGCCGTGGCCCCAAACCGCCAGCGCATAGTCGTTGGCGACGAAGCCGACGGGCTTGGCGCCGATGCGGTCGAGGCGTCGCGTCAGCAGCATGCCGAGCGTCTGATGTGCCAGCCGACCCTCGAAGGGGTAGGCGACCAGGAAGTGCCGGCCGCCGCGGGGAAACGTTTCGACGAGCACTTCGTCGGGTGCCGGAACGACCGAGCGTTCGGTCTGCAACTCGAGCCAGTTGGCGACGGGGTTCGGAAGGCCGGACCACACGCTCGGATCGGCGAGCATGGCGCGGACGCGTCCGGCGAGGTGCGTCGACAGCGGAAATTTGCCGCCGTCGTAGCTTGGGACCATCGGATCTTCGGTGGCGGCGCGCGTCACGAAGACTTCGGTATCCCTGATGCCTTCGAAGCGAAGCACCTGACCCGCAAAGACGAACGTTGCACCTGGGGTCAGTTGTTCGGCGAAATATTCTTCGACCTCGCCGAGTACGCGGCCGCCCTGACGCGCCGAACTCTTTCCGCCGCGGGATGCGACGAGGCGTACCTTGAGATGGGGAGCATCGACGATGGTGCCGACGTTCAGCCGATACTGCTGGACGATTCCGGGATTGGCGACGCGCATCTTGCCGTCGCCCGTGGGCCTGAGCTTTGCGAAACGTTCGTAGGATCTGAGCGCGTAGCCTCCGGTTGAAACGAAGTCGACGGTGCGATCAAAATGATCTCGCGTAAGGTCGGCGTAGGGAAGCGCGGATCGGACTTCGTCGAACAGTGCATCGGGATCGAACGGCGCCTGGCACGCCATGCCGAGGACGTGCTGCGCGAGAACGTCGAGTGCGCCGCTTCGCGATAGTCTCGCATCTTGGTCGCCTGCTTCGGCTGCCTGTTGAGCGGCACGGCATTCGAGCACCTCGAAGCGATTGCCCGGCACGAGGATTGCCTGCGACGGTTCGTCGAGACGGTGGTTTGCGCGTCCTATTCGTTGCAACAGCCGGCTCGCGCCTTTCGGTGCGCCGAGATGGATGACGAGGTCGACGTCGCCCCAGTCGATGCCGAGATCGAGTGTCGATGTTGCGACGACGGCACGCAACCGTCCCTCGGCTATCGCGGCTTCAACCTTCTTGCGCTGGGCGGCTTCGAGCGAGCCGTGATGCAGCCCGATCGGTAGACTGTCGTCGTTGATCCGCCAAAGCTCCTGAAACGCGAATTCGGCCTGCATGCGCGTGTTGACGAAAACGAGCGACAGCTTATGCGCGCGGATGGCGTCGTAGACTTCGCGCATCGCATAGCGGGCCGTATGACCGGTCCACGGAATTTCGTTCTCGGCTTCGAGAATTTCGATCACCGGCTTGGCGCCGCCCTTGACGGTGACGATGTCGGAAAGGTGCGTCGTCGTTTCCGGCTCCGTTTGCGCGACGAGATAGCCGCGAAGCTCACTGGGACGTGCGACTGTTGCCGAGAGCCCGATGGTCATGACGCCGGGTACGATCTTGCGTAGCCGAGCGAGGTCGAGCGCCAGGAGATCGCCGCGTTTCGAAGCGGCGAGCGCATGCAACTCATCGAGGATGATCGTATCGAGATCGGCAAAGAGGTACGACGCATCGGGATGGCTCAAGAGCAAAGCGACCTGTTCGGGCGTCGTCAGCATGATGTGAGGTGGCTTCACGCGTTGGCGCTGGCGGCGTGCGATGGATGTATCGCCGGTGCGCGTCTCGGTGCGAACCTTGAGGCCCATTTCCTCGATCGGATGCGTCAGGTTTCGCTCGACGTCGGCGGCTAGCGCCTTCAGCGGAGAGACGTAGAGCGTGAAAAGGCCGGCTCCGGTCTTCTTGCGAAGGCCGTTGTGGATGGCGATCAAGCTCGGCAGGAAGCCTGCCAGCGTCTTGCCGGCACCTGTCGGTGCGATGAGCAGTGTGGACCGTCTTTGGCGAGCGGCTTCCAGCAAAGCGAGCTGATGAGGCCGCGGTTTCCAGCCGCGCCGGGCAAACCAGGCGGCGATTTCGGGCGGTAATGGTTCGTTGACCGGAGCCGGTCGCGCGCGGCGCGTTTTCTTCTCCGGCGCCGACGTCAGCAACGCGGCGCTGCGAGACTTGAGCGCGGGCGTCCGCGCAGATCGCGGCGTCTCTTCAGCTGGCTTGTCGGTGGCTTTACGCGGCACGTCCGGAACTGGGCTCGGGTGATCTCTTGGTTGCGATGGGCGCCGCGGCCGTTGTACCTCGTGCGACTGCCGGCGGGCTTTCTAAAAATACATGGGCGCTAAAGCGGTTGTTTGGCCCAGTCATCGGCGTGGCGGCCACGAATTGCAGTGAGGCTGGTATTTCCGCCGCGCTTAAGCTCTGCCGCAAGGAACGATTTGATCTCGCCGATGAGACCGGGCCCTTCATAGACGAGGCCCGTATAAAGCTGCAACAATGTGGCACCGGCTTCGATTTTTTCGAGCGCACGTTGGCCGCTATCGATGCCGCCGATGCCGATGAGCGGAATTTTCCCGCCCGTTTCCCTGAAAACGCGCGCCAGCATGGCGGTCGAGCGCCGGAAGATGGGCCGTCCGGAAAGCCCGCCCAACTCGCGTGCCCTGGGAGATTTGAGCCTATCGCGTGCCAATGTCGTGTTCGATACGGCGATCCCGTCCACGCCACGCGCGACAAGACGCTCGACAATCGGGGCGACGTCTTCCTCGGCAATGTCGGGCGCAATCTTGACGATGATAGGCCGTTGCGGCGCGCCGCCCTCGATCATCCGGGCTCGCGCATCCATGATGCGAGCGAGCAGTGCGTCCAGTGCCGCGGGAGCCTGGAGATCGCGAAGTCCCGGCGTGTTCGGAGAAGAGATGTTGACGCTGAAGTAGCTCGCGACTGCGTTGAACCGCATCAATCCCAAAACGTAGTCTTCGCCGCGATCAATGGAGTCTTTGTTGGCGCCGATGTTGACGCCGACAATGCCGCCGCGATTTTTCCGTGCTTCAAGACGCGCGAGCGCCGCGGCGTGACCGCCGTTGTTGAAACCGAGGCGATTGATAAGGGCGTGGTCGTCGACGAGCCGGAAGATCCGCGGTTTAGGGTTTCCGCTCTGCGGCTGCGGCGTTAGCGTGCCGACCTCCGCAAAGCCGCAACCCATCGCGAGCACGGCGTCGGGAACGCGGGCATCTTTGTCGTAGCCAGCCGCGATGCCGAGCGGGTTCAAAAATTCCAGTCCGAAAGCTGATTGTGACAGCACGCGGTCATCGGTTCCGAGGGGGCGTGGATATACGCCGCACTGCAGTGCGCGCAACGTCGCTTCGTGTGCATCCTCGGGGCCGAGTGCGAAAAGTGCGGGCCGTGCTAAACGGTAGAAACTTTTCAGCACTCGAACCATTCCTCTTCGAGTTGCGGAACGCCGTAGCCATCGAGCAGCAGTGGGCGATGCCACAAAGCCTGGGAGGCCGCTATATCGCCATAGAGATGAGGAAAAAGTTCACCGCCGCGAGATACTTCCCATTTGAGCTTGGGCCCTAGCTGCGCCGCCTCAAACGCGATGATAACGAGATCGTCCTTGCCCTTGAAATGTTTTTCTAATGTGCCCGACAATTGGTGCTGCTCCGAGAGATGAATAAAACCATCGCGACGGTCGTCTTGCGAACCTCTATAGTGTTCGGTCTTGGTGGCTTCGGCCCAATCGGCGGCCGTCACGATTTTGAAGACGATTTTTTTCATTGCGAAAATTTTGAACTTTGACAGTGCGTGCGAATGGTTATCATCAGGTAGAGGCGCAGGCGGGATGTGACTGGGATGTGACGCTGGTACAAGGTCGTTGCTATCACGGCTGGCCACCCACGCAACCGATTTACCGGACTGGATGTTATTTATCTCCGCGGGCGAGAAACCTCGGTCCCGTAAGCAGCAGTGAATAGGTTGGAGTATTCGTGTATCCGACGGCATCTCTCAGTATTTCCGAATTGTTGTCCGGTCCCTATCTCTTCAACATACCGCTGTTTCAGCGACCATATTCCTGGGGTCGCGAGCAGGCGGAGCAGCTTCTCGACGACTTAATGGAAGCCGCCGGCATCGGCGCGGAGGACGAGGCGGATCCCGCCTATTTTCTCGGTGCGGTAGTGCTGATGGACGCGCCTGGCGCGGAGACGGCGAGGCTATCGCCGAAAATGACGTCGCGCGAATTCGGCGTAATTGATGGGCAGCAGCGACTCGTCACCTTGATGACGCTCCTTGCCATGCTGCGCGATCTCGAATCCGATCCGCGCAAACCGGTCACGAAACGCGTTCAGGGTATGCTCATCGCGCAACTCGGGACGCGCTTCTTTCGAACCGAACGCTTCCGGCTGCACCTCTCGACGCGCGAGCGTGTCGTTTTCGAAGACAACATTCTGTTCCCGGGCAGTGGCGTGCTGCCGACCGATATCACGGCACCCTCGCTGCCGGAAGCGACGCTTATCGAGGTTCGAGATCGATACCGGTCCGTGCTTTCCGATATGACCAACAGCGCCCGCAGGACACTTGCGGATTTCATTGCCGATCGATGCTTCGTGGCCGTGATCGTCGGCAACGATATCGACCGTTCGCACCAGATGTTCGTTGTCTTGAACGAACGGGGCAGGAAGCTACAACGCAACGACATCCTGAAATCGGACATCCTGGCGCGCATGTCCACCGGCGACGCCAGGTGGGCTGTTGCCGTGTGGGACGAAATGAGCCTCGCGCTGGGCGAAGGCTTCGAGCCATTCTTCGGACATCTGCGAACTATCTACGGGCACGGGCGCCTCCAGATTGTTTCCGGCGTTCGGCAGGTCATTCGCGATGCCGGCGGCTCGGAAGCGTTCTTCAAGGAGGTCTTTCTGCCGCTCGCCAAGTCGTATGCGCTGGTACGCAACGGCGGTGATGGCGTGTTGCCGTGGGAGATGCAGCGCACTCTCGCCTACTTGAACCGCCTGCCTGAAGCCGATTGGGCGCCGGCGGCTATTCTTGCGCTCAAAGATTGGAGACACGACCCTGCCGGAGCAGCGTTCCTTCTCGGCGAGATCGAACGGCTTGCCATGCTCACGCGGCTTTTGTGCGCCGGATCGGGCAAGCGCGTGCGCCGTTTTGCTGAGCTGATCAAAGTCATACGTTCCGGCGAGCCGATCGACAAAACCCATCCTGTTCTGCAAATGACGCGTGATGAAGTCCGCGGCATCGCGTTTCACCTCAAGGATTTTCACAAGCGCAATCCGAAGATATGCAAGCTCCTTCTGCTCCGCCTCGGCGACGAGCTGGCGGGCACGATGGATGCCGTCGATCCGGATCTCTATACGATCGAGCACGTGCTGCCGCAGCGGCCCGCGGCATCGAGCCCCTGGCGGCAATCGTTCACGAGCACGGAGGAACGCGCGCAACTCGTCGATAGTCTCGGCAATCTCGTGCTCATTACGCAGCAGGAGAACGACCGGGCGCGGAACGCGTCGTGGGAAGATAAAAAAGAGATATATTCGAAGTCTTCGAGCAGAGCTCCGTTGCTCGCGATCACGCGTGACGTCATCGATGAGCGCGAATGGCGGCGTTCCCAGATCGAAGCGCGCGAACAACGGCTCGTCGGCCTGATCGACCAAATTTGGCGCATCGATATCCTCGGACAAAAACCCGGCGCGCGAGCGACGACGAAGATCGCGGAGGAACCGGAGACGGTGAGGCCGCTCGTTTAAGGGGCCGCTCGCGATCCTTGCTTCGCGGCTATGCGTTCGCAAGTTCTCCGGCGAGCGCCTTCTCGATCAAGGCGCGCGTCTCGGGAATTCCATACAAGGCGATGAACGTGCCGAGCCGTGGGCCGCGCTCTTGGCCAAGCAAAATCTCGTAGATTGCCTGGAACCAGTCGAGCTTGACGCCCGGTCCGCCGCTCGGGCTGACCTTGGTCGGATCCTGATAGCGGGGCATGGCGCGACCGACGTCGAGCAGGGCGTTCTGGATGGTGTCGCCATCGCTGCCGGGAGGCAGAGCCGAGAGCGCCTTGTCGAGGCTCTTGAGTGCTGCGATCTCAACGTCGTCGGGCGAACGGAACTTCTTCGTCGGCTTTACGAAGTCTTCGTAGTAGCGGATCGCGTAGCCCGCCAGCTTGTCGATGATGGGATTGCTTTCGGGCGTCGCTCCGGCTGCGTAGCGGCGCAGGAATCCCCACAGCACATCCTTATTGTGCGCGTGCGAGACCGAAACGAGATTGAGCAGCAGTCCGAACGTAACCGGGATTTCCGGCTTCGGAGGCGCGCCCGAGTGGATGTGCCAGACCGGGTTGTCGATCTGCTGTCTGGTGGGCTGCGCCGGATACGCCGAAAGGAACTGGAGGTATTCGTCGACGGCCCGCGGGATGACGTCGAAATAGAGCCGCTTGGCGCTTCTCGGCTTCTGATACATGAAGAGCGCCAAGCTCTCGGGCGATGCGTAGGTCAGCCATTCGTCGATCGTCAGGCCGTTGCCGCGCGATTTCGAAATCTTCTCGCCCTTGTCGTCGAGGAAAAGCTCATAGACATAGTGCTCGGGGGGGACGCCGCCGAGGATTTCGCAGATCTTGTCGTAGATCGGCGCGTTCGTCTGGTGGTCCTTGCCGAACATCTCAAAATCGACGCCGAGTGCAACCCATCGCATGCCGAAATCGGGCTTCCACTGAAGCTTCACCCGGCCGCCGGTAACCGGCAGCGTGACGTCCAGGCCATCCTCGTCCGCGAACGTGATCGTGCCCGACTTGGCGTCGACTTTCTTCATCGGCACGTAAAGAATGCGGCCGCTCTTCGGCGAGAGCGGCAGGAACGGACTGTAGGTCGCCTGCCGTTCTGCGCCGAGTGTCGGCAGCATGACCTTCATGATGTCGTCGTAGCGCTCGACAGCGCGCAGGAGCACCTCATCGAAGCGGCCAGCCTTGTAGTATTCCGTGGCGCTCGCGAATTCGTAGTCGAAGCCGAAGGTATCGAGGAACCGGCGCAACATTGCGTTGTTGTGATCGCCGAAGCTGGCGTAATCGCCGCCGAACGGATTTGGCACCGAGGTCAGCGGCATCTGCAGGTAAGGCTCGAGGAACTTGCGATCCGGGACGTTCTCCGGAATCTTCCGCATGCCGTCCATGTCGTCGGAAAAACAAAGGAGGCGGGTCTTACGCTTGCCTTCGGTCAGAATCTCGAAAGCGTGGCGGACCATCGTCGTGCGCGCGACTTCGCCGAACGTGCCGATGTGCGGCAGGCCCGAGGGACCATAGCCCGTTTCGAAGAGAACGGTCTTGTCTTTGCCATCCGGAAGCCGCTCGAGGCGCTTGATGAGGCGACGCGCCTCTTCGAACGGCCAAGCCTTGGACTCGGTGCTGGCAGTGGCTTGCTCAGGTGTGAAGACAAGTGCGGTCATCGAATGCTGCTTTGGTCGCATGAGGACGATATTACAAAGGCTTGCTTTGCGGTGAAGGCGCGCACCGTAGGTGGGTCGAACGCCAGCGTCAACGCGCCGCCGAAAGTCTCGCGATAAATGCCGCAACGGCATCGGCGGCGGCAGCAAGATTTCCCTTTCGCGTGAAGCCGGAATTGCCGCGCGGTCCGAAATCGTGATCGCCGTCGCTCATCCACGCAAATGCGATTTGCTTGGAAAGCCGGATTTTTTCGATTTCGGCGCGGCTTCCGAACGGATCGCGTTCGCCTTGCACTATGAGTGCCGGGCAATGAAGTTGTTTCAGATGCTCCGTCCGCAACTGCTCCGGTTTGCCCGGCGGGTGAAACGGGTAGCCGAGACAGGCGAGACCGCGGATTTCTTTTCGCTCGCAAAGCTCGTCGGCGAGGAGGCTCGCGACCCGTCCTCCCATCGACTTGCCGCCAATGAAAAGCACTTGGCGCGGGTTCTTGCTTCGCACCGAGCTGACGATGTCGCGGTATTCGGTGACCAATGTTTCGGCCCTTGGCGGCGGCCGCTTTTTTCCGCCATCGCGACAGCTCGCCATGTAGCCGAACTCGAAAAGAGTGAGCGCGATGTCTCGCTCCGCAAGCAGATCGGCCGTTGCTTCTAGGAACGAAGACGTAATCCCCGCTCCCGCACCGTGAGCTAATATCAGCCGAGCCTTGGCGCCGGATGAGCCGCTGTCGATGCTAAAGGTGGTCGCGGCTTTGTTCGGCTCGCCGGCACGTATTTGAACGCGGGTCATTAGGGGTCACAATGCAGGAAGACCGGATTTACTAGGACGAATATCGACCAGGCGCCATGGAAAGCGCGGTTTTGTTTATGTGACACTTGGCAACACAGCGAGCCAGAATCGAACGCCAGGTCTGAATTTCGCCCGAGAATGAGCTAGGATGGACTTCCTGAGGCAAAAACGGGGACAAAGCATGAGAACCGCAAGGTTATTCGCGCTCGCGGTCGCCTGTGCATTACCTGTGGCTGGTGCATCGTTGCTCCGGTCGTCCGGCATGTCGCTGTCGGCGCTGAATTTCATCGGACCTCTGCGGGCGGACCCGCAGCAAGGCGATGGGACAAGCGCAGTTCCTGTTGCGCCCGATCCCGCCCATCCTACTCCAGCTAGCGGGGCTTCGTTGCCCGATTTCGTCCCGGGGCCGCATGCTTTGAGCAATTCCGCTCGGAGCGAGCCGTCGGCCGAAGAGCCAGAAGGGCAGTCACAAGGTCAGCCGTTGACCACATCATCCGACGGCACAACGACGGGTTCGGTAACGACGCCGACCATCGTCGAGCGTCAGCACTGCTGGTGGATCGTCGGCGGCTCGCCCGGTCTCGATCAAGGTCGAGCCGATACCGGGAACCGAGCCGGCGAAGGCGCCCGTCTGGCCGCAGCTCATCGGAGCGAAGAACCTGTTCGGCGCCGCTAGAACTCCGGCTCCACTTGCGGCGCGTGCAATTGGTACCTACGCCCGCGGCTGCCTCTCCGGCGCCGTGCCGTTGCCGATCGACGGACCCGCTTGGCAGGAGATGCGTCTATCGCGCAATCGCAACTGGGGACACCCGAAGCTGATCGCGCTCGTCGAGCGGTTCGCCAAGGAGGCGCAGAAGCTCGACGGCTGGCCCGGTCTTCTCGTGGGTGACATCGCGCAGCCGCGAGGCGGCCCGATGATCACCGGACATGCGAGCCATCAAATCGGGCTCGATGCCGACATCTGGCTTACGCCGATGCCGGATCACCGCCTGACTTCGAAAGAACGTGAGGACCTGCAGGCGACGTCGATGCTCGACCGCACCGAGCTAGCCGTCGATCCTAAGCTCTTCACCGAGAAGCAGATCGCGCTTATCAAGCGCGCCGCGTCCTATCCTGAGGTCGAGCGCATCTTTGTCCACCCGGCGATCAAGAAGGCGCTGTGTCAGGCCTCCGGTACCGATCGCAAATGGCTCGGCAAGGTCAGGCCCTATTATGGGCATTACTATCATTTCCACGTCCGCATAAAATGTCCGGAGGGCTTCGCCGGCTGCGTACCGCAAGTGCCGCCGACCGGCGATGACGGGTGCGGGAAAGAGGTCGATCAATGGCTGGCAAAGGTCGTCCCGTCAAAGACACCGGCACCGCCGCCTGCAGAAGCAGGACCGAATCTGAAGCCTCCGAAAGCGCCGATCATGCTGTCGGAACTGCCGAAGGAATGTCAGGCTCTTCTGGCTGCCGAACCCGAGCCGATCGCCATACCCAAAGATGCGCTGATGACGCCAGTCCAAGTCAAAAAGGTTCTGGCAAAGGCGGCTCAGGTCAACGCGGCGCTGGCGAGTGCGGCTGGCCTGCCGGGTGGGAAGACCTCGGCGGCGGGTTTGGCAAAGAGTTCCCGCGCTTCGCCCGCACCTGCGCAAAGCGGCTACGGCTACAGCCGATCCGAAATGATACGGCCGCCAGCCAAGCCTTTTTGGGGCGTGACGTGGCGGCCGCGCAGATCAGCTCAACGACTTAGCTCTTCGCCGGCTCCGACGTCGGTTTCGGGCATGTGACGCCGGTTCCGGAGAGGCCGCAGTAGCCGTGCGGAACCTTGGCCAAGTACTGCTGATGATACTCCTCGGCCAAGTACACCGGACCCGCCGGCTTTATCTCCGTCGTGATCTGGCCGTAGCCTTTGCCGGCTATCGCGTTCTCGTAGGCCTTTCGCGACGCCTCGGCTTCGGCGAACTGCTCCGGAGTGGTCGTGTAGATCGCCGACCGGTACTGCGTCCCGATGTCATTGCCCTGGCGGAAGCCCTGGGTCGGATCATGGGCCTCCCAGAACGTCTTCAAGAGCGTCTGGTAGGGCAAGACTTTCGGGTCGTAGACAACGACAACGACTTCGGCATGCCCGGTACGGCCGGAGGAAACCTCGTCGTAGGTTGCATTCGGCGTATAGCCGCCAGCGTAACCGGCTGCGGTGATCCAGATGCCATCGCCCAGCTGCCAAAACAGCCGTTCGGCACCCCAGAAGCAACCCAGACCGAAGATCGCAACCTCGAGTCCGGCGGGATAGGGCCCCTGCAACGGCCGGGAGAAGAGATAATGCTCGGCGCTGGCGGGGAGAATTGGAGTGGGGCGGCCTTTCGGCGCCGTCTCTGGCGTCGGCATCGCCACGTGTTTCCGTGCGAACATGGATTTGTTCCTTCTTATTCGTTGGGGATGATGCCCCAGTATACGACGGTCAACCCTCGTTCGTTTCTCGTCCGTTTCAGGCCATTCAAATCATCCGTCTCAGTAGTCGTTGGCGAAAATCCGCACCCGGCGCCGCGGCCGTCCGAGAAAGCCGCAGGCGATAGCGAGCAGCAAGAAAATCATGGTCGCCGGCAGCGACAGGACCGAGGTCAGGACAGGGTCCCAGAAGAAGGGATCGATCGATCGCGTAACCGACCGCTCGAGCGCCGCCACGAACGCGGGCGCCAGATTTTGAAGATGGTGCAACAACGAGATGGAGCTTTCGCTGTGCCCATCGACGGGAGGCCGGGATACGTCGGCAGCGAAAGCGATCAGCGTGAACAACGCGAAGAGCGCGGCGAGAAACCGCAGCATCAATCTCGGCCGGGTGTCGGGGTTCACAACGCTCATGACGAGCGTTATCAGGAACGATCCAATCGCAAGCCGTATCAACCAGGGGTTGGGCTGCTCGCCCGTCGCGTACCAAAGCCAAAAAAATGCTGTGGTGAACAGCACGGCTAGTCCCGCGAAAACCTTGAAAAGCGTCGAACTGGTCATGGAAGGCACTTGCTCGTTGACCGGGTGCCTTTTTGTGGCCGGGGCGTCCGGCGGTCAAGTTCTAAGACTGTTTTCGGCGGCGTTGCGCTCGAAGCGCGGATGCGTATAGTGCGCCGCTTCGCGATAGCGACGGAGAGATGGCCGAGTGGTTGAAGGCGCACGCCTGGAACGCGTGTAGGCTCGCAAGGGTCTCGTGGGTTCGAATCCCACTCTCTCCGCCAAGACGATAATCTCTATTCCCGATTGCGCCCCGCCAAGTAGAGCCCAGTTGTGACAGCTGGTGACAGTTTTTTGATTTAAATCTGAGGTTTGCAACATCTTGAGAGCGAGTTTAGACTTCTGCTCGCCGCCCAATCGCGTCACAGAATGACAGCCAATGATCCTCTCTTAGGGTGATTGATAGGGTGAGCGATCGGAGGACCGATGCCGCTCGATGGTGTAGTGAAATCGCGCATCCGAGGCGCGAACCGATTGACCGCCCTCAAAGTCGCAAAGCTGAAGGAGCCGGGGCTCTACGAAGATGGCGCTGGCCTCAGGTTGGTTGTGACGCCGGCGCTGACGAAGCGCTGGGTATTGCGGCTTACCATCAGCGGACGCCGTGTCGAACGGGGTCTCGGCGTTTGGCCGAGTGTAAGTCTGGATGACGCGAGGAAGAAAGCCGCTCCCATGCGGCAAGCTGCGAAAGAGGGTCTTGATGCTCGGAAGGAGCAGCGCCGAGCAGCTAAATGCAAAGGCGTGACGTTCGCTATGGCTTTCGATGATTTCTTCGAGATCCGAAGGCAGCATCTCTCGAATGGCAAGCACGTCCAGCAATGGCAGAACACCATGAGAGATTATGTTCTGCCAATGATTGGAAATCGGGCGGTTGCCGACATTACTGCTGGCGAAGTGATCGATATCCTCAAGCCGATATGGTTCGAGAAGCGCGAGACGGCAACCCGGGTCCTTCAGCGAGTGAAGGCGACATTCGACAGCGCGATCCTGCGTGGCACTCGTGAAAAAGCCAATCCTTGTGTCGGTGTCGCTCAAGAGCTAGGAAGCTCCCGCCGAGTCGCGCGGCATCACAAAGCACTTCCATGGCGTGAAGTGCCTGCATTCGTTCGATCGATCCGTGAATGCGCAGCTTCCGAAACGACGAGATTGTTGTTCGAATTTCTCATACTGACGGTTGCGCGCTCAGGTGAGGCGCGAGGTGCGCGCTGGGACGAGATCGATTTTTTGGAACGAACTTGGACGATACTGGGGATCAATGCCGAAACTGGGCGGCGCATGAAAGGCGGTGAACTGCATGTCGTACCTTTATCGGATAGGACATTGGAAATTCTCAAGCGTGCGCAAGCTTTGAGCGCAAATGGTTTAATCTTTTCCGGTCCGTCAGGACTGCAGCTCTCGGACAACACGCTATCCAAGTTGATGCGCGATCGCCGAGTAGCGGGAACGCCCCACGGATTTCGCTCTGCGTTTAAGGATTGGGCGGCTGAGCACGGTGTCCGCGATGAGGTATCTGAGGCGGCGCTCGCTCACTCCGACGGGAATAAAGTTCGAGCTGCATATTTGCGGACACGTTTTCTAGATGAACGGCGCATTTTAATGGGGGATTGGGCTCGCCTCGTTTCAGCATAAAATACGGCGAGCCTAATGTCCGACAAGCAGAGAAAGCTGACATCGATGGGATTACCAAACGGCTAGCGCATTCGTCGGGCGAACATGTCCGATGTCTGCCGGTAAGCGGACGGACCGCGACCTTTTACGGTCGCGGGACATGGGTGCTGGCCGGTCCTTCAAGTAGGTATTAGGCCAGACTCGCGAAAGCTGGCAATCAGCGCGTCGAACAGGCTCAAGTCTGCACGGCTCCGCGCCACAAGTTGCGCACCGACGACGGCGGCGTAGATCGCCCGAGCCCTTGTCTCACGCTTGCTTTTAGAAAGCGAAGTCGTGACGAGCATCTTGGTGAGCCATGCGACATTGACATCGGCGAACGCCTGTACCTCAGCTTTTACCCCCTCCGGCAAGTCGTCATACTCGGCCGCCATGAAGCTCGCCAGGCACATCCGATTATCTTCTTCGAGTGATCGGCGAAAAAGCCCTGGATAGGCTTGGAGGGCTTTTATCGGATCTCGGCTCGACGCCGAAAGAGCTTCAAGATTTGCCGCCATGTCCTCCCAGTAACGTTTCGCTACCGCCGCACCGAGATCGGCTTTGCTCGGAAAGTGGTGATAGATGCTTGCGGCCTTGATGCCGACTTCTGCCCCGATATCCCGGAAGTTCAGCCCACCATAACCATGAGCCTTGGCCTTGCCCCTCGCCGCCTCAAGGATCGCTTCTCTCGCGCTTTCGCTCATCCCATTACCTCGCGACTCATCCTACCAATTGTTAGATAGGGGTTGACAAGCGAAAAGGCAAAGCCTAATAACGCCCTACCAAGTGGCAGGTAGTGGAAAAAATATGACCGATAAGATCGTCCACATGGATGCCCGCCGCATCGCCGAACTCATCGCCACGCGGGAGCTTTCACCCGTCGAAGTCATGGAAGCCCATCTCGACCGCATCGCCGAGGTCAATCCCAAGGTGAATGCCATCGTGACCTGGGCCGATGGCGCGATGGAAGCCGCAAAGAAAGCCGAGGCGGCAGTGATGTCGGGCGCGCACGTTGGCCCTCTGCATGGCGTTCCGTTCACGGTCAAGGATGGAATCGACACGGCCGGCGTGCTGACGCAGCGCGGGTCGCCAATTTTCAAAGGGCGCGTGCCCGATACGGATGCCACTGTCGTAGCCAGGCTGAAGGCCGCCGGCGCCATCCTCATCGCAAAGACGAATCCGCCGGAATTTTCTTACTCGATCGAAACGGACAATTTCCTGACGGGCCAAACGAACAACCCCTGGAATCTCGACTACACACCGGGCGGATCGAGTGGTGGTGAATCCGCCGCCCTCGCAGCGGGCATGTCGCCACTCGGCGTGGGCAGTGATCTCTCGATCTCATTGCGCGGCCCGGCGGCGCATACCGGTGTCGTTGGATTTAAAGCGACGCACGGTCGACTGCCGATGACAGGCCAATGGCCCCGGGTGCCACGCCGCTTCTGGCACATCGGGCCGATGGCGCGTTCGGTTCGCGATATAGCGCTCGCTTATTCTTTGATGGCAGGACCCGACGGGGCCGACGGGTTCTCAATCAGCTCGCCCAGCGTCGATACAGGAGTGGGCTCGACATCGACCCGTCCGCTTCGTGTGGGCTGGCTGGCCTCTCCGGGCTTCTTCGGACCAACTGATCCAGAGGTGGTCGCCACCGTGAAGGCAGCAGCCCAAGCGCTCAGCGGTACCAGCTGCGAGGTTGAGGAAGTCCGCTTGCCCGTGCTGGAGCAGACCGATGCCAGCACCGTCCTCTGGCAGCTTCAACAGATGGAAAGCCGGCCCGAGTTCGCGAAGGTCACCGCCGGCCACGAGACCCAGATCTTCAGGCATGCCAAATCGATCCTTGACACACCTGACACGCCGATAGGCGACTTCGTCGCCGCCGAGCAGGCGGTGGAGCGCCTCCGCGACACCTTCGTCGGCTATTTCCAGCGATACGATGCGCTGCTCTGTCCAGTGACCCCGTTTCCGGCGACTAAGCATGGACTGAAGGAGCTCGTCGTCGATGGCAAGACGGTTTCGCCATTCCACGTGCAGAGTGCGACTGCACCTTTCAGCCTGACCGGCATGCCGGCCCTGTCGATGCGGTTCGGAACAAGCCATGACGGTCTTCCAATTGGCGTCCAAATCGTCTCTTCCTGGTTGGCGGAATCGACAGTGCTCGATGTGGCCTTGCGCCTAGAGAACGTGAGCCCCGTTCGCGACCTCCATCCCACGCTCTAACTAAAGTAGCCGGAGCCCGACCGCCAGCTTCGAAGGAGTTGGAGATCGGGTTCGGCGTTCTGAGTCGAAACGTCTGGAAAGCAGAGCAAGCGGAAGTCCTATCATCGAAATCGCATGGCATTCTGATGAGCGGACTCACGTAAGGAAGGCCTCCAAGAGCAGACATCTGGCGAATGACGCTAAAGGCCTATAGCTGAAATTGTACGCCCTGAGGGCGGCGGCACCAGCCGATGAGCCAATCACCGGGCAAAAATTTGTCCCGATATGCGAGACCGTGTCCGACACGGAAGCGCGCCCCTAGGCTCCCAGCCTCGTAAGGAAATCGAGCACATGGTGTTGAATTGCTCCCGTTACAGTGGTGACCGGGTTCAAAGGATGTGTCTTGCAGGTCCGGAATCCGTACTCCTGCGGTTGGGCTCGCCGTGCTAGGTTGTCGGCATGTCGGGATACGGACAGTTCTGCTCTATGGCGCGTGCTCACGAAGCGCTTGGCGGTCGGTGGACCCTCTTGATCGTGCGGGAAATCCTGTGCGGCAGTCGCCGCTTCAACGATATCCGACGGGGCATTCCCCGCGTATCCCGCACCGTCCTTTCTGAACGGCTCCAAGCTCTCGTCTTCGTCGGGGCGGTCGCCCGGACCGACGGTCCCCATGGCCCCGAATACGAGCTCACCGAAGCGGGGCAGGAGCTTGCGAGCCTGGTGAGCGCCCTCGGCACATGGGGACAGCGCTGGCTGGCGCGCGAGCCGGCGAAAGAGGACCTCGATTTGGAGCCGTTGTTGGTCGATATGCAACGGCGAGTCCGCTTTACGGCCCTGCCCAAGGAGCCCTTCGTGGTGCAATTCGAGGTTCGTGGCCACCACCCGCGCTTCCTGTTGCTCAAGAAGACCGAAGCTTCACTTTGTCATCAGAACCCAGGTTTTCCTGAGCCGGTGTGCGTGCGGGGACCGCTGGCGGCCCTGGTCGCCTGGTGGCGCGGCGACATCAGCTTCGTCGAGGCTCAGAGAATAGGGCTGGCGATTGAGGGGCCCAAGGCGTTCATCCGGGCCTTTCCGAAGTGGTTCGACCTCTATCCGTTCGCCCACATCGGACCAGCGGTCGGGGTGGCAGTTAGGCGTCCCGCGCGGACTGTAACGACGACGGGCGTATCGTGACCCTAAGGATCGTTCGCCTGGGTGAACCCCGCGATCCGCAAGAGGGAATTCGGATCGGCACGGTGCGGCATCCGCCGCGCGGCGTTCGGAAGGAACGCTATGCGTCCGACAACTGGTTCGATGTTTGGTATCCCGACCTCGCCCCCAGCGTGGAACTGATGGCGCAGGGCCAAGCGGCAGTGACGGAGACTGAATGGAAACGCTTCGTCGGCGCCTTCAAGGCGGAGATGGATGTGCCGACGGCACGACGGACGCTCGATCTGCTGGCGGCGCTCTCGCATAGCGCCGACTTATCGATCGGCTGCTACTGCGAAAACGAGGCCCGCTGCCACCGCTCTGTGCTTCGCGGACTACTGGCGGACCGCGGCGCGAGCCTCGGGTAGCCGCAGCCGCGACAGTCGAGGCTCTGATCGCCGACGGTCAGGATTCCGTACCCCATGGGTGCCGCCGCTGAGCCTACAGGACTTCTCGTTGCTCAACAACCAACCCGAAAGGAATCCCATGACCGCTCATCTGCTGATCCTGTACCCCCACCCTAAGGACACGAAGGATTTTGACCGCGCCTATCGCGAGGAACACCTGCCCTACGCCGGGCCGAGGCTCGAGGGAGCGACCGGTGTCAAGACCCGGCGCGTGGCTGGGCCGGGCTTCGCACCGCCGCCCTATCACCTGATGTCCGACGTGAGTTTCCCGACTCTAGACATCCTGAAGGCCTGCGCAGCCTCCAAAGGCGGCCAGGAGGCGTTGGCCACCTCGATCAGTTCCGGCGGCGCGCCGATGATCATTGTCACGGACGACGCCTAGGTCCGGCAGAGTTGCGGACGGCGGGCGCGCACTTCACGCTTCGCCCACCGTCCGTGGCATCCCAAGTGATAAAATGATCGCGAACCCAAATGCGGCGATCGTCACTTCGCCGATATCGCCCAACAGAAATGAGGATCGAAAATCCATACCGTTCTGCCGGTGCGCGACGGGTTGCCAAAGCTAAAAGAGTTTCCCGCCGAGTTCGGCGGATCTGGCGAGCAGATGCCTGAGTAATACCAGAATCCGATGCGCTACGCGCATAGCAATTGCAAAAGCGTGCAATCTGCCATGTTTGATTCTTCCGGTTCAGCCCGTTGTCGAATAACGCCTCTTATGCCGCTAGCGACGCCACCGATCATTGGTTAGTTTGGTCGCGGGGCTTAAGCGGTTCCGCAGTCTAAAAAGCTGCGTCGGGGCTTGCGCTCTTGACGCTCGCGCTGTGGGTCATTCGCTACTGTTTCGAACCGCCCGCCGATGGCTGCACCTCGCGTCTCCTCAAAAGTCCTGTCCATGCCAGCGGGCAGCTCCAGCTTCTTGCCAAATGCCACAAGCATCCGTCCAAGATCGTCTAAGAAGTCCTGATCGACTTGAGGTGCTTTACGTGCGTAGACCCAGTGGAAGCAGACGTTTTCTGACCTATGCCTACCCGTCTTACTGTTGCCAGCTCAAATGTCTGCAAGTGGGATAATGCAGACATTGCCGACTGCTTTCATGGTCGTTGCCTAGGCCTGGAAATTTTCTTCTTCCCAGTCCGCGGGTCGGTATCCTAATACGGTGTCGATCTGCATCGATGATAAAAATGCGGTCAAGCTCTTCCCGTTCGGCGTCTCCGGCGTTGCTTGCTTTCTCCGACGCCCGCTGCGTTCCGATGGCTCGCGCGAGCTGAGACAGCGTCACGATTTTTGGATCGCTCTTCAGACCGCGGCAAAGCGTTCTGAGGGCTGTCCGGCGAGCTTCTTTTTTGCGCGGGCTGAGCTGAGGATCAGCGGCGATATTATCCATGAGATCGGCGCAAGACGCCAAAACTTCGCCATGGAAAACGTGCGGTCGTGAGAGGTTGCGCTCTGACATGTTGTGCCTCGTGATGACTGAGGGTGACGAAAGGCTAATTTCGTGAAACCAGCTGGCCTAAAAAGACCCTCTGTTTAGTTCGCACGTTTTCACGAGCGATCAGACAGTCGGTGACGACCAACGCCACGATCTGACTATTTTTTGTTTCGGTTGATTAGTTTTTGAATCAACTCTTCGGTCGTCCGCGTCATGCCGCCGATGCAGACGCGCTCAAGTTCACTTTTGCGCAGGAGCCGCCAAACTTGGCGAGCACGACAGTCGGTATGCCGTATCAGAGATCGCAACGAGACGTTGCGCTGCATTAAAATTTTCGTTCTTAGACATCGAGATCTTCCTGGATCAACGACGCCCTTCGGATGGTATTAATCCGTCGTTGAGCGTCATCAACATGATGACCAAGAACGACGCTGACGTCCTAGGTACCGAGTTCATTTATTTTAGTCTCGTTTCGCGATCCTGAGTTTGCGGAAGTGTTTTTTTATTAAGTCGCGCACAACCGGGCGCTCGACGCCCGGTACATCCGGAAGAGTCGTAATGAACTGCTCGCAAAATCTCACGAAGGGGCCAACAACGACGTATTCGGCTTCGGCGGTGAATTTGGTATCGTATGAAACGTCGCCGCCAATGCTGCCGTAAAGATCGGCAAGGGCCTCGAGGATCCAACCGAGATCATGATCTCGCTTACCGCCTTGAACTGAGCGGTATTGGGTGCCCAGTTTCTTCTTCCACCCCTGCAAGAACTCGCAGATGTCCAGGATGTTCAGCCGACCTGCTCGTACTTCGTCGCGCCATTCGATGGCGGTGAAGATCTTGTAATGTGCCATAAGTTCATCGTGCACGAAAAATTCAGCGGGACTGGTCTTCTCGTTGGTCGAGGCGAGCGTGGCAATATAGTCTGCAAACTTCGCGCGTTGAGATGGGACGGCTAGCCGTATTAGCTTCGCGAGGATTTTCTTTACATCCGCAAGCTCGGGACGTCATTTGCCGGCGCTCACACCACGAAAGGTGGATGCGCCGAAGCCGTTCTCGCGCTTCGGGATCCAAAAGCACCTCTCCGGCTTCTCCGATTTGATCGAGAACTGTTTCCGAGAGGTTAGAAGTGACGTCGAAATCGATAGAACCCGTATGCACGCGAACCAAGCAATTGCCCTTTCATTCTCAACCGATCTTATCGTAGCGGCACGAGATAATGGCTGCATTAGTTATGTCGAGTGCAGGTCGTAATGACCGTCTGAGCGGCGCGATTTTGTGGTTTTGCCCAAAAATTTTTTTTCGTCGCCTTCTGTCGGTTAGAGGCAGAGTTCCGGCACCGGCTGTCGTTCGGGTGCACTCGGATTCGAGGCGTGCTCTTTTAAGGTTGCGCCGTGATGACGTTGATCAGTCTGCATTGTTCGATAAACAGACTCCGCCTCACTCGCATTGCCATTTCGTAACGAGTGGTGGCCGGAGGACATTTCATGAAGAGCTTCTCTCAACAACTCGATGAGCGCTATTACAATATTCTCGAACATGAATTCGATTTGGAGTTCGGAGATTGAGCGACTTCGCAGCTCAAGTAAGCATGTTTTAGCAGACGCCCTGCAAGGCTTCATGGCCGCGCTTACAGCGACGCCGCCGCGCTGGATTGAAGCTGAAAGGTTTGGGGCGGAGGTCGCCGACGAAGGTTACGGATTTGATCGCCAACTTGAGCGCCTTCGAAATTCCGTCTTTAGGGCGCTCTCGCCTTTGCTATTTGACCTTCCAGAGACGGTGGCGGAGATGCTGGTGGCGTTGAAGCGTCCAGAATCTAAGCCAGCGAACGCCCTAGCGGCAGCGCGCATCATCAGGATTTTTGGAAACGATTTTGACGCCCATTAGCTTTGGGATTTGGCCGATGGCAAAAAATCGCAACAATAAAGGTCGGGTCAGCTCAGCCACCACAAGGTCGTACTCCGCCGTGGGAAATCCCCGATCTTCGGCTTCGCGCCGGAGCAGATACGCCCGGAGCGCCCGCCGCAGTCAGTTAGAGACATGATCAACATCGGCACGCCAACCAGGACGGGAGGGGACCCTCTCCGTGTTCAATAAGTGACCGTGTCATCGTTCTCGGCTGCTTCGCCCTGGTTTCAATCGCTCTATGGGTGGCATTCAGGGACAGCCTGCTCCGGAGAGAGCGCCAACCCCTCCGACGCCGTTGCTGTCGCGCGACTCCATGTCCCGATCCGATAGCCGCGTTAGTCTCTCTCGCTCCTCTCGTCCCTCCCGCACTTTTCTTCAATAGCCTGCTAGCGACGCACATCACATTTCCATTCCCTAACTTCCAGTTCCATCCGTGCGATTCACTAAAAGAAAGCCTTCCCCGCGCGGCGATACCATGCGAACACATTGACGGCTGAGGGCGCCTGCGGTGCGCGCAATCCGCGAAATCGCGAATCCTCCACCGTTAATCCTCCAGATTGGGATGTTTGCCTGATGACGACCAATGGCGATAGGCCCGCCGTCGTCGAACCCCGCCTCGATGAACGCGCGCCTGACCTGACGATGAGGGCGCTAGAACAGCGCGTCCGACAACAGGAGATCCTCTCTGAACTTGGCGTGACAGCCTTGCAGGGCGCGTCGCTTGAGAAGTTGCTCGACGAAACCGCTCGCCTCACGGCACAGGGCTTACGTGCCGACTTCTGCAAAGTTCTCGAACATATTCCTTTGGAGAATCGCTTTATTGTCCGCGCTGGCGTGGGTTGGGAACCGGGCATCGTCGGTCTCGCCAGCGTCGGGGCAGATCTCGAATCGCCGGCCGGCTTTGCCTTGCGCACCGGAAAGCCAGTCATCTCCAATCATCTAGAAAACGAGGAACGCTTTCGAACGCCTGAGCTATTGGTGGCTCATGGAGTGCGTCGGGCGATGAATGTCATCTTGCAGGGGGACGGAAAGCCCTTTGGTGTTTTGGAGGTCGATAGCCGATCCAGCGACGATTTTGTCGAGCACGATCTCGCATTCCTCCAGGGAGCGGCAAATATTCTCGGGATGGCCATCGAACGCGAACGCTATGAACGCTCCCTGAAAGCGGCGGTCAGTCGCCATGAGGTGCTGCTCAAGGAAATCAACCACAGGGTCAAGAATAGTCTGTCGCTTGTTATTAGCATGCTGCGTCTACAGTCTGCGGAAGATGATGATCCAAAGCTCACTGAGCGTCTTGCCGAGGCTTCAGCACGTATCAACGCCGTCGCACGAGCCCATGAGCGCCTCTATCAGAGCGATGACGTCGCCTTCCTCGACCTCGGCATATACGTCGAGCAGGTTTGCAGGGATCTCGATGAGGCCGTGTCCCAGCTGGAGATTAACGTCGACGCGGAGCGGGGCATTGTCATTGCTACCGACCGCGCCGTCTCATCAGCTCTCGTTGTCGCCGAACTGGTTACGAATGCCGCTAAATATGCTTACGACGGAACGCCGGCAGGAAAAATTCAGGTGCGCGTCGCTCGGGTTGAGGAGACCAACGTCCTCCTCGCCGTGCGCGACGAGGGCACAGGTTTGCCCGAAGGCTTTGATCTTCTAAAAGCCAAGAGCTTGGGCATGCGTATCGTTTCCGCCTTTACGCAGCAATTGGGCGGAGACGTCCGTGTCGAATCCTTGTCCCCTGGCACCGAGTTTTCGGTCACCATACCCATCACTATCACGCATTGACGGATATTCCGCGGGATCGGACAAATGGGTCGTCAGACCCGTCAGCGTTCGTCTGCATTCGTTCCCCAGGTGGCGCCGCCCTACAGCGGGTTCGGAAGGAAAAAGCCGTTTTTCGAATGCATCGCCAGCGACCAGAAGCCCGAGGGATTGCACGGAGGGACTTGTTCCTCACTCATGTGGATGACGGATTACTTCGTGCTGATCCGGGCCTCCCACATCGCGACACCAGGCCCTAATTCAGAACCCGAATGTCGTCGGCCAGCTTCTGGGTTGGCCGAAGCGGAGCGTAAGGCAGCCCTGATGCTGGCGGCAAGATCGCCTCTGGAGCCGCCGGGCGATATCTGAGCGAGGAATGGGACCTGATGGCGTTGTAGTGTTTGCGCCAGTTCTCGATCAGAACTTCGGCTTTTCGAAGCGTTGTGAAGATCTCGCCGTTCAGAAGCTCGCCCCCCTCAGTTTCGAGATCAGGCCGGGTTCGATATTGAGCGTCCTGACGCGATCCGGTCGAGTCACTCCGACACGTTGACCGCTATAAACTCTGGGCCATTGTCGGAGCGAAGGTGCTCAGGCGGTCCGTGCGCGACGAAGAGATCGGCCAGACACTGAAGCACGTCATCTGACCGTAACCGCCTGGCAACGACGATCGCTAGACAGCATCTTGTGAACTCATCGAGCACGACGAGCATGCGGAACGGGCGACCGTCGTG
>CAVPYR010000014.1:0-155000 GCA_963710005.1 uncultured Alphaproteobacteria bacterium
TTACTGCTTCGAGCACCTACACTAACCACCAACACTGAATCGACAAAGTGAAGGCAGGCACAGCCCCTGCTCAACGCGCCGCTAGTGATAGCTCGCGCTATTTCCAACTGGATGAAGGACGAAGGTATCAGCCGGAGACTTAGTTTTGAACCATACCGATCCCTCGGTCACCGAGGCTCAGTACAGCCAGGGCGCAAGAATGGAGCGTCAGGTCAGGGCCGCACTTGAAGCTTGGCGGCGCATGTTTTGCAACTGACGGGACAATCCGGCGTCGAGTCTAACGTGGTCGCATGCGCCCGCTCAGGCCAAGTCGTTGAAGGGATGTCTGGTTTCGGCGAAGATCTTCTAGCAGATGGTTACTGCACGGCGTTTTTCTAAGCACACGTCAAGAATTGGCTGCATGCGTGCCGATTTTGCGGAAGACGTCCGCGTAACTCGAGCAAGCGAGACCCGATAGAGCGCATGCGTCTTCGACGTCGAACCAGCGGAGCTCCGTGTGCTCTGAATCGCGAATGGAGGGTTCACCTCCAGTCCATTTATAGACGGCGAACATTTCGTAAGTCAGCACGACTTTTGGGGATGTTGGACTGTCTTGGACAGGTCCAACATATGTCCAACGGGTCGGCGTCACGCCAAGTTCTTCGCGAAGCTCGCGGATGAGCGCCATTTCGATGGTCTCGCCCGCTTCAACCTTGCCGCCGATCACATCCCAGCACCGCGGGTAGAGTTTGCGATGATCGGCGCGTCTTCCAAGCAGCAGCTTTCCGTTACGTATTGGAATTCCGCAGGCATAGATGCTCATTGCTCGGCCTTATCGCCAGCATAGATTTTTACATCGACGTGCGTCGAGGTGCTCGTCTCCCGCATACGCTTCACGAAGCGGCTTGGAGGCAAAAAAAAGTCCGGCAGCTCGCAAATGCTTTCGAGCACAACATCGGCATGAGGTTCGAGGTCAGGGCGCCGCGATGGGCCGGTGAGTACACCCACGCGCAAGCCGAACCCGGCGCGCCGCGCCATTTCCAGATCGTGAATGCTGTCGCCGATCATCCCGCACCGAGCGGGCTCGACCGCCATCTCGTTCGCGAAAGCCAATCCCATTCCCGGGTCAGGTTTCGATCCATGTCCGCTGTCGCAAGCGGCGTAGAATTCGAAATGTCGAAGAATGTCGCCGCAACGCGCAAGCGAAGCGCGAAGGCCGTCCAGCGTGTCATTGGTCGCGAGGCCAACGCGAAAACCGCTCGCTCTAAGCGTCTCGATGCTTTCCACGGCGCCGTCGATCAGGCTTGCGTACTTCCGGCCGCCCTCGGCAAAATTTCTTGCAATGATATCCTTGAGGTCAGAAGGCGTCCTTGGGCCGAGAGATAGCGCAAAACAGTCGACGATTCCGTGCATGCTGGCTCCGGCCAATGCAGAGCCCGGGGCTATGACATCGGTTTCCGGGTCATGCCCCCCGGCGCGAAGCAGCTGGTTCATGAGATCGGAATCACCACCCGCGGCATCGCTCGCCATGTCGCGGTTGATGGGTATCCACGTCTTGTAGAAATCGAGGATTGTGCCGTCTTTGTCGAAGAGCAAGCACGTGATGTCGGGTTTCAGCATCACGGCCCCTTGGCAACGGCCGACAAATGCGTCGCAAACTCAGCGGATCGCATCAGCGTCTTGCACCGCTCGAAGCGGTTGATTGCGTAGGCCCAGAAATCATCAGCAGGATTTTTGTTGGCGTGCTGGATCAGTCCCCAGAGCGTCCACAGGAGGTCGCACATCGCTTTGTAGATGACCATGCGACCGCGATCGAATGCGTCCGGTTCACCTGCGGAATACGATCTGAGCAGACGCTCGTCCATGCCGGCGTCGAAGCCGCCCTCGACAGAAAGATCGCCGAGGTCCCACATCGGATCGTTGTTGCCGGAATATTCCCAGTCGACGATCCACATGCGCTCGCCGGTATCGAGGAAATTTTCGCAAAGCGGATCGCAGTGGCAAGATCGAAGCGTCACAGGATGTGCATCAAGCGCGCGGCGGACGCCATCCGCCTCAGCGACGATGTCATGATAGCCATCGGGCAATGGCGACTCGAGTTTGGCGAGGTGCTTTAGATAGCCATCGATCATCGAGAAGAGCTCGAAGCGGAAAGCGAATGGCTTGGCCCGGTCGTGGAGATTGCGGAATGCGACGCCGGCGCGCTCGACGGCACGTGGAGTGGATCGAAAAAGCTCGCCGGACATAGTCCGCCCGCCGTCGATAAAGCGAGTGACCATCACGCCGTCGTCGCCGAAATGAAGAACCTCTGGTGAAACGCCGGCTTCGGCTGCGGCCTCCGCGTTGGCGCGCTCGTTGCTGCGGTTGATGTATGCTTCGGTACCCGGGCCCGGCAGGCGAAGACAAAAGATTCCGGGGCCGGTCTCGACCTTGAACACGCGATTGGTAAGGCCACCGAGCCGGGCGAAGTGTGCCGTCTCGGTATGCGCTGCGAGAGAGCCGGCGGCCGCAAGGGCGTGACGGGCATCTGCGATGTCGGCTTCAGCGGTCATGAGGTCGTATCCCCCTTGAGACGCAATCCTTTCGGATCGTAGACGCTGCGCTCCGCTCGTGTCGCGCGATATGTCTTGCCGAACGCGACGATTTCAAAACTGGCGCCGTCGGCGATGTCTCTCGGCACATATCCAAAAGCAATTGTCTTGCCAACGGTGTAGCCATAGCCAGCGCTCGAGAGCGTCGCGACGACTTTTCCGTCGGCGATCAATGTCTCGCCGCCAATGAGAGGCGCGAAGCCGTCGACGGTCAGCGTTGTCAAACGCCGGCTCGGGCCTTGCGCCTTGATGGCGCGTAGCGCTTCTCGGCCAATGAACTCGCCCTTGTCGAGCGCGACGGCAAAGCCAAGACCTGCTTCATAAGGGTTCGTGTCGGGCGTGACGTCCGACGACCAGTAGACGTAACCCTTTTCGAGCCGAAGTGTTTCGATAGCCCGGTAGCCGGCATCCGCGATGCCGTGTGTTTCGCCGGCGGCGCGAAGGGTCTCGTAGACGTGAAGGGCCTGATCCGCAGGAACATGCAGCTCCCAGCCGAGTTCACCGACGTAGCCGACACGCGCGGCACGCACGCGCGCATCGCCGATTTCGATGTCGCGAACCTTAAGATATGGAAATGCCGCGTCCGACACATCGTCGAGCGTTACCGCCGCGAGCACGTCGCGAGCCCTTGGGCCGACGAGGTTCAGAACGGCGAGCGCTGAGGTCACTTCGCGGATCGAGACGGAGCCATGGGGCGGGAGGTGCTTCCGAACCCAGCCGGCATCGCGCACACCGAAGGCACTGCCGGTCACCAGATAAAATCGATCGGTCGCAGGCCGCATGATCGTAAGGTCGGCTTCGATGCCGCCCTGTTCGTTGCAAAGCTGCGTATAGACGCAACTGCCGGCCGGCCGGTCGAGCCGATTGGCGGCGATGCGGTCGAGGGCGGCGAGCGCACCCGGTCCCTCGATCTCGAACTTGGAAAACGAGGATTGGTCGAAAAGGGCGACGCGTTCGCGCACCGCGCGGTGTTCGAGACCGACGGCATCGAACCACCCGGGCTTTCCTTCAAAGCTCGGCTCCTCGCTCGCTTGAACCGCGCCAGTGTCGAACCACAGCGGCCGCTCCCAACCGGCTTTGGACCCGTAGATGGCGCCACGATCGCGAAGCGTATGGTAGAGCGCGCTCCGGCGAACGTTCCGGGCACTCGTCATTTCTTCGCCCGGCCAATGGATCGAATAGTAGCTGCCGTAAGCTTCCGAGCTTCGCTCGGCGAGGTATAGGCGGGTCGATTGCTCGCGCGCAAAACGGCGAACGTCGAACGGCCACAAGTCCATGCCCGGGTCGCTATCGACAATCCAATGGGCCAAGGCGAGGCCGGCCCCACCCGACGCAGCGATGCCCGCGGTGAAGCCACAGGCGACGTAGAAGTTGTCAAGTTCCGGCGCCGGGCCGAGGATCGGCTCGCCGTCTGCGGAGACGGGTATGGCGCCGTTAATGCACGTTTGAATGCCGACCTCGTTGAGGACCGGCAACCGCTCGGCGGCACCGAGGAGTATGGGTTCGAAGCGATCGAGATTTTCAGGAAAGAGCTGGCGACCCCACTCGGACGGCACGCCCTCAGGCCAGCAGGCCGGCGCACCTTTTTCCCATCCGCCGATCGCGAACGACTTCACGTCGGGCTTCAGATAGAAGATGCGATCGGGATCGCGAAACGTCGGCGTCATGTGCGTGACGTCGATTTTCTTTTCGGTGACGATGTACTGATGCTCGACGGCGCCTGCGGCGAGTGCGACGCCGGCCATTTCGCCGACGCGCTTAGCCCATATGCCGGCAGCATTGACGACGATCTCGCAACCGATCGGGCCATGGTCGGACAGCACGCGGGTGACGCGGCGCTTGTCAATCTCGAAGCCCGTTACCAGCACGCCCTCCCGGATCGAGACGCCGCCAGTGCGAGCACCTTTCACGAACGCCATCGTGACGGCGTAAGGATCGATGTAGCCGTCCGATGGGATCCATGCCGCCCCGACGATGCCGTCGAGCGACATCCAAGGAAAGCGATCCTGCGCCTCTTTCGGCGATATTTCATACGCCTCAAAGCCGAAACCCTGAGCTTGCGTGAGCGAGCGGCGGATTTCCGTCATGCGCGCGTCGCTCGAAGCGACCCGCAGCGAGCCGGACTTGCGCCAGTCGATGACCTGCCCGGTCTCCGCTTCGAGGCCATCGAAAACGGCGACCGAATTCTGCATCAGCCGGGTCAAGTTCTTCTTCGAGCGCAATTGTCCGACGAGGCCGGCGGCATGCCAAGTTGAGCCATGGGTGAGTTGCGCCTTTTCAAGGATCAGCACATCGCGCTCGCCCGCCTTCGTCAACTGGTAGGCGATCGACGCACCGATGACGCCTCCGCCGACAATGACGATGCGAGCGTGGTCTTTGGTCATCGCTCAACTCTTGATGCGGCTATTAGTGGGGTCATAAAGCGGGTCCAGAAAAACCTCGGCGGGCACGCGTTCGGTCGCCACTTCAAGCTCGTAGTTGCCTGACAAAACCTTGGCGCGATCGACGCCGTTTTCGGGATCGCGCACGTAGCCGTAGCCGATGGAGCGGCCGACCGTGTAGCCGAAGCCGCCGCTCGCGAGCCAGCCGACGCGCATGCCGTCGCGATAGATGGTCTCGCGACCGAGAAGGACATGGCGAGGATCGGTCGCAAATCCCGCGAGCAGGCGCGGCAGCGGCTTTGCCGCCTGCGTTTCGAGCGCTTCTCGACCCTGAAAAGGTCTGTTGGACTTGAGCTTTGTCGCCCAGCCGAGCCCCGCAACGAGAGGGGAATGATCGGGCCCAATTTCGCCACCCCAAGCACGATAGCCCTTCTCGAGGCGCAACGACTCGATGGCTCGATAGCCCCCGTTGGTGATGCCGTGTGCCTGAGCGGCCGACATCAACGCGTCGTAGTGTGTCGTTGAGTGAACGCTCGCCGCGATATTGTGTTGGTGATCTTCTTTCGGATTTTCCAACATCGTATTTATCAGCGCCGCATCCTCGCGTCTACCTTCTCAGCGCTCGGAATTGGCCCGTCTCCGGTATCGGCAGATGGTGGCAGAAATACACGGACTATCCCCCTGGGCAACGGGGAGCCGGTGGCACTCGAAATCGCAGGGGATCTTGCTGCGCCCATGGTGCGAGAGGGCGCCACACCGAAGCAACTCCTGTCAGCCAGCATTTAAAGCGTACCCGAACGTTTAGATCTGGACGGTAGATGCAGACGTTGGACAACAAGTGACGACTGGGTCCGGCCGGAATTGATTTCGTGCGCAAGGACGTCTGCATTCGAAGCGCCAGTAGACATGCGCTGCAATTCCATCGACTTCCGCTTTTGACCCAAAGTGGAAGTCATCGCCTGCCGACAGGGATGACGCCCGCCTTCCTCAGGCTTGACCTTTGTACCTCTGTTGCCGCAGCGGCATCACCGTGGAGCGTATGCCGGTTCCCCAAAGCAACGCATTGGCGACGGCCGGCAGCACGACGGGCGTTCCTGGCTCTCCCACCCCAGACGGCTTCTCGGTAGACGGCACGATGTACACGTCAACGTGGGGCATCTCAGACATCCTGAGGACCTCATACCCGTCGAAGTTGGTCTGCTCGACGACACCCTCCTTCAGTGTGATCGCCCCTTTCAAACCTGCGCCCAGACCGTAGCCGAGGCCGCCTTCCATTTGTGCCTTGATGACGTCGGGATTGACCGCAACGCCGCAATCGACGGCGCAGACGACACGCTCGACCTTGACCGTCCCATCCTCGCGAAGACGCACATCCGCGATGTTGGCGACGAAGGAGCCGAAGCTTTCGTGCACCGCGACGCCGCGCAAGACACCAGGGGCAGGCGCCGCGCCCCAGGCAGCTTTTTCGGCCGCCAGCTTCAATACCCCCGCGTGACGCGGATGGTCCTTCAGCATGGCAAGCCGGAAAGCGACGGGATCTTTGCCCGCCTCCTTAGCGAGCACGTCGATCATATGTTCTGTCGCGTGCGCTGTGTGCGTCGCACCGACCGAACGCCACCAGAGAACTGGTACGCCTAACCGCTAGTCATGCTGATGCAGATGCTGTCGGCGGGAGCGATGGGCGGCGGCGGCTCTTCTGCGATCAGCCGCGCGCTCGGCGCCGGCGACCTGGAACGCGCCGAGTTGCTTGCCACGCCCCTACCGTCCCGCCCGGCCTGATGCTGCTGCATTCCATCGGTCACATGAGCCCACCCGGAACAGCCAGCCCCTGGCTCAGAAAATATATTTTCCCCGGAGCCTATTCGCCGGCCCTCTCCGAAGTGTTCCCTGCCATCGAGAATAACAGCCTGTGGGTCACGGATCTCGAGTTCCTGCGTGTGCACTATGCGACGACGTTGCGGCACTGGCAGGAACGCTTCGAGAAAAATCGCTCGGCCGTTGCGCAGATGTACGATGAGCGCTTCTGCCGGATGTGGGAGTTCTACCTCATCAGCGCGGAGATGATGTTCCGCACTGGGTCGCAGGAAGTCTTCCACATGCAGCTTGCGAGGAAGCGCGATGCGGCCCCAATCGTCCGCGACTACGTCACCGATGTCCAACGAAGCTACGAGCAGCTTGAACGATCACCTTCGTTGGTGGAGGGGACTTCGTCGAGACGATGCCTTTAGCGCGGAAACCCATTTCCCTGAGGGACTTCTCGTCGGGGTTCGTGCCGGCTCCGACGTCATATCTCGGTCTTCATTCTTGGCTCTAACTGTCTCTTAGGGAGCGTTTCGCTAAGCTGCAGCGTCCTGCCACGGAAGAATTGAGGATTGTGCTCCGTGGTGACGAAATGAGCCTATGGCACCCAGAGAACAACCATTTTCGACCTCTTCGACCGCCTTGTCTTATCTGGTGCTGATTGGCCTGTTGCTGATCGGCTTTCTGCCGGTGGTCTCAAAGTTCCTTGGGGAGGGCACCATAAGCTCGCCACTCCCGGAGAGTTCCGACCAGAGGCCGCACCAAGGGACGGCTCTAGGGAGCAACGACCATTGGACAGAAGCGGAGATCGTGCATGGACAAGAAGAGTGCATGCACTCGCTCCAATCAGTCGCCGCCGACATGGACATGTTGGCGCCAATCAAAAGTGCCGACTGTGGACTGCCGGCACCGATCCGCCTGAAGAGCCTTGGATCCAGTTCACCGGTCGTTTTTGATCCGCCTGTCGAAGTCAATTGTCGGATGATGGCAGCACTTTATCGATGGAACAAAACCGCTCTGCAACCTGCGGCTCGCGATAAGCTTGGTTCACCGGTGGTGCGGATCTTGGGTGCTTCGGGCTACGCCTGCCGAAATGTCTACAATCTCCCCGACGGAAATCTGAGCCAACACGCCTTTGCCAACGCCATCGATATCGCAGCCTTCGAACTCAAGGATGGCCGCAGCGTCACGGTTCTCAAGGGATGGGGACCAACGGCACGTGATCAGGCCAAAGCAAAATCAAAACAAGCGAACATGACCGTCAAGTCAGCCATGTTTCCTTCTGGCAGGGAACTCAGGGCAAGTCTTTTGCTCAAGAGGCCGGCGGAGCAAAAGCTAGAACCGAAGCCCGTCACAGCGAGCAATTTCCTAAAAGCCATTCACGATGGGGCTTGCCGAGAGTTCGAAACAGTCCTCGGCCCTGAGGCCAATGAGGAACATCGCAGCCATTTCCACTTGGACTTGAACCCACTCCGCAATCACGCATACTGCGAATAGCCGGTCTTCAGTCTCCTTACCAAGCACCCGTGATCAGAACCCAGGTCTGCAAATCGAGGCGGCCAAACGCCTTGGCGTCAAGAGCGAGAACATCTTCACCGAGAAGGCCAGCGGCAGTCGCGGCGATCGCCCTGTCCTCGCCGAAGCGTTGGCGGCCTGCCAGAAGGGCGATACCTTCGCGTGCTGGAAACTCGATCGCGTCGGCCGCAGCGTGCAGCACCTTTCCAAGTTTGTCGCCGAGCTCACTGCCCGGGGCATTCACTTTCGAACCGCCGACGGCAACGCCGATACGTCGACGTCGAACGGCCGGCTGCTTCTCAACATGCTGAGCGCCATCGCCGAGTTTGAGCGGGATCTGATCATCGAACGCACCCGGGCGGGTCTGGCGAACGCCCGGAAGAACGGCAAGCGCTTGGGACCGCCAGTGAAGTGGCAGCCGGAGATGGTGAAGCAGGCCCGGCGCCTCATGGAGCGGGGCGATCTGACAGCCCAGGAAATCGCCAACAATGCTGAAGGTGTCGCGGCGGACGCTCTTCAACGGCCTGAAGTCGGCGCGGGATCATGACGCGTTGCTGGGCGGATAGTTCGCGCCTGCTAGCCGGGAACGCCCCGGCTGACCCAAAGCCGCAGGCCTTCACCATCCTGCGGTGGGTCACCAAGCCCGAGCGTCTCTGCTTCTCACCGGGCAGGGACGCTCATACCGTTTAGGGCGCTCGCGGAACCCTCAGCGTACCACGGAACCCGCGACGCCATTCTGTGTTTCGCGGGCATGGTGCACCTCCTTCCCATTTCAGTGCTAGGAGCTTTGGTTTTAGCCGGTCGCTGGCTGTTCAAAGTCGGCAATTCGATCATTGGCGACATTGAACGCGCGCACGAGCCGAATAGGCGGCGGCGGAAACAGATCTGAACCCCCTGCGGCGGCTCATAGCCCGAGTGTCCTAGTTTCCCGCGTGCCGGGACGCTCCTAATAAGGCTCAGCGGCTTCGATCGGAAAGATCAGTCCGACGCCGCCGCCAGGAGTCGAAAGTTCATGGCGGAAGCTGGGGCGCCGTTCGGAAGCTGCTGCGAGAAGCTGAAAGAGGCTCTCGCGGGCGGTGATTTCGAGCCTTTGATCACGGTCGGATCGAACGACGTCATTTACGTGACCATCGGTCTTTTCGCTTCCGACGAGGGACAGCCTGCACTCGTCGACCATGTACTGTTCTACTGCCCGTTCTGCGGTACGAAGGTGCAGACGCCGGAAGAAGTCGAAGCCAAGGCGGCCCACGAGGACGAAGGCGAGGAAGAGCCGCGGCAAGCGTGAAGCAGAAATTGCGGCACCAGGCCGGGGGGTGGCCCGGTGCCGCTTGTCACTGGGGATTGTCGTTCAAGCTGTCCTCGGGGGGATGAAGGCAGCTCCTTCCCCAATTCGACCGATCGGCGAGGGAAGGCCGAAGGGTCCAGTCATTAGATGTGCATGCAATCGCATCACGCAAGGTTCGGAAAACACCCAGGGATATTGCCGCATCGGCTGGATGGCGTGGGCCTGAAGCGGGAAGCGGTCGATCAGAGATATTCTGCCCCTGTCGATCTCTGTCGCGCGGTCTAGATGTAACAGACCCGATCAGGTCGGGGGCGCCTGGCACGCGCCGCTTCGGCTGCTTCCCGCCGAGCTCGGTCCTCGGCTTCGAGACGGATGAGATCGTCGGGGACTTGCCACGGCCCGCCGACCAGCGGCTCGATGGCCTTGAGGGTTTTCGCTTCATCGCTGTTCTCCCGCCAGTCCTCCACGCGAACAAAATGGCCGTCGTCCCACCAAACCGCGCGCAGGAGCGCCACGATGTCGTAGACGGTGCGCACTGGATGCTCGAAGAGGCGAGCCTTGGCCTCTCGGTAGGGGACCACGGCTTCTCGCTCGACGGCAAAGTCGGGATCATCGTCGTCGCTGGTTTCCAGCGCGCGCAACAGCCGTTCACTCTCGAATTCGATCCGGCTGTGGTAGCAGGCCCAGTATTCCGGTGAAAACGATGGGGCCTGATCAGCTTCGGCAGCCAGCGTGCCGGCCGCAAGGCTGGCTGCGGCGCCGCTGAGCATAACAGAGCGACGAGTGGGGTTTGACATGGGGGGTTCTCCTAAGCAGGGGGCGAAAAAACACCCCCTACTTAAGGGCAGCAGACTCGCACCGCCTGCCAGAAGATCTGCTATCGCCTCGGCAAGCCGGAAGGCCACACTTGACGTTTGAAACCCCATCGCGGTGCTAGAAACAACCAAGACAGATTCAATCATGAGCAACAAACCCAATGCCTTCGCGGAGAGGCAGCCAGATGCCTTGTCCGCAAAGGGTTCCTTCAGAACTCGCGCAATCGACATGGCACGCCGATTGTGGAACGCCCCGTCGGCCTATCAGGCCCGACGCGAGACGGCGTCGATGCTTCATTCTCTTGATAACCGTGCACTCGCCGACATCGGGCTTAACCGCGGTCAGATCGACTTGGCTTTGTTTGGTCGGGTCCGGCCGCTGCCCCTCTGTCTGCGCGCCTCCGTCACGTTCCAACCGTTAACCGACAGCTAAAATCCTTCAGTGGCGCGGCGCCGTCATTGGACCCGCCGGCGCTTACTGGGTGTGCTGCAACAGTCCGCAGTCCCGGATCACGCCTGCGGTTCATAATCGGAGTAACCTCATGACGACGTCAAAAACCTTCTTTGGATTGGGCAGCGTAACCGCGACAATCGCGGCCGGAACCGTACTTCTAGGCACCACGGATGTTGCTTGCGCCATGCCCGGCCCGGGCCGCCCAATCGCCATTGCAACTCCTCGCACCAACGGCACGAACAATAATCACACGATCGCAGGTGCTCCAGCACTCGCCGGCAAACACGCGACCGGTAGCTGAGACCCCATTCGGAGCTTCGCCATTGGCGGAGCAGGAGACGACTTCAACGTTCGGAGACAATCATGAGTAAGCCGATAGCTATCCAACGAGTGACCAGCGGTGAGGCTGAGAAGTCAGAACGGTCGCCGTTTAACTGCCCTTTCTGCGGGGAACGATTAAGGCCGCATACGATGGCTCGGTTCAACCCACAGATCACCTTCTTGTGCCCGAAGGAATATTTGATCGGGCACCCGCCAATGATCTGGCTCCCATTCCTTGAAAATCCGACGAACGGTCACCGTGACGTCGAACCCGAGCGTGACCCTGGTAACAATCAGGACTTCCCCAATGACTGAGACAGTTTCAGAACGGCTGACGACCACTGCTCTATCGATGGGAGTATCCGAAAATACAGCAGCGGCGCCCCAATCGGATTCCGGCGCCAATCATCGACACTGCATCGATAGGCCGCCCATCGCTCTACGATCCTGCGATGTGTGAAAAAGTCCGCGCGCTCGGCACCGCAGGCAAAGAGCCCGGCTCAGATTGCTCGAGCACTCGGCGTTGGATTTTCAACAATGCAGACGTGGGCCGACAAGCATCCTGAATTCGCCGAAGCCCTGGATGATGCCTACCACCTAGCCCGTGCCCACTGGGAAGACATCGGCACCGTTGGCGTCAACAGTGCGGGAGTTTCATCGTCCGGTCGGGCGAGGATCGCAAGGGTTATTCGAAGATTTGCCACGTCTCCCAAAATTGGCATCCCAATGGCGGGTTTTCAGACAGACTGACCTCGCAACCAGGGAGGTCGGCATCCATGCATCCCAGCGTTTTGAAGCTCAGTTCAGACGGTGCTGCAGTTTATGAGCGGTATCGAGACCCTCGAAACGCCGGACGCGGCTCTGAATGGGTTGCACAAAGCCACGCATTCCATCCCCGTGCTGAACGTCCTCGGCGCTGCACTCTTCCCGGTACGTTGGGGGGATTGGAGCGGCTTTGAAATAAAGAAGACCATCTTCCTCCACAGCAGTGCGCCGGCGGGGTGGTGGGAGGAATACACCGAGCTGACGAAGAGGCACCCCGGTCCCATCATTCTGTTCGCACAACTGTCCATGGCCCCGTTCACGGAGCGCGCCTTTTAGGCCGCGCGTTTCTTCCGGTCGGGCAGCGGGACGAACCTACGCATCCCACGAGAGTCGAGGGACCGCTTGGAACGGTTCGCATCGCAGACTCATCCGGGGTCTGCGGGGTCCATCAGTTGTTCGTCCATGCCTCTCCCCCTGCCGATAGCCCCAGATCGGACATCACCTTCAATCCCCTTCGCTGTTCTTTAGGTATCCGTACTCGGTGCGGGTGTCGCCGTCTTTATCAACCGCCGTCCACTCTCCGTAGAGGATTTCCGGTTTGTGGCGATCTTCGTAGGACTTCTGAGCGGTGACCTTGATATGGACTGGAGAGATAGTGAAAGCCGGGGGGATGGCCATTTGCTTTAGCCGCTCGCTCTGGCGATCCATAAACCTCCGCTGGTCGGCCTTGAGCCGCGCGGCAGTCTTCTCTCTGACTCTTCGAGCTGCCGCCCGGCTTTCAAGGCATCCTCTGCGGTCTTTTGGGCGTGCTCGGTGAGGATCCGGGCGTCGGCGACGAGCTGATGGGCTTCGTACAGCACATCTTTCGCCGCTTTCAAAAGCACGGCACCGAAGATCGCGAAGACGAAGGCGATCGAGACGACGTTGTCGGGGGTCACGTTTCCTCAAAAATCATCATGAATTGGGGTTTTTCTCGCGCCAGCCGGCACTTGGTGCTCTCCTGATCGTCTCTGTCCAAATCTCTTTGAGGTGCCCAATGACCCGCAAGGTAGCAGCCATCGCAGTTCTTTCCCTTTTAGCCCTGTCCACCGGCGCTCAGGCCTGTGGTCATCTTGATCTTGGCTTAACGAACACGCGCCACTGCTTGTTCGGCTGGCTCGGTTTGTGACGACGTCGGAAGTCGACGGTCATAGTTCCTCGTGCAGCGGTGCTTTGCCGATCGCCGCGCGGGCGCGGTCTCGCCAGTTAAGGCTCGCTTCCGGTCTAGGACGCTCCGGAGGCTGCGGTATTGGCGACGGCGGGACCGCAAAATCGAACCCACTTTCCCGTGCGCAGGCCGAGCATCCCCTGCCGGCGGACATCTGCCTTAAGGCCGTCAGCCATCGATTGTTGGACGTCAGCGAAGCTGATGTTTCCCAACGCGATCGCTGCGATGAACAACGCCCTCATGATGCTCTCCGATGGTCAGTAGCCTCACCGGTCGCATGATACGCCGTCGGTAACGGCCCACCGATGCCCGTCGGACACGCCGACGGTGCCAAGGCGTCGCAGCGATCGATCTCGTCGACCAGAGTTCGGTATCCGTGACGTCGGAGTTAGCAAGCCCGTGTGCGTTTGTGGACCAATCTGTGGACCCACGCGAGTAAAGCCTCAAAAAACTTCGTATTATCAATGGAGTTGAGAGGACTCCTGGGGCACCAACGAAATCAATAGCTCGTTCCATGTCGGCGCTTGCCGGACAGATTGGGCTGATTGTGTAAGAGATGTTTTCCGGCTCATCGTAACCCCGAGGAGGGTTCACGATGAGACAGCGAACAAGCGTCCGCCGGAGAGCGCCGAACAGGCCGTCAGAGGCATCCGCAGAGCTATTCGTATTCACGATAGAGAATTACTTCTCGCCCAATCGCACATTCAGATGCGCTTGGCACGAGAGCGCCATCCTAAGCATTGAGGACCACATATCGAACCGCTTTCGAGTGAACAGCAGACATCAATACCCGCGATCGATGATGTCCGCTTTTGACCCTCAGCAGACCTCGAAACAGCAAGGCGCAATGTCAGCAGATGGGAGTGGGGCGGCTTGTCGGCGCGAACGTTAGAAACGGTTGCCGCGCTCATCGCTCACCATCCCTCATTCGAAATCGCTGCTCAGAGCGGCGAGAAGGCCCAATGATGTCGCTGTCCGAACGTGCAACAGCGGCGCGATTGCCCGCATTCGCGCATGCTCGCCACACTGGCGCGTCTCTCGACACGCCCAACTCGCTCAGCAATTCGACGCCGATGACGGCGGCGCGCGACGGGGACGAAAAAGTCGTTGCGGTTGTTGGAAACCGGCTCGGACGCAGGACTGCGCAACGATAGCCGTCAGAATGCTCGCGATATCGCGCGGGCCGCCGTCCGACCGGCGACAGCGGAAATGACGAAATGAAATGTGATCGTCGGGCGCTCCGCAGCTTCGCACGACTCGCAGCTACTCCGCATGCCTAATAAATTCGGTATTTGCCATTCGGCAATCACCGCCTATTGCAGTGGTGATTACAAAAGCGGGAGCATTTCTCGAACCAATTTTCGCCATTCTATCATCGCGTTGTGAGGCTGGGGAGACTTCGCTTGTAAAGCGCATTCCGAATTGGGGCGCAAAATGTGGAATTACGCGAGGTTTATCGCGCTCGCAATGAGCGCGAACGAGCGGCAAGCGGCATTGCCGCATCTCACATATTGGATCGAGCCGGTTGAAACCTTTGGGCGAATGCAGCGCACTTCACCTGCGCGGCAACCAAACGACGCGGCATTCAACGTCAGCGAGACGCGGGAGGAAGCGTGATGGCGACAACGTTTCTCGACCTGCTCGTTGTCCTCTTGTGGCCGCTCGCTTTGTCAGCTGCTGCTTGGGTCATCGCCATCAATGCGTTGGCTGATACAGATGAGATTTCAGAAGTCGTGGAGGCTCTGACCCAGCCAAATGGCGCTGACGAAAACGCAAAGCGTGGAGAAGTTTCTCTACGCCGCAGCAATTTGAGCGGGATTTCAAGCGGCGATAGAGGTTGGTTTCAGGCTCGTTTCGGACGCGCGCGGCGCACAGCCGCCAATATATAAAAGGCGAAAGGCCGAGCGATGAAAAGAACCCATTTGCGCAACGATGATCGACGGGGCGACCGCACGACAGTCGCGGGCATGCCAAGCGACCGCGAGTTCTCGGAATATGCGTCGCCAGTCATAGCGACGGCCTCTCTGCGAACGGCGCTCTCCCTTCTACTCGCCGCCGAACTGATCACCGCCGCCGCGCCGCCCGCGCACGCCGGCCGCTTAGAATTCGACCAACGCCGCACCGAGGTTCGCTTCGCCTACAAGATGGCCTATTCAACTCAGCGCGGCCGCTTCACCAAGGTAAGCGGCACGCTTTACTACGATGAAGCCGCGCCCGAAAAGAGCAAGATCAGCGCTTCGATCGTCGCGGCGAGCCTCACAACCGGCGAAGCACTCGTCGACAACGAACTCAAGGGCACGGCATTTTTTAACGTCGAGGTCTCGCCCGTCATCACCTTCAGGAGCCTCGCGGTCCGATCGGACTCGGCAACGGCGGCAGACGTTTCGGGCGAGATCACCGTCAACGGCATCACCAAGCCCGTGATGCTCAAAGTCAGCATCAAGCCGCACGACGACCCGGCGCTCAAGTATGACGCCGGCGCACGCGAATTTATCGCCACGACGCGCATCCAGCGCAGCGCGTTCAACATGACGGATTATCAGTCTATGGTCGATGACGACGTCGATATTGAGATCGACGCGATCGTCCGACCGAGATAAGACGTGCCGGACGTTCTGGCCGCCAACTCGGCGGATCCCCGAATCGCCTTGAGTCGATAGGAAGTATTTTTCCGTCTTCCAGGTTCCCGTTCGAAGCCCGAGCCGTGAACCGCGATCGGTCAGAACTTGCTGCGAAGTTCCGTGCGTATCCCGAAGTTGTCCTCAGCACCCTCCTGAATCTGATAGGTCGCATCGGCGCGGAACAGCCAAGACCGGGTGATCGGGATTTGATAGCGAACACCGAAGCCGTACTGCAATTCCTGGG
Organism: uncultured Alphaproteobacteria bacterium; assembly: GCA_963710005.1. Lineage (GTDB taxonomy): Bacteria > Pseudomonadota > Alphaproteobacteria > Rhizobiales > Hyphomicrobiaceae > Hyphomicrobium_B. Next base: position 15,979 of record CAVPYR010000014.1, read on the forward strand.
CGCCGATGCCGTCCCTCTCGAAGGGCTGCACCGTGGCTACCTCGAAGACGAGCTGCTGATCCAGATTGAAGAGATATTCTAAGCCAAGCGCGCCTCCAAAGGTGTTGGAGGCGGTGTCGTCGAGTTTCGGGTAGCCGGTCAGGGCGTCGGTCTCGAAGTTGATGCCGACGTTCTTCAATATGCCAGCGTTGTTGCCATCGACCAGGGGCTCGGGATTGCCTACCCCAACAAAGAAGTTGGCATAAGGAAGCAGCGTACTCGGCAATCCCGAGATCAGGCTGTTCTCCGAAATGAAAGCAACGCCGTCACCGTTCCTGCCGTTATCGTCTCCGAAGTTCGCGAACACTCGCGTCGAGTTCGATAAAGTATTGACATAGCGCCGACTATAAGCGGCAGTCAGGAAGTGCTGCTCAACGCCGTCCTGTGCGCCGGTGCCCTGTAAAAAGCCATAGCCCGCTTCAATATAACCGTTGAAGGCGTCGACGAAAGTCGTCACGCCAAAGAGGTTGGCGTTGTCGTTGTCGACCTTTCCATTTGCTTTGATGAGGCTCGCGTTGTCGACATTGTCGAACGCGGCGAAGAAGGTGATGTCGTAGTTGGAAAGGCCCAGCGTCGGCGAGTTGCGCGCGGGGAGAGTCACCGCGCCGCCGAGGATCGCGTCGTTCGCCCAGATCCCATTTTGCAAGAACAGGGGGAAGAGACCGATGGTGAAGGGCAGGTCGAAACCGGCTTCTTTACCGGAGAAACCCGAATAGATGGAGCCGACGTCGCCCTCGAAAAACAGCGTCTGCGGATCGAGGTCGAGTTCATCGGTAAACTTTTGATCGCCGTCGCCGCCGCCGAACTCGAAACGGGTGAATTTTGCACCCCCCTCCTGAAGCGGCGTGAAGAAGGCGTGTATGCGTTCGGTGCCGGTAAGCTTGAAATCGACGTCGAGGTTCAGGCGGGTCGCGATCTGGGCAATATCCTTGCCGTTGTTCTTATTATACGCGACCGCCGTCCGCCAATCGCCGTAGACGGAGAGGCCCGGGAGTAGCGGATTCAATTTGCCGAGCAACGTGCTGCTCTCGTCGTAGATACCCGAGGTATATTGCTCGCGGCCTAGCTCAAGCAGCGGGCGCGGCGGCTCGACCGCACTCTTCGCGCCGTAGATGTCTTGCTGCTCCTTGGCATCATATTTAGTTTCATACTTGGGACCGGGTCGGAAAGCATTCTGGACCGATTTGTCTTCCTTGCGGGACTTGTTGCTTTTTTTTGGTACCGTGATCGACTTGCCGTCCCTGCCGGCCTTGTTGTCGACCTGCTCCGGCGCATCGTTTTTGGCGTCGAACTCCGACGCCCCTAGATAGGACTTCTCGATCCAAGTCTCATTCTTACCGGGTCTGTCCGTGCTTTCGCCTGTCGCAGGTTCTGCAGTCGACCGGGACATCACCAGGTAATTACCGGCTATCAGCGCGATGATGGCGGTCGTTGACCTGGCAAGATACCGAAGATCGGCTTTCGAGTTACGAGTCACGTGGAAGCTCCCACTTCGTGCCTCTGACCTGCGAGGTCGCTCGGTCGGCAAGAGGCTTCGGAGAGGCTTCGGACCCGCATATTGGGACCCTTGCGGGTACCCAATCCGAAACGCTCGGCTTTTCGGCACTAGCCCTTCACTTCGAGCTCCACCTGGAACGCGTGGAAGTTCATGATCCGCTCGTTCATGCTCTGCTCCATGCCTCTGGTGGAGTCCACGAAGCGCATGAAGTAGATCGGTTCGGCGCGGCTCCGCATGCGGAAGGCGAGCCGGTACTTGCCCGGCCTATTGATCAAGTTACCCGGCACTTGGTACTTGGCCTCCTTCTCTGCCAGCGGCGCCAGCGAGTGGTTCTCCATGCGCACCAGGGGCGGATGGTTGAGAACGGTAGTCGGGATCTCGGGCGGACGCAGCTGCGGAAGCGGATCGATGTCGAAGTTCACCGGCAGGTACATCTCACGGTCTGTGCCCTTGACGTTGGTCGTCAGAAACTTGGTCTGGAAGTGCATCAGCTGTTGGTCCGTGTCGATGCGGCCGGCGGCGACATCGAGGCTGTGCAGATCGGCCATGTCGCCATTGCTATCGACGTAGCCCGACTCCCAAATGTTCTTGCCGTCGGGATCGACGAGGGCGACGTTCACCCAGAGCTGCGGTTGTGCACCCAACGAACCTGACGGCAGGTTGTGCCCCGTATTGGTGTTCTTGATCTTGTAGGAGAACGTCAGATCCTTGCCGATCCCCGGCGTGCCCTCGATGTAAGGACCGTCGACTTTGCTCGAGTTCTCCATGACCTGCTGTCTGAGCTTGTCACGCTCATCGAGCTTCGCGATATTCTCGTCGATGATCTGCCGCGCGTCTTCACGGTCGAGCGAATCGGCCCAGCGTTTCGGAAAGTTGACCTTGATCTTGCCGTCCGCGACCTTGTCTTCGAACTTGGTGGTGCCCCAACCGGCGCGCCAGTCGAACTGCAGCCAGTCCTCAATGCTCGTGGACTGGGCCTTCGGGTTGTGGGGAAAGATGCCAGGGTGGGCGATCGAATATCCCGGACCGATGAATCGGTGATTGGCATGTTTGCGTCCCGGGTTGATCTCCTTGCCGCCGACCACGGCGGATGGTGCGGTCGCATAGCCTTCAGGCTTTCCAGGGACCTTTCCCATGTGGCAGTTCTGGCAAGTGACGCCGGCTGCGCGTGCCGGGCTGTCGCGATACTGATCCCAGACGATTTCCAGCTTAATTCCAAGGTTGACCGCGACCTGATGGCAGCTGACGCAGAACTCCGATTTGGTGATCTGGTCGTTCGTGATCATGCCCTTGTGAATGTCGTTGCCGCGTCCGTTAGTGCTGGTTTTAACGGAGTAGGTTTCCTTGTTGGCGAGGACGTCTTTGATTGCGCTCTTTTCGCCGCTGCCGTAGACCGGCTCGTAGATTTTGCCCGGCTCGACCCGGCGCTCGCCGTTGACCTTGCCGTACTGTTCCTTGACTCTATGGCAGGTGATACAGGTCACGCCTTCGCGGGAAATCTGGCTGCGCTCCCAGAGCGGCGTTTCGCGTTTTTCGCCGAGCTGAGTGCCGACCTGCTGGTGGCAGCGCACGCAGAAAGTGCCGACGGTGCCTTGAGTCAGTCCCGTGAACTTCTGCTCGAACTTGTGGAACATCGGCGAGATCGACGCATAGGCATGCTGTGACGATGACCACTCTTCGTAAATCTGCTTATGACACTCCCCGCATTGAGCAGCGGTGGGATAGAGGGAGAGTGTCTCCTTGCTAATCGCGGGGACCGAAGTGTTTTCGCCTTTCGAGGCTGCCGCATCGGTCTTTCCGGACGGTTCTTTATCCTCGGAGCGCTTCGATGCGGGCGGTGATTGTACGGTTATGCTCCACCCTTCGTCGCTGGATCCGGCGACAGCATTTTGCCCGAGGAACCCTGCGTACATCAGCACGCCGCTCGCCAAAGCACAGGAAAACACCACAAGACCCGATAATCGTTTCATCCCTTATACTCTTAAAAAACTTCAGGGAGGCATTCCGATTTGCGTCGGATAAAACCCGGCTGCGCGGAATTGCTGGACTGACGATTTGATTAATAGGAGAAATGGGCCGGTATATGGCCGTTTCTATTGAAATAAATGAGATAACTGCAGTGGCAATTTCCAATTCCGTCGAATGCTCAATATGCATTTAATATTTTTCAAAATGAATGGCATTCCACAAAGGATAACATATCGCGTTCTAACGGGCCGGAAAAGCGGCGCCATTTTCTTCGTCTCGGAGGTAAAATTTCCCTGCCGGACCACCAGCGAATATTCGTCGTTGTAATGCTAGTTATCAGAAAGCGAGAACGTTATTTGCTCAATTCCTGACTTTCTATTCCGGTCAATATAGCCATTAAGCGGTCATTGTCTGACCATGATGGAAGAATAGACCGCTGCCAATGTTCAAGGCGTACCAAGCACGTGGGGACTGAATTGAAATGCTTGGTATTCACTGTCGAAACTCGATGGGGTGGCAAAGTGGCGAACCATAGAAAAAAGTTGGCGATTGTATTGCTCAGCGATGAGGAAGGAGATTCAGATACGGATCGATCGCTCAATTGAGCATGCCAGGAAGTGCAGCGACGGCGGTCACCGGACCAGCCACCAGCCGTAGATCAGAAACTTGAAGCCTTCCCGGATCAGCCAATGTCAAGAAGCCACCAAATCACTGTCGATGGCAGCAGCTTTCTGGCGCGCCGCGGCGAGTTGCTGCTGGACGCCGCTTTGAGAAACGGTATCGACCTGCCCTATGACTGCCGCGCCGGCAACTGCGGCACCTGCTGCGTGCGCCTGGTGTCCGGCGAAGTGCGAGGCGGAGAAGGCACCGAGCCGGGCATCGTACATGCCTGCCAGTGCCGGATCGTCGGCGATGCGGTAATCGAGAGGGACCAGCCGTCGGGTGTTCGCACCGTCGAAGGCGTGCTGAGTTCATTGCTCCCACTGTCGCCCGAGGTGATGGAAGTCGGCATCACGACGGACAGCGCGCTGCCCTTTCATGCGGGGCAATATGCGCAAGTTCGCTTCCGCGGCTATCCGAGCCGTCCGTTCAGTCTCACCCATCCCTTGCGCGGAAATCCGAGCAGCCGCACGGTCTGGTTCCATGTCCGGCGCATGGCGGACGGACGCGTCACCCCTTCACTCGGGAAGCGCATCAAGGCGGGCCACCGAGTAAAGCTGACCGGGCCCTATGGCTCGGCGCATTTCCGGCCCAATCTGGGCGGTCGGATGATTCTCATCGCCACCAACACCGGTTTTGCGCCGATCTGGTCGATCGCCGTCGCTGCGCTGCGCGAGAACCCGGAGCGTAGGATGATGATCATCGCTGGCGGCCGCACCATCGAGTCGCTCTATATGGCCCCGGCTCTCGTGAAGCTGGCCAACTTCCCCAATGTGCTCGTTGCGCCTATCTGCAGCACGCCGCAGAGTTTGACTAAAGCGGTGATGCCGGGTCGGCCGACCGACTATCTGCCGCGCTTGTTGCCGACCGATGTTCTGTATGCCTGCGGCGCGCCGGGCATGGTCGATGCGATCAAATCGATCGCGGCGTCCATCGGCGCGGTTTGCCATGCGGATCCGTTCGTACCGACCACCGACGATACGATCGAGGAAAGCGTTCTCACCCGCGCCGTGCAGTGGCTCGCTCTGCCCACCAGCCGGCAGATGCGCCGCCTCTCAATTGATCGCCCGCGTAACCAACGGGATCCGCCGATGCAGGCGGATAGGATGGCTGAAGCAAGATACGATGGTTGAAGCAAGGATGAGAAGTCATCGCGGCCCCAGAGCGGATAGCCGTCTGTCGATCGGGGTGGCGCAGCGCCTCTCTCTCCGACCGTCCCCGTTTTATCTCTGTGGCTTGCTCATGATTTTCGGCTTTGCCGAGTACGGCGCAGCTGCGTCCGATCCGGCCAAGACCGTTGGGCCGAATGCCTGCGCCGAATGCCACAAGCAGGAGGCCGAGGCCTGGAAGGGCACGCATCATTTCAAGACCTTCCGTGAAATGCCGCGCAACCCCGAGGCGAACGAAATCGCGAAAAAAATGGGGGTGCGACGCATCAAGTCGGAGAGTTTGTGTCTGAATTGCCATTTCACGGTGCAGCAGAAAGACAATAAGGAGGAGCCAATCTCGGGCATCTCCTGCGAATCCTGCCACAGCGCCGGGCGGGATTGGATCAAGGTCCACAGCGGGTACAGCGGCAAGACGGCTCAGACCGAGACGAAGTCAGAGGCGGAGGCGCGCTGGAAGCTCGCCGATTCCAAGGGAATGATCAGGCCGCCCTCGCTCTACCAGCTGGCGAAGAACTGCTACGGCTGCCATGTCGTGCCGCGAGAGGATCTCGTGAACAAAGGCGGCCATCGGGCGGGCAGCGCCTTCGAATTGGTGTCCTGGTCGCAGGGCGAGGTGCGGCACAACACCTGGTTCTCCAAAGGCAAGGACAACGTGCCGGCCAGCGCGGCGCGCAAGCGGCTGCTCTATCTCGTCGGCCTCGGCGTCGAGCTTGAGACTGCATTGCGCGCGGTCGGAAAGGCGACTGTGCGAGAGCCCTATGCGTTCGAAATGGCCAAGCGTGCCGACCAGGCGCGCAAGCAGCTCGCCGCTGCGGCGAAAGCGGCGCCGAACGTGCCGGAAATCGCGAAGATGATCGAATTTGGCCATTCGGCCGGCTTGAAGCTGAACAACGAAAGTCTTCTGACGGCTGCGGCTGATGGCGTTTCCAAGCTGCTCGTGAGCATCACCGAGAAGTACGACGGCAGCACGATGGCTGGGCTCGACAGCCTTATTCCCGGACCGGACAAGTTCAAGGGCGTGGCGAGAACGGCCAGCGCCGTAAGCGCGCCCAATTGATCATAGCCGACCGGCAACCTGAATGGGCTTGATGGGGAAACAAACGCCGCGATGGGAGTTTTCGGGCGGGCGGCGGGTAGCTGACCGCTCGATCGGCGGACGTCGTCCGGGCGCGGTGGGATATGTCGCCAGCCGGACAGTTCGGGGACTTTTGATCGCGGCGATTTCCGGCGGCCTATTCTGGCTCGTCTGGATCTATGGCAACGGGCTTCGCGATCCGCGCTATCTCGACGGCTGGATGCTGGCCGGCGGCATGAGCCTGCAGCTCGGTTTCCACATCGCCGTCAAGACGGCCAGCCTTTCACCGAAATCCGCCATGCACTGGCGGAAGATTCATATTTTTCTCGGCTATCTGCTGATCGCCGCCTTTATCTCGCATTCGGATTTCTCTCTGCCGGACACCGGCTTCGAATGGGCGCTGTGGGCGTGCTTCGTGCTGGTGACGCTGAGCGGCATTTTTGGCACTTATCTGGCGTGGTCGCTGCACGCCAAGTGCGAGATCGACGAGCGCGTCGGCTACGATCGCATTCCAACTCTCCGCGCCGAGCTGGCGCGCGATGTCCACGCCGCCGTAGCGAAGACCGATCCGGCCGCCTCTGCGATCGCCTTGCCGGCGCCGCCATATGACGCCTGGATCATGGACCTCTACACGACCCACCTGCGCGACTTTTTCCAAGGACAGCGCAATATCACCGCCCACCTCATCGGCTCGCAGCGCCCGCTCAAGCGGCTGACCGACGAGATCGACAACCTGTCACGCTATGTCGACCAGGGGAGCCAGGAGAAGCTTGCGGCTATAAAGAGGCTGGTGGTCGAGAAGGACCGGCTCGATTTCGCGCGTGTCTATCTCGGGCTCACCAAGGGTTGGCTGTTCGTACATGTGCCCGTCACGTATGCACTGATCGTGCTGACGGTACTGCACGTCCTCGTCGTCTATGCCTTTTCATCGGGGGCTTGGTGATGTGGCGACTGCTACGGAACAGATCGGTCCGGCAGCCGCAGACCGAGACGCAGGCGGCGCCCGGCTCCCGGCGCGACCATCTCGCGAAGCTGCTGGCGCTGGTGACCGTTGTCTGCCTGGGCTTGGCCTTTATTCTATCCAAAGGCACTCAGCTCCTGATGCCAGGACCGCTGACGAGCGCGCACGGCGCCATCGAGAATTGCAGCGCCTGTCACACCCAGAGCGGCAGCGACAAATTGAGTTGGATCCACGGCCTCATCGCCGGAGATCCACTCGCCGACAGCAAGGCATGCCTCAACTGCCACAAGATGCCGGACACGGCCTTCAACGCGCACGGCGCTTTGGCCGATGTGCTAAAGCAGAGCACCGAGCGGCTAATGAAAATCGTCGCGACATCGCCTGCGCCGATATCGGCCCGCGCGCAGAGTATCGCCTTCCCTACCCATGGCATGGTAGCACGCGGTCTCGCCTGCGCGACGTGCCACCAGGAGCATCAGGGCGTCAATTTCAATCTGAACAAGATCTCCAACGAGCAATGCCGCTCCTGCCACGTGGTTAAGTTCGACAGCTTCGACGGCCATCATCCCAAATTCGATGACTATCCGTTCAAGAGGCGTACACCGATCGTCTACGACCATGCCGGCCATTTCGGGAAGCACTTCCCGGAAGTGGCGAAGAAGGATCCCGAAAGGCGCGTTCCCGCCACTTGCTCCACTTGCCACAACAGCCGTGACGACAAGCGTATAATGGCCGTGGCGCCTTTCGAGCAGACCTGCTCTGCCTGCCATCTCGACCAGATCACCGGCAAGGAAAGGGCCAGCGGCCCAAAAGGCATTGCGTTCCTGACCCTGCCTGGCCTCGATTTGCAATCGCTGAAGGAAAAGAAGGCCTCGATCGGCGAATGGCCGGACGCGTCCGAAGCCGCGCTCACACCGTTCATGAAGGTGATGATCAGCCGGAATGAGCGGGGCCGTGCTCTGATCAAGACCGTCGACAGCCTGAACCTCCAGGATCTGAGCGGTGCAAGCGACGACCAGATCAAGGCAGTGACGAATCTGGTGTGGGAGATCAAGGCGCTGTTCCAAGCAATGATTTTAGGAAAAGCGTCGGACGTGCTGGGCGACCTCAATCTTGGTGGCGGGGTGAAGCTGAGTGCAAATCTCGTTGCCGATCTGACCGCGAGCATTCCGCGCGATGTGCTCATCAGTGCGCAACAGCAGTGGCTTCCCAATCTCGCCACGGAAATGGCCAATCGCACTGACACAATCGATCAGGAACATAGCGGCCGGACCACGATGACAAGGGAATCCAACTTGGCCCGATCGGCGTCTCCCGCGACTCTGTCTGGTACGGAAGCCGATGGTCGCGCAGCCCAGCCTGAAGGACAGGCCGGGAAAACCGATACCGCGAATCTGAAGCCCGACAGTGGCGAGGAAGCGCTCTCCTCGGAGAGATCGAGCTCTGCGCCTACGGAAACAACATCGAACGGATCGGAATCTTCCGAGGAGCCGTCTGGTACGGATGCGCGCCAGGCAGATAAACTAGATCCGCCGGCATGCATGGTGCGTGTTCTTGGTCAGTGTCTGCTGCCCAAGGTACAAGGGGGTGATGCCGAAGCAGCAAAGCCTGTAGGAGCGGCCGGACAAACCGATACCGCGAACCCGAAGCACGACGGTGGCAAGGAAACATCCTCTCCCGACAAACTGCCTCCCCCGATGAGAGCAGGTCTCAAGGGCGCCGGGGAAGCAGTTGAGCCTGAAGGAGCGGGCGGGAAAGCCGACGCTACGGGCACCAAGCCAGATGGTGGCAAGGCAACGCCTTCCGCCGACAAACAGCCTCAAACCAAGGCAGCGAACCAGTCCGACGATCTGCTCTTTCCCACCGAAGAAGAGCTTCGTGAGATCAAAGCTCACAACAAGAACTTCGAGAAACCAGCGGAGCCTGAAGTTTCCAATGCTTCGGTCGCACCGACGAACGCGGCGGCTAACCCGCAAACGCGGGCGGCGCCCGTGATCAGCATCGAAAGTGACGTGGATCCAGAAAGCTGGGCTGAATATGGCGGCTGGTACCGGCAGGATTACGGGATTTTCTACCGTCCCACAGGTCACAAGGACAAATTCATCTACTCTTGGCTCTTTTTGACCGGTCCCCGAGCTCCGAAAGGTGGCGCGAGCCCGACGGCGGCGGTCTTCGATTTTCTCACGAGCAAGGACGCTCAGGGGTCATGCACGAAATGCCACAGCGTTGACGATATCCAGGGCAAGGGGCGGCTCGTCAATTTCTCGCAGCCTTCGGCCGAGACGAAACGGGGAAGCTTCACGAAGTTCGTCCATGAACCGCATTTCAGCACATTGGAAAATCGCGGCTGTCTGACCTGCCATAACCTCGAAAAAGGCCGCCCCTATCTGAAGAGCTACGAGCAGGGCAATCCACAAATTTTCGCATCGAATTTCGGCGGGGTGAAAAAGGATCTCTGCCAGACTTGTCACCGGAGCAGCATGGCGCGCCAAGACTGTCTCGAATGCCACAAATATCATGTGAACGGGGTGATTGCGCCAATCATGAACACCAAGATCCCAATGCAATAGCCGAGTCCGTCAAAGTATTTTGCAAGGATTGGACATGACACAGCTCTATGCATCGGTCGCCACCGGCACAGCCGCCACGTTGATGGCGATCACTCTCCTGCTATTGCGCCTCAACTTAAAAGGCCGCCGGCCGGTCGTCGCGCTCATGAGGCGTTGGGTTGCGACAGGCACCCGCGAGTCTGGTTTTGTTTTGGCTCTGATTTCCGCAATCGCCGCTTACAGCTTTGCACGTATCCCTGCGCATGAGCTGAGTGAATTGAACGGCGCATCGGCCCTGAGCGCTTTAGCCCCATCTACGCGAAGCACAGCAAATGACTCGAACGAGAGCTCGCCTGCTGATCAAACCGCTTTGGAGGCTCTCCGTGCGTATGCAGACAAGATCGACCCCAACAGCCAGTCGACAGCAGCCATGTCGGCGACGTCAAAGTCCGCTGCGTTGCCTGATGTCGATGTGATGATCACAAAGCTCGTCGTACGCCTTGAAAAGCAACCGGATGACGTGAAGGGCTGGAAAATGCTCGGATGGTCCTACCTCAATACAGCGAGACCTGAGGAGGCCGCGAGAGCCTACGAAACAGCTCTCAAGCTCGAGCCTGGCGACAACGAAATCAGAAAAGGACTAGAGGCAGCAAAAGCAGCGCAGACTACGACAGCAGGAACTCCGGCGTCCGATCCCGCAACTTCGCCCACCGCGGACAACGCAAAAGCCGCGGAGGGTCCATCAGATCCCCAGCGTGACAGCATGATCCGAGGCATGGTCGGCCAGCTCGCCGCGCGGCTCGAAACCTCTCCGAACGACGAAGATGGCTGGTTGCTTATGATGCGCTCGCGCATGACGCTTGGAGAAAAGGATGCGGCAAAGGCCGCACTGACGAAAGCCCTCGAAGCCTTTGCGAGTGATGCCGCCGTAAAGGCACGCCTGACTGCTGCGGCGCGCGAACTCGGTGTCGAGAGCGACTAGTCGGGAGCTGCGGGTTTGAAATATCTCGATTGCAAGGCCCGATCCTTGGCACCACATTGCATTTCTGATCGTGCTGAGTGTCGCCGATTTCCGCCGGCGAGGGAATGACGGCTAGTCACCTTATCAAGGGCTGCATTTTCATTGGCGTGGAGACCTCTGCTCGAGATTCGGTGTCATTGGTCGAGTGGCTTACCGCCTTTTTCCGGTCGCGTGTTCGACTTACCAGTCGCGCACGATTGACGATGGCAGTTGGCGAACGCTTTTCGGGTCCCGCATGAACATCCTTTTTACCGGCGCCGGGCGGCACGGTTCGTGGCAAATGCGCGGGATTCAATTGGCTGCGCAGAGGGCAAGTTGGAGGGCCGTTTCAAACGCCACCAAGACCGACCTTAGCAACGTAGACGTTGTCGTCGTCGTTAAGAATGCAGGAGACGAAACCCTTAACTTGCTTCGCCATTGGAGGGGACCAATAGTCTATGATCCTCTCGATTTTTGGACATCTTTTCCGAAGCGCCGAAACGAATTTACGCGAATTGACTCCCCGGCTGCGGCTTGTGAAGCATTTGGCGAGCACTTTCGACGAATGAATCCCGCGCTGATCTTGTGCCCCACGCGCGCCATGGCTGAGGACATTGCTGGCCTCGGTATACCTGTGGATGTGTTCTACCATCATTTCGACCCCAGGCTTGAGACGATTCCACCCAATACGGGGCGCAAGAAGATCGTGCTCTATCACGGAGCACCGACGCTTGGTCTATGGAAGCCAGCACTTCGCGCTTCCAGTTTTCTTAGCAATGCAAAATTCATTGCGACGAACGCTGCCTTGCCCCCGCCTGCCAATGTGCTCGTAGCCGTGCGCGGTGGGCGACATACCGATTGGATCACAAGGCGATGGAAATCGAATATCAAAGCAGCGACTGCGTTGCGTTTGGGTCTTCCGCTCGTCGCGTGGCCCGAAGCTTCCTATCTTGAAACCCATCCATCGGGACTATGGTTTCGCACGCCAAAGGAGATGCACGGCGCCATTAAAAAAGCCCTCCAAATGGGCCCACTAGAACCACAGCACGATATTTATTCCATTGAGTGGTGTGCGAAAGAGCTGGAACGAATTCTCGTGGCACGCCTCGGCTGACGACTTGCCCAAATGTTGCTAGCCAGCTCAGCTCCATCGGAGCACAGGCTCGTATCGAATCGGATGTTCAAATCCAGGTTTGCTGCCCCATTATCGCGCCCACAGAGCAACAGAAGCACTGCACTCTTTCAAACCATACAAGTCTGTGACTATCGGCCAATATGCGACCAACGATGCCGAAAAAGTTGGACCACACCTCGACCTTATCATTTCCGCTGTGCAAAGGTGCTTCATGCACAACGTATCGTCTTGTCTGCCTATTTCCGCGTTCATCATCTGCTTGAACGAAGAGGCCTATCTCCGCAATTGCATAGAAAGCCTGGTTGACTGCGCGGAGATTATTATCGTCGATTCCGGATCGACTGATAATACCCTCGCGTTGATCAGCACTTACATCGATAGGGGATGGCCGATACGCCTATTCCAAGAAACCTGGCGCGGTTACGCAGCGCAGAAGCAGTTCGCGCTCGATCAGTGCAAACAGCCTTGGGCCTTGAACATCGATGCCGACGAACGCTTGGATGCAAAGCTCCGCCACGTATTGCCGGAGCTGATCGGGGCGGACGTCAATGTCGTCGGCTGGCGTGTGGCGCGACGGCCCTATTTGATCGGCTTCGGCTATACTCCGGAGCATGTGCGCGAGCGTAAAAATCTTCGTCTCATCCGAAAGGGCAAGGGAGCGTACGATCTATCGCAGGCTGTCCATGAAGGCATCGTCCCCGCTGGGGACGTCAAGGACGCAGATTTAGGAAGCATCCTCCATTTCCGGCCGCTGATGATGGATGAGCAAATTCTGAAGGAAAATCGGTACTCGAGCCTGAAAGCAGATCAGCAGGTGGGGCAAGGAAAGCCGGCGAGCGTCTTGAAGCTCATCTTCAGTCCGCCGACGTATTTTCTCCGCCTTTATTTAAGACATGGGCTCTGGCGCTGTGGCGCTCCCGGCTTCATCGAAGCTGCAACTGGAGCGGTGTACGCGTTTTTGACCCAGGCCAAAATCTATCAACGTCACGCGGTTAAGCGACACCCATCCGTCGACTCCCCCTGCTAGCTATCGGTACGCCAATGCACGTCATGCACTATCACTTTGGCAAAGACGGCGGGGCGGAACGTTTTTTCGTTCACCTCGTCCGTGCGCTCGCGCGCCGCGGCGTCGAGCAAACTGTCGTCATTCGCGAAGGCAGAACTTGGCGTAGCGAGATCGATGGACTGGCGACCATCATCGAAAGTAACTTTCGCAATCTATCGCCCGATCGATTTTTGTTGCCGCTCAAGGTCAAGCGCATCGCGAGAGAGAAAAGGCCGGATGCGCTTTTCGCGTGGGCCACTCGGGCAAGCCGCCTGATGCCGAACTACAAGGACTGCATCAGGATATCGCGCCTCGGAGACTTCCCCACAAATCTAAGCTATTTCAAGAACTGCGATGTTCTCGTCTGCAATACCCCGGCCATCGGTCAGCATGTGCGCAATATTGGATGGAAACGCGGCGTCGAGATCATTTCCAACTTCACGAATACCGACCGTGTCGCGCCCGTCGATCGCGCGGCGCTCGGCACGGCTGACAGCGCGCCCGTGATAATGTCGATGGGCCGCTTTGTTGAGCGTAAGGGCTTTGCGCAACTTATCGCGGCCGTGTCTACCCTGCCGGGAGTTCACCTTTGGCTCGCTGGCGACGGCGAAGAGCGTGCAAATCTCGAAAAGCTCGCGACGGATCTTGGCATTCTCGACCGCATAAGATTTCTCGGCTGGCAGGCGGATCCTCGTCCATATCTCGCCGCTTCCGACATTTTCGTTATGCCGTCGAGCCACGAGCCGCTCGGAAACGTCATTCTTGAAGCCTGGGCGCAGAATAGGCCGGTTGTATCGAGCCGAGCAGAGGGGCCGTCTTGGTTTATGCGGGATGGCGATAACGGATTGCTCGTCGATGTTGGCGACGCGCAAGGTTTTGCGAACGCGATCGAGCGACTAATCGGTGATCCGGCTTTGGCCGCTAGAATCGCGTCAGGTGGGAGTAGGACGCTTTCGACCGGGTTTTCCGAAAAAGCGGTGGCGAACGCTTACATAGAGCTTTTCAAGCAGAAACCGCCAGCCCACGCCTAGATCGTGGCTGCGCTTGAGAGGTCAGCTTCCGATCGGACGTGTCGAGACGTTCGCGAAGCTCAAGTCGTTCGGAAAGACCCCGGTCCCTACTCGAGAATATTCGCTGGTGCTGTGCGGCAAACCCTCTAGTGCGCGTTCACGCTCCAAGGTCGACTTAGGGGACTGCAAAGCGCGGTAGACATCTAGTAGTTTCGCCGCCTCGGTTTCAATTGAGAACTCGGCCATGACGCGAGCCCGGCCAGCGACTCCTATTGCTACCGCACGTTCCGGACTGTCGAGCAAGCGGGCCGTGGCTGCCGCAAGCGCAGCAACATCGGAGGGTTCTACCAAAATACCCGTCTCATCGACCACGATTTCGGGAAACGCGCCGACCCTCGTCGCGACGACCGGCAAACCACTTGCCATAGCCTCCAGCGGCGTCACTCCAAACCCTTCCCATCGTTGAGGGGCGACAAACACATCCAGCACGCGATACCAGCGCGGCATTTCAGAAGTTGCGACTTCTGGCAAAATCAGGAACCGTTCATTCAGCCCCGCAGCTTTGATCTTGCCGCGAAGCACGGCCATGAAGGCCGAATGCTTGAAGGTTGCGCGCCCTACCAATACTGCGCCGACGTCGGGGCGCGAAGCGAGTACGCGAAGCATAGCGTCCACGAAAACATCACTGCCTTTTCCGGGGCGTATGCGACCGAAGCAACCCACCAGTCTTAAGCCGGGAAGACCAAGCTCAGCGCGCGCTGCGGCCCGGTCTTGTGCTGGATGAAAAGCGTCAGCGTTGATGCCATGGCCGACCACTGTCGCCGGATGCTGGAGGTAAGTCGCGGTTTTGTTCGATGTGGCGATCAGCGCATCCATGCGGCCGATCAACGAGCGAGTCCAGCGGGTATGATGTCGTTGCGACGCCGAAGTAAACACGAGCCTTAGAGGAAAACCGAGCAAGTCCCGCAATACAATTCCGGCCAGCATCTCGATATTACGGCGCGCATGCCAAATCCGATATTCGCCGAAGGCCGGCTTTCGCCAAAGCACCGGCAAGTCGAGAAAGCTCATCCGCGAAGTCGACGGTGCCAATCCAGGACCCAATGCAGCAATTCTCGCGTGGCGCGCCAAAATGGGTAAAACGCGTTCGAGCGTCGATGTTACGCCTGAAAGTCGCCGGGTGAAATTCGGCGCGACGATCTCCAAGTCGCGAACGAATGTGGCAGTAAGGGGTCCAGCGGTGCGGACGGTAGGCGCAGCTTTGCGCGGTCCGCCGATCCTCACACCTCTGACAGCCGTCAGAATGCCGCTGGTTGGTGATCGATCCTTAAGAAACCCGCCGCCACTCCAAAGTTCGGGGCGCTGATCCAGCAAGTCGATTTGCGCAGGTGAGAAAGCCCATCTTTGACTTATTCCCATCGTTCCTCCCGGTGAGCGATTCTCGAACGCGACGTTGGGAGTGTGTGCTGGGTGGCCAAGGCTGAAACGCGTTCGTTTAGTTACTAATCTGTATGCGTTGCGCAACCAAAAATTCCGTGGTGGCACCGGCGCCACAAGATCACAGAATGCGCATCGAATGCCAATTGGCCTAGGCTGAATTGCTTAGTAATGAGGTGGAACGTTGAATTCAGAACGGATTTCGTCATTGATGTAACTGCGGCTGACGAGACGGCGAAGAAGATTTCTTGTCTTTCGAAACCGGAGAGCTGATATCCTTTCAAGACTTACATTGTCCCCGTGATGCCTTAGATAAATCGCGGCAGGAAATGGAATCCTCTCGAGCTTTCGCCCCAACGATTCGGCGTGTTTCGCGTACTCGGTGTGTTTCCCTTTCTCTAGTATCGCGCAGACCCCTGCGCCGGGCGTCAGATCATTTTCTCCCAGGTAGAACACGGCGCACGTACCGCAATGATTTGGAAAATCGTTCACCAGGTCGAAGCGCTTCCCCGCAACGTTAAATAAATATCCCGACTGAAATATGTAGCCGATTTTATTATCCGTGCGTGCGACGTGCCGCGTCAGGAGATTGCTGACGAGATCGTCGGCATCCATCGTAACGACGTACCCGCCGCCGCGATCGCAAACTTCTTCGACGAGCCTCCGAAGCTTGATTGCCTTGTCCTGTATCCTCTCCCGCCATGTTTGAGGAACATCTCCCTGGACCTGAAGAAATTCCAATCGAGGATCATGGATGAATCGCGAGACTGGAATGTCGTTGCCTGCCACGAGGACTTTCAAATTTCCCTCTTGCGTGAGGACGGACTGCAGGGTCTGGTCGAACAACTCGCCCACATGATCCCAGTTTTTTGCTGCAAGCCGGCCAATCAGAGGTATGCAGAAATAGATCGTGTCATCGATCATAGAGATCACTTTACTGGCGGGTCGCTCGTCCGAAGTCCGGCGCGGCTGAGAGTTCGAGCTTTTCTTAATCGCAACGTGGTTGGACTCGACCCATTATAGCAGGGGTCGCTCGGAGACTTGAATAGGTCGCGACTTTCGCTTCCTGCCCAAACCGGACATCGCAGCCGGATTGTCGGGAATGAGAATTCGGCCCGTCTCCGGGGGGAGCCGAAAGTATCGGTCCGAACTCTTCTCGTGTAGAGTTCGCCCCTGCTGACCAGGAGCCCGCTCATGACAAATGCTGAGGAGAAGCGCGTCAGTCGCATCGCCGAGAGCAAAGGCTATCATCTGGAAAAGGTGGGCAAGGGACCACATCACGGTCGGTTTTCGATCGTGAGGAAAGTCGGAGGTTCGCGCATGCCCTCCGGCATTCCTGGCTCCGAGTTCGCGTTCTCGCTCAAAGAAGCAGAAGATTGGCTGGCCAAAACCGACGCCTAGCTTCCGGCTAACGGGCGGGCGCACTCGGACATCAGTATCTGCCATCAGCACGGGGTCGCAGATCGATTTGCTCCGTGTGCTGGTATTTGCCGAGTAGGCGTCGGCTTATAACCCTCCTCGGACCCAGGGCACCGTGAGCGCGGCGCACCTCACGTCGATCCGGACGTTTGCATTGCAACATCCCAAGTCTCTTGCATCGCTTCATTCTCCCCCCGAACAATTCTGCGTGTGATGGCAAAATATATCAGTAGCGGCATGAGGAGAAACGCATTGAACTAAAGCATCCGAGGGATACGCTATTCATCCCGGCGGCCAGCGTCTTAAGGGCGTTTCAAGTGACATGAGTGTGGAGCCCATTGATCGGACGGGGTCGCTGTCACGCACCGGTGTTCACTTGTTTGAGCGCCCGCTTTCGACTTCCGCCGTTTGGTATGCAACGAGCGCAATTGCGGTAGGTCTTTCCTATTACCACTGGCGTTATGAAGGTTGGCGCGAAACCATAATCTTCGCAGGAGCGATCACAGCAGCTCTTATCTGTGCGCTGACCTTCGTTTCCAGACGCATCCTCTTTTCAATCACGCTCATTGCGCTCTTGGTCGCGACGATCGTTATCGCCTCCGATATCAAGCAGCACTACATCGAGATGGTGCTGCATGCCTACGACGTTGTGTTTTACCTGATGTCCTGGTCGACAATCGTCTACCTATGGGTCGATCACAGATCGATGTTGCTGGCGCTTCTAGCGATGATAGCGATTGCCACCATCTCGGGTGCTTTGCTTTGGCGCGTTGACAGCTCGCGTGTTCCGCGCAGCATCAGCGGCGGCCTTTTCGTCCTTTGCGTGGTCGTCAGTCTCGGGGCGAGCTACGAGAAAGGCGAACGGGGGAATACGCAGTTTTACTGGGACCATCTCTACGTCTCGTCGTTTTATTCATCGTGGTCGGAGACGCTGCAGACGTTGTGGAAGGGCCAATTGTTCGACGCGCTAAAATCACAACCGATGCCGCCCTTCAAAGTACCGACATGCATTCTCAACCAGAAGCCACCGCACATCATTCTGATCCATCAGGAAAGCGCCTTTCCTCCCTCATACTTCTCCGAAATCAGCTACGACCACGGGCTTGACCCGTTCTTTAGGTCGTTCGACGGTCGCGTACACAAGCTGCGCGTGGAAACCTACGGTGGTGCATCCTGGCTCACTGAGTTCTCGGTCCTCGCAGGCGTGTCGTCCTATTCGTTCGGCGGTATGCGACCGTTCGTCCAATCGCTCATGCAGGGGAAAGTCCACGACGCTGTCCCGCAAGTTCTGGCCCGCTGCGGATATCACAATAGCGTTTTCTACCCGGTGCCGAAGGCGTTCGTCTCAAACGGTCGCTTCTACGCCACCGTCGGAATGCCAGAGATTTTCGATTACAGGGCGCAGGGGGCAAAACGCTTCGATGAGCGCGATCGATTCTACTACGCAAACGCGTTGAACGATATCGGACGCCACGTTGCATCGTCGAATAACCCGCTTTTCACTTTTATCATCACGTCGGCGACCCACCTTCCGTACAACAATACCTACGAACCAGACGTGCATGTTTCGGGGGGCGGTCCAGGAACTGACCCCGAGATGAACGAATATCTACGCCGTCTCGGATTGGCGCACATTGACTATGATGAGTTCCGCGCGGCGCTCTCAAAACGCTTTCCAACCGAGCACTTTCTCATCGTGCAATACGGCGATCACCAACCGATCGCAACGCGTGCGCTTCTAGGCTTCGACGCAACTTCGTTCGCAGAAGACATCAAGCTGACACCTGAAAGTCGCGGTCTGCTGACCTACTATTCCGTTGATGGCGTAAATTATGTTCCGCCGTCTTTGCCGGAGGTTGACGTTCTCGATGTGCCCTATCTAGGCACGATCATGCTGCAGGCGGCGCGGCTGCCCCTGCCTGAATCGTATCAAGAACGGTTGCGCCTGTTAGCTCTCTGCGAAGGACGCTATTTTACATGTTCGAAGTCGCAGGAGATCCTGGCCTTTCACCGTAGGCTGATGGACTCCGGTCTAATCGACGCGCGCTGACACGCAGGGCGCGGAAGAGCCCACTTTGGATTCCCCTACGTTGATTGCTATTAGCGCCTTTGTTAGCGACATGTTCACTTGAGTAACCTTGACTCAATTTCCGTCAATCGCAGTATCGATCATATCAGTTTCGGGTGACGCAATAAATGCGTTCAACCGCTGCGAACTACTCGGCGACATGCGATTATAATCGTTGCCGCATTGAGTGGCGTAGTCACGCGCTTGGACCTGTGTTGCCACTCTCAAGGCCCCAACGGTAAGGAGTTCGACATGAGTGGTACTCAAGTGCGCAGCGAACCTGCAATCGAGACCCCAAGAGAGCGGACGGTCGACATGAAGCTTGAAATCGTCGTTATCCCAGTTTCCGACGTCGATCGCGCCAAGCGCTTTTACGGCGGCTTGGGTTGGAGGCTCGACGCCGACTTCGCCTCCGGTGACGACTGGCGCGTGATCCAATTCACGCCGCCTGGCTCCGGATGCTCGGTTATCTTCGGCAAGAACGTTACCGCGGCGGCGCCCGGCTCCGCGCGGGGACTATACCTGATCGTCTCCGACATCCTGGCCGCCCGCAACGAACTGCTCGCTCGCGGCGTCCAGGTTAGCGAAGTGTTTCACGGCGCGGGCGACGTGCACTCGGGCACGGACGAACCTTATTTGTCCGGGCGGCTCCGGGTCAGCGGTCCGGATCCCGAGCGTCGCAGCTACGGCTCGTTCGCCTCGTTCAACGATCCGGACGGCAACGGCTGGCTGGTCCAAGAAATCACCAACCGTTTGCCCGGACGCGTGGACGCGGACGCCACGACATTCACCTCGTCGACTGAGCTCGCCGCCGCGCTCCGACGTGCGGGGGCCGCGCACGGCGAACACGAGAAGCGGACCGGCGGCCAGCACGATGCGGACTGGCCGGACTGGTACGCCGAGTACATCGTCCGGGAGCAGGCCGGCAAGCAGCTACCGAAATGAGCGGCGGCGGTGCCTCGTCCCGGCGTCGAGCACTGCGAGCCCGATAGCGGCAAACCTGCCCAAAGAGGCCCGGCCAGCCACGGTAACATGACGGTAAGGGCCCCCTCGCGCCGACGCGCGTTAACCATCTGCCCTCGTTTGCCGAGCCCGGTCCGATATTGCCTAGTGGATTGCACGGGAGCAGATTGCACGCGCAGATCGGAGCCCGGCCGGGCTCCGATGGTTGCTTATGGAGTTGAGATCATGTCGACGTACAAAGCACTGACGGCCCTTGCGGCCTCAAGCCTGCTGTCGCTCCTCACCCTTTCGACAGCTTATGCGCAATCCCCCGCAGCCGACGAGAAACAGCAATTGGGCAATTCGGCCAAGCCGGACGTGGATCCCGGCGCGTCCCAGGGAACGGACAAGTCGATTGTCAACCAGGAGAAATACCAGCTCAACAACTCGACAAAAGAAGACGTCCCCACCGGCGCGAACGGCGCTTCGACTGGCGCGAGTGGTGCAGCGCCTGGCCAATCTCTGCCCCAAATGGAGAAGAAGGATCTCCAATAACGGGCATCTCACAAAGGGCATCGACTGGCTAAGCTGATGGTATTTTTTAAGCGCACGGAAAATTGTTGCATACCGAGTAAAAGGATCCCGCCTCGATCACTTTCCACGACCCATATACTGTTCTTCCCCTTACACCTATTGGCGTCAGTGTTTCCCCCCGCGCTGACGCCTTTCTCCGCTCCACGAGGTCTCAGGAAGGCGACTGAACGTTCTGGCATTTGGGATTTGTTTAACGAGACGCTGCTTACCTTCTGACACCGGGTTGCAGATGAAAGAGCACCTTCAGGCCATTGTCACAGTCCTGTCTCTGGTGAACCCCGTGGTCTGTGGTGCGATGTTTGCGCGGAACCGTGCCCACGCCGAACAGTGGACGGATGCCACGAAGGTGGCGTTGGCGATCGCAGTCATTCTTATTGCCGCCGCGCTCATTGGAACCGAGTTGTTGCACCTGTTCGGTGTGTCGCTCGACGCTTTCATGGTGGCAGGTGGGGGCGTCCTTTCATGGATGGGCTTCTGCATGCTCAGCGGTCATGGAGCCTCACTTACATCTCAGCCTGCAAATTCTGAAACGTCTCTGACGCCGTTGATCCTCTTCGCGGCAAGCCCCGGCACCATCACAGGGGTTATTACCCTCTCTGCCGCCCACAGCCGGCTGGATCTGCCAGTAACGGCGTTGGTTGCCGTTGTCGTCGCGAGCGCCGTGACTTGGTTCGTTCTGCTTCAAATGGCTCGCATTCCCGACCAAAAAAACGGAGCCGGGTTCGCGCGAGCCACCATGACGAGTTTCATGGGGCTAATCGTTCTCGCCATGGGAGTGCAGTTCGCGCTTACCGGATTTCGTCAGTTCGGGCTCTGAATAGCGGCCTTTATTAGCCGCTTACACTTTATGGCGATGTTTGCGCGGATCGAGGCCGACCGTGCCCACGCCGAACAGTGGACGGATGTCGCAAAGGGACGCGGGCAATAATCCTTAAGCTCGCGTCCAACCCAAGTTGGTGCGGGCGCCCTAACTGCAGGACGCCCGTCCATTAAGTCACTGGCTCGGAGTGGGCGGAGCCTTTTTGAGCTGGTCCATCACCTGATCGAGGTTATAGCTCGCCGGATCCTGCATCGGCGGGAACTCCTTGTAGCTTTCGAGTTCCTTCAGCCACAGCGATTGGCCAAGGGGCAGCATGTTCCAGTCGTAGACGTACGCGGTGGCTGGTCCAGCGAGAGCGCCGCCCATACCGAACATCGTCTTCGGCCGATCACCCACTGAGGTCTCGAAGGGATCGCGCTTGATGTTGGCGACTTGAGCCCAGTGATAAGGTAGCGCACCGGCTACAAAGCCCTCCGGTGACTGTGACACCATCGTGAAGTAGATGTTCCAGTTTTTGTATCGGACCGCCGACGGGTCCTTGCCCGAATAGTAGAAAAAGGTATCGCGCGCCGCTTGTCGGATTTGCCAGTGAGATAGTCGATCTGGTTGACACCATCGAGTGTGGTTTTGACGATGCCGGGGTACTGGCCCTTCTCGATTTGCGCCTTCAGCTCGTTGCCCTTAGGGCCGCCGGCGATTTCAACGAACGTGGGCAACCAGTCGAGGGATGAAAATATCTCGGTCTTGACTGTGCCCGGTTTGATGTGGCCCGGCCAACGAACGACGAGCGGAGCGCGCATGCCGCCTTCCCAGGTGGTCAGCTTGCCGCCCTGGAAAGGTGTGGTGCCGCCGTCGGGGTACGTGATGGTCTCGGCGCCGTTGTCGGTGGTGACGGCAACGATGGTGTTGTCAAGCTGGCCCATATCTTCCAATTTTTTCAGGACGTAGCCGATGTTATCGTCCATCTGCTTCATGCCGGCTTCGTTGACGCCCCAGTCCTTGCCGCCGGCCTCGCCCACCATGGCCATGTACTTGTCCGACAGCACGGTGGTGATGTGCATACGTGCCGGGTTGTACCAAACGAAGAAGGGCTTGTTGGTTTTCTTGGGGTCGTTACGGTCAAGGAAGTCGATGACCTTAGACGAAATCTCCTCGTCCACGGTTTTCGAAAACGACCGCTGCATCGCGTCAAGATGATAGAGATATCCCCAAAATTCGTGGAAACCGTTCTGCGCGAAGACGGACCGAAGTGTTAACGGCGCGCGGAAGAGCTTCGAGAGTCGTCTACGGGAAAGCGCGACATCGCCATTTGGCTGGAACAACTAAATCGAGATTTGCGCCCCGATCTCAACGACGCGGTCCGTTGGGATGTGAAGGTATTCGGTGGCATCCTGCGCTTTCCGCGCCAGCGCCATGAAAAGGCGTTGCTGATACCAAGGTAACTCCGATTTCGATGTCGCGCGCAGCGAACGTCGAGACAGAAAGAATGACGTCGCCCCGATATCGAGATTGAGGTTCTTTTTTCGGCAAGCCTCCAGGATTTTTGGAACCGACGGGGTCTCCATGAATCCATACCGAGCCGTGACGGTGATAAACGTATCGTTCGAGCGGGTTATTTCCACTCTTTGCTGCGGCTGAACGTGTGGAACGTCCTCTGTCTTGATTGCCATAACCACATTGCGTTCATGCAAGATGCGGTTGTGTTTGAGATTGTGAAGCAGGGACGTTGGTGCGACGTTGACGTCCGTCGTGAAGAAGACCGCAGTACCCGGAACGCGATGAGGTGGCTTGGCATCGAGCTTTCTCACCAACCAATCCAGATCAGCATCAGAGTGGCCGGCCGATCGGCGAAGGATCTTGTTGCCCTTGACCCAGGTAAACATCATCAATGAAATGAATCCGGCGATCGCCAGAGGCAGCCAACCGCCGTCAATGATCTTCGTGACGTTCGCAAAGAAAAACGCGAGTTCCACCAACAAAAGCGGTCCCATCAGCGCAGCTGCTTTGAGCGGTGTCCATCGCCAAAGCTTCCAGATGATGAACCATGCCATCATCGAGGTCAGGACCATCGTGGCCGTTACGGAGACGCCGTATGCCGCCGCCAAACGGTCCGAGCTCTTGAATACGATCACGACAAAAAGTACGGCGACCAGCAGCAGCCAGTTTACCCTTGGCAGGTAAATCTGCCCCGCGACATCCTTGGAGGTGTGAGTGATATGCATTCGCGGCACCAGCCCAAGCTGAATGGCTTGCCGGGTCAACGAAAACGCTCCGGAAACGACGGCTTGGCTTGCAATGACGGTCGCGGCCGTTGCCAATAGCACCATCGGTATCAGAGCCCAGCCGGGATAGAGCTTGAAGAACGGATTCTCGATCGCGCTTTGGTCCGATAGCACCAGGGCGCCTTGTCCGAGGTAGTTCAGCCCCAGGGAAGGGAACACCAGCCATAGCCACGCAAATTCGATCGGCTTCCTTCCAAAGTGGCCAAGATCGGCGTAGAGCGCTTCCGCACCTGTTACAGCCAAGAAAACGAGGCCCATCACGGTCAATCCGGCGAGGCCGTGGCTTGCAGCGAACACGACGCCCGGGATCGGATTTAGTGCGGCTAGAACGCTCGGGTCGTCCAAGAGGTGAATAAGTCCACCTACGGCGATTGCGATAAACCAAACGACTGTGACTGGCCCAAATACATTGGCCACGCGGGCGGTGCCACGCGCCTGCATTATGAAGAGACAAACCAGCGTCAACAGGGAAAGGGGGAGCACAAACCTCTCAAATGAGGAAGAGACGAGTTCGAGTCCTTCGACGGCAGATAGAACCGATATGGCCGGAGTGATCACGGCATCGCCGTAGAAAAAGGCGGCGCCAGCGATGCCGAGCCCGAGAACGACCGGCGCGCCCTTCGCCGAAAGCGATTGGCCCAGGGCCATGAGAGCGAATGTTCCCCCTTCGCCCTTGTTGTCAATTCGGAGAAGGATGGAAACGTATTTGACGGTAACGATCAGGGTCAGCGTCCAAAGTATCAGCGACAACACGCCGACGACCGCCTCCTGATTTGACACCCCCACGGCTTGCGCTGACTTGACGGCTTCACGGAAGGCATAGAGTGGGCTCGTTCCGATGTCGCCAAATACGACACCCAATGAACCCAAAACGAGCGGCCAGAACTTCTGACCGTGGGCAGTAACCTCTCGCTGTTCGGACGTGCCGCTAACTACCACCAAGACGGTTCCCGAACATTGCTAAGAACTCGAGGTATATAAATCAAAGACGCGAGAGAGCAGTAGTGGCGAAATCATCCGCCAGGCAACGAATTTCAATTTGGCAGTGGCCGGCGATAGAGCACGTCAGAGATCCGGGTTGCTCGAAGTCAGGAATGGTGATCCGCCTTTGAAGGGAGCGGCTTCTTTCGCCAGGGCATCAAAGCAAGCCAAACGATCCGATTGATCCGCCACTTGCGCGCATTCGGACAGGCCTGTTTTTAGATCGGCCGGGTACACTCTTGTCAGCAGCAGACCAGCGCCCGCAAAGCCAACGATGAGCGCGCCACAAATAATGGCGGCCAGATGCGTTTGCTGATCGGACATTCCGGCGATGCGATCGTCCTGTGAACGTCGAGAAGAAGCGAGATCGTCAAGTTCGCCTCCAACCCAGCCAGCATGAGGAGTATCGGTCGGATCTTCATTCGGAGACGCTTGGACGTCGTCTGAGAGCACGACAATACCTCCGCTATAACTTCAGCGCCCAGGCTAGCCCGCGATCCATAAGAATTCTATGTGGATGGCGCGCCAAAGTTATAAGGAAGCCGGCAGGTCCCGCCGATCGAGGGCGGTATTCAAACGCGCGCGAGCCAGACTGCCGATTGCTTCGAGGAACAGATCTATATCGGATCGGGTCGTTCGGTGGTTGACGATCGCGCATCGAATGACCAACTCGCCGTTAAGCGTGGTCCACGAAGGCGCAGCGACACCGGCCTCCTGGAGATCCATGACCAGTTCGCGATTGAACTCGTCGCCTGCACCGCTGACGGCGAAGCAAACAATATTGAGCGAAACGGGCGCTTTTAGCTCGAACAGGGAGCTGCGCGCCAGCTGTTCCGCCAGGTAACTGGCGAGTTCGCAGGTGTGCAAAATGGCATCGCCAATCCGCTCAGTGCCTATGGTTTTGGCGGCGGACTCTCCGACGGCCACGAACGCCACATCATGATCCGGTACGTCCGCCAGATCCTTTGTGTCGGCATCGATGTAGTGAAGCAGAAGGGTCGTGTCGGACCCCTCTAGGAGAAATTCGATCGGGGTATTGGCCATAAAATCGCCGGCCGTCACGAAGGCCAAGATTCTTGACCCACTACCGTCTCCATTTCGTATGCGGTAGCTTCGGCTGATGTCGAGCGCCGCTCTCTGAGCCAACGAGGCCTTATCGGCCTGTCCCACACACTGCAAAATAATCGAAAAATCTAGAAACGCCGCCGCATCCCCGGTGTCCGCCGAAACTCGCCCGAACAGCTTGTTCCAGATCGGAGAAATATCCTCGCCTTCGTACACCAAGCGAACGATTACCGCTTTTCCGATGATGAGGCGGCCCTCCTCGGAGTTTTCGTCCGAAGCCATCGCTGTATTCAGCATCCAATCCCTCACCAACAAGCATCAAGCCGTCGTCAACCGGCGCAAGCCTCCGGCCGTCATCACAGGGCTTTTCTGATTCTGAGCCTACGCAGGCCGCGCTTGTGCCAGTCTGACTTTCGCCCAGGCGGGTGAACTGCCTGGGCGAGGCTTCGTCACCGCAAGGGATCAGAGTGATTTCCATACAAATTCGTATGGAAAAGCCGACAGCTGTCCTCAGCTCAAGGGGATGGATGCACATCACTGGCGTCGAACAAGTCGACGTCTTACGACAGGCCGGAAAATGCTTTCACGCCGGGCCACCCTGGACAGGTTTCTTCGACCCGCTAACCGCTAGCCCTCTGTTATGGACCCAGATCCGGGTCAGCGAATTGATGATGTCGTCCGGCGCCCGGTCAAAGATATCCAGAGGCACCCGAACCTTTGGCCCGGACCTCAAATAAAATGGCTTGCGCATAAACCGCCGATGCGGCGCCATTTTCCGATCATCGTCCAGGAGTGCGATGGTCAGTGGTTCAGAAAGCGAAATCTCGGCTTCCGTGTAGACGCTGCCTCGCACGATCACTTCGGCAACATCTATAGCGGCGACAGCTCGCCAAGCGAGTAGCCCAAGCCCTTCGATGAAAAGACCGTCCGGATTGGCCGCGAGCCGCGTCTTTCCCGTTTCTAGAAGAGGAAAGCTATAGAACGCGAAGCAGCCGATTAAGCCGCTTAATAGAAACAGGATGACGCTGGCTTTGGCGAGCGAGACATAGAGCAGCGCGGCGCCGAGCATCATCAAGATCCAAACAGGAAATTGGATCTCGTCTCGATCATAAGCGACCGTATAGCCGTCGAAGCGATCGTCCCTCTCGGCCTTCATGGCGGCAGCTCGAAGCATGGTCCGCTGCGCGGCGCGAATCGATCTCGCAACTGATACTCGCGCGACTGGCAAATCGCATTGCCCGAGGCGTAACCTTGGGAGCCGAAATACGTTCGGCTCCCAAGTTTCCCTCGTGCCGGCGCGACTGACTAGTGAACGATCTCGCCGTGAAGAGCCAGATCGAGGCCGTCCCGCTCGACCTCCTCGGTAACGCGCAAGCCGATCGTCCAATCGATGAGCTTCAGGATGATGAGCGTGACGATGACGTCGTAACCGAACACGATCCCAATACCGGCCGCCTGATTGATCACCTGATGGGGATTGCCTTCGATCCAGCCGGATGTGCCGCCGTATTCGCTGATCGCGAACACGCCGGTTAGCAGTGCGCCGACGATACCGCCGACGGCATGAACGCCGAAAGCGTCGAGCGCGTCGTCATAGCCGAACATGTGCTTGAGCCCCGTTGTTCCCCAGTAGCAGGCGATGCCGGCAGCAACGCCGATTGCCAAGGAACCTACAGGCCCGACGAAGCCCGAAGCGGGCGTGATGGCCACGAGACCCGCTACCGCGCCGGAGCAGATTCCGACGACTGTCGGCTTTCTGCGCAGTATCCATTCGACGAGCATCCACGTGAATGCCGCCATCGCAGTCGCGAGCTGGGTGACGAGCATGGCCATGCCGGCCTGCATATTCGCCGTCACCGCTGATCCGGCGTTGAAGCCGAACCAGCCGACCCATAGGAGCGATGCGCCGATGAATGTCAGAACGACGTTATGTGCGGGACCGGAATCTTTTCGCGCGCCGAGCACGAGGCACGCAACAAGCCCTGCGGTTCCGGAGTTGATGTGAACGACTGTGCCGCCTGCGAAGTCCAGCACTTTGAACCATGCGTCATTATTCGCGGAATTTAGGATGCCGCCGGGGCCCCAGACCCAATGCGCAACCGGCGCATAGACGATGGTTGCCCACAGCCCGATGAACCACAGCATGGCGGAGAACTTCATCCGTTCCGCGAAAGCGCCGGCGATCAGAGCAGGCGTGATGATCGCGAACGTCATCTGGAAGCAAATGTAAACGGTTTCAGGTATGGTGGGTGCGAGCGGGCTCGGATTGCCGACGCCAGCCGATATGTCACTCAATATGCCCTGAAGGAAGGCCCTATCGAGTCCGCCGATGAACGGCGAGCCGGCGCGGAACGCGAGACTGTAGTTGAAGGCCGCCCACAAGATGGTGACAAGGCAGGTGATCGCGAACGACGTCATCACGGTATCGCCGACATTCTTCTTGCGCACCATGCCGCCGTAGAAGAGGCCGAGGCCGGGGACGGTCATCATCAGGACGAGCGCGACGGACGTCAGCATCCACGCGGTGTCGCCAGAATTGACCGTGCACTTTTCAAGCACACTGCCACCGCAAGCCGGTGGTGGCGGCGGAGCCGGAGGGGTCGCGGCAGGGGCTGCCGGGGCCGTGGCGGCGGGAGCTGGTGTCTGCGCGATGGAAAAAGACGATGCGAATACACTGGCAAAGCTGGCCACGAAGAGCCCGAGGGCTATTGCTCGGAATATCTTGGTCGTCGTCGGAAACCTGCCCTTCGTGAATTTCGCGAAGGGAATGTCAGATTGCAGCATCGTCTATCTCCCCTGTTCGAATTCGGATTGTGCCTTCGATTGCGGAAACAAAAATCTTCCCGTCGCCAACTTCGCCAGTGCGCGCAGCTGCCTCAACGGCTGCCATGGCAGAAGCGACGAGAGCGTCCGGCACGACGATTTGGACTTTGATTTTCGAGACGAAGCGAATTTGGTATTCCGCGCCCCGATAGATTTCGGCGTGACCTCGCTGGCGTCCGTAGCCGTTGACTTCGGACACAGTCATGCCCGTGACGCCGATGCCGTTCAGCGCTTCGCGGACTTCCTCAAGTTTGAACGGCTTTAGGACTGCAGAAATCAGTTTCATTGGCCCCCTGAATGTTCGTGGAGGCGGCTGGACCCGTTCTTTCGCAATGGTGGGTCCGCTTAGGAAAGAAACAAAATTCGTGCCAATCTGGACAAAATATAGTCAAGGCCTTGAAAGGAAGCACAATGCGCGCTGAACGGGCATTCGCGTAATGAGCGTTTCAGCTGAGCATAACGAGTGAAAGCTGTGCAGTGAGCGCCTCAATTGCATAGAGATTGAGCATCCAGATTTCGAGCTCGCCGGAACTGAACGGCCGCCTTTTCGTTGCTCCTCCGAAGCAATTCGGAGGAACAACACATGACATACGAAGATCCACGTACTGGCCGTGATCGCAATCTCGGCCAAGATGACGTCGGCAGCTCAATGGGCTCTTGGCTCGCAGGGATCGTTTTTCTTGCGGCAATCGCTTTCGGCGGTTGGTACTTCTTCAGCCACAGCCAGAGAGTCGCGGATGTGAATCAGCCCGCGCCGTCGACCGCAGCCGACAACAATTCAAGCACTTCGCCTGCCCAGCAGAGTTCTGGTCCGGGCGTCCAGGGCGCAGCAGGCGGAACGAATGGGCCTGCGGCTCAACCTGAGAACGGCTCTTCGGCGGGCGCTTCGACAGGAACCAGCGGAACGAGCGGTAACACTACCCAGCCGGCCCAGGATTCGACAGGCATTAAGGGAGCCGAGGGCAGCACGAACGGCCCCCCGCCGAACGTCCCCAACAAGCAATAAAAGCGACGACGACGGAAAAGAGCCCGCCTTTGCAAACGGCGGGCTCTTAGCTTTTACCGAACGCTCTCCTAGAATTTTTGCGAGACGCCCACGAAATATGCGCGACGTGGTCCAAACTGTGGCGCGAACACGCCGATACCGTCGCCGTCCCTGTTCTCGTAAACTTCGTCGAAGAGATTGACCACGTCGAAGCGAACTGTCGTCGGCTTCGCAAACCAGTTCGTGAATTCGTGCGGGACACCGAGATTGACCTGCGTATACGCCGGAACGCTATCCCCATTCGGAACAGCGCCGTCCGTTCTGAGCCCGCTACCGTAGATCAGATCGGCACTGAATCGGGTGCCCTCCCACAGATAAGACAGCCCCGCCGAAACCGTGATGGTCTGCGAGTGATCCGTGAAGATGTAATGATTGGCGATGAACGTAAGGTCATCCGGGTCGATCAGGAACTGGTTCGAGATGATGTTCTTGCCCTTCTGATCACCAACGGCGACGTTGCCGTACGCATTGAAGTTTCCCCAATTATAGTTGGCCTTGACCTCGATGCCTTTGTTCACTGCCTTTTCGTAGTTGAAGGCATCGAGCACGAGCGCAGCACCGAACTGACCGTCATCGAGGAAGATCGTGCGCAAGCTTGTAGTAAGCATCGACGCCAACCTCGAGCCCCGGGAAAATCTTCTGCGTGATGCCGGCGTCGAAATAATGCGAGCGCTCGGGCTGTACCAAGCCGCAGCCACCTTCGGGGCAACTGCTCGCCGCTACGGTGTTATCAAACAGCGAAATATTCGTCGGACCCGCCGCGACCTGCGGCGGCGGCGTGAAGTAGCGGGCATAGCCGGCATGCAGCGTGGTCCCTTCGAAGGGACGATACTCCAAGCTGACGCGCGGGCTCCATTGGTTGGCATCGACATATTCGTACATTTGATCGAATCGCAGACCGACATTCAGCGTCAGTTGGCTGGTGAGCCTGATTTCGTCTTGAGCATAGACGCCGAGAAGCCAGCCGAGCTTCGAAGTCTCGTCGGAAAGACTATCTATTGGCGGCTTGGTTGTATCGTCCGGGAGAACGGAGGAGATGCTGGATGCGCGTGTCTGTTCCGCACTCACGCTGAAGCCGGCACGCAACGTGTTGAAGGCATCGAGCCGATAGGAGCCGTCGCCTTGGATGCCGTTGAGAAAGCTCCGGCGCTCAACATCTGAGGCGATGCCGTTGAAGATGAGATCGCCAACGTCATCGGGATGGAAGTGCAGATCGCTGTATCGTGAGAAATAAGCGATCTGGTAGTCGCCGTTCTCGATCTTCTTTTGCAGCGCGATCACATCATAATAGTTCTGCTCGAACTGGTGCTCGTTGAGAAGCGACGAGTTGAAGTCAGCTGGAAGGCCGTTTATCCCAGCGTTCGGCGGCGTAAGGCCCGACGTGTTCGGAATCTGGAAATTCTGCAGCGAGATTCCAGAGATCCAGCTGAGCCGTGTCGAGTCGTCGAGGATCGCCGAAACGTAGCCGAAGCCTTTCTCTTGCTCCGTATGATCGTGAATCGCATCCCAGCTTGATGTCGGATTCTCGATGCCTTCATCATTCATCAGGTAGCGGCCCGTGAAGAAGTAATCGACGGGCCCAGAGCTGCCTCCGTATTCAAGGCTTTGAGTGAAGGTCCCGCGGCTTCCTCCATAGGAGCTGATCGTCCCGCCCGGCTCCTGAGCCCCCGCACGTGTTGTGATGTCGACGAGGCCCGACGTGTGCAGCCCGTATTCCGCCGGCAAAGCTCCGGTTACAAGCGACAGATTGCCAATGAAGCTCGTCTCGAGCACATCGGCAAACCCCGAGACGCCGTCGGGCAGAAGAATGCCGTTGATGCGATATTGCAGGTTGGCGTGCTCGTTGCGCACGTGAAGCTGACCGCTCCCGGCCGAATCCTGACTTACACCTGGCGCCTGCAGAAGAAGCTTATCGACTGGCGTCTCTGTTCCTTGCGGCAGCGCTCGGATTGCGTCTTCGCTAAACGAATAAGAGTTGGCTCCAACTTTCGTGAAGATATTTTTTCGAGCGTCGTTGAACGCATCGTTCTGAATCGCAAGCGGACTGTTCAGGCCTTCCTGGACGGAAACAGCCTGAGCCTCGGCAGCAGGTGACGGATTACTTGCTGACGACACCGACTTGGATTTTGCACTCGCCGTTTTCTTGCTCTTTTTGGGCGCGGGCTTCGTGCCGGTCTCCGTCACCACAACCGGCGGAAGCGGCTGCGCAGCGGAAGGAGATGACGCTGCGGACGGACTGGGGGCGGGGGGTGTGGCCGGCGTTGCCGCGGGTGCCATTTGCGCCATTGCAACGGAAGCATGAGCAAAACCTGCTCCGGAGCACGCGACGAAGATAAGCGTACGCAGTTCGACGGCCATTTTCTGTGAACTCCAACGGATGTTATAATATCCGTTTTGCAGCGGACAGGGTTCAAGGATCAAGTGCATCTCTGTCGCGGGAAATGGATTGGACGAGGCGCGTTGTTGCGAAGCCACAAGACGGCTCTGGTTCCGTCGCGTTCCCTTGGAGCCGGTCTTCTCAGCGCGCGGCGCGCTGAATCGCCGCCGATGTGCGGTCAGCAATGGCTTGCATTGACGAAGGATCGAAGCCGCTTCGTTTCGAAATTTTCAATGACGGCCCGCAACAGGCGCAGCGGGCATGCAACGCCCCGAGGCTCAAGGCGCCGCGGGCAACCCCAATGCGTTGCGGACACACGTCTTCGCATCCGGAAATGCCGTCTTGAAATCGTTGTCATTGGCGAATTCATCGGCAGCGACTTCCATGCCGAGCACTTTTCCGGCCTCGACATCTCTGCGGAAATGCACGCCCGCGACCATGCGGCTGTGCCCGTAGTCGGCGGCCCGCGCATAGAATTCCCCGCGCTTCTCGGGAATCATCTGACCAAGTACGGCCGCGATCAACGTTCCGTAGGTGGTGTGCCCCGAAGGATAGGATGGAGTATTCTTGATTGCCTGCACGGGGGTCAGTCCGCTATCGGGCAAGTTGAAAGGTCGCGTTCGGCAGAACGCCGACTTGCCGTGCTCGGCCGCTTCTTTTGTCCTGGCAGCCAGCTTGTCGAAGAAAGGTATGCACTTGCCGAGTGCCGTTGCATCGAACTTGATCTCGGCGCCGTCGAGAAACCTCGAGAGAGAGATATCGTAGTCGGCGAGAGCATGTTTCGCTTCGGCGTCGCTGCGGCTGCGCTGCAACGTCTGAAGTTCTTCAAGTTCCGCTTTCGTCTCGGCGCAGCTATCGCAGGGCGGCGGCGAAAGGAGCTTGATGAGCGGATCGGCAGGGGGAACAGGGCAACTCAAGTCTTCTGCAAAAGCAGAGAACGGAACCCCAAGACTGACGACGAGAATTGCACCGAAAAATCGTGCGCGTCGAAACAACATCCAAGGCTCCTTCCGGTCTGATACTCACGCCGCCCGCCAAGGCGGCGCCAGACCTATGAACTGGGACCATTTCAGACCTGTGACACACGCTGACATGTCCCTCCAACGCCGCAATGGGATCGACACCGACGCCACAAACCTTATCCGCAATCCGCGATATGATCGATTTCGGTGCGGGGAGGCGCGATTTGAGCATTTTTGAGGGCCCGCGCACGCAGAGTTCGCGGCCCCGATAATGAGTCCCAACCGCCCTTGCCTTTTTCGACAATTCGTCCGATTAGCACTCGAAGCATGATGCCGTAGGGTCGAACATACCGGCGTCGTAACCGTCCGCGGCCAAGTCGCGGGCGGACCGCCGTAGTTCCGATATGGCCTAGCCGCACGCATCTAAGGGGTTACGAGTACGATGACGGACGTTGGCCCGATTGCCGAGGCTAAGAAGACGAATGGTGCCGAGCCGGAGATCGGTTCTGCGCAAGGCAACGGTTCGGTTGCACGCGCTCCGGCGATCCTCGTCGGCATCATCGTCGCGACCATCGTCGGTCTGTCTCTGTGGTACCTGGCGCAGCCCCAGCCCATCCTGATCCAGGGCGAAGCGGATGCCACCCGCATCGATATCGCCGCCCGGATCGACGGCAAGGTCGGCAAACGCCCCGTCGAGCGCGGCAACGATGTTGCCGCAGGCGCTGTCCTATTCGAGATCGACAACCCCGAATTGCTGACGAAATCGCACGAGGCGCAAGCCGCGCTCGGGGTCGCCAACGCGAATCTCGCCCACATCCAGGCGGGAACGCGGGCCGAAGAGATCGATCAGAAGAAAGCCGCGATGGACGCTGCGGCGGCCAATCTTATTCTCTCTCAACGCAGCTTCGATCGCGTCAAGGAACTGACCGGCAATGGCAACGCCTCGATCGAGCGCCTCGATGAGGTCACCAACACTCTTCAGGTAGCGCAGAGCAGCAACGAGCAGGCCAAGCTCGCCTATAACGAAGCCGTCGCCGGCTACACGCTAGAGGAACGCGCGATTGCGAAAGCCAACGTCGTGCAGGCCCAGGCATCCGTCGACACCACCCAAGCGCAAGTCGACGAGCTGACCGTGAAAGCGCCGATTGGAGCACAGGTCTATCAGATCGGGGCCGAACTCGGCGAATACGTGTCGCCCGGCGTGCCGCTCCTGTCTCTGGTCGATCTCAATGATGTCTGGATCCGCTTCGATCTCCGCGAAGATCTCGTCAAAGGCCTGAAGGTCGGCGACCAGTTCACCATGCGTGTGCCGGCTCTCGGCAATCGCACGATCACGGCCGCAATCAAGGTCATCGCACCGAAAGGCGAGTACGCCGGCTGGCGCGCCACACGCGCAACAGGCGACTTCGATCTCAGAACCTTCGAGATCCGCGCCTATCCCGTTCCACCCATTCCCGAGCTGCGGCCGGGAATGAGCGTTTATGCCGAAGCGCCGGCGCCGAGCAGCAAATGAAGGCCGCCCCCCGCCCAGGGATATTGCTTGTCGCGACCCGCGAGCTTCGCTGGATGCGGCGAGATGGCGTCGCTCTTTTCCTCATCCTTGGCGTTCCGCTGATCGCCTTCGCCTTGCTCGCCTACACGTTCAGCGACGCTGTGATCCGCAACCTTCACGTTACTATCGTTGATAGCGACCGCACGCCGACGTCGATGAATTACGTGCAAGCCGTCGCATCGGCGCCCGGCGTTCAGGTTGCGCGAAGGGCGAACGACCTCAACGAAGCCATGCGGGACATTCGCTCCGGCGAATCGCTCGCTGCCGTTTATATTCCGGAGAATTTCGAGCGCGACCTGACCGGACGAAAACGCCCGCAGATCGTCGTGTTTTATAACCGCCAGTACTTTACGCCCGGCAACAACGCCAACAGCGCACTTTCCGCCGCGATTACATCCGCAACGGCTGGCCTGCCTTCGCCCGTTGTTGGTAAATCGACATCGTTTCAGCCCGGCTCTTTGGTCCTCGAAGAATATGTCCTGACCAATCCGGCGCTGAATTATGCGCAATTTCTTTTGCGCGCGATCCTTCCGACCGTGCTTCACGTCATCACCGCAATCGCAGCAGGATACGCGGTCGGCTCAGAGTTTTCTTCGCGAGACATGGGGGCCTGGTTGCGCGCGGCGGGAGGCAGCCCTCTGACCGCGCTTATCGGTAAGCTGCTGCCATTGTTCGCCGTGTTCGTCCTCATGATGGTGGTCGTCGCTGCGATCGTTCACGGCTTCTTCCACGTTCCGTTCCGAGGGAACTCCCTCATCATGGGCGCCGCCGCCTGTCTCCTCGTGATCGGATACCTCGCAATGGGCGCCCTTTTCGCGCTGCTCACCCGAAACCTCGCACTCGGCTTGAGCATCACTGCGATCTTCTGCTCTCCGGCCTTCGGCTTTGCCGGCGTCGGCTTCCCGATCCTGGCGATGAACGGTTTCGCCCACGCCTGGGGGTCCGTACTGCCACTCAGATGGTATGTCGAAATCCTGTTTGATCAGGCCGTGCGTGGCCTTCCGCCGGCAGAGTCCGTGAAGCCCTTCGCAATCCTCGGGTTGCTCGCCGTCACATATCTCGTGATCGGTTGGTGGCGGCTGTCCGCAATCCGCAATGCGAAGGCGCCGAAAGAAGAAGCGGAAAGCTCCCGCCAAAACGAAGCTCTCGTGCCGGGCATCGGCGGTGCGATGATCGACGAAATCCGCCGCGTCCTGAACGACAGGGGCGTCCTCGGCCTCATCGTGCTCGCGCCTGTGCTTTACGGCGTCCTCTACCCGCAGCCCTATCTCGGCCAACTGCTGCGGGGACTGCCCATTGCCGTCGTCGACCAGGACCACACCGAAATCAGCCGGCGCTTCATCCAGGCTCTCAATGCCGATGAGGCAACGAAGGTCGCGGTCGCCGCCGACACCATCCCCGAAGCCCAGGCGGCGCTCGCGAGGAGGCAGGTCTACGCCGTCATTTCGATTCCGGAAGGAACCGAGAGGGATCTCCTCAAAGGCATCCCCGCGCGCATCGGCGCCTATGTCGACGCCGCCTACTTCCTCGTCTACAGCCGGATCCTGCAGGGCGTATCGGAAGCAGCGGGAGTGGTGAATCAGAATATCGCCGCGCGCGGCGCCAGGCTCGACGGCAGCCTTGCTTACGCCGGGCTCATCAAAGTCTCACCAGTCGAATCCTTGAGCGAACCTTTGTTCAATCCCACGGGCGGATACGGGAGCTACGTCGTTCCCGCAGCATTCATGCTCATCATTCAGCAGACGCTACTCATGGGTTCGGCGACGCTTGGCGGCGTCGCGTTCGAGCAGGGCGGGGTCGAAGGACGGCGGCGGCGCGAGGGCTTCCGCGCCATGATCGGACAGGCGCTCGCGCATCTCTGTTTGGCGCTTCCAGCACTTGCGCTCTATCTGATCATTCTTCCCCGCGCCTATGGCTTTTCCTCCTCGAACCGTATTCTCGACCTCTTGATGCTGGCCATTCCCTTCATCCTGTCGGTGAGCTTTCTTGGTCAGTTTGCGGGCTCCTGGTTCAAGCGCCGCGAAACCGCGGTTCTTCTTTTCATTGCAACCAGCTTACCTCTCTTCTTCATGGTGGGCGTCGCTTGGCCCGTCGAAGCGATCCCGTCGACGTTGCGATCTTTCAGCTTCATATTCCCGAGCACGTCCGCGATCGACGGCCTCGTCCGCATCAACCAGATGGGCGCGACGCTGCACGAAGTGTCACGCGACTGGATAAACCTCTGGGTTTTGGTTGCAGTTTACGCAGGGCTCGGGGCCCTCTCCGGCTGGCTTCTGGGCCGCAGCAGCAGCGCCGCGCTTGCCAACGGGGGATCTTGATGCATCGCGTTCTCTTGCTGGGATTGATCACACTCTGCGCCGCCGGCTTCCTGTTCTATCTGCACAAGGAGCCAAGCACGGAAGCGTCGCTTCCGATTGGTATCGCCAGGGAAACCGAGATCCACGTCTCGACCGAAATCAATGCCCGGCTCATTTCGATAGCGGTCAAGCCCGGCCAACAAATTCACAAGGGCGACCTCGTCGCGGTTCTCGACAGCCCTGAACTCTCCGCCTCCGTTGACCAGACGAAGGCCGCCGAAGAACAGGCACGCGCCGACCGCAACAACGTCTATGCCGGCGTGCGCAAGGAAGAGATCGACATCTCGAACCACAACGTCGAAATCGCAAAATCAAATGTCGAGCTCGCTCAGCAACAATATGATCGCACAGCAGCGTTGGCGGCACTGAGCTACATGAGCAAGCAGAAGCTGGACGAGGCAGACAACACGCTCAAGAAGGCCAAGGCCAATCTCGCGCAGCTTCAGGCAACAGTGAAGCAAAACATAGCTGGCCCGACGATCGAGGAGCGCGCCATCGCGGACGCCAAAGTTTTCCTCGCGTCGGCGACCACCGCCGATATCGAAGCTAAGCTCGCCAAGATCCGGATAACGTCCCCGATAGACGGCATCGTCGGCTTGCTCGTGGCCACTCCCGGAGAGGTCATCTCGCCCGGCCAGACGATCCTGACGCTTTACGCTCCGCATGAACGCTGGTTTTCGTTTACGATCCGCGAGGATCGGCTCGGAAGTATTGCAATCGGCGCGCCCGTGAACCTCATCACCGCGACCGGCCAACATATTCCTGGGCGCGTGACCGAGCTGTTCCCGCTTGGCGAATTCGCCGTATGGCGTGCTGCGCGTGCAGTCAATGACCACGATCTCAATAGTTTTCTCGTCCGCGTCGATCCGACCGGAGCCAGTGACGGTATCGAGCCGGGAATGACGGTTTGGATCGACACGATCGCATCGGCCCAGCCCCACGAGACCGAGCCCGGCGCGCACTGACAAACCCCGCTTATTCAGAGGCCGCCGCCTGCACCGATACCGCAAATCGGAGCGGGCGATGCGTAAGCGCAGCTTCCAAAAGATCGAGTTCGCTCAAGAGTTGCCGAGCCAGCACGTCGTCGACTTCATTTTTCATGCGGAGCGACTGCACGGCCTCTCTCTCGGCATGGAGCGCCGTGCGGTGAAGGTCTCGCCAAGCATCGTCGTCCTGCCGAGCGTCGTCATCGTTGAGCGACGCGAACCGTTCCTGATAGACAGCAAGCAACGCCGCCTCGCGGGGCCCACCGCCATCGCCGCCGGCGTCAACCGCAGCCATCGCGGATTGGACGGCGGCAAGCCTGGCATTCTTGAGCTCGGCGTGCGCGTGCTCCTTGTCCGACGGTACGCCGCGCAAGAGAAGCGGCAGGCCGATCGCAGCGATAAGCATCGATGCTAAAATGATTCCGACGGCGAGCGTGATCGCAAGATCCCGATCGGGAAATGGCGAGCCATCGGGCATGAAAAGCGGAATGCTCAGCGCACCGGCGAGCGTGACGGCGCCACGCACGCCCGCGATGCTGGATGCCGCAATCACGCGCCAGTTCTCCGCGCCCTCCGACCTTTTCGCAAGCCGCCCGAGCAAGAGCGATGCCAAGACCCAAACGAGACGCAGGCCGATCAATATCGCGGTCAAGGCAAGGATCTCGTCCGTTATGCCAAGCCGATCATTGCTCGTAAGGAGATCGATGCCCGACGGGCCCGAACCGATGATGCCGGGCAATTGCAAGCCGAGCAGCACGAAGATGATGCCGTTCAAGCAGAAGCTGACGACATCCCACGTAATGCCTGTCTGTATCCGCGCGCTGAAGTGAGCGCGCTCGAGAAGGCTCAGCCGGCTCGCCGTCATGCCGGCTGCAACGGCCGCGAGAATACCCGAGACCCCGATCTTTTCTGCCAATCCGAACACCGCAAACGGCAGTAGTCCCACGAGCACCGTCTGCAACGTCGCGTCTCCAGCTCGCACCAAAAAACGACGGTGAATTGCCGAGTAGATAAAGGTCAGCGCACACCCGACAGCGAGGCCGCCGAGCCCGACCATGAGAAACGTTCCGGCGGCGTCGAAGAAGGAAAAGCCACCGCTCAGCGTCGCCGCGATCGCAAAACGCATCGCAACGAGCCCGGAGGCGTCGTTGAGCAGCGCTTCGCTTTCGAGAAGATGCTTCATGCGCGTGGGGACAGTCACATTTGCGGTGATCGATGAGAGTGCGACCGCATCGGTCGGCGAAACCAACGCCGCGACCGCAAACGCGACGGACAGAGGCATCGTCGGAATGAGCCAGTGGAGCGCGTAGCCACCGGCAACGGTCGTGAGGATCACCAAGCCGATGGCGTGGCCAAGCACGGACCAGCGCATTTCCGATAGCGAGCGGCGGGGCAGTCTCCATCCATCGCCGAACAACAGCAGTGGGAGGAAGAGCAGCAGAAAGGTATCGGGGTCGAGCGAGACTTGCAGGTTGAAAGGCGGCAAGGCAGCAATGACGCCGACTGCGATCTGCAGAAGCGGCAGGGGCAGCCTGACGAGACGAGCGAGAAGGGAGGCGCCGCAGGTCAGCGCGATCAAAAGGAGGCACAGAGTGACCACATGCATGCTGGTCATGAAAATGATCCCCGCCTCATCATCGTGCCTGGCTCATCGCGAAGGCCTGTCATTGCCTCGGCCCGAACCAGCCTCCGGACGATCCGAGTGCATCAGGCCCTAAAACCGAGCCTTATGTCAGGCTATCGTCAGCTTGACCACAAATGATGGTGCGGGATTCGCCGATCGATATCTCGGCGGAAAACGGTCGGTCTGTCCAAACAGTAAACAGACAAACCACCTGCAAGAAGGCTCGCCGAATTTCAAAGCTCGAATAGAAACGGGCGAGAGGAAAAGGATCGCGCCGAGTGATGTACGGACGCCGCTATACCACTGAAATCGGCAATTCTTCGCGAGTTCTTATGCGCTATGCTCAAAAGACTGTGGCACGCTTCCCTCGCTTTTCACAACCATGGGAGTGAAGCCAATGCGCAAGATTACCGGGTTGACGCTAGCACTTCTCGCCACCGCAGCGTTCGCGTCCGCCCCCGCTGAAGCCAGATCGTGCTTCAAGAAGTACGCGAAGGGCCAGTCCCTCACCGAAGACACCGCGAAATTCCAGGCGGACGAAGCGCTTCTCCAGGACACCGACTGGGGCGTCTGGGCAGTCTGGATGACCGGCGCCGGCACACCGGGCTACACCTTCAGCCCGCGCAAGTATCGCTGCTCATCGGACGGCGTCACGTACACCTGCCACGCCGCCGCGACCTTCTGCAAGCTCTAGGGTCTCCGGACTGTTGAGCAAAAGGAGCAACAGGAAGGTTGCCCTTTTTCTCGCTGCCTCCAGCGATGCCTACTAAAGATCTACCCCGTTCTGTCGAACGGTTGGAACGGCTTGGCGCGGTTTGAGAACGCCGGGCCCGATGGCGCGATCGTACATGGCCTGAAGCTCGCTTCGGTAAGCACCGCCGCCACGATCCGATAGCTTGATCTCATCTCGCTTGATGGCCGTCGAAGCCAGCTCCGATTTGCCCATCTGGCTCACTGTCTGGCTCTCGTGCGAAGCCGAGCGTTCGGCGCTCGCAAGAAGATGCGAAGCCTGTTGCGGTTCATCGAGAGCGCCGAGCAACTCGTGAAAGCGGGACGCATCCGCTTCACTCTGCGTGCGGTGTAAAAAATCGGAGATCGACGGCGAGTCTTGCGCGCACATCGAGATGCAGAACACCACGGCGCCAATGACGAGTAAGCCGGTGACAACCGCTGCAGCGTCGGCAAGCGAGAATGGATCAGTCGTTGCGGCTCGGATCATCATGGCTGTCGCTCCTCTCGATTCAAAAGACAGCTTGCCGATGAGCCGTTTGCGCGGCTGTTCCCTGCGTAACAGCCGCTCGGCAGCGACGCACGGGGGAAACGAGGCATTCGGCTGGCCCGACGGCTCCTCAAATCCGGTTAAAGAGCCCGGAATTCGGGAAAAAGCCGATTTTCCTGCGCGGTGAGATGCGCATTTGGCGGCACGCAGAAGATGTGACAGTAAGGGCAGGCGATCGGACCCGACCGCGAAAATGGCACCTCCTCAATCCATTTCACCTCAGCTCCCCCAGCGACCCGAAAGAAGGAATATGCCGTCCCCGTCCGTTGCGCCGCTCAAAATCAAGCTCAAAGCCGTATTTCTCGTGGGATTGTTGCTCGTCGGAACGGCAGGCGACGCCCTGGCCCAGTGCGGCAGCGGCCCTGCGGGTTTCGACAGCTGGCTTCAGCGCTTCCGCTTGCAGGCAGCGGCACAAGGCATACGGTCCGGAACGGTCCTATCGGCCCTGTCCGGTGTCTCCTATGATCCGACCGTCATCCGCCTCGATCGTTCTCAACGCTCTTTCAAGCTGAGCTTCAAGCAGTTCTACGCGCGCCGCGTCGACGGGGCCCTAATCAATCGCGGCAGATCCCTGATGCAGCGTCATCGTGCGCTCCTCGACCGCGTCGAGCAGCGCTTCGGCGTACCGGGCGCCGTGGTCATCGCGATCTGGGGATTGGAGAC
Organism: uncultured Alphaproteobacteria bacterium; assembly: GCA_963710005.1. Taxonomy (GTDB): domain Bacteria; phylum Pseudomonadota; class Alphaproteobacteria; order Rhizobiales; family Hyphomicrobiaceae; genus Hyphomicrobium_B. The sequence continues at coordinate 57,364 of CAVPYR010000014.1, forward strand.
GCACTACGGCGCCGACACCAGCGGCAAGTATTCGATCATTCGCTCGCTCGCGACGCTGGCATACGATTGCCGCCGCAGCGAATTCTTCTCCGGCCAGTTGCTCGATGCTTTGCGGATCGTCGATCGCGGCGACCTGACACCCGCCGAATTGCGCGGCGGCTGGGCCGGCGAGATCGGCCAGACGCAATTTCTGCCGACCCCTTACGTTCGGTTCGCCGTCGATTTCGACGGTAACGGTCATAAGGATTTGATCCACAGCGTTCCGGATATTCTTGCGTCGACGGCGAACTTCCTGGCGAGCCACGGTTGGCAACGCGGCGCCGGCTGGCAACCGGGATCGAGCAATTACGCCGTCATCGCCGAATGGAACAAGGCCGACGTCTACGACCGCACCATCGCCGCGATGGCCGATCAGCTTGGCGGTCGCTGAATCAGCCGGAGTTCCGCAGCAACTATTCCATGACGGCAGCGTGATCGCTTCCCGAGGGCGCCGCCGCCTTGCGAAGCAAAAGCACGAGAGGGATGGCTGCGAGAGAAAGGATCATCATCAGCTTGAAGTCGTCGATGTAGCTGATAATGGCAGCCTGGAATTGAATGAGCTGATCGAGCGCCGCGCGCCCACTCGCCGTCCACGGGCTCATCGCATGAAGCACGGCACTGCTCTCGAAAGCGCGGTTCGTTGCGGTCACGTGCGCGCCGATCAACTCGTGATTGATCTGAGCATTCCGCGTCAGAAGATATGACACGACCGAGATGCCGACGCTCGAACCGACGTTGCGCGACAGGTTGTAAAGACCCGTCGCTTCCGAGCGTGTTTCCGGCGGCAGCGTCGCAAACGTGACCGTCGTTAACGGCACGAAGAGGAATCCGAGACCCGCGCCCTGGACGAAACCGACCCACGCGATCGTCCATTCCGAAACGTCGGGCGTCCAGCCGGTCATGTCGTACATGGCCCACGCCGTCAGCGCGAGGCCGACCATGAGCAGCAGCCGGGTATCGAACTTGCCCATCATCCGGCCGACGACAAACATCGAAACCATCGTTCCGATACCGCGCGGCCCCATGACGAGACCCGCGGTCACGACGGGGTATCCCATTAGCGTCTGCAGGTAAGGCGTCATCAGCGCCATCGACGCGAGATACGTGATGCCGATGATGAAGATGAACAGCATCCCGACCGAGAAATTGCGATCGAGAAACAGCCGCGGATTAACGAATGAATTTTCCGCGGTGAACGTGTGGACGAGGAAAACATAGAACGCGGAAGCGGCGACTGTCGCCTCAACCAGGATTTCAAACGACGAAAACCAGTCGAGCTGCGCACCCCGGTCGAGAAACACCTGCGTCGCCGCGATCGCAATGCTGAGGCTGCCGAAGCCGATCCAGTCGAGCTTTGCGCCGACGCTCGTCTTGGTCTCCTTCAGGAACAGCGAGATGCCCACGAACGCGAGGGCGCCGATCGGCACGTTGATATAGAAAACCCAGCGCCAGCTGAAATTGTCCGTCAGCCAGCCACCGATCACCGGGCCAAGCACCGGCCCGACCATCACCGAGACGCCGAACAGCGCCATCGCCGAAGCGCGCTCTTCCGGCGTGTAGATATCGAGCAGAATCGATTGCGCGATCGGAACGAGAGCCGCGCCGAAGAAGCCTTGCAGCAAGCGGAATGCCACGATCTGCGAGAGAGACTGCGCCATGCCGCAAAGCACGGAGGCGACGACGAACCCGACGATTGCCGTCATCAGGACGCGCTGGCGCCCGAACCGGTTGGCGAGAAAGCCCGATGGTGGCGTCATGATCGCCGCGGCAACGATATAGGACGTCAGCACCCAGTTGATCTGGTCGGCGCTTGCCGAGACGCTGCCCTGCATATAGGGGAGCGCGACGTTCGCGATCGTCGTATCGAGCGCCTGCATGATGACGGCGAGAATGATGCACGCCGTGATGGCCCCGCGGTTCTTAGGACCCGGCGCCGATTGGGCAGTATCAGCCACGGTCGGCTCCAGAAGACCCGAAGAGGTCTGTCAGAAAAGTCGGGAAGCCACGCGGATGACCGGTATCGACATTCACTTCGACGCTCATCCCGACGCGCAGTTGGGGCCTGCCAGGCTCGTTCTCGACGCGGATACGCATCGGAATGCGCTGCACGACTTTGACCCAGTTGCCGCTGGTATTCTCCGCCGGCGGCAGCGAGAAACTCGATGCCGACGCCGGGCTGATGCTTTCGACCGTGCCCGTCCATTTCTGGCCGGGGTACGTATCGACAGTGACCGTCACCTTCTGGCCGGGTTCGACCGATGTGAGCTCGGTTTCCTTGGGGCTCGCTTGCACCCACACGTGATCCGTCGAGACGATGTTGAACGCCGTGGCCGCGGACGCGAGATACTGACCCGGCTGCAGCGACGGCACGTTCGTCACGATGCCCGCGAACGGCGCCTTCATGACCGTATGCGATAGCTGGCGAGCAGTCTCGTTGCGCGCTGCCAAAGCATCCTTATAACGCGGGTGCCCTTCGACCGGCGCATCGGGGTTGCCGTTGAGGTTCACAGTGATGCCGGCAAGCTGCTGTGTGAGAGAAGCAAGCTTCTGTTGTGACGCAATGAGCGTGTTCCGCGCGGCATCGAGTGTTGCCTGTGCCGTATAGTTATTGACGACCAACTTTTGCTGACGGTCGACGGTCAGGCTGTTGAGCGCGATGTCGGCTTTCGCCTGCTCGATCTGCGCCTGCATATCCTTGTAGCTGGTACGCATGGCGAGAAGGTCGTTCTTCACCATACCAAGCTGAGCGTCGGCGCGATCGAACGCAATCCGGAAGGGCTCATCGTCGAGCTTGAAGAGAACGTCGCCCTTCTGAACCTTCTGGTTGTCGTGGACCAGGACCTCTTTGACGATACCGGAGATATCGTTCGAAACTCCGACGATATCGGCCTGCATGTACGCGTTGTCGGTCGACATGATCGCGCCGCCCGTCACATAGAAATATCCGCCGACGAGCAAAGTGACCGGCAGCATCGCGAACATGATCGGCCGCCGCAAAGATCTCTTTTTTCGCGGCAAACCCGCTTCCGTCGGCGAGTAACGAGCGTCGCCGTCGGGCGCTTTTTCGCGCAGCCTCGACGACGGCTCCGAATCCGCAACTTCGGCGACGACAGGAGCAGCGAGGCGTCAAGCGATGCACGTTGTCGTCGCTCGCCCGTCCGGTATCCCGCTCAAGTTCCAAATTGCCAGAATCGAATTCAGAATCGATTTCGCTTGGATTAGTCATGACATGCCTGCTTCTGCTCGGACGCCGGCTCTCCGCATGCCTTCGCCAGATTTTCTTCCACCCGTTGCAATGTCTTCAGAAGGCGCTCCCGGTCTTCGAGCGAAATGCCCGCAAGGGCTTCGCCTCTCGTCGCGTCACCGATCTGTCTCGCAAGCTGAATTTTTTCTGCCGCCGCAGGCGTCAGATGAAGAAGCCACGATCGCCTGTCGGTCGGATGCGGACGACGCTCGATCAGCTTCAACGCTTGGAGCTTATCGACGCTGCGCCCAAGCGTGATCGGCTCGACATCGAGTAGATCGGCAAGCCCGGCTTGATTGATTCCCTCGTTCATCGAGAGCTTAACAAGCACTTTCCACTGCGAGAGCGTCAGCCCCGAGCCTTGGGAATTCTGCTCGAACCGCTTCGCGAGAAGTCGGGCACAGGTGTGCAGCAGAAAGCCAACGGTGGGTAAGTTCTCGTCCATGTCAGGACCGCGCCTCGTTAAATCATAAGCATGCTTATTATAAGTAAGCTTCTTATGAGTTCAAGGGGGCATGACTCGGCGTCCACAGCATGTTGCAGCTGCGGGGCGGCATTTTCCAGATTAGTTGCAGATGCTTGCTGGGATCGCCTAGGCCGCCCAGCGACGGAAGATCACCGACGCGTTTACGCCGCCGAACCCGAAGCCGTTCGAGAGTACATATTCGACCTCGCTCTTACGCGCCTCGGGCCCAATGAGATCAAGGCCTTCGCCTTCCGGATCAGGGTCCGTGAGATTGAGCGTCGGAGGCAACACGCCTTCGCGCAAAGCCAGGACGGAAAACACCGCCTCGAGGCCGCCCGCTGCCCCCAGCAGGTGCCCCGTCGCCGATTTCGTCGACGAGATCGCCGGGCCCCGTCCGCCGCCGAACACCGTGCGCATCGCCGCCAGCTCACCGGCATCCCCGACCTGCGTCGAGGTTGCATGCGCATTGAGATAGCCGATCGCCTCGGGTGGAATGCCGGCCATTGAAAGCGCGCCGCGCATGGCCCTCAGCGCACCGCTGCCATCCGGCGGGCCAGACGTCAGGTGATACGCATCCGCGCTCGTGCCGTACCCGACCACTTCCGCGAGCGGAACGGCCCCGCGGCCCAGAGCATGCTCCTCGGTTTCGATGACGAGCATGCCCGCGCCTTCGCCCATGACAAAACCATCGCGTGCTTTGTCGAACGGGCGCGACGCTTTCGTCGGTTCGTCGTTGAAGCCCGTCGAAAGCGCGCGAGCCGCTGCAAATGCTCCGAGCGCGACCCTGTTGATGCACGCCTCCGCGCCGCCGCAGAGCGCGATGTCGGCTTCGCCGCTGCGGATCAATCGCACGCCGTCGCCGATCGCCTGGACACTCGCGGCACACGCCGTCACAGGCGCCCCCAATGGCCCCTTAAAACCGAACATGATCGAGACGTTTCCGGCCGCGAGGTTGACGAGAAATGCCGGCACCGTGAACGGCGAAAGCTTTTTCGCACCTTTGCTTTCGACCGTGCGAACGGCATCCGTGATGACGAGAAACCCGCCTATGCCCGAGCCGATGACCGTGGCCGTGCGCTCGCGTGAAGCTTCGTCTTCCGGAGCCCAGCCGGCCTGCGCCAATGCCTGACGCGACGCCTCGACCGCGAAGTGGATGAAGCGATCCATCTTCTTGCGGTCTTTGGCCGGAATCGCGGTCGAGACGTCGAAGCCGTCGGGATCTTCGCCAATATCGGGAACGACACCGCCGAGCTTGCAGTCGACATCAGGCACGATCGCCTCATCGAGGCGACGTATTCCCGATCGACCGGCGATGAGACGTTTCCAAGTCGTTTCAACGCTCGCGGCAAGCGGCGAGACAACGCCCATCCCCGTCACAACGATGCGCGGCTTAGTCGTACGATCGGCCACAGAGGCTCCCTTTCAGCTATCGACGATCAGAGCCCTGTAGCACTCCGGACGGATCGAGCCCATAAGCGTATGATGCGATAAATTATATACGCCATCTAAAATGGCAAGCGCCTGCGCCGCCGGGTACAAACCACCTACTTCATCGAAATGCATATCGATCGAAAGCAATTGAGACGAAGGTGGAAACGCAGTTTGTCCTAGTCACGCGCCTCCCTGTGGCCTGCTTGCCGCTCATGACGGCAGCCTTAGCCCGAGCCGTCCGATTTTGCGCCACACCGGGCATGATCGCACTAGGCGGCGGACCCCGCTCGGCTTATGAACGGCCCGGATCGTGCAGGCATTTCTGAATTTTTGCTCGATTGCAGTCTATGCCTCCGGTGTGCCAGAAAGAGTCCATATGCTCTTCGGGGCCGCACCCAGGGCTCAGGTCGGTATTTTGCGGCGTTTGTCGACTGATGAGTATCGTGTCTGTGAGCGTTGTTCGGACAATTCTTGCGAGCCTCTCCACGACCGTCGGCGCGTTGCTCGTCGTGGTGACTGCGGGGCTCGGATTTGCCTTCTACGTTGCAACGACGCCTGACAGTGCCTCAGCTCCCGCCGAAGTCGATGCCGTTGCGGTTCCTCCACTGGTAAGGGCCGCGCCTGTGGCGTCTTCACCGCCCAACGTCGTGCGAATCGCCTCGATGGCTTTGACCAAACCTCTCGCCGCACCGGCTCTTGCCTCAGATCGTGGATCGCGCGTGCGCGAGTTGCAGAAGGCCTTGGCGCGTGCGGAATGCTATAATGGCCCGATCAGCGGCATCTGGAGCGACGCATCCAAAGACGCGATGCGCGGCTTCGTCGACACCGTCAATGCTGAGCTTCCGGTCGACAGTCCGGACGAAGCCCTCGTCGCATTGGTTGAATCCAACGATACGGCAAAGTGTGCACGGGGCCGCGCGATCTCCACCGGCACCCTCGGACCGTCAGTTCAGCAGGCCCCCCTTCACCAGGCGAATGCCGAAATCATCTCCGCGGCGACTACGACGCCGCCGGCCCTCGCCAATGCGCCGACGATGCTCGATCGCGCATGGGCGCCTGCAGGGATGCTGATTCCTCCGAAAGAGACGACGGCAAACACAACACCTACAGCATCGACAAATTCCCCCCCGCCCGTTGTCAAATTAACGGCGGACAATGGACCGATCCCCGCTCAGCCCGACCCGGGCGGACAGCCTTCTCCCGCGATCCACTTTGAAGATAATAAAGCCGTGCCTGCTAGTCAGACTGCGGATCCTTCGACATTCGTCTCCACGTCCGACGCCTCGCCTGGCGACCCTCAGCAGGCAAAGCCCAAAAAGACGAAGACGGCGAAACGCAGACCTGCCAAGGATGATGACGTCCAGACCACTATCAGCAAAGGCTTTGATACGCTGCAACGGTCTCTCTCGTCGATGTTCTGAGTTCCCGGAGCGTGGAGAAGACATATGCGTTGGCTCGCCGCGGCAATGACAGCCGCAACCTTGGCATCAGGATCGGCTGCAGCGAGCGCCGGCGAATATGCGCCCCTCGACTGCAATAAAGCGAACTCGCCTGCCGAACGGACGATCTGCGATAGCTACAGTCTCGGCCAAAGCGAGGCGCGGATGGCGACGCTGTTCGGCGTGACGACGTCGCTCGTCGCTATGGGTCAGCGCGGCAACATTCAAGATGACCAGCGCAAATGGCTGCAATCGCGTGACGCCTGCGGCAAAAGCATCCCCTGTTTGACCAAGGCCTATGATCAGCGCATCCGCGAACTCGAGAATGTCATAGCAGGCATCGCCTCGCGCGGTCCGTATTGAGCGATCGCGGGGACGTGCCCATATCACTTGCCGAACGCACCCCCTGATCTAGCGTTCAGCAACAAAAACGCCTCCGCTTCGTGCCCGCATGCAGGTGCGCAAATTGGAGACATCGCATGTCGAAGTCCAATACCGCACAGATTTGTCTATTGGCCGGATCATTCCTCGTCGCTGCCGCCACGAGCGCCAGCGCCATCGAATGCGAGGAAGATTATCAGATCGTCCAGGGCCAGCCGATCTCGACGCCCTATTGTCGCGATAACTACCTGGCCTCCGTGGCCCGGAAGTACGGTTTCAAAGTCTCGGACGCTGCCATCCGCAATAATCCGTCCCGCAAGGAAGAGATATGCAGATATATCGGCAGTGACATTCGCGTTCAGACCGCGTGCGAAGAAGTCCTGCCAAGTCCGCACGACGCGCGCTGACGACCGACCAAATACGGCGTCGCGAGCGTTGATTTAGATCGAATGCTTGCGGCGTTGTTTATGCTTTTTTGGCGTAGACCGCCTTGCCTCGCCTGGCGAGCTTTCTGCAGCCATCCGATCCAATCCCCACCTCACAATCCCCGAAAGAAAGGTAGGCAGCTCATGTCAACGACCACCGCGGAGAAAAATCATTCCGGCGTCTTTTCCATTGGCGGCGATATGCCGGTCAACCGGCTCGGCTTCGGCGCGATGCGCATTACCGGCAACGGAATTTGGGGCGAGCCGGCCGATAAGGACGAGTGCCTGCGCACGCTTAAAAGGCTCCCCGACCTCGGCATCAATTTCATCGACACCGCTGACAGCTACGGCCCTGAAGTCAGCGAGCGCCTGATCCGCGAAGCGCTCCATCCCTATCGCGGCATCACCATCGCGACGAAAGCCGGTCTTGCGCGTACCGGCCCTGGAGTATGGGTTCCACTTGGTCGTCCCGAATACCTCAAGCAGCAGGCAATACTCAGCATACGGCGCCTCGGCGTCGAACGCCTCGACCTCTGGCAGCTGCATCGCATCGATCCGAAAGTTCCACAGAACGAGCAGTTCGATGCAATCAAGGCGATGCAGGCTGAAGGCCTCATCCGTTACGCCGGCCTGAGCCAGGTCAACACCAAGGAAATCGAAGCCGCTCAGAAGTTCTTCAAGGTGGCAACCGTCCAGAACCTTTATAACCTCGCCGACAGATCGAGCGAGGACGTGTTGGATTTCTGCGAAAAGCACGGCATCGGCTTCATTCCGTGGTTCCCCTTGGCGTCCGGCGATCTCGCAAAACCCGGCTCGCGTCTTGAGACGATCGCGAAAAAGCACGACGCGGTTCCAAGCCAGATCGCACTCGCCTGGCTTTTGAAGCGCAGCCCAGTCATGCTGCCGATCCCCGGCACCTCGAAGGTCAAGCACTTGGAGGAAAACGTTGCCGGCTCGAACATCAAGCTCAGCGAGGAAGAGTTCTCCGCGCTCAGCGAGCTGTCGAATCCGAAGCAGTAAGCACCGGATTCATCGGCGGTGAGCTGGCGAACGACTTCGCCATCTCCTTCATCATCGCAAGAACATCAGGGTGCTCGTTGACGTCCCAGTCCGCGAGCATCCTTTTCAGTTCGGCTTCCCGCTGCCGGACAATTCGTCCGTAAAGCGCGCTGCCGTCTCCCGTCAGTTCAACAAATCCGCCCGGCGCCTCGCGTGCCATCCCGGCATCTCTGAGCCTGCTGAAGAGGTGCGGCTGTCTAAGCTCCTTCGCGCCGAGACGCTCGATCAGCTCTGCCTTGCTCGCGCGGCCACCCTTCTCGCCAATGCGAGCCAATAGCCAGTATTCGTCGGGCTGAAGCTCGATGCCGAGGCGCTTGGCCGATTGTTCATAGACGCGCCAGCGATTTTCCTTGGCAGTCACGCGCGAGACGATCCGTTCGAGCTCTTCGAGCGAGGTCGCATCGCGCGGCATCTGCAGTGGATCGCCCGGAAGTTCCGTTGTGAGCGTGGTTCGGAGCGGCACTTCCTTGATCGCGAAGGAAAGAAGGAACGCCAGAAACGCCATCAGCGATGCGGTCCGAAACACCGGGTGCAGCGATGCGACGAACAGGTCGTGATAGGTCGACTTCAGCGGCTCCGAAAGCGCGGCGATGGCGGCAGGATCGCTCAGCGTCGCCGACAGTTCCGGTGCCGACGCACTGATCTTCCCTTGAAGCGTATAGGCGAAGATCGCCCCAAAGAGCGCCGCGCCGACCGAGCCGCCGATCGACCGGAACAGCGTGGTGCCCGAGGTCGCGACCCCGAGCTGTTCGTAGGCGACGGCATTCTGCACAGCCATGACCAGGATCTGCATGACCATGCCGAGTCCGAGGCCCAGCAGAAGCATGTATATCGACGCCGTCGCCGCCGGCGTCTCGACCGTAATCCGCGACAGAAGCGTCAGGGCGAGCGCCATGACGCCGGTGCCCATGACCGGGAATATTTTATAGCGGCCGATCCGGCTGATGATCTGCCCGCTCGTGATGGAGCTCACGAAAACGCCGAGCATCATCGGCGTCAGGTGCAAACCCGCGCTAGTCGGATCGAGTCCTTTGACGATCTGCAGATAGAGCGGCAGCAGCGTGATCGATCCGAAAAGCGCCAGTCCGACGATGAAGCCGATCGCCGTCGCGATGATGAACGCCCGGTTCTTGAAAAGCGACAGCGGCAACAGCGGATCGGCGACCTGGGTCTCCACATAAATAAACCCCGCAAGCGACACGATACCCAGCATCGAGAACGCAAACAGGCTGACCGGCGCTTCGGCGATCAGCGTCGCACCGAGACTGGTGACGATCACGAGCGAGGTCAGCGCCAGTCCGAGCAGCACGGCACCGGCATAGTCGATCTCGATGTTCGCCTTGTGCCGATGCGGCCGGAACGTCCTGTTGATGACGATAAGAGCCAGGATGCCAAACGGCAGATTGATCAGAAAGATCCAGCGCCACGAAAGATTGTCGACGATGAACCCGCCGAGGAGAGGCCCGAGCACGGTCGAGAGCCCGAATACGCCGCCGAAAAATCCCTGATATTTGCCGCGTTCCCGTGGCGGCACGACGTCGCCTACGACGGCGATGGCCGTCACGATCAAACCGCCGCCACCGAGACCCTGCAAAATGCGGAATGCGATGAGCTCGGGCAGGTTCTGCGCAATCCCGCAAAGTGCCGACCCGACGAGAAAAATGATGACCGCCGCCTGCAAGACGGCCCTGCGGCCGAAGAGGTCCCCGAGCTTCCCGTAAAGCGGTACGACCACCGTCGTTGCCAAGAGATACGCCGTGACGATCCACGAGAGATGCGACAGTCCGCCGATCTCCCGAACGATTGTTGGAAGCGCCGTCGCGACGATCGTCTGATCGAGAGAAGCAAGCAGAAGAACGAGCGCAAGTGCCGAAAAAATTGCGAGCCGGTCGCGCGTGCTGGTTTCTGGCTGAGGTGGTCGCTCGGAACTGATGCGCTGCATGGTACCGAAAACGCTAACCTCATATTTTCCGCAACGTGTAGATTTCCGATCTGATCACGATTTAAGCCGGGCGTGTCAACACGCTTAACGACCGGCGGGCTGACCCAATGTGTTCCCCGCGCCGCCACCAAAGCGGTGGAACTCGGGGAGATCGCGCTGGTATCTGCGCCAGGACTGAAAGAATCATGGATTGTGAATTGCTGAATCTCGGTCACATGGGACGCTATTCTCAAGGTAGCGCCGCATAAGCAACACAACTCATCATAAGGTTTGCGCCGAATGCGGTTCGGTTGGCCCACCGGCGCGAATATGGTAGCCGAACACGAGCGAATACCGAGGATCTTCATGCGGTCACCGACGACTGGCATCGTAGCGGCAATATTGATCTGGCTGACGGCGATCGCGCCGGCAGCAGCCAGCCCGACGCTGCTGTTCGAGCCGTCGACGGGCAAGGTCCTCTACTCGGAGGATATCGACGACATCTGGCATCCGGCATCTCTGACAAAGTTGATGACGGCCTACGTCGCCTTCGAGGCGATCAAGGAAGGCAAGCTTCATCTCGACGACAAAATTCCTTGCTCTCTCGTCGCCACCCTTCAGCCGCCGAGCAAAGTCGGGATGAAGGTCGGCGAGAAGTTGACGGTCGAGCAGGCCTTGCAGGCGGTCATCATCAAATCCGCCAATGATGTCACCGTCATGCTCGCCGAAGCGATCTCAGGCAGCGAAGCCGGTTTCATCGATCGCATGAACGCAACAGCGCTGCGCCTCGGAATGACGCACACCAACTTCGTCAACACCAATGGCTTACCAGATCCCGGCCAGCTGACGAGCGCACGCGACATCGCGAAGATCGCTCGTGCCGTCGTCGGCGAATATCCGCAGTACGCAAGTTACTGGGCGATGCCCGACATGCACATTGGCCGCCGCCGGCTCGGCAGCCACAACGCTCTTCTGAAGACATTCCCCGGCGCGGACGGTCTGAAGACCGGCTTTACATGCGATTCCGGCTACAACGTCGTCGCCAGCGCCACGCGCGACAACCACCGCTTGATGGCGATCGTTCTCGGTGAATCCTCGGGTAACGAGCGAGCCATTCGTGCCGCGAGCCTGTTGGAATACGGCTTCCAGAACTACGATTGGAAGCAGCTCTTCAACACCACAACCGTCGACAACTTGCCGATGGACCCCAATGCCAAGGGCATCACCTCGGTACGCGACAGCGTCGCGGCATGGGGATGCGGCGGCCACCGGCGCCACATTGCCGGCGGCAGGCACAAATCGAAAAGCAAGATTGCAAAGAGCGCACAGAAGAATGGCGGCGCTGCCGGAGATGGACGATCTGCGTTGAAGGGACCCGACGCTGAGGGCGCAGCCGAGGATGCACCAGGGGCGCCGCCCCAAGCAGCAGACCCGAATGCCGACCCGAATGCCGCCGGCGCTACGCCTGCGCCCCCACCGAAGGCCGCCCAAGCGACCTCGGAATAGGCCCACCAACTGACTGCTAGACGATCAAGTCGAGCGGCGCGTTCTGAAAGATGCAGCCGGGAGGCTGAGCAGTATCCGGCGGCGACGCCTGATCCGATCCAGTGCCCGCTCCATCGTCATCGTTGTTATCGTCAGGTGACTGCGAATTAGCCCCGTTCGATCCATCGCCCGGCTCTGTATTGGGGCTGGCGTTCGGGGCGTCGTCTCTTGGCTCGGCGCTCTGGACGAGTTCCATTCCGGCACAGCTGAGCAAATCGGAACGCCCCGCATGCGCGCTCGCGGCGAAAGCTGTAACGACGGCTGCAAGAAGCGGCGATGTTGCAGAAACCCTAATCATCTCGCTTTCGTCCTGACTTTTCGCAGCCTATCGGCGCGCGGCCGGTGAAGCGACCACTAATTAACCAGCTTCAGAAGATGCGCAAAGCGTTAGCGCACTTTCGTGGCGCCAATCTTGCTTTTCCGAAATCCATCAACCTGGATTTAAGCCTTGAGTAGGACTTTACCATGGCCTTGCCGCTGAATGCGACTTGGGACGCCGACCTGGACTTTACGCCGCCGCCGCAAGATCTCGGCGCAATGGCCGAGGTTCTCGAAAGCAAGCACGGATCACAAGCCGCGGGGATCGCCGACTTCTTCGCCCTCTACCACGGCCAAAAAGGAGACGCTGGACGGGCATGGGCTTGGACCGGCGTCGCCGAACTCGTCCGCAGCCGCGAACGGGAACGCATCGATGAAAACTGAACGACAGGATTTCACTGCCAGTGGGAAGCGCGACCGTCGAGAAGCTCTATTCGGGTGAAACCGGCAGTCGCGACGAACTCGCGGTGGCGCGTATCGAGCCTCAACGCAACCCTCTGGCGATCGCGCAAGACATCGCCTCCCGCCTTCTCAAGCAGACGATCAATCTCATTGCCTCTGACGGCGAACGCGAGCGAACCCAGCGAGACGCTATCCTGGCCTTCGCCGTTCGCGTCCTGAGCGCCGGTCTTCTCTATCTCACTCAGATCGTGCTCGCCCGCTGGATGGGCGGCTCCGAATACGGGATCTACGTTGCGGTCTGGACTTGGGTCCTGATCCTGGGAGCAATGTCCCACCTCGGGCTCAATCTCGCCTCGATCCGGCTTGCGCCCTCTTATAGGGAAACCGGCGATTTCGAGCATCTCCGCGGCTTGATCCGGGGCGTCCGCATACTGGCGCTCGCGGGCGGCACCGTCGTCATGCTTCTCGGCATCTTGGGCACCTGGCTCTTCCAAGATCGCATCGAAACGCATTTCGTGCTGCCGCTCTATCTCGCGCTCGTCTGCATCCCCCTTTACGCGCTGACCGACGTGCAGGACGGGATTGGCCGCGGCAACGCTTGGATGAGCGTCGCGCTCGTTCCGCCCTACGTGCTTCGGCCGTTGCTCCTCCTTGCGAGCATGTTTGTTGCCAACCGCGCCGGACTGCCGATGAACGCCGCAACCGCGGCTGGCGGCGCGATCGTCGCGACATGGCTCGCCGGCCTGATGCAGGCGCTTTCGATAACCAGGCGCGTCCGCGCTACGATCCCGGAAGGTCCAAGCCGCACGGACTTCCGTACTTGGCTCGCGATATCAGCCCCCCTTCTGGTCATCTTGACCGCCGAATTGCTCCTGCAGAATACCGACATCCTCGTCGTATCGCGCTTCATGAGCCCGAACGACGTCGGCATCTATTTCGCGGCCGGCAAGACGATGGCCCTCATCATGTTCGTGCACTACGCCGTCGGCAGCGCCGTTGCCCACAAGTTCGCGGCGTTGAAAGCACGCGGAGATCATGACGGCTTGCGCGCTTTCGTAAGGGATTCCGTCAACTGGACGTTCTGGCCATCTCTCGCCGGTGCGCTGATCATCCTCTTGCTCGGAAAGCCGCTGCTTTGGCTGTTCGGGCCGCAATTCGATGCCGGCTATCCGGTGATGTTCATTCTCGTTATCGGCTTCCTGTTCCGCTCCGCGATGGGGCCAGCCGAATTTCTTTTGAACATGCTCGGCGAGCAGAAGCTCTGCGCAACGGTGCTCTTCTCGGCTGCGTTGCTCAACATTGCGCTTAATGTCGCATTGGTGCCGGCTTACGGAATGATCGGAGCGGCGAGCGCCACTGCCCTGTCGTTGATGGCGGCAGCATCGCTGAACGCGCTCGTCGTCTGGCGCCGCCTCGGCATCCGGATGCCGATCTGGAATAACCTGCCGAAGTTCTGAGCCAATGCCGCGCCGGCGGCCGGCTCGCGGAACGCGTGTCGCCGGCGCCAATCAAAAATCGTCGCAAGCGCCGACCAAAAACTACATCGGCGAGGCGATGACCAGCGTCCAGAACGATTTGAATTCCGTGTGGGGATCTTGAACCAGGGCGATGCCCATGTGCTCGCCGTCGGGCGTCAAAAGGTTCTTGTTGTGACCGGGGCTCTCTTCCCAGCCCTTCATGACTTCGTTGAAGTCGATCTGCCCTGTCCCGACGTTCTCGGCGGTTAGGCGTGCTTTATAACCGGTGCGCTTGACGCGATCCCATGGGTTCGAGCCATCCGAACCGTAGTGCGAGATGCGGTCCCATTTCGCGAGATCGCGTGAATGAGCTTTCGCAGCTTCCGTCAGCTCCGGATTGAGCTTTAACGCCTTCAATCCATGCTGCTTGCGGTAAGCATTGATGATATCGCGGGCCATCTCGGAATTGAGCGAGGTGCGCGAATAATCGCGATCGGAAAGTACGCCCCGCGCTGCTTTCTCGTAAGTGCCCGAAGGAGCCTTATCGAGCATGGCAACCTGAACGCCACGCTGCGCTGAGGGCTCGCCACCGAGACCCACGCTTTTCACGGACGGCGAGAAGGATGGCGACGAAGACGAAGACAAGGACGATGTCGTTTCCTGGTCGGCGAACCCCGGCGAGAAGGACGTCGAGCCGAGACTGCAACCGGCTAAAGCGGTAACGAGCCCGGCGGTGAGCGCAACGCGATACATTTTGGCAACTCCCGGCACGACAAGTGCGGCTGATTTCAGCATTGCCGGAAATCCGTTAACTGGGCGTTAACGCTAACGAAGCGCGACCTATGCGCGATGGCGCGCCGCCGGGACGTATCAGAGCCACTCATACACACCGGATCCCTCACGATCCCTGACCCCGCCCCGTCACAATATTCGCGCCAACAACGTGTCGCGATTTTGACCGCGGCGCGGCGAAAGGCTGACGCCACATGCGCCTCGGAGTATTTGAGCAGCGGACGAGCCCTGTGGGTCAAATCCCGGCGGCCCTTGGAAGTGCTCGACCAATCATCAAAGTTGTCGCGACAGCGCATCTGATTCGCGCGAGGAGAACTTTCGATGAGCGCAATCATCGGACAATCTGAATTGAAGGCCGAGGTTGGTTCCTCAAACCACCTCACGGTCAGGGACCTCTTGCTTCTGCGCATCGCCGCGGGCGGAGCGACGCGCGCCGACCTGCAACGCGACGTCGCGCCGTTGCTGGCCCCGAGGGTCTCCGGTGCGGAGTTTCGCCGCTCCGCCGAGTTGGCGCTCAGTACGCTCGCTGGCGCCCAACTGACAGTTGAATCAAAAGGCCGGCTGACGGCCACCGCAAAGGGCGCGGAGATTGCGGGAGCGCTGCTGACGGCCACACGTACGCTTCCCGGCACCTGGAACGACGTCAAGACGGCTCTTGTGCTTGGCGCTGTGACGGCGAGCGACACGCCATCGATCAGGAAAGCAATTGGGCGGGCCGAAGGTCTCGCAGCACTCGTGTTGCAGCATCATTTCGGCAAGCCGACCACGCGCGTGATGTCGCCCGCCGATCTTAGGGCCGAGCTCGCCGTCGTCGCCCTCGAACGCGCCTTCGGCAATAAGATCAAGACAGGCCTCAGCAAAGGCGCCGGACTGCCGGCAAAACCGGGAAGGCTTCTCGCCGGTCAGCTCTTCAAGGAGCCACGCGAGATCGCAAGCGACGGCAAGCTGATTGTCCAGCTTGCATGTGAAATAGCGGGCGCCCGCGAACCGGTGTTGGCCCCGCTCGAACTTGCTCTCCTGCGCACACTCCTGGTGCCGAAGGACGAAAGCGGGCGCGCGCCGCTCGCGCGTCCGCAACGCCAAGAGCCGCAACGGCGGCCCACACGCGCGCCGACGCCGAAGCCCGCGAACGACCGCGCGCCGCTCGACGAAACCCAGCCACCGCCGCCCCGAGTTGCCTCTCCTCCCGACATGCCTGAATTCTGTCATGCCGTTGTCGAGGCGGCACGACCTGTCGCGGAGGGCTGGCCAGGCAACCGGAAGGCGTTTATCTCTTTGGTATGGAAGGCGATTCGCAACGCGCGGCCCGACTGGAGTTTATCCGAGATTGCGTTCAAGGGAATGCTCGCGGAAGCCCATCGATCGGGCCAGCTCGAACTGGCGACCGCTGATCTCAAAGACGGTCGCGATCTCAAATTGCTCGAAGATTCGAAGATCCTCTACAAGAACACCGTCTGGCACTTTGTGCGCGTTCAAGATTAAAGGCATTCCGGTTCGAAATGGGTGTTGAAGGCGCTTCCCTCAAACAGCCGAGTTTTGCAACTTCGCTCGCTCCCGATAAGCTGAGCGAGGCGTTCGAGCACTCGATCACCTGGGAAGACGACCTCTGGCGGGCCGATCCCGTCGACGTGCCCGAAATTCACGCCAAGGCGCGCCGGAAATTCAACGACCTCCTGACGACGGTCACGTCAGGCCGCGGCTATCACGTGCAGGACCGCATCCTGCTGTTCCACGGCCAATCGGGCGCGGGAAAAACCCATCTTTTGCGCGCTTTGCGCACCGATTCTCATCGCAGCGGCCAGAGCTACTTCGGCTACGCGCAGATGACGCCGGACGTGCACAACTACGCCGACTTCTATCTGCGCCGCCTCGTCCACTCTCTCGAAAAACCTTACGACCCCGACCGTTTCGGAGAGTCGGCACTGTCGCGGCTGACGAACCGCATGGTGCTCGATTCCGAGGTCATCTCGTCGGAAGATCTCGACAAGCTCCGCGACGCGACGCTCGACGACAAGCAGCTTGCGCGATTGATCCTGCGTCTCGCCGACCAGATCGTCGCCTGCGAGAAATTCCAGACTCGCGAACTCGACATCAACATCGTGCGCGCACTCCTTTATCTGCAGCGCCGCGATCCGCGCATCGATCAGCGCATCAGACAATATCTCAACGGCCGTCAGTTGACGCCGATCGCACACGAAGCCGTCAGCGCTCTTGATCCGAATGACGGTGAAGACCGCGCCTTCGAGATCATCGCCGCGATCGGAGCACTCGTCTGGACCGTCGACCGTGCCGCGCTGGTCTTCTGCATCGATCAGGTCGAGGACCTGCGTTTCTTCGACAATGCTGAGGATCGTTTTCAGCGCGCCGTCCGCGATCTCATCCAGATCGCGAACCGCCTGACCAACGCAATCATCATCATATCGTGCCTCGAAGACTTCTACGGTCAGGTACGCAGCCTCGTCGCGCAATCTTACATCGACCGCATCGAGAAGTCGGGGCCCGTCCTGCTGCGCGAAAGCCGGACGCCGGAAGAAGCCCGCCTTATCATTTCAAAGCGTCTCGCCTACCAGTCGGAGTTGAGCGGCGGCGGCTTGAGCTTCCCGGACGCTTCGCAATTCTTCGGACCCCAGTTCTTCGAGGAATTCGGCGGCCTCTCGACGCGCCGCCTCCTGGAGCACGCGCAGTCGCGCCTCCGCGAGGCTACCTCGACCGAGGGCGACGAGCGCGAGCCGGAGCCGGAGAAGCCATCATTCATCTCAACGCTCGCCCAGGCTCTCGGCCAAGCGATTGGCTTCGGCAGCTCCGACGACGAAGCACCCTCGACGATCTCGGCCGTGCAGTTCCGCGAGATGTGGGAGCGCTTCGCCAACGAGAGCGAAGCCGAAATGCCCGCCGACGATCAGGAGCTAGTCGACGTTCTCTCTGCCGCGCTTCTGCTTGCACGCGACGAATGGGGCCGCGCCATCGAGGTGACGGTGAAGCGCCTGGAGCTTGGCGACGATCTACCCGCTTTCGACCTGACGGTTCGCCACCGCACCGGTTTCGCCAATGACGTGCGCGTTTTCCTCTGCAATCGTCCGACGCAGGGCGGCGGCTTGAAGCGTCAGCTCGACAAAGTGCTGACCGCGATGCAGGGCAAGCCCTGCTTCATGCTGCGCGCCAGCGACTTCCCGCCGAATAAAAAGAACCAGACCGCGCAGGCTTTCCGCAAATTCCGCGACGGCGGCGGCCGCCAGCTTCTCGTGCCGATCCCGGAGTGGGAGCGCATGATGACGGTGCGCGAGTTCACCGCTCACCATCGCGGCGATGCCGGCATGGCACAATGGCTCGAAGGCGCGAAGCCGCTGTCGAGCCTCATATCGATCACGCATCTTCTGCGCCTCGATCTTCTCGGCCGTCCTGTGCCGCGGCTCGTCGCCAAGGAGATGGACGACCCGCAATCATCGCTGGACGGCTTTAACGCGCTTTCCGCCGAGCAGGCACGCGCCGCGGGCGGCAATGCCGACGACTCCGGTTTGCCCGCGAACGACGATGACCTGCCGATGTCCGTCATCCTGGACGAGAACGGCAGCTACGGCGCCAGCATTCTCGCCGGCGGCGAAAAGGGAAATCGCGGCCGTCCCGTGACTTTGAACAAGAGCGTCCTGAAGCGGCACGCGGCGTTCCTCGGCGGTTCGGGTTCGGGCAAGACCACCCTTGCCTTGTCGCTCATCGAGCAGCTGCTTCTTCGTGGCGTCCCCGCCGTCCTGATCGACCGCAAGGGCGATCTCGCGAGCTACGCCAACCCTGACGTCTGGCGCGCCAACGACAGCGAGACGCCCGACCGCCGCGCCGAGCGCGAAAAGCTCGCCGATGCCATCGACGTCGCCGTCTATACGCCCGGCCGCGCTTCGGGCCGGCCGATCTCGATCACGCTGCTGCCGAACGGCATCAACGAGCTGCCCGACCATGAACAGCAGCTTCTGGCAAACTTGTCTGCCGCCGCCCTCGGCGAGATGCTGCATCTGAAGAACTCGGCGACGCACCAGAAGCAATCGGGCGTTCTCGCGGTCGCCCTTCGCATCCTTGGCTCGCTCTCGACCAGCGAAGTCACGCTCGGCGACCTAATCCATCTTCTCGAGGACGAGCACCCGGAGCTGACCGACCAGACCCAGCGTATGGACCCGTCGGGTAAGCTTCGCCGCGATCTCGTGGCGCAACTCGATTCACTTCGCCTGCGCAACGCCGCGCTCTTCGAAGGCGGCGGCGAAAGCCTACGCATGGAAAGCCTGCTCGGCCTCGGCCGCTATCAGAGGCCGAACCGTACGCGCCTCTCGGTCATCTACACCGGCTTCCTCGGCGACAACGAGAACATCCTGTTCTGGGTCTCGCAGTTCCTGTCGGAAGCGCTCCGCTTCTGCCAGCGCAACCCGAACGACGAGCTGCAGGCCGTCGTCATGTTCGACGAAGCCGATCTCTATATTCCCGCGAATTCCAAACCCGCGACGGCCGAGCCGCTGCAAAGCCTATTGAAGCGCGCCCGCTCCGCCGGACTCGGCATGATGCTCGCGACGCAGTCTCCGGGCGACCTCGACTATAAGAGCCGCGATCAGATCACGAGCTGGTTCATCGGTCGCGTTCGTGAAGACACGGCGCTGCGGAAGCTTAAAGCCGCCTTCCAGTCGGAATCCGGTCTCGACCCGGCAACCGCCCTTCCGGGCCAGACCGTCGGCGAATTCCATCTCGTACAGGAAGGCCTCGTAAGGCCGATGAAGGCGCAGCGGTCTCTGATCGCCGCCGAGCAGGTGCCTTTCGATCGCATTGAGCAATTGGCTGCTGAAACGCGCGGCACCGACGAACGGCAATTGCGCCTATTCGACCTTCGTTAGACTTCAATTCGCATTTCAAGCCACGACATATTCTGTGATGGTGCATTGCCAGTAGTTGTCGACGCGAACGCACGGGCCGACGTATCTGGCGAACTTAGATGCCTGATATAATTTATATATTTGGAAGGTTCGGCGGGCCGGAACTTACGCATTACCGTGTTGGTTAACGCGGTTAAGCTATGTGATCCTGTTTCTACGCCCAGGCCTGCAAATACCTCGTAGGCCCTGTCAAGTTTTTTTACAAAGCTGTATTCTATTTGCGCTGAGAGTAAGGGGTTATGCTTAGCGACGCTGATTGGAGGCGGCTCCTTTCAGCGGGTTGAGGTGTAGCGACCGAGGGGGCAAACCGGTCGAAACATCGATTAGGGCCGCGCGTAACAGTGGAGTGAACTTAAGAGTTCAGTGCGGGGTAAAGTGTTATGATGGCGAAACCATTCGTCATGATGGTCGTGGCGGCGCTCATCGGACCAGCAGTCGGTGTTGGCCTTTTCATTCTCATGAACAATTTCTGAGTCTCGGCAAACCTTAAATTGCCGGGAGACGAAGCTGCGTGAGCGCTGGCAGCGTAGGCTGCCCGCGTTGGCCGCATATTTGCCGTATCTCGGAGCAGAAGCTGCCGTGACTTCGCTGAGTTGACGCCTCAAAGCTCAACTATGTCTGTCGCTTAGCCGCCGCCCGTTCCGGCGTTGGCATTAGCGCGGCTTTGCGACAGCGATGTTACGTTTCCTGCGGCATCTGACCGCCCTGGCGGAATTCTGTCTTTGGATTCCGCGCCGCTTGGTGCGTTGGCTGATGCTGGCCATAGCCTTCAATCCGAAGCTCGGGCCACTACGCCACCTCTTCACCGGTGCAATACTCTACGTCCTCTTTGCGCTCGTTCTCGTCTACATCGCCGCGCCGATCAGAGGCTACGTCGGCGACCTCTCAATGCATGACAAGCTCGGCTATGACGCCGAGCGCTGGCTGGCGACCGCGATCTACGATCCCAAGGGGAGCTTCGTGGGCACTTTCGATCCGCGCCTCGATAGCCTGCGCGATGTGAACTACACCGACAGCGCTATCGCTCTCGGCGATTACGTCGCCAATCCCGATCATAAGTCGATCCCCGTGCGCGAGGTGCCGGAGCAATACTGGCGCTGCCTCTCCTATCATGAGGACCGCTACCTTGGCGGCCCGCTCAATCCCTTCGGCATCGACCTCATCGGGGTCCTGAAAATTCCGCTGACGACGATCACGCGTTCCATCGCGGCGCGGCGTCCGAGCCTCGGCGTCGGCGGCTCGACACTGCCGATGCAGTTTGCCCGCGTGATCTACAAAACCCCGCCGAGCCCCAACGAGAGCGGCATTACAAAGCTCAGGCGGAAGCTCGGCGAATGGTGGCTTGCGCCGGTCATCTATCGCGAGCTGACGCGCGACGGCGACGATACGCTTCTGAAGCAATGGGCGGCGAACCACATCTGGCTGGCGCAACGCACCGGCGGCCAGCCGCTTCACGGCGTCGAGGTGACGAGCCAGGTCGTCTTCGGCAAGGAAGCCAAGGACCTCTCAACTGCCGAGCAATTCGTGCTCGCCTCAGCGGTTAACAAGCCGATCATCCTGCTCGAAGGCAACGACCGGCTGAATGCCGTCCGCCTCGACCGCTGGCGCTATATCACCGAGGTCCGTGCCCGCACCTGCGCGGAAAAGCTCATCACTGATGAAGCCGAGCAGAAGAAGGTTGTCTTCGAGCTGATGGCGCTGGCCAGCGGCCCGCCCGATCCGAAGGTGAAGCCGAAGCTCGAAGCAGCGCTCGAACGCTTCGTCCCCGATCAGGTGAAGCGCGCCGAAGCGAACCCCATGATCCGCGCCAACCTGCTGCTCCCGGCCGCCCGCTTCGGCATCCGCGAGGAAATGAAGCAAAGCTACGGCTTCAGCTGGCGTGATTACGTGCGAGGCGTGACGACGACGTTCGACATCGGCGAAAATTTGGCATTTCGCGAGAAGGTCGACGGCGCGCTCGCCACGCTCGATGCCAAATGGGCGTCGCGCATCGATCCCGCCTATACGCTCGATCCGAAAAAGGTGACGGCCGACAAAGCCCTGCCGAACGTCATCGTCGTTGCCGCCGACGGTAACGGCAATATCGTGCGCTACTACGAGGCCGGCGAAACGGCTGCGTACTTTGGCTCGCTGCCCGCTCGCCGCTCCGACAATGGTCTTTATGACCCGACGCGTGAAAGCCGTCAGGTTGCTTCAACCGGCAAGATGATCTTGGCCGTCGCGCTCGCCAACCAAGGTCGCGATTCCGCCGATAGTCTCTATTCCGACCCGCAAGCGCCCGCGCAGGGCCTCGACACCTGCGCAAAGGGCGGAAGCGTCGGAAATCGCAGGGCCATCGTCGCCTTCGCCTGCTCGCTCAATGCACCGCTGATCAACCGCGGTGCCCAGCTCGGCCAAGCGCCGATCAAGCGCCTGATCGATGGCTTCGGCTTCACGATGCCGCCCTCAGCCGAACTTGGCGGCACGCCGCCTTCGACCGCCGTCGTCCTTGGGCAAATCGCGGCCGCACCCCGGCGCATCCATTTCATGTCGAGCGTTATTCTCGCGTCGCTTATAGGGCGCGGCACGAAGCCCATCAGGCCGCCGACGTTGGTCGCTGCCTATGACTACACGCAGAAGGGCCAAGGCGGCGCCGGCATCACGGCGGAGGCCCGCCCGGCGATCATCCCGAAATCGCTGATCAGACCGAGCGCGGTTTGGCTGATACGATCGCTGCTCGAAGCGCCGCTTTGCTATCAAACAGGCGGCCAGTCCTACGGAACCCTGAAGAGCCTCAGCCAATGGTGCGCCCGCCGCCGCGGCGATCTGCGGCTCCATTTTGCCAAGACCGGAACCTCCGTCTCGCTCGACCCGAACGCCACGGTCGATACCTGGGCTTCCGGCGGCCTGCAGTTCAATAACGGTGCCGCCTATTCCTATGTCGTGCTCGTCGGCACCGGAACCGCGTCACGGCCGTGGGCCCGCGATCTGCACGCA
Organism: uncultured Alphaproteobacteria bacterium; assembly: GCA_963710005.1. Taxonomy (GTDB): domain Bacteria; phylum Pseudomonadota; class Alphaproteobacteria; order Rhizobiales; family Hyphomicrobiaceae; genus Hyphomicrobium_B. Next base: position 80,166 of record CAVPYR010000014.1, read on the forward strand.
GCCCAAATTGCAGCGCCCTTGCTCGACGTGCTGCTCCACGAGCTTGCCGATCATGCAAAAGCAAATCCGCGCCGCGATTTTCTGCCCCTCCACCGCGTTGCGCCGCTCGCAAGTCTCGGGGCCGGCACGCGAACCGTCGCCAGCGAAGGCACAACTCCTCGCGAGCGCTCGCCATCCGACGAGCAGCTCCGCACTCTGACGGCGAACTAGCCCCCGGCGTCATCCCGGCGAAGGCCGGGACCCAGGCAAGCTTCAACGCCATCCTCACGGCTCGCTGCCTGGGTGCCGACCTTCGTCGGCATGACGATGCTAAAGATAACGCTGACATCTCCTATTCACCCCGCCGCTGAAAATCCGCCGACACTCGGACACCCGCCAGCCGCAGTTGGAACATCAAAAACGCCGACTGCCCACGAATCTTACGCGTCTCTCTTGGGTAGGGTTGGCGGCGATGAATCTGGATAGTCCTGGGCGCGGGACGGGCTCGATGCGTCTCTACGCGGATGCGCGCGACGACGTCGCTCCGCAGAAGCCGCCGCGCGACTGGAAACGTGCGATCTTGATCTTCGGGCTCGGCGCGCTCTCATGGGTCGCAACCTATGTCGGTATGCTCGAGTTGATCGAAGCCAACATGGGCGATCTGCCGCTCGTCCATCGCGTCATCGTCGGCTTCTCGGTCGCGATGCTGATGACGATGATCATCTGGCTGCTCGATCAGCTGTTCCGGCCGCATCCGTTCATCACCAAGCTCTTCTACGCTGGCGGCTACATCTTCCTGTCGGTGATCTCGATCGGCTTCGGCTTCGGCTTCTACTGGAAAGTTCTCGAAAGCCGCGGCGAAGCCTCACGCTCCGCCGAAAGCGCCGTTTCGCAAGTGCAGAATTCGCTGCACGGCGCCGAAACCCGCCTCGAGCAGCTTCAAGCGACGTTGATTCAGCTGACCCAAGTCTCGACCGCGAAGGCCGAGCTCGAGCAGACGAAGGGAACGTCCTGTCCGAACTCGAAGCCCGGAGACGGGCCGCGCCGCAAGATGCGCGAGGACGACGCGCAGCGCTTTTCCTTTGCGTCCGATTTCGTGAAGGCCCGCATTGGCGCCGTCAAAGGCGACATGGAAGCTTTGAACGGCGACCTCGCCAAAATCGTCTCCGCCGACGCTTCGACGTTCGATCCCAAGACCGGCACCCGTAACGAGTTCATGCGCGCGCTCGGCCGCAAACTCGACCTGACGGCGACGGGCTTCAACGCCTTCCGCACCGATCCGCAGCTTCGCCAGATCCGTTCCGATCTCGCCGACCGCGCCGAGCGGACCACGTTCGGCGAAGGTAAGAACGGCGCGATTTCCTGCCCGGACCCGCAGTTGCAGATGGCACTTCGCGGCGTCGTCGCGGCGATCGATCAGCTGCCCGAGTTGCAGAAGCCCGAGATCGCCGCCGTCGAAGGTTCCGAAGCGACGATCGAAGCATTCCGCCGACTGACGGCGTCATTCTACGGGCTTCTCTCCTTCAAGATGCCGCCATCGGCCGACGAGCTGCGTGAACTGCAGAAGAAAGCCATTCAGTCGGTCGAGAACCCACCCGACGCCGCGGCGCGTGCTGCGCACCGCCTGGACGACGACCAGGAGGCGGGTCTTTCGAAGCGCGACTACGTCCCCCTCGCAGTCGCGCTGTTCGTGGACCTGTGCCTGTTCCTCGTCTCGATGGGCCAGCGCCCCGGCGGCCGCCTCGACAGCCTGGTGCCGAAGATGAAAGCCGCCGAGCGCGGTCCCGTGATCGAGATCCTCTCCCGCTTCAACGACATTCACCGCGACAAGCAGATCCGCGAAAACTTCGAACTCTTTCGCCACGTCGTCTTCGACATGAATGGCGACTACTACGTCGCCGTTCCGCTCGATGCGCCGCCACGGATGAACCCGACGGAGCGCGAAAATTTGCGCGTCGAGGCACAGCTTCTTGCCAATCTGTTCGCCAGCTTCGAACGGGAAAAGATTTTCAAGCGCACATTGCTTCCGACGACGGGCAGCATCCAGAAACGCTTGAAGCGTCAGGGCTCGAAGTTTGCGGGCTCGGAATCCTTTCGCGTCTACAAGTTCACCGACGGCGCTTGGTCCGACATCATCCTCGGCGCCGTGATGGGCGCCGCCCGCCGCGCTGAGAGAAGCGACGGCAGCATCGCTCGTACCGATGAACGCGACCACGCCCCTTCTGCACCGGCAACAGAAACACCGCCCTCCGAGGCGGCGAGAACGACAACACGAACGCCTCCATCAGCTTCGCAATACGAAGATCGCGAAGAGCCGATAGTGACTCCGAAATTCGAGCGCCAGATACGGCCCGCGCGACCGAACCTGGCGATCGATCCCGATCACGCTGCCCGTTTTGGACCCTATGCACCTTTTGCCGACGCCTATCGCCCGGAGCCCTCTCTGCCGTCGTCCATAGCCCCGCAAGCGCCGCGCGTACCCCGCCCCGCACCGAAACCTGATCCGGAGGCCGATGTGACGGTCAAGGCCGCTAACAGCAATACGATTCAAACGGTCAATATCGCACCGCCACCGCTGCCGGAGTTTCGTACCGCGACCGTGGTCATGGTCCCCCGCAATGCAGCGCCGCGGAGCGATACGCCCCACGACGCCCCTGACAGCGCGGCGCCCTCTGAACCCCGCGCCCATGTGACCCTGAAACGCGAGACGGCGACATTTTCGGTGCCTGTCAGCGAGGCCGTGATCCCGGCATCCCTCAAGGCCGCCATGACGGCATTCGACGGGCGTTGGACGAAAGTCCAGGGCGCCCCCGGCGAGGCGGGCGTAATCGCAGACGGCCCACAAAATAGGCTCCCCGAGGCACAAGATCAGCTCTCGGACGATGATCGGGCCTTAATCCGGCGCATTGCGCCACCGGCCGCCGAATGAAAAATGCTTGGAAAGAAAAAGAGATAACGGCGTTCGCCACAAATCGAACCGACGTGCAACGCTTGTTTAACATTCTTCTTGGTTTAATGGGCGGGCCGGATGCCCAGCGGGGGGCAGTTCAATATTCTGAACGGTGCCGGCTAGAGATGGGAATTTTTAAATGCGCATCGCTTCGCCTTCGCGTCTCATGATGGTGGCTCGAACGGACAAGGAAGCACGGCTCAAGGACTTCATCGGGGAAGGCCTCGCTCCCCATGCTGAAGACCCTACGCGTGATAATGACGTGACTTTATTTGTTCGCAATCCCGACAGCCCTGTCGCTCGAGGCCTTTACGCCGCCTGGTCGGAAAGGCATACCGAAAACGCGCGGATCAGGATCCTGATCTGCGACACAAACTGTGAAGAGCCAGCGACCGCGTCGCTGCTCGATATTGCAGGCGCCGAGGTCCGCGTCCTTGCAGACCCGAGTTTCGGGCCCGCCCATGAGCAGCTCGTCGTCGGCCGCGGCCACGTCTGGATCGGCGATTGCCTGCGCCGTGACCCGACGAAACGCGACGCCTTCGAGCTTTACCATCCGAACGATCTCAACAAGAGCGTCTTCGCGAGCGCATCATTCGAGAAACTCTGGGAGCGCGGACGTCCTTTGAAGCTCTTGAAGTCTGAAAGCGTCTCGCCCGAGATCATCGCTGCACAATCGGACGATCAGAACGAGCTGCCGCGCAATCACCGCCACTAAAAGGCGATCGCCCTTAACCAACGCATCGTCCTCGGCTTCATGCCGAGGACGATATTTGTGCGCCCTTCTCCCGGCGTTGAAGCTTACCCGGGTCCCAGCCCCGTCCTCCGCCGGGGCAGGCTCTGCGCCGGGATGACGAAGTGCAGAAGTTATCCCCGGGTCTTCAGACCCTGATATATTCCCGCGACATGAGGTTTTGAGAAAAAGGCCGCAAGAACGTGCAAGCACCGGCATTTCGAAATTTACCGCCGCGCTTCGGACGTTGGCCCCTGTTGGGCTTTGCAGCAATCGCCGGATAGCGATACTCCGCTCGAGCTAAGCTGAGGGGCGTATCGTGCGCCGCTCGCGCGCTCTGATCGTCAGGCACTCACACAGGATGCCATCCAATGCTTTTCCTCGCGCGCCTTGCAGTGGTTCTCACTCTGATGCTGGCGACCTTCACGGGCGCTGGCGCGACCGAGAAGCCATTCCTGCATCAGGGCATCGCCGCCGATGCCAAACGCTACGAAGCGTATCTCAAAGCCAATTGGAAACCCGACGGCAAGACGCCCGCCGCGCTCAAATCCGAAGCGGAAAAAGTTTTTGCGACCGACCCGCGGGCGGCATCGAGAAGCTTGGCCAACGCCGTTGCGGCTGACGAAAAGGATTCCGCCGCTTGGACGCGGCTCGCCGAAGCGCTGCTCGCGATCAAACCTGATCCTCAAGGCGGCGAGCGCTACGATCTTCCGATCTATGCGTCCGGCGCTGCCTACCGCGGATATCAGCGCGCTGCCGACGACGCGCAGAAGGCGCACGCGCTCTATGTCCTCGGCCGCACGCTCGAAGCGCGTTCCTATTGGCGCCCGGCCATCGACGCATTGAGCCTCAGCCTCTCTCTCGCCGACGATCAGACGACGCGCGAAATGTACGACCGTCTTCGGGGCGAGTACGGCTTCCGCATGACCGACTACAAGACAGACAATGATGCGACGCCGCCGCGCCTTTGCCTCCAATTCTCGGAAGACCTCTCGCGCACGCAGACGGACGTGGCGAAGTTCATCTCCGTTGGCGGCAAGGACCCGCAGAACCTCGTGCAAGACGGCAAGCAGCTTTGCCTCGAAGGCCTGAAGTACGGCGAGCGCTACCAAGTCCAGATTCGCGCCGGTCTTCCCTCCGACATCGGCGAGACGCTGCTGAAAACCTCCGACATCGCCGTCTACGTACCCGACCGGTCGGCGTTCGTCCGCTTCGGCGGCAAAGCCTATGTGCTACCCGCGCGCGGTCAGCAGGGCATCCCCGTCATCACGACCAACACGAATAAGATCGATGTCGAAGTCTACCGCATCGGCGACCGCGGCTTGGCGACGACGCTTCAGTCGGGCGACATGCAGCGCCAGCTGTCGAGCTATGACGTCGACAACATCCGCGATCGCTCCGGCATCAAGGTCTACGCGGGTCAGATGGATATTACTTCCAAGCTCAACGAGGAAGTGTCGACCGCAGTCCCCGTGACCGATGCCACCGGAAAGCTCGAGCCCGGCGTCTACGTCATGATTGCCAAGCCCTCCGAGAAAATGAAAGAGGATAGCTACGAGCGCGCGACGCAGTGGTTCATCGTCTCCGATCTCGGCCTCACGGCATTCACCGGCAACGATGGCGTCCACGCCCTCGTCCGGTCGCTGAGCGACGCAACAGCCGTCGTCGGAACGTCCGTCAAGCTGATCGCCCGCAACAACGAAGTGCTGGCGACGGCAACGACAGACGAGCGCGGCTATGCAAAGTTCGACGCTGCCATAACGAAAGGCGAAGGCGGCACCGCGCCCGCGATCCTCGTCGCGCAGAAAGGCGAGGGTGAATATGCCTTCCTCGACCTGACACTCAACGCCTTCGACCTTTCTGACCGCGGCGTTCAAGGTCGCGATCCCGTCGGCCCCGTCGACGCCTACGTCTATTCCGAGCGCGGCGTCTATCGCGCCGGCGAGGAAGTCAACGTCACCGCGCTCGTCCGCGATCAGTTCGGCAAAGCCTCGTCCGTGCCGACGACGCTGATCGTCTTCCGTCCCGACGGCGTCGAGCAGGGACGCCTCGTCATGAACGATCAAGGCCTCGGCGGCCGCGCGCTGACCGTGCCGCTCGCCAAGACCGCGATGTCCGGGACATGGCGCCTCCGGCTCTACACGGACCCGAAGGCCGACGCGATCGCCGAGAGAAGCTTCCTCGTCGAAGACTTCGTGCCGGAACGTCTCGACATGACGCTGTCGGCAAACATTCCGGCGCTATCCCCCGATGAGAACCAGACGGTCAACGCCGACGGCCGCTATCTTTACGGCCCGCCCGCTGCCGGGCTCGGTCTTGAAGGCGAAGTCGTCGTCAAGGCTTCGAACAAGGACGTGCCTGGCTACGCTGGTTACGTCTTCGGACAGGCAGACGAGCTCGTGAACCCCGCGCGCCAGCCGCTCGAAGCCAACCTCGCGATGGACAAGGACGGCAAGGCCGCGATCCCGATCGTCCTGCCGCAAATGCCTAAAACGCCGAAGCCTCTCGAAGCCGCGATTACCGTCAAGCTCCGCGAGGATGGCGGTCGCACCATCGAGCGTAACCTGACGCTGCCCGTCGATCTGAAGCTCGAGCGCATCGGCATCAAGCCGCTGTTCGACAACTTCACCGCGGCCGAGGACCAGAACGCCGACTTCAACGTCGTGCTTCTCGGCGCCGACGGCAAAGCCGAAACGAACAGCAATCTCACCTGGACGCTGACGCGTCTCGACACGAACTGGCAGTGGTACCGCCGCGACGGCTCGTGGACGTATGAAGCCGTGACCGTGAAGCGCAAGATCGGCAGCGGCCCGCTCGCTGTCACCGCCGACGGCGCCGCAAAGATCTCGCAGCCGATCCAGTGGGGTCGCTACCGCCTCGACGTCGCCTCGAACGACGCCGATGGACCTGCATCCAGCGTCCTCTTCAACGCCGGCTGGCACACGACGGGCGAAAACATCGACAGCCCCGAGCAGCTCGACGTTGCGCTCGATAAGGACAGCTATAAGTCCGGTGAGACGGCGAAGCTGCGCATAGCTTCTAAGCTCGGCGGCAAAGCGCTGATCACCGTCCTCGGCACAAGCCTGCACCTGATGAAGGAAGTCGAGATCGCGAAGGGCGGCGGTGAAATCGAAATTCCCGTCTCCGACGATTGGGGCCCGGGCGCCTACGCGACGGCGATCCTCTATCGCCCGATGGATGAATCGCAGAAGCGCATGCCGAGCCGCGCCATCGGCGTCCGCTGGCTCCCGATCGACCAAAGCAGCAAGCACTTGAAGGTTGCCGTGACACTTCCGGAGAAAGTGAAATCCGGAAGCAAGCTCAGCATACCTCTGAAGGTCGAGGGCCTGGCGCCGGGTGAAGACGCTCGCGTCGTCGTCGCGGCTGTCGACCTTGGTATCCTCAATCTGACGCGCTACGAGACCCCGGCACCTGAGAACTGGTTCTCGCAGCAGCAGAAACTGTCGTTCGAAATCCGCGACTTCTACGGCAAGCTGATCGACGGCATGCACGCTGACCGCGGCAAGCTCCGCTCGGGCGGCGATGGCGGCGCGGCGATGCAGGGCAATCCCACAGTCGAAACTGTCGTCTCGCTTTTCTCGGGCCTCGTCCGAGTAAAAGAGGACGGTACGGCAAGCGTCGACTTCGATCTTCCCGACTTCAACGGCACTGTCCGCGTTATGGCGGTTGCCTGGAGCAAGGATAAGGTCGGCCACGGCTCGGGCGATCTGATCGTGCGTGACGCAGTGGCTCTGACCGTCGCCGTCCCGCGCTTCATGACGCTCGGCGATGAGGTCAACCTTGGCTTCAGCGTGCACAACGTCGATGGCCCTGCGGCGCCTTACAAGATCGCGCTCTCCAAGAAGGAAGGCGATGATTCGAACGAGACGCTGACGTCGATCGCCGACAAGACGGCCGATCTCAAAACCGGCGAACGCACGATGCAGCGCATCGCGTTCAAGCCGACAGACCTCGGCCCTCTGACGCTCAAAGCCGTCGTCACCGGGCCGAACGACATCGTCGTCAAGCGCGAGATGACGTTCGAAATTCTGCCGCCCGCCGGCGACATCAAGCGCACGACGATCTCGTCGCTGAAAGCCGGCGGCAAGCTCAGCGTATCGAGCGATCTGGCCTACGATCTGATCCCATCGCGGACGCGCATCAACCTGTCGGTCGGACCGGCCGCTCGCCTCGACGTGCCGACGCTACTGGCTCAACTCGACCGTTATCCCTACGGTTGCGCCGAGCAGACGGTGTCACGCGCGATGCCGCTCGTCGTCGCCAATGCGGTCGCAGCCCAAGTCGGCCTCGCCGAGGACAAGGCGCTCAAGGAACGCGTGCAAGCCGCAATCGCCCGCGTCTTTGAAATGCAGGACTCGACCGGCGCCTTCGGCGTCTGGGGTCCATCCGACGCCGATCTCTGGCTGACGGCCTACGTGACGGACTTCCTGACGCGTGCCAAGGAAGCGAGCTACGACGTGCCGCGTGAGGGCTTCAACCGCGCCCTCGACAAGCTGCAGAACTTCATCGCCTACGCCTCAGACTTCGAGAAAGGCGGCGAGGATCGTGCTTATGCACTCTACGTCCTCGCCCGCAACGGCCGCGCGCCTGTCGGCGATCTGCGTTACTACGCCGACGAGCGCATCGGACGCTTTTCGACGCCGCTTGCAAAAGCGCAGATCGGCGCCGCGCTGGCGATGATGGGTGACAAGGAGCGTGCGGAGCGGACGTTTGCTTCTGCCCTCGCAGCAATGCCCGACACACCGGACTCTGGTTATCGCAGCGACTACGGCTCGACGCTTCGTGACGGCGCCGCTCTTGTAACGCTTGCTGCCGAAACCGGCGTCGCTCGCGCCGAGCAGCCGAAGCTCGCGAACGTCATTGCCAAGGCATACGAGACCCGCAGCTATACCTCGACGCAGGAACAGGCTTGGATGCTGCTCGCAGCCAAAGCCCTGAACGACGAGGTGAAGGCGACGACGCTCTCGGTTGACGGCAAGCCGGTCAACGGTCCGCTGCTTCGCGGCCTGTCGCCAACTCAACTGAAGGACGGCGCTCTGACGATCACGAATAATGGCGATACCGCCGTCGATGCCGTGATCTCAGTCATCGGTGCCGCGCTCACACCGGAGCCACCAGCCTCGAAAGGCTTCAAGATCGAGCGTCAGGCCTACACTGTCGACGGCAAGAAGATCGATCTCGCGAGCCTCAACGGCGGCAAGTCGGACGTGAAGCAGAACGATCGCTTCGTCATCACCGTCAAGGTGACGTCGGACGATCCGAGCGGCCGCGTCATGGTCGTCGACCGCCTGCCGGCCGGATTCGAGATCGAGAACCCGCATCTCGTCGACAGCGGCGCGATCTCGGGTCTCTCATGGCTGAAGTCGACGGCCGAGCCCGAGCACACGGAGTTCCGCGACGATCGCTTCGTTGCGGCCTTCAACTTCGCCAACGTGCGAACATCGTCGGATAGTTCGACGAGCAGCGACGGCTCGGTGGAAGGCGTGAACCAGGACTTAGTCGAGACGCCGGACAACGGCACGGTCGTGCTGCCGGACAGTGCAACGCAGACGAAACCTCCGGCGGTGACGGCAACACTCGCCTACATCGTCCGCGCGGTGAACCCAGGTACGTTCGTCCACCCGGCGGCAACCGTCGAGGATATGTACCGGCCCGAGCGTTACGCCCGCTCAGCCGCCGGCACGCTCACGGTTACGGCAAAGGAGTAGCGCGACGTGAGGCTGTGGCTTCTCGCGAAACGTATGAGATCCGCGTTGTTCCAAACCTCCCCCACCCAGGGTGAGGGCCGGAGCGGGGGTGATGAGCCGTCTGTGCCTCCAGCATCAGCCACCCTCCTCCGGCACTTCGTGAAGCGGAACATGAAGTGGCGGCGCCTGACGATTGCCGCGGGACTGGCGCTGCTCGTCTCGGCGGGCGGTGCTTACGGTCTTTACGTCAAAGCCTTCGCCGACGCCGGGCCGTTGCCGCTCGAAGATGCCAAAGCCGTCTCTCTAACGGTCGTCGATCGCGACGATCGCCTGCTGCGCGCCTTCACGACGACGGAAGGCAAGTGGCGCCTGCCGCTCGACCCGAAGGACGTCGATCCGCATTACCTGAAGATGCTGTTCGCGTTCGAAGACAAGCGCTTTTACAGCCACCACGGCGTCGATCCGAAAGCCGTCGCCCGCGCCGTCCTGCAGATGGTCCGTCATGGCCGTCTCGTCTCCGGCGGCTCGACGCTGACGATGCAGGTCGCGCGCCTGCTCGATGGCAAGCACGAGCGCACGCCCGGCGGCAAGCTCCGCCAGATGGCACGCGCCATCGAGCTACAGCGGGCCTTGTCGAAGACTGAAATTCTGAAGCTCTATCTTCGCCTTGCGCCCTTCGGCGGCAACATCGAAGGCGTCAGGGCCGCCTCGCTCGCCTACTTCGGCAAGGAGCCTCGGCGCCTGTCTCTTGGCGAATGCGCACTGCTGGTCGCGCTTCCCCAATCGCCCGAAGTTCGCCGTCTCGACCGCAATCCTGATGCCGCACGCCGGGCCCGCGACCGCGTTCTGTCCCGTGCTGCGGCGGCCCATGTCATCACGACGGCCGAAGCCGAACGAGCAAAGACCGAGCGCATCCCGACCGTCCGCTATGCTTTTCCCTTCCTCGCGCCGCATCTGTCCGAAAGCGAAGTCGCCGCTCATCCGAACGATAGCGTCATCAAGCTGACCCTCGACCGCAACCTGCAGCAAAATCTCGAACGCCTCGCCGTGGAGCACGCAAGAACGCTCGGCGATAACGTCTCGACCGCGATCGTCGTTGCCGATCACCAGACCGGCGAGATCCTCGCCGAGGTGGGCTCGGCCGACTACATGGATGTCGCACGTCAGGGCGCAGTCGATATGGCGACCGCCATCCGCTCGCCGGGATCGACGCTCAAGCCCTTCATCTACGGCCTCGCCTTTGAAGCCGGTCTCGCCCATCCCGAGACGCTGATCGAAGACCGGCCTGTGCGCTTCGGAACCTATGCGCCGAAGAATTTCGACGAGGGCTATCACGGCACCGTCTCCATGCGCGAAGCGCTCGATCAATCCCTCAACGTGCCAGCCGTGCGTGTCTTGGCCCGCGTCGGACCCGGCAAGCTCGCCGGCCGCTTCCGCCGCGCCGGAGTGACCGCGCGCTTTCCCGACAAGTCCGAACCGACGCTCGCCATGGCCCTCGGCGGCACCGGCCTGACGCTCGAAGAGCTGACCCAGCTCTATGCGAGCCTCGCCCGCGGCGGCGACAGCATCACGCTGACCCACCGATACGACGAGCGCGGCAAGATCTGGGGAGCGACGCACGTCAAGCCGCTGGTCAACGCCCACAGGCTGATGTCCCCGCTCGCCGCTTGGTACGTGACGGACATTCTGAAGGACGCGCCACCGCCGCTCAACGCCAAGGGCGGTCGCTTCGCCTACAAGACCGGCACGTCCTACGGCTATCGCGACGCCTGGGCCATCGGCTACGACGGCCGCCACGTCATCGCGGTCTGGGTCGGACGCCCCGACAATTCGAGCATTCCGGGCTTGATGGGACGGAGCGCCGCTGCGCCCATCCTGTTCGACGCCTTCGAGCGCATCGCCGGACCGCGCGCGCCGCTGCAGTCGGCTCCCGCCAATGTTATTCGAGCAACGAACGCTGATCTGCCGGCGCCGCTCAAGCGCTGGCGCGATCCGGGCGACGACCCGGTTGCCGGAAAATTCCTCGAGCCGCCCGTGCTGATCTCGTTTCCCCCCGATCAGTCCGAGATCGCCGAAACCGATCTCGACGGCGAGCCTCTCGTCCTCAAGGCCGACGGCGGCGCCCTGCCCCTTACCTGGCTCATTGACGGCAAGCCCATTCAATCCGATGCCCACACCCGCGAAGCGACGTGGCGGCCGACAAGCCCCGGCTTTGCCAAACTGACGGTGATTGATGCCAACGGCCATACAGATCGCGCATCGATCCGGCTAAGATAGGCCCGCCCGAAACCCGGCGTGATTGAGCTCGACGCCGGCGAAAGCAAGCGGCCAGGAACTCGAAATGGAACTCCGCGAGCTGCGTCGCGTCTACGCGCGCCAGATGCTGACCATTGCAAGCGCCTCCGGCAATGAACGCCTCGAAGAGGCATTCGCCTGCGTTCCGCGCGAAAAATTCCTTGGACCGGCGGGGTGGCGCATCCTCACGCCTTGGTCACCTTTGAGTTACATTCGCGAGCGCGACCCGGCCCTCGTCTATCAGGACGTCGTCGTGGCGCTCGACGAGGAACGTGGCGTCAACAACGGCAGTCCGTCCCTGCACGCCAGATGGCTCCATCTCGTTTCACCTCGCGAAGGCGAAAAAGTTGCCCACATCGGCGCCGGCGCCGGCTACTACTCCGCTATCCTTTCCGAGCTTGTCGGCCCTGACGGCCGCGTGACGGCAATCGAATACGATGCGGCGCTCGCCGAGAGGGCGAGGGAAAATCTCTCCGACCGAGAGAACGTCGACGTCGTGCACGACAACGGTTGCGGCTGGCCGAAAGAGCCTACCGACGTCGTCTATGTAAATTTCGCTATCCCCCACCCTGCCGCCCCTTGGATCGAAAATCTGGCGATGGGCGGCCGGCTGATCTTCCCTCTCGGTGTTCCGCGGACGACGCGGGTCGGCGGCCAGACGCTGAACGCCATCGCCATTCTGGTAACGCGTTTGAGCGAAGGCTACGCCGCCTCGGCAGTTCACCCCGCGTCGTTCGTTTTCGCGGAAGGATTCGCGCCGAAACGGGGACTGGAGGAAATCAGATCTTTGCAGAAAAGCCTAAGAAGAGGCGGCTGGGACCGCATAAAAAGTCTCATTTGGAACCGGCCGGTCGATGGTGCAAAGTGCTGGCATATTGGGTCCGGCTGGGCATTGAGCTTCGATGAGGTGACCCGTTAATCCTTTTTCCGCAATCGCATAATCGGAATTCGACATCCCCATGAAATGCCGCCGATCCTCGATCCAAAGTCTGATGCAAGTCGCTGTAATGATCGCCGCTTCGCTGGCGTTCGGCGGCTGCAACGAGACCACGCAAAAGCCAGCTTCCAGCTCCAGCCGACCGCTTCCCGCGCTTGGCGCCAAAACTGATGAAACATCGGTCTCAGGTATTTCGTCGGGCGCCTATATGGCCGGTCAATTCCAGATGGCACACGCAAAGCGCGTCACGGGCGCCGCCATTATAGCGGGCGGACCTTATGGCTGCTCCGAAAGCATTTTCGCCAACACGATGCCGGGAGCCGGCACGGCGATCCTCAATCTCAGCAAGGCCGTTAACGGTTGCATGCTTGATCTTCTTGGCATCTGGGGCGTTTCCGATCCGGAGGAACTTGCGAAGAAGGCTGAAGAACGCGCGCAAAAAGGCGAGATAGACCCGATCGCCGATGTCGTCCGCGATCGTGTTTATCTCTTCACCGGAACCTCCGATCGCACGGTCGCGCCCTCGATCGTCAAGCACGCGGCGGAGTTTTACGAAAAGCTCGGCGTGCCCCAGTCGAACATCGAACTCGTTTCCGATCTGCCGGCAGGCCACGCCTTCGTAACCGACGACGAGGGCAGCGCCTGCGCAGTTTCGGGCGAACCTTACGTGGTCAATTGCAACTACGATCAGGCAGGCGCGCTTCTGAAGCACATCTACGGCAATCTCCAGCCGCGAGCCGCGACGCTCACCGGCGATTTCATTGATTTCGATCAACGCCCGTTCTTCGTCGGTGACGAAAACTTCGGACTCGCGGAAACCGGCGTCGTCTATGTGCCGAAAGCCTGCAAGGAGACGCCCGGATGCCGCGTCCACATCGCATTCCACGGCTGCGCGCAGAATCGCGAGGCCGTCGGCGACACGTTCATCAAGGAATCGGGCTTCGCACGGTGGGCGGATACCAACCGGTTCATTGTGCTTTTTCCACAGATTGCGGATTTACCGATAAATCCACAAGGCTGTTGGGATTGGTGGGGTTATACCGGTCCGCAGTATTTAACACGTGACGCGCCGCAGATTGCCGCAGTCAACCGCATGCTCGATGCCTTGCAAGCGAGTGGCGGAGGCGCATAAAGCCTAGCAGCGGCGCTGCCACGCGCGGGGGAAGCCGGACGATAAAAGTCGCCGCATCGGCGTGACTCAGGGGGAAGCTCAGAATGCTCGCACGCGAAACACTTTTTGCGCCCCTTTGGCCTTCGCCATGGCCGGCGCCATCCGGCATCCGGCGTGCCTTGGAGATTTCTGCCGCCATCGCCGCAATGGGATGCCTCGTCATGGCAGCCGCCCTGCCGGACGACTATGATAAGTCCGCTTCCGCCAGCGCGCCGATTTCAACCGCGCTCCAGCCCGGCCGCGAAACCGATTTCGGCGCTTATCTCGGTGCCCCCTATCACTACCCGAGCGACTTCCATCTCGTGAAGCCGGGTGTAACCGATTTGACGATCAAGAACGTCGACTGGTTTACGCTCCCGTTCGAAAATCCGCTGTACTACGGCGTCCGCATCCAGCGCTGGTTCGAAGGCGGACGCTTCGGCTCGATGCTCGACTTCACGCATTCGAAGGTCCATGCGCCGTTCAAAGAGGACCTGAACTTCGAAGGCACGATCGACGGCAAGCCCGTGCCGCCGACAGCACAGGTCGGAGACTATTTCAAAAAGCTCGAATGGACGCATGGCCACAACATGCTGACGCTCAACGGCTTGATCCGTCTGCCGTCGCTCGGAATTATTTCGCCATACTTCGGTGCGGGTGCCGGCCTCTCGTTTCCGCACTCGGAAATTTTTCGGAAGGGCGATCCATCTCGAACCTATGAATATCAATATACCGGCCCCGTCGGCCAAGCCCTCTTCGGTCTCGAGTTTCGCCTGAAGACTGGCTCGGTATTCGTCGAGTACAAATTCACGCTCGCCGATTACTGGGGTCCATTGACCGGTCGCGACGGCTCCTTGTATCCGATCGATATGTGGAATCAGTTCTCGCGCTGGTGGAAAGGCGAGGAGCCGCGGGACGGCTGGGCAGGCGCGCGTTTGACCAGCCATCAGGTGATCGCCGGATTCCTGACGCGCTTCGTACCCAAAACGGCGGGCGCAAAGTAAAGAGTCCGACGGCTATTTCCCGCGCCGGCGCGAAGCGACTTTTCTTGGCTTGCGCGACGCCTTCGCGACCTCCGCGAAGAAAGCCGAACTGCGCTCAGTGCACTGTCCAAGCTCGTCGATAAGCCAACCTTCGAATGCCGCCGCCGCATCGGACGTCTTCGCGCCGGCACCTCGAACGAGATAATAGCCCTGTCGGGATGTGGTGATGTCGAACGGACGTACGAGCCGCTTCGCAACGAGCGCATCTCCGACCTGAATCTGATCGGCAAGTGCAAAGCCCTGACCGGCTTCGGCCGCAGCGATCGCGAGATCGCCATTGAGCGTCGGCCCTGACGGCACGACGCGATCCAGAATGCCAGCCGCCTCGAGCCAAGCCTCCCAGCACTCCTTCGCGGTCTCTTGAATGAGCAGGCCGCCATCGAGATCCGCGGGCTGCGAGAGCGGATTGCCCGCCAGGAATTTCGGACTGCAGACGAGCGTCAGCTCGGCATCGACGAGCTTCTTCGCGTCGACGCCGATCCACGCGCCATTGCCGTAGCGAATGCCGAGATCGACATCCTCTTTGGAAAAATCCACGAGCCGGTGGCTCGGATCGAGCACGAGATCGATGCCCGGATGAAGAGCCCTAAATTTTCCGAGCCGCGGCACCAGCCAGAGCGTCGCAAACGATAGGTCCGACGTTACGATCAATTGCCGCCGGCGCCGCGACGGCCGCACAAACCGGCTCGACGCCGTCGCAATCAGATCGAAGCCTTTCGTCAACTCGATCACGAACGATTGGCCGACTTCCGTCAGCTCGACGCCGCGTCCCGTGCGCTCGAAAAGCTGCGTCCGAAACTCAGCTTCGAGGGTGCGAACGTGACGGCTGATCGCCGCGTGCGTGACGTTGAGCTCTTGCGCCGCGCGCGAAAAACTCGAAAGCCGCGCGGCGGCTTCGAAGGCTTTGAGAGCATTGAGCGGCGGCAGTTTGCGGGCCATACACGATGTAACAAAAACTTACACGTCGTGTAAAGCAATGCCGTTTGTCTCGCGAGCGCGAGCGGCGCACCGTTCTCGTCAGTGAACGTCTGAAATGGAGAACGGCAATGATACGCGTGATCGAACATTTGATCGAGACGATCGAGGCCCTGCTCTTTCCCGAACGCCGCCGGTGCGACGGCGATCAATGAGTGCCTTTGCTGGCCCCGCTTCGTACGCAAAGGAAAAACTGGCGACGCGTCTCACGCCACTGTCATCCTCGGGCTCGTCCCCAGGATCCATGTACCCCCCGTCATCTCGGCCAGAGCGTAGCGAAGAGCCGGGACCCAGGGCAGTACGTCTGGGTCACGGGTCTCGCAAGAGGGCTCGCCCGGGATAACAATGATGACAATTTGGACGAAGCCGAGAATGGCGATGGGTGGGAAGCACAACTCTCCAACCATATCGTCATCCCGGCGAAGGCCGGGATCCAGTCAACGATCGACAATCATGGTGTTGAAGCTTGTCTAGGTGCCGGCCTTCGCCGGCATGACGGAAATTGAGAGAGGAGCGATTGATTGTTGCGACGTGGGACCAGCGTTCCTCTCAACGTCCCCTAGAACCGCTTCAGGAGCCGGTCGATGTACTCGAGCTCATCCTGCGGTCTGAGGTTCTCACCCGAACGCCGGCGAAGCTCTTCGAGAATTTCTCGGGCCCGCTGCGCATCGATCGCGTCGGGCACTTTGACCGACGTGCCCAGATCCGGGCCCTGGGCGCGCTGCGGGCGGCCCATCGGATCGCGCGGAGAATTGCCGCCGCGGCCCAGCCGCTGCTGCGAGTCCTTCTGCATTTGCTCGGCCATCTGCTGAGCGCTCTGGCGCATCTGCTCCAGAGCCTGGCCTTGCTGATTGGCGGCTTCGTCGAGGTCGCCCTGCTTCAGAGCGTCTTCGGCCTTGCCCATCGAATCCTGGGCATTGCCGAGCTTATCTGGATCGCCCGCGCCCATCTCCTCGAGATCTTTTTTCAGCTTGTCGAGTTCGTTGCGAAGCTGAGCCTGACGGTCCTGCAGGCTGCCTTTGCCGTGCTGCTGCTGCCCACCCGACTTGCCGTCGTTGCCCTGCTGACCTTCGCCTTGCTCGCCGCCACCCTGCTGGTCGGCATCCATGCCGCTCTGACCGCCTTGCTGACGGCCCTTGCCCTGCTGGCCTTTGCTGCCAGTCCTCGGCGAACCTTCGCCGTTTTGATCGTCTTGCTGCGAGCCGCCTTGCCCCTCCTGGCGCCGCTGCTGGCCGAAGGTATCATCCATCAGCTGCTGCTGCTTGCCGGTGAGATCGCTCAGCTCGTTCAGCTTCTTCATCATCTGCTGCGCGCGCTGCTGTTGGGCTCGCGCTTCCGGCGAGTTGCTCGCCTGCAGACGATCCATCAACTCACGCATCTCTGAAAGCATCCGCTCGGCTTCCTCGCGCGATCCCTCGCGAGCGCTCTTCTCGAGGTCTTTCATCATCTGATCGAGGTCGTTCTGGCCGAGCTCCTGACTCTGATCGTTCTGCTGCTGATCCGCCGGAGAAGGATTTTCCTTCTCGGCGTTCTTCTGCATTTCGTTGAGATAGTCGTTGAGCCGCTTCTTCAGGTCCGCCATCGCGTCCTGAATCTCCTTGTCGTCGCCCTTCTCGATGGCGTCCGAGAGACGATCCTGTGCATCCTTCAACGCACGCTCGGCTTGCGACAACGCGCCGTCCTCGACCTTCAACGCAATCTGCCAAAGCTCGTTCACGGACTCACTGAGGGCTTCGCGCGTTTCCTGGCGATCGAGGCGATGATAGATCGAGCGGAGACCGAGATAGACGCTGTTGTCGGTGATGAAACCTTCGGGCTCCATCGTCAGCGCATCGAGCGCCTTGACGACCATCGGCCGGTTGCGGGAATCTTCCGCGAGCTTACGCCGCTGCTCGACCAAAGCCCTCGCCAACGGATTCTTGAAGCGCCGCGACGGCAGCACGATCTCGATCGGCTGGCTGCGCCCGACCTGACCGCCGACATCCGTCGCCTCGAGCCAAAGCTGGACCCGCTGACCCGCCAACGGGTTCTCGCCGATATCGAGCAGCGTCGACGTATCGACCTGTTTGGCTCCGGGCCGCGGGATCTTGAGGCTCAGCACCGGTGGACGCTCGAGCGGCAGCCTCGGTCCGGTGAGCGGCGGCGGTTGCGCCCACGACTTCGCGGCATCGACAGCCTTCGGCGCGGCCTTGCGCACCTTCACTTCGGCACTCTGGATGCCGTAATCGTCTTCCGCTTTGTAGGTCACGCGCATGGACCCGCGCGGGGTGCCGTTGATGTCCTTGGTCAGCGCAATCTTCGGCAACTCGTCGGCGATGACGTCGAACGTCCAAAGCCCAAGCTCGCGCGAGCCGGCGAGCGCGCGAATGCGAGCCGATTTGCGGATCTCGTAGCGAACCTCCGAGACGTTGGAGGTATCGCCGCTCTTCGATTTCTCCGCAGCAACCGCAAGCGGCTCAGTCGCGCCGTCGCTCAGGACTTCGAGCGAGAGCCCTGCCGAACCGAAGCCGACGCCTCTGAGCGTGAGCAGACTGCGATCGGGAACCTCGAAAAACTTGCTCTTCCCTTGAGCGTCGTCGGCGATCGGCTGAGCGCCATCAGCCAACAGGACCGGAGGCAGCGCCGTATAAGGCGGAGGCGTCACCCAGGCATCGACGCGGGCGGGAGGGCCCTGCTCACCGCTACCGAAACGAAAGGCGGCCGCCAGCCGGTCGCCGAGGCTTCCCGTCGCCAGCACCACGATCGGCACGAGAAGCACAAGCAAAAGCCCGCGCACCGCCCAAGGATCGACGCGATCCGTCCGCGGCGCCGGACGTCCGACCCTGAGCCGCGCAATGGCGCGGGCCAGACGTTCCCGGTGCGCCTGCCAAATAGCGGACGTGGCGGCATTCCCGGCGCCCGAGGTCAGCGTATCTTCATATGAGGTCGCGGGTCTGTGCGGTATGCCCGAGCGTCGTTCGATACGACGGATGGCGTCGTCGCGTGTCGGCCAAGGGATGCGTACCGCGTATATGACGGCAGCAATGGCCGCCAACGCAAAGGCCGCCAGCAGAAGCTTATGGGTCAGAGGTTCGAGATAGGGCCAGAGGCCAAGAAACGACAGCATGACGAACACCAGCGCCACGCCGATGACGAACCACAGCCGTGGCCAAAGACGCTCGAAAAACAGCGCAAACGTGCTTAGGCGAACTTTGCGCGCAAACGACCGCGAAATCTCGGGACCCGAATCCGTGTTTTGGGGCTCTGCCATGCCGCCCTAAGCTACCACGGCCCCCAGCACCCGCACGTTAACAAAATGCAACATGAAGGCGGCCAAATGGCCTTTCCCGGCTCTCTCCAGCCATCATTTCGTCATCCCGGTGCAGGCCGGGACCCAGGCAAATCTCGACGGAATAAAATCAGATAGTTGTCTAGGTCCCGGCCTTCGCCGCGATGACGTTGGTAAGGTGAGACCCTGCCTCTATCCCAAAGTGTCTTCCTCGGCTTTTTTGCCGAGGATCCATAGTGCCGCAGCTTGAGCTGATGAATAGATCCTCGGGACAAACCCGAGGATGACAGGGCGAGCCCTCTTGCGAGACCCGAGACCCAGAAAGTCGGGTGCTCAAACGTTGCCCTGGGTCCCGGCTCTTCGCGATGCTCCGGCCGGGATGACAATGTTACTCGCTGTCAGCCTTCAATCGAGCCACGGCGGAGTATGGTCCTGACCGATCAGATCGTCATAGCTCGGCCGCGGCCGGACGACGGCATAGCTGTCGCCATGGACCAGCACCTCCGGCACAAGCAGCCGGCTATTGTACGTCGATGACATCACGGCGCCGTAGGCACCCGCGGTCATGATGGCGATGAGGTCGCCCGCCTCCGCCGCCGGCAGGGTCCTGTCCTCCGCCAGATAATCGCCCGTCTCGCAAACCGGTCCGACGACGTCTTGCTGAACCGGCGACATCTCGGAACGCGCCTCGTCGACCGGCCAAACGTCGTGATAGGCCTCATAGAGCGTCGGCCGGATCAAATCGTTCATCGCCGCATCGACGATCGTGAATGTCTTGTCGGTGCCTTCTTTGACGTAAATGACCTTTGTGACGAGGACCCCGGCATTGCCGACGATCATCCGCCCCGGTTCCATGACGATCTTGAGGCCAAGCCCGCCCAGCGCATCCTTGACGACCGCCGCATATTCTTCGGGCGTCGGCGGGATGTCGTTGGCGCCGCGATAGGGTACGCCGAGACCACCGCCGATATCGAGATGCTCCAGCGCGATACCGTCGGCCTTGAGATCGCGCGCGAGATCCGCGAGCAAACGAAACGCATCGCGGAACGGCGCGAGATCCGTGATCTGACTGCCGATGTGCATGTGGATGCCGGCGATCTTGATGCCCGGCAGCTTGGCGGCCTCAGCGTAAAGGCGCCGCGCGTCGCCATACGGTATGCCGAATTTGTTCTCGGCTTTGCCGGTCGAGATCTTCGCATGCGTCTTCGCATCGACGTCAGGATTGACGCGAATGGCGATTGAAGCCGTCTTGCCGAGCGCACGCGCGACGTCGCTCAAAGCCAAAAGCTCCGGCTCGCTTTCGACGTTGAAGCCGAGAATGCCCTCTTCGAGCGCATAAGCCATTTCGGCCCGCGTCTTGCCGACGCCCGCGAAAATAATCTTCGACGCCGGCACGCCTGCAGCCCGCGCGCGGCGAAGTTCGCCTTCCGACACGACGTCCATGCCGGCGCCGAGCCGCGCCATGGTCTTCAGCACGGCTTGATTGGAGTTTGCCTTGACGGCAAAGCAGATGAGCGCCTGCTGATCATGAAACGCTTTCGCCAAAACCTCGTAATGGCGTACGAGCGTCGCAGTCGAATAGCAGTAGAAGGGCGTCCCGACCTCCGTCGCGATACGCGCGAGGCTTACGTCCTCCGCATGGAGGATGCCGGACTTGTACTGAAAGTGATGCATGGGAGCGCTTCTAGCGGATGGAAAGCACCCGCGTCACCGGAAAATGCTGGAAGGGTCAAGACGACGGTAAGTGCCGCGCTTACCGCAGAAGCGGGTCGAGAAGGAAGGACTCGTGCGGTTTCGGCGGAGCGTCCGAATTCTTGCCCGGGTCGGCGGACTCGGCTGATTTTGCGTCCCCGGCCGCCTTCGCGCCGGGCGGCGGCTCAAGAGGTCCTTTGACGCCGCAGCCCGCAAAGCCGGCGCAAGCGGCGCCGACGAGGGCGACCGCGATCAAGGATTTCGTGCTGCGCAAGAGCGCCGCCATGCCAAAACCACTCCAAAACCCTTTGGCCCGCTTGCAAGCGGGCACCCTCAGAAGGTTTTTAGACCTTCCCTCGGCCCTTTTCCAACCGCTTGAGCCACTGACGCGCCATTTTGACGACATTCTGTGGCGCCGTTCCCCCATAGCTGGTCCGGCTCTTGACCGAATTCTCGACAGAGAGCACCGAAAATACGGCTTTCGTAATGCGAGGCTCGACCTTTTGCATCTCCTCGAGTGAAAGCTGGTCGAGGTCGACGCCCCTCGCTTCGGCGGCCTTGACGATCGAGCCCGTCACGTGATGGGCGTCGCGAAACGGCATTTTGAGCTCCCTGACCAGCCAGTCGGCAAGGTCGGTCGCCGTCGAATAGCCGCGCCCGGCCGCGGCCCGCATCGCCTCGGCGTTGGGTTCGAGATCCGTGATCATGCCCGCCATCGCCGCCATGACGAGGCGCAGGCTCGACAGCGCGTCGAACGTCGCTTCCTTGTCCTCTTGCATGTCCTTTGAGTAGGCGAGCGGCAGCCCCTTCATGACGATGACGAGACCCTGGAAGGCGGACGCGATGCGCCCGACCTTGGCGCGCGCCAGCTCGGCGGCGTCCGGATTGCGCTTCTGTGGCATGATCGACGAGCCGGTCGTGAAGCGGTCGGAGAGCTTCACGAAGCCGAACTGCGGCGTCATCCAGATGACGATCTCTTCCGCGAGCCGCGAGAAATGCACGGCGGCAATCGTCGCCGCCGCAAGCGTTTCGAGCGCGAAGTCACGGTCCGAAACGCCGTCGAGCGAGTTCGCCATCGGCCGGTCGAACCCCAGCGCTTCAGCAGTCTTTTCCCGATCGATCGGGAACGATGTCCCCGCAAGCGCCGCCGAGCCAAGCGGAGATTCATTGAGGCGCTTCCTGGCGTCCGCGAACCGGCCACGATCTCGCGCGATCATTTCGACATAGGCAAGCAGATGATGGCCGAACGTCACAGGTTGCGCGGGTTGCAGATGCGTGAAGCCAGGCATGACGGTTGCGGCGTGAACTTCGGCCTTTTCGGCGAGCGCCCACTGCACCTTCTCCAGAGCCGCGTCGATGCCGTCGATCGCGTCCCGCACGAAAAGCCTGAAATCCGTTGCCACTTGGTCGTTTCGCGAGCGCGCCGTATGAAGACGCCCGGCCGCCGCGCCGATCAGCTCCCTCAAACGGCTTTCGACGTTCATATGAACGTCTTCGAGCGCGCGCGAGAACTTGAATGTGCCCGCGTCGATCTCCGCCTTGATCTTGTCGAGCCCTTTTGCGATCTCGCGGGCGTCGGTCTTGGTAATGATCCCGGCTTCCGCCAGCATTTCCGCGTGCGCCTTCGACCCGCGAATGTCCTGCGGCGCAAGCTGCTTGTCGAAGCCGATCGAGGCATTTATCTCCTGCATGATCTCCGCGGGAGACATTGCGAAACGGCCACCCCACATGGTGTTGGCGGACTTGTCGGTCACGGGCGGCTCCGTCCTAGAGAAGAGAACAAGGTTACCAGATGGCAGCAAACGACGCGCGACGGCCGCAGAAGGCCCTTTGGATTGTGGCGCTGTCGGCGCTGCTCGGGTTCGGCGCCGTATACGTTATCGGAGGCGGGTTCGACAACGGAGCTTCGAAAAAATCCGGCGCCGCGGCCCAGGATATATCGCCGCCCAACGTCGGCGAATCCGGTGGATCGTCGTTCAAGCTCGGAGAAATGGCGGCATTCGTAACGAAGAAGGCTCCAGAGCCCTTGCCCGACATCACATTCCAGGACGCTGCCGGAAAGGATGTCACGCTATCGAGCTTCAAAGGAAAGACAGTCCTTCTCAATCTCTGGGCGACATGGTGCGAACCCTGCCGCGAGGAGATGCCGGCGCTGGACCGCTTGCAGCATGACCTCGGCAGCGACAAGTTCGAGGTCGTCGCTCTGAGCCTGGACCGCAAAGGCTACGAGGCGTCGCGGAAGTTCCTGGATGACCTCAAGGCAAACGACGTGAAGCTGTACGCCGACGCGACCGCCAAACAGGGCATGGCGCTGAAGCTCATCGGGATGCCGACCACGATCCTCATCAATAAGGACGGGCTGGAGGTCGGCCGGCTGGCAGGCTCGGCCAAGTGGGATTCCGACGACGCCAAAAAGCTCATCGAGGCGGCGATCAACTAGCCACCTCGACGTCGCCGCATGTGAGGGCGATCGAAGCTCGACGTCCGAAAGAAGCGCGAATTACTTCTTCTTGACCTTCTGCGTCAGCGCCGAAGCCGCAACCGACTTGGCCTCTTTGCTTGCCTTCGGATCGTGAAGGATTTTTGCGGCAGCCGACGCGACTTTCTTGCCTGTTGTTTCCTTCGCGCTTCCGGTTTGCGTCAGCGCGGACGCAGCAACCGACTTTTCAGCCTTGGTCGCCGTCTTGCTCCTCAGCACCTTCGAGGCTGCCGAGGAAACCTTTTTGCTGGTGACTTCCGATTTCGCCATGGACGTCGCTTTCCTTGTTCCGGGGCCGCAGAGGTACGGTCCGACGAGGCCGCACAATGCCAGATTCGAAAGCGCCAAGGAATCGCGCCGAAGACCCATTTGCGTCCACTTTTTTGGAGACCGTTCTCGGATGCTCCGCAGGCATTGCTCGCCCGGCCGCGCACCGAATTGACACCCCGCCCCCGAGAGGCGACAAGGCGCGTCTCGAACGATACCGCTCAGCACCGGAGACGCTCTTCCCATGGCCCATGACGACCTCAAAGCAACGATCGAGACGGCATGGGAGGCTCGCGACGGCATTTCGTTCGACACAAAAGGCTCGGTCCGCGATGCCGTCGAGACGGCCCTCAACCTGCTCGACAAGGGCGAGGTTCGCGTCGCCGAGAAGGTGAGCGGGGCTTGGACGGTCAACCAATGGCTTAAAAAGGCCGTCCTTTTATCGTTTCGTCTCAATGACATGGCAATGATCCCCGGCGGGCCCGCCGGCAGCTTCTACTGGGATAAGGTACCGCCGAAATTCGCCGGGTGGACCGAGGCCGACTTCCGCAAGGGCGGCTTCCGCGTGCTCCCCGGAGCGATCGTGCGCCGCTCCGCCTTTATCGCGCCGGGCGCGGTGCTGCTTCCCTCGTTCGTCAACCTTGGCGCTTACATCGATAGCGGCACCATGGTCGATACCTGGGCGACGGTCGGAAGCTGCGCCCAGATCGGCAAAAACTGTCACATTTCGGGCGGCGCCGGCATCGGCGGCGTGCTCGAACCGCTCCAGGCTGGGCCCGTCGTCATCGAGGACAACTGCTTCATCGGCGCCCGCGCCGAGGTTGCCGAGGGCGTTGAGGTCGGCGAGGGCTCGGTGCTCTCGATGGGCGTCTACCTTGGAGCTTCGACGACGATCATCGATCGGGCGACAGGGGAAAAATTCTTCGGAAAGGTGCCTCCCTATTCTGTCATCGTCTCGGGTACGATGCCGGGCAAGCCGCTTCCGAACGGCGAGCCGGGACCAAACCTCTACTGCGCCGTAATCGTGAAGCGGGTCGATGAAAAGACGCGCAGCAAAACGAGCATCAACGAACTTCTGCGGGATTGAGTACGTCTTGAGAGAGCGGCCGGAGATAAGTAAAAATGAGAGTTGGGACCGGCTGCTCCCACACCTTAAGGATTGGAACAACGGCCAAGGCATAGACCCTTTGGACTGGGTCGCTTGCTCGGGGAATTTTGATCTCGCAATCGGCTATACGACCCTCTTCTGGCCCGATTTCGTCGAACACGATGACATGGTGCTTTTAAGCTCGAGGCTCAACGAGAAGTTGGACGGCATCACATCGTGTCTGGAGAAACTCCTCAACCATCTGCACCTTTTGGATACACACTATGCCGGGTGCCCTGGCGCCACTCCCGAAAAACTCGAATTTCTTGGAAAGACGATTCGAGAGATGTGGGCGGCAAAGCTGTCCCAAGACTTTCCGGGAGTGAGATTTGCAGTGGAATTCTTCGGCAATTCGTCATCCGATCTCTCGGACTACCAACTCACATTTCACAAAATCAGAGACTAATGATGGCAGCAGCCTCGAAGTACCGCGCACTGGATTCACGGCTGATCATCCAAAGTCTGGAACTTCTTGTCCGGCGTATCGAGGAGCGTTTTCCGGGTGCCGGCCTTGCCAACGTCTGCCGCGATCTTGTCAGCCTCGCGAATGATACGCGCGAGCGGGCGAGCAAAATCAATCGCACCAACATCTTCCTGAGATTGCTCATCTGGCTCGCGATCTTTGCTGGCGTAGCTTTGCTCGTCGGCGTGGCCGGGATCATTTTCACCTCGACGAAAGCCAATGACGATCTGTTCGGCACGCTGCAGGGCGTCGATTCCGGTTTCAACATCGTCGTCCTGACGGGCGCGACGCTGTATTTCATTTCTTCCCTCGAACTGCGCATGAAGCAGCGATCGGCACTTAACGCCATCCATGATTTTCGCTCGATCGTGCACGTCATCGACATGCATCAGCTGACGAAAGACCCGAGCATGATGGGCGCCGCGCGCACGTCGAGTTCGCCGGATCGCGACCTGACGCCGTTCGAGCTCGTTCGCTATCTCGACTATTGTTCCGAGATGCTGTCGTTGACGGCGAAGCTCGCTGCACTTTATGCCGAGAAGCTGAGCGATCCCGTCGTCCTCGAGGCCGTCGGCGATATCGAACGGCTGACCTCGGATCTTTCGAGCAAGATCTGGCAGAAGATCACGATCGTGCAGAGCCTCGAAGGCCGCGATGTCCCGTTGCCGTCCGCCGAGCTGCTCTATGGACAGCCGGGCACATAATAGATGGGCAGCGTGCTCTCACTCCTATTCAGCTTTGAGGGGCGAGATCGCGCTTCTGGATCGGCTTGTTAATCACAGGAGCGCTAACCCTTGTCGGTTCATTTCTCCTCAATCCCACAGCTTACATCGGCGAAGATGTCGGCCACGCCACGGCGCCCGACACAATATGGCAGCTACTGATGGTGATTCCCCTGACCGCCTTGACGGTCAAACGCTTCAACGACCGCAACTGGCCATGGTGGTCTGGCTATGTGCCGAATTTTTTCGGCGCCATCGTGATTGTCGCAGACCCATTCGGCTATCTCATGGAGCCCAATCGTGTCGGCATGATTGAAAAAGCGTTCATTTGGAGCATGTTTTTTGTGGTGTTGCTCGCGTTCGCCGACAATGCTTTTCTCAAAGGCACCACCGGGCCGAACCGCTACGGACCCGATCCGTTGCAAGAACAAGAATAGACGGCAATATGACCCTCGTACCGACCGACCCCGTTGCTCTATCCCAGGCGCTCATCCGCTGCGAAAGCGTAACGCCCGACGAAGCAGGCGCTCTGACGTTGCTGCAAAACGTGCTCGAGCCGGCAGGCTTCATCTGTCACCGGCTGGTGTTCTCCGAACCCGGCACGCCGGATGTCGACAATCTCTATGCCCGCCTCGGCAACGGCCGCCCGCATCTCTCGTTCGCCGGACACACCGACGTCGTGCCTGTCGGCAATGAAGCAGCCTGGACTGTGCCGCCGTTCGCCGGAGAAGTTCGCGACGGTCTCCTCTATGGCCGGGGCGCCGTCGACATGAAGGGCTGCATCGCAGCGTTCGTCGCCGCGGCGATGAAGTACCTCCATCACTACAACGGCCTGCCGCGCGGCTCGCTGTCGTTCCTGATCACCGGAGACGAGGAAGGTCCCTCGATCAACGGCACGATGAAGATGCTCGATTGGCTGAAGGCCCGCGATGAGGTCGTTGACGCCTGCCTTGTCGGCGAACCGTCGAACCCCAAGGCACTCGGCGATGAAATCCGCATCGGACGTCGCGGCTCGCTCAATGCCGACCTCGTCGTGCGCGGCAAGCAGGGACATTCCGCCTATCCGCAGATCGCCGACAATCCTGTCCCGAAGCTCGCGCGCATCATCGACCGCCTGTCGACGACGAAGCTCGACGGCGGCACGGAAAACTTCCAGCCGTCGAATTTGCAAGTGACGGTGATCTCCGTCCCGAACACGGCAACGAACGTCATACCGGGACGCGCGATCGCCAAGCTCAACATCCGCTATAACGATGCCTGGACGCGCCCCGCCATCGAAGAATGGGTGCGCAAGACGACGGCAAGCGCCGCGTCCGAAGTCGGCGCGAAATTCGATCTCGAGTTTTCTGGCACCGGCGATGTTTTCCTGACGAAACCCGGCCCTCTCGTCTCGACGCTCAAAGACGCGATCAAATCCGTCACCGGGCGCGTGCCGGCACTGACGACCGGCGGCGGCACGTCGGACGCCCGCTTCATCAAGGACATCTGCCCCGTCGTCGAGTTCGGTCTCGTCAACACGACGATCCATCAGGTCGACGAGCACACGAGCGTCGCCGATCTCGAAACGCTGACCGAAATCTACGAGCGCTTTATCTCCAACTATTTCCGCAGCGGCTGAGTACACGTCATCCTCGACCGAACGCAGACTTGCCGAGAGACCGTCATCCTCAATCGCGTTCCACGCGCCGACGGCAGGCTCGCCCGAGGATGACGGAACAGCGGCGCTGGCCGCCGGCTCCGCGAAGCGGAGTCGCCAGCGCCAACAAAAAAGGCCGCCCTGTCCGGCGACCTTCTCGAATTTACGCCGCTTGAGGCGGCCTTAGACCAACTCTTTCAGCTCTTTTGCAGCGCGGAAAGCGACCTTCTTGGAAGCCTTGATCTTGATGGCTTCGCCCGTTGCCGGGTTGCGGCCCATGCGAGCCGGACGCTTGCGAACCTGCAGAACGCCGAGGCCGCCGATGCGGATGCGCGCGCCCTTCTTGAGGTGCTTCGAGATCTGAACGACGAGATCTTCGAGCAGCGCAACCGACTGCTTCTTCGGGATCTCGTGAGCTTCCGCGAGCGTCGCTGCAATATGTTTTAAAGTAACGGTCTCAATCTTAGCTGGCACAGCTGCCTTTGCCATGGTCGTCCCTCTTATGCGAATCGGTTTCCGGTCAAACACTACATCGTCGAAACCCAAAAACACGTTGTTTTCGGGCCTTTTTCGAATGAAGCCGCCGAAAAGAGCAGCATTTGTGGCCCGAAAGCAAGCGCGACATAAGGGTTTCGCGCAAAAAAAGACGCCGAAACCAGAGATTTCGGCGCCAGTTTGGGAACGACGCGGGGAAGAAGGAGAAGGGAACGAACCTAAAAAGTGATCACGCTGCCGCCGGCAACGTCCACGGTCTGGCCAGTGACCCAGCGCGACTTCGGACCGGCGAGGAACGCCACGACATCGGCAACATCGTCAGGCTGGCCGAGGCGCTTCAACGCCTGCTTGCCGATCGCAAACGCCTGACCCTCGGGATTGTTGACGAAGTCCGCGGCCATGTCGGTGTTGATCACACCGGGCGCCACCGTATTCACCGTGATACCGCGAGGTCCGAGCTCGACGGCGAGCGATTTCGCCAGGTTGTCGAGCGGCGCTTTTAGCATCGAATAGGCGGCGACGGCCGGAAGCGGCGTGCGAACGACGCCCGACGACGTCGAGATGATGCGGCCGCCATCGTTCAAGCGTTTGATTGCTTCCTGCGTGATGAAGAAGAGGGATCTGACGTTGACGGTGTAGATCTCGTCGAGCACGTCTTCCGTCGTATCGGCAAAACTGACGAAAGGTGCGATGCCGGCATTATTGACGAGAATGTCGAATTTCGTGTTACCGTTCCGCTTACTTAGTTCCTGATCGAGCCCTGCGAAAAGCGCCTGTGCCGCGCCCTTTTTTGAGAGATCGGCGCCGACCGCGAAAGCCTCTCCGCCGGCCGCTTTGATCTTTGCAACCACCTCATCGGCACCGGCTTTGCTTTTGCCGTAGTGCACGGCAACGACCGCACCTTCCGCAGCCAGGGTTTCGGGGATGGAGCGCCCGATGCCACGGCTAGCGCCCGTGACGACTGCGATCTTCCCAGCGAGAGATTTAGACATGATGTCCTCGTGAATTTTCTAACGACCCGTCCCGTTCAGGTTGGCCGGCCAATCTGACGGGCGCCTCGGACAGAACATCAGATAATGCACTATTCCCGTTGTTTAAGATTATTGAACTATTGAATTATCACGTTCGCGTGGCTATGTTTCTGCTCATGCAGAGACCCTTTGTTCATCCGGCTGTCGAAGACGTGACGCTCGAAAGCGTGCTTTACGCGCTTGCCGATTCAACGCGCCTGGAAATTGTGAAAAAGCTCGCGAGCGGTACTTGCGGGCTGAACTGCTCGATGGCCGCGCCCGCCGATTTGCCGAAATCCACGCAGTCGCACCACTTCCAGGTGCTGCGGGAGGCCGGCCTGATCCGATCAGAGCGCCGCGGTACGGAGGTAGTCAATTCGCTTCGCTGTTCCGAACTTGAGAAGCGCTTTCCGGGCGTTATCGCATCGATCCTGAAGGTCAGCGAAAAGGCAAAAAAGCGCTAAATCCGCTGTCTTCGACAAATCGCTCTTTAGTCACTCGACCTACATCCCTATCTGGAGAACCACAGGCGGCCGCCTGCCAGGGAGGAAAAGCAATGAGCTATGTCGATGGATTTGTCGTGCCGGTCCCCTTCGAAAGGCTGAAGGACTACCGGAAACTTTCAAACCTAGCCGGAAAGATCTGGCGCGAGCACGGCGCGCTCGCCTACGTCGAATGCGTCGGCGACGATGTCCCGACCGGGAAGCACACATCGTTCACCAAAGCGGTGAAGCTGAAGGACGGCGAGGTCGTCGTCTTTTCGTGGATCGTCTACAATACACGCGCTCACCGCGACGCTGTGCTCAAAAAGGTCATGAGCGATCCGCGCATGCCGAAAGACATGAAGACGATGCCCTTCGACGGCAAACGCATGATCTTCGGCGGCTTCAAGCCGATCGTGGAGATGTGACGCACCGCTCGCCACCCATTCCGTCATGCCGACGAAGGTCGGCACCCAGACTGGCATCAACTCTTTTTTGTCGAAGCCTGCATGGATCCCGGCCCGCGCCGGGATGACGGGAAGGAAGAGAACCTCTCCGCGCCGCGCAAAATAGATGCCGCGATTGGCGGCCGGCTCGCAGAACGCCAGTTGCCAGCGTCAACGAAAAAAATCTACTTAAAATGCTTCGAGAGCTTCAGCCCCTGACCCTGATAGTTCGACTTAAGGCCCTGGCCGTAAAGCGTCTCAGGCGTCTCAGTCATCCGCTCGTAGACAAGCCGTCCGATGATTTGCCCATCTTCGAGAATGAACGGCACCTTGTGTGAACGCACCTCGAGAACGACGCGCGAGCCATTGCCGCCGGCGGGCGCGTGCCCGAAGCCCGGGTCCATGAAACCCGCATAATGCACGCGAAATTCGCCGACGAGCGGATTGAACGGCACCATTTCCGCGGCATGCGTCGGCGGCACGTGCACGGCTTCTTTCGATGCCAGAATATAAAACTGATCCGGGTCGAGGATGAGCCGATGCTTCTCCTTGACGTAGATCGGGTCCCAATAGTCTTCGATCGGATACGTCCCGATCTTGTCCACGTCGACGACGCCTGTATGCCGCCGCGCGCGAAATCCGACGAGCCCTGCCGCGTCGCCTGCAAGGTCGACCGTCAGCGCAATGCCGCCGGAAATGTCGGCGTTCTCCGCCGAGACCAGACGCTCACGCAACTGCAATTCGCGCAATGCCGTATCGCTGTCCGCAGCGGGTCCGTTGCGAAAACGGATCTGCGACAGTCGCGAGCCCTTTCGCACAACGATCGGAAAAGTTTGCGGACAGATCTCCGCGTAAAGCGGCCCGGCATAGCCGCGCGGAATCTGATCGAATGCCCCGACCCCGTCGGCGATCACGCGCGTAAAGACGTCGAGACGACCCGTCGAACTCTTCGGGTTCGCCGATGCTTCGACATCGGCTGGCAGCACGAGCGTTTCTAGCAGCGGCACGATATAGACGCAGCCGGTTTCCAGAACGGCGCCTTGGCTCAAGCTGATCGTGTGCAAAGCGAGATCGTCGAGCTTCGACTGAACGCGCCCGCCCGGCCGCGGGAGAAAGCTCGCGCGCACACGGTAGGCGACGGCGCCGAGCCGCAGATCGAGACTCGCTGGCTGGACCTGTCCGTCGGCAGCCGGTTCCGCAAGCACGATCTCGCCGTCAGCGATCATCCGTGAGATGGCTTGCGACGGGAGAATACCCACCGTTCGGTCGCGCCGCTTCGGCACTACAGTCGATTTTTCAGCTTTTGTCATACATGCCGGCCTAGCCCCTGCGCTCGGTCTAAAGGAGCCGCAAGTCTTCGCCAAGGGTGACAATAGCCGCCATACATGCTCCTGCATGCCGAAACCGCCTCTTGACGCCACGGAACGCCAGCGGTAATCCGCATGCCTCTTCGTGGTCCTTTGGCCGGCCGGCTTGCAGCCACGTTAAATAAGTCGCTAAAGAGGCCGTGTGCGCTCCCGGTTTCCCGCGCCCGGCCAATTGTCAGCCGGCGCCTGCGGACCGGGATTTTTATTGCGCGAAAGGCCCGTCCGATGGCGAACGACGAAAAATTCCCAAATAATAACCCCGCGTGGCGCCCGGAGACGGCGTTGGTGCACGCCGGCATCACCAGATCGGAATGGGGCGAAACCTCCGAAGCTCTGCATCTGACGCAAGGCTTCGTCTACAAAGACGCCGAACAGGCGGAAGCCCGCTTCAAGCAGGAAGACCCAGGCTACCAGTACACCCGCTTCGGCAATCCGACGATCTCGATGTTTGAAGATCGCCTGAAGATTTTCGAGGGCGCAGAGGAATGCCGCGCCACCGCAACGGGCATGGCTGCGGTCACTGCTTCGATGCTCGCCTATATGCGAACCGGCGATCACATCGTCGCGGCGCGCGCTTTGTTCGGCTCCTGCCGCTACATCGTCGAGACGCTCTGTCCGCGCTTCGGCATTGAATCGACGCTGGTCGACGGCAGGGATCTCGACGCCTGGCGCGCCGCCGTTCGCCCGAACACCAAGATGTTCTTTTTCGAGACGCCATCCAACCCGGCGCTTGAGCTTGTCGATATCGCCGCTGTCAGCAAGATCGCCCGCGATAACGGCATTCTGACCATCGTCGACAACGTCTTCGCGACGCCGATGCTGCAGCGGCCGTTGGCGCTCGGCGCCGACATTGTCGTTTATTCCGCGACGAAGCACATCGACGGCCAGGGCCGTTGCCTTGGCGGCGCCGTGCTGGGAAAAACCGATTTCATCGCGAAATACGTTCAGGAATGGCTGCGCCAGACCGGCCCGTCGATAAGCCCCTTCAACGCCTGGGTGATGCTCAAGGGCCTTGAAACGCTGCCTGTTCGCGTCAAGGCACAATGCGCAACGTCCGCCAAAATCGCGGACTACCTATCAGCCCTCAGAGGCGTGACGCGCGTCCTCTATCCTGCCCGCTCCGATCACCCGCAGGCGGCACTCGCGGCAAGGCAGATGCCGGGCGGCGGCCAGATCATCTCATTCGAGGTCGAAGGTGGTAAGCAGGGCGCGTTCCGCTGCCTCAACGCTCTGCGTTTGATCCGCATTTCGAACAATCTGGGCGACGCCAAGAGCCTTGTGACCCATCCGGCTACAACGACGCACTTCAAGCTGACGCCCGCACAGCGCTCGGAACTCGGAATTAGTGATGGTATGATCCGTCTTTCAATCGGGCTTGAAGCGGCGGAAGATTTGGCAGACGATCTCGCCAACGCGGTAAAGATGGTCACGGGGTGACGGGACATCATGAGTAAAAGTACGCCGACATCGACGACGAAGCGGGCAACCGCGGCAGCCTTTCATCCATACGAGGCCACGACGCGGGGCATCCGCATTCGCGTCGAGCCCCGCTATATGGAAGATCAATCATCCCCGGAAGACAGCCATTTCGTCTGGTCGTACGCCGTCGAGATCAGCAACGACGGCAACGAGACCGTCCAGCTCAAATCGCGCATGTGGCGGATTACTGACGCACTTGGTCGTACCGAAGAGGTGCGCGGCGCGGGTGTCGTCGGCCAGACGCCGACCATCGCACCCGGCAAGTCGTTCAATTACACGTCGGGCTGCCCGCTCAAGACGCCCCAGGGTATCATGGTTGGCAGTTACCAGATGACCGACGAGGCCGGTAAGCTTTTCGATGTCGCCATTCCGGCCTTCTCGCTCGACAGCCCCTACACCCGACGCAGCATGAACTGAACCGGCGAACCGCCGATGAGCGCAGCACGAGGCCCGATTTATACTCCTGTCGAACTACTCGCCCGCTTGGTGGCTTACGACACGACGAGCTACAAGAATAATCTCGGCCTGATAGCCTTCGTCGAAGACTACCTTCTGCAGCACGGCGTCGTCTCGCGCCGGATCGTCAGCGACGACGGGCAGAAATCCTCGCTTTACGCGACCATCGGGCAACAAAACGAAGGCGGCGTCGCCCTCTCGGGCCATACCGACGTCGTACCCGTCGATGGGCAAACCTGGACGAGCGATCCGTTCACGTTGCGAGCCGAAAACGGCAAGCTCTACGGTCGCGGCTCGGCCGACATGAAGAGCTTTCTGGCAGCTTCTCTCGCCGCCGTTCCTGATTACAAGAAGCGCGCACTCAAGAAACCCATTCATCTTGCATTCTCTTACGATGAGGAGATCGGCTGTATCGGCGTCCGCCCGATGATCGCCGAGCTTGGCAAGGAACTGCCGAGACCGCGCATGGTGATCGTCGGTGAGCCGACGAGCATGCAGGTGGTCGATGCTCACAAAGGTCCGGTCCGCTGGCAGGTCGACGTCAAGGGACGGGCGGCACACTCGAGCATGGCGCATCTCGGCGTCAACGCCGTCACCTATGCCACGCGCCTTATCGGTGAGCTCGAGCGCATGGAAACCGAACTCAAGCAGAGGGTGCTCGATATTCGTTTCGAGCCTCCCTATTCGACGCTTCAAGTGACGAAGATCGAAGGCGGCACGGCAACCAACATCGTTCCCGCCCAATGCAGCTTCGTATTCGACATTCGCGCCTTGCCCGGCCTCGATCCCGACGAAATCGAAAACCGGCTGCGTCGCTTCGCGGAAGAACGCTGCCTGGTAGAGATGCGCGCAATCGCGTCCGAGGCCGATATCCATATCGAGCGCGTCAACGCCGTACCGCCCTTCGGCGCCGAACGCACGTCCGAGGTCGTCGCGCTCGCCTTGAAGCTGACCGGACAGAACGAGACGTACGGCGTCTCCTATGGAACCGAGGCGGGCCTTTTTCAGGATGCCGGCGCACCTGCCGTCGTCTGCGGACCGGGCAATATCGCTCAGGCGCACACCGCAGACGAATGGATCGCCGAGAGCGAGATCAAGAAGTGCATGGACTTCCTTGGCCGGCTCGGAGAATGGGCCGAGACATGATACTTAACGTCGGACTGGGCAGATCCCCGCGGCTTTAGACAAAAATATTCAAGCGCGCACAATGACTTAGATCGCATGACATCCGTGTGGCTTACTTGCGACATCTTGTGCGGCATCTGAGCAGACCCACGACTATTTTCTAAGACCGCCGTGCTTCCGACCCACTGTTGGGCGTACCAATCCATCCGAGCCGCCGAGCCTCGCAATCTATAGAGACACGCAATGTCCAAACGCTTTCAACTGCTCACCGCCTCTGCCTGCGCCATGTCCGCAGCGCTTGGGCTCTCGGCATGCTCGACGGCTTCGATGCCCACCATCGGCTCGATCAATCCCTTTGGATCGAAGACGATCTCCGAAGTCGATCGCGCCTACCTTCAGGCCGCAGGAAGCTGGGACCTCAATCACGATAACGTCGTGACCTGCAACGAATGGAAGTCCTACGCGGAAGACTTGTTTAACGGCGCCGATGCCAACCACGACGATTTCATCGACTCCACCGAGTGGTCGAACCTCACGTCGGTCGACAAGTTGTTCGTCACCGCGGATCTGAAGTACTTCGATGCGAACGGCGACGGCAAGGTTTCGCGTCAAGAGTTCGTCGAAAAACCGAATCCTGCATTCGTGCTGATGGACAAGGCCGGCACCTGCAAGCTCGACGGCTCGCAAATCGCCAGCGCGCGTTCGAAGACCGAATATGACGTCTCTGGCTCGAAGCCGCAAAACAGCGATCCGCGTGACCAGGGCGGTATGCAAGGCCAAGCGGCGAACGGCGGCCTAGGCCACTAGGGATGAACGCGGCGTCCGGATAGGGACGCCACGCGCACGTCTCAGCTTCCGGCCTCTCTGAGCTCGTCGAGCGAGAAGAGGTACCGCGCTGTGCAGAACTCGCATGTGACGACGATTTGGCCGTTGTCGTCACGCATGTCGGTGAGTTCGTTCGCTCCGAAGGCAAGAAGAACGTTCTCGACTTTCTCCCGGCTGCACCGGCAGAACGCGCTAAGCGGGATGATACGTTCGACCGCAACGGCCTCCTCGTGGAAGAGCCGAAGTAAGAGACGCTCGACTGTCAGACCAGGATCGAGCAGTTCGAGATCCTCGACGGTCGCCGCCAACATCTCGACGCGCTTCCAATCGTCATCCTGCTCTTCGCCGTGTTCATCAAGCGACGCACTGAGGCTTTGCACCATCAAGCCACCGGCGCGGCGGTGCCAGCGTGTCTCTGACTGTTGAGCCTGACGGGGGGCCACGTAGTGCTCTGCAACGGCAGTCCGAATGAAAGTCGGCAGGCTTTCGCGCTGCTGAAAATACGCGGCGACCGTCGACGAAAGCGGCGCGTTCTCGAAAGCAAGGACACCTTGATAGCGCTCTTCGCCAGGGCCTGAATCGAGCGTGATAGCGAGATGCCCATTGCCCAGCACCGTATCCTGTCGCGCCGCGCTCTGGGCGAACGCCGCGAGCTTCCCGGCATCGTAACGGGCATACCCCCTGAGCCGCCCGCTCGCCGCATAGTCGGCAACGAGAATGGAAACGGCGCCGTCGGAGCGCGTCAGGAGATTGAGATTGCCGCCTTGAGGTAACGCCGAGCCGCAAAGCGCAGCGAGCGCCAACGCTTCCGAAAGTGCCCGTCCGGCAAGATCCGGCATTGCGTGCGGCGCGACGATGGCATCGAGCGTCGCGCCAAGTCTTACGAGGCGGCCGCGGATATTGGTGTTCTGCGTGCGAAAGGCGACGACGACGTCGTCTGTCGGTATCGCGGGCGGTTTGGGCGGGGCGTCAACCGGCATCGGCCGAACCCTCCATCAGGCGCCGAAGCACCATGCGAGAATGGCCTTCTGCACGTGGAGCCGGTTCTCGGCTTCGTCGAACACGACGGACTGCGGACCTTCGAGCACGTCTTCCGTCACCTCATGCCCGCGATAGGCAGGGAGGCAGTGCATGAAGATCGCATTCTTGGCGGCCCTGCCCATCAGCTTCGCATCGACGGCGTAGGGCGCGAGCATCTTCTTCCGCCGCGCCGCATCGGATTGGCCCATCGAAACCCAGGTATCGGTGACAACGCAATCGACACCTTTGACCGCCCGATCGGGGTCGGTCCCGATCTCGACGTCGCCCTTTTCACGGAGAACCCACTCGACCGCTTCGTCCTCTGGGAAAAGCGCCTTCGGGCAGGCGAGCTTCAATTCGAAGCCGAAGCGTACTGCCGCGTGCATCCACGAAACGGCAACGTTGTTGCCGTCTCCGATCCAAGCCACCGATTTGCCTTTGATCGGGCCGAGATGCTCTTCGAAAGTCTGGATGTCGGCCATCACCTGACAAGGGTGGCTCTTCTCGGTCAGACCGTTGATGACGGGGATCGTCGCGTATTTGGCAAGCTCGGCGAGCGTCGCGTGCGCGTTAGCGCGGATCATGATCCCGTCGGCATAGCGCGAAAGTACGCGCGCGGTATCGGCAACGGATTCACCTCGGCCCAACTGCAGGTCGGTATGATTGAGCGTCAGCGCGCCGCCGCCGAGCTGGCGCATCGCGATATCGAACGAGACCCGCGTTCGCGTCGACGGCTTCTCGAAAATCAGGACGAGCACGCGGTCTTCGATGCCTTTCGGCCTGAGATCGGCAGGAACCTTTTTGCCCGCTTTTTTCATCGCGTGCGCGGCATCGATAATCCGCCGCAGCGTCTTGCTGTCGAGGTCCGAGATATCGAGAAAATGGCGAGGTTGTTTCGTGGTCATGAATTGTGGAGCTTTCTCCAGCTCTTTCGAATAGCGGGGCATCAGGATGTTTCGCGAGCCACACGGGTGAGAGCGCGCGAGAGAGCCAGCAGCCCCTCGGTAATCTCTTGGTCGGTCGCTATGAGCGGCGGAAGCACGCGGATGCTATTGTCACCGGCTCCGACGATGAGAAGTTTCTCCTCGTTTGCAGCCTTGACCACCTGCGCTGGCACGATGTGGGACTTGAGCTTCAACCCCATGAGGAGACCCGCGCCGCGAACCTCTTCGACGAGACCCGAGTGCTGATCCTTGAGGCCTTCAAGGCCTTGCTTGAGATGCAGCGTCTTGCTCCGCACGGCTTCGAGAAAGCCGGGCTCCGTGATGACATCGAGAACCGTAGACGCGACCGCCATAGCCAACGGATTGCCGCCGAACGTCGATCCGTGCGTGCCGGGCGTCATACCCTTTGCGGCTTCAGCCGTGGCCAGCACGGCACCGACCGGAAACCCGCCGCCGAAGCCTTTTGCGATCGCCATGACGTCAGGCGTTATCTCGGCCCATTCGTGCGCAAAGAGCTTGCCAGTCCGGCCCACGCCCGTCTGAACCTCGTCGAGGACCAGCAGCAGATGATGCTTGTCGCAAAGCTCGCGAACGGCCTTGAGGAAATCCGGCGAAACGGCGCGTACGCCGCCCTCGCCCTGGATCGGCTCCAGCATGATCGCGGCGGTCTCCGGCCCGATCGCCGCCTCCAGCCCCTCTAAGTCGCCGAGATCGACGTGATCGAAGCCTTCGGCCGTCGGCCCAAAGCCTTCGAGATACTTCTCGTTGCCTGCAGCCGCGAGCGTCGCCAACGTCCGGCCATGGAAGGCCCCGCGGAACGCGATGATCCGCTGCCGTTGCGGCTCGCCCGATACATAATGATAGCGGCGCGCAACCTTGATCGCGCCTTCGCATGCTTCTGTTCCCGAGTTGCAGAAGAAGACGCGCTCTGCAAACGTCAGCCGCGTAAGCTTGTCGGCGACCGTTTCTTGCCCCTCGACGCGGTAAAGGTTCGAGGTGTGCCAGAGCTTCTCGGCCTGTGCCTTAAGCGCCGCGACGAGTTGCGGATGCGCATGACCGAGCGCGTTGACGGCGACGCCCGACCCGAAATCGAGATAGCGTTCGCCCGTCTCAGCGGTGAGCCAGCAGCCCTCACCGCGCACGAAGACGATGTCCTGACGGGCGTAAGTGCCCATCACAGCCGTTGACGGTCCGCCGGTCTCGGAAGCGCTACGGGAAGCATTCCCCAGCGCAGCGGGGGAAGAAGACATGGTGCGTGGATAACCCTGAGCAGAAAATCAAAAAGCCGCCCAATTCCGGCGGCTCGATCACAACCCCTGATAACTCCTGCTGGCATTGCTGTCAATAAAAGCCCTGCCTTGGGCCCGAGATCGTTGGGCTAAATGCGAGCGCCACCTGCCATTGGTTGAAACCGGGACGGCGTACACGGAAAACCGACATATCCCCTGTTGCGAATCGTCTGTGGCCCGGTCGCCACTTTTTCCTGTCAATACCCCTGAGATTGCAGCTCCGGCTTGTAGGCGGGATTCAGCATGTTGTAATCTCTCCTTGTCGGGCCACGAGATATGGCGGCGCCAGCCGCTTTTTCTCGGGTTGTGTATCGGTCCCGGCCGCGCTTTGGGCAACCCGCTTGTCAGCGAATGCCCGTGTCACGTGCGCGTTTCAGTTCTGCGTCTCCTCAAGTTTTTGCGTTTGTAACCGGTCGGGACCGTTCGTCCTCCGCCGCCGCGTCGTGTTCGTTCACGCGCGCTGGCTTGGGCTCGATTACGGCCGGGTAACTGCGGGCACCGGGGGGTGCACCGCCGCTGATGCGGCTCGACAGGGAGCAACCGACGCAATGTCTTGGACTGATGAGCGCGTGGACCTTTTAAAGAGGCTCTGGTCGGAAGGCCTGAGCGCGAGCCAGATCGCAGGCCGCCTTGGAAGCGTGACGCGCAATGCCGTCATCGGCAAGGTTCACCGGCTCGGACTATCGGGCCGCGCGACAACCTCGCGAATGAAATCACACCGTCCCCGCACCCGCATGGCGAATGCGAAGCGGCCGGTCAAACCGCGCTTTGCACAAGCCGGCAATCCCGCCGTGCGCGCCCTCTATATGGACGCCGAAGCTTACGTGGCGCCTGCGGAGGAGATCGAAATTCCTCTCGCCGAACGGAAAACCATACAGACCCTGACCGAGTGCAGCTGTCGATGGCCGATCGGCGATCCGCAAATGGCCGACTTCCATTTCTGCGGCCGCACCAAAGTGCCTCTACTTCCCTATTGCGAGGTTCATGCTCGCCGCGCATTCCAGCCCGTCGCGCCTCGCCGCCGCGAGCGCACCGACGTCGAGACACCCATTACCGCGAGCCTTCCGGCTCCCGCGATTGCCGGCTCCGACCCGAAACAGCGGGCCTGACGTTTGCCCACATGGCCTGCCGGGGGGCGAGGCCAGTGGAAGAAGAGAGAAAGCCAGCAGCCGCGGGGGTGGCTGCTGGCTTTCTCATGTTTGCCGGAGAAAAATTGCCTGTGACGAAGTGCTTGAGAAGAGATTGACCATCCGCCGCGCCGGATGACGCCGGGTGGAGGCGACGTGCTACGGTGCATGCGGCTGTTGTCCGGCAGCGGAGATGGTAAATGGCGAAGAACAAGCACAAAGACAAAAAGCGCGAGCATCCCGAAACCGAGCCCCGGACTGAGCGCGAGACCGAGCTCATGTCGGATGAGGCCGCGACAGTGAGCGCCGCGCACGACGGCGCTGGACCGCCCGAGCATTTATCCGGCCATTCGACGGAGCTGCCGAAAGGCTTCTCGCTCGACGATCCGAAATTACCGAAGGAGATCGAGGACGCCGCGATGCGGTCGGGCGGCTATCCCTACGATAAGCGCATGAAGCGCGAGCCGTACGAGGAAGAGTTGCTGGCCCTGCAGATCGAACTCATGAAGTTGCAGAAGCACAATCTCAAGGTCGGCAACCGCATTCTTTGCCTTTACGAGGGCCGCGACGGATCGGGCAAAGGTTCGTGCATCAAAGCCTTCAACGAGCACATGAACCCGCGCAATACGCGCACCGTCGCGCTGCCGAAGCCGACCGAGACCGAACGCGGCCAACTCTATTTCCAGCGTTACGCCGTCCATCTCCCGACGTCGGGAGAAATCGTTCTCTTCGACCGCTCCTGGTACAATCGCGCCGGCGTCGAACGCGTTATGGGATTTTGCACCGAAGACCAGCTTGCGGTCTTCCTGCGCGAAGCGCCCGAGTTCGAGGGCCTGCTCGTCCGCGACGGCATTAAACTCTTCAAGTTTTATCTGACGATCGGCCGCGAGATGCAGTTGGCGCGCTTCCACGAGCGCGCCCAGGACCCGTTGAAGCAATGGAAGCTATCGCCCGTCGATCTCGCGTCGCTCAATAGATACGACGATTACACGCGCGCCGAGACCGAGATGTTCCGCTTCACGCACACGGCCATCTCCCCCTGGATCGTCGTTCGCGCCAACGATCAGCGGCGGGCCCGCCTGGAAACCATCCGCCACGTCCTGCTGTCGATCGAGTACGAAGGGCGCGATCTTGATGCCATCGGCAAGCATGACCCGTTGATCATCGGTTCTGGACCCGCATTCTTCCACCCCCACGTCGATCAGCGTCCTCTGTGAGGCATCGCTTCGGCAGGCGCGTTATCGCACGAGTAGTATCGGCGCGCGCGCAACGATGGAGGCACGCGCAAGTTCGCGGCCGTCCGCCAACGCGGAACCACCAAACACCGCGATGACGAGACTGGGCTTCAGCCGCGCAATCAATTCCGTCAACGCACCTGGAACGCCGTAGGTCGGACCCGCATCCTCGAAAAGGACGGGCAACGTCGATTCCGACGCCAAAAGCCGGGATTGAGATTCGATTTCCGCATACGCGTCCGCCGTGTCGGCACCGATCACGATATGCAATGGCGCGCGAGGCGCCGACAGACGCTCGGCGGCCCTCAGCATCGACGGAAGACGTTCGGCGTCTTCGACGATAACGACGACGCGCGATTGTTTTGAGCGTTGCTCCCCGCAAAGGAGAAAGCCGGTCGCGCCGCTGACGTTGGCGAGCAGCGTGCCGATCACGGAATTGCTCGCCGAAGCGGGCGTGCGTGCCAGCGCGACGATGTTCCAAGGGCCGCGCTCGAGACACATCTCCGAAATGCGGTCGACCGCATCGCCGGCTGCCAGCGTGTGGCGCACTTTAACGCCGTGCGCGGCACCCACCTCATCGACCGCGCGGCGGCAGCGGGTCACGAGGAGTTCGAAACGCCGGTCCTGTGCGACAAGATCCGTGCGCGCAACGAGACCGGCTGGCCCCACGAGGCGTAACGGTACATCTTCCGACATGTCGCCAGCGACGTCGGCAACAACCACCGTTTCGATTTCAGCGCCATAGGCAGCGGCGAGCCGAACGGGCGCTTCTAGCCGCGCGAACGGATAGTTGACTTCGGGGTCGAGCCAAAGGACGACGCGCCCGCTCAACTCCGAGGCTTCGGCGACATGCGCGATCACGGCGCGGCGCCGTCGGCACGCCGCGAGAGCGCCTCGTTGAGATCGGCGACCCTGATCTGTGACGCCGAATGATCGGCGGCAATCGCATCGCCCTCCTGCAGCAGATGCAAAAGCGAGATGCCGGCGAGCGATACGCGGCCGCCCCCGCGGCGAACGGCATCCTTGTAGATGATCGGCGCCACGGCGGAGTTGATCGGCCTCAGCCCGTGATCCGCTGCCAGGCGCGCAGCACCTTTCGCGAACTCGTCCTCGCTGAGATCGGCAATCGGCACGGTATCGGCAAGCTTGGCGACATGCGGGAAATGGCGGGCGACCCCCGGCTCGATGGCGTCAAGCTTCGACCACGACTGCGCATCCGCGATCAATACGATGGTTGCGGCAAGTGGCACCGGCTCAGCCTTGATGCCGACGCCCGCTGCGCTGATCGGCGCGATTTCCTTGCTCCGAATGGCCGTGCTCAAGGCGAGCCACGCGGCCGGATCGGCGGCAAGCCTCCATGCCTCGATGATGACGATCCCCGATCCTGCCTGCATTAGATGTCCGGGAAGAAGCACGGGATGACCCAGAGCATCGCGGCTGATCTCGCCCAACAGGTCGGCCGCCGACGCGCGGCGCGCAACGACGACATGCCCTCGGGCCGATGGTTCGAAAACATAACCATCATCGGAATCGAGAAGCACGACAGGTGTGAAGGTTTCAGCGCCTGCCGAGTGGCGCACCGCCGACGCCAGAAAAGCCTCTTCGATGGCGTCGAGAGCGGCAACGACGGAAGCACGCTCCGAGTAGGATCTCCGGATAACCGCGAGGCCGGGACGAATAGCACGCAGGGCCGTCTGCCGGACGAGCGCATTATGCTTTTCGCTTGCCTCGAATTCCGCTTCCGGAAGCTTCGAAACGATGGATTGCAGCTCGTCCTCCAACGCCGTGATCTTGGCTTCGACGTTTCGCTTCAGCGATTCGGGAAGCGCACGAAAAACATCAGACCGCACGACGCGACCCTCGTGCA
Organism: uncultured Alphaproteobacteria bacterium; assembly: GCA_963710005.1. Lineage (GTDB taxonomy): Bacteria > Pseudomonadota > Alphaproteobacteria > Rhizobiales > Hyphomicrobiaceae > Hyphomicrobium_B. Next base: position 122,774 of record CAVPYR010000014.1, read on the forward strand.
TCGGCGCCAGCACGTAGCCATCCAGCGATTTGACGACCGCAATATTCTGAGCTTCCGCACGGCGCCGCACCGGCTCGACCGCGCGTTCGCTGCGGTATCGCATATCTTCTTCGAGCAGATCGAGGCTGATGCGATGCTCCTCGCTCTTGAGATAGCGGCTGAAAGCGGCCCGGGCTTTGTCGATCGCCGCACGCACGTCGCGCCGGAAATGCGCGCCCTCGCCCGGCGGCAACGAAAAACATTTCGCCCGCGACGGCGCATCGGGATCGACGACGTAGATCCAATCTTCTGATGGCGACCGCTCGACTGCCTTGCCGAGGGCCTCCGCAAGCTCAAGCCGGCCGGTGCCAGGTTCCCCCAGAACGAGAAGATGCTCGCCGCGGCTCGTACCGAGCGCCGTTCGTATCTTCGAAATCGCCCGCTTCTGGCCGAAAAAATGCGCCTGCTCGACCGCCTTGATCGGAGCCAAGTCCTTGGACGATTTCTGATCTTTGATGTCGCCGCGATCTTCCGTCGGCGACATGTCCGCCAAGCGGTCGGCGAGACGGCCGGTTACGAGCGTCACGACGTTGGTCTGCGGTTCAGCGCTGTCTGTCTTGGCTGCGGCCGGTGCCGCCTTTTCCGACTCGACGGGGATCGGAGCTTCGACCTTCTTCTCCGATCTGCTGCGCCAGAAAACCATTCGCACGATCTCCCCCCTGGGACTCTCGACCCCTCGAACAGCGTTCCGGGTGACGAAGAGGCCGCCCCCGCTGCCTGCTTGTCAGCGACTGTCGCACGGTCATAATGGCGGCACCATGACCGACGCTTCCTCATCCTCAACGAATCCTTACACAGCGGTTCAGACTGCCGAGAAGGCGCGAGATTATGAACGCGCGCGCGCTATTCTTCGCGGCACGCAGCGTCTCCTCCGGTCGCTCGATTTTGAAAGCGTGAGCGAGGTCACGCTCGCCAACGGCCGGCGCGCCGATGTCTTAGCCATCCGTCGCAACGGCGAGATCTGGATTGTTGAAATCAAGTCGAGCATTGCCGACTTCCGCGCCGACCAGAAGTGGACCGAGTATCGCGACTACTGCGATGCCTTGCTCTTTGCGGTCGCGCCGGATTTCCCGTCGGACATTTTACCTGCGGATACCGGATTGATACTGGCGGACGCCTACGCCGGCGAATTAGTGCGCTTGGCCCCACAGCATCCGCTCACCGCCGCTCGGCGCAAAGCCTTGACGCTGTCGCTCGCGCGCACGGCATCGATGCGTCTTCACGCGCAAATCGATCCGGGCCTCGGGACAGACTGATGGCGTAAGAACAAATAGCCTGAAGAACGACGACCGAGCCGCCACTTACTTCGGCGCCCGCTTTGCGAGAATGCGCTGCAGCGTGCGGCGATGCATGTTCAGACGACGCGCCGTCTCCGACACGTTACGATTACAGAGCTCGTAGACGCGCTGAATGTGTTCCCAGCGCACCCGATCTGCCGACATCGGATTTTCCGGCGGCGGCGCCTTCGCGTCCGTCGGCGCCAGAAGCGCGTCCGTGACGTCGTCCGCATCGGCGGGCTTCGCAAGATAATCGACGGCGCCGAGCTTCACGGCCGACACCGCCGTTGCGATGTTGCCGTAACCCGTCAGAACGATAGCGCGCGAGTCGGGGCGAACCTTCGCAAGCTCGGCGATGACGTCGAGACCCGAACCATCTTCGAGACGCATATCGACGACCGCGAACGCCGGAGCTTTCTCGCGGATCAGATCGACGCCTTCCGCAACAGAATGGCCAAAACGAACCTCGAAGCCGCGAAGCTCCATGGCACGCGCCAAGCGCTGCAAGAATGACCGGTCGTCGTCGATGATGACTAACGAGCGGTCGGCCGGCAATTCATCCTGCTTAAACGACAGGTCTTCGGTAACCAAAGGAGCCTCCCGGATCACGGTTCATCCGTTTGCTTTTTTATGACAGAGCATAATCTAACGCCGCCTAGCGGGCCGCAACCCCTTAAGCAAGCAAAAAGCAACCTAAAAGGTTACTGCGGGAGCAAAACCGACTGCGCTTTCGCGGTAAATCGATGACTTAGGCCACTTTCGACGCCGTGGCGCGCCGTCCGGGCCAGTTGAAAGCGCCGGGAGGAAGCTCGAACGCCGTTCTCGGCCACGAGAGCTGAACATTGGCTCCCCGGCGCGGCGGAGCGAGGTTCGAAAACGCAACTGACGCCCCGGAACGCTCGAGAAGCGTCTTGGCGATGAAGAGCCCGAGCCCCAGCCCCGAATGGCCGTGCTCGCCCTTATCCTCATAGCGGCGCGTGGTGACATACGGCTCGCCGATGCTGTCCATCATTTCGGGAGCGAAGCCCGGACCGTCGTCCGTGATCGTGAAGAACACGTGCGACCCGTTCCAGCGCGCGGTAAGTTGCACCTCCGACGCCGCGAAGCCGACGGCGTTTTCGATGAGATTGCCGAGACCGTAGATCACGCCGGGGCGGCGGTGTGCGACGGGCTCGATCCTGACCTCATCATCGAGCCCTGGAAGCGGGCCGGCGGAGATGATGATGCGCTTGCCGGCTGCTCGATGTGCGGCCGAAGCTTCTTCCAGCAGCTCGACGACGGTCAGGCTGGCGTGCATCGGATCCTGCTCGTCCGGCTTGCGAGTGAGCTTCTGAAGTATTTCGCGGCAGCGCCGAGCCTGGCTGTGAAGAAGCTGCAGGTCCTCGCGATAGCGGCTATCGTTACCGAGTTCATACTCAAGCTCTTTGGCGACGAGAGCGATCGTCGAAAGCGGGGTGCCGAGTTCGTGCGCTGCCGCCGCAGCCAACCCATCGAGCGCGTGCAGCCGCTGCTCGCTTGCAAGCACCATGTCTGTCGCCGCTAAAGCAGCCGACATCTGCCGGGACTCTTTATTCAGCCGCCATGTGAAAAAAGCCATGAACCCCATCGACGCAATCAGCGCCAATAACGCGCCGATCTTATAATCGCGCGGCAGCTCGAAACGCATCCCGTTATACCACGGCAGCGGATAGTGATAGTTGATGAGCAGCATCCCGGCGACAATCACCATGCCGCCGAGGAAAATCGTATAGCGAGGCGGCAAGGTAGCGGATGCGACCGTGACGGGCGCAACGAGCAAAACAGAAAAAGGATTTTGGATGCCGCCTGTCAAATAGAGCAGACCGGCAAGCTGCAGAAGATCGTAGACAAGCAACCCGAAAGCAAAGGGCGTCGTGAGGCGATGGCGCACCGGATAGCGTATCGACAAGAAGACGTTGAGCCACGCCGACATCGCGATTAGAACGAGACAGCTTCCAATGTTCACTGGAAAGCCGTAAAGCAGCGTCACGGCTGCGATCGCAGCGAGTTGACCGAGAACCGCCATCCATCGAAGACGAACGCTCGTCACGAGGCGAAGCTGGCTCTCGCGCTCGTTTACGATCCCTTTGAGGATCGGCGCGGGCGCGCTATCTCTTGGTATACTCATATAACTGCAGGTTCCAAAGTCGTGACGGCAAGCCGCATATCGCTGATGCTTGCACGCCTTCATTAGAAGGCAGACATGTTGCCGGCCTCAACGACATTCTTACCCAAAGGGCGATGGAGACATCAAGCTTATGAACCGTTCGACGATTGCACTGGCGTTTGCCGGCCTTCTGATAGGCGCCGCTTTCGGGTTTTTGGCGCTGCGGGTACCGGGCACGTCGATTGAAGGCCAAACTCAGGTCACCGGCAAGCCTTCAGTCGGCGGTCCTTTCAGCCTCGTCGATCAAACCGGCAAGCGCGTCACCGATAAGGACTTCGTCGGCAAGTACATGCTGGTGTTCTTCGGCTACACAAATTGCCCGGACATTTGCCCCGCAGGCCTGCAGGTGATGTCGGCCGCGCTCGACAAGCTCGGTCACCGTGCTGACGATATCGTGCCGATATTGATCACGCTTGACCCGGCTGAGGATACGCCTGAGAAGCTCGCGACCTATGTCAAAAGCTTTCACCCGCGCCTCATCGGCTTGACCGGCAGCGAGAGCGATATTGCGGCGACGGCGAAAGCCTATCGCGTCTTTTATCAGAAGGTTCCTGACGACAAAGACCCTTCGCGCTACAGCATCGACCACTCCGCGATCTTTTACCTGATGGGCAAGGACGGAACGTTGATCACGCCGATTCCGCACACGACCGACGTCGATCAGCTCGCGCTCTCAATCGATAAGGCACTCTCATAGTGCGTACGCGGCAATTCGTTCCTGAGACCGGGACGCAACACTTACACATGCTGGCGTGTCCTTTTGACATTGCTGCTGGAGCGAAGGCGCGAACCTTGTTAGGTCATTTTAGTGCTGTATTGGTCCGGCACACGCGAGCGGCACTTCGTTGCATCACTTGGATGCGCGTCGGCTTTTGGGGGCAGAGCGCATGAGGATCATAAACGGACGGCGCGAAATCGACTTGAGTTCTAAAACGCGATCCGTTCGCCTTGAAGACATCGGCGCACAGTTGGAAGTGCGCCGGCATCCGGGCGCGCGGCGCTTGACGCTACGTGTCAGCCGTACGCGGCGTGCGGTCATCGTCACGCTTCCTCTGCAGTGCGACCTCGATGAAGCGGGCACGTTCCTGAACCGCCACATCGATTGGGTTCGCGCTCGCCTCGACAGTCTGCCAAACCACGTTCCGTTCGAGCACGCCGCCGCCATGCCGCTTCGCGGTGTGCCGCATACGATTTCATTCACGGGAAGCACGCGCTCACGTTTAATCTCGATCGACAAACGCAACGGCAACCGGCCCTCGATCGTCGTCCCTGGCGATGAAGATCTCGCTCCGAACCGCCTGACGCGGTGGCTGTTCGATGAAGCCAAACGCGATCTCGCAGCAAGCGTCGCGAAACACGCACGCCCGCTGTCGCTGCAGGCGAAGCGCATCGCCGTGCGCGATCAGACAAGCCGCTGGGGATCGTGTTCGACGACAGGCGCTCTGTCCTTTTCGTGGCGCCTGATCCTGGCTCCGCCGTTCGTGCTCGACTATGTCGCCGCGCACGAAGTTGCGCATCTCGCCGAGATGAATCACGGACCGCGCTTTTGGACGCTTGTCAAAAAAATCTGCCCGGATTTTGATAGCGCGAAGCAATGGCTGCAGGTACTAGGGCCAGATCTCCATCGCTACGGACCGGCGCACGGCAGCGAGAGCTAAGAGCTCACCACCAGTTGCTGAACGGGAAAATCCCGCTTTGGCTCGTCGATGTCGCGGGCGCCGAGGCGCCGGTGGCGGTATCAGCCGCGCCCGGAGTCGTGGAAGTCGCCCGAGCAACAAAATCCTCGCCAATTTGGTCCGTTGGATGAGAAGCATGCGGCGCCGACGAGCCCGCAGGAACTTCCACTGCAACTCTCTCTTGTCCCGCGACATCGGCCTGAGCATCATGGTGCGGCGACGACGGAAGACCTTCCTTGGCCTCAACCACGCGCGGCGGCCGTGTCGCAGTCGAAGCGAGCACAAGCGGATTGCCGCCCCAGTCCGCGGCGTCCGCGTCGGAATTGCCGGGAACCGTTCCTGGCAGCGGCCGCGGCGCCAAGCCTTCATGGGCGACGCGCATGACCTGCTTCCAGATCTCGGCCGGCAAGCTGCCGCCGGTTGCGCGGTTCATCGGCTTGCCGTTGTCGTTGCCGACCCACACGCCCGCCGTCAGATGGCTGGTATAACCGATGAACCAGGCATCGCGGAAATCCTGCGTCGTACCGGTCTTGCCGGCGACCGCCTGATCGGGAAGTGCAGCCCGCCGCCCGGTGCCGTAGGCAACCGCCGCATTCATCATGTCGTTCAAGGCACCGAGCCGATCCGCTTCGGCGATCTTCTGCGTATTCGTTGGCGCGCTTTCGAAAAGGACATGGCCGTCGCCGGTCTTGATCCGGGTAATGACGTGCGGCTCGACGACGTCGCCGCCGTTCGAGAACGCGGTATAGGCGCCGGCCATTTCAAGAAGCGTGACTTCCGATGTTCCGAGCGCGAGCGCCGGTCCGTCATGCAAATCCGATTTGACCCCAAGGCGTTCGGCGAGATCGATTGCTTTCCCGCGCCCGATGTCCTGATTGAGGCGCACCGCCACCGTGTTGACCGACTGCGCAAGCGCGCGTCTGATCGGAATTGGCCCGAGATACTGTCCGTTGTCATTCTTCGGCGACCAGCCGCCGATCGCGATCGGCGCATCATCGACGACGCTATCCGGCGTCATGCCGTTCTTCAATGCTGCAAGATAGACGAATGGCTTGAACGCCGAACCCGGCTGGCGTTTCGCCTTGATCGCGCGATTAAACTGGCTCTCCGCGTAATCCCGGCCGCCGACAAGCGCTCGGATGCCACCGTCGCCGTCAAGCACGGCGAGAGCTGCCTGGCTCGCTCCGAGCGTCGCGCCTTTTTGTGCGAGATTGTCGGCGACGATCTCCTGCGCGCGGCGCTGCAAATTCTTGTCGACCGTCGTCTCGACAACAAGATCCGTATGCTCGCCACCGACGAGCGATGGCAGCTGCTCGAGCACATAATCGACGACGTAGCCCGCATCCGCCGACGTCTTCGCGACCTTCTGCTCGTTGAAGACAAGCGTCTGAGCGAGTGCCTGCGTCGCCTGTGCTTCCGAAATGAAGCCGGCGTCGAACATTTTTCCGATCACAACGCGAGCGCGAGCGCGAGCCGCGCCCGGACTCGCGGCCGGCGAATACTTGGACGGCGCCTTGAGAAGCCCCGCGATGAGCGCCGCCTCCGGCAATGTCAGCTCACGCGCCGGCTTGTCGAAATAGCGCTGGCTCGCCTCTTCGACACCGTAGGCACCGCCGCCAAAATAGACTTGGTTTAAGTAGAGTTCGAGGATCTCGGTCTTCGAGAGACGTATCTCTAGCCATAGCGCAAGCCCGAGCTCCGCGATCTTGCGCGTCAGCGTCCGGTCTTGGGTGAGGAAGAGATTTTTCGCAAGTTGCTGGGTCAGAGTCGACCCGCCTTGCGCGAAACGCCCGGCACGCAAATTCGCGAACATCGCGCGGATCATGCCGACGGGATCAACGCCGTAATGGTCGAAGAACCGCCGGTCTTCGGTTGCAACAACCGCGGCAGGAATGAGTTTCGGCAATTGATCGAGCGAGACGTACTCGTGCGGCGCACCGCGCTCGCTGAGTGTCGAACCGTCGCGGGCCAGAATACGGATGAGCGGCGTGTGCGCCGTGTTCCGGATGGCAAGCGGATCGGGAAATACGACGGTGTAGTAGACCATCATGACGGCGAAGGTCAGCATCAGCACGCCGGTACCAAGAACGGCCGCGCCAAACGCCAAGCGGTATTTGAGCTTCAAGCGGCCGAAAAGCCCGCGCCTTGTGGCCGGCGGCGGTTGCGGCTGCGCCGCGGCCTCAAGCTTTTCATCGGCCGCGAATGCCTGCGGAGCGACGGATTGAAACGAAGCCGGAAGCGTCAGCGTCGGCACCACGGGACGGCCGCGCCCGAGCAGCACCCTGCGGACAAGCCACAGTGCAAAACGCAGAGCTGCCGCAATACCGCGCAACGCAACAAACCTCGAAGGCAGAGTCAGTCCCTGCCGTACAAGCTGAGAAAGCCTGTTCTGGAGCGGGATAATCCCGATTACTCTTATCGAGCGTTGGCTAAGGTCACGTTAAGTCGGGCGCGAAGTTGCGAGGATTTGCTCTCGAGAAAGTTGTAGGCGCTGCAAAGCATTCTGCAGACGGAGAAAGCGAACGAAATGCCCTGTGGCGCCCGGCGGCGCGGCCCTTCATACTCGCCTTAAGTGTTAAGGAGAGGTGATGTCTGCTGCGGGTGACTTGGCTAACTACAAGGATGCTCTTCTGGTTCTCGGCACGGCCGGGGTCATCGTGCCGGTGCTGCATCGCTACGGCGTCTCGACCGTCCTCGCCTTTCTGCTTTCCGGTGCATTTCTGAGCCCCGAAGGCCTCGGCGCACTCACACCCTACGTGCCCCAGCTTTCGTGGCTGACGATCACCGACCCCGAACGGCTTTCAAAATTTGCGGAATGGGGCGTCGTCTTCCTGCTGTTCATCATCGGCCTCGAGCTTTCCTTCGAACGCCTGTCGACGATGCGCCGACTGGTCTTCGGACTTGGCGGTTCGCAGGTCCTCGTTTCCGCGGTCCTCATCGGGTTTGTTGCATATGAGCTCGGACAACCGCCTGCCGTCGCACTCGTCATCGGCGCCGCCCTTTGCCTTTCGTCCACCGCGATCGTCATCGAGTTGCTGGCGGTACAAAAGCGATTGTCGACCAGCGTCGGGCGAACCAGCTTTTCGATCCTGCTGTTCCAGGATCTCGCCGTCGTGCCGATCCTCATCCTGCTTGGCATCCTCGAACCGGGCAACAAGAGCTCGCTGCTCTTGGGGATCGTGATGGCCCTCATTCAGGCCGCTGCCGCCTTGATGGTGATCGTCGGAGTCGGCCGCTACGTGCTGCAACCGCTCTTCCGCCTCGTTGCCCAGACCCATAACGAGGATCTCTTCATCGCCACGACGCTGTTCGTCGCGGTCAGCACCGCTTTCGTGACGGCCGCCGCCGGGCTCTCCTTGGCGCTCGGAGCCTTCGTTGCGGGACTGGTCATCGCGGAGACGGAATACCGGCGCGCCGTGCAGACGACTATCGAGCCGATCAAATCGCTGCTGCTCGGCGTCTTCTTCTTTTCGGTCGGCTCGCAGCTCGACTTGAAATCGCTGATATCGGATCCCGTCGCCATTCTCGCGACGACGGTCGGCCTGCTCGGCCTTCAGGCCGCCATCCTCTACGTCCTGGCCCGCCTCTTCGGCATCTCGCGGCCGGCATCGATTGAGACCGCCGCGCTACTGGCACCGGGCGGCGAATTTGCTTTCGTCATCCTGACGCTAGCGCTCCAGTCGCACCTCATAAGCCGCGAGCTGACGAGCATTCTTTTGACGTCGGTGTCGCTCACGATGGCACTGATACCGGCAACCGCAAAGCTTGGTCGCTGGCTCGCAAGGCGCAATACGCCGCCGGCGACGGTCGATCCGGCGCTGACTGCCACGCCGGCAGGCGACGGCAACGTCAAGGCGCTGGTTGTCGGCTATGGCCGCGTCGGCCAGCTGATCGGCGACATGCTCGCCGAGCACAAAGTCTCCTACATCGCCGTCGACCGTGCGCCGGGCCTCGTCGCCAACGCGCGTCGGGAAGGTAAGCCTGTCTATTTCGGCGACGTTCGGAATGTCGAGTTCCTGAAAAACTGCGGCCTTGATACCGCGAAAGCCGCGATCATCACGATCCATACGCAAACCGAGATCGACGCAATCGTGAAGACGTTGAGGTCGAGGCATCCGAACCTCCTCATCGTCTCGCGCGCCAAGGACGCGAACCACGCGCGTCACCTCTACGAGATCGGCGTCAACGACGCCGTGCCGGAAACGATCGAGGCAAGCCTGCAGCTCTCGGAAGCCGCTCTCGTCGGGCTCGGCGTCCCGACGGGACCAGTCATCGCTTCCATTCACGAGAAGCGCGACGAGTTCCGCATCGAATTGCAGGGCGCGGCGAAAAAAGCGGGCACGGAGACACGCGCACTTCCCGGCCGCAAGCGGCTTTAGCAAGCCGACGCATACCCCAATTGTCATCCCGGCCGGAGCGCAGCGAAGAGCCAGGACCCAGGACTAAACGCGCAGTTCGTGATTCTGGGTCCCGGGTCTCGCAAGATGGCTCGCCCGCGATGACACCCAACTAAACGTCGAGGTTCGACACGTTGAGCGCGTTCTCCTGGATGAACTCGCGCCGCGGCTCGACGATGTCGCCCATCAGCATGGAGAAGATCTGGCCCGCCTCGTCGGCATCGCCGACCTTCACTTGCAGAAGGGTGCGCACATCCGGATCAAGCGTCGTCTCCCAAAGCTGCTCGGGATTCATCTCGCCGAGACCTTTGTAGCGCTGCAAATCAAGACCCTTGCGACCCGTCTCGTAGACGGCATCAAGGAGCGAGCGCGGCCCATTGACGATGTCCGTCTTGTCCTTCCGCTTCAGCTTCGCCGGCGTGTCGTAGACTTCGACCAGATGCGCGTGGCGCTCATTCAAACGCCGTGCATCAAGCGAACCGAGCAGCGCCCGGTCCAGCATATGCACCTCGGTGACACCGCGAACCTCCCGCTTGAAGATATAGCCGTCGTTGCCGTAGCGGCCTTCCCATCCGGTTTCCGTTTCTTCCGAGATGGCATCAAGACGCTTCGCAATCCGCTCGGCGATGGCGTTCGCTTTTTCCGCCGACGGCGTCGCCAGAATTGACGGATCGAACACGCCGCCGATGGCGCCTTGCTCGGCCACGTTGCGATTGTAGCGCGAATGCAAGCCGTTGATGCCGCCCGCAATCTGCCGCGCCTGATCAACGATGTCGCGAAGATCGCGCCCGGCCCGTTCGGTACCGTCACCGGCCACAAGCACGGCGTCGGCGAGGCCCTGATCGATCAGGTAATCCTCGAGCGCCCGCTCGTCTTTCAGATATGAATGCGCCTTGCCCTTCGCGACTTTGTAGAGCGGCGGCTGCGCGATGTAGACATGGCCCATTTCCACGAGTTCATGCATCTGCCGGTAGAAGAACGTCAGCAGCAGCGTACGGATGTGCGCGCCGTCGACGTCGGCGTCGGTCATGATGATGACCTTGTGGTAGCGAAGCTTGTCGAGCTTGAACTCATCGGTGCCGATACCCGTACCCAACGCGGCGATGATGTTCGTCACCTGCTCGGATGACAGCATCTTGTCGGTGCGCGCCCGTTCGACGTTCAGAATCTTACCTCGGATCGGCAGCACGGCCTGGAACTCGCGCTTGCGTCCCTGCTTCGCAGAACCGCCGGCCGAGTCGCCCTCGACGATGAAAAGCTCCGTCTTCGACGCGTCGCGATCCTGACATTCGGCAAGCCCGCCCGGCAGCCGCAACCCGTCGAGCGCGCCTTTGCGCCGAGTGAGATCACGCGCCTTGCGCGCAGCCTCACGAGCAAGCGCCGCCTCGACGATCTTGCCGACGATGACCTTCGCTTCCTTCGGATGCTCCTCGAACCACGCGCCGAGCTGATCCCCGACCGCGGCCTCGACAACCGGCTTCACCTCCGACGAGACGAGTTTGTCCTTCGTCTGCGAAGAAAACTTCGGATCAGGAACCTTGACGGAAAGCACGCACGTCAAACCCTCGCGCGCGTCGTCGCCCGAGAGCGTGACCTTCTCTTTCTTCGCGAGCCCCGTTTCCTCCGCGTACTTGTTGACGATACGCGTCAGCGCCCCGCGGAAGCCCGCGAGATGCGTGCCGCCGTCGCGCTGCGGGATGTTGTTGGTGAAGCAAAGCACCGTCTCGTGGTAGCTGTCGTTCCACCACATCGCCGCCTCGACGGTGATGCCGTCCTTCTCGCCATGGATCATGATGGGGTCGGGAAGCGCCGAAGACTTCGAGCGATCGAGATAGCGCACGAACGCCGCCGTACCGCCGTCGTAGACGAATTCCTCGCGCCTGATGTCGGCGTGACGCGCATCCGTCAGAACGATCTTGGCACCCGAGTTCAGGAACGCGAGCTCGCGCAGGCGATGCTCGAGCGTCGCGAAGTCGAACTCCATGACGTTGTGAAACGTCTCGGTGCTTGGCAGGAACGACACTTCGGTGCCGCGCTCGCCGTTGGCATCACCGACGACCTTGAGCGGCGCGACCGCGTTGCCGTTGTGAAATTCGATGTAGTGCTCCTTGCCCTCGCGCCAGATCCGGCACTTGAGCCAGGATGAAAGCGCGTTGACCACCGAGACGCCGACGCCGTGCAGACCGCCGGACACCTTGTAGGAATTCTGGTCGAACTTGCCGCCGGCGTGCAGCTCCGTGAAGACGATTTCCGCGGCCGAACGCTTCGGCACTTGGTCGTCGTCCTTCTTGATGCCGGTCGGAATGCCACGTCCATCGTCGCGCACTGTGCATGAGCCGTCGGGATTGAGCGTGACCGTGCACGACTTGGCGTGGCCCGCCAAGACTTCGTCGATGCCGTTGTCGACGACCTCGTAAATCATGTGATGGAGACCCGATCCGTCATCGGTGTCGCCGATGTACATGCCGGGCCGTTTGCGAACCGCGTCGAGCCCCTTCAGCATCTTGATGCTGTCCTCGCCGTAGTCATCAGGCGCGGGCGTTTTCTTCAGCGGTTGGGCGTTCATTTTGGGGCTTTCTCAGGGGACGGAAATTTGGTCATCCTCTATAGCATAAATCGCCCCGAAAAGCCGCATAAAATCGACGAAATTTGAGGCCAAAAAGTCTTTGATTTTCAATGTTTTCGATGTGGCTGTTTGTCCCTCTTGTAGGACTTACTAAAGGCCCGCGATTTTTCCTTCTTCGACCCCCCAGAATCGGGCCTTTCCGGTGAGCGCCGAGAAGGCTTCTGCGTCGGTGCCCGTCATCCACGCTTGCGCCTCCAGGCGCAGAATTTCGGCGAACAGAGCAGCCCGCCGGGCGGCATCGAGATGAGCCGTGATTTCATCGAGGAGGAGGATCGGTGCGGCGCCTTCCTGCCGCTCCGTCAGAAGCTCGGCATGCGCCAGCACGAGGCCAAGGAGCAGCGCTTTCTGCTCCCCCGTCGAGCTGTGACGGGCGTCCAGGGCCTTCGGCCCATGCTCGACGATCAGATCCGAGCGATGCGGTCCGTCGAGCGTTCTACCGGCAGCACGGTCGCGCTCCCGCGTCTCGCTGAGCGTACGCGCATAGACGTCTTCCGCCTCGACTGCCGAGAGGCGTTTCAAATCGTCCTCGATCGTCCCTTCGAGCCGAAACGCCGACCACGGAAACGCAGAGTTCGGGTCGCGCGTGCGCCGCTTCTCGACAATAGCCGCCATCGCCGCGACCGCTTCGAGCCGCGCCGCCGCCACCGCAATGCCCGTCTCCGCCATCACCTGCTCGAAGCCTGAAAGCTGCGCATTGTCCCGTACGCCATCGGCGAGCAGCCTGTTGCGGCTCGTCATCGCCCGCTCGAACCGCCCCGCGATCGTTCGATAGCCGTGATCGAAACACAGGATTAAGCGATCGAGAAATCGCCGCCGCTCCGACGCCGGCCCCGTGAAGAGCCCGTCCATCGACGGCGTCACCCAGACGATTTCGAGATAATCGGCAAGGATGCCCGAGCCCGACTGCGCAGTCCCGTCGATCCTGACAATGCGGCCAGAACGTTCTGGGCGCTCGGTGCGTTCTGTCCGTTCGCCATTCCCAGCGCTTGGCCCCAATCCCGTGCCGATATCCGCCGGCCCCACGAGCGTCTGCGCACGCGCTGCAATCGCGAAGCTGCCGTCGCCCGACGATCGCACCAAATCGCTGAACGGCACGCGACGCAAACCCTGTCCCGGCGAAAGCAGCGACAACGCTTCGAGAAAGTTGGTCTTGCCCGACCCGTTGGCGCCGACGATCACCTGCGGCCCGGAGTTGGTTGTAACGCTCGCCGAGGCATAGCTTCGGAAATTTGTCAGCGCCAGCCGCTCGACCCAGAGTCCGGAAGACATGTTCCCTGATGAATTCGTGCCGACGTTTAAGTTGGAAATGTTCGTCATTCTCGGCCGAGCGCGCGTAGCGCTTCGAAGGTCGGGGATCCAGCGCAAGAAGCGCCGAAGGCCCAAAAACACTGCGTCTTCGACGAGTCTAACGCTGGATCCCCGAACGCATTCACGCTCATGCGTTCGAGGATGACGAGCAGAACTAAACCCGCATCGGCATCAGAACGTAAAGCGCGCTGCCGTCGCCGCCGTCGCGCACCATCGTCGGTGAGCCCGGATCGGCGAGCAAAAACCGCGCGTCTTCGCTCTCGAGCTGATCGGCGATGTCGAGCAGATAGCGCGCATTGAAACCGATCTCGAGCGGGCCCGCCGTATAGCCGACGGCAATCTCTTCCGTGGCGCTGCCGCCTTCCGGATTGTTCACCGTCAGGATCAGCTTGTCCTTGCCGACGTTGAGCTTGACGGCGCGGCCGCGCTCACTCGCGATCGTCGACACACGGTCGACGGCGCTTTTAAACGACGCGTTCGGCACCTTCATCTCTTTGTCGTTGTTGTACGGGATGACGCGCCCGTAATCGGGGAACGTTCCATCGATCAGCTTCGACGTCAGAACGACAGGTCCGATCTCGAAGCGCACCTTCGTCTGTGACACGCCGACCTTCGCTTTCGCGCTCGAATCTTCGAGCAGCCGCGCGAGCTCGTGCACCGTCTTCCTCGGCACGATGACGCCGGGCATGCCCTCCGCGCCTTTCGGCAGCGGCAGCTCCACCTGCGCGAGGCGGTGCCCGTCGGTCGCAACCGCGCGCAGCGTCTTCGTGCCCGCCGTCTCCGCCGGATGCAGATAGATGCCGTTGAGATAGTAGCGCGTCTCTTCCGTCGAGATCGCAAAGCGCGTCTTGTCGATGAGCCGCTTCAGGTCGCCGGCTTCCATCGTGAACTCGTGCCCGATTTCGCCGACGGCCAAATCCGGGAAGTCATCCGCCGAGAGCGTCTGCAGGCTGAAACGCGAATGACCGGACGTTATCGTCAGGCGTTCCTTGTCGCCATCGCGCTTCATCTCGATCTCGGCGCCGTCCGGAAGCTTGCGCACGATGTCGTGCAGAACGTGCGCCGGAACGGTAAGCGTTCCCGGCGTCGAGACCTTGGCGCCGACACTTTCACTCACCTCGCGCTCGAGGTCCGTCGCCTTGAACATCAAAGCGTCGCCCGAGGCTTTCAGCATGATGTTGGACAAAATCGGAATGGTTGTCCGCCGTTCGACGACGCTCGTAACGTGGCTCAGCGCCTTCAAGAGTTCCCCACGTTCGATCTCGAGACGCATGTCTGTCCTCAGCTATGGAAGCGCGCGTGGAATGGCGGCCGAAGCATGCCGCGGCGTCACGCGCAAGAAACGGTTGGCGCAAGGCGGCTCATGACCGGAATCGCCCGCGAGCCCGGATCAGAACCGAAAGAAGCCCGCTTTTCAAGCAAGATGTATGAGCTAGCCAACAATCGCCGCCGCACGCCCATTCTATGGGCTTTAGATGGCAAGACCGGCACTCCAGGGGGTTGGAACGCCGGTCTCACGTCGCATCAGGCCGCAAGGGGTGACCTGCGGTCAGTGATTGAGAAGCCTCTTCAGCTCCTCAAGTTCGTCTCCGAGGTTCGGATTCTTACTGATTTCGCCTTCGATCTTGCGGATTGCATGGAGAACGGTCGTGTGATCGCGTCCGCCGAAGCGGCGTCCGATCTCAGGGAGCGACCGCGCCGTCAGGTGCTTGGCGAGGTACATGCCGATCTGGCGCGGCCAGACGACCGAACGATGACGGCGCTGCGACAGGAGATCGCCCTTCGAGACGCCGTAATGACGGGAAATGATCCGCAGAATGTCCTCGATCTTGATCCGGCGCGGTTCGAGATTTTGAACGAGATCGCGAATCACCGTCTCGGCGATGTCGAGACTGATCGGCGTGCGCATATATTGCCACGTCGCGTAAAGACGGGTGACCGCGCCTTCGAGCTCGCGGCCATTCTCTGTCAGCCGGAGCGCCAGAAGATCGACGACATCACGCGACAGCGAGAATGAGTGGTCACTCGCACGTTTTTCGCTGAGCCGCTTTTCGAGCACTTTCAGCCGCAGCTCATGGTCGAGAGGCTGCAGCTCGGTGACGAGGCCGCGTTGCAACCGCGAACGCATGCGCTCGTTGAGCCGCTCAATCTGATTTGGCGCCCGGGCCGAGGCAACGACCACCTGCTTGCCGCCATCGAGCAACGCATTGATGATGTGATCGAATTCTTGCTCCGTGCGTTCGCCCTGAAGGAATTCGAGATCGTCGATCAGCAGCATGTTGATGTTGCGGAACCGCTCCTTGAAGGCCAGCGGATCGGACGAGCGAAGCGCTTCGACGAACTGATAGCGGAAGCGCTCAGCCGTCAGATAAAGCACCTGCGCGTTCGGTGCGCGCTTCTTCACTTCCCAGGCAATGGCGTGAAGTAGATGGCTTTTGCCGAGGCCCACGGGAGAGTGAATATAGAGCGGGTTGTATCCGGAAGCGTCCGTCAGAACCGTTTCGGCAACTTGCGTGGCGCCTGCATGGGCCATGCGGTTTGAAGCGCCGACGACGAAGCTTTCGAACGTATAGCGCGGATCGAGGGGAGAGCCTTCAAGCCCGCCTGCCGACGTGCGCTGCACCGGTAGCATGGGAGCACGGAGTGCAGCTGGGCGCTGCGAAACGTCCGTCTGTGCGACAGGCGCAGGGGCCGCCGCTGCGGCATGCGTTGCGTCGGCAGATCGTGGCTCGCCCGCCCTGTGAGCTACCGCGCCCGGCTGGCGCCACACCACTTCGACGCGCTCAACGGACGCAAATTCCACGCGAGAGCAGCGCAGGAGATGCTCGGAATAATGCTCTTGGATCCAGTTCCTCACGAACTTGACCGGCACTGAAACCTTGACGATCCGCCCGTCGAAGCTCTCGAATTCCAGGCTCTTGAACCAGCTCGAATAGACCTCGTCGCCGAGCTGCACCTTGAGCATGGCGCGAACCTTGTGACCGCGGCCCTCAACCGCGCTCGCCGGAGTTTCTGCGCCGTGCCCGTTCACCGCGTTCTGCGACTCTGCCTTCTGTGCTGCCTGCATAGTTATTTACTCCCGCTGATAACGCGGGACGCCTGAAAGCGTCCCCCCTCTTCATCGCCCGCCGTAACCCTCACGCCGCGCGATGCCTCACCGTGCCTTCTGCGACTTCCAACTAGCCCTGCACCCAATCGAGACCGGCAAATTTCCAACCGGCGGTCCTGCTTCGATGACGGGTAGCGTCCAATGGTCCCTCGAAGCCCTCCATGACGTTCCGGCAACGGCTATATCCAGCCGAGGCCATGACTTCTGCAGCCATCCGGCTGCGGCCGCCCGAGCGGCAGATGAAGAAAATCTCGGTGCTCTTTTCGGCACCGTTGGCTGTGAGTGCTGCGTCCAAGCGCTCGGCGAAGTCGGGGGCGATCCGGCTGTCGGGAAATGTCTGCCACTCCATGAGCAGTACCTCCCGATCAACCCTGGAGAGATCCGGAATGCCGACAAACGCCCACTCGGCACGCGTACGAACATCCACAAGAACGGCCTTTGGATCGCCTTCTAGACGCTTCCAAGTTTCGAGGACGGGAACGTCCTCGATGCCAGAAGCCTCTGTTTTTTCCACGATTCCCCTCACGCAGCACACAGTACTGATAAAGACCCGCGCAGAGCATCTCCAAGTATATTTAGAGAATACCTAGCCCTTCTGGTCGCTGCCGCAGCAACGCCAAAGACCAGACGCAGGTCTTTATCTATTTTGACGATGCATTCGCCGTCACCAATTGTTTTGGGACCCGAACGCTACGCTCGCCTAACTTACCTGTGCGAACGACGGCTTTACCCCGCTGCCATCCACTGAAAGTTTACTATCCCTTAACCCTCTTTTCGACAAGCACCTCTGCAGCCAAATGAGGGCCGCCCAACGCGGCAAAAAGTTGTCCACAGCTAGTGGTGAGGACGCGACTCCCGTCGCAATGTCTGTGCATAAATACCCTGACTCTGTTCGGGATTTTTGGAGTGTGACAGGCCCGAGAGGCAAGGCGGTCACAGCTGTCATCCCGCCGTCATTTTTTCTTTGTCATCACCAAGCATGGAACCTGGAGAGCCAGCTCCCCCTTGTTGGTTCAGCGGCACCGATTGGCGGGATTCCAGCAGGTTAATGACGTTAAAAAAACAGCGGGCCCGAAATCGGACCCGCTCTTTACCGTGACGAATATGCAACGGGGAGAAAAATTGCCTCCCGTTGTTCACAACTACGTTATGCGCTCATGGCCTTGACTCGCTGAGCGAGCCTGGAAACCTTACGACTAGCGGTCTTCTTGTGCATGACGCCCTTCTGGGCCGTGCGAACGAGAATCGGTTCCGCCGCGCTAAGAGCAGCCTGAGCCTTGGCGCGATCACCCGATGCGATGGCTTCCTCTACGGCACGAACCTCAGTCTTAACCCGGGTGCGGCGTCCCTTATTGACTTCAGTGCGGCGGATCATTTGGCGCGCGGCTTTCTTTGCCGACGACGTATTAGCCATTAGGTTGTCCTTACGTTGCTACGAATGCGCCATCGCGGTCGCAAAAGCTAAAGCGAGGCAGCGGGTTGAAGAAGAATGCATCGTCGGCCCAGGATTGTCGGTCCGGGCACGGTTTGCGGGGGGTATAGCCGCCCAGAGCGCTGCGGTCAATGAAGCACCGCACCGAAAACCGGCCAATTCGCACAAGCTGCACCTGACCGCCGGTCGCAGCGCTTTGAGCCGCCGTTTGCGATAAGCCGGTCGGCGAGTACTACCGACGTCTGGCATCCAAGGAGCCCACCACAGAATGTTGTCTCTGACGGGATGGTTGTTTTCGTTGGCAGCCGCCATCTGCGCCACGATACTGGCCGCAGCAGCAAATCAGCCGATTTTGCAAATGGCCGCCGCCGCCGCGGTAAGCATCGCGATCGCATTGATCGCAATCCGCGAACGTCAAAAGCTCAAGGAGACCGGGGCACCGACGAGCGCCATCGCAAGTTCGACTGCCCGCTATCTCGGTCTGGTCTGGGCCTGGGCGGCACTCACGTTGCTGGTGACCTACCTGTTCGTCATCGAAAAGCATTGGCCGGAGTGGTGGCAGTTTTTCATTGGCTTTGCCTTCGCGGCCGTTGCGAGCCTTGCTTTCTCGACCCTGCTCGATCGCGATCGCGCCGCGGGACGTGACGACGCCACGCTCGTCAAAGTCGGGCGCGTCCTCGTCCAGGCGCAGCTAATTGGCATGGTGGCCGGCATCATCAGCTTGTTCATCGACAACAAATTTCCGCGCTCGGCGATACACGCCGATTGGGCCGGCTGTAACATCTTCTTCTTTGGCGCTCTCGCAATTGCAGCCATCAGCCTCGATGCTTTACGGTCGCGCGCTTCCGTGTGATTGAAGGGCTTCTGCTTCTTCCTTCTTGGGACTTCCTGCCGAGATGACCTTGCGCCCATCGCTTCCCTGGCTGCTTACGACCCTTGCCGTGGCCCTCGTCGCCATGTTCCTGGCCGCCGGAGCCGTGAGGAAAGTCGAATCCGCAATTGTCGCGGCGATCTTCGCGCTTCTCCTCGTCGCCACAGCGATACGGACGAACGCGCCGATATGGCGTCGGGAAACGTCACTCGGCCGGATAACGCCGCGCGATGCCGTCATCGAGACCACGCGGCTGATCATGCTGGCCTTCCTTTGGTGCGCGCTCGCCTTCTACGCCATTTATCTCGGGACAAACATTCGCTGGCAGCACGGCTGGGAATATGGCTCAGCCAACCTGCTGATCGCCGGAGCCTACGGATATTATCTTTGGCGTCTCACGAACCCCAGCGACGGCCTTTCGAGCCCGCTCGCGATTGAGCGCATGGTGAAACTCGCAGGCTATCAAGCCGTGCTCATCGGCGTCGGACTTGTCTGGCTTATCGGTTCGGGGAAGCTCGCAACGCACAAAGGCGATTGGGCGGCAAACCAGCTCTTCCTTGCCGGCGGTTTCGCAATCATGTGTCTCAGCGTCATCCTGATCAAGACCAACGCCGTCTTGACCGAGCGCCGCGCCGCCAACTGAGATCAACTCATCGCTGACAGCGCCGACAATAAAACGTCGCGCGTCCCGCATGGACGGCACGCCGGATTTCGCCGCCGCATTGAGGCCTAGGGCAGATCGAACCGGCGCGATCGTAGACCGCAAATCGTTCCTGAAACGCGCCCTTGTTTCCGTCGGCATGGCGATAGTCGCGAAGCGTCGAGCCCCCCGCATCGATTGCGCGTTCCAGAACGTCCTTGATTGCAACGACGAGCTTGGCGGCCTTCTGGGTCGGCGCGCCGCGACGGTTGGCTAAGCTCGCGGCGGGCCGGTTCGGCGACAACCCCGCTTGAAACAGCGCTTCGGAAACGTAGATGTTGCCGAGCCCGGCAACGACGTGCTGGTCCATCAGAAACGCCTTGAGATTGACCTTCTTGCCTTGCGCTTTCAAGGCCAGGTACTCGGCCGTCAGATCGTCGCCCAGCGGCTCGGCGCCAAGGTCGCGAAAAAGCGCGTGCCCCGAGCGCTCCGCATGCGGCATCATGACCATGAATCCGAAGCGCCGCGGATCGTTGTAGATGATCTGCGTTCCGTCCGAGAGACGCAGCACGACATGATCATGCATCGGGTCCGGACCGGTCTCGTGAACATATTCTCCTGGCGTTTCGGAGAGGCCGTCATGCACGATCGTGAACCGGCCGGTCATGCCGAGATGCATAACGAGGTCTTCGCCACCGGAAAGTGCCGCGATAAGATATTTCGCGCGCCGTTCGAGCCCAACGATATTCTGCCCAACCAGCCGTTCGCCGAACCGCTCGGGAAGCGGAAAGCGTAAATCCGGACGCCGGGCGTCGAGTGCCGCGACCCGGCTTCCGACAAGCACAGGCGCCAGCCCGCGCCGCACGGTTTCAACCTCCGGAAGCTCGGGCATGACCGAATTTGCACCTGCAATTGACGATGAGACGAGCCGACGATAGCGCGCCGGGGCGCGAGCGGCTATGCTTGGGATATGGATCAGAATTCAGAAACTACAAGCCAGAATTCGGCCTCGTTCGGCTTCCGCGCCGTCCCCGAGGCCGAGCGTCAGGGCCTCGTCAACAAGGTCTTCGCGTCCGTCGCCGACCGCTACGACCTGATGAACGATTTGATGTCGGGCGGCCTGCATCGGCTCTGGAAGCGCGAGCTCATCACGATGCTCAGCGCCCCGCGCGGAGCAACGCCGTTCAAGCTTCTCGACGTCGCCGGTGGCACCGGCGATATCGCGATGCGCTACGCCAAGGACGGCGGACCGAACGCAACCGCCATCATCTCCGACATCAGCCCCGAGATGCTCGACGTCGGCCGCCGCCGCATCAAGGAAGCCGGACTGGATACGCGCATTCAGTGCGTCGAAGGCAACGCCGAAGAGCTGCCTTTTGAAAGCGGCAGCTTCGACGCGTATACGATCGCGTTCGGCATCCGCAACGTAACCCACATCGATAGGGCGCTCGCCGAAGCCTACCGCGTGCTGAAGCCCGGCGGCCGCTGGCTGTGCCTCGAATTTTCCGAATGCCAGGTCCCGATGTTGGATCGTCTCTACGACTTTCATTCGTTCGAAATCATTCCGCGCCTCGGACAGGTGGCAGCCGGAGACGCCGACTCCTATCGCTACCTCGTCGAGAGCATCCGCCGCTTCCCGAAGCAGGAGCCTTTTGCCGACCTCATTCGCAAAGCCGGCTTCTCGCGCGTCAGCTACCGCAATTTGACCGGCGGCATCGCGGCCATTCACGGCGGCTGGAAGATCTGATCGGCCACATCTGAACCACGTTCTTGTCTTTGCGGGCTTTAGTCCGGTTGACGCCCGCTGCCACCATTCCTAGCTTTCGCCGGGGGACCGGAAGAAAAGCTTTTCTTCTTTTGGAGGAGGTGGGACTCATGAAGACGAAGATATTGATCTGCGCAATGGCCGCCGCCGCTGTTTCGCTCGGCGCCGGAGCAGCAAACGCCGGCTGCATGACAAAGGCTGCTGTTGCGACATCGACCTCGGCCGATTCTGCGAAATGGTTTGCGTTCGAGACGATGGTTCAGAACGTCAGCTGGGGCCTGTGGCCTGGGTTCGTCGCGACCGGCGACGTCGCCGGCTACAAGGTCGTCGACAAGCGATATAAGTGCAGCCCGGATGGCGGCATGGTCACGTGCCACGGCCGCGCGACGTTTTGCGCGAAATAAGCAGATCTGAATTTTCTATTGCGATAGCGCCCGGGGAATACGCGGGCGCTATTCATTTGTCTGACACGTTGTATGGCAACTTCATCGCGGCGCTTCGCAATGGCGCAGCCCGTTTAACCGTCTTTACCCGTTACATGAGCTTTGCTTGACCTACGCGCATTGCAGCGCAATGTGCCTGGAGGTCAGGCCATCTACCTTCGCGAAGTAGGACGACGAATCTCAGTCATGCCCGGAGCGCTCCTTAACACGCTAAGACTCGCGCGCGCCGGGTTTGTTCTTGCACAGTATGGCGTCCGTTTCGTGCCGAAGGGCATGCCGGTCCCGCTGCCGCTGAAAATCGCCCGTGTGGCGACGCTGCCCATCACGGCTCTCTCGGCGCCGTTTCGAAGAAGCGTACCGCGCGCGATCCGCGTCGCGACCGCGCTGACGAAACTCGGGCCGAGCTACGTAAAGCTCGGCCAGTTTCTCGCGACCCGTGCCGACGTCATCGGCCCCGAGCTGTCCGCCGATCTCCGCCACCTTCAGGATAAGGCCGAGCCCTTCTCGATGGCGGAAGCCCGCGAGGCGGTAGAACGCGCGCTCGGCGGTAAGCTCGAAGATCATTTCATCGAATTCGGTCCGCCCGTCGCGGCGGCGTCGATCGCACAGGTTCACAAGGCCTACGTGCTCGACAACGGCGTCAAGAAGGCCGTCGCCGTCAAAATCCTGCGCCCCAATATCGAGAAGCGCTTCAACCGCGACCTCGACAGCTACTACTTCGCGGCGCGTATGATCGAGCGATTCTATCCGCCCGTGCGGCGCCTGAAGCCCGTTGCCGTCGTCGACAACCTGAAACATACGACCGACCTCGAGATGGACCTGCGCCTCGAGGCTGCCGCCATTTCCGAGATGGCGTCCAACACCAAGGGAGACGAAGGCTTCCGCGTTCCCGATATCGATTGGAAACGCACGGCAAAGCGCGTGCTGACGATCGAGTGGATCGACGGCACGCCGATTTCACACCGCGACAAGCTACGGGCGAAAGGCTTCGACACCGATGCTCTCGGTCTGACGGTGCTCAGATCCTTTCTCCGCCACGCCATGCGTGACGGCTTCTTCCATGCCGACATGCACCAGGGAAACTTGTTCGTCGATGACGCTGGTAAGGTCGTCGCCGTCGATTTCGGCATCATGGGCCGTCTCGGACTTACCGAGCGCCGCTTCCTCGCCGAGATCCTCCACGGCCTCATCACCCGCGATTATTATCGCGCCGCCGCCATTCATTTCGAAGCCGGCTACGTGCCGCCGCATCATAGCGTCGAGGAATTCGCGCAGGCGATGCGCGCCATCGGTGAGCCGATCCAAGGGCGCACCGCCGAAGAGATCTCGATGGCTGATCTTTTGGGCCAGCTCTTCGCCTATACCGAAGTTTTCGACATGCAGACGCGGCCGGAGCTTATCCTGCTGCAGAAGAGCATGGTCATCGTCGAGGGTGTCGCGCGCGATCTCGATCCCACGCTCAACGTCTGGATCGCCGCCGAGCCGGTGGCCAAGGAATGGGTGGAATCCAAACTCTCGGCCCTCGGACGATTGCGCGAAGCCGGTCGCGGCGCCGAGGCGATCGGCGACGTCCTGATGAAGACGCCGGGGCTTCTGCAAAATATCGCTCAGGCGATTTCAGGTTTCTCCGAGATGGCCCGCACGGGCGTCCGCCTCGACGATCAGACGGTCGAGAACATCAAGTCATCGTCAAAAAGAAGCCGCGTCGCGGACGCCGCCCTTCTGATCGGCGCGCTGAGCCTCGCCGCCATCGCGCTCAAGCTCCTCGATCTCGTATAGGGCCGGACAAGCTTCCCAAAATCTTAGCGCTTCGACTTGCGGGGCCCTACAAGATGGGTGCCGTGCGCAATCGCGGCCGTTGCCCGCATCGTCGCGGCGATATAAACGACTTCGGCTATCTCTGCTTCCGTCACACCCGCGTTCTCGGCATTCGTGCGATGAACTTCGAGGCTGTAGGGACACTGGGTCGCGAGCGCGACGCCGAGCGCGATCAATTCTTTATAGCGACGCGGAATAGCGCCCGGCGCCATTGCAGCACGATCGAAATTCTCGAAGGCCCCCATCGTCGTCGATGAGAGATTCCGAAGATGCGGCAAATTTGAAAGATTGGCGATGTCGTACATGCTAGCGGCTCCCTCGATCAGCAGTCATCCAATCGTAACTGATTGGCTGGAAGCCTCGTAACGTTTGCCTCATCGGTCAAGCGATCCCGCACCCCGCGAATGACGAAGGAGATGAAATATGTCCGACGACAGACCCCCACTGCCGCCCTTCACCCGCGAAACGGCAATCAAGAAAGTCCGTGGGGCCGAAGACGGCTGGAACTCCCGCGACCCCCACAAAGTCTCCCTCGCCTACACGGTCGACAGCCGCTGGCGCAACCGCGCCGAATTTCCCGTCGGACGCGAGCAGATCGTCGAGTTTCTGACACGGAAGTGGAACCGCGAGCTAGATTATCGGCTCATCAAGGAGCTTTGGGCGTTCACCGACAATCGTATAGCCGTCCGCTTCGCCTACGAATTCCGCGACGACAGCAACCAATGGTATCGTTCTTATGGCAACGAGAATTGGGAATTCGATGAGCACGGCCTGATGCACCACCGCTATGCAAGCATCAACGACATGCGCATTTCGGAAAGCGACCGCAAGTATCACTGGCCGCTCGGACCGCGCCCCGCCGATCATCCAGGGCTATCCGATCTGGGACTCTAAGCGAAAATAAATCGGCGCCGCGCTACTGCCGGCGTCGATAATCTCATCACGCACTGACCGCGGGCCGATTTGAAGGCGCGCCACGGACGTATCCCAGAAAGAATATAGTCGCCGCCGTGACGGTATAGGCGATCAGCTGCATACCGGTCGGCCGGTCCATATAGCCGAGCAACACATGCAGAATACGCCCGGGCCAGCTTTCCTCCGAGAGAATGGAGGATGTGTCCCAGAGGCTGGTGTCGAAGACGTTGAGAAGTCCGGCGTTCGAGAGTTGCTGTACTGCGGATGCGGCCAGCCCGGCAGCGAGCAGCGTCACCAAAATCCCGGTCACCGAAAACATCCGCTTCAACGGGATTGCCGCGAGCCCGAAATAGAGAACCATCGACACCGCAGCTCCGAGCAGCAGCCCGATAGCCGAGCCTAAAAGCAGTTCGCCAGCCGTTTCATTGCCCTGCATGACGATGCCGGTCATGAACAACACGACCTCGCTGCCTTCGCGCATCACCGCAATGGCGACCGCGGCCCCGAGCGCAAAGAGCGATTGGCGCCCTGCCGTGACGTCGCTACCGAGCTGACGAAGATGCAGCGTCATCTCGCGGGCGTGCTGCGCCATCCAGACGACGTGCCAGGCGAGCATGATGACTGCGAAGAAGAGAATAGCCGCGATGAAAATTTCTTGCCCGCGGCCGTCGAAAGCGTCGGAAATCCGCGCCGCAAAGATCGCAACGATAATCGATCCCGCGACGCCGGCGAGAACGCCGAGC
This sequence comes from uncultured Alphaproteobacteria bacterium, assembly GCA_963710005.1. Taxonomy (GTDB): domain Bacteria; phylum Pseudomonadota; class Alphaproteobacteria; order Rhizobiales; family Hyphomicrobiaceae; genus Hyphomicrobium_B. The sequence continues at coordinate 148,018 of CAVPYR010000014.1, forward strand.
ACGACGGCTCCGGTGCGGCCATGGACGCCACGCGACGCAGCCAGCACGACGCCGACGATCAAACCCGCTTCCAAAACTTCACGAAAGACGATGACGAGAGCCGCAAGCATCGCCGATTACTCCGCTACGATGTGACCGAGAGCGGTATCCTCGTGGTATTCGCCATAGAAGATGTAGGTTCCCGGCTTCAACGGCTTCAGACGCACCGTGGCACCGCTGTTGCCGGCGATGACCTTTTCAACTCCGAGATCTTTGCTCTCGAACTCTTCCGGAGAGGCGTCGAGATTCTTGATCGAAATCTTGATCGGCTTGCCGATGGGTAGCTTCAAAGCCGGCGGGTCGAACTTGTGATCCTTGATGGAGATCTCGACCTCATGTTCGTCCGAGGCCTGAACGGCCGAAACGCACATCCAAGCGCCGCCGAATGTGACGATTGCGGCGAGAACAGCGGACAGAAATGAGGGAAAGCGAGCGAAGTTACGCGCGGAAAAAGAAGTGCTCATTGCAGCTCCTAATAGGTCAGGATTTAAGGTCCCGAGATCAGGGTAAGCGCCAAGGTAGAGCCAAGGCGACGATAAGAGTCAAGAATTTTTGGACTTGAAAAGACTTCCCGAGATTTCAATGGCTTCGCACACAATTTCAAGGCCTTGGCCCATCGCCTTTTTTTAGCCAGGAGTTTGCAGTGCATATGCAGCGCGGGAAACGAGTTCCAATCGAGGATTGGCTATGTATGCCCGCGCTTCCAATTCGCCCGAAACATTTCCGTCCTACGGGATTTCCGACATCGACGGGGATTTCGGAGCTGAGGACTTCTACGCCGGCGAACCAGTATCCCCGCCGCATTTGAAGGGCCCGAACGTCGTCCCCTACACGTATTTGTTTCTCTTGCTGGCGCTTGCCGTCGGATGGGGCTTCGCAAGCGATAGCGCCACGCGGCAACAATGGACATCGACCTTCGAGCAGCTTGCGTCAGCGGCGAATAACGTCGCGCATTCATCGTTGTCACCCGATCCGATGGCCTCGAAAGAATTGGCTTCTTCCGAGAAGCCCGCCGCTCCCCCACCAGCGGCTCCGCCGCCGGCGACAAGTCCGCTACCTCTGCCTGTGGTAACAGTCACCGAGGCGCCGGGCTCGAAACCCGAATCTTCGTCGGAGGTCACCGCAAAAGACGCTGCCGATGCGCAATCACCGTCTTCGCCGTCCGGTCAGGCCGACCCGTATCGCAAACGGGCGGAAGCCGCCGGGCTTCATCCCGATTTGTCACGCGTGCTCCTCGCGCGGCTCTCGGCGACGGACTATCGCAACGCTGCGTTTGCTATCGAGAAAGCGGTCAAGACCGTTCCGGACGATGGAGAATTTACGTGGCCGCGCTCGCGCAAAACCGGCGCTGCCGTCTTCAACGTCCACTTCGTACAGGGCGCCGGACACGACTGCCGCCGCTACGTCGTAACGGTCACCAAGGATCGCTGGTCGACGACCGCGCTGCCGATGGAAAAATGCGGTGTGAAGGTCGCTTATCGCAGCCCTGCGAAGGAAAAGACGATCGAATAGTCGAGATCACCCGAGCCCGTCACGGCCCCTGGAGGCCAAACGCCACGCGCAGCTTTTTGCGCAACGACTTGTCCTTGGCTTTGTCCCCGGCCTTCCCGCTCTTCGGCCCGTCGTACGCCGCATAGACGAAATCGCGAACTTCCGGATTGCGATCGTACTGGTGCACAGCGGCTGGAACGGTTCCATTGGCTGTAACCAAAAGCTGATCTTTCACCGTGAGGAAATTTGTGTTCCGGCCCGACAGGGTCGCGACCGCGCCGTCGTATGGCATCACGACCGCTGACGGCACGAGATTAAGACGCACGATAATATTCGTGGTCGCCTGGTCGATCCCCGACCGCATGTGATGTCGGCGTCCGACCATCTGGCCAAGCAGCAGTTTCTCCCAGCAGTACATCAACATCTCGGCATGTTGGCCGAGCACCGTGCCGCTGCAAATCACCTCATGATGCTTGATCTTTTCAAAGACATCATTGCCGCCGGTCCTGCGGATCGCGTTGCCGTTCCATCCGGCAACGTCGTGCGAAAATCCCTCGCCCTCCTGGAAAAAGATCATCGGCATGTCAGGGAGTGCCTTGAAGATATCGGCCTGAAACACGACGTCGCGGGTATCGGCAAGAAATACCCGCTGGACCTGCCCGGTGAGCGCTCGCAGCACCGCAACATAATCTGCGACCCGCCCAAAATTCATGTGCGGCCGTCCGAGGTTCGACGAGATATCATCGAGAAGATAGTCGACGCCCTCCGCCTCGAGCTCTCGCCCGAGTTGCTCGTCATTGTTGATAACGAGAAGAATGCGGCAATCGTGATGTTTCCGCGCAGACCGGACGAAGGGCCGGAGGTCGGCGATGGTGTAGTTTCGTGCAATACCGACGATCAGGTTTTTGCCGGTACCATGCCGCAATGTGATCTGCGGCAAAGGTCGCACGAGCTGACTGCGCAGCCACCGCGTGTAAAGTTTCGACCAGATATATTCCAGCATATCGAGTGACGCCCCAATTCGCAGGCGCCCGGGTCCCGCTTCATTTCGTTGGCGTAGAAGTTTTAGTCGCTGCTCTTGGCCGAGCAAAGCAAACTCTTCTCGCTCTTCAAACCGAAGCAGGGATTGCGCGCGCCGAAAAACAAAAATGCGCCGCTGGCACAAGGCACAGCGGCGCGTTTTGATTTGATCGATAGAGGTGATTGACTTCGAAAATTGGGCGCGGCGACACAATACCGGATGAATGCTTTGCGTGGCCGTGCCGCCCAGTCAAACCGTACGACGCCGGCCGCGTCGATATCCGTATTGTATGGCGCCTATCCGGGTGACATCAGGCGGCGGTGCTCGCCGATATGAACGTGCGGAACATCGCTCATCAAGCGATGGAAATTATGGCCGGTCAGGTGCACAAGCGTGCGGTGGTCACCGCCCTCGAAGTAGATGTCGTTGAACCCCTCGAGGCTGTCATCCACGACCGCCATCAAGTCATAAGCACCCGCAACGGGTGGAACGCAGCCCAGCTCGCAATCGCCAAAAATGGTCGATGCTTCCGTTTCACTCGCCAGCACGATTGGCTCCTTGAGCCAATCGGCCAGCGCTTTGACCTCTACGCGACAGGAAGCCGGCACGATAGCCAAGAGGTAGCCGTCCTCGCGTCTCATGAGGACGCCTTTGGCCAGGTTGTCTTCGGATATGGAACTGGCGCGCGCTGTCTCTGATGAGGAAAGCGTACGTTCGTGGGTCGTCACATCAAAAGGCACGCCCCGACCGTCGAGATATTGCTGAAGTGATATCGCGATACCCATGGCACATCTCCGTTTCGGCCGTCCGATAGACGGCCCGTTGCGACCGGAGAAACCCAACTGTGCTTTCGCTCGCCGACGCGCCATACGAAACAGTATCATGTCGGCGTCGACTGACTCGACGGCTCAGCACATCGTGAATGTCACCAGCCGTATCTATTGCCGTCTGAAGTATAATCCCGCTGTCCCGGCGCTCGCAACAAATCGCCGCAACAGCTAGGGCGAGCGCTAACGTCGTGCATACGCATTCAAGCTGCACATTGTTCGCGGACCCGCTTACCCGAGCGATTGCGGTACAATTCCGATGGCAGCGCAACATCCGGGCCAGGTTCCAGCAAGCTGCAGCACCATACCGATCACAAACGCGATGACGCCCGCCAAGAACGGCACGGCACGTCGTTTCGTGAAGAGATCGACCTGTTGCATCTCAAAAACATGCTCGGCCATCTCGGCTAAAGCCTTGTCATCATTGTAGAGCGGCCCGACTTCGGCCACCCCAACGCTACCGATCGCTTGTTTGAGCTCATTTCGGAGTCGGAATTTTTCAGCCCGTTCAAGCTCGCGCGCGACAAGCTTGACCTTGGTACGCATCTCTGCGTAGCCGCGATACCATTCAAGAGCGATAAGCCCAAAGCCGACGCCGTCGAAGACCAGCCCGATAACCTGAAGCCACTGCTGATACATTTCCTTCTCGCCCCCTCACCTCGTCCGACAGCAACTTCTGTGCGATCATCCAAGCCGAGCCCTGACACCATCTACGATAAGCCGTCAACAATGACGAACCGCGATAGGATGGTCTACTTCGAGCAATGCGGCCTTGCCGAAGAGTTGCGTGACGAAGACAGCATCTTGCGCCTGGGGGCGCGGTTGGCTGAGATAAAGGCGGTCTTCCGATCGCAGTTTTCCTAAAAACACCAAGCGACGCGGTCGCAAAGCCTGAACACCGAGAGACGGAGTTCCGCCCAGTGTTGATCCGCGCCGGACGGCTCAAGAACATGAACTTAAAAACAAAAACGCGCCGCTGGCACAAAGGCACAGCGGCGCGTTTTGATTTGATCGATAGAGGTGATTGACTTCGTTTTTCTGAAATTCACATGACGTCTCTGCAGACCTGGCAACGACCTACTCTCCCGCGTCTTAAGACGAAGTACCATCGGCGCAGGGGCGTTTCACGGCCGAGTTCGGAATGGGATCGGGTGCAGCCACCCCGCCATAATCACCAGGTCAGCGGAGACGTCATATGACTTCTGTTTCTGGTCTATTCTGTAACTGTGCCTACGCTCATCGTACTCTGCGCTGCAGCCCGTTAGGGCTCAGCGGCCTAGGCCGCCGTCGCTGAGCGACGCCTCGCGGAGGAGCCGGCGCGAAACGCGCCGAACAGCTCCGTGAGCGATAACGATGAGCATTGCTAAATGAGAGCAATCAAGCCAATCGAGTTATTAGTACCGGTAAGCTACACGCCTTGCAGCGCTTCCACACCCGGCCTATCAACGTGGTGGTCTTCCACGACTCTCGAGGGAGAACTAGTTTTGAGGTGGGTTTCCCGCTTAGATGCCTTCAGCGGTTATCCCGTCCGCACATAGCTACCCTGCTGTGCCGTTGGCACGACAACAGGTCCACCAGAGGTGCGTCCATCCCGGTCCTCTCGTACTAAGGACAGATCCTCTCAATTCTCCAACACCTACGGCAGATAGGGACCGAACTGTCTCGCGACGTTCTGAACCCAGCTCACGTACCACTTTAAATGGCGAACAGCCATACCCTTGGGACCTGCTCCAGCCCCAGGATGTGATGAGCCGACATCGAGGTGCCAAACGACGCCGTCGATATGGACTCTTGGGCGTCATCAGCCTGTTATCCCCGGCGTACCTTTTATCCGTTGAGCGATGGCCCTCTCACAAAGAACCACCGGATCACTATGACCGTCTTTCGACTCTGCTCGACTTGTCAGTCTCGCAGTCAGGCTGGCTTATGCCATTGCACTCGACGGTTGATTTCCGACCAACCTGAGCCAACCTTCGTACGCCTCCGTTACGATTTAGGAGGCGACCGCCCCAGTCAAACTGCCCACCATGCGCTGTCCCGGATCCGGATAACGGACCGCGGTTAGACAACCATAATCACTAGGGTGGTATTTCACATTGCGGCTCCACTCGAGCTAGCGCCCAAGTTTCATAGCCTACCACCTATCCTACACAAGCAGTCACGATTGCCAGTGCAAAGTTGCAGTAAAGGTGCACGGGGTCTTTCCGTCTAACCGCAGGAACCCCGCATCTTCACGGGGAATTCAATTTCACTGAGTGTGTGCTGGAGACAGTGGGGAAGTCGTTACGCCATTCGTGCAGGTCGGAACTTACCCGACAAGGAATTTCGCTACCTTAGGACCGTTATAGTTACGGCCGCCGTTTACTGGGGCTTCGATTCAAGGCGTGAACCTCTCCTCTTAACCTTCCAGCACCGGGCAGGCGTCAGGCCATATACGTCGTCGTTGGACTTAGCATAGCCCTGTGTTTTAGGTAAACAGTCGCCACCCCCTAGTTTGTGCCCTGCCCTTCCGGTTGCCCGAAAAGACAGCCTGCTTCTCCCGAAGTTACGCAGGTAATTTGCCGAGTTCCTTCAGCACACTTCGCTCAACCTCCTTGGTATTCTCTACCAGTCCACCTGTGTCGGTTTCGGGTACGGTCTATGTGGGGGCTATTTCCAGGGACACATTCGCTGCCTCGGCAATCCGATAAGCCTCGACAACTTGCTGCATCCGTCACACACCCACTGGCCCACGAATATTAACGTGGTTCCCATCGACTACGGCTTTCGCCCTCGCCTTAGGGGCCGGCTAACCCTGCGCAGATTAACTTTACGCAGGAACCCTTGGACTTTCGGAGGAAGTGTTTCTCACACTTCTTTCGTTACTCATGTCTGCATTCGCACTTCCGATACCTCCAGGAGCCCTCACGGGTCTCCCTTCACAGGCTTACGGAACGCTCCGCTACCGCGTACATTGCTGTACACCCGCGTCTTCGGTACACTGCTTTAGCCCCGTTACATTTTCGGCGCAGAAACCCTTGTTTAGACCAGTGAGCTGTTACGCTTTCTTTAAATGATGGCTGCTTCTAAGCCAACATCCTGGTTGTTATGGGATTCCCACATCCTTTCACACTTAGCAGTGATTTAGGGACCTTAGACGGCGATCAGGGTTGTTTCCCTCTTCACGACGGACGTTAGCACCCGCCGTGTGTCTCCCAGATAGTACTTCCAGGTATTCGGAGTTTACTTAGGTTTGGTAACCCTGTAGGGGCCCCTAGCCCATGTAGTGCTCTACCCCCTGGAGTATTCATCTGAGGCTCTACCTAAATAGATTTCGCGGAGAACCAGCTATTTCCTGCCTTGATTGGCCTTTCACCCCTTGCCACAGTTCATCCGAGGCTTTTTCAACAGACACCGGTTCGGTCCTCCAGTGGGTGTTACCCCACTTTCAACCTGACCATGGCAAGATCGACAGGTTTCGGGTCTAATCCGACGAACTGAACGCCCTGTTCAGACTCGCTTTCGCTACGCCTACAGCTATCGCCTTAAGCTTGCTCGTCAGACTAAGTCGCAGACCCATTATACAAAAGGTACGTGGTCACCCTTGCGGGCTCCCACTGTTTGTA
>CAVPYR010000014.1:160000-252846 GCA_963710005.1 uncultured Alphaproteobacteria bacterium
AAAGACGATCAATCGACCGACGGGCCACCGGGTCAGTTGCTCTACACGGCGATCTCGAGTGGCGGCGCTGTCTACAAATTCTACCGCTTCCGCTCGGCCGACGGCGTCGTCGACTATTACGACGAGGACGGCAACAACTCGAAAAAGTTTCTCATCCGCAAGCCGGTTCGCGGTGACGACGTGCGCCTCACGTCAGGCTTCGGCGTGCGCTTCCATCCGCTGCTCAATACGCGAAAAATGCACACGGGCGTCGACTGGGCGTGCGCACAGGGAACGCCGATTATCGCCGCCGGCAACGGCACCATCGAGGAAGTCGGACACAAGGGCTACTACGGCAATTACATCCGCATCCGTCACGCCAACGGCTACCAAACGGCGTATGGACACATGAGCCGCTTCGGCAATGTCCAGGTCGGCATGAAAGTCCGGCAGGGTCAGGTCATCGGCTTCGTCGGTTCGACAGGCTTGTCGTCCGGCCCGCACGTGCACTTTGAGGTGCTTGTCAACAACCGCTTCGTCGACCCGATGTCGATCCAAGTCCCGCGCGAACGAAAGCTCGACGGCAAGGACCTCGCCGAATTCCAAAAGGAGCGCTCCCGCATCGAAGAGCTGATGCGCCGCGCTCCCGTGATGACCGCGAATAAATAGGCCCATTCGCTGACATCGAATGATCCGCCGATACCAATAGCCTAGCGGTTTTTCCTCTTCGCACGACACGTTGCACCGGCTGGCCTTGCAGCCATTCCCGAAGTTGCGCATCTGTGGCGAACGGTTCTGCGCCACCGTATCAAACCTCCGAATTTTTCCAGTAGCGCGATCTCCCCACTCAATTTCCGGCAAAGGAAACGACATGACAGATACGATCACAACCAAGGACGGAGTGAGCATCTATTTCAAGGATTGGGGTCCCAGGGACGCCCAGCCCATCGTCTTCCATCACGGCTGGCCGCTCTCGTCGGACGACTGGGACGCCCAGATGTTGTTCTTCGTCAGCAAGGGCTACCGGGTCGTCGCCCACGATCGCCGCGGCCACGGCCGCTCCGCGCAGGTGAGCGGGGGGCACGACATGGACCATTACGCTGCCGATGCCTCGGCCGTCGCCGAACATCTCGACCTCCGGAACGCCGTCCATATCGGCCACTCGACCGGCGGCGGTGAAGTCGCTCGCTATGTCGCCAAATACGGCGAGCCGCAGGGCCGCGTCGCCAAGGCTGTGCTCGTCAGCTCAGTCCCCCCGCTGATGGTGAAGACCAAGAACAATCCAGGCGGCACGCCGATCGAGGTGTTCGACGGCTTCCGCAAGGCACTCGCCGCCAACCGCGCCCAATTCTACATCGATGTTGCCGGCGGCCCATTCTATGGTTTCAACCGGCCGGGCGCGAACGTCTCGCAGGGCGTGATCGACAATTGGTGGCGCCAGGGCATGATGGGCAGCGCCAAGGCGCACTACGAGGGCATCAAGGCCTTCTCCGAAACCGACCAGACCGAGGATCTGAGGGCGATCACCGTGCCGACGCTGGTCACGCAGGGCGATGACGACCAGATCGTGCCCTACGCCGATGCCAGTCTACTCCAGGCGAAGCTGCTGAAAAACGGCACGCTGAAGATATATCCGGGCTATCCGCACGGCATGCTCACCACCCATGCCGACGTGCTCAACCCTGCCCTCCTCGACTTCGTGAAGAGCTAAAGCTATTTTTCGTGCACGGCGGTCGGCTCTGCGAAGCGGTGTCGCCGTGCACAACAAAAGCACCCCCAATGGTCGAACTGTCCTTCGAGGCGGAGATCCGCGCAAGTGCCGAGCGGGTGTTCTCGCTGCTCCTCGAATTGCGTGACTACGACCGCTGGCTGCCGAGATCGTCGGCCTTCCACGGCACCAGCAAAATTTCCGATGGACCGATAAAGGTGGGCACGACCTACGTTGAGCCGGGTCCACTCGGCACGCGGCACGGCATCGTCACGCGCTCTATCCGGCCGACGCATTTGGATTTCGAGCAACCCATGTTGCTTAGGCCGCGCGTCTTTGGCGCGATCGGGATCAAGCTCTTCCACCGGCTGACGCCCGAAGGCGACCACGTCCACGTCCTTCGCAGCCTTGAGCTTTCGCCTGAGGGCCCCATAAGGCTGGCAATGCCGCTCGTGATTTCCTCCTTCCGTTCCGAGAACGCACGAATGATGAAAACGCTGAAGACGTTTGCCGAAAATGAAGAAAGCTAAAAGCGGGTGTTTCCGAGAGACGCGAGGCAATGATCGAAGCCACATTCTCGAAAACGAGATTCCAAGACATTGAGGATAAGCAAATACAGCCGGTCGCGAGCCTTTCGAGCGCGCTGACAAAATATCTTCGAAACCATTTGTGAAATTCTCCGATCGTAGGCTGACGTTCGCGCGTCAAAATGCGAATCGCGAAAAATGTTATACGGACCTCACTCATGTCCGCGGGGGACGAGCTCATAGAGGGGAAACCTATGAAAACCATCGCAGGATGTATCATCGTAGCCGCCGGTCTGGTCCTCGTGCCCATTGCCGCGAATGCGGGAGAGCGCTTGACGGACGGCGCTTTAGGCGGCCTCGCCGGGGCCGTTGCTTTCGGCCCCGTCGGCCTCGTCGCTGGTGGCATCATCGGTTATACGGCAGGCCCGCACATCGCTTGCCAGATCGGCGCAAAGCGCTGCTACCACCGTGCACGCTACCGCCGCGATCGCCCGCGCAACTAATAATCTCTCGACGAAATATATGTGCGCGGCGGCCGCCTCACCGCGGGGGTGTCGCCGCGCACGAACAAATAGCAGGGCAACAAGTCACATCTTGCTGCCCTTTTTCGTATCCTGCTTCAGGAAGTCGATGATCTTGGCGCGCTCGCCCGCATCCTCCAGACCGCTGAAGATTGCGCCCATGTTGTTCCCAGGGATCAGCGCATCCGGATTGGCGATAAATTGGTCGAGCATCTTTTCGTCCCACGTGATGCCGGAACTCTTAAGTGAATCCGAATAGGCGAAGCCGGGAACGGTGCCTGCTTTCCGCCCGACGACGCCGTAAAGTGTCGGGCCTAATCGGTTGTCACCCTTGTCGAATTCGTGACACTCGCGGCAATGGCCGTTGAAGGCGAGTTCGAGCTTACCCTTGTTGGAATTGCTTTGGGCAACGACCGCTGCGGTTGTTCCGACACTGCTTATGGTCGCCGCTGCCGCGACAATGACGATAGCTGCTGGAAGGGAGGGTTTTTTCATGCGCCTTGCGGGAAATCTTGCGATGTATTTGACGTACCAAGAACTTGGGAGCGCACTATTCCGCTCGACAGTGTTATAAAGCCGGAAAATTGGCGCGTGGTCGCTCACCCGATTCTAACACCGCGGGCCGTCGCCACACAAAATTAACGATCCGACGAAACGGACATCGGGAGCGGACTCCGACATTCTACACTAACGCCCGATGGGGCAGCTAAAGACCCCCAAACAGTGGAGACCAGCGGATGCTCTATCGATTGCTCTTTTATCCCGTTGTGGCTTGGATGCTCACCTCCAATTGCTTCGCGCAAGCGCAAACAGAGCCGTCAAAAAATGCGCCGCCGGATTCCGGCGCGAGCGTTTCTAGCGAAGAACGAGGTACCTTCGAGCGTCTCAACAATTACATAAAAAGCAATCCGCTCGACTTCGAGACCACCTTCGAGGCCCGCGCAGGCGGAGACGAGCTTTATCGCGGATCGGTTCATTTCCTCCTTCGCCAGCCCAATCAGTTGCGCGCCGAAGCCTCTTTTGGGGAGGCGACCTATTTGGTTATTTCCGACGGAACCGTGATGACAATCTATAATCCGCAACAGCGAAAGTTTTCACAAACGGCAGCGCCGGCTTCGCTCGCTGCGGCGTTTGGATTCTTCACCGGCGAAATAGGTGTCGACTCACAGGTGCTGAATTTTCTCAGCGTCGTGGATGATGCGGTCGGCGGGTCGGACGACTTTAAACTCGCTGCTGGGGGTTCGGAAACAATCGGCGGGCGGCAATGCGATAAATTCACCGTTACCGGGAAGATGGGAGACAATTGGTGGGATGCTTGGCTGGAAAAGGGCGAGATCCCGCTCCTGTGTAAGGTTGTTTATCACAACGTAGACGGTCCTACTCAGACGAACGAATTTCGTTGGAAGCCAACCCCGGTTATTTCAAAAGAGACGTTCGTGTTTTCGCCGCCGACGGGGAGCACGAAGGTTGACGTCGGCGACTTGAACTTGGCGGCACCCTAGTGAGGGGCCTGGATTATCGCTTGCGCGCTATGAATTGCCCCTGCGCGATTTTGCCTGCGTGCGCTAGATCCCGCAGAAATATCATCTCGGCACCGATCATGCCCATCGCGTTGGTGTCGAAATCGAGAATCCGCAGCGCATCGTACGTCAGTTGTTTGTCGACCATTTCGAGATAGAGATCGACATAGGGCGCAAAACGCCCCGTGTCCTCTTCAATCATGACCGTACAGCCCTCGCTCTCGAGAAGATCGCGATATCCCTCGACATTCTGGATGTTCGGAAACTTCATGAAACGAAGAAACCGGTCGGCCTCCTCTGCGGTCATCGCTACCGTTCCGCTGATCCAATCGGTGAAGGCGATCGTGCCGTCGGACTTGACGACACGCACTGCTTCCGAAATCAGCCGAGCCTTGTCGAAGACGTAACACCAAGCGTCCTCGCTCCAGACGAAGTCTGCGGCGCCACCCGGTAGTCCGGTCGCACACGCGTCTCCGTGAATGAAGCGGACCTGTTCACTCACTCCTTCGGACCAGCATCGCTCTTTGCCACGCTCTATGACCGCCTTGGTCGCGTCCACGCCGGTCATTGCGGCGACACCGCGAAATCGAACGAGAACGCGCATGCCGGCGCCATTACAACAACACAAGTCCACGCCCCGCTGCCCGACTCCGATTTGGGCACGCTCGGCGAGGTCCATGGTGGCCTTGAAACCTCCAATGTGGATCTGCTGACCCATCAGCAGTTCCCAGAGTTCACCCTCTGCTCCTGAGTAGATTGCGCGTACGGATTCGAGCGTATTGTCGGCCCCGAGGCTCATGTTCGATCCCTCAAATTTGGGCGGTCTTCGGCGCAACCAGCCACTAGGCCACTTGCGAAACCATTTGTAACCATTCTTCCATGACGACCAATCGCGAAGCAATCCTTTGCCTATTTGAGGATGATGCAATCGGGGCGCGGACCGCGCCGGGGGCCTATCACCCCAACTTCACGGCAGCAACCCCGCCGTCCGATACGCCTCAATCGCATCATCATAGACCGCGATGTCGCCGCGTCCGCGCGCCACAAGCTGTGCGCCTTCGACGGCCGCAAAGATCGCGAGCGCGCGTTGACGAACCGCGTCCGTCGCCGCCTTCGATTTTCCACGCGACAGCAACTTCACCAGCCACTGAATATTGACATCGGTGAACCTGTCCACCTCGACGCGCACCTCCGCCGGGAGGTGGTCGTGCTCGGCAGCCATGATCCCGCACAGGCACATCCGGTTGTTGTTCGACAAGGCGGAGCGGAAAACATCGGTGTACTTCCTGATGCAAGTTCCGAGGTCTTGCGAGGCCGCGAGGAACCCGTCGAAGACATCGACCGCTTCGTCCGTATAGCGGCGCGCCAGAGCGGCCCCGAGATCGCCCTTGGTCGGAAAGTAATAGTGGATGCTGGCGCTCTTAACGCCGACCTCCTTGGCGAGCTCACGAAAGCTCAAGCCGTTGTAGCCGCGCGCCTGCACCATCGCGCGGGCCGCATCCATGATCGTCTGCTTGGTGTCGATCGACATCGCTGCATTCCATCTATCTATCGATAGATAGTCATTGACTCGGCCGATTGAAAGGCCTTTATGCCGCTTGACTATCTATCGATAGGTAAGAAAAAGATTCCCCCGTGAAAATCTATGACCGCCCCGGTTTTCCGAACCCATCACGCATTCGTATGATCCTGGCCCAAAAGGGCTTAGAGGACCAGATTGAATTCGTCGGCGTCGACTTGGTTGGCGCCGAGCACAAGCAAGCGCCGTTTCTCGCAATGAACCCCGCAGGGAAAATCCCGGTGCTCGAACTCGACGACGGCACCCTGATTTCGGAATTGACCGCAATCACCGAATATCTCGACAACCTCGATGGACATCCGGTTCTTACCGGCTCGACGCCGCGCGAAAAGGCCGTGATTCACATGATGCAAAATCGCGCCGAAGCCGAACTCACGGGCGCAGTCGACGGCTATTTTCACTACGCGACGCCGGGCCTCGGCTCCGCGATGCAGCCCTACGTGGCTCCCGAGTGGGCGGGCAGAAAGGAATGGGGCGAGAGACAGCGGGCCAAGGCGATCCGCGCCATGACGTATTTCGACGGTGTTCTCAAGAACCAACCGTTCGTCGCCGGCGATGCGTTCTCGATGGCGGACATCACCGTCTTCGCGGGCCTGAACTTCGCCGACGCCGCCGGAATAGCGATCCCCGAGAATGCAACATCCCTGATCGCCTGGCGGGTGAGAGTTTCAAATCTCCCGAGTGTCAAAAATCGAAGCGGCCAAGACCTGTTGCCCGAAGACCTGAAGCGCTTCGGTCTTTAATTGTACTTCACCGCGTCCACGGCGACCGGCTCCCCGCAGGGGAGTCGCCAGCGCCATAAAAAAAGATCCAAATGAAAAACAAGTTTTCAATCCGCCGCGGACGCGCGACCGATCTGCCAGCAGTTTATCTCGGTGAACTCGACTATATTCGCCAGATCGAACCGCAGCAGGAGACGCGCTGGAAGGACGCCATTGCGCTTCACCTCCAACAGTGGACGGCGGCGCTCGACCGCATGTTCGTTGCGGAAGGTGGAGATGAGATTGTCGGCTACTGCTTCTGGGAAGACCACGGCGATGAAGCCGTCCTGGCGTCGCTTTATGTAGCACCCGGCCATCGTCGGCAGGGAATTGGCCGAGAGTTACTGATGCGGTTCATCGATGATGCGAAGCGCAACCGAATTCATAACGCGACACTCGGCGTTCAGTCGGAAAACCCCGCAAGACTGCTCTACGAGAAAACGGGTTTCGTCCGAACACACGATACCGACGGCTTTCTTCACTACCGCCGCAGGCTGACGCTGGAATAAACCGGTATCGCGTTGCCGAACCGTCGTCGGTGACGCTGCTGATCAATCGAGGAGAGCGCGACAATGGACATCAAGCGAAACGGCTCGCGGCCATCCGGTACGGGACCCGCCGAGTATTTTACCGGCTCGGTGCGCATCGACCCGCTCTTCCAGGCGAGCGCTCCGGCGCGGGTGGTCGGCGCCAGCGTCACCTTCGAGCCGGGCGCCCGGACCGTCTGGCATACACATCCGCTCGGTCAAACGCTGATCGTGACGGCAGGCTGCGGCTGGGCGCAGCACGACGGCGGGCCGGTCGAGGAAATCCGGCCGGGCGACGTCGTCTGGTTCCCTCCGGGCGAACGCCATTGGCATGGCGCGACCGCAACGACGGCCATGACCCACATCGCCATTCAGGAAGCACTCGACGGCAAGACCGTCGATTGGCTGGAAAAAGTCAGCGACGAGCAGTATCGCGCCTAATCAAGGCCGTCTCCGGCGGCCGGCTCTCCGAAGCAGAGTCGCCGGGGACAAAAAAAGAATCTCAACCCCGGGAATAAACCGGTTGTCCCCCGAGTTTACCTTTTCGATCCGCCAAGTCGCGGACCTGTAGAAAGGGATAATCATGAGCGACAGCAAGGACGACGAGGGCGTGAGCCGGAGGCATGCGCTGGAATGCATGATCTGGGCGGGGACGGGCGTCCTTTGGACGGTCGCAGGCGGTGTTCCAAAATCATTATCGCTGCTCGATGGCGCCGAGGCTGCTGAGGCGGCTGCGAGCGGCTTCACGTTTCTGCAGATTTCCGACAGCCATGTCGGTTTCAACAAGCCCGCCAATCCGCACGCGCTCGATACACTCAAGGAGGCGATTGGCCGGATCGATGCGCTGCCCGCGAAGCCGGCATTCATGCTGCACACCGGCGACATCACGCACAGTGCCAAGCCTTCCGAATTCGATATGGCCAATCAGATTATCGGCTCGACGCGCGTCGACGTGCACTACGTTCCCGGCGAACATGACATCACCGACGAAGCAACCGAGAAAGCCTATCTCGAACGTTATGGCAAAGGCACCAAGGGCGGCGGCTGGTACAGCTTCGATCAGAACGGCGTGCATTTCATCGGTCTGAACAACGTCGTGAACTTAAAACAATTCGGCCTCGGCTATCTCGGCAAAGAGCAGCTCGAATGGCTTGAAGACGATCTTCGCCCGCTCAAGTCATCGACGCCGATCGTGATCTTTGCGCATATCCCGTTGTGGTCCGTTTACCCGAACTGGGGATGGGGCACCGACGATGCCGCAGTCGCGCTTGGCTACCTCAAGCGCTTCGGTTCCGTGACCGTTCTCAACGGCCACATTCATCAGTTGATGCAGAAAGTCGAAGGCAACGTCACGTTCCACACCGCGCGCTCGACAGCGTTTCCGCAACCGGCGCCGGGAGCAGCACCGTCCCCCGGTCCGATGCTCGTGCCGGCCGACAAGCTTCGTAGCATGCTCGGGATAACGAGCGTGGAGTTCAAGAGAAATGACTCGCCTCTCGCCATAACCGACACGTCGTTGGCGGGTTAGTCCGATGAAACTTGAGATGATACGCGCGACGGCGGCGCTTGCCGCCGCCGCATCCGGAATGCTCTTCCTGATGCCTCCCGCTTGCGCGGCCCCGGACGCATCCCACGGCGAGCAAATTTACCAGAGTTGCCAGGACTGCCACTCGCTCGACACCAACGATGTCGGCCCGAAACATCGGGGCGTATTCGGCAGAAAGGCTGGCTCGGTCCCCGACTACAGCTATTCCGCTCCCCTGAAGAACTCGGGTATTACATGGAATCAAGACAGCCTCGACCGATGGCTTACCGATCCGCAAAAGCTCGTGCCGGGTTCGAAAATGTTCTTTCATCTCGATAGCGCTCAAGATCGAGCCGACGTCATCGAGTATTTGAAGGAGCGGGCTAAATGAATTGCGAGACCGCGCGATAATGCGAGGCGTGATGGACGAACGGCAACGATTTAGCGAGGCGGTGCTACCCCACGTCGACGACGCGTTGTCTTTAGCGCGTTGGCTGACCGGGAATGCCGCCGACGCCGAAGATGTCGTTCAAGAGGCCTGCATGAGGGCTTTCGGTGCCATCGCCTCGGTCCAAAACGCCAACGCGCGAGCTTGGCTTCTCACTATTGTTCGCAACACGGCCTTCACCTGGATTGCAAAGAACCGGCCGAAGGCCGTCGTAACCACTGATGACGCGACGCTCTTTGAGCAAGCTGGGCTTGAAATGGCTGAACCGCAGGCATCGCCCGAAGCGATGCTCATAAAGAAAACCGATGCCGAGCATTTGCACCTCGCGATAGCGGCGCTCCCCCTGTCCTATCGCGAGGTGCTGGTGCTGAGAGAGATCGAAGACCTGAGTTATCAGGAGATCTCCAAGGTCTTATCCATCCCGATCGGAACCGTGATGTCGCGACTGGCGCGCGCCAGAAACCTGCTTATTCAGCGCATCGGCATGGTGGCCAAGGGAAAGGCGGGTGCAGCATGAACAAGCCTCCGTCATGGTCTTCCCGCGAAGAGTCCCTTCTTCTGCTGAATGCTTATCTCGATAACGAACTCGATGCCGCTTCCGTGTTGGACATCGAGCGCCGCTTAGCAACCGATCCAGCTCTGAGCGCCGAGCACGATCGGCTCGCGCAATTGCGCAGCACGCTGGCGTCTCATCTGACGACACAGCGCGCATCGGACGACTTCCGGCGGCGTATCGCTGCGATCGCCGAGCCGTCGCGGAACGTTGTTGTACCGCTGCCGTCCCGCCCAGCTCGCTCATACGATTGGCGCCAGATGGCCGCCGCCGCGGTCGTCGCCGCCACCGTTGCGACGGGAGGCATGTACGGCGTTCTGCGTCAGAACACCGATGCGAACGAAATCGCCGCCGTTGTTGCCGATCACCAGCGCGCCCTATTGGCCGCGACGCCCTTCGACGTTGCATCAAGCGACAGACATACCGTCAAGCCGTGGTTCGACAGCAAGCTCGCCCTTTCGCCCCAGGTCGTCGATCTGGCTGGCTCAGGATTTCCGCTCGCTGGCGGCCGCGTCGAAATCGTTGACGGAAAGCCGGTGCCCGTTCTCGTCTACCAGCGTCGCGCCCACATCATCAGCGTCGTTGCCGTACCGCGCGCCGGCCAGAAAGACACGACCGAGCCGTCGCTTGCATCGACGAAAGACGGATATTTTGTGATCCAATGGCACGGTCGCGACTTCGACTATACCGTTGTCTCGGATCTCGCCGAAAGCGAACTCAACGAATTCGTGGCGCGTTGGCGCGAAGCATCGATCGAGCGCTGACCCGAATCCGGCGCCGACGTTCAGACGCAATGCTCCCGCACCGCGGCCTGCACTGAACGACAGTCACATCCCCCTTACACCATTTCTCTCATCGGAAAAGTCACGAACTTGCGCGAACAATGCCTCGCTAATCTTCGATGCGAGCCAGATGCAAACACCCCGCGACCTCGTTCAGACCGTCCTGAATCGTTGGGCCGACGATCCCGCAGGTGCGATGGGCATGGTCGCTCCCGACATCGTGTACACCTTGAATGTTGATCCCGATGCTCTGCAGATCGGCGGCGAGACAGTTGGGTGGGATGCCGTGAAGGACATGATGCTGAATATTCGAAATGTCTTCGATTATCTTGTCTACAGGCCGCAGATCGTGTCGGCCGAAGGAGACATGGTCCGCGCCCGCATCGAACTCATTCTCCGCCACCGGCCGAGCGGCGAGCTTCTGATGACCCAGATGCGCACGGTCGTGGTCGTGCGCGACAACTTGATCGCGCGCATTGACAAGTATGTCGATGCGCCGATGGTCGAGACCTTCATGCGGCTGTTCAATGCGGATCAGCAGCCCTCCGAAGCTTGAATTGTTTCTTCCCCGCCGACGCAACAGCAAGCGCGATCGGCGGCCGGCTCGCGGAACGCGAGTCGCCGATCGCAAACAAACAACCAAATCAACAAAGGGACGGGGCGGCGCGGCCTCGTTCTTTGCATATAGGATTGGCGACGCGACCATCACCGCCCCGCACCCGGAATGGCATGCCATAGGCCGCGAAGCCGCGCTAGTTCGACATCTACTCGGCTCGGGCGTCACAGCTTTGGGTCGGGCCAATTACGCTGATATGACCGGAGAATACTACACTGCTTTCTTTGGCCTCTCTGTCGGACTCGATCGCTTAGCCAAGCTGATCCTGGTCGCCGATTACGCGATTGCGCATGAAGGTCAAATGCCTAGCGAGAAAATAATTCGCCAGTTTGGGCATAAATTAGTTGACTTGACAAACGCAGCGGACGCCATTTCACAGAAACACGCACTAAACCTCAATTATCCTCGCCCAAAGAGTTCCATCAGTACAAAAACCGTCGAGTGCCTCGATGCCTTCGCCGAGACGCAAACTTCTCTGCATTGGGTGATCCCAACCTCACTCAGGAAGAGCCAATCCGCAAATGGTGGGACGAAGTCGCAGAATTAATTTTAAAAGAGCACTATTACGGCAAGCAGGTTCAAAATAGCGTCGAAGCTCGGGCTAAAGTCTTTGACACGATCATGTCGCCCTTTCACCATGGTGCGCCACATCAGTGAAACGGGAGAGGAACTTTTCGACGTTCAGTCATCCTCAATTCGTACTGGGCAAACCGATGTCGTCCAACGATATGGTCATTATGCGCTTACGGTAATCCGCCGGCTTGCGGCACTATTCTCAGACCTGTCTCGCTCAGCCTCGCATCGCCATGGGATCGATGCCTTCTTTGGGGTAGAAGAATACTTTTTCACTTACACTGTCGATGACAGCTTTCTAAAAACACGGAAAATTTGGCCTCTAAGTTGAATGTTATAGTTCCAAAAGCTGTGCTCTCCGATCGTCCCCCAATTTCTTCAACGAACAAAGAATAACTAATGCCGTCCCCGGCGGCCAGCTGCGCGGAGCGCGGTCGCCGGGACACAAGCATCAAGCCGCGGCTTTCACCGGCCAGCCGTTGATCGTCAGCTCGCCGTCGCGGACGGAGACATGCACCGTGTCGCCGTCTTTCACCGCGCCCGCCAGGATCTGCTCGGCGAGCGGATCCTGTATGTGCCGCTGGATGACACGCTTCAGAGGCCGCGCGCCGTAAGCGGGATCGTAACCGCGGTTGGCGAGCCATTGCCGCGCATTCTCATCCAGCTCGATCTTGATCTTGCGATCCACGAGGAGCTTTCGCAGGCGGTCGATCTGGATGTCGACGATCTTGGCCATCTCGCTCCGCTGCAAACGGTGGAACAGGATGATGTCGTCGAGGCGGTTCAGGAACTCCGGCCGGAACTTCTGCCTGACTTCCGCCATCACCTCTTCGCGCACGGCCTCGGTGTCCTCGCCTTCCTTCTGGTTGACGAGATACTCCGAGCCGATGTTCGACGTCAGCACGATCAGCGTGTTCTTGAAGTCGACCGTGCGACCCTGGCCGTCCGTCAGGCGGCCATCGTCCAGAACTTGCAGCAGCACGTTGAAGACATCCGGGTGCGCCTTCTCGATCTCGTCGAACAGGATGATCTGATACGGCCGCCGGCGAACGGCTTCCGTCAGTGCGCCGCCTTCCTCGTAGCCAACGTAGCCCGGAGGCGCGCCGATCAGACGCGCAACCGAGTGCTTCTCCATATATTCCGACATATCGATGCGCAGCAGCGCCGTGTCGTCGTCGAAGAGATAGCCGGCGAGTGCCTTGGTCAGCTCCGTTTTGCCGACGCCGGTGGGGCCTAAGAACATGAACGAGCCGATAGGCCGGTTCGGATCTTGAAGCCCGGCGCGCGCACGCCGAACCGCGGTCGAAACGGCGATCACCGCTTCCTTCTGACCGATGACGCGCTTCGACAGAGCGTCCTCCATCTTGAGAAGCTTGTCGCGCTCGCCTTCGAGCATCTTGTCGACCGGCACGCCCGTCCAACGCGACACGACGGCCGCGATCTGATCCGGCGTTACCGCCTCTTCGACCAATGCGCCCTTGCCTTCCTGCGTTTCGACGACGGCGAGCTTCTTTTCAAGCTCCGGTATTTTGCCGTAGCGAAGCTCACCCGCGCGCGCGAGATCGCCCCTGCGCTGCGCCTGCTCGAGCGCGTTACGCAAGTTATCGAGTTCTTCCTTGAGCTTCTGCGCCGAGCCGAGCTTCTGCTTCTCGGCCTCCCAGCGCGCCGTCATCGCCTGCGACTTCTCCTGCAGCTCGGCGATCGATTTCTCGATGCGGCCGAGGCGATCCTTGGAGGCCGCATCGGTTTCCTTCTTCAAAGCCTCGCGTTCGATCATCAGCTGCATCAGGTCGCGATCGATCGCATCGAGCTCTTCGGGCTTAGAATCGACCTGCATCCGAAGGCGCGATGACGCTTCGTCGACGAGATCAATCGCCTTGTCCGGCAGGAAGCGGTCTGTGATGTAGCGGTTCGACAGCGTCGCCGCCGCCACAAGCGCGCTATCGGTGATGCGGACGCCGTGATGCAGCTCGTACTTTTCTTTGAGCCCGCGCAGGATCGAGATCGTATCCTCGACCGTCGGCTCGGAAACGAAGATCGGCTGGAAACGCCGAGCAAGCGCCGCGTCCTTCTCGATATGCTTGCGGTACTCATCAAGCGTTGTCGCGCCGACGCAGTGCAGCTCGCCGCGAGCAAGTGCCGGCTTCAACAGGTTGCCGGCATCCATCGAGCCCTCGGTCTTGCCGGCGCCGACGATGGTGTGTAGCTCGTCGATGAAGAGGATGATGTTGCCGCCCTCGGCCTCGACTTCGGAAAGGACCGCTTTCAGGCGTTCCTCGAACTCGCCGCGATATTTCGCGCCGGCAATCAGCGCGCCCATGTCGAGCGACAGAAGCTTTTTGTCCTTGAGGCTCTCAGGGACATCACCCTTGACGATGCGCTGCGCCAAGCCTTCCGCGATCGCCGTCTTGCCGACGCCGGGTTCGCCGATCAGCACGGGATTGTTCTTCGTACGCCGCGACAGCACCTGGATGGTGCGGCGGATCTCTTCGTCGCGCCCAATGACGGGATCAAGCTTGCCGGTCGCAGCCGCTTCCGTCAGGTCGCGCGCATAACGCTTCAGTGCGTCATAGGCCTGCTCGGCGTTCGCTGTATCGGCCGTGCGCCCTTTGCGGATGTCGTTGATCGCCGCGTTGAGCTTGTCCGCGGTTACGCCGGCGTCGCGCAGCACTTTGCCCGCATCCGTCGAGGTGTCGAGCGCCAATGCCAGAAGCAACCGCTCGGCCGTGACGAACTTGTCGCTCGCCTTGTCGGCAAGCTTCTCGACGGCATCGAAAAGCCGCGCCAGCTCGGGCGCAACGTAGACCTGGCCCGAACCGCCGGTGACCTTCGGCTTCTTCGCGAGGTTGGCTTCGACGGCGCGCAACGCCGCGCGCGAATCTCCGCCCGCCCGCTGAATGAGACCGCTTGCGAGGCCCTCAGGGTCGTCGAGCAAAACTTTGAGAAGATGGTCGGGAGTAACCTGTTGGTTGTTCTCCCGGAGGGCCAGCGCCTGGGCCGACTGAACGAAGCCCTTGGCGCGGTCCGTGTATCGTTCGAAATTCATGTCGCGTCCTCCAGCACATTCCTCCCACCCCATGAGGCGCGAAAAGAATGCCATGCGATTTGATATTTATCATCCGGGCACGGCCAAAGACCCGATGGTAGGCATCCCCGCCGGCCCGTACGATCTCGATATAGGATTGGGCTGCGCCCGGAAAAGAGGCAACAGCAACGAAACGCAAGGAAATTTCGCGGCATGGCGAAGCCCGGACCGGCAAGGATTGAAGCTCTCTACCGCTACCCGGTTAAGGGATTGACGCCGGAACCGCTCGAAAGCGTTGAATTGGCCACCGCCGTCATCCCGGCGCAGGCGTTCGCACTTGTCATCCCGGCCGGAGCGAAGCGAAGAGCCGGGACCCAGGAGCAACGGGGCTCTGGGTCCCGGGTCTCGCAAGGTGGCTCGCCCGGGATGACAAGTAAGTACCGCAACAAGGCCCGCGCGTGCGGCCGGCTCCGCGGAGCGGAGTCGCACGCGCCAAAGAACAAGAGCCCCGCATGCGGGGCTCTTGTTCTTATTCCGTATCTTCGTTTGCGGCTGGTGGCGGCGCGGCCGGAGCCTCGGTCGGCTCCTCCCGGCGCGGCCGGCGAACCGGACGGCGCAGAAAAGCTGGCTGCTCCTGCTGCTCGACGGGAGCCGGAGCCGCTGCCTGCGGCGGGGCCACCGCCGCCGGACGCTCAATAACAGGCTGCGGCTGAGGCGGCGCGACTGGCGGTTGGAAACCGCCGTTGGCGAGTTCGCGATCGGCTCCGTTCTGATTGTTACCGTTCGGACCCTGGCCGCCCTGATAGCGGTCGCGCCGACGATAGCCACCTTCGCCCTGATTGCCGTCGACACCGCCGTTATTATGAGGGCGCCGGTCGTCACGATAGCGGTTCTCACCGCCGCCCGAGGCGTTACGCTCGTAGCGGTCACCACGATCGCCGCGGAAATCCTGCCGGTCGCCGCCCCGATCATTGCGATCATTACGGTCGAAACGCTGTCCGTCGCCACGGTCATTGCGATTGTTGTTGTACCGATCATTGCGCGGCGGGCGATTTTCGTAGCGGTTCTGATTGGTATTATCGAAGTTGCGCGGCTGCTGCTGGAAAGGCTGCTGCAGATCCGGCTGGCCGCCGCCCTGTCCTCCGAGCGGTTGCTGGACGCCGAATTCGTCACCTTCCTCGTCACCGAACTCATCGCCGTCTGAACCCTCAGGCCCTGCAAGCGAATGCGTCCGCGCGGCCCCGTTACCCATACCCATCGGGTCAGCGCCGCCCTGCTGCGCCATCTGCTCGCGATAACCGAGGATGATGCGATTGTAGTGCTCGGCGTGCTGCAGATAGTTCTCAGCGAGCACCGGATCGCCGGACGACAACGCATCCCGCGCCAACGTGATGTACTTCTCGGCGATATGCGAGGGCGTGCCGCGGATTTTCACATCTGGCCCCGAGCTCTCGAAACTACGCATCAGGGGATTTTGCGATTTGCGGTTGTTATTGTTGTTATTATTGTTGTTGTTGCGACCGCGACCGCGACGGTTCTGTTGACCTTGCCTCATGGGCTCCCGTTCATGCTTGTTTGCATTACCACCGGCGCACGCTCATCCTTGATGCGGCGCCATGGATCCTCCGATCCAATTCAAAAATTCGATTCTAAAGTCACCACTGCCCCATGGATCGCAGCCCCGGCTCTTGCCCCACTGCCTTGGGCAAAATCGCAGTAATCCCGGTCATCACGCCTGCAAAGATACTAGAGCCGTCCTCAAAGGAGCTGTTTGCCAGCACACGCGCCGAGGAAAGGGCCCGACACTCGCCAATCGACGGATAGAAGGCATCCGCGAAAGTTTGCGCTGATGATCTGAGATGGGAAGGCCCGCGTCACCACCGCTTCAGCGGCATACCTGCTCCGGGCGCATCCGATCAAACTCTTCGATGGTGATATTACCCCGGAAACTCATTTCCGCAAATAGAAATGATCGGTTCGGTTAGGGAGATGTATCTCCAGCGCAACAGCCCGAACGTGGCCGCCCAAATCCCTTCGCCGGTCCAAAGGACTAGCGCCGACGGCTACAAATATAGCTTCAACCGCGTCAGCCTGCGTCCATCCAACTTCCAGGACGATCCGCAAAGGCCTCTGCAATTCCAAGGCATTCCGGGCTATTTCACGGTAAACGCCCAGACCATCCGCGCCGCCATCAAGTGCTTGGAGGGGGTCGAAATCCCTCACTTCGCGCTCAAGAAGGGCAATCTCTCCTCTCGAAATATAGGGAGGATTTGAAATTAGGAGGTCGAAGGGCCCGGGGCATCCATCGAGACCAGATGTCGCAACGAAGCTGATCCTGTCCGCAACACCGAGCCTTTCGGCGTTCCGGCGCGCCACATCGAGCGCGGCCGGGCTGATGTCGGTCGCTACACCCTTTGCGCCCGGAAGCTCGGCAAGCATCGTCGCGATGAGAATGCCCGACCCCGTGCCGACGTCTGCAATCGACAGTGGCCGCCCCGAAAGTCCGCTCGACTTTACGATATCGAGGGCCAAGTCGATGACCGCTTCGCTATCGGGCCGCGGATCGAGAACGTCCGGCGTCACGATGAACCCGCGTCCGTAGAACTCCCGCCGACCGAGAATGCGAGAGACCGGCTCATGCGCGAGCCTGCGACGGACGGCATCGCTGACGCGCTCCGCGAAATCGCCGAGCGGCCTAGCTGATCCGGACAGCAGCTCCGCCCCGTCGGCCCCAAGAATTCCTTGGAGCAGAAAGCGTGCGTCCCGCGGCGCGGATTCGATGCCTTCCTCCGCGAACACGCGCGTCATCACGGCCAAAGCCTCCGCAATGCTCTGCTCGGGGCGGAAACGCATGAAAGCCAAGTCCTGGACGCTTTCCGCAGGCATCTTACGCCGCGCTCAGTTCCGCGAGCATCGTCGCCTGATGATCCGTGATGAGCGCGTCGATCAGCGTATCGAGTCCATTGCCGGTCATGACCTCATCGAGATTGTAGAGCGTCAGGTTGATCCGATGGTCGGTGACGCGGCCCTGCGGAAAGTTGTAGGTCCGGATCCGCTGCGAACGATCGCCCGAGCCGACCTGCGATTTGCGCGCGTCCGAACGCTCGGTCGCCGCCTTCTCACGCTCGAGCTCATAGACGCGCGCTTTCAGCACGGCCATCGCGAGACGCCGGTTCTGATGCTGCGATTTCTCCGCTGAAACGACGACGATGCCGGTCGGCAGATGCGTCATGCGCACTGCGCTTTCTGTCTTGTTGACGTGCTGACCGCCGGCGCCGCCCGCACGCATCGTATCGATGCGGATGTCTTCCGGCTTGATGTCGATATCGAGTTCTTCTGCTTCCGGCAGCACCGCGACCGTCGCTGCCGACGTATGAATGCGCCCGCTCGCTTCCGTCGCCGGAACCCGCTGCACGCGGTGCACGCCGGATTCGAATTTCAGCCGCGCAAAAACGCCCTGTCCCGTGATCGAGGCGATGATTTCCTTGTAGCCACCGAGATCGTTCTCCGACGCCGAAATGACTTCGGTCTTCCAACCTCTGAGATCGGCGTAGCGCGTGTACATGCGGAAAAGATCGGCAGCAAATAGCGCGGCTTCATCGCCGCCCGTCCCGGCACGGACTTCGAGGATCGCGCTTTTCTCGTCGGCCGCATCCTTCGGCAAAAGCGCAATGCGGAGCTGCTGCTCGAGCCCGGCGATACGCTCCGACAGCGAGGCGCGCTCGGAATAGGCAAGATCGACCATGTCCTTATCTGCGCCTGGATCGCGCATCAGCTGTTCGAGGTCGGCGCTCTCGGCTTCCGCTTTGCGCAAGGCGTCGATCTGCGCCACGACGGGGCTGAGTTCCGAGAACTCTTTCGTCAGCTTGACATAATCGGCTTGCGAGACGCCGTGATTCAGTTGGTCCTGAATAGCCATCCAGCGTTCGGAAAGACGGTCGAGTTTATCGCGCGGCAGTGCTGACATGTGTCCGATGGGTTTTGATTAGAGGCCGCGAAGGAGCGGCGGAGGCGCTTTGTGCGCGTCAAGGCGCATCAGGCATGCGTATCTAATACGATCCGCCGCTGATCCGCAATTTATCCCCCCGCCGCGACCGGGGATCATCGACCTCGATGTACCGCATACCGTCCCGCATAGGGCCGTAATGCTCCTGAAAATACGTGCTGACCCAGCGGACGGCCGAGCCGAACGGCTTCGCAACGGTCTCAAAAATAGACGAATGCAACGTAAGGAGCAGCAGTCCGAACAGGGGCAGCGAAAGTGCGTAAAGCGCCCGCTGCGGCCGTCGACGGACCTGATCGAACGCTTCCTGCGGCAGCCGCCTTGCGCCGTTCGCGATCGCCGAGCCTGCCCGCATGAAATTCCTGCCCGCCAGATTCGGGGCCCGATTGGGACTTGGGCTCGCCCGCGGCGTCGGCTCTGCCCGCGGGCGCTCCCGGAACACCGGCTGTTGCATTACGGGCGGGGCCGAAGACGACAAATACGAAATCAGGCCGCTGATGGCATTCAGCGCCGGCCGCCCGTTGACGCCAGCCATCGACGTGTAAGTCATTACGATGGCTGCCGTTTCTTGCCACGGCGGCAAATACTCAACCTGACCGGTTTCGAGCGCCTCGACGACTTCGGGACGAACCTGGAGATACTGCGCCGCTTGCGGCACCGTCAGCCGCAACGCCTGCCTGAGATCGATGAAGAACCGCGCGATCAGCGCCCGGCTTTCCGCCGCTTGCACGTGTTGAGGCGCAGCGTTGCGGACCTGAACCGGCCGCTGACGCTCATACCCCTCAACCGAAACGCTTCGCTCAACGCCCCGACGCATACCCAAACCGGCGATACGCGCCGGCCCCCCATGTTAAGGATACTCTTGGCTAAAAATCCTTGTTTGTCAAAGCCTGACGCACATCCCCCCGGATAAGCGTTAACCGTCGATCGCGACACGCTCTTTTTCAGCGAACTGCTGCAATGACATGCGCACGTCCTTCGCACCTTCTTTCAACAGATCATCCACGTATGCGGTCGCCTTTGCGGCATCCAGCGAAAGGATCATCGACTTGATCGGACCGATCGAGGCGGGCGCCATCGACAGCGATCTGAATCCCAGCGCAATGAGCGTCATCGCTTCGAGCGGACTGCCCGCCATCTCGCCGCAAAGCGTCACCGGCTTCTTATAGCTCTCGGCCGTCTTCATCAGCGATCTGAGCGCCCTGAGCGGCGACGGCGCCAAGACATCGAAACGGCTCGCGACGCGCGCATTGGTGCGGTCGGAGGCAAACAGGAACTGCATCAGATCGTTGGAGCCGACAGAAACGAAATCGACCCGCGTCAGAAAAGCGTCGAGTTCGAACAAGAGCGCCGGCACCTCGAACATCGCCCCGACGAGAACGGTATCCGGCAGCGGATGCCCGTGCTCCGTCAGGAACGCTTTTTCGCGCTCGATCAGCGCCCGGATGGCCCCAAGCTCGTAGCTCGCCGAAACCATCGGGATCATGACGCGGAGTTCGCGCCCGGCTGCCGCCTTGAGCAGCGCCCTGACCTGCAGCCGGAACAGCTCCGGCCGGTCGAGCGCCATGCGGATTGCCCGCCACCCCATGGCCGGGTTTTCTTCCTTCGGCTGACGGAGATAAGGCAGAACCTTGTCGCCGCCGATATCGAGCGTGCGGAAAACGACGGGCTTGCCGCCGGCTTCATCGATGACCGACTTATAGAGCTGCGTCTGCCGGTCGAGGCGCGGAAACGCCTCTGACAGCATGAACTGCAGCTCCGTCCGATAGAGTCCGATGCCGTCGGCACCCAATTCATCGAGATGCGGCATGTCGACGAGCAGACCCGCATTCATCATCAGGGCTATCGAAACACCGTCCTTGGTGATCGCCGGACGATCGCGCAACGACTGATAGCGCTTCTGCCGGCGGGCGCGGAACCGCACCTTGTCGGAATAGGCTGAGATGAGTTCGGCCGTCGGGCGGAGATGAACCTCGCCTGTCACGGCATCGACGATCGCCGCGTCGCCGGCTGCAACGCGGTCGACGATGCCCGTGGCCTGCCCGATCGCGGCTATTCCGAGCGCCTTGGCGACCACCGCGACATGGCTTTGACTGGAACCGTCCTCGACGACCAGGCCGCGCAGTCTGCTTCGGTCGTAATCGAGAAGCTCGGCCGGTCCCATCGTCCGCGCGACGAGAATCGTGTCGGGCGGAAGTCCACCGTCGTCTTCCGAGCTTTTGAGGCGTCCTGCGAGCACGCGCAGCAGCCGGTCGGAAAGGTCGTCGAGATCGCGCTGGCGCTCGCGCCAATAGGTATCGTGCTGCTTGAGCATGCGCGTGCGCATGGCATTCTGGACGCGCTCGACGGCCGCTTCCGCAGTCAAGCCCCCTTCGACCGCTTCGCGCAGCCGCCGATGCCAACCCTTGTCGTGCGCGAACATGCGATAGGCTTCGAGCACGTCGCGGTGTTCGCCGGCATTCGACAGATGCTCGTGCTCGAACATCTCGTCGATGTTCCTCTGCAGCTTGTCGAGCGCGAGATCGAGGCGCTCGAGCTCGATCGCCGGGTTTTCCGCCATCAATTGCGTAACGACGATCCGCGGCTCGTGCAGCACGACGTGGCCGAGCGCTATACCGTCCGAAAGCGGCTCGCCCTCGATGACCGTTGGCTGCGAGCGAGAGGCTTCGATGGCGGCAACCGTTCCGGCGACGGAGCCGGAGACGAGGTTTTCCGCGATCACCATCGCGGTCGCCTGCAGAACCTCGACGTCTTCGTCGGAATATTCTCTCGGGGTCCGGTTTTGGATGACGAGCACGCCGAGAACCTGGCCCGAACGCGAGATCGGCACAGCCAAAAGCGAGTGATAGATCTCTTCGCCCGTCTCCGGCCGGTAGGAGAACGCCGGATGGCTCGATGCTTCGGGCTCATTGACGGTCACGCCGAGTTCGGACGCCCGCCCGACGAGGCCTTCGCCGCGCTTCAAGCGGGTTGTATGGACCGAGCTCGGATTAAGGCCTTCGGATGCGAAAAGCTCGAGCGAGCCATCCTGCCGCTTGATATAGATCGAGCAGACCTCGGCCACCATGACGCCGGCGATCTGACGAACGATGCGGTCGAGCTTGTCCTGGCCGTCGCCGTCATCGGCCATGATCTCGCGCAGATGGCGCATGATGACCCGGAGCGAAGTTTCGCTCGGTAGGGGCCTTGGATCGTCGCGCCGCGCTATCATGACTGTGCCAATCGTCCCGCCCCGCAGACCGCTACCC
This sequence comes from uncultured Alphaproteobacteria bacterium, assembly GCA_963710005.1. Taxonomy (GTDB): domain Bacteria; phylum Pseudomonadota; class Alphaproteobacteria; order Rhizobiales; family Hyphomicrobiaceae; genus Hyphomicrobium_B. The sequence continues at coordinate 181,896 of CAVPYR010000014.1, forward strand.
GGCAGATTGTTTCATATCTGAAATGAGACGAGGCTTAGTAGAGCGCCGCGTCTAATCGTTGTCGAGACCGTAGGCCGAATGCAACGCGCGAACAGCGAGTTCCGCGTAGGCAGCATCGATCAATACACTGACTTTGATTTCGGACGTCGAGATGGCGTGAATATTGATGCCCTTTTCCGAGAGGGTCTTGAACATTTGCGCTGCAACGCCCGCGTGGCTGCGCATGCCAACTCCGATGACGGAAATCTTTACGACGTCCGCCGAACTTTTGATGTCGAAATGGCCGATATCCGCTTTCGCTTTCTTCAACACGTCGAGGGCGCGCGTCAGCTCGCCCGTCTGAACGGTAAAAGTCATATCCGTATGCTTGCCGTCCGCCGCGACGTTCTGGACGATCATGTCGACGTTGATGTTGGCTTCTGAAAGCGGCCCAAAGATGCGTGCGGCGACGCCCGGCTTATCGTCCACCTTAAGGAGGGTCACCTTGGCCTCGTCCTTGGCATACGCGATGCCGCTCACGACCTGCTGTTCCACGATCTCATCCTCGTCGCAAACGATAGTTCCGATATCTTCGATATTGTCGGCCTTGAAGGCTTTCATGGCGTCGGGCGCGACAAAGCTCGAAAGCACGCGCGTTTTGATTTTGTAGACCATAGCGAGCTCGACGGAACGGGTCTGCAAAACCTTCGATCCTTGCGACGCCATCTCGAGCATTTCTTCGTACGAGATCTTGGCGAGCCGCTTGGCTTTCGAGACGATGCGTGGGTCCGTCGTGTAGACGCCGTCGACATCGGTGTAGATGTCGCACACGTCGGCTTCGATTGCGACGGCAATCGCAACGGCGCTCGTATCGGAACCGCCGCGGCCGAGCGTCGAGATGCGGTTCTCAATCGGCTCTATTCCTTGAAAGCCGGTAACGACTGCGATCTCTCCGCCGCTGATACGCTTCTTGATTTCGTCGCCCGGAATGTCGGTGATCCGTGCTGCTCCATGTGCGACATCCGTCTTCACCGGTACCTGCCACCCGGTCCAGGAGCGCGCTCTAAGGCCCATGGCCTGCAAGGTAATCGCCAGAAGCCCGGCCGTGACTTGTTCGCCGGTTGCGACTACCGCGTCATATTCGCGGGCATCGTAAAGCGGTGAGGCTTCCTTCACCCAGGCGACGAGTTGGTTCGTCACCCCGGCCATGGCCGAAACCACGACCGCGACCTTGTTGCCGGCATCGACCTCGCGCTTCACGTGCCGCGCGACGTTCTGGATGCGCTCGATATTGGCGACGGAGGTTCCGCCAAATTTCATGACTACCGTCGCCATCCGCGAAGTGCTTTCCCATGAGCAAACCCGCACGGACCCCGTTCGAGCCAAGCGAGTATTAAGATTTGGATTAAGTCCGGCGCTTATTAGCGGCTCGCGCGCCCCCCCGCAACAGTCGAAAGCCCGCCGGTAGTAGCCTTTGACGCACAATCTCTTGACAAGATGAGCGGGGGGTTGACGAGTACGGCCGAGGACCGGAGAGCATAATGACCGCACCGCAGCAATCTGACGCCGGAGACCGCACCCTCGACAGCGAACAAGTCGAGCGCTTCTCCAAGTTGGCGTCCGAATGGTGGAATCCGCGAGGCAAATTCCGCCCCCTTCACCAGATCGGCCCGCCGCGCCTGTCCTTCATCCGCGATTCCGCCGTTGAGCGGTTCGGCCGCGACCCGAAGGCCCTGAGGCCTCTTTCGGGTCTGACGGCCATTGATATCGGCTGCGGCGGCGGCCTCGTCGCCGAGCCGCTGGCACGCATGGGCGCGACCGTTACCGCCATCGATCCATCCGAACGCAATATCGCAATCGCGAAGTCGCACGCCGAAGCACAAGCCGTCACCATCGACTATCGCATTGCCCGCGTTGAAGACCTCGTCGCCGAAGGACGGTCGTTCGACATCGTCGCTTGCCTCGAAGTCGTCGAGCACGTACCGGACGCGGCGAAATTCGTCGGCGAATGCGCGTCGCTCGTTGCCCCCGGCGGCCTCGCCGTTTTCTCGACCCTCAACCGGACGTTCAAGGCCTGGGCACTGGCGATCGTCGGCGCCGAGTACGTCCTCGGCTGGCTGCCGCGCGGCACCCATCAGTGGGATCGCTTCATCACGCTCGACGAACTTCGAGGCTACGCAGCGGCCGCCGGACTCGACGAGACGCATTTCGAGGGCATTACGTATAATCCGCTGCAGGACGCCTGGTCGCGAAACCCGGATACCGACGTCAATTATCTGATGTCGGCAAGGAAAGCTCGGAAGGCAAAAGCTCGGCACTGATCAAAGCAACGCGGTTTCTGGAGGGATGGACTGCGATGTTTCCAATTGGCGACGACGATACCGGGGTACGCACCGTTCCGGTCGTGACCTACGGCTTGATCGCAGGAAACATCCTTTTCTTCCTGGTCGAGATGAACGGCGGCGATGAGTTTATCCAGCAGTGGGCCTTCATCCCGAGCCGCTTCACCGAGAACCCAGCGACGAATTGGCCGACGATCTTCACCGCCATGTTCATGCACGGCGGCTGGATGCACCTCTTCGGCAACATGCTCTATCTCTATATTTTCGGCGATAACATCGAAGATAGCTTCGGGCCGATAAAATATCTGGCCTTCTATCTCTTCGCCGGCGTCGCCGCGACCTTCACGCAGTACTACTTCAACGAAGGATCGAGCATCCCGAACGTCGGCGCCTCGGGTGCGATCGCTGGCGTGCTCGGCGCTTACATTTTGATGTTCCCGAACGCCAGGGTGGACGTGCTTATCATCCGGCAGGTCGTCTCGATGCCGTCGCTGATCGTCATTGGCTTCTGGATCGTCCTCCAGCTTTTCAGCGGCGTCGGCTCGATTGCCAATACCGACGAAACGTCAAATGCCGGAGGCGTCGCTTACATGGCCCACGTCGGTGGCTTCGCTGCGGGTCTCGCGGTCGCGTTCCTCTTTGGCAGGCGCGGCGGCGGACCATCGCAAACTGCGTAATTCATATCGCGCATCGAAAGGCGAACGAGCCGGAACTTGGGTTCCGGCTCGCTCACGAACTCTTACGAATGCCTCACGGCTATGGAGCTTTCACCGGCTCCCCATTGCGCGTTGGCGCAGAGGCCTCAGCACGAGCACCGCAAGAAGCGCGGCGATGATGTTCATTGCCGCCGCCGTGTAGAAGACCGCGTGCCAGCTTCCGGTCGCCTTCGTCAGCAGGCTAGAAAAGGGCACGAGCAGCGCCGCCGTTCCCTTCGCCGTGTAGAGAAGGCCGGAGTTGGTCGTCGCGAATTTCGAGCCGAACGTGTCGCCGATCGTCGCCGGGAACAGGCTGTAGATTTCACCCCAGGCGAAGAACACGAGACCGGTCAAAAGCACGAACATCACCGGATCATGCCCGAACTGACTCAGCGCCAAGATGCCGAGACCCTCGAGGCCGAAAGCGATGAACATCGTCGTCTCTCGCCCAATCTTATCCGAGACCCAGCCGAAGAACGGCCGCGTCACGCCGTTTAGAACGCGGTCGAGCGAAAGCGCGAACGTCAGCGCCGGCAGCGTAATGCCGGCGAGAGACACGGGAATGTCCGCAACCTTGAAGTCCTTCGCGATCGGCGCGAGCTGCGCCGTCGCCATCAGACCGCCCGCGGCCATCATGACGAACATCAGATACATGACCCAGAAGATCGGCGTCTTCAGCATCTCGGATGGCGCGAACGATCGCTTCGCGGAAACCACCTCGGTCCGCGCGCCGAGCTGATCTTTCGGCGGCGACCGCAGCAGAAACGACGCGATGATGATAACGGCGCCCTGCAGAACTCCGAACCAAAGAAAGGCTGCTTCATAGCCTTCGGACGCGATCACCTTCGAGATCGGAATGATCGTCAGAGCCGAGCCCATGCCGAAGCCTGCCGCGGTCAAACCCGCTGCGAAACCGCGCCGCTCCGGAAACCACTTGAGCGCGTTACCGACGCAAGTGCCATAGACCGCACCGGCGCCGATGCCGCCAATGCCCTGCGCGATATAAAACATCGTGAGCGAGTCGGCGTAGGAGTTCATCACCCACGCGATGGCAACCATGATGCCACCGAACAGAACCAATGGCCGCGGCCCTAAACGATCTTCGAGATATCCTTCGAAGGGAATGAGCCAAGTTTCGGTGAGCACGAAAATCGTGAATGCCAACTGGATGGCGGCCAGTTCCCATCCGAACTTGCTGGCGATCGGGTTGACGAAGAGCGTCCAGCCATATTGCAGGTTGGCGATCATCGTCATGCACAGCACGCCGAGTATGAGCTGAAGCCACCGCCCGGTGGCCTGCGTCGCAACGCTGGAGGCCGGAGCGCTGGACTCCGCGTGAATAGTCATCCTGTGCTTCCCCCTCGGGCTTGTAATTTTTTTTCGTTTCGCTCTAAAAGCGGTCCGCACATAAAACGTGAAAAATCACGTTCGACAAGTGCAGCCTAAAGCTAAGCGCCAACAAAGTTTTTGCTGCACTGCCACAAGTGTTTGAGGGACTGAGCTCGATGAAAATTTGCGTTGTTGGCGCGGGCGGTATCGGCGGCCTGCTCGCCGCGCGGCTGGCGCAGTCCGGCGAAGACGTCACCGTCATAGCGCGTGGACCACATCTCGCTGCGATCCGTGCCGACGGTCTGAAACTGATCGAGGAGGACGGTCGCGAGAACGTTTCGCGCATCGCGGCAACCGATAAGATCGCCGAAGTTTCCGCGCAGGATTTGATCATCCTTGGAATGAAGGCACATCAGGTCGCAGCCGTCGTCCGCGATCTCCCCGCGATGTATGGTCGCGACACGACGGTGCTGACCGCCCAGAACGGCATCCCGTGGTGGTATTTCATGAGAGTCGGAGGTCCGCACGAAGGCCGGCGTCTCGAAAGCGTCGACCCCGGCGGCATCATCGCCGACAATCTTCCGGCGGAGCGCGTTCTTGGCAGCGTCGTGTATCCAGCCGCCGAAATTACCCAGCCCGGCGTCGTTAAGCACATCGAGGGTAACCGTTTCTCGATTGCCGAGATCCACAATTCGAAATCCGAGCGGGTCACGCGCGTTTCTGATGCACTGCAAAAAGCTGGATTCAAGGCGCCAGTCGTCTCCGATATCCGCAGCGAGATATGGACGAAGCTTTGGGGCAACCTGAGCTTCAATCCCATCAGCGCGCTGACCCACGCAACGCTCGAGGACATCTGCAGGTTTCAGCCGACCCGCGACGCTGCAGCGCGCCTAATGCGGGAAGCCCAGTCCGTCGGCGAGGCTCTCGGCATCCGCTTCCGCATTCCGCTTGAAAAGCGCATTGCCGGGGCCGAAGCCGTCGGCCCGCACAAAACTTCGATGCTGCAGGATATCGAGGCAGGCCGCGGCATCGAAGCCGACGCCCTGATCGGTTCGGTCATCGAGCTGGGACAAGTTGCGGGCGTCGCGACCCCGCAGATCGAAACGGTTTATGCCTGCGTCAAGCTGCTTGCGGCAACGTTGGCGCACGAGGGTGGCCGCCTGAGAGTTGAAAAAGCCTGAGGACGCCGTCAAATGGCGCCGCACGGAGATCCGAGTAAGATGACAACGAGCACGACACTTCACGACCTTCTCAAAGCGGGCGACGACCAGGCGCCGGCGATCAGGGCTCATGACGCCGAACCGCTCACCTATGCCGGATTTCGGACTTTGGTCATTCGGACGATCGCTCGGCTGAACGAGTTCGGAATTGGCCGCGACGACCGCGTCGCCATCGTGCTCCCGAATGGCCCCGAGATGGCGACGGCGTTCATTGCGACCGCGTCGGCGGCGACCGCTGCGCCGCTCAATCCCGGCTATCGCCACGACGAGTTCGATTTCTACATGTCAGACATCAACACCAAGGCGCTCATCGTCGAGGAAGGCAGCACGTCACCCGCCGTCGCCGTCGCCGGGGAGCGCGGCATCATGCTCATCACCCTCGAGCGTGATCCTGCACACGGGGCAGGCGCCTTCACGCTTTCGGCCGATACCAGCCGCGAACAGCCAGCGCGACCGGGACCTGCCGAGGCTGATGACATCGCGCTTATTCTGCACACGTCGGGCACGACGTCGCGCCCGAAGATCGTCCCCTTGAGCCACCGCAATGTCGCTGCTTCCGCGCGAAATATCGCGACGTCCTTGGGTCTAACGAAGCAGGATCGCGCCCTCAATATCATGCCGCTGTTTCACATCCACGGGCTGATCGCCAGCGTTCTTGCGCCTTTGTCGCGCGGCGGCTCGATCTTCTGCACGCCGGGATTCAACGCCCTCAGGTTCTTTTCCGCGATGGAGGAGGCCGCACCGACCTGGTACACCGGTGTCCCGACCATGCATCAGGCGATCGTCGGCCGGGCGCACCACAATCGCGAAACGATAGCGCGGCATAAATTGCGTTTCATTCGCTCGTCTTCGTCCTCGCTGCCACCGCAGGTGCTCGCGGAGCTTGAGGCAACTTTCGGCGCACCGGTCGTGGAAGCCTACGGCATGACCGAAGCCGCCCATCAGATGGCATCGAACCCGATCGGCGGCGTCCGAAAGCCGGGCACAGTCGGTCTTGCAGCCGGACCCGAAGTCGCGATCATGGATCACGACGGCAATCTGCTCGCACCGGGCGAGACGGGCGAGATTGTCATCCGAGGCGAAAATGTTACCGGCGGCTACGAGAACAATGCGAAGGCTAACGACGAAGCCTTCACCAACGGCTGGTTCCGCACTGGCGATCAAGGCATCATCGACGCCGATGGCTACATCACCATCACCGGCCGCCTGAAAGAGATCATCAATCGCGGCGGCGAGAAGATCTCCCCGCGTGAAATCGACGAAGTGCTGATGGCGCATCCAGCCGTGCTGCAAGCCATCACGTTCGCGTTGCCTCACGACAAGCTTGGCGAGGATGTTGCTGCGGCCGTCGTGCTTAGAGAGGGTCAGCAGGCGACGGAGCGGGAATTGCGTCACTTCGTGATCGCGCGAGTTGCGACCTTCAAGGTCCCGCGCAAGATTTTATTGCTGACGGAAATTCCGAAGGGCGCCACCGGCAAGCTGCAGCGCATCGGTCTCGCGCAGAAGCTCGGGCTCGCCTGAGTCCCCTCGAAACTTGATCAGCAAAAACGCGCCCGGTGATGAACCGGACGCGTTCTCAAAAATCCCTCAATTCCCGAAGATTAGCGCTCGCTCGATTCGAGCTGCCGGCTCATCGCGAGTGCCAGCAGGGTGCCGAGCGCGCCGGACAGCAGATAGGCGCCGGCCGCCATCAACCCGAATTGGCTCGACAGATAGAGAGCGACGAACGGCGCGAACCCAGCGCCAACGAGCCAAGCGAGGTCCGCCGTCAGTGCCGATGCCGTATAGCGGTACGCCTTCGAGAAGTTCGACGCGACCGCTCCCGACGACTGTCCGAACGACAGGCCGAGAAGAATGAAGCCCGACACCATGAAGATAATCTGGCCGACGTCGCCGCCGTTCAGAAGCTGAGGCGCGAAGCCGCTGAACGCGGCAATGGCAGCGGCCGTCGCGGAGAGCAGATTTCTCCGGCCGACGCGATCGGCGACGTATCCTGAAAGCACGATTGTCACGAGCCCAACGATCGCGCCGACCAACTCGATCAACAAAAAGCGTGAAGGGCTCTGGTCCGTATAGAGGAACACCCAGGACAGCGGAAACACGGTGACCATGTGGAACAGCGCGAAGCTCGCGAGCGGCGCAAACGCACCGATCACCACATGGAAGCCTTCCTTGCGTAGCGTCTCGCCGATCGGCTTCGGCTCGAGCTCCTGCTGCTCGAAGTGCTCGGCGTATTGTGGCGTAACCACCATGCGGAGCCGCGCAAAGAGAGCGACGACGTTGATGGCGAAGGCGACAAAGAACGGATAGCGCCAACCCCAATCGAGAAAATCTTCAGCCGAAAGGTTGGAGGCGAAATAGGCGAAGAGAGCCCCGGCAACCATCAGCCCGAGCGGCGCCCCGAGCTGAGGGATCATGGCGTACCAACCACGCCGATGCTCGGGCGCGTTCATGGCGAGCAGAGACGGGAGACCGTCCCATTCGCCACCGAGCGCCAAGCCCTGGCCGATCCGGAAAATCGCGAGAAGCAGAGCCGACACCCAGCCGATCTGCTCATAGCCGGGAAGGAAGGCGATCGCGACCGTCGAACTGCCGAGCAGGAAGAGCGTAAGCGTCAGCTTCACGCCTCGGCCATGTGCGCGATCCAAAGCCATAAACATGACCGTCCCGATCGGCCGCGCGACGAAAGCGAGCGCGAAGATCGCGAAGGAATAGAGCGTGCCGGTCAACGCATCGAGATGAGGAAAGACGAGCTTCGGAAAGACTAGGACGGATGCGATGGCATAGACGAAGAAGTCGAAAAATTCCGAGGTCCGTCCAATGATGACCCCGATCGCGATCTCGCCGGGATCAACATCGCCGTGATGGGCATCCGCAAGTCTCGCATCCTGTTCGAACGTGGCTGAGGCTCCACTCATCGGCCGCTCTTGCTCCTTGAACCATGCCCCGGCTTCGCGCGCAAAACATCCGCGAGCCTCGTCCCTAGCTTCTTGTCCCGGGCGGGAAGGCTAGGGCATTGGGCAAATTGTCCAATGTGCCGATGCCGCAGCAGCGACCGCAACGACCCTTTTTAGCCTTTCCGTCAGAGCCTTGCCATATGCCCCTAACTCGGACGTGAGGCACGGCCCCGCGCCGATCGAACGCGTTGGGGAACGATCACCGGCTTTTGGCAGCCGTTTGCACTACATCGGTGATACGCAATCGCCTCTTCGATGCGGCTTGGTCCCGAGCTTCCAGACCTTGGCGAGCCACGGATCGCGAGGATGTCTCAGCCTATTGAGCCACAGCCTCACCCGCTGGCCCCACGAGGGTGAAATCTCGATAAGGACGCGTCGTCTTGGGTACGTTTGTACCGTCGGCGGCATGGGCTCTCCGCAAGGTCGATAGCCCCATAACAGCACGCCTGACTTAAACTCGCGTTTTTTTCAGCCGATATTTTGGATTTTAAGCTTTCGCGACTCGCCGGCCAGGCATGCTGGCCGACCCAAGAGCCAAACCCGCAAAGAAATCCATGAATACGCGGCTAACGATCCGAATCGCGGCGTGGCACATAGGGAATGATGATCGGCTGATCGCGATCGTCATCTCCAGGAGCGACGCCGTCCTTGGAAACATCGCGATGATGGGCGTTCTGTCGATCTATAGGAACCACCGGCGCGGTCTCGTATGCTTTTTCAGCTTTTTGCTGGATTCGAATGCTCTCGGGGACAGAATCAGCAAGAGCCAGGCATTCGGGTAGCGGCGCGGCCAACCCGATGAACGCCAGCAACAGAGTTACGCGACCTCGCCTGCCATATCGTGACTGCATCCTGCAGCTCCCTAGCCTTCGGAAAGCGCTCCTCCGTCACCAGCAAAATTAGCGAAACATCACGAAGTTCCAAATAGTTCACCGTTATTGATGGTTATTTTTGAGGGCATCCGTAGCAACTCAGGATCAAATAGGCCGAAACCACACACCGCATTTACGAAAACTCAACCACCTCGTAACCTTTCGCCCCAAGCAGCCGAAAAGACGTATAAAGTTTTTCTCATACTGGCCTTAAATCCTTTGTTGTTCCAAGATTTCCAATGTCAAAGCCCTCCGATCCCTCAGACGACCGCAATAAACCTTCGGCAAGCAATCCGGCATTGCTGACGTTGCTCTGCGCAGTTCTTGTCGGCCTCGCCACCTGGACTATCTTTCTTGTTCGCTGAGACCGGCGAGACTTAGCGCCAACCGTTTGCGAAGATCGGACGACACGGCCCTGAACGCAAAACCCGAACGCGATTGATCCTCATCAGCGGCCAAAGCCTTGCGCCCTGGTACCGATTTCCTATGTAAAATGAACATTATTCGAGCCTGTTTCCCGGCTGAAGCAAAGGAGCGCCGAGATGCGAAAAGCAATTCTGGCTGCCGCGGCTATGCTTGCAACTGCAGCGCCCGTTTACGCCCAATCGACAACAAGCCCGACCATCATAAGGACGCCACCGTCGAGCAACGGCGGCGGCAGCGGTGTCTCGGGCAGCATCGGGTCCCCGACTCCGACTTATCCGGCTCCGTTGAGGGACTTCAACAACCCGTCAGTCAATTTCGATGCAAGGCTGAGGAACCCAGGCGTGCCACGCCGATAGCTTCGTCTCGCCGACGTATGCGATCACGTACGTCCTCTTTGTGATTCCTGTTTTACTTTTGTCGCGCTGACGGCGCCCCCGATCAACCAATTGTTGAGGGGTGACGTCGATTCCTAACGACATCTAAAGATGTCTTCCCGACAAAACTGAGCTTGCAGAAGCCAACACATGCAGTAAGCCCAATGCTGCGTTTTCGAAATACTGTCGATAGGTTCAGGGTAAGATGATGCCGACCGCTCGACAGTAAACGAAAGCGCGAGCGCGTCTCACGTCAGCATACCGAGGCTCCAGCATGAACACGACCGCGGCATCGCTGAGCGCGCTAGAACTCGCCCGCACCCAGTTCGGATTTACGATCTCGTTCCACATCATATTCCCTGCCGTCACGATCGGACTCGCGAGCTATCTGGCGGTTCTCGAGGGTCTTTGGCTTTGGAAGAAAGATGTCGTCTACCGCGATCTCTATCATTTCTGGTCGAAGATCTTCGCGATCAACTTTGCCATGGGCGTCGTCTCGGGCGTCGTGATGGCTTACCAGTTCGGTACGAACTGGAGCTACTTCTCTGCATTCGCCGGCAGCATCACCGGGCCGCTTCTCGCCTATGAAGTTCTGACCGCGTTTTTCCTCGAGGCGGGCTTTCTCGGCGTCATGTTGTTCGGCTGGCAAAAGGTCGGCCCAGGCCTCCATTTCTTCGCGACGCTGATGGTGGCGCTAGGCACCTTGATATCCGCAACTTGGATCCTTGCCTCCAATAGCTGGATGCAAACGCCGCAAGGATTCGAAGTCGTCGATGGGCGGGTCATCCCTGTCGATTGGCTGAAGGTCGTCTTCAATCCGTCGTTTCCTTATCGGCTCGCGCACATGGTCGTGGCGTCCTATCTGGCGACGGGGCTTTTTGTGGGCGCCTCGGCCGCTTGGCTCCTTCTCAAGGGGCGCTCGACGTCCGCCATCCGCACGATGCTCTCGATGGCGATGTGGCTGATCGTGGTGCTGGCGCCGATCCAGATCCTCGTCGGCGATCAGCACGGTCTCAACACGCTCGAGCACCAACCCGCGAAAATCGCCGCCATCGAAGGTCACTGGCAAAATACACCCGGCGAAAGCGTGCCGCTCATTCTCTTCGGCTGGCCGGACATGGCGGCGGAGACCACGCGCTTCGCCATTGAGATCCCGTATCTCGGCAGCCTTGTCCTGACACACAGCCTCAACGGCCAGATCCCCGGATTGAAGGAATTCGCGCCGGACGATCGCCCGAATTCCACGATCGTTTTCTGGACGTTTCGCATCATGGTCGGCCTCGGCCTTCTCATGCTCGCCCTGGGCGCGTGGAGCCTATGGCTGCGCTGGCAAAAAAGCCTTTTCTCTTCTGAGCTTTTCCTGCGCTTTGCCTTAGTAATGGGTCCGACCGGACTGATCGCGATATTGGCCGGCTGGCTGACGACCGAAATCGGACGCCAGCCGTGGATTGTCTATGGCGTGATGCGCACGAAAGATGCCGTGTCCAACCACTCCGCCCTTGCGCTCTCGATAACGCTGATCATGTTTGTGGTTTTGTATTTCACCGTCTTCGGCATGGGCATCGGCTATATGCTGAAAGTCGTTGCACAAGGTCCGGACGAAGGTCGAGGCGGCGAAGGACCCGATCCCGCTGACGATCCGCACCACCGGCCCGCGCGACCTCTCTCAGCCGTCGAGGACAAGATCGACGTTTTGCCCTTCCCGCCTAATCGAGGGAATTGACAGCCATGGGTATCGATCTTCCGCTCATCTGGGCAGTCATCATCGGCTTCGGCCTGATGATGTACGTCATCATGGATGGCTTTGACCTTGGCATCGGCATCCTCTTTCCGTTCGTCCCCGACCGCGGCGACCGCGATACGATGGTCAACACGGTGGCCCCGGTCTGGGACGGCAACGAAACGTGGCTGGTCTTGGGCGGCGCCGGTCTTCTCGCGGCATTCCCGCTCGCTTATTCCGTCATTCTCTCGGCCGTCTACCTGCCGATCATCGCGATGCTCGGAGGACTGATCTGCCGCGGTGTCGCCTTCGAATTCCGCTTCAAGGCGGACGATGCCCATAAGCCGACGTGGGACCGCGCATTTTCATGGGGCTCCTACGTGGCGACCTTCTCGCAGGGCATCGTCCTCGGCTCCTTCATCAACGGCTTCGAGGTGTCGAACCGCGCCTATGCCGGAGGCGCGCTCGATTGGCTGACGCCCTTCAGCATCTTTTCAGGGCTGGGATTGCTCGTCGCCTACGCACTTCTCGGCTCGACCTGGCTGATCCTCAAAACGGAAGGAGCATTGCAGCAGCGTATGCGCGAGCTGGCAAAGCCGATCGTGCTCGCCCTTCTCGTTGCGATTGCCATCGTCAGCCTCTGGACACCCCTCGCCCATCCCGAGATCGCGTCGCGCTGGTTCTCGTTCCCGAACATCATCTTCTTTTCGCCGGTGCCGATTCTCGTCGTTCTATCTTCATTGGCGATACTCTGGACGATCCAACGCCACGCTCACGCAACGCCGTTCGTCCTGGCGCTGGTTTTGGTTTTTCTCGGCTACACCGGCCTCGCGATCAGCATATGGCCGAACATCATCCCGCCGTCCGTTTCGATCTGGGAAGCCGCTTCGCCCCCACAAAGCCTCGGCTTCGCGCTCGTCGGAGCGCTGTTCATTATCCCCTTCATCCTCCTCTACACGGCATGGGCGTATTACGTATTCCGCGGCAAGGTGAAAGCTGGCGAGGGATACCACTGATGTCTGGCGACGCCGGAACGGAACGGCGCCCATGGTTACGCCGCTTCGGCTGGCTCATTTTGATTTGGGTTGCAAGCGTACTGGCGCTCGCCGTCGTCGCACTTGTGATCCGCGTCATCATGAGCGCGGCCGGCATGACGATCTGAAGAATGCCGTCGAGTGTCGCCGGTTGATCTAACCGATGTGCTCCGTCTGCGGCCGAGCAAGATGCGCGAAATCACCTGTCACGCGCTCGTAGACCTCACGCTTGAACGGCACGATCAGCTTCGGCACGGCTTCGATCGGGGCCCAGCGCCACGTATCGAACTCGGCTTTGGTGCCTTCCTTCGGCGAAATATCAATTTCGCTATCCCGCCCCAGGAAACGCATCGCGAACCATTTCTGCCGCTGGCCGCGATAACGCCCCTTGAGCGCAATCCCGAGCAGGCTGTCCGGAAGTTCGTAGGTCAGCCATTCCGGGTGCTCGGCGATGACGTCGACGCTGGTGACGCCGGTTTCCTCGCGCAGTTCTCTGAGGGCTGCGATCCGTGGCGCCTCGAACTTCTCGATACCGCCCTGGGGCATCTGCCAAATGTACGCCTGATGTTCACCGGCCCATTTCGGTCGGCGGCGGCCGACCCAGACCATGCCCTCTCGATTGAGCAGCATAATGCCGACGCACGTCCGGAAAGGCAGGACGCCGTGCGAGAGGCTCGATGGATCGGGCAGCAAGGTCATTCGTCAGTAACCTGCAAAAGCATTGCCGGAAGGATGCGCTTCAATTCGTTCATCGTACAGAAAAACGTAGCAGTCGTATGACATTAGACTGTCATATATGCGATTATGGCCACAAGCCGCTTTTTTGAGCACTAATGGAACCGAAAAGCAGCCGCTTTAGGCCTTAAGGGAGAACGGCGCGCGCGAGCGGCGCGAATTCGGCGAGAACCTCGCGATAGACGTCCCGTTTGAACGGCACGATCAAATCGAGAAGATCATCGGCGCGCGTCCAGCGCCACTCGACGAACTCGGGCTCCAGACCTGCCGCGGGCGTGATGTTGATTTCGCTGTCCTGGCCAGTGAAGCGATAGGCGAACCATTTTTGCTTCTGGCCGCGATAGCGGCCACCCCAGGCCCGTCCGATAAGCTCTGGCGGAAGATCGTAGGTCAGCCATTCCGAATGCTCGGCGATCTGATCCGCCGAGACGATGGCCGTTTCTTCAAAAAGCTCGCGCCGGGCGGCTGTCGCCGGATCTTCGCCGAGATCGATGCCGCCCTGCGGCATCTGCCACCAGGTTCCGCGTCCTTCGGCATCGCCCGGAATATCCGCTCGCCGGCCGACCCACACGAGCCCGTCTGGATTGATCACCATCTGGCCAACACAGGGCCGGTACGGAGCGTTGCTTGCTTCGATCCTGGGCTTTGAGTCCCCTGCCATTTACAAGTCCCCTCGTTGATATGCGGGCTCAATAGCATGAAGGGCGCCGATTGGGCGCCCTCCAAGAAATCAACACCTTTGACAAAGCCGCAGTTAGTTCGGCGTGACTTTCTTGTCGTCGTCCGAAGGCACCGGAACCTTGTTGCTGTCGGTGCCCGACGGTGCGGGAGCCGGTGTAGACGCCGGCGCAGCGCTGGCCGCTTCCGGACCCTTCGCCGTGCCGTGCAGGAAGTTGATCGCGTACTGCAGCTGCGTATCCTTGTCGGCGTCCTTGGCGACGTACGACGGCGATCCTGACGGTTCGCCAAGGTCGTCATCCTTTTCCTTGTCGGTGCCGTCCGGGTTCTTCAGATGGCCCCTGAGGCTCGCTTCGCCGCGCGGCTTCTCGGCGGCGATCTTTTCCTTGAGGTCATCCGGCACGGCCTCATCGACGACGATATCGGGCTCGATGCCTTTCGCCTGGATCGACCGGTTCGACGGCGTGTAGTAGCGCGCGGTCGTGAGGCGGATCGCACCGTTGGCTCCGAGCGGAATGATCGTCTGAACCGACCCCTTGCCGAACGAACGTGTGCCGATGACCGTTGCCCGCTTATGATCCTGCAAAGCACCAGCGACGATTTCGGAAGCAGACGCCGAGCCGCCGTTGATCAGGACGACGACCTTCTTGCCGTCGGTGATGTCACCGGGGCGAGCGTTTGCCCGTTGCGTCTCTTCGTTGTTGCGGCCCTTCGTCAGAACGATGGCGCCCTGCTCGAGGAAGTCGTCCGAAACGGCAATAGCCTGATCCAAGAGACCGCCCGGATTGTTGCGCAGATCGATGATGTAGCCCTTGATATTGGGCCCAATCTGCTTGTCGATCGTTTCGACCGCTTTGACCAGATTGGCATGCGTCTGCTCGTTGAAGGTCGTGACTTTCACGTAGCCGATATCGCCTTCGACATGCGATTTCACGGCGTTGATACGGATTACGTCGCGAGTGACCTTGACGTCGAATGGCTCGTCCTTACCCTTCCGAACGACAGTCAGCGTGATCGGTGTATTGACCGGACCGCGCATCTTCTCGACTGCCTGCTCGAGCGTCAGGCCCGAAATCGCTTCATTGTCGAGATGCGTGATGAGATCGTTCGCCATCAGGCCGGCCTTGGCGGCGGGCGTGTCGTCGATCGGCGAGACGACCTTGATAACGCCGTTCTCCATCGTGACCTCGATGCCGAGGCCGCCGAACTCGCCGCGTGTCTGGACCTGCATGTCCCGAAAGTTTTTCGGGCTCATGTAGGACGAGTGCGGATCGAGCGAGGCAAGCATGCCGTTGATGGCAGCTTCGATGAGCGCGGTATCGTCGGGTTTCTCGACGTAGTCGGAACGGACCCGTTCGAGAACATCGCCGAAAAGATCGAGCTGCTTATAGAGCTCGGAATTCTGCGATGATGTCGCCGAATACGTCTGAGTGACGTTGAGGAGCGTTGTCGCCCCGGCCAAACCCGTCATCAGCAGGAATGTCCAGAATGCATAGTCTGTCTTGCGCATTAGCCTTGTACCTTCTGCTGACCTGATGCCCACCAGGGATCGGGATCGATGGGACGCCCATCTTTACGAAGTTCAACATACAAAACGGGTCCGCTTACTGGCGCCGCGGACGACGAATTCTTTTGGCCACCACTCATTGTACCGACGGGCTCCGCGGTCAGGACAAACTGTCCCGGCTGGACATCGATCTGAGACAAGCCCGCGAGGAGCACATGATAGCCATCGCCGGCGTTGATGATCAAGAGTTGCCCGTAGCTGCGGAATTCTCCGGCGTAGACAACCCAACCATCGCACGGGGACGTAACCTGGGCGGAAAACCGCGTTTCGACAACGATACCCTTCGATTGGCCGCCAAATTGCGTCCGTTCACCAAACGTCAGCGCACGCCGCCCTTGGGCCGGCAAAGGCAGTTTGCCGCGTGCGTCGGAGAATGGAATGGCTGGCTTGATTCGGCCTGGACTACCAGGAATGAGCGATGCTCCGCCCGGCGCCAATTCAACCATGGCCATTTTCTGACCCGTGCCACTACCGGTGCCCGGTGCCGCCGGCTCCTGGGCTGCGACGTCGCTTTCGGGAGCTTGGGCCTTTTGAGTTGCGTCCGCCTGAACCGTCGGAACCTGTATGGCCGGAGCGGGTGCCGCAGCCTGAACGCTAGCCGGAGCCTGCGCGGTTTTCGGTTTCGTGTTGGCCGCATCGTCGTCGGGAGGCGGAGGCGTAATGATCTGCGGACCGGTGGCGGGTTGGGCCGTTGCCGAAGCGGCCGTGGTCTGGTGGCGGGCCTTGAGCTCGTCGTTATAAGCACCAAGACCCGTCTTCTCCGTCACGGCCGTATCGAGCCGGTTGATCAGATCGGAGAGGTTGCCGACGCTTTTCGAGATGTCGGCGGTCGCAACACGGACCGAAGCGAGCTCTGACTGGCGATCAGCGAGCGTGAGCTTCTTGGCCTCCATCAGGCTTGCCAGACGCGTGCGGGCTTCGTTGAGGCGATCGGTCTCGGCCTGGAGTCGCGCACCTTCCGTGCGAATGCTCCCCATGACGCGCTGCAAATCGGCAAGCTGCGTGCCGAGACTGAGAGCCTGGTCGCGAAGACCCGGAAAGGCTGAAGCCAGCAGCATGGCGCTGCGGACCATCTTGAGAGCGTCCTCGCGCCGCGTCACGAGAACCGGCGGCGGATTGCGCCCCATCCGCTGCAGCGCCGTCAGGAGGGCTGCAATCTCGCCGTGCCGTTGCGCGAGCGAACCGCGAACGACGCGCTCTTGCTCTTCAAGTTCCGACAGCCGCCCCTCGATCGAGGTCATCTGCGCTTCGCTACGTTGTATGAGGGCGGCAGTTTCAACAAGGCGGCCGTTCAGACGTTCGCGCTCGGCATCGAGCTGCGCCATGTCCGATTGGATCGTTAGCTCTTTGGCTGCGTTGATATCGAGTTGATGCTTTTTCTGTTCGAGGGCTCGCTTTGCCGTCTCGGGATTGGCGGGCGCGGCATCCTCGGCGAACATAGGAGGAGACGCGAACGCCACGGATAGCGCCAGAACACCGGCAAGCGCGCCGGCAAGACCGACGCGTGCACCCGCTTCGCCGATGCGAGGCCGCCTTCTCCACCACGTCGGTTGGTTCTTGGACACGAGGCCTCAGGTCGAAGGGCGCATATGGCCGGGAAGAACGGTGTTCGCCCGTCTCGAAACCGGATGTGCGAATGATGCGGTTGAAAAATTAAGGGATTTACAGCGGAGAGCAAATTTCAAATGCGTAATACTTCGCCGGCGGATGGTCTTCTGCACCGATTGCGTCATTGGCTCCGATACTTGAAGATTGCCGGCCAGATGTGGAAGGCTTAAGCAAAACCCTGGGTTTGGCCGCGGATACGGTTGATGCAAACGATTCTCTATCATGCCACTACGGTTGCCGTTTTCGCAGTTCTGATCGTGCTGCTTCTCGGCCTCTGGAATATGCTGAGGGGCGGCAGTCCCAACCTGAGCCAGAAACTGATGCGTTGGCGTGTCGTGCTTCAGTTTGTGGCGATCCTCATTATTCTTGCCTACGCCTTTGTGACCCACTAATGGCCGCAGGCGCGGCAAATGCCCTAATCCCGGCGCTTTTAGCCTCCGCGAGATAAACTAGGTTCTTCAGCCCGATGGTCGTGCTCAACCGCATTTACACGAAAACCGGCGATGCCGGGACGACGGCGCTCGGATCGGGCGAGCGCGTGCCGAAAACCTCGCCGCGCATTGCGGCTTACGGCACCGTCGACGAAACAAACGCAGCGGTCGGCGTCGCGCGCACCCATTTGGCGGGTCAAGAGGCGGACGTCGACGCGATGCTTCTTCGTGTCCAGAACGATCTCTTCGATTTGGGCGCCGATCTTTGCGTCCCGGATAAGGGCGAAAAGCTTCCCTATGAGCCGCTGCGCATCGCCGATACCCAGGTGACGCGGCTCGAATCCGAAATCGATCAGATGAATTCCGAGCTTCAGCCCTTGAGATCGTTCATTCTGCCCGGCGGTACGGCCGCGGGTGCAGCCCTCCACGTCGCGCGCACCGTGTCGAGGCGGGCGGAACGGCTGATGGTCGAGCTTGCAAACTTGCCCGACGAAGCAGTGAGCGCCCCGGCGCTCAAGTACATCAATAGGCTCTCCGATTTCCTCTTTGTCGCGAGCCGCTATGTGAACGATCGCGGCAAAGGCGATATTCTGTGGGTCCCCGGCAAGAACCGGTGACAAGAGAACCGCTGACCTTGCCGCTCGAACCACACCCCTAGGAACCTAGGCACCCCTCCGATCTGTTTACCGTGGCTGCATCTGCCACCGAAGCCTCACGGATACTTAATGTTTCGCCGCTACCGCGACGCACGCGCCGATTGACTTGAGCAAAACCCACCCGTAGCTTTCGCTCTTCGCAGTTGCGAGAATTAATTCTGTCCGAGGGCAGACCAGCTCCGGGGCCTGGTCTGCTCGAACAAGGTGGATCCGCGCTTTGCGAAAGAACCCGCGTTCGTCCGAAACGTGGGAAACAACAAACAGGGGAGCGCCAGGGTCCTGGCGAAAGGCATGAAGATCGTTGTGCCGGTCAAGCGCGTTGTCGACTACAACGTCAAAATTCGCGTCAAGCCGGATGGCTCCGGAATCGACCTGGCAAACGTCAAGATGTCGATGAACCCATTCGATGAAATTGCTGTCGAAGAAGCGGTTCGCCTGAAGGAAAAAAGCGGCGCCAAGGAAGTCGTAGCCGTCTCGATCGGAACGGCGAAGGCGCAGGACACGCTCCGCACCGCGCTCGCTATCGGTGCCGATCGCGCCATTCTCATCGAAACCCCGGAAGGCACGACGGTCGAGCCGCTCGCTGTCGCGAAGCTTCTCAAAGCTCTCGTCGATGCGGAGAAGCCGGATCTCGTCATTCTCGGCAAACAAGCCATCGATGACGACAGCAATCAGACCGGCCAGATGCTCGCAAGCCTGCTTGATTGGCCGCAAGGCACATTCGCCTCCAAGGTCGTGCCGGAAGCGGGTTCGATCTCCGTCACACGCGAGGTCGATGGCGGCCTCGAAACGATCAAGCTCAAACTGCCGGCAGTCGTGACGACGGACTTGCGGTTGAACGAACCGCGCTATCCGTCTCTGCCTAATATCATGAAGGCCAAGAAAAAGCCGCTCGATGTCAAGAAGCCCGAGGACTTGGGCGTCGATATCGCGCCGCGGCTCAAAGTTCTAAAGACCGCCGAACCTGCCACACGCAAGGCCGGTGTAAAGGTTGGCAGCGTTGCCGAGCTGGTCGAGAAGCTGAAGAGCGAAGCGGGGGTTTTCTAATGACGACGCTTCTCCTAGCAGAACTCTCAGGAAATGCACTCGCTCCAGCAACTGCCAAAGCGCTTTCCGCGGCGAAGGATCTTGGCGGAGACGTCCACATTCTGGTTGCAGGCTCCGACGTTGGTAGCGCCGCCGAGACTGCAGCCAAACTTGCGGGCGTTTCGAAGGTTCTCGTCGCGGATGCGCCTCAGTTGGCCAACGGTCTCGCCGAAGAGGTCGCGGCGCTGATTCTTTCGATAGCAAAAGGCTATTCGGCAATCGTTGCACCGGCGACGGCCTCCGGCAAGAACGTCCTGCCGCGCGTCGCCGCCAAGCTCGACGTCATGCAGATCTCCGATATCACCAAGGTCGTTTCGCCTGACACCTTCGAGCGGCCGATCTACGCGGGTAACGCCATCCAGACGGTGCAATCGCCGGAAGCGACGAAGATCATCACGGTTCGGATCTCCGCATTCCCCGCAGCCGCCGAAGGTGGCTCGGCTGCAATCGAGACGGTCTCCGTTCCTACGGCCGTCGGCGTTTCGACCTTCGAAAAAGCAGAACTCACGAAATCCGACCGCCCCGAATTGACCTCTGCAAAGATCATCATCTCCGGCGGTCGCGGCATGGGGAATGGTGAGAACTTCACCAAATACATCGAGCCCGTCGCCGACCGGCTCGGCGCTGCGATGGGGGCGTCGCGCGCGGCCGTCGACGCCGGCTTCGTTCCCAACGACTGGCAGGTCGGCCAGACCGGCAAAGTCGTCGCGCCGGATCTCTACATTGCGGTCGGCATCTCGGGTGCCATTCAGCATCTCGCCGGCATGAAGGATTCCAAAGTCATCGTCGCGATCAACAAGGACGGCGAAGCGCCGATCTTCCAGGTCGCGGACTACGGGCTCGTGGCGGATCTGTTCCAGGCATTGCCCGAACTCGACACCGAACTGCAGAAAGCCGGACGCTGAGCCAACTTCTTAACCCCGCGAAGGACACGTGTTCATGCCGCAAGCTCAGAAGCTGATGGAAAAAGGCAAGGTCGGCGTCCAGCCTGCCCGCACGATCAGCAAGGTCGGCGTCATCGGCGCCGGGCAGATGGGCAGCGGCATCGCCCACGTCATCGCGCTTTCGGGCTACACTGTCGCTGTCAATGATCTGAAAAAGGAATCATTCGACAAGGGCCTCGAAGCCGTCACCAAGAACATGGCGCGTCAGGTCGCCAAAGGCATCATCAAGGAAGAAGATAAGGAGCATGCCCTCGAACGCATCAGCTTCGCTCCGACGCTCGAAGCCTTTGGCGATTGCGACCTCGTCATCGAGGCGGCGACCGAAGATGAAGCGCTGAAGCACAAGATCTTCGCAGCGCTTTGCCCGCACCTGAAGCCGACCGCGATGCTGGCCTCGAACACGTCATCCATTTCGATTACGCGCCTAGCGTCGACGACCGACCGGCCGGAAGACTTCATCGGCATGCATTTCATGAACCCAGTGCCGTTGATGGAGCTGGTCGAGCTGATCCGCGGCATCGCGACGGAAGACGAGACGTTCTCGACAGCCAGGGTTTTCGTTGAAAGTCTCGGCAAGAAGACGGCGGTGTCGGAAGATTTTCCGGCTTTCATCGTCAATCGCATTCTCCTGCCAATGATTAACGAGGCCGTTTACACGCTCTATGAAGGCGTCGGCACGGTCGAGGCGATCGATAAGGCAATGAAGCTTGGCGCTCATCATCCGATGGGGCCGCTCGAACTCGCCGATTTCATCGGCCTCGATACGTGCCTGAGTGTGATGCAGGTTCTGTACGAAGGCCTGTCGGACTCGAAATACCGGCCATGTCCGTTGCTCGTGAAATACGTTGAGGCCGGCTGGCTCGGCCGCAAGACAAAGCGCGGCTTCTACGATTACCGTGGCGAAAAGCCGATTCCGACGCGCTAAGGCGTCAACCTATCCCATAATGCTGCTTAAAGTTGCTGCGATATCGGCGCGCTCGGCAAGGACGGTAAGCGCCGGATAGACGACGAGCCAGGACAGCGCCGCGATAGAGAGCGTTACGCCGATCGCAACTGGCCACGACATTCCCCAAAATCTTTTATGGCTCGCGGAGACGAAGGCTAGGATCGCGGCGAGAGTTATCAACGTCAGCCCCTGCCAGATTGCACCCAAATCAAGATTGGTTCCTGACTTAAGCGCCATCACTCCGGTCGCGAAAAAGATGAGCGCGGCGACGATCGCGAGGATCGCCCCATAACTGACGCTCAGAACGCACAGCTTGACGTACGACATCGGTGAACGTGGGCGCGTCCCCAGCGCCCGGCAAACGTAATATTGGATGGGCGTCAGAATCGCCATTCCGACGTACTGCACAGCCTCGTTGGTGATCACCGCCGAGCTGTTGGAGGTATTCGGTACATTGAAAAGCGCCGAAAACACGCGTGGCAAGATGACGTAGACGAGTGTGAGTTGCGCGCCGACCATCGCGGTCAGGAAACCCCAGTGCGATCGATACGTCGGGTCGTCTGTCAGACGGATGATCGTATCGACCGGATGGCGCAGAAACGAAAGAACAACGGAGAAAAGGCCGTTGCTACCGCGAGAGCTCACGAGCTCTGAGGTTAGCCCGCTCCAGCCGTCGTGGGTTTGGTTTGGTTCCGCCGCCGGAGCAGGACCACGGGCAGGGGAGCCACAGGCGCTGCAGAATTTCCCTTGCAATGCGGCCCCACAGTCCGCGCAAAATCCAGCGCTCGCCGTTCTCGCTCCCGTCATGGCCGTGAGCCCCCTGCTGCTCCGATCAGCCATTCTTCTATCACGGTGGCGTGACACCAGAAACTGGCGCGCGGCGATGTTCGGAGTTATGCAGCCGTTTCATTGATCGTCCGATGCGAGATGAAACATGATTCAAACTTCGCGCGTAGCTTTGGTGACGGGTGCGGGCTCGGGCATCGGCCGGGCCGTCGCCTTGAAGCTCCAGTCGGCTGGATTTGACGTTGCCCTGCTTGGACGGCGCGTCTCCGAGCTGCAAAAGACCGCAGAGAGCGCCACAAGCATTGGAGGCCGCTTTCTCATCACGCCCACGGACGTCACCGACGAAACTGCAGTCGAAATCGCGTTTGAAAAAACGCACGAAGCGTTTGGCCGCCTTGATCTCTTGTTCAATAACGCCGGAACGTTCACACAAGGCGTGCCGCTCGACGAGATGCCAGTCGAAGAATGGAAGCGCGTCGTCGATGTGAATCTGACGGGACCGTTCCTCTGCGCCCGGCAGGCAATCCGCATCATGAAGGCGCAGGAGCCGAAGGGCGGACGCATCATCAACAACGGCTCGATCTCGGCGCAGGTGCCGCGGCCATTCTCGGCAGCGTACACGGCGACGAAGCACGCCATCACCGGCCTCACGAAATCCATTTCTCTCGACGGCCGTGCCGACAACATCGCCTGCTCGCAGATCGATATCGGCAACGCCGTGACGGACCTAACGGCCAAGATGGGAAGCGGGATTCTTCAGGCCAACGGCAGCGTCATGGTCGAACCGCGGATCGACGTCGCCCACGTCGCCGATGCCGTCCTCTACATCGCTAATTTGCCGCTCGATGCCAACGTTCAGTCAATGACGCTGATGGCAACTGCGATGCCTTTCATCGGCCGCGGATGACGCGATAGCGTCCGGACGAGAAGACCCGGCCGAAAGAAGCAGCGTAACGCGCTTCTTCCGACCGGTCCCCGTTACTCTGCGAAGGCGCTCCGGGGGAGGGGACGCGTTCGTCTCACCACTCGCAGAGATTTCGCGACGAGTTCAGTTCGGCAAAAGCACGCCGTCGATCACGTGGATCACGCCGTTCGACTGATTGACGTCGGCGATGGTGATCTTCGCCTTGTCGCCTTTGCCATCGACGACCCACCAGCCGCCCATGTTGTCGCTTTCGATAATGATGTGCTCGTCCTCGACGGTCTTGAGATCGAGCTTGCCGCCGTTCGCCTTGGCTTCCTTGGCAATCTTCGCCGCCGAGTAATCACCGGCCACGACGTGATAGGTCAGCACGTTCGTCAGCTGGGTCTTGTTCTCGGGCTTGAGCAGAGCCGCAACCGTACCGTCGGGAAGCTTGTCGAACGCCGCATTCGTTGGTGCAAAGACGGTGAACGGGCCTTTGCCCTCAAGTGTATCCACGAGGCCGGCCGCCTTGACTGCCGCGACGAGCGTCGTGTGATCCTTCGAGTTGACTGCGTTCTCGATGATATTCTTCGACGGAAACATCGCCGCGCCGCCGACTTCGACAGTCTTTTCCTTGGCGTACGAATTGGCGACCAGACCCGACGATAGCGAGAGAGCAAATACGGCAGCGCCAAGAAGAGACGCGCGATTGACATTGAACATGGGGTGTTTCTCCGGTTGTTTCTTTCGCCTCCATCGGAGACGCGTCCGGAGTTACGGGTGATATCGAATAGAGTTTCGAAACGATTGGCGTTTTTTTCCGCGCCAGCACCTGTGCGGTTCAGCGCGTCGTCGGAATGAGCTTGCCTGAAAAAACGACAGGGCCGGTCGGCTTGCCCGTTGGCGACCCGCCTTCGGGCTCTAGGCTAACCGCAAACGTCGCACTTTCGATCACGTCGGTTTTGTAGGCTGCGAGCGTCGGCCGCATCATCCTATTCGGATCATCGATGACGCCCAGGGATCTTGGCGCCCCGAGACTGTCCTGCACAATCCACAACTCATAGCTCTTTCCAGGTTCCGGCTTGGCGGCGACCGGCTGCACCGTCATGACCCGATCTTCGATATTGACCGTAACGAGGAAGGCCGGGGAAGCCGCGTCCTTCTGGAGAATAGCCACGAGATTCTGCTGCTTCGGCTTCGGCTGAAATTCTCTGACGCCGAGCGCGACGACAAGGCTCGCGGCAATAGCCGACGCTGCAATAGCGGTTGTGCGCCAAAGGTTCAGGCGGCGACGAAGATCGACGATCGTCGCGTTCCCGGACGGAGTAATATCCCTTCCGTCGATGCGAGCCTCGATCTTGGCGAGTGTGTCCTCGGGCGGCGCAACGGCGGCGACCAATTCCGCCAATGGTGCCAGTCTGCGCTCCCACTCTCGGATGGCGGCGTCGAGCGCCGGCTCGCGCAGGCGCCGAGCCGCAACGGAAGCGCGTTCGCCAGCATCGAGCGTACCGAGGACGTACTCTCCGGCGATGGCGTCAATGTCATCGTCATCGGTCATGAGCCGAGACAGCCTTTCAACTGCGCTAACGACCGGCGAAGCCAGGTTTTGATCGTATTTACGGGCTGGCCGTATTTCGCTGCCAGCTCTTCGCGACTTGAACCTTCGCAATAGGCGAGAACGACCATCTGCCGGCGGTTCGGCTCAAGCCGGTCCAAGCAATCGGCGAGCCGCTTGGCGTCTTCACCGCGCAATACGGCCGCGAGCCCCGTTTCATCGTCCGTTGCGAAATCCTGAACTTCAGGGTGGTCCTCGATCGAAACGGGCAATTTACGTCTTACCTCGTCGAGGGCGCGGTTACGAGCGATGGCCGCCATCCAAGCCATAGGCGAGGCTCTTTCGGGCCTGAAATCCGCCGCCCGCTCCCAGATTTTCACGTAAACCTCTTGCAACACCTCGTCCGCGATGTCCCTACGCCGCAAGATACGGAGAATGATGCCGCAAAGTTTCGCGCTCGTCGCCTGATAAACCTCTGCGAACGCTGCCCGATCTCGCCGGGCCACGCGTTGTAAGAGCGCACTGATGTCGTCGGCGGACGCCATGATCGGGAAACGTTCTCGCGCTATCGGATCAATCTTCGAACACGAACGATGCCCCTATAACCCGATAGACGGCCGCTCGCCTAGACGCTTGAAGGTGCCGTCGACCAGTGCAGCCAGATAGCAACGAACACGAGGCCGGCCGCCAGTATCCGCCTGATCGTCTGCATGCGACCGGCATCTTGCAGCACGGGACGCATTCTCGACGCCAGCGCGACAATCGTCGCGTGCACGGCGGTCGCGACGAAAGTGTAGGCGACGGACAGCACAAGCGTCTGCGGCAGCAGCATTCGAACTCGGATCGACGAACTGCGGGAGCACGGCGATATAAAAAATGGCTGCTTTTGGATTGAGAACGTTCGTCAAAAAGCCACGCCCAAAATAGGTCCCGGCCGGTGAAGTCGGAGCGCTTTCGTCGGCTTCGCTGGGCTCGACGCCACGCCAAATATCATAGGCGAGCCAGAGCATGTAAAAGACGCCTAGCCATCGGATCAGTCCGTAAAGTATCGGTGATTCCGAGACGAACGCGGCGACCCCGAACGCGGCAAGAATGCCGACCAGAAGAAGACCCGCTGCGACCCCTGCAACCGTCGCGAAACCCGCTCTCCGTCCTTCGACGAGCGTAAGGACTGCAAGATAGGTCATGTTCGGACCCGGCGTCAGCTCGACGATGAACGAGATCCAAAGAAATGCGAGCGGCACGTTGAAAATTGCTGCTTCTTGGAGGGCGCTCAGCATCGCCGAGCATCCCTATCTGGTTGTCTCGCGGATTTCGTTCGCGAGAAAAGCCGTCAGATCGCGCGTGAGGTAATGGATGTGCTCAGGCAATTCGCGCCATTCGCGGACCTTCAGCTGCGCCGGGTGATCGATGTAGTCGGAATGAACGAGCACCGTCGTCATCCCGAGCGTCGAAGCCGGCTCGAGGTTATGCGGCATATCTTCGAACATCGCCGCTTGCGGCGCCGCTACGTCGTGCAGCTTCAACAACCGATCGAAGGCGTCGCGCTCGGGCTTAGGCACGTAATCCAAAGCGGCGATATCGCAGATATCCTCGAAAAGATCGAGCACACCGAGCTTCTTCGCCACGTTCTCGGCGTGGCGGCGCGAGCCGTTGGTGAAGATGAGGCGCCGACCCGGCAGCGCTGCAATTGCAGAGACGAGGTCCGGCAGTTCCGGCACGACCGACAAATCGATGTCGTGAACATAGTCGAGGAACGGACCGGGCGGCAGCTTGTGAACCTTCATCAGTCCCGCGAGCGTCGTGCCGAACTGGCGATAATAAGCTTTCTGCAGATGCCGGGCATGCTCGCGCGGCACCCCGATCGTCTTGGCGATATATTCGCTCATGCGCACATCGACTTGCGCGAAGAGATTGCACGACGCCGGATAGAGGGTGTTGTCGAGATCGAAAATCCAGGTATCGACGTGGTTGAAGCCACGCCGGACCGCAGCCTCGATCGCTTTGGACACGTCCGCCGCCGAGGCCGGCACCGTCATCAAGTCTTGCCCTTCTTCCGCTCCGCACGCTTCACGAGCGTTCCGACGCCATGTTCGGTGAAGAGCTCGAGCAAGACACAGTGCGGCACGCGCCCGTCGATGACGACGACGCCTTCGACGCCCGCTTCGACGACCTCGATGCAGCCTTCTATCTTCGGGATCATGCCGCCCGAGATCGCGCCGCTCTTGATCATGGCGCGAGCTTCCTCGATCGACAGACTCGGAATGAGCTGTTTGTTTTCATCGAGCACACCCGAGACGTCGGTCAGCAGAAGCAGGCGTTTCGCCTGCATGCGTGCGGCGAGCGCCGATGCGAACGTGTCGGCATTGACGTTCAGCGTCTCGCCCTCGCGGCTGATGGCAACGGGTGCGATCACCGGAATGAGATCGGATTTCGAAATGACTTCGACGATATGCGGATTGACTTCCACCGGATCGCCGACGTAGCCGATGTCCACGTCGACAAGCTTGTTCGACTGGGGATCCGGCATTTCGGTAATCTTCTTGGCGATCATCAGGTTGGCATCTTTGCCCGAGATCCCGACCGCCTTGCCGCCCTGCTGGTTGATGGCGGACACGATCTCTTTGTTGATCTTGCCGGCAAGCACCATCTCGACAACCTCGACGGTCGCCTTGTCCGTGACGCGGAGGCCATTGACGAAGTCCGACTTGATCGCGAGCTTTTGCAGCATGCTGGCGATCTGCGGCCCGCCGCCATGCACGACGATCGGATTGATGCCGGATTGCTTCAGGTAAACGATGTCTTGCGCGAAGGCTTTGAACAGCTCTTCGTCGACCATGGCGTTGCCGCCGAATTTGATGACGACGTTCTTTTCGTCGTAGAGAATGAGGTGCGGAATGGCTTCCGCGAGTATCCGCGCCTGCTGATGCGCGGTAAGCGGGGTTTCGGCCGGCGCTGCGGCGGCTTTTTCAGAGAGACTTTTCGCTGATGTCACGAGTTCCCCCTATGGCCAATCGGTGCGCGCCGACGGGGAGTCGGGCGCCTTGTCGCGGTGTTATAGCTTCTCGGCCCAAGGCCTCAACGGAATTCCCTGGCTTGGTGACCTGCGGGCGGTACTGACGCAGGCAAATGCGGGCATCTGGGGACGAAAGGGATTCCAGCCTGCCAACGGCCATGCCATTGCTATAACCTTGCCATCGGCGTGTGATTTCCACACGCTATCGCGTTCGGTCATGGCCAGTCTTGCCCGTCTTGGCCTTCGTTTGAGGAGACGTCGTGGGCGTGACGGCCACAGATATTGCCCAAATTCCGATGTCGTCGGATCTCGCCGCGACGTTGGCACGGGGCGCCGACTTCGCCGGGGCGACGGGCGCCGCTGAAGTGTCGCTTGAGCATTTGCTCGCGGCTCTCTGCGACGACCCCGACGCCATCGCCGTGCTCGATGCGAGCCATATCAACGGCGAGCGCCTCAAAGCCGATGTCGTCTCGCGTGTCCTGCAGAGTGCCCAGCCATCGCCTAACCCTCAAGACTCGCTCGGCGTCTCGCAGGACGTGAGGCGCATCCTGGAGGCGGCCGCGGCCGCGGCACGCGGAAGCCGCAGGCGCGATATCAACGGCGCCATCGTGCTCGCCGCCATCGTCGGCGATGCACGAAGCAATGCCGCGGAAATCCTCGAGGCGCACGGACTGACATTCGATAACGCCATCAGGGCGTTGCAAGCGGCGCTGGCGCCCGTGCGCGAAGCCCCTGTTCAGCCTCCGGTCGCCGACGACGTGCTCGCTCGGGCCCGTGAGCGCGTTCAATCGCGAGCTACGCCTTCGTTGCGCGAAATCATGAAGGATATGCCGCGGCCCGCGCCTCTGGCCCCTTCGGTCCCGTTGCCTGAAGTCCCCCCGGCCCAGACCCCTTCTTTCGACGTCGCTAGCGAACGCAGCGTGCCGCAGCCGGAAGTGGTTCCTGCGCCGGAGCGCGAACGGGAGTCGACCGTAGAGCCGGCGCCGGTAGGACCATCGCGCGACTTTGTGCCCGCGCCAGAGCGCCAACTCGATATCGGTCCGCCCCCCGCCGCTGACGCGCTTCCACCCGGTCCTTCGCAGCCGTTTCCTTCGCAGCCATTTCCCGCACCATCTGCGCCGCAGGAACCGCGATTGCCAATCGGCGGAAATCCGGAAACGCAAAAACGGCCCGACCCAAGCTTTGGCACTGCTCCCGCTACGGGCCCGGCGCCGCCATTCCCGCCCGAGCCGTCGCTGCCGCTTCCGGCGCGCCCCGTTCATCAAGGTCCGTCAGCGCAACCGCGACAGGAAGCTCACGCCTTTCCGCTGCCGTCTCCCCCGGCAACGCAGGCTCCCGATGCGACCCCAGCCCCGCCTCCGCGGGATATTTTCGCCGACCTTCCGCCGCGTCCGCAGCCGTCGAGAATACAACCGCCACCGATTCCTCCGTCCGCGCCCGGTCTCGGGGGACCGCCAAGCGCGCGGCCCCGTGGACCGGCCCCGTCACATGGTCCATCGCCGGCTCCGATGGGGCCTGCCACGCCGCAAGGCGCACCGAGAGGCGCTTCGATGGGGCCGCCAGGTCCGAGGTCGAACCCCAATCAAGATTCCGCCTTCCGGCCGGGTCCGCCGATGGGCGCACCGGCACCACAGCGCAAGACCTCACAGGCACAACCGAAAAAGAAAGAGAAACGCGCCAAAGGCGCGCCCGTCGAAGCCGGCCAACTTGCCGAAAATATTCCGCGTTTTATGCGCGTCGGCAAAACCGCACGCGCCGAAGTCCGCATCGCCAAGGCGTCTGTCAAGGCTCTGACGGAAGGTCTCGAAGGCGGCGGTCAAGTCTGGCAGCACGCCGTCGCGGTGACGAAGGCGATGTCCGTCCGCATTCGCGCGCCCGAGGGCGGCTTCTATATCGAGTCTGCTTCCCCCGAGACACAGTGGATCGAAAGCAATCTCGGCTACGCGAGCGACGATTTCGCGAGCTGGCGTTTTCTGATTACGCCGCAGTCGCGCGGCTGGTCGAGCCTTCAGATCATCGTATCGGCACGGACGATCGGAGCCGACGGCGTCGCCGCGGAAACGGCACTTCCCGACCAGATCGTCGAAGTGAAGGTCCGGAGGAATATCGGACGGGCGTTCGCTCGGCTTTTCGGTTGGGCCGTCGCGGCTGTAGCAGGCGGCGCCTTGGCAACATTTGGCGAGGCCGGCATCGGTCCCGCGACGGCGTTATTGAAGAAATTCCTGCACTAGGCTCGGCCGCCGTGCGCTTCCAGAAGCTGCGCGATCGTTGCGCGCAACTCTTCAAACCCGAGCCCACTTTCCGACGACGTTGCGATGACGGCCGGATACGCCGCCGGATTCTTCGCGAGTGCTTTCAACGTTCGCTCGGTGACTTTCACCAAGTCCGTCTTATTGATCTTATCGGCCTTGGTCAGCACGACCTGGTGCGAAACGGCCGAGCTGTTAAGCAGTGTCATGATCTCATCGTCCGGCGGCTTCAGCCCATGCCGTGCATCGATCAGAAGAAAAACGCGCAAGAGCGTTCGCCGCCCGGCGAGATAGGCCCGGATCACCTTATTCCACGCCGCCACCTTTTCTTTCGGCGCTTCGGCAAATCCATAACCGGGCATGTCGACAAGGTAGAGATCGTCGTTAGGGTCGGTGAAGAAGTTCAGCTCCTGCGTTCGGCCCGGCGTGTTCGACGCGCGAGCAAGCCGAAGCTGACCGACGAGCGCATTGATGAGGCTCGACTTGCCGACATTCGAGCGCCCGGCAAAGGCAATCTCCGGCCGGTCGTCGGGCGGCAGGTGATCGAGATCGGGCGTGCCGCGCGAGAACGTCCAGGCACGCGTGAAGAGCCGCCGGCCTTTCTCTAAGTCGTCAGCCGATAGGGTCTCAGCGTCTGCCATTACATCATCCGACGTGAAGGCCCGGCCGACAGCCGAGCCTTCAAACAAGGCTATTTACCGGGATCGCCGCTCGCGCCGAACAATCGCAATAGCGGGGCGAACGCTCGCTTGAGATTGTCGAAAAGGTGGATCTCGGCGCCGTTCTTCTTGTTGATATAAAGCTGCTGAGTGATCGACAGCGTATTGCTCCACGCCCAGTAGATCACGAGACCCGCCGGGAAGCTCCCGAGCAGGAATGTGAACATTATCGGCATCCACTGGAAGATCTGCTGCTGGATCGGGTCCGGCTGCGGTGGATTCAACTGCATCTGAACCCACATCGTCATGCCCATGATCAGCGGCCAGACGCCGAGGTGGATTCCGAAGACCTGCGGCGCATCGAACGGCAGAAGTCCGAACAGATTGAAGATCGATGTCGGATCGGGCGCCGAAAGGTCCTTGATCCATCCGAAGAACGGCGCGTGGCGCATGTCGATGGTGACGAAGAGCACCTTGTAGAGCGCGAAGAAGACCGGGATCTGCAACAGGATCGGCCAACATCCGGCAAGCGGATTGATCTTCTCCTTGCGGTAAAGCTCGAAGATCTCTTTCTGCTGCCGCTGCGGATCATCCTTGTGCAACTCTTTGATGCGCTGCATTTCCGGCTGCATCTTCTTCATCCGCGCCATGCTCTCGTACTGCTTGTTGGCGAGCGGATAGAAAGCCGCCTTAACGAACACCGTCAGAATGAGGATGGTAATGCCGAAATTGTGGACGATGCCGTTGATGAATTCCATCAGGCGGAACAGCGGCCGCGTGATGAAATAGAACCAGCCCCAGTCGATCATCCGGTCGAAGCGCAGGATATCGAGGGCCCTCTCGTAGCCGTCGATCAGAGAAGCTTGCTTGGCGCCGGCGAAAAGATGGGCTTCGACACCTTTGCGCATCCCGGGAGGGACTGCGAGGGCCCCGCGCAGATAGTCGGTTTGAAACGCATCTCTGCCGGCCGGATCGCGCGCCGACAAAGCAGAATACATCGCCCGATAAGCTGCCGTCTGATCGGGAACGAGCGCCGTCGCCCAGTATTTGTCCGTGATGCCGAGCCAGCCGCCGACGACGTTTTCGAACGTTGTCGGAACGCCGCTCTTCACCGCATCGGCGTATCTGAATTCCTGCAGCCCATGGTCGCCGGAAACACCGACGAGACCTTCATGCAGAACCGAGAAGACCTGGGAAGGTGGATGGCCGCTTCGATGCACGCGCGCGTAGGGCAGCAGCGAGATCTCCGCCCCGGTCTTGTTTTCGATCTCGTCGACGACCTTGAACATGTAGTCTTTGTCGATCGAGACGCTGCGGTGGAAGATGACACCCTGACCATTGTCCCATACCAGGCCAATCGGCGATTCCGGTGTCAGCGTGGTTCCACTCTCGACCGTCCAGAGCGAGTCGCGATCCGGAACTTTGATCTGCGAACCGGCTTGGGGAACCCAACCGAATTCTGCGAAATAGGGATCGAACGATCCGGCCGGCGACAGCAGCGTAACCTTCGGGCTGTTGGGATCGACCGTCTCGCGGTACTTCGACAGCACGAGATCGTCGATGCGCCCGCTCTTCAAATCGATTGAGCCTTCGAGCGACGGCGTCGCGATTTGAACGCGCGGCGAAGCCTTGAGGATCTCGTCCCGAGACATCGCGGGGGTAGCTGACGATTGCTGACCGCTGACAGGAACCGCCGCTCCCGACGGAGCGGCGACCGGCGCATTCGCGACGTTCGGTGGGCTTTCCGACGTCGAGGTCCCTTTGTTCTGAGCGTCGAGCTGCTTGTTGAATTCCTGTCGCGCCTGCTCGTGCTGAATTTGCGGGCGTGCAAAAAAGTATTGCCAAGCCATAAGCACGAGGATCGACAGCGCCACGGCGAAGATTAAATTATTCTGGT
Source organism: uncultured Alphaproteobacteria bacterium (assembly GCA_963710005.1). GTDB lineage: Bacteria > Pseudomonadota > Alphaproteobacteria > Rhizobiales > Hyphomicrobiaceae > Hyphomicrobium_B. Next base: position 214,561 of record CAVPYR010000014.1, read on the forward strand.
CTTTTGGATCGCTAGGAGAGCTCATTAAATCCTCAGGGCGCGGCGCCGGCGGCAGGGGGCCTCAATAGGCCCGGAAGCGATGGAGGAAACTGGTCATAAAAGGAAGGGGACACCCAGTCACGCTGAACCTTTTTTGTCGGCGCGAGCGGGCTTGCTTCGGTGTAACGCGGCCATCGCCTGGCTAACGTCCCCGAGAAGCAAGGTAAAAGGCCGGTCGAGAGCAGCGTGGCGGGCAACCACGACATAGTCGCAGGCACCGAGATTCGCGTCTTTTGTTTCCGCCGCGAAGGCGGCTTTCAGCCTGCGGCGAATTCGGTTCCGCGTAACGGCATTCCCTATTTTCTTCGTAATCGTGAAGCCGAACCGCGGCCCCACGCCACCGCGGGCCGTCGTGCCCGGGCGTTCTCGCATTTCGATCAGAAATGCCGGCGTCGACGAGCGCCGGCCGCCGCGTACAGCGAGAAATTCGGAACGCGCCTTGAGCGTTGGCAGGATCGGAATGACAGCCTCCAGAGCCGCGAGAAGCGGCAGCGGGGCCTTGGCGCTAGACCTTATTAGGCCGAAAGACGCTTGCGGCCCTTCGAGCGACGACGGGCCAGAACCCTCTGGCCACCGGCCGTCAGCATGCGCTTGCGAAATCCATGGCGGCGCTTGCGAACAAGGCGGCTCGGTTGATAAGTGCGCTTCACGGAAATCTCCGTCCAAGTCTCTCAAAGCCGCGGCCGTATACGGGCGAGGCGGCATATTGCTATTATTTTTCCGAGGTTTACAAAATACAACGTCGCCTGGGCGAAGACCCCAGCAGAGCGCGCATTTCTCCGGAATTCGCGCCCTTATAGTTGGGGCAACGGTGCAAGTCAACGCGAGTACAGCGGTAGCGGCGTCCCGAATCGGCCGTATTGCGGCAGCCACCATCGGTGAGACCATAGGCCAGCCGCGATCCTGCCTCGGAAATGATTTGTCTTCCGCTCATTCTGCGCCCTTGCGGCAGGGGATAGGGCAGGATCTCCGGCGTGAAAAATGGCGCAAGCGTATTAAGGTGTCCAACGAGGCGCGATGAGGAGAGACGCCACTCGATTGCGACGAACTTCGCTGAGCCCTGCCACTTTCATCGCTGGATGCCTATATGCCCAAGGACACGGCCGACGCGGCGCCCCAAGGCCATACTATCGCAGCTGACTTTTGCGTCATCGGCGCAGGAGCCGGCGGCCTAGCCCTTGCTACCACCGCGGCTGCATTTGGTCAGCGGGTCGTCTTGATCGAAAAGCACAAAATGGGCGGCGACGGCCTCAACTATGGAACCGTGCCCTCGAAAGCGCTGCTGGCGGCCGCCAAGCGTGCCCATGCCATGCGCACCGCATCTCCGTTCGGCATTCGCGGTGTCGAGCCGCTGATCGACCACGCGGCAATCAAACAGTACATCGAAGACGTCATTGCTCGGATTTCCCCAAATGCGTCCGTTGAGCGTCTCGGCGGTCTCGGCATCCGCGTCATCTCTGCGGCTGGACGGTTCGTCGATCGTTCGACCGTCATCGCCGGCGAATATCGGATTTCGGCGCGCCGCTTCGTCATCGCAACCGGCTCATCGCCGATCATTCCGCCGATCGCGGGCTTGGCCGATGTTCCTTATTTCACGAACGAGACGATCTTCGACAACAAAAGTTTGATACCGCATCTCATCATCGTCGGAGCCGGAACGACGGGATTGGAGCTGGCCCAAGCCTATCGCCGTCTCGGTTCGCGCGTAACTGTGCTCGACAGCGCTCACGCGCTTGGCGACGAAGACCCTGAGCTTGCTGTCGTGCTCCTCACTGAGCTTTCCAACGAAGGCATCGCTATCCGCGAAGGCACGCGGATTAAGCACATTTCCGGTACCGTCGGAAAAATCGTCGTCGAACTCCACAACGACGGCGAGCCCGAGAAAATCGAAGGGACCGCAATTCTGATTGCAGCCGGGCGTAAGGCCAGCGTTGCCGATCTCGGCCTCGACGCCGCAGGCGTGAAAGTCGCGCAAAACGCCATCAAAGTTAACGGCGGGCTGCGAACGACCAACAGGCGGATCTACGCTATTGGGGATGCGGCGGGCGGACCTAGATATGCCCACGTCGCTGGCGAGCATGCCGATATCGTCCTCCGCCGGTCACTGTTTCGTTTGGCAGCGAAAACGAAAGGGCGCGCGGCGCCGCGTGTCATATTCACCGAGCCCGAGCTTGCAAGCGTCGGCCTGAACGAGACGGAGGCGCGCGCCAAACATGGCAGGATCAATGTTCTGCGCTGGCCTTATCATGAAAATGACCGTGCCCAGCTGGAACGCGAGACCGAGGGGCACATAAAGGTCATAACGTCAAAGCACGGCCAGATCCTGGGTGCCTCAATCGTCGGCGCCGAGGCTAGCGAGATCATTCAGATGTGGTCGCTTGCCATTTCTCAGGGCCTCAAGATCAGGGCAATGACGGAATGGATTTCACTTTACCCGACGTTTTCTGAGATCAACAAAAGGGCCGCAATTCGTTACTTTGCGACGACACCGAGTAACCCCTATTTGCGCAAAGTCATCGCGTTCTTGGCAAAGCTCGGTTAATGATCTCCGCGTATGGAGACGCTCGATACGGTGCAGCGCGCAATTATCAACGGCAGCAATCAAAAGTCAGACGATGAGAAGATGACGACGTCGTTCGTCATGGCGCCGTGGCGCGCCATCGCACGGTTTTGGGAGAGCCGAGGCCTTCCGGCGAAGCTCATCATCCTGACGGCAGCCTTCGTTCTGCTCGCCGAAGCGTTGATCTTCCTGCCGTCGATCGCGAGCTACCGCGTGACCTGGCTGCAAGAGCGGCTGACGGCGGCGCAACTTGCAGCGCTGACGTCCGACGCTTTTCCCGGCGGCCAGATCCCTTCGGCACTCCGCGCCGATCTTCTGAGAACTGCGCAGGTCAGGGCCATCGCATCGCGAAGCCAGGGCGAGCGGCGCCTCGTGTTTCCGCCGGACGGCGATCTGAGCATCGACTACGTGTACTACCTGCCGCCCGAGCCGGACTCCTTCTGGGAAAGCATATCGACGCGGATCGAGCAGGCGAAGGATGCCGTGGCGACACTTCTTTCGACCGATCGAACCATCCGTGTCGTCGGCCACAGCGGGCCAAACGCCGCAGACTTGATCGAGATCGTCATTCCCGAGGCACCCCTCAAGGCGGCGATGATACGCTACGGGATGAACATCCTGTGGCTGTCGATCATTCTCTCGCTGCTGACCGCAGTCGTCGTTTATTTTGCCCTGAGCCGGCTTTTCGTGAAACCGCTGACGCGGATCACGACCAACATGCTGCATTTCGCGGAAAACCCCGAGGATCAAAGCCGGATCATGCCGGACACCGGCCGCGGCGATGAGATCGGCATTGCCGAACGCGAGCTTGCAAGCATGCAGCGGCAGCTCGCAAGCTTGCTCGCCCAGAAAAACCGTCTCGCGCAACTCGGGATGGCCGTTTCCAAGATCAATCATGACTTGCGCAACATGCTGGCGAATGCGCAGCTCATTTCCGACAGGCTCGTCGCCATTCCCGATCCGACCGTCCAGCGCTTTGTGCCGAAGCTTATCGCGTCGCTCGATCGCGCCATTCAGTTCTGCAATTCGTCGCTGCAATTCGGCGGCGTTTCAGAAGCCGCCCCCCGCCGCGAATTGATGCTCCTGAAGCCGCTGATCGATGAGGTCGCCGATAGTCAGGGTCTGCCGCGCGAAGGCGTTGTCGCGTTCGTCACCGACATGGACGCTTCGCTGCGCGTCGACGCCGATCATGAGCATCTGTTCCGCGCGTTGAGCAATCTCATCCGCAACGCGGTCCAAGCCATCGAGAGCGTCGAGGGCACGACTGCTGGCGAGGTGCGCGTCGCCGCTCATCGCGAAGGCCGCAAGGTCGTCGTCGATGTGATGGACAACGGCGCCGGCATTCCGCAGAAGGCGCGCGAAAATCTTTTCAAGGCGTTTCAGGGATCGACGAAGAAGGGCGGCACGGGACTTGGCCTCGTCATCGCGGCCGAACTCGTACAGGCCCACGGCGGCTCGCTCGCGCTTCTCGAAAGCAAAAAAGGCGCCCATTTCCGGATCGAGCTGCCGGATCGGCACGTCGACTGAGCCAAGCGACCGCCGGCCCTAAGGCGAGCGCGGCGAGACGCCGCCAAAACCGCCCCCAGGGCCTTGCGCTCGGCGGCGCGACCCACTAGAGAGGGGGGCTTCGCCGCCCGGCCCCGTCGCCGGACGGGCTTTTTAGCCCGGATGCGACGAGAAAAAGCGCCGGTAGCTCAGTTGGATAGAGCACCAGACTACGAATCTGGGGGTCGTGGGTTCGAATCCTTCCCGGCGCGCCAATGAAATCAATGGTTTAGATACAAACTGCTTAGCTCCAAACGAGGCCGGATGTCTCACCGGTGTCTCGGACGGGTGCCCTTGTCGGAAGTTCGCGACTCGCGGATTCTCTGCCTCCATGAGCAAGCCGCTGCCCGAGCACGTGACGAGAACCGAGGCCGCCGCGGTACTGCGGCTAAGCCCCCGGCAAGTTGATCGCCTTGCGAGGGCTGGTGCGCTGAAGAAGACGAAGCTGGGTGCGAGCCGCAGCGGTTTCGCGCGCGATGAGCTCGACCGATATCTTCAAGAGCTCAACTTCGACGACAAAGCACTCGGGGGCGCGGGCGGCTACGCGAGTCGGCTCTCACTACTTGTCGTAGATATCCCGACCGACGTTCCTCACGACATCAACCAACTCGCCGAAAGACTCGATGCGCTCTTGTGCCTACGCATGCCGGGGTGCTGGGTCAAAGTGCGTGGCAGACAATTTTACATCATGTGGAACGAAGCGCTCGGCTACACGCCCGAACAAATTTTTCAGGTGCTGTAAACAAGCGAACGATGGCGCGTCCGCCGACAAATGTCCGCCGTGCTTTTGAGAACCGCCTCGCGAACCTCAGTTCGTCTTTCCAACCATAACTTGTATGGGCAATGACCTGAATTCGTGAACTGCTGACTCCCAAATCGGTGTACGGTACTCGCCACTACGATGGGTCCGGGGGGACTTCAAATGACATTGTGCCCATATAGCTCCGATGAGCTGCACGACATCCACTGCGTGCTGGAACACCTCATCGCTGAAGCCAAGCTATCGGTTCCGAACATGGACGTCGACGAGATCATCGAGCGGTTGTTCGACGTAGCTGATCATGGCGAGCGTGATCCGAATAAGCTTCGGGCTGCTGTGTTTGGACCGGCGGCCTAGCTTAATTTCCCGCGCTAAACTCCGCTGTGGGTAAGCAGCGAGGGCGCTTGATCATGTCACCCGGCACAAGTCACTTGGCTGAATACTCGATAATGGATTTTAGCGGAGGACCGCGCCCGTTGCATGATTGGTTCACGGGCACGGTGAGGAAAAGGTTCAATGCGGAGATCCATAGGCTTCCTAACCTACGTTGCCGGATCGTTGCTGTTGCCACAGTCCGCCTTGGCGCTCTCACGATGGGAATGCAAGGGCCTTAGTGCAGATACGGTAGTCCTGACCCCGTACCAGGATGGAGCAGTCAGCTTATCATTCAACAAAGACGGTGTTTCGGAGACCAGTCGCTTCTCTCACCACGGAGACATTTTCACCGCCTTTTTCAGAGATGTCAGCGGGGTTAAAGGAGCAACTTTGATTTACATAATCGATACGATTACAAGGGAAGGATATGAGGCATTTGACAAACCGGGCGGCGAGGCAGGCGCGGCCAAGATGGTGTGCTTCTGGTTCGACAAATAATTTTAGACCGTATCGCTTCTCGCGCCTGCCCCATCTGTCGCTTGGTCTGCGGTATCGCTAGCACTTTGGCGTTCGCGGGCGGCAACGGTTTTTAATTTCCAAAGGGCTTCGACAATGTTGACGTTATGGCGGGATCACTCTTAGCGTCTGGGTATCTCGCAGTCCCGCTAGGAGCCGATGAGTGGCTCGGCTCGCGGGTCAACCCATGCCTGGGCGCAAATCTATTTGCCGGGCACCGGCTGGATTGATTTCGACCCCACGAGCGGCCGTGTCGGCAAGAGCGGCCTTGTCACCGTTGCGGTCGTCCGCAATCCACACCACGCGACCCCGCTCCACGGCACCTTCATCGGGTTTCCATCGGACCATCTCGTCATGGAGGTGCAAGTGAGCATCACGTCCGGTACGCCGGAGGCGATCTGTGCCACTCCCCAACGCTCCTCGCGCATACAATCAACGCGTTTGATAGACATCGGTTGGAACGCATCGAAGGTTCGCTAAATTGAGCTTAGTAACCGGAACCTCGATTTCGACGTGCTCGCGGGCTCAGCCGGTTCAGGGGCCAATGCTGCAATCGCGCCGCCTCTGCCGATGCGAACGCGCCGCGACAACACCACGGCGGCGTTTACCCGGCGGCCCCCGAGTTCTTCGCCGCGGCGACCACCTTGTCGGCGGCTTCGGCCAGTGAAACGGCGCTGATCATCGTCAGGCCGCTGTCATCGATAATTCGGCGTCCTTCCTCGACCTTGGTGCCGGCGAGGCGGACGACGATCGGAATCTTGATCTCGAGCTCCTTGATGGCGTCGACTACGCCCTTCGCGACCCAATCGCAGCGGTTGATGCCGGCGAACACGTTGACGAGGATCGCCTTGACGTGCTTGTCGCGCAGCACCGCATTGAACGACTTCGTCACGCGTTCAGGAGAGGCACCGCCGCCGATATCAAGGAAGTTTGCTGGCTCGCCGCCCGCCAGTTTGATCATGTCGAGCGTTGCCATCGCGAGGCCCGCGCCGTTGACAATGCAGCCGATGTCACCATCGAGTCCGACATAGGCAAGGCCACGGTCATTGGCGTAGGTCTCGCGTGGGTCCTCTTGGCTCTTGTCTCTCAGCTCCGCGATCTGCGGGCGGCGGTACAGCGCGTTGTCGTCGAAGCTCATCTTGGCGTCGAGCGCGACGATGTTCCTCTGCTTGGTGATGACGAGCGGATTGATCTCGATCATCGTGGCGTCGAGATCACGCAAGGCGCGATAGCAGCCCATGATGGTCGGCACCAGCTTGCTGATGATCTCGGGCTCGACGCCGAGATTAAATGCCACCTCGCGCGCCTGGAACTGCTGCATGCCGACCGACGGGTCGACGCTGATCCGGATGATGGTCTCGGGCTGTTTCGCGGAAATCTCCTCGATCTCCATTCCGCCGGCGGCCGACGCCACCACCATGATGCGTTCGGAGGCGCGGTCCATCACTAACGCGAAGTAGATTTCCTTTGCTATGTCGGCAGCCTCTTCGATGTAGAGGCGCGAGACGAGCTTGCCCACAGGGCCGGTCTGGTGCGTGATGAGGCGCTTGCCGAGCAGACCCTCGGCAGCGTGCTGGATCTCCATATCGTTCTTGCACAGCTTGATGCCGCCCGCCTTACCGCGCGCACCCGAATAAATCTGCGCCTTGACGACCCATTTGTTGCCGCCGATTTCCGCCGCGCGATACGTGGCCTGCTCGGGACTGTAGGCGAGGCCTCCACGCGGAATTGGCACGCCAAACTTCAAAAGCAGCTCCTTAGCCTGATACTCGTGAATGTCCATGGGGATTCTCCTTAGGCCACGCCTCTCTTCCTTTTTCGGTAAGGCTTGAACGGCGTGAGGCGGGCCTTTTTTGAGCCACCGGCGTACGGCACGCACCGGAAGGTGAAGAGCACTGTTTCGCTGAGGCAGGTCATGCAACGCCCTCTCGCGAAACGATGGCGTGCCGCATCATCCATAGCACGTCCCACAGCGGCAGGTACGACCACACGTGGTTAGGCCGTATCTACTTGCCAGGATGCGGCTGGATAGAGCTCGACCCGACGAACGGAATTTTCGGAAATCGCGATCTGATCCGGGTTGCCGTGGCGCGCGATCCGACGCAAGCCTCACCTCTGTCGGGAAGCTTCGTCGGTCGCCGCAGCTCGTATTTGGGGATGACCGTCAATGTCAGTGTCACTCCAGCCGCCGAGCCCGCTCTGGTGGGGTAAAAAGGCGATGCGTAGTGTCTCGCTTCCGATCCTGGATTTTGTCCAGGATTCAAAAATTTTCTCGCGTGCGTCGAGCCGTTTAAGCGTGGATACACGCGAACCACACTCAACGACTTTTGGCTCGTTCTGGATTGCCGTGCTTGCACGCGGCCTCACCATCGTGAAAACCAGTCTCGCGGGGTTGACAGCGTTCTCTCCGCTATCGCGCAAGTCGCTGGTATGCTAGCCGCCTTGCTGTGCGATGATCGCTAGCGGCCGGGCTTGAGAAGACCCGCAAACTTACGAGCGATGTAGACGTCGTTTGCGGCCGCGCGTCCATGCTCCAAAGGCGGGACGGCGTTCTCGTCGTGACAACAACTTGGCAAACGAGATTGCAGCAACTCGATACAGCGCTAGCAGACGCTCGCTTCGAGTTATTGCTTGGTCACGGTGAGCATGTAATCGCCGGACCCGTCAGTGTAATAGTCGCTGACACGGACGTAGAGTGTTCCCGGCTGCGCTTTGACTGTGACCGTCGCGTCTCCACCGCTCGTGGCATTATATTGATTGGCAATCTGGGCCTTGCTGGCATCAAACACGGTGATCAGCGGGTGAAGCGAGGTCGACTTGTTGGCCACGGCAATTGCCATCGTCCCGGCATTTTTCGGCACAGCAATGGCATAATAGTCGACGTCATTCTTATCCATGATCTGCGCCTTAATCGGAACTCCTTCAGCAATCGCCTTTGCACTCAGTATGTCATCGTTCGGCTCATAGGCGTCGTAGGATTTTGTAGCGACGACGCGCAGAAGATAAACGCCGACGCTTTGGCCATAGTAGTTGCTGGCCCGTACGGTGTAGGTCGTCTTGGGCGGTGCGACGAACGCGTAGACGAGGTCGGCACCGGGCGTCGTGTTATAGGCCGAGCCGAGACTCGATTTCTCCGAATTGAACAACTCGAGCCTCGGCTCAAGGGTTGTGGACCGGTTTTGCACTTCGATGCGAATCCAATCGCGGTAGGTTTCTGGCGTCGTGAATGTGAAATAGTCGCTGTCTTTTGGTGATCCGATCAACGCTGTGATCCACTTGTCGAGTTCGACGACGTTGGCGTTGAGTGCGTCATCATTCGGTTCGCGCTCCTGCGCGCTGATCTGGGCATGGCTCGGTGGAACTGCTTCAAGCGTGCGCAGGGCTTGTTCTTTGCTTACCTGCACTACCTGCTCGTTGAATGCGCGAGAGGCCGCACGCGCGGCTTCGGTCCCGGCCGCTATCGTGTCTGGCGTCGGCATCGCCGGGGCGTTTGTCGATGATGTGGAAGATGGGATGGGGGATGGAGCTCCTTGAGGGGCCACGGCAGGAACAGCGCCGACCAACGCCACGATATTTTGCAGCTTCGTGTCATAAGTGCGCGCATTTGCTTTGCATTGTAGGAATTGTTCGGGATCGATCCGGCCCGCGTCGAGCACCGTGCAGCAGGTCTTGAGATCGAGAGCAACCATCTGCGCCCGCTCATCAAGGTCGGTGACGGCCTCTTTGCCGATGTGAAGCTCGCCGTCTGCTTTAAGAAACTTGATGTGTGTTGAGAGATTGAGCGCAGTCTGGCGAAAGATCCCCTCACAAGGAGACATCTTATCTTTCACGAGATCATAGCTGAAATAGAGGATCGAGATTGCCGCCAACGCGGCGAAAACCCCAGCGATGGGCAAGAGAAGGCGCAGGGGGCTTCCGAAGCGCCGCGGATCGTGCGTCCCGGTGGGATGCCCCATAACACTTCACCTTGGAAACGTCTTTAAAGATCGCGAGCAGGAATGAAGAACCGGCTTATAGCAAACGGCCCACTGATGCGTCCATGACGTTGGGGCTGCTGTGAAGGAGGCCGTCCACTGCGAATATTCTTGAAGACCGCCGGCTTGGGCTAGGCGCGTCGACCCTTGAGGCGACCTTTGATTCCTGCCGCCCCGCACTCTGCTATCTTGTCTAAGGCGTGTTACGCTGCCAATTGCATCAAGAAATGGACCCAAAGTCCGAGCCGACCTGCCGACCCCTGGCAAGGTGAGCGTGAGCGACGGCGTCAAGCGTAACCCGCACTGGCGCGCACGAGACGAAAGATCGAACAAACGCTTGAACCAAGCGCACACTTGATTTTGCGCGGCGCACCGCCGTCGCTTGAGACATTCTTTGCGGTGGCATTGTGGGGCGTATTGCTCGTGATTGCTTGTTGCCTTGCGCCCCGCGAGAGCAATGATGTGGGCAAAAACAATGAAAATACGTGGCCTTTATAGGATTCGCGACGCCTGGATCGGCTTGACTACTCAGCATAGTGTCAAGGTTCGAAACTCGGATGGGAAAGAGTTCGAAATTCCGGAAGATCAGTATCGAGTTCAGGAATACCAGCCGCCATTTGATGCTTTGCCGTGGAAGGAAAAGAGTGCGGCCGACATCGGCGGGCTCTGAAGGCGAGGTGCCCGCCGCCGCGCCCAGTCAGGCTGTCTGGTGATCATGCAGGTCAAACGGCTAAGGCGTGACGCGAGATCTTTGTCACATCCCACACCCTCGTTCTTCTTTGTGAGATCCGGTAGCTTGTCCTCAATGCTCAAGCCGCAGAACCAGCGGTAGGCCAGGTTGACCTGCACTTCGCGCCATTACAGTGTCCTCTCCGATCGGATCGCGAACACGTAGCTCCAATTCAAAGATCCAGGCTGACCGGCGATTACTCACCAATGAGTTAGTGATCTATCACGCATAGTGTATTATCGGGGGTGTTCTCACTGCGACCGCCACTCTGGCCGCAGGACGGCACATTGTCGGACAGGATGAAATCAATGGCCGGCGTTAAATCGAAGCTACCACAGGACAGCACACTAATGACGGCTGCCAATCCGTTTTTGGGGTTGGCACCATCCGACGCTTCGGCTGTGGTGGGTTACCTTGCTTCGTTTGCAATGACCGCGTTCGCAGCGGTCGTGGCTGTGGCTGTCGACGGCGAGGTAACGATTCCAAACCTCTCTCTCGTATTTGTGGTGCCGGTGACCATCGCGGGCGTTGGCTTCGGCTTAGGCCCCTCCCTCTTCTCGGCCGTACTCGGTGCTCTCGCCTACAATTTCTTCCTGACTGAGCCTCGGTACACACTGGCCGTCAATGACCCGGCAAACATCTGGGCGATCGGCCTACTTTTTCTCGTCGGACTTATCGTGAGTGGCGTTGCATTCACCTCTAGGCGCAGGGCCACTGATGCGGCGCTCCTGAGAAGGCAGGCGACTGTGCTGCAAGGCTACAGCCGTGACGTAATCGCGGCCGACAATATGAATGCAATCGTCTCGATCACTTCCCAAGCTGTTGCAGCGCTCTTCCAAGTTCCTGTCGTCGTGATGCTCGTTACGGAGGACAAAGTGGTTTCCGTCAACAGAGTCGGCGGCGTGGAGCCCCAGGAAGCCGAATTCGCGGCAGCGCTATCTTCGTTGGCGACGGGAACTGTCGCGCGGGCCAAATTCTACCCCACTTTCGCCTCGCGCTTTGACTTTTGGCCGGTGGCAACGGCGATGGGCCAGAGTGCCATCATTGGAGTTGCATTCGCTGCCGGCGAACGTCCTGAATCACCCGATACGTTGGTTGACATCGTTGGGAGTTTTTTGGCGCTGGCGCTTTATCGTCAGCATTTCGCGGTCAGCCGCGATGCTCGGCCCGCACGTTAACCCCGAGGGAGCAATGCACGCCAGCAACCGCCTGCGCCGCTGAATTCCGCATCAAAGTCAAAGCGGAATGCGACCCGGAAAGGGAACGTCACCACTTATCGCCGATCGTCCTATAAGCGCGACACACTCACGCGCGGTTCTCATCTGTGTCGCAATTTCACTACAATCGATGTGATGGACATCATTCTCTCTGACTCCGTTAGCTTCCTCGGCGTGGCTATTGTCGTCGCGATCGTAGCCCGGCGCATGGGTCTCCCATACACAGTTGGGCTCGTACTTGCCGGCATCGGCCTTGCCATGACGAGACTCGAAGCGGGTGCGCTACTGGACGCATGACTGCATTTTTGATGTGATCCTTCCCCCTCTCTTGTTTGAAGCCGCGCTGAGCCTCCATTGGCGCGAGCTTCGACGGGACATGTCACGCTGGGGCCGGAGGTCTGCGTTAGCGCCGAAAGCGAACCTAGCCTGCGGCAGGAACGAACGGTCGCTCCTATACAAAAGGGGACATTGTCTCGATGCGCCAGGACGTCGGTAGGCGCGCTACTACAGATGTCAGGTTTCGAGTGAGAAGCGGAAGCGACGCTGGCTTCCGATAATTCTGCTTCTGACCCGAACCGGACGAAGTATGTGCCGGCCGCATTGACGCGAAGTTCAAAGTACGCGCGGCTGAATTGCCAAAATCACGGATACGTGTAGTAGCCTCGGCTTGATTGCGATCAATGTTTCCACGGCGAGATTGGATAGTTTCGCTGGGACGTAGACTAGGCAGACGATCGGATCGGAAAAAGGTAAGGGTGTTATGAAGTGACTTTCGCGTACAGTTGGCCTGGTGATTTGCGCCGTTGGTTCGGTGGCGCCCGGAGGCGTTTCTGTATCAGCAGAGGAGAACGTTACGGACGCGATTAAAATGATCGACACGGACAAGGACGGAACCATCGACCTTGCCGAGGCCAAGACTGCAGCCGCCGCTTTGTTTGTTAAGCTAGATACCGGTCACGACGGTATCGTCGGTGCCAAGGACTTGGCTGGGCGAATGGTTACACCAGAGCAGTTGTCGCAGGGCCCAAATCCCTGGATGTTTTGGAGAACGAAAACCAGATACACGAAGGATCAGTACCTGGTACTTGTGGAAACCTGGTTCGTGGCTACTGATGCGAACGACGATGGAACCGTCGATGCCAAGGAGTTGCAAACAGCGCCTGGGCAACAGCTGTTGAAACTACTGCAGTAGCTGGTCAGAGGCCACGCTGTCTTGCCTTAGCGACGCAGCCCGATTCCGAGGTGCAGCGCGCCATTCTGAACGACAAGGACAAGCAGGACAACAATTCGGCGGCCAAGTCCTCCGTAGCTGGCGCGCCGTGGCGTGCGCTGAGGCACTTCTGGGCAAGCCGCGGGTTGCCGGCGAAACTGCTGCTGCTGACGGCTGTGTTCGTGGTGATTGCCGAGACGCTCATCTTTCTGCCTGCGGTTGCGAACTTCCGGGTCGCGTGGCTGCAAGAGCGATTGACCGCGGCACAACTCGCAGCACTCGCTTCCGATGCATTTCCCGGTGGTCAGGTTCCTTCCGCGCTGCACGCTGATCTCTTGCGTACCGCGGGGGTGCGCGCCATTGCATCGCGGCGCGAAGGCGAGCGCCGCCTAGTGCTACCAGCGCAAGGCGACCTTGTGATCGATTATGTGTACTATCTGCAGCCGGAACCGAACTCGTTCTGGGAAGGCCTCGGCGTCAAATTCGAGCAGGTCAGGGATGCGATCGCGACGCTACTGGCCGATAGCGGACGCATCATTCGTGTCGCCGGCCACGCGAACCCCGACAACAACGATCTTATCGAGATCGTCATCCCGGAGGCGCCGCTCAAAGAGGCGATGGTGCGCTATGGGATGAATATCCTTTGGTTGTCGATCATTCTGTCGCTGCTCACCGCGGCTGTCGTCTACTTCGCGTTGAGCCGTCTCTTCGTGAAGCCGCTGACGCGGCTGGCGAACAACATGCTGCGCTTTTCGGAGAACCCAGAGGATCAAAGCCGCATCATGCCTCTGACGGGGCGCATGGACGAGATCGGCATCGCCGAGCGCGAGCTGGCCAGCATGCAGCGTCAGCTTTCCGGTCTTCTTGTCCAGAAAAACAGGCTCGCCCAGCTTGGCCTCGCCGTCTCGAAGATCAACCACGACCTGCGCAACATGCTGGCGAATACACAGCTCATCTCTGACCGTCTCGTCGACATCCCCGACCCGACCGTGCAGCGGTTCGTGCCGAAGCTCATCGCCTCGCTCGACCGCGCCATCAGCTTCTGCAATTCGTCGCTGCAATTCGGCCGGGCCGCCGAGACGGCACCGCGTCGCGAGCTGATGCTCTTGAAGCCACTCGTCGAGGAGGTGGCGGACAGCCAGGGCTTGACGGGTGAGGGCGCCATCGCTTTTGTCGCCGACATGGATGCGACGCTGCGCATCGACGCCGACCACGAGCATCTCTTCCGGGCGCTGAGCAATATCGTGCGCAACTCCATACAGGCGGTCGAGAGCGTCGAAGGCAAGACCGATGGCGAAATTCGCGTTGCTGCCCATCGCGAGGGCCGCAAGGTCGTCATGGACATCACGGACAACGGCGCCGGCGTGCCGCCGAAGGCGCGCGAAAATCTGTTCAAGGCCTTTCACGGCTCAACAAAAAAGGGCGGCACTGGGCTTGGGCTCGTGATTGCCGCGGAACTCGTTCAGGCGCACGGCGGGACGGTAACGCTTGCCGACAGCAAGACCGGCGCGCATTTCCGCATCGAGCTGCCGGACCGTTCGGTGCATTGACAGCAGGATGAAGCCGGTGTGATCCGGCGATCTCTGATGCGAGACGTGAATTCGCTGCTCAAGGAGGAGATTGCGAGAATTCAACGACATAAAGTTTACATTTCAGTTGGCGATCGGCGGTTTCGCCTCGCGCACCAAAAGCAGATTGAGGGCTTCGGCCTGTCGAGCACGATCAGGTTCGCCATACTCAACACAGAGCTACGCCCGCTTGAAAACAGGCGCCGAAGTTCGGGTACACAAAAGATTACTTATTGGTGACGTTGGCCTTAATATCGACGGAGACAATCACCTGCTTTCCGTCTTTCGTTGCCGTCCCACGCCAATCTCCGTTGCTCTCTTTTGTCAGCGGGGAAATGTTGACATAGCCCAACTTCGCAAGATGGACGCGGGCTTGCTCTTCTGTGAACAGGTTCGAAGATGGCGCCGCCTTTTCGGCTGCGGCTTTCGGGGCAGTGGGAGGCGTCGTTTGCGCCGCGGCCAAACCTGCGCCGGCGAGGACAAACGCGGTTATGAGACTCAACATAGTTTTCATGGACTAACCTTTCGAAAGGAGCATTGGCAGGTCTACCCAGCCAAATTCCTTCGTTTGTTGGAAAGGTGCGATTGCACTATGTTATACGTGGGTATCCCCGTACCATGTTTCCAATCACTTTCTCGTTTCGGACAGTGTTTGGACAGTGATCGTTCGCGGGCGGGAGTTCACTCATGGCGCTAACCGAGTTGAGCAGGATACGAGTTCGCCGAACGCGATCACGATCGACTGAAAAACGATGGGTGCCTTGGCCAGCTCCAAACGCGCGTAAGGTTAGGACATGCAGGTCCGGTCAGACAAACTCGATTTGACGAAGGCGAAGTTCTCGCCTTCACGGTATTTCGACACGCCATGGCAGGTCGTCACGCATGAGCAGCTGACGCATGGGGACAAGATCGAAATTCTGACTCAATGGGAGATGGACGCGAAGCGCGGGGACGTGGCAACCGACGAAGGCATGCCGGGCGGCAGCGACACGCTGCTGCCGGACATCGACCTTGCACTGAAGCTGCTCAATAACCGAAAGTCGAGCCTGCAAGAGGGCAAGCCGGAATAGCAAATAGGTGCTGTCAACAGCCCAGAGATTTCTTTCAACACACGCCGCCGTCTACAACACCTTCAATGTTCAGCGTCACCTCATCTCACGTAGGACACTTCGCCAGTTTCGCGGCGAAGCGATGAGGACGTAGCAAGTGGTGACCGCTGCAGCTTGAAAAACCCACGGATTGCGAACGCGTGCGGCGGACAGCTGTTAATGTGACAACGCCGCCGCGTCTATAAAGGATCTGGGAGAAGATAATCCGGCGCGGTGGGGTGATGCCAGTCGGGCTCGGCTGCCTCCGGAGCGTCCGACTGTGATGCTGGGTCTCGCTGGACGAGTACATCCCAAATGACGCTGCCGTCATCGGCTTTTTGATCGCTTTTCATAATTACAAACCGAGCCAGCCCCAGGCTGCCAGTGAGATAGCGGTCGCCCTGCTCGTTCACTCTCTCATGGAGACAGCCGATTGGGATCATATCTGTGGGATTGCTCATATCTCATGTCCTCCGAGGCAATTGCCCGAACTGCCGCCCTGTCGCCGTCTTAGCCGCGAAGGCTGGCAACCAGCATGGTTGAGCGGGTGATGCGCAAACTTCGGGGCAAATTAGGAAACTCCTTTGGTCAGTTATCGGCCAGCCCCAATCAACTCATTGAATCGCATCATGCCAGATAAGCAACGCGCGAGCTTGGCCCGAACGTCGAGTTGAAATGATGCAAAGAAAGAGCGGCCGCCGAACTTATCGACGACCGCTGCTCTAAAGCTCTGTTTGTGATCGATCGTTAGATGAGATCGATCTCTGCCGGCAGATACGAGGTAACCTCGAGGCCGACTTCTTGTTCGCGAACTGCGGGCTTTGTCCAAGTCTTCATAGCATTCTCCTAAATGGCAAAATTTCTGTGCGCTGGTCGTCGGACGGGTCCTTGTTAATAAGGACATGGCGATAGCCATCCATAACTTCAAATCGCATTGTCGTGATAAGTCCGATCGGAATTACTGATCAACTGAGCGTTATCGATCCTAATCCTTTGCAATATCTTTCGTCGCCGGCATTCCATTGGCGTATAATTGGAAGGCGTTCGTGCTGACGAAATATTGATGCTGCGGACCCTCGCCCTCAAGGACGTGGTCAAGGTTTGGCGCCGCACGGCAACCACCGCGCGATATCGCTAAGACAACCCATGAGAATCCACCAATGAACGAACATGCTTCCCTACAGAAAATCGAAGATGCCGCTCCGGCCTGCGCGCGCGCGCCGGTGGGACTTCTGGCCGAGCTGACACATCGCTGCCCGTTGCAGTGCCCCTACTGCTCAAACCCACTCGAGCTCGAGAGGGTCAATACCGAGCTCTCGACTGAGCAATGGCAAAGCGTGCTGCGCCAGGCCGCTGAACTCGGCATTCTTCAAATCCATCTGTCGGGCGGGGAGCCGACTGTGCGCAAGGATCTCGAAGAGATCGTCAGGACGGCTTCCGATGTCGGTCTCTACACAAATCTTATCACTGCCGGCGTTCTGTTGACGCGCGAAAGGCTCAAGAGGCTGCGCGACGCGGGGCTCGACCATGTGCAGCTCTCGATCCAGGACGTCGATCCCGAGAATGCGGACCGCATTGCCGCCTATAAGGGCGGCAGCGCCAAGAAGCGCGAGGTCGCCCGCTGGGTGAAGGAGCTCGATATGCCCCTCACCATCAATGCACCGATGCATCGCCAGAACGTCCATAACATGCAACGCATCATCGACTACGCAGTGGAGGTTGGGGCCGGCCGTCTCGAGGTTGCGCACATCCAGTACTATGCGTGGGCGCTCAAGAACCGCGCCGCACTGATGCCGACGTTCGAACAGTTCACCGAAACCGCGCATATCGTCGAGAGCGCCAAAGCCCAGCTTAAGGGAATCCTAGTCATCGACTTCGTGGTACCGGACTACTACGCCAAATTCCCGAAGCCCTGCATGGGAGGCTGGGGCCGTGGCATCATCAACGTCACCCCATCGGGTCGCGTGCTGCCTTGTCACGCTGCGGAATCAATCGCCGGCTTGGAATTCGACAATGTCACGGCCAAGCCCTTAGCCGAAATCTGGCGCAATGGGGCAGCGTTCCAGAAGTATCGCGGCACCGACTGGATGAAAGAACCCTGCCGGTCTTGCCCGCGCCGCGAAGTCGACTACGGCGGCTGCCGATGCCAGGCATTTGCTTTGACCGGAGATGCGGCCAATACCGACCCCGCCTGCTCACTGTCCCCTGTTCACCAGGACTGGGCCAAGGTCGCTGCCTCGGAATCCCATTCCATTCCCCCGGAGCTCATCTATCGTCGGATCGGAGGCGCCTCACCGAAGTCTGCAACCAAGGAACCGACCGCTGTTTAGACCGGTCCAAACTCGCGCAAGGGTAAGCTGCGGTCGCTGCATGAAGCGCCTCCTCAAATCTCCCGAGGCGGCGCACAAGCGGCCTAGTCGCTAACACAGCCACGCCACCTGTTAAAAGTTAGCGTCGAGTGTGAGTGCACCGTTTGATTGCGGCCGACGCGGGGCGAAAAACAGTTGGGAAACGGGCCACCCAGGTTTCCACGCCTGGCCCATAGCGTCATTTGCCAGATGGCTGCTCCCGGAGGCCTTGCTGATGTGATGTCCGCTCATCAGAACGCCATGCAATTTCGATGATAGGACTTCCGCTTTCTCTGGAGGCTGTGTGAAAACGCCTTCAAGCTGCCGAAGCACTGTACGATTCGCCCAGCGGCAAGCGGGAGGGTCGAATGGGGCGGTTCATCGAGGGAGCGGATCGGACACAGGCGACGCTTCTGCCGGAGGCGATTGACGACTACGTCGGCGAGGACAACCCCGTGCGTCGGCAATGTCGCGGTGATGATCGCCGCGCTTGCCGTGTGGGGAACCACTAGCGCGTGGCCAGACTTGTTGGTCGCCGGCACCATGGCGGGAATATTTTTGACTTCGGCGACGCAAATTCTTCGCCAAGCATGGCTTGAACGTCGGGAAGACGATCTCGCCTTTCGGAAACCTGAAACACTTTAATTTCTATATCGTCAGCGCCTTCACTGTAGTGAAGCATGGAACGGCTGTGACGACGCTTGTTCGTTATTGGGTGTTCGGTACATGCGGTAATGGCTTCACAGGAGTTCCAGTCGCACGTTCGATTGACCTGTCAGCCACCTTTGTAGGCGTCGGCCGATACTCTGACCACAGAACTAATATTTATTTTGGCCAGCACGCCTTTGCCTTATTGCCGATCCGAAGGCCGTATTTACATTGAACTTATGGGACTGCGGGAAAATCCGCTCCTAAGAGCCGAGAGGCTTACAGGTACCCTTTATGGACGGCTTCCAAGCAATCGTTGTCGTTGAGCGCCCAAGAAAGCATGGGACGCGGCTTCGACATACGCCTTCTCACCGGAACACTGTAGCTTACGCGTTCAACTCGTTCGCGCCTGCACTCGCCTTTATGCGAACAGCCAAAGCCGATGCAGTCGTTGTCGAATTTGATGTCGAAGTCGAGACCATGGACTTCTGCGACGCTGTCAAGGCGCTAAAGGTTCCCGTCGTCTTTTCAGCAACCAGCTTAGAGACCAGCGACCCGCAGCAATATGGCTTCTCCTGGTCGGAAGTGGTTTATCCGGGGCGCACCATCGATAGACGGGCGTCGTGAAGTCGGCACCTGGTGTGATCACTTTCGGGGCGGTTCATTTCTTAAACCCCACGTCAGGCCCCGATTTGACGATCACCTCAACGGGCTAGGTCAAAGCGACGGCTCTCGGTGCTGCAAACGTGAAGCCGGGAGAGATCACCCTATGACGAAAGGCGAAGGAAGCCGAAAAGCCTGGGGTTGCGGTGGCCAAACGGATAAGCCGCGCTACGTTTCGCGGCGTGAAGAAACAGAAATTGAAATGGTCGAGCGCCACATTCGCGTCGGCGAAGCACTTCTGGCTCGCCAGCGCAAAGTCATCAAGAAACCTCTCCGACAAAGGATTACCGACGGAGACGGCTTACATTCTCCTGCAGAATTTCGAACAAATACAGTCTGAGCACCGCGCTCACTTAAAGCGTCTTCTAATTTCAAATTGACCCGCTACCGTCGCGCGCCAATCGGTTCGTGTGGATGAAGGCGTCGGGCTGAAATTGATTGTGCCGCGCAGCGACGATTTAATCGTCTTTGTACGCCGTTTTTAACGACTGAAGCAAAGGACAGGGATATGGCGGTGAAGCGCCCCCCGTCCAATCGGGCGCTAATGTTGGTGCTCACGTCCCCCGTGCTCACCAACTTCGGGCGTCGGCCATCCCCATCCCCCCGGCTGACGCCCACTTCTCATTCAATCAGGCGATTTCGATCAGCTTCTTTTCGTTTCAAGAAGCGTGGTTCTCAACTGGCGACGTGATGTTGGCCACTCAGCCTTACGTCTCTGCGCAAAACCAATGGTTGGTGACGGGGCCAATGCATGACCGGCATCGAGCAGACGCAAATCGCGCTGCGCCACGGACGCGGCTACCTATCAGGGCCTGCGCAAGCCCATCCATCGTTCCTGGCATTTCAATTCAGTGAGTTCGAAAGCGCCAACAACTCAATCGCCGCGCTTGAGTTTTTCCGAGGCGGCGCTTAAGGCCCGCGCCTCATCCTCCCGAGCCAACCGCGCGGCTCGCAAACGTTCCGTATTGGCCAGAGTGGCGAGCTTATCGACTTCACGATCCTTCGCGGCTTGCACAGCTTCCCGCTCGCGACGCAGCTTCATCTGAGCGGCCATAGAGCGCCTTGCTTCAGCATCGCGTTCGGGCTTCATCGCGTCGATTGCGGCTTGATGCAGACGGCTCTTTGGGTAATCCCACATATCCCCTGCGGTTGGGATTACATTCTCATCTCGCAAGCCCTTGTCCTTCGAAGATTTCACGAGCACTCCTCCTTGGTTGGAAAAGAAACGGCTGCGAACGAAGCGCGTTCCAGGGGGAGGGTATGAGAAAGCCCCGCCATCGCGCTGACGGGTATTGAACATGAGCGTCTACATGGCCTATGTGGGGTCTCAGAAAATGACGTTCGTGCACGGCGTCGATATTCGCGGAAACACCGACGAAAGCTGGACGCGCAGCCTGAATTGCTTGCTCGATAACTATTTCCTGAAATCTAGTTCGTGACGGCCAGAGATCGTATCATTGGCTTCTGATCGGCTTGCTTGGACGGAAGCGACTAATCGCCGGCCTGCGCGTGGGGATGATCGGTTAGATGGCCGTAGTGATAAGTGATTACGGAAAAGCCAGCGATCAAGACAACGTGCACTACGATCTTTTGTACTCGTGACATCAACCACCGCCCGCAAGCTGCAAAGCCTAAGTGGCATGTCGTTTGCGTCGATCCGATATGGCATTTTTCCGCAGGTGGTCCGCGAGGCGCCACTAGCGAGGATTTAGGCCAACGATCACTGTTCTTGCTTCATCTGACAGCGTCGGTCGAATTGACGCTTTACAGCCTTTTCCATTTTGAAGTGGATCGTGACACGAAGGACGTGACGGGCTCGCGAAGCTAGCACACCGGCCAGATGGCCAGTGTTGGAGATGCTCCGGACTGCAAGTCGTCCGGCTTCACGAGCCCGAACCGTTTGCAACAATCAATGTTCGCCTAAGCTTTGGCGGATCTGTTCCATGATTTGATCGCGGATGCCATCAAATGACTTCGCATCGCCGACCATGCAGCGGTCATAGCCGTTTACTGCCATGCGCATCATGGCCGCGCGGTGCCCAGCCGACATCGTGACGGGTCCACTGATGGCCTTTGAGAGAGCGTCAATCTCTTCTTCACAGCCAGCGAAGGCCGGGGCGGTGGAAACCAAAGTTAACACGATAGCTGCGCCCAACTTTTTGCCAAACATAAGTTACCTCCCTGAGAGCACGCTGGTGCGCAAGATCGCGAACCGAGCTTCCCTCCGATACGCGACGTCGATACAGTTCGTTACGGCCTAGCAGCACCGACGTATCTAGGAGCATTCCATGAGCGAAGATCGTGACTTCGACGACCGCGAACCTGACAACCATGC
This sequence comes from uncultured Alphaproteobacteria bacterium, assembly GCA_963710005.1. Lineage (GTDB taxonomy): Bacteria > Pseudomonadota > Alphaproteobacteria > Rhizobiales > Hyphomicrobiaceae > Hyphomicrobium_B. The sequence continues at coordinate 236,137 of CAVPYR010000014.1, forward strand.
GGAAGACGAAAGCGACAAACACCGGCTGAAAAAGCAAAAGAAGAAAATTCAGTGGATGATCGATTACATCGAAGGGAAAGCGGGAAAGAGCGGAAAAGCGATCATCAAAGACGATAAAGAAACTCGAAACGTGATCGCGTACTTAGAGAAATTGCACGACGCTGTCGGTGAAGAAGTTGAAATGCTGAAACACGGCAAGGATAAGAAAAAAGTGAAAGACCGAAGTGTCGAGGGCAAGAAGCCGAAGAAGGAGTAAGGCAGCTCAGACGCGCCGGCTCGCACAGAAAAACGCGTACGTTTCGCTTCTTCTTCTTCTTATTATAGGTGCGCCTTTTGCCCGATAGCCCTCGCTTAATCAACGTACACGGATTTTCCAAGAAATTGAACTTTCACCTTTTTACGCTCTTAATTGTGAAGTGCCCTTTCTTTCTGAAGTTCTTGTAAAGCGATGGATGTTCCGTCGCGACCATCCAAGTCGGTAAGCGCGCTTTGCAGAATCATCGTGGCGGGGGCTTGGCTTCGATAGCTGCATCGGTGCTTCGGGATTTTGGCTTGATGATCTTGACAGACTCGGAGTTAGCTCCGGCCCGCCGCAGCGCGCGATCGCCGGCGCGCTCCTCCACCGCGGCTCGGGTCCTTTTCCCCCGGCGTTCGTCGGTAGCGCTGTACGAACATCCGGACTGCCTCTTCGACCACGTCGTCGTCCGGAGCCAAGGCGCTTTCGCGACCGATCATCCACGGCCACAGAGAAAACTCGTTGATGATTCCCATGAACTGGTGAGCCGCAAGCGTTGGATTGCGGCAGTTCAGGATGCCCATATCCGTCAGATGGGCGAGATAGCGGGTGAGGCGGTCAGTTTGAGGATCCATGACTGCGGCGAACTCTTTTGCGATCCATGGAAATTGGCGGGAGTCGGCCACCACCATGCGGAGGAACCCAAGGTATTCGGACTGTTTGTGAAGATGCAGAATCACACGCGCGATCTGACGCAGCACCTCCCCGACATCGCCTTGCGTTTCGACGCCGGGCGGGAACGCGTCCTCGAGCTGACTTGAGACGTTGAGAAGCATCTCGCGGAAGATCTCCTCCTTGCTTGCGAACTGGTTGTAGAGCGTCCGCCTGGCGACGCCGGCGGCCTCGGCGAGTTCGTCCATGCTGACGGAGCCGAAGCCGCGTTCCAGGAACAAGCGCTCGGCCGCCGCGACGATAGCCTCCCTGGATTCGCCGCGCCGGACCTGGGGGACAGCCTTGGTTGAGCTCTTGCGAACATCCATGCGAAATTTCCTCTTGCACTTATCAGTGCATATAACTATACTGCACTATATAGTGCATTTCAAGCGTGTTGTTGACCTGGCTATAGCGCCCTGTTCCGCAACGCAAAATTTAGCTCATCACTCCTGAAGAAGGGTCGCGCCAATGTTCAAGTCTCGGATCGGAGTGGCCGTTTTGATCGCCACGGCTATCACCAGCGTCGGTCTTACGGCCTGCGATAAGGGTGTAGCGTCCGCTCCCCAAGTCCGGCCCGTCCGGACGATCACGATCGAGCACCGCGCGGAAGGCGAGACCGTTTCGATGACGGGCCAGGTCCGCGCCAAGGATCAGGTCAGCTTGGCCTTTCGCCTCGACGGCCGCATGATCGAGCGGCCGATCAATGTCGGCGATGTGGTTACCGCAGGCCAGGTGGTCGCTCGTCTCGATCCCCAGAACGAGCAGAACGCGCTGCGCTCCGCGCAAGCCAATCTCGCTTCGTTCGAGGCCGTGTTGACCCAGGCGCGCCTGGCTTTCGAACGACAGCAGGCGCTCATCAAGGATGGTTGGACGCCGCATGCGAAATTCGATGAGGCGCGGCAAGCTTTTCTGACGGCCCAGGCGCAGGTCGACTCCGCTGAGGCACAGCTACGAACCGCGCAGGATCAGCTGAGCTACGCGACCCTGTCCGCCGATGCTCCGGGAGCGGTTACGGCGGTTGGCGCCGAGCCGGGCGAAGTGATCCATGCCGGGCAAATGATCGTGCAGATCGCACGCCAGGGCGGGCGCGACGCGGTGTTCGACGTACCCGAGGAGCTCATTCGAACGGGGCCGCGCGATCCATTGGTCGAGATCGCGCTGACACAAGACCCGCAAGTGAAGGCCACCGGGCGCGTGCGGGAGGTTTCGCCGCAGGCAGATGCCACGACCCGAACCTTCCAGGTCAAGGTCGGCATCATCAACCCGCCCGAGGCCATGCGGCTGGGATCGACGATTACTGGCCGCATCAAACTGTCCGCGCCTCCCGGCGTAGAGATCCCGGCGAGCGCACTCACTGAGGCGAACGGAAGGCCGGCGGTATGGGTCGTCGATTCGCAGAGCCAGACCGTGTCCCTGCGCAACGTAGTAATCCTGCGGTACGACGTCGCCTCCGTCGTCATCTCGCAGGGGCTCGATACAGGCGAACTGCGTCGTCACCGCCGGCGTGCAAACGCTACATCCAGGGCAAAAAGTCCGACTCTTGGGAGCTGGCTGATGAAAAACTTCAATCTCTCCGAATGGGCGATCCGGCATCGTTCCCTCGTCACCTATTTCATGCTCGTCATCGCCACCGCGGGCATCGCGTCATACTTCCGGCTTGGACGAAGTGAAGACCCTGACTTCACCGTCAAGACGATGGTGGTGCAAGTTGAATGGCCGGGCGCCACTGTCAGCGATACGCTGGAACAGATCACGGATCGTCTCGAGCGCAAGCTCCAGGAGACCCCGAGTCTCGACTACCTGAAGAGCTTCACGACCCCGGGCAAGGCCACGATCTTCGTGAACTTGAAGGACTCAACGCCGCCCGCTCAGGTGCCGGACATCTGGTATCAGGTGCGCAAGAAGGTCGGCGACATCCGCAACACGCTGCCGCAAGGCATCGTCGGCCCCGGCTTTAACGACGAGTTTGGCGACACCTACGGCATCGTCTACGGCTTCACCGGGGACGGATTTACCCATCGGGAGCTGAGGGACTACGTCGACGATGTCCGCAAGCAGCTCCTGCAGCTACCGGACATCTCTAAGATCGATGTCCTCGGGGCCCAGGACGAGCGCGTCTACGTAGAGTTCTCGACTGAGCAGCTGGCGGGCCTCGGGATCGAGCGCTCCGCGCTGATCGCGGCGCTGCAGGCCCAGAACTCGGTCACTCCCGCGGGCGTCGTGCAGACCGGAGACGAGAAGATCCTCGTGCGCGTGTCCGGCGCGTTTCGCTCCGAGCAGGACATCCTCGCCGTCAACTTCGTCGCGAACGGTCGGATGATCCGCATGGGCGACATAGCGCGCGTCACGCGTGGCCCCGCAGACCCTGCGCAGCCGATCTTCCGCGTCAACGGACGGGAAGCCATTGGGCTCGCGATCTCCATGAGCAAGGGCGGCGACATCCTCGCCCTCGGGCGCAACGTCGCCCAGGCGATGACCGAAATAACGGCGAACCTGCCGGTCGGTATCAAACCGACGCTCGTGGCCGACCAGCCGGCGACGGTCGAGCACGCGGTCGACGATTTCATGGAGGCGCTGTGGGAGGCCGTCGCTATCGTTCTCGCGGTCAGCTTAGTAAGCCTCGGCCTTCGCGCGGGCGCCGTGGTGGCCCTCTCGATTCCGCTCGTCCTTGCGGCGGTATTCGTTGTGATGAGCGTCTCCGGAATCGACCTTCAGCGAATCTCGCTGGGCGCTCTCATCATCGCCCTCGGTTTGCTCGTCGACGACGCGATGATCACCGTCGAGACGATGGTCACACGGCTGGAGCATGGCGACACTAAGGAGCACGCTGCCACCTTTGCCTATACCTCGACCGCCTTTCCGATGCTCACGGGCACGCTGGTCACGGTTGCGGGGTTCGTACCGATCGGGTTCGCGCGCAGCGGTGCGGGCGAGTACACGTTCTCGATTTTCGCCGTCGTCGCGATGGCGCTGATTGCGTCCTGGGTCGTCGCGGTCGTCTTTGCTCCCTTGCTCGGCGTTTGGATCCTCAAGAAACCCAAGGTGGTGCATTCCGCGGAGCCTGGCCCGATCATGCGCTTGTTTCGCGGCTTCCTGGTGCTGGCTATGCGGGCGCGCTGGCTCACAATCCTGGTCACGCTCGGCTTCTTCGGGGCCGCACTCTTTGGCATGCGCTTGGTTCCGCAGCAGTTCTTCCCATCGTCCGACCGGCCCGAATTGCTCGTGGATTTGCAGCTGCCGGAAAACGCTTCACTCTATGCAACGCGGGACGTCTCGGCCCGCATCGACCAGCTTCTCAAGGGCGATGACGACGTCGACCACTGGAGCACGAATATCGGGCAGGGCGCCGTCCGGTTCTACCTGCCCCTCAATGTCCAATTGCCCAACGACTTTTTCGCCCAGGCGGTGGTCGTGACGAAGGGGCTGGAGCAGCGCCAGCGCGTCAAGGCGAAGCTGGAGCAGGCTTTGGCGAGCGAGTTCCCGAACGTCGTCGGCCGGGTCTATCCGCTCGAGCTCGGCCCGCCTGTTGGATGGCCGATCCAATATCGCGTGAGGGGAGCGGTGCCGGATGAAGTGCGCGCGATCGCGTTCAAGGTCGCGGAGATCATAGGCTCCGACCCGAGTGCCCAGAACGTCAACTACAATTGGATGGACCCGGCGCGCACGATCAGGATCCGGGTCGACCAGGATCAGGCGCGCCTCCTTGGCCTGAGCTCGCAGGACCTGGCCCAAGCGCTCAACACGGTCGTGTCCGGCGTGACCGCCACCCAGGTGCGAAGCGGCATCTATCTCGTCGATGTGCTGGTGCGCGCCTCCGCGGAGCAGCGTATGTCGCTGGCGACGATCCGCGCGCTTCAGGTGCCGCTTCCGAACGGGCGGAGCGTTCCCCTGAGCCAGATCGCCTCCGTCGATTACGGCCAGGAATATCCGATCGTCTGGCGTCGGGATCGGCGGCCCACGGTGACCGTGCAGGCCGACGTCGCGCCGGGCATTCAGGCCGCCACAGTCGTGCAGGCGCTGGAGCCGAAGATCACGGCGCTAGGGCCAGCTTGCCGAACGGGTACCATATTGACGTCGGTGGGAGCGTCGAGGAAAGCACCAAGGCAGAGGTGTCGGTCGCCGCCGTCATGCCCCTCATGCTCATCATCATGCTGACCGTGCTGATGCTCCAGCTCCAGGGCTTCAGCCGACTGTTCCTGGTGCTCAGCGTGGCTCCACTAGGTATCATCGGCGTGGTTGCGGCGCTCCTCCTCTCGGGCAAGCCTCTGGGCTTCGTCGCGCTCCTTGGCGTCCTCGCCCTCACGGGAATGATCGCCCGCAACTCGGTGATCCTGATCGATCAGATCGAGCATGAGAAGGCCCACGGACGCCACCCTTGGGACGCGGTCGTAGAGGCCACCATTCACCGGTTTCGTCCGATCCTACTGACAGCCGCTGCCGCTATCCTCGGCATGATCCCGATCGCTCCGACCATATTCTGGGGTCCGATGGCCTATGCGATCATGGGAGGTCTCGCGGTCGCGACGCTTCTGACCCTGATCTTTCTACCGGCGCTCTACGTGACCTGGTTTCGTATCAAGGAATCCCGAGTCAGCCATCACCCACAACCAGGTTGAGCTAAGCGCAATGAACGCAAACAACGCCCCTGAATTCGCGCCGTAAAAGGCTTCACATTGAGCCTCTTCGTCACCCACGTCCGGCTCAGTGACGCCCGGCGACACCTGAAACTCCATTGCCACTTTTGTGAGGCGACATTGAACATCGATCCAACTCAACTGAGCTCCGTTTCGGCGCTCCTAGGAGCATTCGTCGGAGGTAGTGCGTGGTTGCTCAGTGCCGTTTACACGCAGCGCTGCCAGGACCGCCTCCCTGGATTCGCCGCGCCGGACCTGGGGGACAGCCTTGGTTGAGCTCTTGCGAACATCCATGTGAAATTTCCTCTTGCACTTATCAGTGCATAGAACTATACTGCACTATATAGTGCATTTCAAGCGTATTGTCGACCTGGCTATAGCGCCCTGTTCCGCTACGCAAAATTTAGCTCATCACTCTTGAAGAAAGGTCGCGCCAATGTTCAAGTCTCGGATCGGAGTGGCCGTTTTGATCGCCACGGGTATCACCGGCGTCGGTCTTACGGCCTGCGATAAGGGTGTAGCGTCCGCTCCCCAAGCCCGGCCCGTCCGGACGGTCACGATCGAGCACCGCGCGGAAGGCGAGACCGTTTCGATGACGGGCCAGGTCCGCGCCAAGGATCAGGTCAGCCTCGCCTTTCGCCTCAACGGCCGCGTGATCGAGCGGCCGGTCAATGTCGGCGATGTGGTTACCGCAGGCCAGGTGGTCGCCCGTCTCGATCCCCAGAACGAGCAGAACGCGCTGCGCTCCGCGCAAGCCAATCTCGCTTCGGCCGAGGCCGTGTTGACCCAGGCGCGCCTGGCTTTCGAGCGACAGCAGGCGCTCATCAAGGATGGATGGACGCCGCATGCCAAATTCGATGAATCTCAGCAGGCCTACCTGACGGCCCAGGCGCAAGTCAACTCCGCCCAGGCGCAGCTGCGGACCGCACAGGATCAACTGAGCTATACGGTCTTGTCCGCCGATGCTCCGGGAGCGGTTACAGCCGTCGGTGCCGAACCGGGCGAAGTGATCCGTGTCGGGCAAATGGTCTCGCAGCTCGCGCGTCAGGGCGGGCGCGACGCGGTGTTCGACGTGCCCGAGGAACTCATTCGAACGGGTCCGCGCGATCCATTGGTCGAGATTGCGCTAACACAAGACCCGCAAGTGAAGGCCACTGGCCGCGTGCGGGAGGTTGCGCCGCAGGCGGATGCCACGACCCGAACCTTCCAGGTCAAGGTCGGCATCATCAACCCGCCCGAGGCCATGCGGCTGGGATCGACGATTACTGGCCGCATCAAACTGTCGGCACCTCCCGGAGTAGAGGTCCCGGCGAGCGCACTTACGGAGGCAAATGGACGTCCGGCGGTGTGGGTGGTCGATCCGCAGAGCAAGACCGTGTCGCTGCGAAACGTGGTGGTCCTGCGGTACGACCCGGCCTCCCTCGTGATCTCGCAGGGGCTCGAAGCGGGCGAGCTCGTCGTCACCGCCGGGGTTCAGACACTCCACCCCGGCCAGAAGGTCTGCCTCCCGGGAGACGCGTCATGAAGCACCTCAACCTCTCCGAATGGGCGATCCGGCATCGTTCCCTCGTCACCTATTTCATGCTCGTCATCGCCGTCGCGGGCATCGCGTCGTACTTCCGGCTTGGACGAAGCGAAGACCCTGACTTCACTGTCAAGACGATGGTGGTGCAGGTTGAATGGCCGGGCGCCACTGTCAGCGATACGCTGGAACAGATCACGGATCGTCTGGAGCGCAAGCTCCAGGAGACGCCGAGCCTCGATTGCCTGAAGAGCTTCACGACCCCGGGCAAGGCCACGATCTTCGTGAACTTGAAGGACTCAACGCCGCCCGCTCAGGTGCCGGACATCTGGTATCAGGTGCGCAAGAAGGTTGGCGACATCCGCAACACGCTGCCGCAAGGCATCGTCGGGCCCGGCTTCAACGACGAGTTTGGCGACACCTACGGCATCGTCTACGGCTTCACGGGGGACGGATTTACCCATCGGGAGCTGAGGGACCACGTCGACGATGTCCGCAAGCAGCTCCTGCAGCTACCGGACATCTCTAAGATCGATGTCCTCGGGGCCCAGGACGAGCGCATCTACGTAGAGTTCTCGACTGAGCAGCTGGCGGGTCTCGGGATCGAGCGCTCCGCACTGCTCGCGGCGCTGCAGGCCCAGAACTCGGTCACTCCCGCGGGCGTGATGCAGACCGGAGACGAGAAGATCCTCGTGCGCGTGTCCGGCGCGTTCCGCTCCGAGCAGGATATCCTCGCCGTCAACTTCGTCGCGAACGGCCGGATGATCCGCATGGGCGACATAGCGCGCGTTACGCGTGGCCCCGCCGACCCTGCGCAGCCGATGTTCCGCGTCAATGGACGGGAAGCCATTGGGCTCGCGATCTCCATGAGCAAGGGCGGCGACATCCTCGCCCTCGGGCGCAACGTCGCCCAGGCGATGACCGAAATAACGGCCAACCTGCCGGTCGGCATCGAACCGACGCTCGTCGCCGACCAGCCGGTGACGGTCGAGCACGCGGTCGACGATTTCATGGAGGCGCTGTGGGAGGCCGTCGCCATCGTCCTCGGGGTCAGCTTAGTAAGCCTCGGCATGCGCGCGGGCGCCGTGGTGGCCCTCTCGATCCCACTCGTCCTTGCGGCGGTATTCGTGGTGATGAGTGTCTCCGGAATCGACCTTCAGCGAATCTCGCTGGGCGCCCTCATCATTGCCCTCGGCTTGCTCGTCGATGACGCGATGATCACCGTCGAGACGATGGTCACGCGGTTGGAGCATGGCGACGATAAGGAGCACGCTGCCACCTTTGCCTATACCTCAACCGCCTTTCCGATGCTCACCGGCACGCTGGTCACGGTTGCGGGGTTCGTACCGATCGGTTTCGCGCGCAGCGGCGCGGGCGAGTACACGTTCTCGATTTTCGCCGTCGTCGCCATCGCACTGATTGCGTCCTGGGTCGTTGCGGTCGTCTTTGCTCCCTTGCTTGGCGTTTGGATCCTCAAGAAACCCAAGGTGGCGCATTCCGCGGAACCCGGCCCGATCATGCGCATGTTTCGCGGCTTCCTGGTGCTGGCTATGCGGGCGCGCTGGCTCACAATCCTGGTCACGCTCGGCCTCTTCGGGGCGGCGATCTTTGGCATGCGCTTCGTTCCGCAGCAGTTCTTCCCATCGTCCGACCGGCCCGAATTGCTTGTGGATTTGCAGCTGCCGGAAAACGCTTCACTCGATGCAACGCGGGACGTCTCGGCCCGCATCGACCAGCTTCTCAAGGGCGATGAGGACGTCGACCACTGGAGCACGAATATCGGGCAGGGCGCCGTCCGGTTCTACCTGCCCCTCAATGTCCAACTGCCCAACGACTTTTTCGCCCAGGCGGTGGTCGTCACCAAAGGACTTGAACAGCGCCAGCGCGTCAAGGCGAAGCTGGAGCAGGCTTTGGCGAGCGAGTTCCCGAACGTCGTCGGTCGGGTCTATCCGCTCGAGCTCGGGCCGCCTGTTGGATGGCCGATCCAATATCGCGTGAGGGGGGCGGTGCCGGATGAAGTGCGCGCGATCGCTTTCAAGGTCGCGGAGATCATAGGGTCCGACCCCAGTGCCCAGAAACGTCAACTACAATTGGATGGACCCGGCGCGCACGATCAGGATCCGGGTCGACCAGGATCAAGCGCGCCTCCTTGGCCTGAGCTCGCAGGACCTGGCTCAAGCGCTCAACACGGTCGTGTCCGGCGTCACCGCCACCCAGGTGCGCAGCGGCATCTATCTCGTCGATGTGCTGGTGCGCGCCTCCGCGGAGCAGCGCATGTCGCTGACGACGATCCGCACGCTTCAGGTGCCGCTGCCGAACGGGCGGAGCGTTCCCCTGAGCCAGATCGCCTCCGTCGATTACGGCCAGGAATATCCCATCGTTTGGCGTCGGGATCGGCGGCCCACGGTGACCGTGCAGGCCGACATCGCGCCGGGCATTCAGGCCGCCACAGTCGTGCAGGCGCTGGAGCCGAAGATCACGGCGCTGCGGGCCAGCTTGCCGAACGGATACCATATTGACGTCGGTGGGAGCGTCGAGGAAAGCAACAAGGCAGAGGTGTCGGTCGCCGCCGTCATGCCCCTCATGCTCATCATCATGCTGACCGTGCTGATGCTCCAGCTCCAGGGCTTCAGCCGACTGTTCCTGGTGCTCAGCGTGGCTCCCCTAGGTATCATCGGCGTGGTTGCGGCCCTCCTCCTCTCGGGCAAGCCTCTGGGCTTCGTCGCGCTCCTTGGCGTCCTCGCCCTCACGGGAATGATCGCCCGCAACTCGGTGATCCTGATCGATCAGATCGAGCATGAGAAGGCCCACGGACGCCACCCTTGGGACGCGGTCGTCGAGGCCACCATTCACCGGTTTCGTCCGATCCTACTCACAGCTGCTGCCGCTATCCTCGGCATGATCCCGATCGCTCCGACTATCTTCTGGGGTCCGATGGCATATGCGATCATGGGAGGTCTTGCGGTCGCGACGCTGCTGACCCTGATCTTTCTACCGGCGCTCTACGTGATCTGGTTCCGTATCAAGGAACCCCAACCAGCCATTACCCGCAACAAGGTTGAGCTAAGCGCATTGAACGCAAACAGCGCCCCCGGATTCGCCCGGTAAATGCAGCTTCAACGTTTAGCACCTTCGTCACGCACGTCCCGCTCAATCACGAACTGCACGACACCTGAAACTCCCAGCCTGCCACTGTTGTGAGGCGACATTGAAGTTCACCGGCGCCTTTACGGGTGAGGCGCTTTTGATTTTTCCCGAACAAAGAAGCTGAGCTCTCGCTCGGGCAGTCGTTGGAGATGACGACGCGACGGTTGCTGACGCCGATCTCAAAGAAGCTCTAACTGAAATTGGCAACATCATTCTCAGTCACTGCGTTGGGACAATTGCAAATCAATTGACAGTTCCCCTAAAGCTGTCGTTACCGCATCTCGTTAGAGGGTCAGAGTATTTGCTGTTCAATTCCATCGAGCAGCAGGATGACGTCGTGTGATCCTTCACATCAACTTTGCAATTGTCGATTTGGATACGCGGGGTTACATCGCACTTTTGATGCGATTTCCTTCTATTGGTAGGCTCAAGGACGCTCTCGGGGAATTTATAAAATTCGCGATGGACGAAACGAATTGATTCTAGCGCGCTGCATTCTTCAACAGAGCCGCGATCTCTCTGTTCCTGCTATTGATACAGGACTCCACCCGGAGCCCTTACGCGCTGGCGTCGGGACCATGCCGGTATCGACCTCGCTCTGCATCCCCCGTTTGCTATGAAGGTGGACGCGGCAGCGCGCGAAGGTACGAGCTGGGACCTTCTGGGGGCGGAGCTTACCCGTGACCACAGTTCTATTTTCGATAACCTCCTGCAAATTGAAGAAAGGCTTGGTGCGGAGGCCATGAAGAAGAAGATTCAACGGAAAAGTGACTTCCCGGGGTCGCGCTGCTCGTAGCGGCCGAGCTTCCCACCATCTCTCTCGTTGCGCTTGACGTGGTACCTCGTACCGGCATAGCGCGGGTTGCGCTTTCACGGCGGCTTAGTTGTGAGGCGCGCCGCCTCAATGAGCGGGCCATGGCATAACGGGGACAGAGGCGATTGAGTTCTGGGGCGAGCCCTCGATGACCCTGTCGCTGATGGCCACGTAGACGAGCGTGTTGCGCTTCTTATCTACAATGCGGAAGACATGCGTGTGCTTGAAGAAGAGCGACGTGCTCTCCGAGTACACCTTTTCCTCACCGGGGAGCGAGGCCACGTCGATCGTGACCGGTCCCACCTGACGGCACGCGATTGAAAAGCGCGACGGGTCTTCCGCGAGTCCGAGCGTACCTTTGAGGCCGCCGGTCCGCGCCTGGCTGATATGGCAGGTTACGCCAGGCACTTTAGGGTCATCGAAGGCACTCACACAGACCCTGTCGTTGGCACCGACAACTCTGAATGTTGTGCTGAGGCACGTTAAGTCATCGGCCACGGCAGTGTTTGCTGGTAGTATTGCGATAAACGCCGCGGTCAGCGATCGGATTCTCATTCGTCACCTTTCGTTCCTGAAGACGAGGCATCGGGGGGGGTTTCAGCATAAGCCTGTCAATGCGCTCCCGCCAGCCGTTGCTGCATGCGAGGATCGTCGCGCTTGGGGCTCTTCATCCAAAGAGTGCCGCCGGGGGCCAAACGGCGACGGGGCCGGTCTCCACCGAGCTGACAAGCTCGGCGTGAAGAGGTGCTTGAGGCCGCGAGCCACACTGAACGTTTGGATGCCGTTGCGCGGGTCAGGATCACCGCTAGCATGGTGATGTTGTTGACGACCTGCATGACGGAAGAGAACAACTTCGCATATAGGTTGCCGCCCGCACCTGCAATGGGCAAGCGGACCCGTAAGAACAATTCGATTTGGCGAAAGAACAAGGACTTTTAGCGGTAGTGTAGGCCGAGCAATTTTGGGGAGCTGACGCTAGACTGGAGCTCTGGAAAGGGAGTTTGCGCCGTGGCGAGAAAAGAAATCCTCGACCAAATCGAGAAATACGTCGATCCGTTCCGCATTAAAAATGGAGAGGGTTTCCAGCTCAAGGACTTCGATCCCGGCGACACCCGTGGACTTAAGCTTGAAAAGGCCGAGGCGACCGACCTCCTGCGACGTGGCACGGAGTGGCTCGCAGAGGATCAGGATATGCTCTACGCTCAGGATCGCTGGTCGTTATTGCTTGTGTTCCAGGCGATGGACGCAGCCGGCAAAGACGGCACGATCAAGCACGTCATGTCAGGGGTAAATCCACAGGGCTGCCAGGTTTTCTCGTTCAAACAGCCCTCAGGGGAGGACCTCGACCACGACTTTCTCTGGCGTTACGTCAAGTGCTTGCCCGAGAGAGGACGGATAGGAATCTTCAACCGGTCCTATTACGAGGAGGTCCTCGTTGTGCGCGTGCACAATGATATCCTAAAACGACAGAAGTTGCCTGCGCCGCTCGTGAGCAAGCGCATTTGGGACGAGCGACTCTCCGACATCGCGCACTTTGAGGATTACCTCACTCGGCAGGGGACGATCATTCTCAAGTTCTTCCTGCACGTATCGCGCAAGGAGCAGAAGAAGCGCTTCATGGAGCGCCTCGATCGGCCAGACAAAAATTGGAAATTTTCGGCTTCCGACATACACGAGCGCGAGTTCTGGAGCGACTACATGCTCGCGTTCGAGGAAGCGATTCGGGCGACTGCATCAAAATACGCGCCTTGGTACGTGGTGCCAGCTGACAACAAATGGTTTGCCCGGCTCCTTGTCGTCGCGGCCATTGTTGTAGCAATGGAGAAACTCGACCTCGCTTACCCGACGGTCGACGCGAGGGCAGAAGAAGGAGTTGCAAGCCATACGTGAGGCCCTGAGCCGCGAGAAGTAGCTGGGGTTGCGTGGCGACCACCGATCTTGATCCTGGCGGCGGCCGCTGACGAGAGGCGGCGATGGCGATTTGTGCGCCGCAGGATTTCCTGCGGTCCTGTGCCATCGACGAGATTGGCGCGCTTCTGCGGAAAGGCGCTGCGTAATGTACACGCACCCACACCCCCAAACCACACGTTGGAAAGATGCAATCGATCGCACAAGTGGGGTCGAGGGCCGTCGGAACGCGGAAATCTCGCCAACATTGGATTCAATCGGTGGGCAATCGATATCGGCGGCATTATTGATCTCCATCCGACGAACGGCCACGAAGTTCCCGTGGCAATGGGCATTACCTTCAATTTCGAGAGCCCGCCACGTACTATTGGTTGGCCAGGATCCAGCCCGGGCCGGTGGACCAGTTTGGGTTGATGCCCCCGGCCTCGCCAGGAAATAGAAGGATCAGACGCTGATGAATCATTAATCAATTCAGATGCGCGGCATGGTTATGGAGCACCGGGGCAACACGTCGGTAAATAGAGTTTCGGCCCAAACGCGGAAGCTCTCAAGAAGGGCAGCGAGTTGCTCCAAAATGTCGTACCCTCCTAGCCCGCCAATGCCGCTTCCTTGAAACGTTTCGACTGGTTCGCTATGCTGCAGACTATCGGAGGCATCCATCAGTATTCGCCTGCCCAGACGGAACTTTCAATTATCCGGCTACGCTCGGAAGCTTTGCCGAGATGGAGCGCTGCTTGCGCGATAAGTGAACCCCTCATTGTCACAGTGAAAGAGCTCGATGGCGCGGAAAGAGTCGAGGTCATTTGGCATCCTGACTCACCTGACGTTTCTTCTGAAACGACCAGTGAATTTCCTGTTCGTAGTTTTTGGCAGAAGATTTTCGGCGGCACTTGAGCGGCCATTTAGGCAGACTTCGCAACCCGTTTTCTGACCCGCTTGAACGGGCGTTCTTGTTGCTTCTGATCAACCCTGGCCGAATGTTCCATCCTTATGGCAGCACTTTGTGCCCAAACACCGCTGCCCCCTTCGCGTAGTGACCGCTTAAATCAAGTTGGATGAGGGATCAGATGGGAAATGTCCAATCCCTTGAAGGTCACCTTCTCCATCGCTTCGGCAACGCCTCTGGAGAAACGCTGACGATTTCAACCAAGGGGTCGGCCATATATAGCGCCGCAACATACCGACGGGCCTCGCTCTCGACATCTTCCATCAAAACCTCCATGCCCATTCCAACATCGTGATGCCGCCGCGCCTCTTCGTCAAACTCCGCTGCTTTCGCAGCAGGCCCGGGTTATGGTCTCTTTTTTTTCGAACCGCGCTGCACCTCCCCTTGAGCTTTGGGTCCCCTTTATCTGTGAAAGGGGGTGGGGGGGTCCGCATGGGAGGCAGTACAGCTGCTACGGCCCGCGCTCGCTCGCATGGCGCTGGCTCCTGTTCCAGTTGATGGGACCCTTTCGGCTCGATGCCCCCGGCCTCGGGAAAAAGAAGGTCCCAGATGGAGTTCTGGAATGTCGTTACGCGAGAATGCGCGGAGGCTGGAGGAGTGCGGTGGGTTCTTCTGACGGCTTAATCGGGATCGTTCGTGCCAGGTGTATCGGATCGTGAGGAGTCGACGCGGCATGAGACTGAAGTCGACACCACCGGTATCGGGCGCTTTGAGCCGATATCGAGAGGGGGCAGCCGTGTCGGAGAGAACCGCACAGGCGATTGTGATGTCGTCGAAGGCATGATCATCGTTATTGGTCACGGTGACCATCACATAGAAATCGCCGTTGCCTACTGGCTTTATGGACTTCACGGTGATTGCAACATTCTCATCGGCTTGCGTCGTTGGAGCGAAAACGCATAGGGCAACTGCCACTAAGAGAAGCCTCAAAGATCTTCTGCCGTCCATCACCGCACCACATGTTTTCATTCCACCCAAGTTCAACAAAAACCGCGATACCCCGGCAATCAGAAATAGCCTGGCGAATGGTATCTCGTCTTGAATACCCGCCGCGCGCCCGCTCCGCCAGGCGGTTTAACGCGCCCTCATACGCAAGCGACGGGCCTTCGCTGCTCGGGTCAATGCCGTCGTCATAGGCGTGAAGTTCGTGCGCCGGCGAATGCAACGCAGCCACGGCATCCGCCTTCTGACCATTCACGCCGCCGAACGACCGACGAAGCGCAGGTGCGGCAGGAGCATTCGCTTGAACCCGACAACGGGGTTTGACGCTGGCGAAAGCGATATGCTGTTTCGCCGACACGGGATTTACTCGCTTCACCTATTCTGATTTTTCGCACCGATAGCTTCGGCTGCATCGCACGTACCTGCCAAACACCATAAAGTCCTTGTCAGTAAACTCGATGTGGTCAGGGTCATCTGCCTTGATGAGAACGCGCTCCCTCTTGTCGGCAACGTAGTCCTTGATCCGGCACGCGGCCCAGAACTCGATGACGTCCTCGCGTTTGGCGATGTCAAAGGCTCCGCAATTGACTGGCTGGTACATCATGTCGAGACCATGCTCGCAGATGCCGACGAGTTCATAGGATGAGGTCTGCACTCGATCGAGGTTCCCCTTGTCGAGAGCGCCGCTCATCTTCTTTTTGCAGTCATCGTCCGAGTGAGCCCAGATCCCCGTGAACGCATTCAGAGTACCCGCACTTTCAACCTGGCCATCAAGTGCTGCCACATCGGCCGCCGCAACCATGCACAAGAGCCCGGCCAACAGCAGCCTACGCATTGCGGTCCTCATCACTTGGATCATTGTCCGGTGAAAGTGCCTGGTCACGCCAATCCGCGACCGGGCTCCTTAACGCTCAGCATGCGTCGACGGGCTAGTGCTTCGATCCATGTTCTTTGTGATGGGCCTTCACTGCCTCTTCATGGTGTTCCGTAGCGTACAGATGGTGGGCGTGTGCCAAGTGAGAATGATGCGCTGCCTTTTCATGGTGGCCAGCCTCATGATGTTTGGCTGCTTCTTTGTGATGCTTCGCAGCTAGTTCGTGATGCTCGGCCGCTTTTTCATGGTGTTCGTGGATTTTGTTGGCCATTGGGGGCGTTCCTTTTTCTTTTCTGTCACGAATTGTCGCCGAATAAGCGCGACTTTCCCCTCCGTATATTGAATTTATGACGAGGCGGCCAAAAGTGGGCGTGTTCAATTGGCCTATACCGATTGGCCAGTAACGCGTCAGCCTGCCTTGCATCGCTTCATCCGAACACGGCGAAGGGCTTGGTGTCCGACGTCGACCGCGGAGGCTCTAGGCGAGACGGATGCTTCGCTGCGTGAAGTGAAGACGGTTCTTCGCACGTTTGATGATGCCGGCAACTGGACGCAGAGCAGCGTGTCCCGAACCCTCGACCTTGCCCACACTACGCTGCCGGTTGGATTATACTCTACGGGTCGCCACAACCAGGCAGTTTTCGCATCTCAGCGACTAGCTGGTCGTACTGTTTTGCTGTCAACGCGGCTTCGTTCGCGCACATGTTCATGACGTCGCAAGAGGCGCCAGGACGGTCAGGCCAAGGCAGGCTTCCTGAGATTGCGTGATCACAGATTCAGCCAAGCGTTCTTTGCGTCCCAGGAGATGGTACTCGGGAAGAAGCTTTCGTCTATCACCAGAAAGTAAAGTCCGAGGGGCAAAAGGATCAAAGAGGCGACGGCCCCTACACCAGCTACAACGAGAGCGATCACAGCTAGTCGTCGCCTGTTGTTGCCCGATATTGGATTTACTCGGAAGGCGATCATTGTCTTGT
>CAVPYR010000015.1:0-112506 GCA_963710005.1 uncultured Alphaproteobacteria bacterium
GGCATTCTGGCGCTTGCCGCGCTGGCGATCGTCTCCGTGCCGAAATGGCTGCCGAAGCTTCCAGGCGGCGACAAGGCTTTGATCAAGTACGAGCGAAGCCAGCGGCGCCTGCGGTGGGACTGGGGTCTGCCGATGCCGGGGGAGCCCGACCTCTCGCGCTTTTCCGAGCGCCTCATTGAGGCCGGCGTGGCGGAGGGTGCGCCGGTGCTGGTTCGAATTTTCAAGAGCGAGTTCGAGCTTGAGCTTTGGATGCAGCGTGACGGGGTATTCCGCCTTTTCGCGACCTACCCGATCTGCCGGTGGTCGGGAATCTTCGGGCCGAAGCTGCAACAGGGCGACCGGCAGGCGCCTGAAGGCTTCTATACGGTTGATGCGACGGCCCTCAATCCGAACAGCCGCTGGTATCGTTCGTTCAATCTCGGCTACCCCAACGCATTCGACCGCGCGCATAGCCGGACCGGCTCCCTGATCATGGTTCACGGTGGCTGCGGGTCGATCGGCTGCTTCGCGATGACGAACGCGCAGATGCAGGAGATCTGGCGACTTGTGACGTCGGCGCTCACTGCCGGGCAGAAGCGTTTTCAGGTTCAGGTCTATCCATTCCGGATGTCGGCGGAACGCGTGGCAAGGAACGCGAACAGCCCGGACATCGACTTCTGGAAGAGCCTGAAGGCGGGCAACGACCTCTTCGAAGCGAGCTCGGTGCCGCCCAGGGTCTCTGTCTGCGAGGGCCATTACCGGTTCGAACCCGGAGACAAGGGCTCGATGGGCAGCGATTCGATCGACGACAAGTGCTCAGGCGAGGCCGCCAAGAGTTAACGGTTCACAGCTTCGCTTATCCCGCAGACTGTTGGCAAAAAGTCACTTCGAATTGCCGGCTTCGGGCGATAATGTGCCTGTCGCGAGAGGGCAGGGTACTCGGTCGTAAATCCATGGTGTCGTTCGGCTTATCGCGTCTCAAGCTTGTCGCGGCGATGATGTTCAGTCTCGTCGCGATAGGTCACGCTCATGCGCTGACCATCGAGCTCAAGGACGTAGCCGCGGACCGCCTCGAACGCCAGCGCGCGGCAGCGACCGGGGCGCTGCCATTGCCAGGTACGCCGGACGTCGCCGTGCTGCAGGAGCGATTGCGCGACAAGGGCGTCACGCTGTCGTCGCCGATCCTTATCCGCATCTTCAAGACCAAGTCCGAACTCGAGATCTGGAAGCAGAAGGACGACGGGTTCATCCTGTTCGCCACCTATCCGATCTGCCACTGGTCGGGAACGCTCGGCCCGAAGCTCCGCGACGGAGACCGGCAGGCGCCCGAAGGCTATTACACCGTCACACGCGCCCAGGCTCGCCATGTCGGGCGCTGGCCGGTGTCACTCGATATCGGCTTTCCAAACATTCTCGATCAATCGCAAGCGCGAACCGGCTCCGACATTCTCATTCATGGAGGATGCTCGTCGGTCGGCTGCTTCGCGATGACAAATCCGGTTTCCGAAGAGATCCATCAATTGACGATGGCGGCGATCGATGCGGGCGAGGCAATGGTGCCGGTGCACATCCTGCCTTTCCGCATGACGGATCAAAACATGGTCGCGCAGGATGCGTCGCCGTGGAAGCCGTTCTGGAACAATCTCAAGGAAGGCTTCGACGTCTTCGAGCGTACAAAGCGGCCGCCTCTGGTCGGGGTTTGCAGCGGCCGCTATATTTTTCGCGAAGCGCGGTCCGGTGAATTACCTGGGCCGCTCGATGCCTGTGGCCCGACGATCGCATCCATCCGCGAGCAAGATCAGTGGCTCGATGGTGTTCCGCCGCCGACGCCATTCCTGCCGAAGCCGATGACGCAAACAGCAGAATCCAAGACACCCCCTATTCCGCAAATTCAGACGAGCCTCGAGAGCGAGACGCCGCCGCCGATGTTCTCGTGGCCACTGATCCGATAACCACACCGACCCGCTTGCGCATCTCCACTACGGACCTACGTGGACCTAGCATTTCTCTCGCGGGCTGGCTGCGCTTGCATGGCGCCGCCAGGGTTGCGATAGAACAAATTGATTGCGGAGCAAGGATCTAGCGAATGGCCGAGAAGACAATCCTAAAGCGCATCGAATTTCTAACGGAGAATCCGCTGTTCAGCTCGCGCTGGCTGCTCGCGCCATTCTACTTTGGCTTGGCGTTGTCACTCATCGTTCTCTTAATCAAATTTCTGCTCGAGCTTTTGCACCTCGCCACGGGTGCGTTCACATTAAGCGAGTCCGATGTGATCCTGGGGCTCCTGACTCTTGTCGATCTGACGCTGATGGGATCGCTGCTGATTATCGTGATCTTCTCGGGATACGAGAATTTCGTTTTCAGGATGGACCATTCCAACCACGACGATCGTCCGGAGTGGATGGGTACGATCGACTTCGCCGCTCTCAAGCTCAAGATGCTGTCGTCGATCGTGGCGATCTCCGCCGTGCAGCTTCTGCGTCAGTTCTTGTCTATGGGCACGGTGACGCCCGAGCGCGAAAAGGAACTGATGTGGCTGGTGATCATCCACGTCGTTTTCGTCGTCTCGAGCGTACTCTTGTCATTGTCCGACCGGATTGCCAGTGGCCACGGCAGCGCCGACGAGGCGAGCGAAGCAACAAAAGTCGCGGGCCCGAAGACGAACGGGCACTGATCAGAAGATCCGGGCCCGCGAAGCCCGGATCAATCCATCTTTCCGTGGCAGTGCTTGTATTTCTTGCCCGAGCCGCAGGGGCAGAGCGCGTTGCGGGATACGCGGCCCCACGTTGCTGAAATCTTTCGGATCAACCGCGCCCTCGCTCTTGCGGCTTTGGAGTGGCGCGCGCTTCTCGGGCTCCGGTACCGCCGCGCGGCGAGCACGAGCTCCGGCAATTGCTGCGTCGGCCAACGCCAACTCAGGATCGGGCTCGAACTCGTCAAAGCCCGTTGTCGCGTCGACGTGATGCGCCTCCATCGGCGGCAAATCGACGGGCTGCAGGAGAGGCTGCTCGTCCGGGGGCGCCAATTCGACGTGCATCAACTGGCCCGTCACGTTCTCGCGCAGACGGCCGAGCATGCTCTCGAACAGGATGAAGGCCTCGGACTTATATTCGTTCAGCGGATCGCGCTGGCCGTAGGCGCGGAAGCCGATCACCTGACGCAAATGCTCGAGCGTTACCAGATGCTCGCGCCAGAGATGATCGAGCGTCTGCAACAGCACCATCTTCTCGATCTGGCGGTAGAGGTCGATCCCCATCTCTTTGGTCTTCGTTTCGACCTTGGCATCGACGGCGGCTTTGATGCGCTCCCTGATCTCCTCGTCGGCGATGCCTTCCTCGGCGGCCCAGGCATCGATCGGGAGGTCGAGATCAAAGATGCCCTTGATCTGCTCGGAGAGGCTCTTCGTGTCCCACTGCTCGGCGTAGGCCGCCGGCGGGATGAACCGGGTGACAAGCTCGTCGACCAGCTCATTGCGAAGCTCGACGACGGTCTCGGAAACGTCTTCCTGGCCCATGATGTCGAGGCGCTGCTCAAAGATGACCTTGCGCTGGTCATTCATCACGTCGTCGTATTTCAGGATCTGCTTGCGGATGTCGAAGTTGCGCTGCTCGACCTTCTTCTGAGCGGTCTCGAGCGACTTGTTCATCCACGGGTGTGTGATCGCTTCGCCCTCTTTGAGGCCAAGCGTCTGCAGTACCTTATCCATGCGCTCGGACCCGAAAATCCGCATCAGATCGTCATCGAGCGCCAAATAGAATTTCGAGCGGCCAGGGTCGCCCTGACGGCCGGAGCGGCCGCGAAGCTGGTTGTCGATGCGCCGGCTTTCATGACGCTCGGTTGCGAGAACGTAAAGGCCGCCAGCCTCAAGCGCCTTCTTCTTGTTGGCGGCGACGTCGGTGACAAGCTCGGCGCGCTTTTGCGTGATCGAGGTCTCGTCGGGCGGCGTTCCCTTCGCGGTCTCGTCTGCAATCCAATCGCGCAGGCGGTACTCGGCGTTGCCGCCGAGCTGAATATCCGTACCGCGGCCTGCCATGTTGGTCGCGATCGTCACGGCTCCGGGATGACCGGCCTGGGCGACGATGCTAGCTTCCTGCTCGTGATAGCGCGCGTTCAAGACCTGATGCGGGATCGGGTGGCCCTTGCCCTTGGCGTCGCTGGCAAACTTGCTCAGCAAAGCCGCCATGTCGGTCAGGTGCTTCTTGAGCTCTTCTTCCTTGCCGGGCTTGATGGCTGCTGCCTGCTCGTCAAGCGAGCGGGCAAGGTCGCGCAGATATTTATGGTCCTTGAGGAGCTCGGATAGCTGCTCCGACTTCTCGATCGACGTCGTGCCGACGAGAATCGGCTGACCGCGGCTCTTGGCTTCGGCGATTGACTGGACGATGGCGGCGAGCTTCTCGCGCTGTGTCCGGTAAATTTCGTCGTCCTCGTCGAGGCGACTGACCGGTAGATTAGTCGGAATGTCGATAACTTCGAGCCCATAGATATCCATGAACTCGCTGGCTTCAGTCATCGCCGTGCCGGTCATGCCGGCGAGCTTCTTGTAGAGGCGGAAGTAGTTCTGGAACGTGATCGAAGCGAGCGTTTGGTTCTCGGGTTGAACTTCGACGTGCTCCTTGGCTTCGAGTGCCTGGTGCAGGCCTTCCGAATAGCGGCGGCCTGGCATCATGCGGCCGGTAAATTCATCGATGATGACGACCTGACCGCCTTTGACGATGTAGTCCTTGTCGCGCTGAAAGAGCTTGTGCGCCTTGAGCGCCTGCGTCAGGTGATGGACAATCGTGACGTTGTCGATGTCGTAGAGCGTGCCCTTCAAGAGGCCCACCGCTTCGAGCGCTCGCTCCATCTTCTCGTTGCCGGCTTCCGTGAACGAAACCTGGCGCTGCTTTTCGTCGAGCTCGTAGTCCTCGGGCAATACGATCTTCATCATCTCGTCAATCTGCTGATAAAGATCGGCGCGGTCTTCGAGGGGACCCGAAATGATGAGTGGGGTGCGGGCTTCGTCGATCAGGATCGAGTCCACTTCGTCGACGATGGCGTACGTGTGCGGCCGCTGCACCATCTCGGTGTAATTCATCTTCATATTGTCACGAAGATAATCGAAGCCGAGCTCATTGTTCGTGCCGTAGGTCACGTCGCTGGCGTAGGCGATCTTGCGGTCTGAATCGCTCATGTCGTGGACGATGCAGCCGACTGTCAGACCGAGAAAGCGGTAGACCTGACCCATCCAATCGGCGTCGCGTTTGGCGAGGTAATCGTTGACCGTGACAACGTGGACGCCTTTGCGGGTCAGAGCATTCAAATAAACGGGCAGGGTGGCGACGAGCGTTTTACCTTCGCCGGTCTTCATCTCGGCGATGTCGCCCTGATGGAGAACCATGCCGCCAATAAGCTGGACGTCGAAGTGGCGCTGGCCGAGGGTCCGCTTCGCGGCTTCGCGAACTGTCGCAAACGCGGGAACAAGCAGATCGTCCAGCGACGTGCCTTCCTCGAGCCGCTTGCGGAACAGATCGGTGCGTGCCCTGAGCTCCTCGTCCGAAAGGTCCTGAACCTCGCTTTCGAGTGCGTTGATTGCCGCGACGCGAGAACGAAAACCCTTCACTCTTCGCTCGTTGGAGGAGCCGAAGATTTTCGAAGCGAGACCACCGAACGACAGCATTGTTTAGATCCGTCCTACAAAATTCGTCTTGGCCGCGCCCTGGCGCGGCCGGCTCAGTCCTAATCGCCGGGCAGCATTCAGCAAAAAATGCGCGGCAAGGGCCTCCCCGCCACGCCTGCGTCTACGTTCCCTCGGCGCTGCTAATTGCGCGGTCGAGACGGGCTTCCGCGCCCGATCCGATTAGCGGCAGACATAAGAACTCGCCCCCCCAACTGTCAATGTTTCGCGCAAGCCGGCCAGCGAATGCAATTTTCGGCCCGTGGCCAAGATTTAACTTGGTTTTCGCCCCTTGGGCCGCTATCGAAGCCCGCTTGCTGGCCGCCCACGTGCGGCATTGCCGTCGTGCCCAAACGAGCCGTCACACGGGCGTTTTCGGGCCCTCAACCCAAATGCGGAGCCAATCGCCGATGAAGCGCATGACCCTTATCGCTCTGACTTTAGCGTTTGCGGGTGTGGCCGCGCCCCTTTCGGCATTCGCCGAGGACAAAGTCATCGCGACGATCGACGGCAAACCCATAACGGAAGGCGATCTTGCCGTAGCAGAAAGCGAAATCGGTTCGGATATGGGCACCATGCCGGCCGAACAGAAGCGGACTTCGCTTCTCGAATTTCTCATCGACAATCAACTCTTCGCCGAGGCAGCGGAAGGTCAGAAGCTCGACCAGGGACCTGATTTTGAAACGCGCCTCAACTATCTGAAGCGGCGGGCTCTAAGAGAGCTTTATTTCGAAAAGGTCATCAAGGCGTCGGTCAGCGATGCTGACGCGCGCAAGATCTACGACGATCAGGTCAAGCTTTTGAAGCCAGAAGAGGAAGTATCGGCCAGACATATTCTGGTCGAGACCGAAGACCAGGCCAAGGCTTTGAAAGAAAAACTCGATAAGGGCGCTGATTTTGCTCAGCTCGCCAAAGAAAACTCCAAAGATCCGGGCTCGAAGGACGACGGCGGCAACCTCGGCTACTTCGGCCACGGCCAGATGGTGCCTCAGTTCGAAGCGGTCGTTTTCACGTTGCAGAAGGGTCAAGTTTCCGACCCCATCAAGACGCAGTTCGGCTGGCATCTCGTCAAGCTCGAGGATCGCCGGACAAAGCAGCCACCTGCTTTCGAGATCGTCAAGGACCGCATCGTGCAGTCGTTGCTTCTCCAGAAGGCGCAACAGACAGCTACCGGGCTCCGGGCGAAGGCGAAAATCGAGGTCGTCGATCCGCAGATCAAGAAGGCGGTCGACGACCGCAATGCGATGATCCAGAGCCAAACGAAGCCGGCGGCTCCCGAAGCACCGAAAGACGCGCCGAAGCCGTAACGCGCTGCACGTTCATCGCAAAATTCCTGGTCGGGCCGCTTGATTATGGCGGCCCGATCTGTTTCAGGGAGCTTCTAGCGTCCGATCCGATTGAAGCTGGTCGGACGCCCTAGAGTTTTGCGTTTGTCGCATTTTCTTCGACGAACCGGGGCCCACCTCGCCGGAAAATGCTCCCTCGTCAAACCGGAGATATCCCATGGCTAACGCTTCGTGCGTTTCGCCGTTCGCGCCTGAAACCCTTGCTAAGCTGCCCGCAATCGAGGGAGTTGCGTTTGCGACCGCCGAAGCCGGCATTCGCTACAAGAAGCGTACCGACCTTCTCGTCGCCGTGTTCGACGAAGGGACGTCGGTCGCCGGAGTCCTCACGCAGTCGAAGACCGCGTCGGCGCCCGTACTCGCCTGCCGGAAACATCTAAAGAAAGGTGCGGCGCGAGCGCTCGTCGTCAACTCCGGCAATGCCAACGCCTTCACCGGCAAAAAGGGCAGCGAAGCGGTCGAGATCACCGTCGCACACGCGGTCGAGGCGGTCGGTTGCAAACCGCACGAGGTTTTCGTCGCTTCGACAGGTGTCATCGGCGAACCGCTCGATGCGGCGAAGTTTGCGCACCTCCTCGGCGGTCTCGCCAAACGCGCCGTACCCGATGCTTTCGAGAAGGCGGCGCGGGCAATCATGACGACAGACACGTTCCCGAAACTCGCGACGCGCACGGCGTTGATCGGCGACACCGAGGTCACGATCAACGGCTTCTGCAAGGGCGCCGGTATGATCGCGCCCGACATGGCGACGATGCTCTGCTTCATTTTCACGGACGCCGCGATTTCGGCGGACGCCTTGCAGGAACTCCTGGCCGAGCATGCGGAGACGACATTCAACTGCATGACGGTCGACGGCGATACGTCGACCAGCGATACCTGCCTGATCTTCGCGACGGGTACCGCTGCGGCCCGTGGTCAGAAGCCTGTGACGAAGGCCAAGTCAAAGAAGCTTCAGGCATTCTCCGAGGCGCTTTACGATCTCATGCGCGATCTTGCCATTCAGGTTGCAAAGGATGGCGAGGGGCTGTCGAAGTTCGTGACTTTCGAAGTCGAGGGCGCCAAATCTTGGCACGCGGCGCGGAAAATCGCGCTTTCCTGCGCCAATTCACCCATTCTCAAGACCGCGATTGCGGGAGAAGATCCGAATTGGGGACGCGTCGTCATGGCAGTCGGCAAGTCCGGGGAAGCCGCGGATCGCGACAAGTTGGCCATCTGGTTCGGTCCGCACTGCGTTGCCCGCGACGGCGAGCGCGCCGAGGACTACGATGAAAAGACGGTCGCGGGATATATGAAAAACCGCGAGATCGTCATTCGCGTCGATGCCGGCGTCGGAAAGTCGGCGGCGACGGTCTGGACCTGCGACCTGACGCACGAGTACGTTTCGATCAACGCCGACTACCGGAGCTGAGAGCTGAGACCCGATGGATAAAGCCTTTTGGCACGAGCGTTGGCAACACCACGACATCGGGTTTCATCAGCAGCAGATCCACGCGCAGCTCCAGCGTTTCTGGCCGCAACTCAATCTGGCGCCGCAAAGTGCGGTTTTCGTGCCGCTGGCCGGCAAAAGCCGGGACATGGTCTGGCTTGCTACGCAAGGGCATCGCATCATCGGTATCGAGTTGTCCGACATCGCGGTCCGCGAGTTCTTTGCAGAGGGCGGGCAGACGCCGAACGAGACGTTCTCAGGGCAGTTCGAGATATATTCCGCCGGGCCTTTCACACTCTATCGCGGTGATTTTTTCGATCTCGAAGCCGAGGTGCTCAAGGACGTCGTGGCTGTTTACGATCGCGCCGCGTTGATTGCGCTGCCGCCCGGCATGCGCGCTTATTATGCCGAGACGCTGGCGCGGATCCTGCCGCCGAATGCGATCATCTTCCTCGTCACGATCGACTATCCGGAAGGCGATATGGTCGGTCCGCCGTTCGCGGTATCGGACAAAGAAGTTCGCGATCTTTATGGGCCCGCGTTTGACATTCAGGTGCTCGAGGCACGCGACGGGCTCAACGGCAGCGCTAATCTCAATCTGCAAAGGCGCGGAGCTACCCAAGTCAAGGAGACGGCGTACCTCCTGAAGCGTCGCACATGAAGCCGCTGCTGCTCGTCGCCGCGGTTGCACTTATCGACGACGATAAACGAGTCCTCATCGCCCAGCGGCCCGAGGGTAAAACGATGGCCGGTCTTTGGGAGTTTCCCGGCGGCAAGGTCGAGCCTGGCGAGGCGCCCGAAGACACGCTCTGCCGCGAACTCAAGGAAGAACTCGATATCGAGCTTTGCCGAACGTGTCTCGCGCCGTTCAACTTCGCGAGCCATGCCTACGAGAACTTTCATCTTCTAATGCCGCTTTATCTCTGCCGCACGTGGGATGGCGAGATCACACCGCGCGAGGGCCAAGCCGTGAAATGGGTGAGAGCGCTCGATCTCTCGCGCTATCCGATGCCGCCGGCGGACGAACCGCTCATTCCGTGGCTCAGGGATCTTTTGAGTGGGGCTTCAGGATCTCTGTCAGACTGACCTTAGCCGATCCAGGTTGCAGCGGCTTCTGCTGGCTTTCGTGCGGCACCCACCCCGTCAGCGTCACGATTTCGAACGTCGCCGGAACGCGGCCGCCGGCAAGCCCGAAACGCTGCTGATAGATTTCCGCCGCCCGTAACAGCAGGCCGCGCGTCACCGGCGTCCGGCGGCGCTCGATGAGCATGTTGCTGGCTGCCATCGCCTTGATTTCCTGCATCAAGGCGAGAGGCGACGAATACGTCACCTCGATCAGGTCGTTGTCGGCGACCGGCAGCGCGAAGCCTGCACGCTGCAGAAGACCGCCAAGCTCGCGGACATCGGCGAAAGGCGCGACACGAGGGGAAGCGCCACCGAGAAGCTCGTCTTCGGCAAGAAGCCAGGCTTCCCGCAGCTCTTTCAGCGTTTCGCCGCCGAGCATAGCGCCAAGAAAAAGCCCGTCGGGCTTCAGGGCGCGATTGATCTGGATGAGAGCACCAGGAAGATCGTTGACGAGTTGGAGCGACAGGCCGGAGACGACGAGATCGAGGCTGTTTTCCGCAAATGGCAACGCTTCATCGTCGGCAACGACCTTCAGATCCGAGGCTCGAAGCAGGGAAGGCAGAGACGGTTCAACATCGATGATTTTTCCTATCGTCGGTAGCTTTCTCAGGCGGTCCGCCAAGAGCCCGTGATAGGCGCCGAGGCTGGCGGCAACCGGAAAATCCCGGCGCACAATGGCAAGCCGCTCTGTGAAGTCATCGGCGACGCGTTCCAGCAAGAAATCCGGGATACTCGCTTCGGCGCTTTCCTTGGCAAGTTCCTGGGCGAGTTCCTTGGCGATGCGATCGCGCCGCATTCGGAGCAATTTGCGATCGAAAATCTGCGGCGCGGCGGCCATCGTCTGTCTTTCCAGAAGGAGGCCTCTCGGGGCCCGCCGAGAAGCTCTCGCTGGCGTTAGCGCGTTGCGCTAGGGTAGCGCAATGTCGAACAGTATCGCTGTTGAGCAAGAAGCAGAGACGGACGAGGCGTCAAGCGCCCGCGGCGGCTTTCTGATGCGCTTTCATGCTCTCGCCGGACTTCGACGCGCAGCCCTCGACATGCTGCTGCCTCCGCTCTGTCTCGGCTGCCAAACCCGGATCATGGATCCATTATCCGATCTCGGATTTTTGCAAGTCCAGATTGTAGCTTGTCCGCTCGGTTGCATTGGCATTTTATCGCGCCATTGCGTCAGTTAGGCCAGCGACCTAATTACTCTCAGCAATTCATCTAAGACCGGATCATTCATCCGGGCCCACAAAAATAAACCATGGGAATACCATGGAACCACTATCTGATGCGGGGGGTCTTCGCCTCGCGAGAACGCGTTCGCTCTCACCGGCGAGATTGTCCTTGATCCGGCACGAGGCGCGGAACTCGACGACGTCCTCCTGCTTGCCAATGTTGGAAGCTAAGCAATTGACCGGCTGGTACAGCATGTCGAGCCCGTCCTCGTAGATGCCGACGAGTTCATAGGACGAGGTCTGCACTCGGTCGAGGTCGCCCCTATCGAGAGCGCCGCTCATCTTCTTTTGGCAGTCATCTTCCGAATGGGCCCAGATCCCCGTGAACGCCTTTAAGGTGTCCGGGCTTTCAACCTGGCCCTCAAGTGCTGCCACACCGCCCGACAATGCTCCACACAGGAGCGCACCCAACACCACCCTACGCATCGCGGTCCTCATCTCTTGAACCATTCGCGCCACTTCAAGGGTACGAGTAAGTGGGCGCCAGCCAGGGGATGACCGGCGCCCGAAGATCATGGGCACACAATTTAGAGTTCTTACCTCATCACCAACGGCAGATGCGCCGGCCGTAACGCCACCAGCAGCGGCGACCGTAGCCGTAGCCGTAGCCGTAACCTCGGCGATAATAACCACGACGATAATAGCCGCCGCGATAATAGCCACGACGATAGTATGCCTTCTTCTCGACGACACTGGTTTGCCCAGTCTTCAGCGCATGGACATCGCTGGTCAGTACGGTCGCGTTTGCGCTTGGACTTAGACCGACATCCGCGATTGCAATCACGCCCAAGAGCGCGATCAAGGACAGCAATATTCTCATTATTTGTCTCCCAATTCGTTCTCGTTTCTGGCTTTGCTACGATCTACCCTCTTCGGAAGATCGAGAGACCAATACTGATAGCGAATTGGGCACCTCCACACCATACGGTTCCGTCGAATACACTAACGATGAAGGCGCGCTTCAATCTCAATTGGTGGCTTGGGTTTATAGAAGGCTTCTGATCTGCGTCGCTGGATTGTGCGCGGTCACCAACACGCCCGCAACTTTGGCGGTCGCAATTACAGCAGGCTTTGCGCTTTTTGTCGGCGTGAAGTGGGTCGCTGATAGGCGCTAGGTGAGATAATCCTAAGCGGGGGATAGATGGGCGCCAGCCGTGCGAGGAGCCGACGCCCGAAGGTGGTGCGCACGAGACGGTATGCTGCACCAGCCTTACGCCCTGTCGAACCCTCTGGGCGCTTCATCGCAATATCGTTGTCCTTCGCCGAAGTCGTTAAAAACGGCGTACAATGACGATCAAATCTCCCGCGCAATCAGTTCCAACCCGAAGCTTTCACCCAAACAAACCGATTAGCCCGCGACCTCGCATACCGTGTCAGGTGTTCGGCTCTTGCTCCGTCATCGTCCAGTTGCCGTTGTCTTCAAACGTACGAAGAACCGCCTTTACGTTAACAGGTGCCGTCTCGCTCTGTTACCTAGGTAACAGACAACTTAAAATTCATCGGCAAGCGCTTCTCTCTCAATCCTGGATAGGCCGAAGGGGAGCGGGAACATGCGTCGGCTGGTCATTGATGAATTGACGCGAGCGCGGCAGCTTGCGGACACTGTCCATCCAAGTCCCATCAAAATGCAGTTCCGTATTCTCTCGGCGGAGGGGCACGTTCGTATCGGCATGTCAATGTGCGAGGAAAAAGCAGAGCGTACAAATCAGCTCAAACTCATTTCAGATTACATGGCTTATCGGCTATGCCCGGCCTTTGTTCTGGCGTCCGAGCTTGACGACCCGAAAGGCATCATCTCGGTGGGCGTGGATCATGAAATCGTACTCGCGGCAAGGGTGCGCAGAATAGGCCACGAACGTCCGCTGTTCGGAGACATGGAGTGGTTATCTCTCGAAGGTATTGATAGTGACATCATCGGGCTTTTACCGCGCGGCTGGCGAGAATTTTCACACGAACGCCTGCGGGAGCTTGAAGAGTGGTTTGGGCCAACGGGGAGATGTCCCGCAAAAGACGTCGACCCCGTCTTGGGCCTCTGAATTCCTCCGCCGCAATTGCGCTGAGATCGTCCAAGCGCCCTAGTGGACTGCCATCCGCGCGCGCAAATAGTCAGTCTGCTGACAAAAAGCATCGACGTCCGGTCAAGCCTCAACTCGTGACAGCGGCTAAAATCCCCGCATGAATAATCGCGGGAGGCCATAGTGAAGCTAGCGGAAATCGCGAAGCCGGGCTTTGAGGCGCAAGCTAAGCAAGACAGTCGCGCCGTGGATTGCCCTCGTTTGGCCGCCGAGACCCGCGAGGCCCTAAGGCTTGCTTCGCTAATCGCGGCTCTCAGCCCTCAAGATATGCTTGCCAAAGCGCGGCTCCTCGCGTCGGTAGTTTATCGAGAGGGCCGAGCGGATTACCGTTTCGATCTTGCGATCTCGTTGCTTCGAGACATGGGCGAGACAACCTTCGCGGAGCGCCGATACGATGTCGAGCAATACCGCAAACCTGGAAATTCACGCAAACACTAGTTCAACCGGTGCTCGTCGACGAACGCGAGCCTGTGAAGCGCGCTGTCGACTTCGGCCTTGAGCGCCAATAGCACGCGGCGTGTGGCCAGAAGAGTTTCGCGATCAATGGAAAGCAACGCGTCTTGCGGTGTTTGCCTGATCGCTTGGCATATATTGAGCAGCGTCAGTGGATTGGTGGGCATGAAACTGTACTCCGGCAATATCGGTTGGGTACATCATTCCATTGGGTTGAAATCGGCGCCGTAAAGCGGTCGTCGGCGAATAACGGAAGAGTATTATTGAACGTCTTTGTATAGATTTATGACGATCAGGGGAAGTTTGGCAGGCGCTTTTCTTTATCGGTATTTTCGGCAAGTTATTGCACGGCGCGTGATTGCTCGTTGACCCTGTGTCAGCACTACGATGGTTGAAGCCCACAACGGGAGTTAATGTGGGTATATGCTTGGCGAACTCGCAGACCTGCTTGCACTCGCAGCCATTTTCACTGGCCTGGAACTTGCTGCCGATTGCTGGCTGAGCTTGCAAGACGACTGAGTGTTGCGCGTTCTTCGCAACGGTTAGGAACTCGTTTAACTCATCCCTCGTAGATGCGACGTATAAAAGCGCCCCGCCTCAATCCCTTTGCTGAACGCATGAAGGCCAGCTCAAATAAGTAAGCGGCCCAATCGCGGACGGATCTATAACGCTTACCGAGATAGAACCTCGATGATCTCGTGCAGGCTTTGCAAGAATAGCTCTCGTTTTGGAGCCGACAACGTAGCAAGCAATCGTTGGTCAAATTGCCGGGCGAGAGGGGTATTCAGCTCAAGTATCTTGCGGCCTTCGTCTGTCAATCTGACCTCATAGGCGCGGTGGTCGTCAGGCTTTTTACGCCGCTTGATAAATCCCTTTTTCTGTAAACGCCTTATAGATCCTGTCATCGTCGATCGATCAACTCCAGTCATCTCCACTATTTGTTTCTGGTTCAGCCCTTCCGCGTTTTTAATCGTGAGGAGTATGAAGTACTGAGAAGGCGTCAGTCCGCTTTTACCAGTTGCCAGTTGGAATTGTTCTTCGGCACGCTGAACTGCCCTACGCAACAGGTGCAATGGAGAGTGGTCCAGACCATTGCTGGTGGTCTTTTGAGCCATGGTTATTTGCGCACTATGTCCGGTCCGTTGTTGGTCGTATGCGGGCGATATGGGATGTTTCACTCGAATTGCGGTCGTCGCGCAAGCAATTAGCAGGACACTTCGAGACCGAAATAATTGTTTGTTAGTCGAACCGCTTGCTCAGTCATGCAGAGTAGTTCGTCGCGCCGTTCGGTGGTGAGATGATTGACCCCGACGCCAGGACACGATGGCCGGGGAAGGCCAGGCGGCGCTAACAGCTACTCTGGCGAACCGTGGTCACCCTCTATCGGAGGGGTGCCCAAAGCTGGATTACTCTCAACATCGGAACTACCTTCCGCCGCCAGCTTTTCGGCGCGTTGAGATAAAGAGACATAGGAGCAAGCGATTGTCAGCATTGCCTTCCTGGCCTGACGATCACTAAGGCGCAACGCGAATGCCAAGGCTTCCTCGGCCTTGTTCCGCCAATTGTTTTTTGGCTTTTCCCCCATATTCATAGGGCCATCCCCGCAGTCGGTCTGCCAGGAGATGACCCACCCCCTTTATTTGCCGCAAACAAACTGAGCCCAATACTTGGTGGACCGAAGATGGTTCCCTACCGACGTGCGCGTTGAATTGTCCCTTAATCGAGTTGTCTGTCTAATCAGTTTCCAGCCGTGCCAATAAAATACCTTGGGCGCATCCCCGCTTGTGCCCAAGGTATCTGCCTGGCGATGTTCCTCCCGTCGATCGAGCGTCAGACGGCGCGTCGACAACGGCTGATCGTCCCGAATATTCCACACGCCCGGGTTACAAGTTCTGGTCAGCGATACAGCCGACGACCGCGCCACAGCATGCGCAATAAATTGGCAGCGGATGCGATGTTCAAAGACTTTCTTTTCTCTCCAATCTGGCCGTTAATAACGGTAGGTAACGGGACGTCAGGGGAGGGACCAGGGCATGCTGGATTTTCTCGCAGGCATGATGTCGGGCGCAACGCTTGGCGTGTTCATGATGGCTGCGCTGATGTTGGCGAAGGAAGCGGATAGAGCCGCGGGCATTGTCGAAAGAGATGGCTGAACAATCCGGCATTGGAACTGAAAGACGCCAAGGAACATGCGGCAGCCGACGCCGAGAAGTTCAATCCACGGTTCGGTGGCGAGATGATCGCGGTTGAAGATCGACGACGGTGGCCGGGGAAAGCTAGAACGCGCTGACGGGCTTGCCTGTGTACGATGATCGCCGTCGAACTAGAAAGGCCCCGGCCGTATTTGGGATTGGACCGAGGCCTCTATTGGGGTCTGCTTAGAGAACTTCAGCGTGAACTGCTTCGGGCTAGCCGTCGAGCTATTTTGAATTTGAACCGCTGTTTTCTTCGACAATGCTTCCCTTGGTTTCTTTTGCTAATTCGTTGAATAACCTCTTCAGTCCAGGCTCACGCACCAACTTCGCGGCCTCTTCGAACGTCGCCCAAATCCTGGCCCGCTCACTCTTTTCTAACCAATTTTTACGCTGCTTTTTTACCCACAGCGGATAAACGACGACGTCGATCAGCCGTGACGAGGTTGGGAGTGCCTTTCTGTACGTGTACGTCCCAACAGGTTTGCGATCGACTTTGCCCGTGACGCCGGCTTCCTCGCGAGCCTCGCGTGCGGCAGCTTTCTGGTCACTTAGTTTCTTCGACGGCCAGCCTTTGGGGAATGACCCAACGTTTCGTCTCGCGGGACGTCACAAGCAATATGTACGCCTGCCCATCTTTTCCGATAATGATTGGAAGTGCCGCGACCTGTGATCCCCGTTGAGGTTTCTTCATTTTCACCAAAAGAGTTTCGTCATGGATGGCCCTCATAGTAATAGCGCGGCGTTGAAAAAGGACGGAACCCCGCAAACCATAGGACGGTTTAACCTCCATACCCAATAATGGAGGAAAACAATGGCTGCTTACACAGACCCGCGTTTTTCCAACAGCGAAGAGCGCAGTGCGGAACAACGTGTTGATGAGGCGTATGAGAGAAGCGGCATCGTGGGCATCGGATTAGGTGCGCTTGTAGCCTTAGCCCTCGTGATGGGGTTCATCCTTTTCGCAGCGGTCACTGAATTAGGGCACCTAACCGGGCCGACCCCGACGAAGGTGGCTGACAGGTCGATTGATCAACCGGCGACCGGAACTCCTGTGAAGCCGTTACCGCAGGTTCCGAACACCCAATAGGAACAGGCGCCGTCACATCCTTTCCATGCTTCATTAGCGTGACGGCGTTTGAGCCGGCCACGAAATAGGCGGGAACAGGAGCTTTGCGCGACAGTTCACCTCTTAAGCAAGAGAGGAGCAATCGGTCATGGCTTTCAAGATCGAACAGGCGTCTCCCGTACGCGAACGAAGCACGCGCACGACGGTGTTCCGCGTCTCGGCAATCTTAGTAGCGTTCGCTGCCTTAGGCCTTGCGACGGGCTGGCACTTTTACGGCAACTTGATTGAACCCCATCCAACCATCGTGGCAGACCCGACAAAGAACGGTCCAGCGGACGGTCGTTCCGTCAACGCCGCAACCATCGATAAGATGGATAAGCCGGCGGACCCGGCGAAGCGATAGTACTCGAAGGTCATGTTGATCGGCCGCGACAGAAATGGGGTGTTGGCGTTTTTTCTACGCCGCCCGTCCGAACACCGCTGCGCGTAATTTATTAGGATCGCGCTCGCCTTGGTCGGCCCGATCGAACAGGCGCTCGATGATGTCGTCGACGTCCATGTTCGGAGACGATTGCTTTGCTTCCGCGATTATCTCTTCGAGCACGCGGTGTATTTCGTGCAGCTCATCGGAGCTATATGGGCACAATGTCATTTGAAGTCCCCCCGGACCCAATGCAATGCAGTGTCGCGTATCATACACCGATTTGGGAAGCGCCGGCTCTTCACGTTTTCAGGGGATGGCACCGAAAGGTGTGCATATACATCGCGCGTCAGTCGATTGCTTGGTTTTATCCTGGCGAAGCGAGCCCCGTGTCCGTCGACCGATTTACACTTGGATGATGCTTCGCGCGGATTTTTGGGTGCCGGCCCCTTTCTGGACGCGCGCGAACCCCCACCCCCTTTCCTGTATCAATCCAGCGCGAACGATCTCGCGAGCCATCCCGCGTCACTGGCGTGGGCGACGTTGTTGCTCAGAGAGCGTTTCACACCAGGCCTTCACGTCCCTCGCTAACCACCCGCGAGCACGCATGCCAATACGCAGCGGCTTCGGGAAGGTGCCGGCTGCGACCATGCGCTTGATCGTGCTCTTCTTCACGCCAGTCATCCGCTCGACGTCCGGCATACGAAACATCGTGTCATCGGCAGGAAGTGGCGTGGCATCCGCGTGGCCGTCCGGCACAGTGTCATCATGGTCGCTGGCCTTGCCCGCGCCTGATCATGGACCACGATGCCCTCTGTCCGGCGTGCTGGCGGCGGATCGATTTCGTCCGGCCGCCACTGTGCGACCGTCTTGGCGTGCCGCTGCCATTCGATACCGGCGCTCCGATGCTTTCGGCCGCTGCCGTGGCCGAGCCTCCGGATTACGATCGCGCAAGGGCTGTTGCCCGTTTTGACGGGCTGATGCGCGTTCTTATTCATGGGTTCAAATTCCACGACAGCCATAACGCCCGGCGTCTTTTCGGACGTTGGATCGCGGACGCCGGCAGCGAGCTACTTTCCGATGCCGATCTGCTCGTACCGGTACCGCTGGCGCGATGGCGACTTCTCTCCCGCCGGTTTAACCAAGCGCAGATCTTGGCGGCGGAAGCCGGACGGCGGACCGGCAAGCCGGTCAATCCTTTCGCGCTGGTAAGAAGCCGCTCCACGCCGCACCAAATCGGCCTCAGCCGGGCGCAGCGCATGCGAAATGTGGCAGGCGTTTTCCGTGTCCCTGCGAACGAATTGCCGAAGGTCTCTGGAAAAGCCATAGTTTTGATCGACGATGTGATCACGAGCGGTGCAACGGCGTCCGCCGCGGCCACCGCCCTGAAGCGCGCCGGTGCCCGCCGTGTCGACGTGCTCGCCCTAGCGATTGTTTCAGAACGTTATTCCTGAGACTGCATAGGACGTGGCCGAGACGCGGCACAGCGGCGCAAATCAACGAAGCAAGGTTGCATGACCTCGAGAACGGGTTACCTTTGATTCGAATTTTTCGATTGGCGTGTTGAGAGGCGCCGAAGAGATGCAGAAGGTGACGGTCTACACGGCTGGCCATTGCTGTTACTGCCACATGGCCAAGGACCTATTGCGGCGCAAAGGCGCTGCCTTCGAGGAAGTCGATCTCACCGGTCGCAATGATTTGCGTGCTGAGCTTATCTCGCGAACCGGAGGACGTAAGACAGTTCCGCAAATCTGGATCGGGGATGTCCATGTGGGCGGCTGCGACGATCTCCTCGATCTCGAACGCTCCGGTCGACTCGATACGCTTTTAACGGCCTCCTGATCATGTCCTCGCGCTCCAAAACCGCATTCCGCGCCGCTCTCGTTCAGATGCGAGCGGGGCGTAGCGTCGAGCGGAACGTGGCTGACGCGGTAGCGCTCATCAATGAAGCGGCGGATCGAGGGGCCGAATACGTTCAGACGCCCGAATGCACGACGCTGATGGAACTCGAGCAGGCGCGTCTCATGGCCGAGACGAAGCCGGAAGAGCGCAATGGTGCCCTCTCGGCGTTCATCGATGCTGCCCGGAAGCGTCGCATCTGGCTGCACATCGGTTCGATGGCCGTGAAAGTCGGCGAGCGCCGCTTGGCAAATCGCTCTTATGTCATCGCGCCCGACGGGACGGTGGCCGCGCGGTACGACAAGATTCACATGTTCGACGTCGATCTCGGCGGCGGTGAGTCCTACAGCGAAAGCCTGAATTACCAAGCCGGCCCCAGCGCCATGATCACCGAGCTTCCCTGGGGGCGCCTCGGTTTGACGATCTGCTATGATTTGCGCTTTCCCGCCCTTCATCGGGCGCTCGCGAAGGCTGGAGCCAAGTTCATCGCTGGACCGGCCGCCTTCACCCGTACGACCGGCGAAGCGCATTGGCATACGCTTCTCAAGGCGCGCGCCATCGAGACGGGCGCCTATATCCTCGCCGCGGGCCAGGGCGGTCGACATGAAAACGGCCGGGAGACGTTCGGGCACAGCCTCATCATCTCGCCCTGGGGCGAAGTCTTGGCGGAAGCTGGGATCGATCCAAGCGTCGTCATTGCCAATATCGACGCTGCCTATGCCGACCAGGTGAGGCGGAAAATTCCGTCATTGCTGCACGACCGCGATTTCGATGTCGTAGTCGCTAACTCGAAGGCACCGTCGCTGGTGCATGGCTCGTGATCAAATATCGCCTCGGATGTGCCTCGGGACACGAGTTCGAGAGCTGGTTTCGCGCCAGCGCCGACTTCGAGACCCAATCGCGCGCCGGTGAGATCGCGTGCCCGCTGTGCGGCTCGATCGATGTCACCAAGCAGCCGATGGCGCCGTCTATCGTGACGAAACGTGGGGCGGAGCAGCGACCCACTGCCGATACCCTCCAGATGCACAACGCAGATGCCAAGGCTGCGCTTGAAGCGCTGCGCGCGATCAAGAAAAGTGTCATCGAAAACTCGGAAGACGTCGGGCCGCGCTTTGCCGACGAGGCGCGGAAGATGCACCTTGGGGATATCGAAGAACGCCAAATTCGAGGAAGCTCTACCCTCGAAGAGGCCCGCAGCCTCGCGGAGGATGGCGTGCCCTTCGGCATTCTCCCTGCGCTCCCGGAAGATCTTAACTAAAGGCCCAGGAAGCCGCTCTGTGCCATCTCCGGCAGCTTTTGCGGATCGGGGAGGCATTTTGGCGGTTGCTAGCCGGGCTGGAAGCGGTGCAAACATCATCTCCGGATCGGGGCGGTGTCGGCCCCTGCGGAGATCGCACCTGAATGACCTCAACCGTTGCTCGACTCGTTGCTTCCAGCCGTACCGTCAGCCGCGGCGGCCCCGCAATTCGTCACGACTGGACCAGCGCCGAAGCTCTGGCGCTCTACGATCTTCCGTTCATGGATTTGCTCTTCCGTACTCAAAGCGTGCACCGGACGTCGTTCGACCCCAATAAAGTTCAGATGAGCCGCCTGCTGTCGATCAAGACGGGCGGCTGCGCGGAAGATTGCGGCTACTGCAGCCAGTCCGCACACCACAAGACCGGCCTCAAGGCTTCGAAGCTGATGGAGGTCGAGCGGGTCATAACAGAGGCCAAGAAGGCCAAAGCGGCGGGCGCGACGCGGTATTGCATGGGCGCCGCTTGGCGGAGCCCCAAGGCGCGCGACATGGACGTCGTCGTTGCCATGGTCGAGGGCGTCAAGGCGCTCGGCATGGAGACGTGCATGACGCTCGGCATGCTTTCGGACGACGACATCTTCAAGCTGCGCGACGCCGGTCTCGACTACTACAATCACAACGTCGATACGTCGGAAGCGTACTACGACAAGATCATCACGACGCGGACCTACGCCGATCGGCTGGATACGCTGGCGCGCGTTCGCGACGCCGGCATGAAAGTTTGCTCGGGCGGCATCGTCGGGATGGGCGAAGCACGCCAGGATCGCGTCGATATGCTGGTCACGCTCGCCAATCTGGAAGAGCATCCCGAGAGCGTTCCAATCAACATGCTGATCGCCATTCCGGGCACGCCGCTTGAAAATGCGGATCGGATCGATCCCATCGATTTCGTGCGCACGATTGCGGTCGCACGCATCATGATGCCGAAGTCGTTCGTCAGACTGTCAGCTGGCCGCACCGAAATGAGTGATGAGATGCAGGCGCTTTGCTTCTTTGCAGGCGCCAACTCGATCTTCGTCGGCGATACGCTGCTCACGGCGGAAAATCCGGGCGAGGACAAGGATAGCAAGCTCTTTTCAAAACTCGGGCTTTCGGCGCTTGAGCTCGACATCGACCAATCCTCGGACCATGAGCCCGCGGCCTGCGCGGAACATCAGGATGCCTTCCAATCATGAGCGTGCGCTCGACGCACTCTTCCGCCGCGGGCGTTTGAGGACTCTCGAAACGGCGCACGGGATCGATTTCACCTCGAACGACTATCTCGGTCTGGCGCAATCGCGCGAGCTTGCGGAGGCTGTCGAGCAGGCGATTGGGCGCGGCGTGCCCGTCGGCGCAGGCGGATCGCGTTTGCTGCGCGGTAATCACCCCGAGCACGAGATGCTCGAACAGGAAGCCGCACAATTCTTCGGTGGCGAAACGGCGCTGTTTTTCGGCGGCGGATTCATTGCCAATACGGCTCTGCTTTCGACGCTGCCGGCGCGCGGCGACCTTATTGTTTACGACGAACTCGTTCATGCCAGCGCGCACGAAGGTATGCGCTTGTCGAAGGCGGAGGTAACAGGAGGAGCTCGCCACAACGATGCGCAAGCTTTCGATGATGCGATCGGAGCCTGGCGCGCGCGCGGCGGAGCCGGGCAGCCGTGGATCGTCGTCGAAAGCCTTTACAGCATGGACGGCGACCGGGCGCCGATCGACGATCTTTTCGAGATCGCGACGCGACGCGACGCGACGCTCGTCGTCGATGAAGCCCACGCAACGGGTGTCTTCGGTCCCGACGGGCGCGGCCTCGCCGCCCATCTCGAAGGCAACGACAACGTCATTACTTTGCACACATGCGGGAAGGCGCTCGGCGCCATGGGGGCGCTCGTGATCGCGTCGCGCACGATCCACGATTTTCTCGTCAATCGAGGGAGAGCATTCATTTATGCAAC
Source organism: uncultured Alphaproteobacteria bacterium (assembly GCA_963710005.1). Taxonomy (GTDB): domain Bacteria; phylum Pseudomonadota; class Alphaproteobacteria; order Rhizobiales; family Hyphomicrobiaceae; genus Hyphomicrobium_B. Next base: position 22,084 of record CAVPYR010000015.1, read on the forward strand.
TGCGCCATCACCGCTTATCGCGTCGGCGGTGCGGGCATCGCTCGACATCTGCCGCCGCCAGCCTGAAAGACGGGAAAGGTTGCACAGCCTCATAGCGTTTGCGTCACGCGAACTCAAAGCGAAAACCCGCTTCGTTCCGTCGGGATCGCAAATCCAGCCAATCATCATCGGAAGCGATGGTTCGGCGGTGGCATTGGCCAACGTCCTGAAGAGCCGCGGCTACGGAATTCGCGCGATCCGGCCGCCGACGGTTCCCGAGGGCACGTCGCGGCTTCGGCTGACAATCACGCTCAACGTCGACGAAGCGGCGATCACGCGCCTCATTGACGATATTGCTGCGGCAGAAGCGGAGAATGCGGCATGACGATCCGCATCGTGGTTGCCGGCACCGATACGGATGTCGGCAAGACCGTTTTTTCCGCGGCGCTGACAAGCGCTCTTGATGGCTATTACTGGAAGCCGGTGCAGGCAGGCCTTGCTGGCGAGACCGACGCAGAGGTTGTCGAGCAATTGAGCGGCCTTGCGCCCGCCCGCATTCTTCCGGAAACCTATCGACTGAACACGCCAGCCTCGCCGCATTATGCCGCCGAGCGCGACGGGATCGAAATCGATCCCAAGAAGCTTTCGCCATTCGGATTACCGACGCCGCTCGTTATCGAGCCAGCAGGCGGGCTCATGGTGCCACTGACGCGGCGATTACTGCAAATCGACCTGCTGGCGCAGTGGAGACTGCCTGTCATTCTCTGCGCTTCGACCCGTCTCGGTACGATCAACCACTCCTTGCTATCGATCGAAGCTTTGAAGCGCCGTGCGATCCCATTGCTCGGCGTGGCGTTCCTCGGCGACGAGAATGCCGACAGCGAGCGGACAATCACTGCGTTCGGAGGCGTTAGGCGACTTGGTCGTCTGCCGCGCCTCGCAGTTCTCGACGCCGACAGTCTGCAGAATGCCTTCGCTGAAAACTTCTCGGTAGCGGATGTTCTCGACATCGGGGCCGTTGGCCCATGACGCCGTCGCCGATCTGGCACCCTTTCACGCAGCATGCGCTCGAACCTTCGATGCGTCGCATCGCCGGAGCCGAGGGCGCTTGGCTCGAAGCCGCCGACGGGCAGCGCATCTTTGATGGCGTTTCGTCCTGGTGGGTCATCACGCACGGCCACCGGCATCCGAAGATCATCGCGGCCATTCGTGACCAGGCTGCGACGCTCGACCAGATCATCTTCGCGGGCTTTACGCATGAGCCCGCGGAAGCGGTTGCGGCCGGCCTCATGAAGATCGTGCCGGGCGGGCTCGCGCATGTTTTCTTTTCGGATAGCGGTTCGACGTCCGTCGAAGTCGCGCTCAAGATGGCGCTTGGCTATTGTCGCAATATAGGAAGCCCGAGAACACGCATTCTCGCGTTGGAGCACGCCTATCATGGCGATACCATCGGTACGATGTCGGCGGGTGCTCGCGGGGTTTTCAACACGGCCTATGCGCCGCTGCTGTTCGAAGTCGGGCGCATTCCGTTTCCCAAGTCGCACCACGCGCAGCCGACATTCGACGCTCTCGAAATCGCCTGCCGCAAGGGCGACGTCGCTGCATTCATTTGCGAGCCGATGATCCTCGGCGCCGGCGGCATGCTGATGTACGATGCGGACACGCTCAAAGAAATGCATCGGATCTGCAAGGCACACGACGTTCTCTTTATTGCGGACGAAGTGATGACGTGCTTCGGCCGGACGGGAACCATATTCGCGTGCGAGCAGGCCGGGATCTCACCGGACATCCTTTGCGCGGCAAAAGGCCTGACGGGCGGATCGCTGCCGCTCGCCGTGACGCTGTGCAGCGCGCCGATTTACGACGCCCATCTCTCAAAAGATCGCGCGCGGACGTTCTTTCATTCAAGCTCATACACGGCCAACCCGATTGCGTGCGCGGCGGCGGCGGCCAATCTCGAAATCTGGCGCACGGAACCGGTCATCGAGCGCATTCTGGCACTGACCCAGAACCAAGCCTTGTGCCTCAAGGACTTGGAGGGCGACACCCGCTTCTCGGGCCTTCGCCAGCTTGGGACAATAACGGCGTTCGAGCTTTCGGGTATCCAATCAGGCTATCTTGCCGATATAGCACTGAAGCTGCGCGCCCGATTGCTGGATCGCGGCGTGCTTCTTCGCCCTCTGGGATCGACGGTTTACGTCATGCCTCCCTACTGTACGACAAAAGATGAGCTCAAGTTCGTATACCGCGCCGTTGGCGAAGCGGTGGATGAGGTGCTCGCATGACCGGCGTGGAGATCGTTAGCCATGGCCACTACGCGCCGCAACGCATCGTGCCCAACAGCGAGATCGAGGCGCGTCTTGGACTTGAGGCCGGATGGATCAAGCGGCGCACCGGCATCGAAGCACGGCGATATGTTGCCGAGGGAGAGGCGCTTTCCGATATCGCGGTGAAGGCCGGCGAGATGGCTTTGTCGCGCTCCGATTTATCGCATGACGACGTTGGACTGTTGCTGCTCGCAACTTCGACGCCGGATCACCTGCTGCCGCCGTCGGCGCCGCTCGTGGCGCACCGCCTCGGATTGCGGAACGCCGGCGGCATCGACATGGCTGGGGCATGTGCGGGTTTCGTTTATGCGCTGACGCTGGCGGACAGCTTCGTGCGTACGCAAGGAACGGCTGTTCTTGTCATCGCCGCCAATATTCTGTCTCGCCGTATCAACGAGAGCGACCGGGCGAGCAGCGTGCTTTTCGCCGATGCCGCCGGCGCCGTATTGCTGGCGCCAAGCGCGCGGAACAATGCCGGCGTAGTGGGAGCGCATCTCGCGTCAAAGGGCCAGCACTATGACTTGATCACCATTCCCGGCGGAGGCAGCCGGAAGCCTTTCGCCCAAGTTCGCGACCCGCAAGAGGTCCTGATGGTGATGAACGACGGAAAGGCCGTTTATGCAGGCGCCGTTGCGATGATGACGGAATCGGCAGAGAAGGCCCTGGCAAAAGCGCGACTTTCCGCGACAGATGTCGATCATCTCATTCCGCACCAAGCCAATGCGCGCATGATGAACACCATCGCGCGTCAGCTCGATATCCCGCCTGAACGCCTGCGTTCGACGATCGGAAATTTCGGGAACAGCTCGGCGGCGACGATCCCATTCACGCTGTCGGCTACCGCTGCAGACAGGCCCTATACCCAGGGCGACATCTTGCTGATGACGGCGGCGGGCGCCGGTTTGACCGGCGGCGCCGCCATCTTCAGGTGGTAGATTATGGCTTGCGAACACCCTCGATGTTGAGTCTCAGATCGACGTCTTTCGTGGCGGGTCCGAGATCGCGCAAAATGCCGAAATCTGCGAGAGTGATCTTCGCCGTTCCCGTGAAGCCATCGCGATAGCCTCCCCAGGGATCCTTGCCTCCACCGACATGCTCAGCGTCAATCGTAATTTCCTTCGTCACGCCGTGCAACGTTAGCTTGCCGGTGATTGTTGCCTTGTTCGCGCCGGCCGATTTAACCGCGGTGCTTTCAAACGTAGCGGTAGGGAATGCATCGGTATCCAGAAGGTCGGCGCCGCGCAAATGCTTGTCGCGTAAGGCGAGGTTGGTGTCAACGCTCGTGGTGTCGATCTCGACCTTTACATTCGACGCGTCGGGATTCTTGTCGTCGAACGAGAAGGTCCCGGAAAATTTATCGAAGCGGCCAATGATCCAGCTGAAGCCAAGATGGCTTACTTTAAACACGATCGATGCGTGCGCGTTCTGCGTGTCGATGACGTAGTCGGCGGCCGTCGCGGGCGCCGACAGAACGACAGCCGACATAGTGGCGACGAGCGCAGCTAACTTGAAGTTCATTGGTGCTTTCCTTTTTCTGAAGTGACTCATTGTGATGGAGGGCCCGACCACATGCGCGTCAGGATCGAACTCTTGTCGATGTAGTGGTGTTTCAAGGCGGCGAGAGCGTGAACGGTCGCGAGCGCAATCGTGAGGTAGGCCAGAATCCGGTGAACGTAGCCGGCGCGGCTTTCGAGTCCGCGCATCTGGACGAGCGACGGAACCTCGAACCAGCCGAAGACGCTGATTGGATCGCCATCCGGTGTGGAGATCAGATAGCCGCTGATCATCAGAGCGAGCATCAGTACGTAGAACCCCCAATGAACCGTGTAGGAGGCTTTCCGCTCTATCGGCGAAAGCTCGGCATCGGAGGGCTTGGGATTGACCGCCCGCCAAAGCCAGCGCACGAGCAGCGCGAAGAGAAGGACCATTCCGACGCTGCGATGAAGGTCGGGTGCCGAATTGTAATAGGGGCTGTAGTAGCCGAGCCGGACCATCCATAGGCCGAGCACGAACATGGCGAAAATCGCTATCGCCATCAGCCAGTGAAATAGCCGCGAGACTATTCCATATCCCTCGGATGTATCGCGAATGAGCATTTTCTGCCCCGTTATCTTGCGCAAAGGTGCGGCGTCGCCAGCCCGCGGGACAAATGCAAGCGGCCCGGAATTCTTGCAAGAGGGCACAGAAAAGTAACTATCGGGAATCGTCAGCGGCCGCTCAGTGCGTCGGCCGTCGCGGCGATCATATTGACGTCGACGCCCACGTTGACGGAATGCTCGCCACCGCCACGAAGAACGCCGCTAATCGGACTGACGTCGTCATAATCTCGTCCATAGGCAACTGTCACATGTTCGTCGCCAACGAGGATGCCGTTGGTCGGATCGAGATCGACCCAGCTATATTCCGGCGACCAGACGGAGATCCAGGCGTGGGTCGCGTCCGCGCCCTGAAGCTTCGGACGCCCAATGGGCGGCCGCGTGTGGAGATAGCCGCTGACGTAACGTGCCGGTATCCGCAGCGACCGGAAGCACGCAAGCGCGACGTGTGCGAAATCCTGGCAGACGCCGCGCTTGGTGCGAAATACCTGCGCAATCGGCGTCGAGACATCGGTCGCATGCGGGTCGAATTTGAAATCGTTATACATCCGCATCGTGAGATCCATCGCCGCATCAAGTACGGGCCGGCCGGGCGCGAACGACGGGGCGGCGTAGTCCGCGATCTCGATGGTCGGTGTCGTCAGTCTTGACGCGCATCGGAAGAGCAAGACGTGGACGTCGCGCTCGTTCGCCGCCCGAAGCAATCGATAATCGAGACCATCCCACGGCGTCGTCGCGAGGAGGTCAATCGGGGGCGGCAGTAATTTTTCGACCGTGCTCCGCGCCAACAGCACGAGCTCCTTATGGGGGGATTCGATATCGAGGATGACCCCGATATTTCCGAATGCGTCGACGCCGTCCTGCCGGGATGCGGGTGCGGGCTCGACAAGCAGGCTGTGGTGGCGAACGATTTGCCCCGGAAGTGTGCGGGGCGACATGTGAACGAGGTGCAGCGACTGCACCACCGTCGAGCGATAGCGATAATGGGTTTTATGGCTGATATCGAAATTCATATCGAGGGGTCGACCCTCGTGTGCGTTCTATGCGGGGCCTCGTCCATCACATTGAAATAGTGACGCGAGATTTCGTTGGAAAGCTCAGGCAGCATGTCGAGCTGATCCATCAGCAGCCGTTCGAGCATGGCGCCGTTCTCTTCCTTTGCCATCTCTTCGACATCAGCCAAACGGATCGAGGTCAGAAGCGCGAGGATGAGCCGGCGATCTTCAGGCAAGCCGGCGCCGTTGTGCGCGTCGGGCAAACTTTCGAGGTGCCGGGCAATGGCAGAGAGCTGATACGCAAGGCTACGCGGGTTTGCTTCGTCGAGCAGCAGAAGATCGAGGACCAGCGCCAGCATCGGATCGAGCCTGTAGCGCGACCTGTACGTGATGAAGCTGTCAGCGAGCTCGAGCAGGAGCAGGAGACTGCTTGATGCTTCCTCAGGGTCCGGAACGGGAATGAACAGCGTGAGAATGGCTTCGCTGAGGTTTTGCGCGCGCTCGATGCGGCGGCCCATATCCAAAAATGACCAGCCGAAGTTCCGGGTCATGTTCTCGTGCATGAAGCCGTTGAAGGCCGCGATCGATGCGAGCCCTTCGTCGAGGATGTCGAGGACTTCGACGGGCTGCGCGGAGTTCAGGGCCTCCCTCCAGGCTTCGCCCGATCTGAATTTGCTCAGCGTCTGCCAAGCTTCGAGCGAGAGGCGATCACGCACGAGGTGAGCAACGCGATAAAGCCCGTCGAGCGTGCGTTCGAGCGTCCGCGAGCCGAGACCGCTGGTGATGAGACGAGTGCACAGCCGTTCGATTTCGACGTCGGCTGGTGTTTCGCGGCCGCCGGTGACGATGCTGAGATCCTTGCCGAGAAGCACTTCGAGGCACTTGCGCGCCGCACGGCGACCAGTATCGGGGCCGCTGTCCTCTTCGACGCGCCGGAGTGCGCCGCGTAGCACGCGCATCGTCCAATCGGCCCGCTCGCTGTAACGGCCAAGCCAGAACAAATCGTCGGCGACGCGGCTTTGGATGACACGCTGCGATCTCTCGACCCGAGCGGTCGCCAATGTCGGCCGCCATAGGCTGACATGCGGCGCCTGCTCGCCTTCGGACTGCACCCAGACGTCGCGGGTCTGGCCGTCGGGCGCACTTAACGCCACGGCGCGCTCCGGATCGATGCTCATCGCGAGCCCGCCCGGCATGACCTGATAGCCGGAGGCCGTTCTGGAAACGAAGAAGCGTACCGCGAAAGGCTTCGGGACAAGCCCTTCCTTCCCATAAACCGGAGCCGAGCTAAATCCGACCTTCTCCTCTGCAACGAGCGTCGCACCATGGAGGGCGATTTCGCGTTTCATCTTGTCTCGATCGGGCGTCGAAAGCCCACGGGCTTCCCATCCGAGTGCGGCCTGCCCCGGACGGCCGGTGCCTTCCTGAGCCTTGCGGATAATGAACCGCTCAGGGTGGGCGAAGAGTTCCTGTCGTGCATCGGCATCGCCGAGCCAGCGGCGGGGAGCATCGGACAGTTCGAGTTCTTCGCCGAGAACGTGGTGAGCGAGTTGCGGCAGATACGGCCCAAGGCCGCGGTTTTGCGCGAGCGCCGTTCCAATCGCGTTGACCACAATGCGGGGCGACCTGCGGCAGACCCTGAGCAGGCCCGAGGGACCGATGAAGCCCGTCGGGTCGAGCTCCAGAGGATCGCTCGACTTGCCGTCGATGCAGCGCACGATGAGATCGATTTCTTTCAGGCCTTCGAGCGTCTTCAGATAGACTTGCCCGTTCCTCGTTTTGAGATCGTGCCCTTCCACGAGCAAATAGCCGAGATAGCGCGCGAGATAGGCATGCGAAAAATAGTCCTCGTGATGCGGCCCCGGCGTCATGAGCGCGATGCGTGCATTTTCGCGGCCGCTATGGAGCGTCAGTGTCGACTGTAGCTCCTGGAAATAGGGCGCCAAGCGGCGAGCATTGCAGTTCTTGAAGAAATCGCCGGCGACGTGGGTGTGGACGACCCGGTTGGCCAATGCGAACCCGATACCTGCCAACGTTTCGGTGTGATTGTCGATGACGCGCCATTTGCCGTCATCGCCGCGCGCGAGATCGGCTGCGTAGAACATCAGGCCGCCGGCATTCGGCAGGATACCGTTGCACGGAAGGAGATAGGCGGCGTCCGAAAAGATTAGTTCGGCTGGAACGAGACCTAGCCGCAGCAGATGCTGCTCGCCGTAGACGTCATTCAGCAGCGCATCGAACAATCGGGCGCGCTGAACCAGGGCCCTTTCCAGTCCGTGCCATTCGCTCGCCGAAATGACGACAGGCGACAGATCGAGTGTCCACCGCTGCGGGGCGGTGTGGGGATCGGCGAAAATATCATAGGCAATACCGGTCTCACGGACGCGACGCGCAAGACGAGCGGAACGAAGCTCCCGCTCGGCGCCGGAGATTTCGGCCAATCCTTCGAGAAGCGGTTGCCAATGGCCCCTGACCGCGCCCGAAGCATCCAAAAGTTCATCGAATCCCGAGATCTCTTTGCGCCGGTAAGCGCTCAAGAGATTGGATAGTGGCTCCGCCTTCATTGCCGCTGCCGTCGTCATTCCGACTGATCCACGCCGCGACCGTCCCCCAAATCGACCATTGAACGACGCACACTATCGTGCGCCGGGTCGCGGTCGCAAGCGAGGGCCCCCAGCAAACCGGGAAGCGGCTGCGGATGATCGCACGAATCGTCACTTTCAGCTGGGATTACGTCGAAGGTCGAGCGTGCAAGGGTAATCCGGGTTAACGCTTTCCGGCCTGATCTGCATCGGGCCAGCCGTGTGGCCCTCAGCATCAAAGCGGGCCAAGCGGCGTCCCTCGGCTTCGTAGGCGTTGATCGGGAAGACCTCGAAGCTGCGGCCACCCGGATGTGCGACATGATAGCGGCAGCCGCCGATCGACCTGCCGCTCCACGTATCGACGACATCGAATGTCAGCGGCACGTGGGTCGGGATGGTCGGATGCAGAGCAGATGGCGGCCACCAGGCGCGGTAGCGCACGCCAGCGACGGTTTCTCCCCAATTTCCGGTCGGGGCCATCGGCAGAGAGCGGCCGTTGCACGTCACGACGTAACGGTTGCCAGTCTGGCCTTTGACTTTGGCCTCGACGCGCTCAAGCGACGAATCGACGTAGCGCGCGGTTCCTCCCGCCACGCTCTCTTCGCCGAGGACGTGCCACGGCTCGAGAGCCTGACGCAGCTCAAGGGTCAGGTTGTCGACCGTGATCGTGCCGTAGAGCGGAAAGCGGAATTCAAAGTGCGGCCGGAACCATTCGAGATCAATCGGCAGACCCGAGGCTTTGAGATCATCGATAACGGCGGAGAAATCCGCCCAGAGGTAATGCGGGAGCATGAAGCGATCGTGCAGCGCCGTTCCCCAGCGCACGAGCTTCTGCCGGTAAGGCTTCTCCCAGAACATCACGACCAGCGCCCGCAATAGAAGCTGCTGCGCCAAGCTCATGCGGGCATGCGGCGGCATCTCGAAGGAGCGGAACTCGACGAGACCGAGGCGGCCTGTCGGGCCGTCCGGCGAATAGAGCTTATCGATGCAAATTTCCGCGCGGTGCGTGTTGCCGGTGACGTCGATTAGAAGGTTGCGGAAGAGCCGGTCTACTAGCCATGGCGGAATGTGTCCGGCGCCTGGATTTGGAACCTGCGCGAGTGCAATCTCGAGCTCGTAGAGCGATTCATGGCGGGCTTCGTCGGCGCGCGGCGCCTGGCTGGTCGGGCCGATGAACATTCCCGAAAAGAAGTAGGAGAGCGCCGGGTGATTTTGCCAATATGAGATGATGGACGCCAATAGATCCGGGCGGCGCAGGAAGGGACTGTCGGCCGGGTTGAGGCCGCCCAGCACGATATGATTGCCGCCGCCCGTTCCCGTGTGACGTCCGTCGAGCATGAATTTCTCGGCGCAGAGGCGCGTATCGTGCGCTTCCTCGTAAAGCGCTGTCGTTATTGCAACCGTGCTTTCCCAGCTCGTCGAGGGATGAATGTTGACCTCGATGACGCCGGGGTCGGGCGTCACCTTGATGACGTTGAGGCGGGAATCGGAGGGCGGGTTATAGCCTTCGACCTGCACCGGCACGCCGGTATCCTTGGCCGCCTCTTCGACCGCGGCGACCAGCGCGGCATAGTCCTCGGCGTCGACCAGCGGCGGCATGAACACACATATGGCATTGCCGCGAGGTTCGACCGTCAGGGCGGTCCGTACGGAGCCAGCTATCTCGGGAGTAATCTCGATTGGGGCATTAGGTTTTGCGGCTTCGAGCGTCACAACGCGGCGCTGTTGCAAGAGAACCGACCGCTCCGGCAGCGGCCGGGAGGCGCCCATCGGGTCACGCGGTATGATGTGCGGTTGATCGACTGCGTCCAGCACCGGGAACGATTGCAGGGGAAGGCGGAACCCGGCTGGAGAATCGCCCGGCACAAGAAAAAGCTGCTCGCGGCGGAGGGCCCACCGTTCTGTGACCCATCGGCGACCGCGATCTGCCGTCTGCCACACCTGTATCGGGAGGACGTAGCTCGCGACCGACCCCAGCCCGCGGTCGAAGACGCGCGAGATCCTTTCGCGCTCGGCAGGGTCCTCGAGCTTGTTGGCTTCGGCGGTGACGTTGACCGGCAATTTGCGCTCGGCCAACAGAAAGTGGCCCGGATCCTCGTAGGCCGGCATGGCGCTGTCGGCCGGAAGACCGAGCTTCGTGCACAGGCCGCGCATCAGCTTTTCGGCGTCTTCGGCCATCGCTGGACGGGCGACGCTCTCGCTGACGATCAGATCCTGGTTCTCCCAGAGCGGCTGGCCGTCGCCGCGCCAATAGAGTGCGAACGCCCAGCGTGGAAGCTGCTCGCCGGGATACCATTTGCCCTGGCCGTAGTGGAGCAGGCCGCCCGGTGCGAAACGGCGCTGCAAGCGGCGGATCAACTCATCGGCATATCGCCGCTTGGTGGGCCCGACGGCGCCCGTGTTCCATTCGGCCGCTTCCATATCGTCGGCGGAGACGAAAGTCGGCTCGCCGCCCATGCTCAGGCGGACATCGCCTTTCGCGAGGCGTTCGTCCACCGCGTTGCCGGTCTCGACGATGGTTTTCCAGGTTTCGTCGCTGTAGGGCTTCGTGACGCGCGGCGTCTCGCGGATGCGCGTGACCGCCATCTTGAAGTCAAACGCGACCTCCGCCTTGGTGTGGCTGCCAGTGATCGGTGCGGCGCTGACCGGGTGCGGGGTCGCGGCAAGCGGAATGTGGCCCTCGCCGGCGAGCAGGCCGGAAGTCGCATCAAGGCCGACCCATCCGGCACCTGGAAGATAGACCTCGCACCAGGCGTGGAGATCGGTGAAATCCGTATCGGCGCCGACGGGGCCGTCGAGCGATTTCACGTCCGGCTTCAGCTGGATGAGATAACCGGACACAAAGCGCGCCGCGAGGCCGACGTTGCGCATGACCTGCGTCAGGAGCCAAGCGCTGTCACGGCAAGAGCCCGAGGCATTCGTGAGCGTCTCTTCTGGCGTCTGAACGCCGGGCTCCATGCGGATGAGATAGCCGACGTCACCTTGCACCATACGATTGAGATCGCAGATGAAATCGATGGTCGTCTGGTCTTTGCTGCTGATTTTCTCGAGATAGCGCTTGAGCTTGGGCCCAACCGGGGCGGGACCGAGGTAAGGAGCAAGCTCCTTCTTCGTGACGTCGTCGTAGGTGAACGGCCAATCCTTGGCCTTTTCCTCGATGAAGAAGTCGAACGGGTTGATCACCGCCATGTCGGCGACGAGATCGACGGTAACGGAGAATTCCGTCGTCTCCTCGGGGATTACGACGCGGGCGAGAAAGTTGCCGAAGGGGTCCTGCTGCCAGTTCAGAAAGTGGGTTTTTGGCGTGATCGTCAGCGAATAGCTCAGAATGGGCGTCCGGCAGTGCGGCGCCGGACGGAGCCGGATCACCTGCGGCGCCATATTTGTCCGTCGATCGTAGCGATAGCTCGTTTGATGGGTCAGCGCGACGTGAAGGACCATGGAGGCGGCATTATCCCTGTTTGATATCTTTGCCCTTAGACGGGGCTCCCCGAAGGAGGGGCACGCGGCAACGAAACACTCCCACCTGCGTTACCGGGCCGAAACTTGTGGTACAAGCGGAGGGCAGCCCAAAAACTGCGCAGCGAAGCATTCTGCTTTACGTTTGGGCAGGCTGCTGCAAAATTAGGGGTTCCTCTGCGATTTATAAGGGCATCTGTTTGGCTTATCAGCAAAACCACATAACCGGCTACGGCATCACGGCCAACGATCATTCGGTGAAGACTGCTCTCTCGCATCGGGATTGTTGGTACGTCGCATGAAGAACTACGCCTGCTCGAACTGTGGAAACACGGTGTATTTCGAGAACGTAAAGTGTGTGAAGTGCGGCAGCACGCTGGGTTTCGATACCACTGAGTTGTCCATGGTTGCCATCGCCGAAGAGGGGGTGAGCGATGTCACGCCAGAGAGACCCATCTTTCGCAAGCTGAGTAGCGGTCCCGACGACGTGCTGTTGCGCTATTGCGCGAATGCCGAGTTCGGCGTCTGCAACTGGTTAACGCCCGAAACCGAAAGCAACATCTTCTGCAAGGCGTGCGACCTCAACCGCCTGATCCCGAACCTATCGGAACACGGCAGCCTCCTTGCCTGGCGGGCGTTGGAGCATGCCAAGAAGCGCCTCGTTTATTCGCTTCTCAGATTTGGGCTGCCATTCGACGGCTCGGCTTCGACGAAAGGGCCGCTGACCTTCGATTTCGTGCGCAACGCACTGACAGGTCATCTCGACGGGGTTGTCACGATCGACGTCAGCGAAGCGGACGCCGTGGAGCGAGAGCGGCAGCGCCAGCAGTTCGACGAACCCTATCGCTCGCTGCTCGGGCATCTCCGTCACGAGAGCGGGCATTATTACTGGATGGTGCTGGTCGAGGAAGCTGACCGGCTTGAAGAGTTTCGCGAAATTTTCGGCGATGAGCGCGAAGACTACGACGCGGCGCTTGTCCGCCATCATAACTCCGGGCCGGCGCCGGACTGGCAAGGCCGCCACGTTTCCGCTTACGCCAGTGCGCATCCTTGGGAAGATTGGGCAGAAACGTGGGCGCATTATCTGCACATGGTCGATGCGCTCGATACGGCCGCGGCCGAAGGCATGGAGGGGCATGGGCTTCGGCTCGACCTGCGGGATGATGTCTACTCGGGCATGACGTTCGGGGGCCTGATGGCGCGATGGGTGCCCCTGACGATCGCCATGAACAGCCTGAGCCGCAGCATGGGGCACGACGATTTCTATCCTTTCGTCATTCCGGAGCCCGCTTACGACAAGCTCGCGTTCGTTCACCGCGTCATTCACGAGCGGCCCGAGCAACCCTCCGTTTCCAAGATCGGCGCAACTTTAAACTTGACTCCATAAGTATACATTAGCTTAATGGCTCATCTGCCATTTGCGGGGCCTTGAACCTCGATACTTTGGAGAGAAGACATGAAACGCTCGCACCTTTCCGGTGAGCGGCTTGATGCGCGCGACAGCTCCAGCGCCGTCCTTGCCGCATCGATGTTCGCCGCCTCCGCCGGGATGATTTGGGATTTGGCGACGGGCCACGTCTCGGCATTTGACCGCATGCTCTCAAATCTGTCGGAAGACGAGCGTGGCGACGAAGGACTCCCGGCCCGCCGCTGAGCTCGCAGGCCAATGCCGCCGCCCGTGGCGGCTTCTCTCTTTCCCCACAACCGCATACGGATGAGCAGCAATGCGTAACAAATTTCCGAAACGGAACGACGGCGAGCAGGCTGGCGAGGATGTCTGCGCGGGTCACGCGCTCGGATTTCCGCTACGCGCTGAACTTGGATTCTCGCCGATCGAAAACATCACGCTCGATGTCTTCCGCTGCCTGTGCGAGGTGTACACCAGCGGCTCCGCCCAGCCGTGGGAGATTGCGATCAAGATCGCCGAGGAAAATCTCGGCGCTGCCGAAGGCCCGCTCCTCGTCGCCCGCGTGACAGCGCTGCTGCATGCGCTCCGAGCGGAGCGGAAGCTCGGCTTTTCCTATCTCAGCATCGGTTGCCAGCATGTGTCTCCCGACGAGCTCGCTGTCGCGGGCGTCCTCAAAGCGGCTCGCGCCGGCGACGAAAACGCCATGGAGCGCGGTTTGACATTGGCTCTGGACAATTCTCAGAAATCGGAGCGGACGAAGTTCGCAGCCCGTACGCTCGCAGCTATGCAATCGCAACACGTGGTTCCCGGCACAGAAGAACGTGCCGATGGGCACGAGTTCCAAACGCAGACCGTGCAGGCCGTATATCTTCACTAGGGTGGACGTAAATGGATAGGTCTGCCCCCAGCATCCTACTATCGAATGAGCGTATGCCGCCAAAAAAGCCGGTCGCGGGCTCTGTTGTCCTGCGCCAAATGGGGCCGGGCCCCACGACCTCAACATCTCCGCCGGACATCACTCCCAATCGGGCCATCGATGTCCGGTATCGCGTGGATGAGCTGCTCAAAGGCCGGCGCGAAGCTATTCTTGTGCATCGGGGCCAAGAGTATCGCCTGCGGATCACGGCGACCGGCAAGCTCATTCTCACCAAGTAGACCACCACGACCGGAATCAATTCGAGGACCGTTTCAGATGAGCGTGGCGACACGACGTTTTGCAATTGCCGGTGCAGCACTCGCGCTAGCCGGCGCATTCGCCAGCATAAGCTGTCACCAATCGCGGGCCATTGCGGCTGACGGCGCCGAAGCGACGAATGCTGCGGCGCCTCGTATTCTTTCGCTTGGCGGCGACGTGACGGAAATTCTCTATGACCTTGGGCAAAGCGACAAGGTTGTCGCGGTCGATACGACAAGCCAGTTTCCCGCGAGCGCTCTCAAAGAAAAGAAGTCGGTTGGATATTTGCGCGCGCTTTCGGCGGAAGGCGTGCTCTCGGTCAATCCGACGTTGATCATTGCCTCCGAACAGGCTGGGCCGCCAGAAGTCGTCAAAGCCCTGAAGAGCAGCGGCGTTCGCTATGTCGATATCGCGGACAAGCCAACGGCGGAGGGTGTTCCCGATAAGGTTCGCCACATCGGAAGCATTGTCGGCGCCGACGACGCAGCGAAAACGCTCGCGACGAAGATCGAAACAGATTTTACTTCGCTCGAGAACGACCGAAAGCAGATCAAAGATCGCAAAAAGGTGCTCTTCATTCTCGCCATTCAAAACGGCAGGGCGACAGTCGGCGGCAGTGGAACCGGCGCCAATTCGATCCTGCAACTCGCGGGTGCGGACAATGCAGCGGCCGGCGTCAACGGCTATAAACCGGTAAGCGACGAGCAATTGATGGAATTTGCTCCGGACGCCGTCATCATCATGCGACGCGGCGATGGCGACCGTCATGGCGCCGGTCAGGCGTTGTCGCTACCGGGGCTCAGCCAAACACCCGCCGCAAAAACGAAGAGCCTCATCGAGATGGATGGGCTTTATCTGTTGGGTTTCGGACCGAGGGCGCCGTCGGCTGCGTATGATCTGATGAAAGCGATCTATGCCGAGACTGGTCAAGCCGCTGCAATGCCGTGACAACGCTTGATGACAGGATCGGCCTGGATTGCTGCGGCCGTAAGACCGGCGCGCGGCAAGGTCTTTCTCGCGCTCAGCGGACTGTTGCTTCTGGCGGCGGTCCTATCTCTGGCGATAGGCCCGACAGGGGTGTCGCTGCAATCTCTGCCGCGTGCGATAGCGGCATCGTTCGGAGCCGCTAACGACGCGGCCGCGGAACGCGACCGGCTTGTGCTCATCGATCTCAGATTGCCGCGAACTCTTCTTGCCGCGTTCGTCGGCGCCGCCCTCGGAACGTCCGGCGCGATGATGCAGGGCCTTTTTCGAAATCCGCTTGCCGATCCTGGCCTGATCGGCGTCTCGTCCGGCGCCGCGCTGGCGACCGTATCGACGATCGTGCTCGGTCACGGGATCGCGGCTCCTTTAGTTGCGCCTCTCGGAATTTACGCGCTGCCGATCGCGGCGTTCGTGGGTGGCCTCGTCACAACGATTGCCCTCGTTGCCATCGCTGCCCGCCGTGGTCAGCTCGCAGTCGGGACATTGCTTCTTGCCGGCATAGCGCTTGGCGCTTTGGCTAGTTAGTTCCGTCAGCGGGTTTATTTCCTACGCGAGCGACGATCGAGATCTCAGAGACCTGACGCTCTGGTCGATGGGCAGCCTTTCGGGCGCCAGTTGGGAAAAAGTTCTCGCCGTTGCGCCTTTTGCTATCGGCATAGCTCTTGTCGTGCCGAGACTGACGCGCGGCCTCAATGGATTTCTGCTCGGCGAGTCGGAAGCCATGCACCTCGGTATCGATACGGAACGGACAAAGCGGCTTGTTATCGCCACGACTGCGGCGGCCGTCGGTGGGGCCGTTGCCGTTGCCGGTGTGATCGGGTTTGTCGGGCTCGTGGTGCCGCACGTCATGCGCTTGATTTCGGGTCCCGATCATCGCGCCGTTCTTCCCGGCAGCGCACTTCTCGGTGCGACGCTTGTCATCGTGGCTGACATCATCGCACGCATCGCGGTGCGGCCTGCGGAGTTGCCGATCGGAATCGTTCTCGCGCTCGTCGGGGGCCCCGTTTTTCTGCATCTGGTGTTGAGGCGCGGTATGGGCGGATGGGAGTGAGCCATGCTCGAAGCGCGCAACGTCACGGTCAAGCGCGGCACGAAGCGGCTCGTCGATAGCGCTTCGCTGTCGATCGTGCCCGGCCGGCTCACGGCGGTAATCGGCCCGAACGGCGCGGGCAAATCAACTCTGCTGCGCGTCATCGCGGGCGAACTGACGCCGACCGAGGGCCATGTGTTTCTCGATGACGTCAATATTCGAGACGTGCCCGTCGCGCGCCTCGCGACACGACGTTCGGTGGTCTCGCAATCGACGACATTGTCTTTTGCGTTCACCGTTCTCGAAGTCGTCATGCTGGGGGCAACCGTGCCGGGCTTCGGCATTCGTGATACCGCTGCCGCGGTTGCAGCGCGCGAAGCGTTACACGCTGTCGGCTTGGCAAACTTCGAAACACGCATGCTCAATGAACTTTCTGGCGGCGAGCGCCAGCGCGCCCATATTGCAAGAGCACTATGCCAATTGGCCACGGCTCCGCGCGTCGAATCCGAAACGACCGCGCTCCTTCTCGATGAACCGACTGCAAGCCTCGATCTGAAGCATCAAGGCGATGTGTTCACAGTTATTAAAGAGCAATCGCTCAAAGGGCGAGCTGTCATGCTTGTCATTCACGATCTCAATCTTGCCGCATCTTTCGCCGATGAAATCGTGCTGATGGCAGACGGCCGGATCGTCGGAAACGGTAAGCCCGACGACGTCTTGAATGAGGATCTGCTCAGTCACACGTTCGGGTGTCGATTGCGGATCGTGACGTCAGGCGATAGTGGGCGGTTTGTCCTGCCAGCGGCGATCACACGCAGAATGAGAACCGGAGCAGCAGCGGAATGATGACGTTTCCAGACGAACTCAGCCGCGATGGCGTCGCGGTGCCGTTGGCTATCCCAGTGCTGGTGTCAACGGATATCGAGCGCGCCGCCGAAACTTATGACAGCAAGGGCTTCGCCATCGTGCATGCTGCACACAACTATCTCATTCTTCGCCGGCGCGCGGTTGAGCTTCACGTGTCTTCGGTTGCGCAGATTCCCGAACCGCATTGTGTCTCCGCCTATATTCGCGTCGGCGACGTCGATGAGTGGCATTCGGCCTTCAAGAACGGCCGATCGAAGCGTCTCTCGGAGGTTTTGGACAAACCTTGGGGGATGCGCGAATTCCATTTCATCGACGATGACGGAAATCTTCTCAACATTGGGCAGATGCTGCCGACGCACACGGAGTTTGGAGCGTGAATTGCGTGTCGATAATGTTGACTTTTTGTGTTTACAATTTTAACGTTCAGTCGCGGTGTGCAGATCAAGCTCGCCTCGGATCCCATATCCGAAAACTCTCGCTGACGTTCGGCGAGATTTGATTTTAGAATGTGTCTTGGAGCTAAATGACTTCCCGTCTCGCCGCTCTGAGATCGTAGACAGCGGGCCGGTTCCGCTCGAAACCCCAGCGCCGGCCCGCTGTTTCTTCCCACAAAAGAGGTGCACCACATGTACATCGCCATGAACCGCTTCAAAGTTGAGCCCGGCTCGGAGAAGGATTTCGAGCAGGTATGGCTTTCGCGCGAAGTGAACCTGCACAAAGAGCCGGGTTTCATCGCGTTCCACTTGCTGCGAGGACCTGGTCGCGAAGATCACGTGCTTTATTCCTCGCACACCGTCTGGCGGTCGTTTGCGGATTTCGAGGCCTGGACGAAATCGGACTCTTTCCGGAAGTCCCACTCCGGCGCCGGAACGGCGAAGAAGCTCTATCTCGGGCATCCTGAGTTTGAGGGTTTCGAAGTCATTCAGGAAGTTCGTACCGACGGCACAAAGTCAGTACTCGCGGCGGCCGAGTAAGCGACATGGCCGAAGCTTTGACTTCCGAAACCGCCGCGCGCCCGTCTTTGCGGGAGCGCTTGGCTAAGAACGCCGACGGCATTCTCGAGCAGATCGCGCGCGATTACGGCGTCAGCACTTTCGAAGCGGTCGAGGCGTTACCGGAGGCGCATCGGGCGATCGTTTCCGGCGGTGAGTTCGAAAGAATCCTATCGGCCCTTACTGCATGGGGTCCGGTCGTCTTCGTCGTTCATACGCCGGATATCGTGCTCGAATGCGAAGGCCCGATCCCGCCCGGCACATTCGGGCGCGGATACTTCAACCTTCATGGCGACAGTCCAATCGGCGGTCATATCAAAGCTGAGAACTGCAAGAATATCGTCTTCGTGATGCGCCCATTCATGGGGCGCGAGTTCGCGTTCGATCCAATTCTTCAACGCGGCGGGCGAAGCCATCTTCAAGATCTTCGTTCGTCGTGATGAAGCGCGCGAATTGATCGGAGAGCAGGTCAAGCTATTCGACGAGCTGAAGGCCAGTCTCGCTGGCTGAGCGCAATCGCATTGAGGGAGCAAAAATAGGACGGTGCACTGACCTGCACCGTCCTATTTCTTATTTGCCGTACTTACTTCGCGGGCCGCGACCGCGGTTTCGTTTAAATGATGGGAAATTTAACTTCGACGCGAAGTCCGGGAGCGTTGTCGAAGAGATCGATTTTTGCAGCGTGAAGCTCGACAATAGCGGCGACAAGGCTGAGACCGAGACCGCTGCCGGCGGTCGAGCGAGCACGCTCCAGCCGATAGAGACGCCGAAAAACATTCTCGCGCTCATATTCGGGGATACCGGGGCCGGTGTCAGCGACTTCGACGACATATGATCCTGCACGCGACGTCAGGCGCATCGTGATTTCCGTGCCTGTAGGAGAATACCGTATCGAATTTTCGACGAGATTAGCGAAGAGCTGAACAAGAAGCTCGGGATCGCCGCGAACATATGCGGGACCGGTCCAATCGGACGCGTAAATAAATCGATCTCCGGCGTCCTCCGCGACGACGTCGTAGACATCTCGGACATCGGCGAGCAAGAGGGCCAAGTCGACAGTGACAAATCTCGACTTGCGGGCGCCGGCCTCGATTTGCGTGATGCGGAGTAGCGCATCGAACGTTTCTGAAATGGAATCGATATCGCCGAGCGCCGCATCGATTGCGCTCCGGATTTCCTCCTTATCCCCTGCTCCGCGGCGCGCGTCGTCCAAGCGCTGGCGCAATCGCCCGAGCGGCTTCTTGAGGTCGTGGGCGATATCGGATGAAGATTGGTTTACGTTCTCAATCAGGCGCTGCAAATTTCCGAGCATACGGTTCACTTGCGAAGCGACTTGATCGATATCGTCCTGCTGCCCGGAAATCGGCACGCGCGCGGTGATTTCGCCTTGCGAGACGCGTGCGAGGGGTCGCGCAAAGGCGTCGATGCGATGTTGCGTCTCTCGTGCGAAGTATGCGGCACAGAGGGCGAGCGCCAGAAACGCCGCAACGAGGCCATAGCCGAGCAACTTCAGCAGAAACGATTTCATCTGCTTCACTTCGCTGTTGTCGCTTCCGACGAGCAGCTTGCCCTTGACCAGTGGTCTCCATATCGCAAGAAACTCGTCGTCCGGCTCGCCTCTATCGAGGGTCAGAAATACGTCGGAGCGTTTTAGAGTCATCCATTGGTTCGAGTCCTTGACGCCCCGGACGTTGCCCGCGAGAAACTTTCCGTTCTTGTCGACGAGCTCCATGATGAAGTCGGGGTCCCGCACGGACTCGCTTTCACTCGCGACAAGCCCAACGAGATCGTCGAACGTCCTCTCGCCGTCGAGCGCGGCGAGCGAATCGAGCGTTGTCTCTACGCGGTCGCGGATGTCGGCGACGAGGCGCGCGCTCGCGACGAGATAAACGACGGTGAAAAGCGCCAGTATCGTCGTGATGAAAAATATCGAGAAGGTCGCCGCCAGCCGGAACGGCGTGTGCTTGAGGAGGTCACGAGCCGTCATGGACCGTGTACCCGCTCCCGCGAATGGTGTGGATCAGCTCCTTGCCATACGGTTTGTCGATCTTGGCGCGCAGTCGCGAAATGTGTGTCTCGACCACGCTGGTTTTTGGATCAAAGTGGAAACTCCATACGCGTTCGAGAAGCATCGTGCGCGTTACCACGCGGCCTCGATTGCGCATGAGGACTTCGAGCAAGCGAAACTCCCGTGGCTGCAGGTCGATGGTGTCGCCGCCGCGTGTCACCTTGCGGCTGACGAGGTCGATCTCAAGATCACCGACTTTGAGGCGCGTCTCCTCGCCCTTCGTGTGGGGACGACGGGCGAGGGCGTTGACGCGTGCAAGAAGCTCGGAAAAAGCAAATGGCTTGACGAGATAGTCATCGGCGCCCGCGTCGAGCCCTTCGACCCGATCGTCGACACCACCGAGGGCTGTCAGAAATAGCACCGGCACGCCGCGTCCGGCGCTGCGAATGGTCTTTATGATTGCCAAACCATCGAGACTTGGAAGCATGCGATCGAGAATGATGACGTCGTAGTTCTCCGCGACGGCTTGAGCAACCGCGTCACGGCCATCAGCCAAATGATCGACCGTATGGCCTTCTTCTTCGAGGCCCTTCAATACGTATGCTGCGGTATTCAAATCGTCTTCAAGCAGCAGAATTCTCATGCTCGTTCTGGCCTCGCGCCTTGCAATTCAGCCGGTCCGCATAACCGTCGCCAGCGCAGCATGTAGTATACGAAGGCATTCGAGGCCAGCGCGAGTGAGCTTCCACGCCTTCGTTACGAAAATTTTAGGCGGTCCTAGGCTACGCTGGACGGTTGTGACCGAATAATCCCGAGCGTCCCTCGACGCCGAGGACGATTGCTCCGGCGATCAGGCTGCACACGGCAAAGCCTGCAGCGATGGGGAAAACCGAGCCATCGAATGACCTCGCAACCAATCCTCCCGCAAGAGCGCCGATGGCGGTGCTCAGCGAACCGATCACGGAAGAAGCCATCCCGGCATTGTGGCCTTGCGGCTCCATTGCGATGGCATTGAAGTTCGGCGCGATCAGCCCGAACAGAAAAAAGTTGATGCCGACGGCCACTGCAAAAGCCGTAAAGCCGACCGCGCCCAACGAGGACGCCACCGCCAGCAATGCCGACACGCCGACGAAGCCCAGCAATGCCGTATGGGAAACGCGCCGCATGCCAAGGCGGCCGACGAGGCGCGCATTGACAAAGGATGCAAAGGCTATCGAAGACGCGAGTGCGCCGAAGATGATCGGGAATATCTCACCGACTCCATACACATCGACAAAGACCTGCTGGGCGCTTGCGACATAGGCCAACAAGCAGCCAAACATGAAACCACCCGCCGCTCCGTAACCCGCCGTCTGCGGATCGAGGATCGCAGTCAGAAGAGATTGGCGCAGCGTCATTGCGTGTTCGATGCCGAGAGCCGGCCGAGCGGTCTCCGGCAATCTCAATCCGGACCAAAGCGCCGCGACCGATGCCATCACCAGGAGCGCAAAGAAAATCCAGTGCCAATTGCCGAGATGAACAAGCGCTTGTCCTACCGACGGCGCCAAAACCGGAATGATGATGAAGACCATCATCGCGAAGGACATCACGCGCGCCATTTGTCTGCCGCCGTAAAGATCGCGAACGACGGCGATGGCAATTATTCGTGGCGACGCCGCACCGATACCCTGGACAAGGCGCGCGATCAGAAGCATTTCGAACGATCCGGACCAAAGTGCGCCTATCGTGCCGGCAATGAAAACTGCGAGACCGGCCATCAGGATCGGTTTGCGACCGTAGTGATCCGACAGGGGACCAAAGAAGATCTGTCCCACGGCGAATCCGGCCATGTACAGGATGACGATGAGTTGCCTATCGTTTTCGCCGGCGGCGCCGAAGGCTGAGGCGATCTGCGGCAACGCCGGCAGCATGATATCGATCGCTAGCGCGGTGATCGCCATGAGAGCAGCGGTCAGGCCGACGAACTCGACGAATGAGATCGATAGCGGAACCGACGGCGAGTCTGGGCGCGACGCCAGAATGCGCGCTTCGCGCTCTGCGGTTGTCATTTGATAGATCCTGAAGCGGCACCTGGTCGGTGCAAAGACGCGCGTGACTAGGCTCTGAAGCGGCTCGAAAATGCGGCGCTATCTTGAACGCCCCATTTCGGGCGCTGGTTAGCACGTACGTTGCCGTTCGTCATCAGCCGGGCGAATTCCCGGCGAACGACAAGAACCAACAGTTTAGTTAGGGGACAAATTGCTGCGGCAGTCGCGCGTCCGCGTCCAGCCAGGATGGGACGGGCAGGCCTTTCGAGGCCAAGAACGAAGGGTTGAAAAGCTTCGATTGATATCGCAATCCGTGGTCGCAGAGTATGGTCACGATCGTATGTCCAGGCCCCAGCCTTTCGGCCAATCTGATCGCACCCGCAATGTTGACGCCGGTTGAGGGCCCAACACAGATTCCTTCGATCTCGAGCAAGCGATGGGTAATCGCTACCGATTCCTGATCCTGAATGAGATAGGCCTCGTCGGGCGTGAAATCCTCCAGATTTTTTGTGATGCGGCTTTGGCCGATGCCCTCCGTTATGGATGAGCCCTCGGCCTTCAGGATGCCCGTCGTGTAGTAGGAAAAGAGCGCGGCGCCGGGCGGATCGGCCAGAGCGATCTTGATCGTCTTGTGCCGTTGCCTCAGTCCTGCTGCTACGCCAGCGAGCGTGCCGCCGGTGCCGACGGAGGCGACGAAGCCATCAATTTTCCCATCCGTTTGCCGCCAAATCTCTTCGGCGGTTGTCCGGGCATGACCTTCGCGGTTTGCGGGATTATCGAATTGATTGGCCCAAACGGCGCCATTGGGCTCGCTCGTCGCCAACGCTTCGGCGAGGCGGCGAGAGTAATGCACATAATTATTCGGATTGGCGTAGGGGGCAGCCGGAACTTCAACGAGCTCGGCACCCAGAATACGGAGCGCCGCTTTCTTTTCCTCCGATTGCGTATTCGGGATGACGATGACGCTGCGAAGTCCATAGTGCTTTCCGACGAGCGTCAAACCGATGCCGGTGTTTCCGGCGGTGCCTTCAACGACAATCCCACCCGGTGCGACCGCGCCACGTTGCAAGGCATCGTCGATCAAGAACACCGCTGCCCTGTCTTTAACGGACTGGCCCGGGTTCATGAACTCGGCCTTGCCGAGAATCGTGCACCCCGTTTTTTCCGATGCTTCCCGAAGGCGCACGAGCGGCGTATTGCCGATCGTTTCCACTATATTCGAAGCAAACGTCACGGTACGACAATCCCCTTTTTGAGAACCCTTTCGCGTGCGGCCGACCAAGGCTCGACGGTCCGCCGATACGGATCACTACCGTTGTCGCGTCAAACCAACAATCGGCGACCACAAGATCGTAAAATCGCTGGTTGCCCTGACGCGACGTGGTTTGGGTTGCGTCGTGGAGGGTGTTGAAATGGACAGGCGGTTGGACACGCGTAGGACAAATCGCCACGTCAGGCGCCGATGATTGTGGCCACAAAGATACGATCCTCGCGCAATGTCGCGATGAAAGCTGGTCAAGCCCGAACGGCTTCCCCACATGGCCGAGTGGGGCGGCTTGTCCCTTTATTCGCCCCGCCAAAAGATCGTCTCAATGGCTGCTTGAGGTAAGGGAGCTTCGCGTCTTTAAGAAGGGGCAGGGCGTTCCGGGGGAGGGGCGCCCGGAAGCGGCGCCAATCACCTCCCGCGCTTCAGCTCGGACGACGCATGGTCAATTTCTTCATCCATCGGCCCATTTTCGCTTCGGCCATCGCCGTCATCATGGTGCTCGCGGGGGTCATCTGCTACTTCCTGCTGCCGGTCTCGCAGCTTCCCGACGTTACGCCACCGCAAGTCGTGGTGAGTGCCATCTATCCGGGCGCCAGCGCTCAGGTCGTGGCCGATACCGTCACCACGCCGCTCGAACAGCAGATCAATGGCGTCGAGGGCATGACCTACATGTCTTCGTCGAGTTCGAATGACGGGTCGTCAAATATCACCATCACTTTCGATGTCGGCTATCCGCTCAGCATCGCGGCCGTCGACGTCCAGAACCGCGTGGCCGAAGCCGCGTCGTCATTGCCGCCGATCGTCAATCAGGCCGGCGTTACGATCCGAAAGCAAAACCCGAACTTCGTGCTGATCGTCAATCTGACGTCGCCCGATAATTCGGTCGATCCCGTAGCGCTCAGCAACTACGCGTACCTTCAAATCGTCGATCCGTTGAAGCGCCTGCCGGGCGTCGGTGACGTTCAGATCTTCGGCGAACGGCGCTACTCGATGCGCCTCTGGCTCGATCCCGACAAGCTGTCCCAGCTCGGAATTACAGCCGTCGATGTGCAGAACGCGGTCGCGGAGCAGAACATCCAGGTCGCTGCCGGAAAGATCGGCCAGTCGCCTGCGCCTCCCGGGACGCCGTTCGAAATGCAGGTCAATGCGACCGGAAGGCTTAGCAATCCCGATGAATTCGGGAACATCGTCCTCAAGTCCAATCCATCCACGGGCGCCATCGTGCGCCTTCGCGACGTTGCCCGCATCGAGCTTGGGGCGCTGCAATATTCATCGACCGCGTTTTTTGGCAAAGATCCTTCGGTGGTGCTTGCGGTCTTCCAGATGCCCGGTTCGAACGCGCTCGATCTGCAGCAGCGCGTGGAGACCAAGATGGAAGAGCTGTCGAAGCGGTTCCCGAAAGGGATCGCTTACGGCATGCACTACGACACCACGCGCTTCGTCTCGGCGGCGATGCATGACGTGGTGTTCACGCTGCTTGAAGCGCTGCTCCTCGTTGTCCTCGTCGTTTACATTTTTCTTCAAAGCTGGCGCACGACGATCATTCCAACCATCGCCATTCCTGTCTCACTGATCGCTACGCTCGTAATCATGCAGGCGCTCGGCTTCTCGCTGAACATGCTCAGTCTGCTTGGCATGGTGCTCGCGATCGGACTTGTCGTCGACGACGCCATCGTGGTCGTGGAAAACGTCGAACGCCAGCTGGAGAACGGGCTCAAGCCGATGGACGCGGCTTTGAAGGCCATGTCGGAAGTGACGGGTCCCATCATCGCCACGACTGGCGTGCTCATGGCAGTATTCATCCCCGTGGCGTTCATCCCTGGGGTCTCCGGCCGTCTCTACAATCAATTTGCGCTGACCGTCGCGATTTCGGTTGGTCTGTCGGCCTTCAACTCCCTGACGCTCAGCCCCGCGTTGGCGGCGGCATTCCTGCGCCATCGGGGGCCGCCGTCCTTTGTGCTTTTTCGGTGGTTCAACGCCGGCTTCGATCGACTGTCACACGGATATGCGCGGCTCGTGCGGTTCATGATCCGCATCAAGTGGGTGATGCTGGCATTGTTCGTCGGCATACTTGGAGCCACGTACTTCATCGCGCAGCGCATCCCTTCGACGTTCTTGCCGGTCGAGGATCAGGGATATTTCTTCGTCGTAGTTCAGCTTCCAGATGGCGCGTCGCTCGAGCGAACGGATGCCGTCGCCAAAAACGTCCGGGATATTCTGCAAAGCACGCCGGGTGTCGATATCGTCGGCTCGATCAGCGGTCTCAACTTCCTGACGAATGCTGCACAATCGAATTCGGCCGTGGAATTCGCGATCCTCAAACCGTGGGACGAGCGGCCGCCTGAGCAAAGCGCGTCGAACCTGGTAGCGTCTGTTCGCGGACGGCTGCTCATGATTCCTGAAGCAGTCGCGCTCAGTTTCGATCCTCCTTCCATCCCTGGACTTGGAACGACGGGCGGATTCGAATTTCAGGTCGAGGATCTGACGGGCCGCGGGAGCGCCGCTCTAAACGAGGCGACGCAAGCGCTGATAGCGGAAGCGCGCAAACAGCCCGAGCTCGATGCGCAACAGCTGTTCACGTCGTTCTCGACCTCGACGCCACAATTCAACTACGACCTCGATCGCTCGAAAGCAAAACTCCTGGGGCTCAATCTGCCGGACGTGTTCAACACGTTGCAGATCTATCTCGGCTCGCTCTACGTAAACGACTTCAATCTTTTCGGGCGCACGTTCCGCGTCACGCTGCAGGCCGATAAGGATTCCCGATCGAGTGCGTCGAGCCTGTCGCGACTTTATGTGCGCAACGCGACGGGCGGCATGGTGCCGCTTTCGACGCTTGGAACATTGAAGCCCATCGTCGGGCCCGAGACCGTTCCTCACTACAACAACTACGCGTCTGCGCTCATCAACGGCGGCCCGGCACCGGGCTACAGCACGGGCCAGGCGATTCAAGCGATGGAGCGAGCGGCGGCGACGGCTCTATCGCGGGATTTCGGCTTTGAATGGACGGGCATTACATTCCAGGAATTGAAGGCCGGTTCGATCGCCATCATGGTCTTTGCGCTGGCGAGCGTGTTCGTCTTCTTGATCCTCGCCGCGCAGTACGAAAGCTGGTCGATGCCGTTCATGGTGCTTCTTGCTGTGCCATTGGCGTTGTTTGGCGCGCTGCTCGCGATTTGGGTGCGCAACATGCAAATCGACGTCTATTCGCAGATCGGATTTGTCATGCTCATCGGGCTCGCGGCAAAGAACGCCATCCTGATCGTAGAATTCGCCAAGCGGCGGCGTCTTGAAGGGTTGTCGATCGTTGACGCGGCCATGGAAGCAGCACGCCTACGGCTCCGTCCCATCCTGATGACGGCTTTCGCCTTCATCCTCGGCGTCGTGCCGCTGATGGTTGCTTCAGGCGCCGGAGCCGCCAGCCGGCAGTCGATCGGAACGGCGGTGTTCGGCGGAATGTTGGCGGCAACGTTGCTTACACTTCTGTTCGTACCGGTTTTCTACGCCGTCATCGAAGAAATGCGTGAAGGTCGTGACGCTCAGAAATCCGGAGATTCCGGGGCTTCTGGCCATGATGCGTCACATCCGGTAGCGGCCGAATAGACAGGGATTTCGCGATGCGCCTTTGGAAAATAGTTCTCTTAGGATTGATCGTTCTGGGCGGAGGCGCTGCCTATTTTTACCGGCAGCAAATTCCGCAACTTCTTGCCATGCTCGAAAGCAAAGGCCCGCCGCCACCGGCCGGCTTCGTCATGCCGGTGCCGGTCGCGCCAGTCGTCAAACGGGCGGTCAACATCTATCTCGACTACTCGGCGCGGACGGAATCCATCCGTGACATCACACTGCAGGCCCGCGTCGCAGGCTACGTCAAGGAACAGCATGTCCCCGACGGCGCTGATGTAGCGGCCGGCGATCTCCTCTACGCGATCGATCAGCGTGACTACCAGGCGACGCTTGACAGGGCGAAGGCCGAGAAGGAGCGCGACATCGCCGCCCGCGACTATGCCAGTTCCAATCTCGAGCGAGGATCGGAACTCACGAAAAGCGGATGGCTCGCCAAGGACACCTACGATCAGCGGACGAGCTCCCTTCGCCAGGCGGCTGCTGCCATAACGATCGACGATGCAGCCATTCGGACGGCTGAGCTCAATCTCGAATACACCCAGATCAGAGCGCCCTTTGCCGGTCGTCTGGGTAAGAACCAGGCGCCGATCGGCACGCTTATTAGCGTTGCAGGCGCGCCTCTCAATACGCTCGTTCAGCTCGATCCGATCTACGTGACGTTCAACCCGAGCGAAACGGATCTTGCCACCATACAAAAGGTGCACACCAGCGGCGAAGTCGCGGCCGAAATCTTCGTTCCCGGCGACGACAAGACAAGCCACAAAGGAACGGTCACGTTCATCGATAACACCGTCGATCGGCTGACCGGCACGCTCACCGCTCGGGCCACCATCGCAAATTCCGACCGGGCGCTGCTGCCCGGCCAGTACGTCCGCATTCGCATTCATGCGGGTGACGATACCAACGCACTGATGGTTCCCCAGACAGCAGTCGGTTCGAGCCAGCTTGGAAAATATGTCTATGTCGTGGGCGACAAGAATATCGCCCAGCAGAAACTCGTGACGACGGGCCCGACAGATGGGGACCTCATCAGCGTGGCTGGCGTGAACGAAAAGGATCTCGTCATCACGGGCAATTTGCAAAAGATCGGTCCAGGATCACCGGTGCAGCCTCTCACCGCTCCGCCGCCGCAAGCAAAAGACAAGGCGCCCCTTACTACTGGCACGGTCAATTAATCCGGTGTGCTGACCCGCGGAAAACTCATGGCTTTGAAGGGATCAACCCGGCTTGCGGCGCCTTGGAAGCGCTCGCCTGGTCCTTCGATACGAAAACCGTGTAGTGCGTGTGGCCTGGTAAATCGTCGGCTAGGTCGGTCGTCGCCGGCGGAATGATTTGGGGAGCTTCGACAATCGCGGGCGGACCTGAATCGCCCGGAAGCTCCCGCGCTAGAATATACCAGCCACAAAAGGCTGCTGCGGCCAGCAGGGCGAGGACAAGTGCGCCCGAATGATCATTTCCGGGAGGTCGCGAGCGAGTCGGGCGCGTGCCCAACTCGTGGTGCCGAGAGGAATTGGGTAAGTTCATCGCGTGCTTTCATCCGGTCTCTTGGTGGAACGGAGAGACCTCATCAATCCGTCACGGCGGTCGCAGATCTTTAGCGCCCTGTAGCTCATTCCCGCCGACCCATAATAAGCAATGCATTTATAAATTGTTCTCGCGCAAGGCGAGGCTCCCTAGCGTTTCGCGAGGAATTCGGGACCGGGGGGTCATCTATGAAGGCTATCGAACGTGGCGCACGCGTACTGGTGCTCGCCGTGACAACGGCGGTCGTGTCGCCGGGTGCTCAGGCGACAGACGGCTATTTCCTGGATGGCATTGGAGCCCGCTCCAAGGCTTTGGCCGGTGCCGGTGTTGCCGACGGCACCGATGCAACGTCTGCCGCGCTCAACCCAGCGGGAATTGTTCACGCCCAGGATGAGGCTGATTTGTCGGCGTCGGTGTTTTTGCCGTTCCGTGAGTTTACGGCGGCCGGCGAGACGGTCGAAAGCGATCGAAATGCCTTCCTCTTGCCGAATATCGCCGTGAATTGGCGAACCGTTGGCAACCCGTATTTGGATGCCGTCACGCTGTCCCTTTCAGGCAATGGCGGGATGAATACGACGTATCCCGCCGGCGCCAATATCTTCGGCGCCGGCAAAGCGGGTGTCGACCTGCAGCAGATGTTGCTGTCGGTGGCGTTGGCCAAGAGATTCGGAAACGTGTCGGTCGGTGTCGCGCCGGTTTTGGCGTTGCAGATCTTCAGCGCCGACGGCTTGGCAGCCTTCAGCGGAGCGTCCAGCGATCCTTCGGCAGTGACCAATCGAGGGAAGGACCACGAATTCGGCGGTGGCCTACGGGCTGGCGTCGAATGGGCCGTCATTCCTTCGTTCCGAATCGGTGTTGCCGGCAGCACACCGATCTGGTCGAACCCGTTTGGCCGGTACCAGGGCCTGTTTGCCGATCAGGGCGACTTCGATATTCCCGCCAACATCCAAGGGGGGATCGCCGTGGACGTATCGCCTACCGTGACGCTGCTGCTCGACTATCGGCGCATCTGGTTCTCCGAGACGAACTCGGTCGGTGATCCTTCGACGCTTCTCTTAGCCGGCGTGCCGCTCGGCGCAACCAACGGTCCAGGTTTCGGATGGAACGATGTCGACGCCATCAAGGCGGGCATCGAATGGAAATATTCGCCGGATCTCACACTGCGCGCCGGCTATTCATACAATACGCAGCCCATCAATTCACGCGACGTCGAGCTGAACATTCTGGCTCCGGCGGTCGTGCAGCATCACATCACGGGTGGCTTCGCGTACCGCTGGTCCAACAGCCTCGATCTTGAATTGGCTGCGGTGTACGCGCCGCGCGAGCATGTTTCCGGTCCGGAGTTCGCGCCTGGGATCGGATATACCGGCCGCACGATCGACCTCAGCATGGAACAGTTCGAAGTTACGGCTGGATTCAAATACAGGTTCGGCGATGCCTCCGCGTCGCTGAAGTAAAGCCTTAAGCCTCTTGGGGCACAGCTCGAGACTTTTTCAGCCATGCGGCGAAGGCGACGCCGACCAACATGGCGGGCACGAACGCCAACGTCGCTGGCGCGGCGAGCGTGAGCGACACGAGTGCCGGACCGGGACAAAATCCGACGAGCCCCCAACCCGCGCCAAAGATCGTGGCACCGAGAATAAGCTTGCGATCGATCTGCTGCGAGGTAGGAAGGTGAAAGCTGTCATCGAGTATGGGCTTCGCGCGACGAAACGTCAGCCGGTAGCCTATCGCGGCGACAATCACCGCTCCGCCCATCACGAAGGCGAGGCTCGGGTCCCAATGCCCGGCAATATCCAGAAAGTTCAGGACCTTTTCTGGGTTGGCCATGCCGGACAGAAGAAGACCAAAGCCGAAAAGCAAACCCACCAGCAAATTGACGAGAATGTTCACGGTCCACCTCCAACGATATGCCTTGCAACGAACACCACAAGTATAGCGGCCGCCATGAAGACGACCGTGGCAACCATCGACCGACGGGAAAACCGCGATAATCCGCAGACACCATGGCCGCTCGTGCAGCCACCGCCGTAGACGGCGCCAAAACCCACGAGCAGTCCGGCGAGCGTGGCGAGCGGGAGATTTATGGTGACGGTCTGAGCAACGCCGTTTCCGAACACGCTTGTCCAAATAAGCGGCGATGCGACCAGGCCGGCAATGAACGCCAGCGCCTGCAAAGGTCTGCTGTCCGGAAGCGGCATCACCAACCGGCTCACAATGCCGCTGACGCCGGCGATGCGTCCGCTAAACAGCATCAGTAGGACAGCTCCGGCTCCGATAAGTGCGCCGCCTGTAGCCGACGCAAGCGGAGTGAATTCGGTTTCGATCGACAGAACCTAGCCCTTTCCAGATTTCTTCATTCAAGAAAAAGAAACGCGCCCGACAAGCACATACCCGCCATAACGCCGCGCGTACGTATTGGATGGGAAGCATGAACCGCGCATAAAAGGCGACCATCCTGAAGGATTGTAGCTCGCGCCGACCGGCCCAGCTAAGCGTCGAAGGATTTAGCAACACCGCCGAGGCGACACTGTCCACCAACTCATTCGGCAATAGATATTCTGAAATATGCAAATCGAGCATTCGGGTCAGTGACTTAGTCACACAGGGTCTTCTGACGGGCGCGCGTTAGACGAATGGCGGCCGCGATTTAGCGCGACCGCCATCCTCAAAGAGCAGACGTTACCTTAGAATTTTAGTTTTTACCGTTCCAAGCATCTCCGCTCGAAGACGCATTCCAGGAATCATCGGGCGGCTTAAAGCGTTTCGCTGATTTCTTCGACGTCAGAGATGCTGCAGCTTTCGATAGCCGGTCGACGATGCCTGCGCCTCCTGACAGGTCGCCCATGCGCTTGCGCATTTCAGGAGAGAATTTGGGTGCTGCCGAGTAGGCGCGGGCTTCTGCCATATCGGATGACTGGGCATATTCGCGGTTGGAGGATGACATGCATTCCATCGTTGAAGCGAGCGAGCTTTCATCAAGGCCGATATTGGCGACGTTTACGGCGTTGATGCCCATTGCCGTTCCCTGTTGTGCGGCGCCAAGCCCGGCGCCCAGAAAGATGATCAACCAGCCTTTATCCTGACGCGCCCGAATGAGCTCGCTGAATGCTGGAGTGCGTATGTTTCCTTGAGTGGTTCTCCATGCCGTCGGTCACGACGACGAGGATTGCCTTTCCGTCGCCGGCGCGATGATCGAGACTATCGATTCCTCTTCCCATGGCGTCGTAGAGTGGCGTCATCTCACGCGGGACGAAGTCTCCATCGGTTATATTCCGCACGCTGGACAGCTCGCCCGACCTGATGGTGTCGATCGATACACTGTCGAAGATCGTCAACTCGAAATCAGCTGACGCGAGCTCACAGCCGCGAGCTTCGGCAAGATATTTGTTCACCGCGTCGATCGTGGCTTGGCGACATGAATTCATCGAGCCCGATCGGTCGAGCACCATCGTAATGGATGTTTTATCTGTCATTTCGCTCTCACCTTCATTTGTCCCAGGTGTCCTTGGCGCCCTTCAAGGCCCGGGCGATAGCGTCGAGCTTGCCCATCAGAACACGATTGGTTTCCTGAAGCTCGGCGACGTAGCGCGGTCGGGACGACCGCATCGCTACCGTCGGATCGATTTGCACCGCTTCGCAGGCAGTGAAGAACTGCCGTAGCGTCATTTCGGTGCTGCCGTTCTCGATCCTCGAATACTGACTGGTCGATAA
This sequence comes from uncultured Alphaproteobacteria bacterium, assembly GCA_963710005.1. Classification (GTDB taxonomy): domain Bacteria; phylum Pseudomonadota; class Alphaproteobacteria; order Rhizobiales; family Hyphomicrobiaceae; genus Hyphomicrobium_B. The sequence continues at coordinate 54,141 of CAVPYR010000015.1, forward strand.
CCCCATCGCGCGGGCGACGGTCGTCTGTGTCAGTCCTCGCTGCTTTCGCTCATTGAGGAGAAACTCGCGCACATCCGCGAGGTGCTCGTCGACGCTCTTGGGCTTCGAAGACTTCATCATCTACTTTGCATGTCATGCAAGGCAAAATTGCGTCAAGCGCAACTTTGCCGAATACTCCAATTCGACCGTTGTGTTCTTATAGCGATCAGATCGGCGCTCGAAAGCTGCCCCGAACGCTCGGGCAAGCAGCAATGCGTCAGGCGTCACGAAGTCGCTCTCTCGCTCATAGAAAAAGCCGGGTGCCTTTCGGCACCCGGCTCATCGAGATCACGATCACTGCTTAGGTGAGCGCGTTTAGCTCGTGATTAAGCGGCCTGGATGACGCTGACCGCCATCTTGCCGGTCCGGCGATCCTGCTCGACGTCGAACGACACCTTCTGGCCCTCCGAGAGGTTGTGCATGCCAGCGCGCTCAAGCGCAGTGGCGTGCACGAACACGTCGTTGCCACCGTTGTCGGGAGCGATAAAGCCGAAGCCCTTTTGTGCGTTGTAGAACTTAACGACACCAGTATTCATAGATTGCCCTTTCTTTCAGGCTCAAACTGCTATTGAGCCAGCGCGTACGCCAGCCTTTTTCGATTTTTGGTTGGTTTTGAACGTGAGCGCGGCCAGACCGACGCACAACGGCCCGATTGACCGGCCAAAGTCGATGCGCGTACGCATAACACGAAGCTGCGCAGATAACTAACGCTTATTTTTGCCGGCTCGTGCTATATGAATGGCTCTTCGCAATCGGTGACTTCGAACCTCTGCATGATGCACTCGGCATTTTTGAGCTCAGTGCAGCGCTGGTCCTGCCTAGTGTCGAAGCGATGACATTTTTGCAAAAATTCAGGAGAAATCAGTGCTCGGCGCAAGGTTTAAGATTGGTCAACTGGTTACTTTCAGCCCAGGCCGGGCATCACTGTCTCCCTCTTCGCGAGAATATAAGATTCTACGGATCCTGCCGCGAGACAGAGGCGAACAGGAATATCGGATTAAATCCGGAACGGAACTTTTTGAGCGTGTCGCGAGGGAAAGCGAACTGTCGCGACGGGCGTAAGCAACCCCGTTCAGTTCTGTCGTTTAGTTTCGCTGTTTAGTTCCGCTGTTTGGTTCTCTGGCGCGCGCGCAAGCGGAAAATCGATGCTTTGATAGAGTTCGCGAATTTGTCGGGCTTCGAGCCTCAAATCGAGAACCTCGATCACGCTTCCTCTGAGAATATCGGGGCTTAGCTGTTCGATGGCGAACTGAATGGCTTCAGCGCTCGTGTCGAACCGACGATATTTCAACGCCGTCGATCGCTTGGCGCCGTGAAGATATGCGAAAAGCTCCGCGGGCGCTTTATAATCAAAAGATTCCATCGCACACATATGGGGGCCGCTGGCTGCGTTTTAAATGCCGGCCATAGACCGCTGTTTTAGAGTTAAGCGGCGAAATAGGGTTGGACAGGCCGTCGGGAGTGGACTACGGCTAAAGTATCAATAGCGGCAACAACTATCAGATGTTGTATGCCGTGCGTTACAGGTGCAGTCGGCCAGGAACCTTGGCACAGAGACTTTCATCTGTTCGATAGGTTTACCAGCGTGATCTCGGCGGAAGCCGAATTACTTACCCAACCGCTGAACCTGCGAGATGCCGCGCCGAACGGTTGGGGGACTTTTAAACCGATTTCATGCCCGCCTTACGCCGCAGGCGCCAAGCGGGAAAAGGAATTTATCCATGCAGGACGATTTCATTCGCGTGACGAAGCAGCGCGAGCACTTCTGGTCTGTGCTTCGCGGTCAACGCAATCTGCGTCTGCTGAGTTTCAAGCTGAAATCGCATGCGGTCGCTTACGGGCGAGCGATGGCATGCTCGAGCAAGCTCTCGTTGTTTGTCGACGATAGAAACGGCATCGCGGTCCGACAATCTTCGTCCAGTCTCACGTATCCCGTGTTCCTCGACTGAACCTTCACATGTTGGCGCACTGTGCATCTCGCTGTTGCCGGGTGTTCCAAGGCGCTTGATAGAAACCTGACGAGAGGAAATTTTGTGTCTCAAAGAAACGCCCATAAAAGCGAGTCCATTTCTGAACTGCGCGGGATTAAGAAAACGTGCGGAAACGACGACTGCGGCCGCCGTTTCTACGATCTCAATCGGGATCCGGCCGCGTGCCCGTATTGCGGAACACCTTATGACGCTCCGGTCGCCGTGCGACACGAGTTTGAGATGTCCGCCGTGCGGCAAACGAAAGGCAAGCGCTATCGTTTGGAGGAGCCCGCGGCGCCCAAGGTCCAGGACGACGTGGCTGAGTCGGAGGTCGCGGAGGATGATGCGCTGGCCTCACCGCCCGATGCGTTGATCGACATCGACGATGAGGACGAGAACTCCGCCGATGAAGTTATCGGCCACGAAAGGCCTGAGGCGGAACCGAGCTAAATCGGCTGCGGGAAGCCGTCCCACCGGATTGGCCCCTAAAGCCGCTCGACGTGCCCTAATAATCGGAGACCAGCTGCCGTAGCGTGGTTTCCGGTTCTTACGCTCGGATCGTGCGGTTATGCTGCGGCAGGTTTGATCCTCGAGCGCGCGGAGATGCGTGCGAGTTCTCTCAAGTTCTCTGACCTCCGCAAGACCTTGGCGTCCGAAAGACCCTGGCGGGCCTGGGGCGCTACGAGCCGCTTTGCCTTGATCCGTCAGCTCAATTTCGAGCACCGCAAGGGCGTCGACGACCCGCCAATTGAATTTCCAGGGTCTCCAATCATACAAATTGGTGATTATTATAAATATAATTCAATATTATCAATTAGTTATATGCCGTAAATTTACTCTAGTGTCCCATTGTTGTCCCGGCTCGGTGCCCTTGTCGGAAGTTCGCGACTCGCGGATTCTCGGCAGCCATGACCAAGCCGCTTCCTGAGCACGTGACCAGAGCCGAGGCCGCAGCGGTACTGCGGCTAAGTCCCCGGCAAGTTGATCGCCTTGCGAGGGCTGGTGCGCTGAAGAAGACAAAGCTGGGTGCGAGCCGCAGCGGTTTCGCGCGCGATGAACTCGACCGATATCTGCAAGTGCTCAACTACGACGACAAAGCCCTGGGGGAGCGGGCGGCTACGCGAGTCGGCTCTCACTACTTGTCGTAGATATCCCGACCGACGTTCCTCACGACATCAACCAACTCGCCGAAAGACTCGACGCGCTCTTGTGCCGACGCATGCCGGGGTGCTGGGTCAAAGTGCGTGGCAGACAATTTTACATCATGTGGAACGAAGCGCTCGGCTACACGCCCGACGCTGTTTTCAACGTGGTGTAAACGAACGAACTCGTGTCCGCCATACGGGGGAAGTCATGGACACCAAGAGGTGCACAGGATGCGGCGCAACCATCTTTGCTAAGCCAGGGGCCTGTCCCCGCTGCGGCTTCACGCGGCACACGACCGCGACACAACGGGTTGCCTTTGGCGTGGCTATCTTCACCATCAGTGCGCTGATGTTCTACGGCATTTGGTCTCTTATCCCGCAGGTCATGGCGTCTCTGTGAAACTAGCGTCCTAGTGCGAGCGTCTATCAGACGAGCACGATTTATGGGCATCATCGTATTTGGTCGGCCGCTCTCAGCCGACGAGCAGCGCAAAATAGAAGAGCGCCTGAAACTCTACGACGATACGCGAAAGCAATTCCTCGACAAAGGTGCTGATCCACGCGAAGCGGCTGCGGAAGCCTTCGTCAAGGCGCGCTTTACAAAGCTTCAGTGAGCTAAAGGGGGACACTATGGCCGAATGCTGCGGATACTCACCTATGCAGATGAACAGGAAATCGAGGCATTTTGCGAGGCTCAGCGGCTCAGCCGTGAGCGCGCGAAGGCTGCGATGCTGCACCAGGTGATGGAGGATGCGCTGCACGCCTTCGTGACAAGCGCATTTGAAGCGGGCTTCGATGCTGGCGTTGATGCCGTGCTCGAAGGCGACTTCGACGCTTGCCTCGATATCGCTTACAAGGCGGTGCAGAAGCGTGCGGCGCTAGCACCGTTGCGGTTGATGCGGTGATCGGATGGATACGGCTTTCCACGTGTGTGCCGCATGCCCTGGTCTTCGAGCCACTCGGCAAGCTCGCTCGCGACGTAGGAGGGACCGGTGTCGGAGAGCAGACGTGGCCGCTGGGGAAGATCGGCGTGATCCAACCCTGACGCCTGCAAGGCCAGCTCGAGCGTTGCGGTGACGTCGGCAGCGCTCATCGTGGTGCAGAGCTTCCAGGCGACGATGTAACGGGAGAAGTCATCGAGCACGGTCGACAGGTAGAACCACCCCCAGCCGGTGACCTTGAGGTAGGTGAAGTCTGTCTGCCAGAGCTGATTGATAGCGGTGGTCGGATTGGCGAAGGCATCGGCAGCCTTCATGACGATAAAAGCTGGCGAGGTCACGAGCCCCTCGGCTTTCAGGATGCGATAGACGCTGGCCTCGGAGACGAAGGTCTTCTCGGCATCGGTGAAGGCGACAGCCACCTCGCGAGGCGAGAGCTCCGGCTCCTCCAAGGCCCGTGCGATAATCCTGTCGCGGACCTCTTCCGCGATGCGGTTCCAGACGCGCTTCGGCCGGGGCTTGCGGTCTTCGAGCGCGTCGAAGCCACCGGACGCGTAGCGGTCGAGCCAGGCATAGAAGGTCGTCTTGGGAATGCCGATCTTGTCGAGGGTCTTCCTGACCGGCAAGTGCGAGGTCTCGACGGTGCGGATGATCTCGAGCTTCTCGGATGCAGGATATCTCATGCGATGTCCTCCCCATCCGCGATCACGCTTTTTTTGAGCAGGCGGTTCTCGAGGGTGACCTCGGCCAGTGCCTCCTTGAGCTGGCGGGCTTCGGCACGCAGCGTCTTGACCTCATCGGACGTCGCCTCACGAGCGGTGTCGCCGGCAAGCCGCTTCTTGCCAGCCTCAAGGAACTCCTTGGACCAGCGGTAATAAAGATTCTGGGCGATGCCCTCCTTGCGGCAGAGCTCGGCGATGCTGTCCTCACCGCGCAAGCCTTCGAGCACGATGCGGATCTTCTCCTCAGCGGAGAACTGCCGTCTGGTGGCTCTGCGGATGTCCCTGACTGTCTCCTCCGCACTTTGCGGAGCCTGCTTGTCTCGCTGTCTCATCGTGTCCCTCCTCGGGGTTACGATGAGCCGCAAACTCTCTCTTATGCAATCAGCTCAAACTGTCCGGTAGGTCCTGACGGCAAACAATGCGACTACTTGCGGCGCAGCATCATCGAGCGCTTTGATCCGATCTGAAGGAATGCGGATCGTCAGTGTTTGATCATTGTACATGTCAGACACGTCACTTCATCGTACTCGAACCACTCTTTGTATTTTGCGTCTTGCCTTACGCGAAGGAGGAAAACGAGACCGAGGGCACATACAAACCACTTGAAAAATGCAAAAATGGTAAATCGGAATTGCGTGCACAGACAACAATTTACGGGGGCAGGCATGACCATGAACAACTTCGACAGTTTCCTACTGGAAGTTTCCGGCGACGAGAAAGCCGAGATCCTTGACGCACTCAAAAGAGTGCGTCCTCAGGCGCGAAAACTCATTGAGGAGATAGAAACTCTTGATCCGCACCGCGGTCTTGTCATCGACGGCCCGGCCGGTATCGCTGATCAGCTACGGGTCTTATCGAGCCAAGGTGACCCAACTCTGCCGGTTTACTATACGTCCGGCGAAGGCGCGAAGCACCGCTTGCAACTGGCAGCCAGCTATGATTCTGAGCGGGTCGCTCACGTCACCGAGATGGTCATCCGCGATAGGATCATAAATTCGTTGGCGCGGGATCTTCGGCACGCGGCGGAAGATTTACTAGCGCACATTGATGACGCTGATGGCGATGATCTTGCCGTTATCGCTGAGAGTGCTGGCCAACTGTGCCGCGAGGCGGCGGTTCGTTTGCAAGGCAGGCAAATCGTACGTGAGCAGCCAACCGCGGCCGAGATACGATTGCTGCCAGCACTTGATTTTGCGTAAGCGCCTGGAAAACGCTCCGCGGCATCCAAGGTAATCAGCCCCGATGGGCGTTGCCATTCAGCAAATTGTTCAAGCAACTGATTCTGGGGAAGTGAGCTCCGAGCCCAAGCCCCTATGGCATCCAATGCGGCAGTATCCCAGAACTTTAATGGATCGTATCGCCGACCGCTATCTCGCGCTCGACGACTATGCGGTGCGGAGTGACACATGGCGGGCGACAACAATTTCAAGCTTTTCGAAATCGCCTACAAGGAATTGATCAGTCGCATCTAGTTCATGAAGCGACAGCAGTGGCAGGCCACATATTACGCTGTGGGCTTAATCTCGGCTAATGTCGCGCTCGCTCACGTGCTTCACGGGGCTGTAGAAGGTTACGCTTTCGCACTTCTCGCGCTGCTCAGCGGCATAGGCGGTCTGACCATCATTTTTATTATCCAATGCGATCTCGCGAAAGCGCGTTACGATGCTGAATACTTGACAAAAAGACACCTGACGGACGGGGAGCGTTCCATTCTCGAGTCAAAGGCTAGTTGCGTCTGCAAAAGGCGACGTAATACAAGCCATTTTTGGCGAGGGTGGATCTTCGTCACTGCAATGGTGCTTATCTTGGCCATAGCAACGGTTGTTGCGACATACTCTATATGCCGCCTCGTCAGTGAAGGGTCTGACTGTTAACAGCCTCGCGCTGCATGCCCGGATCCAAAGGCATCATGATCGCCTTACGCCTCAGCCAACGCGGCCGATCGCCGGCGCTCGCTCTTTCGAGAGTAAGCCGCATTCGCGTATTTGCTGATGGCGCGCAATTGTTGGCAATGCGCGCGAATGCCCCAACCTTCTCCGTCTAAGCCACCCGCTGCAAATCAACCGCAAACACTTGCCCCGGACGAATTAGATTTGCGCCCCCATCAGTCAGTTCGCCAGCCCACGTTGATTAAGGCCTTAGTCCTGTTTCCGCGGATGCCGGCGGTTGTGCAAATCGCCCTCAGTCGGTCCTTGAACATATCGAAATCGAGCGTTAACTCACCAGCGCAACGCCGATAACTTTTGGCCATTCACGATTTCGAGCAGGCGTTCCTCCCAGAGCTCTAACGCGCGCCGCTTTTCGTCCATAAAATCAAACGTCGTATAGACCTTGCTGGCCAGCGTCGCTCGCATGTCGCCGGTATGGTGCAGAACATGGCTTCGATATTCACTCGGCACACGCATCGCCGCCAGATGATCGGTCAATAAGCCACGCATATCGTGAAGCCGGACGTTCTCGGCGATGCCGAGATCGGCTCTCAGACGACGCAACGCGTGGGAGGGGGTGCGACGGCTCATCGCTATTTCGGCACCGCCGCCTCTATCTCCTTTTTTGCGAAACTTCGCTTCACCAGGGAAAAGGAACCTAGATTTTCCGCTCTCATCCATGGCCTCCTTAATAAGTTTCCGCGCGAGCGGTGGGAGCGGCACGCGTTGATCTTCGCGGCTTTTGTTTCCTTCGCGTGTGCCAGGGATGAACAAGTTTGCATTCTCGCCCAGTTCCACTTCCGATTTCAGCGCGCCCAAAAGTTCGCTAACACGCTTGCCTAGCAAAATCGTCAGCCTGAATGCGAGAGCGGTCTTCGGCTGCATCGTGTCGGCCCCGACCCATAGAGCCTTCAGCTCGTCATTTGTCGGCGGCCGGTTTTGCTTACCGTCTGGATTTGCGTCCGGAACTGGTCGATTGACCCCAAACGTCGGATCACGGTCGCAATAGTCTTCGCCCAGCGCATAGCGGCAAATAGCCCGGATCAGCTGTAGTGCCCTGGATGCTTGGAGTCCCCGATGGCCGCGCTCCGAGTTCGTGGTAGCCTTCCGAATCTCTTCAATCTCAATCTTGATCGTAGCCTTGTCGAGCAACGCGATCTTTGTCGAACCGATACGCGGTTCTATGTGAGTCCGAAAGATGCGCTCGTATTCTCCCCGCGACCGATTCCGTAGCGTTTTCTTCCGTCCAGGGCGGTCAAGCCATTCTTTATAGACATCGGTGAAAGTGATCTGCGCCGCTGCCTGCCGATCCGCCTCGGTGTGCGGGTCAATGCCATCAAGCTGAAGCCGGGAGAGTATCTCGCGCGCTTTTTTGATCGCATCGCCCAGTTCTATCGTCCTGGCATCCCCCAACGTGTGCCAGCGCTTCTCGGCGCCACGGCGCGGCCGATACCTGATCCGCCAGGAACCTCGACCTTCGCCTAAGACGGCCAAGTGCAGGCCCGGGACGCCAGCGATCTGATAAACTGCCCGCGCACCCTTGAGTCGCGCTTTTACGGCCGGGACATTGGAAGGAATTTCGGGCATAACAAACGTTACGACGCGGCGAGGAAAGTTTCAATTCCGTGTCCCACTGGTGTCCCGGCTCAAGCGTCTTCCTTGATCTCACAATGTCTCTAGGTGTCTCAATAGAATTTAAATATCAGACTGATTTTATTTTGTTTCCGCGCAGACGTGGCGAGACATGCGAAGTCCTGAAAAGACTAAAAATGCCAATCATACAAATTGGTGATGCTCGCGACGTACTTTTGCCACCGCCAATTACGACTTCGGGCTTTTCCGGGCGCGCAAACGATCTACAGCTCCAAGTGAAGGATAGTTGTGAAATCCTGATGCGTATTTTGCTTATCGAAGACGATGGCGAGACGGCGCGGCTGGTCAGCGATTGCCTGACAAAGCAGGGGCATCAGGTTGATGTCTCCGCCGATGGCCTCGATGGTCTGAAGCAAGCTACCGTAGGTGCCTTTGATGTGCTGGTCGTCGATCGCATGCTCCCCGGTCTGGATGGTCTCAACATCGTTAGGAGCTTGAGGCGCGCAGATATCACGTCCGGTATTCTATTTCTTACCGCTGTCGGCGGTATCGAGGATCGCATCGAGGGCTTCGAAAGCGGCGCCGATGATTACCTCGTCAAACCCTTCGCGCTAGGCGAACTCGTCGCGCGCGTCACGGCGCTGGGCCGCCGGCCGCCCAGTCCAAAACAGGACTTTCTGTTCAGGATCGATGACCTGGAGGTCAATCTCGTCAGGCATGAAGTGCGGCGCGGCGGAGAGATCATCCATTTGCAGCCGCGTGAATTCAAGATGCTCGAAATCCTGCTCAAGAATTGCGGACGCGTGGTGACGAGATCTATGATCCTCGAACAAATGTGGGGGCTTGAATCGGATACGAAGACGTCCATCGTTCAAACCAACGTCAGCCGCCTGCGATTGAAAATCGATCGGCCGGGAGATACACCGCTGATCCGGACAGTGAGAGGCTTGGGTTACATCATTGACGATCCGCTCTAGGATAACGCGGCAGACGGCCTTTCGACTGGCCGGTCTCGTCGCCGTTATCATTACGCTGACCAATGTCGTAATTTTTGCGATCCTCTATCTCGTCACCAGCCAACAGCTCAGCGCGCACCTGAGGGCCCACATCGACGAAGTCCGCAGAACGCTAGTCGACGTGCAAGGGAACGAAGACGACGGTTTCAAAGAGCTCGCGGACATGGTTGCGCGCCACGCGCTGGTCGCCCAGTCGGATGAAGATATCTATTTGCTGACCGACGAAACCGGGAAGTACGTTTCCGGCAATGTCAGTTCGATGGAAAGGTTCGAGGGCTGGCGGGCAATCCCCTGGAAGGATCTGAAACTCATCGGGCAATGGTCTTCGCCGAGAGCAAGTGATGCCGTCATCGGAACCTGGACGCCAGTGAAGGGCGGCTATCTTTTTGTCGGAGACGGCAATGGTGATATCAAAGATGCACAGAGGTTGCTCCTGACCGGCCTACTATGGGGAATTGCTCTCTCCGTGGTCTGTGCGATTGCAGGCGGCTACCTGCTCGGCCTGAAAGCGCAAAAACGCGTCGCGGCAATGGAGCGGGCGCTCGACGCCGTCGCATCGGGGGACCTGAACCGGCGCGTCCCGAGGAATGCAATTTCAGATGATATCGACCACGTCGCCGCGCTTATCAATGTCACACTGGATCGGCTGCAGAGGCTGATCGGCAATCTGAAACAGGTTTCGGTCGATATAGCCCACGATCTGCGCACGCCAATCAGCCGGATGCGTCAGAAGCTCGAAACCGTTCGGTCTGGCCCGGACAGCCTATCGTCGTACAAGGACGCGGTTGATGAATTGATCGACGAAATCGACAACATCGCCGATACCTTTGAGGCGCTGCTCCGCATTTCGGAGATCGAGGCGGGAGCGCGCAAGACGAAATTCGTTGATGTGGAGCTGAACAGCCTGCTCGCAAATATCATCGACGCGTTGGAGGCGGTCGCGGAGGAGCGTCATCATCGCTTGCGACCGCCGGACCCAACCACGAGTCCCGTGACGGTTCGAGGTGACCGCCGTCTCCTCAATCAGCTTTTCATCAATCTCATCGAGAACTCGATCGTTCACTGCTCGCGCGCCGCCGATATCGAGGTAGAATTGATCAACGACGCACAACATCCGCTCGTCCGTGTGCGGGACACAGGACCGGGCATCCCGGCGGAGGAGCGAGAGAAAGTGTTCAGGCGTCTCTACCGCTTGGAGAAAAGCCGGACGACACGCGGGAGCGGCCTTGGCCTGAGCCTGGTTGCCGCTATCGCCGAACTTCATGGCGCCACGATCACGCTCGCGGACAACGCACCGGGGCTCGTCGCGGAAGTCAGGTTTGCTCGGGCTCCGCGCTTCGGGTAACCCCGCGAAACGGCAGTCATCTCACCTAGGTTCGCTATTTCCTGTGAGCGTGGCGAACACCAATTGCACCGCCGCGGCAGTCAGCGCCATGAGCACGCCCGCAAAGATGACGTCTGAAAGAAAATGTGCGCCTTGGGCCATCCGCACGAAGCCCGCGGCACTTCCAAGCACGACACCTGTAAGCACCCAGCTCCCAGAGAAAGAGGGGAAAAGGAACACCGCCGCGAAGCAGACGATGTAGATCGCCGATGCTTCGCCTGAAACGAACGAACAATTCTTCTCACACTGCTGGGATTCGATCAGCGGAGAACTGAACGATTTGTCGCCTCCAAACTCGACGACAGAGTGCGGACGCGCACGGCCCCAGTGATCCTTGAAACCCAGGTTTGTGATGACCAGAGGTCCAGCAAGAATGCAGACCGCAAGATAAAGCCATTTACCGGAAGATATCTTCAACCACGGCCGGCCGGTCGAATGCGTCATCACGCAGCCGACCACCGCAAGCGCGCAAACTCCGTAAAATAGGACGTTGAAGAGCATTCGCGCCCCAGAAAATGCCGGTGAGGGGCTTCCGATGAAATGGTGATCCGGGAGGTAAAGAACTCTCGAAACGGTCAAGTCCAGTTCGGGATAAGAGCGGAAAAGGAACGCGAACCCCAGACCCACAATCATGGCCCCAAGAATAATCGCTTTTACCATCTTGGGCTCCGAGATGGTCGATGCGCCCACAGGGCGATCCGAAGTCGTCATTCCGAAAAAACCAAATTAGAACCCCTCCGATTATTCTGCGGGGAAAGTCAGAGACCTCTGGGCCCGGATTGCGGCAGCTTTGTTTCAGAACTGTATGATTTGCTGGCGTTGGTAACCGGCGCGATAAATCGGCGGCGTGCGCTCCGCCGATCCGAACCTGATCAGCTGGAGTTCGCCGACGTTTTCGGGTCGGCCCAACGTATCGATACGTAGAGTACCGCCAGGAGGAGACCCAACGTCACCATGGACGCGTATTCGCGTGGGAGATTCAATCCACCGGCATGGGCGGGTTTCGTCAGGAAGTCGCCGAAAGTCGCGCCGAAAGGCCGCGTAAAGACGAAGGCAATCCAAAACAGAACGACATCATTGAGCCGAGTGAAATAATGCAGGGCCGCTACGACAAGGATGATGCCGGCGGTTACCGCTGCGCCCTGAATGAAACTCAAGCCAGCGTCATCGACGAGGTAATCGCCGAAGGCCGTCCCGAGGCTGTTCGAGAACAATACAGCAAGCCAAAACATGACTTCGGCATCGCGGCGAACAATCGGATAAGCGCGCAGATCCCGGTCGCGGTAGTACCAGACTGCAAGCGTCAGGATCAAACCGGACACAAGGATTACCGAACCGGCAAAATAGCCTAGGCCGAGCGAACGATCCATGAAGTCGGATATTTCGGTGCCGGCCGTCGTCGTCGCGATAATTGCCGACCAGAACAGGACTGGACGATAGGATCTGCCGGTGATCTGAGCCCAGAGCACTACGGCGAGTATAGAGAACGTAATCGCAAGACCGACGTAATAGCCAAGTCCGAGGGTCATGGAGATGAAGTCGCCGGCGGTTTCGCCGAGCGTCGTCGCCAGAACCTTCATGATCCAGAAGAAGATCGTGACCTGGGCGACCTTGGAAATAATCGTGTCGCTCGTGCTCACGTGGCCTCGGTTCATCAGTCACCTTTCTCCTTGCATTAGGTCATAGCTACCATGAGCAGGCCGACCGAAGTCACAACGACGCCGACCCAGTTCAACGTCGAGAGCCGTTCGCCTAGAAAAGCCGCGCCCATGATTGCAACGAGGATCACACTGAATTTGTCGATCGGCGCGACCCGGGCAGCGTCACCGAGTTGCAGGGCGCGGAAATAGCAAACCCACGACGCACCGGTAGCTAATCCCGATAGAACCAGAAACGCATACGTTCTTGCCGAGACACCGTTAAGGGGCGGAAGCGAATCTCGCGCCAGCACGATGGCGAGGAGGATGACCCCGATAATCACCGTGCGAATGAGGGTTGCGGCGGTGGAATCTATATGCTGCACACCGATCTTTGCGAAGATGGCCGTAAGCGCCGCAAACGCGGCGGAAAGAATTGCCCATGGCAGCCACGGGGCGATTTCCGACATCGAACGTCTCGCTTTCTTTGAGGGCGGTAAAATCCGCTTTTCAGACAAGTCAGAAAAGTTCAGCCGGACGCCTCGCACATCTCTCGCACGCGAGAGACCTGGACGCGAAAGTGTTTGTCTATGGCCTCGAGGGCCATTTTACGATCCCGATAAACGCGCCCGTTGCCGGCGTAGAGGTTGGCGATAAGGACCAACGTCACGGTCTTCACCGCGTCGGGAGAACGGAGCTTCGCCATGATCGCTTCGAAAGATTTCGAATCGAGCGAGGGCTCGTTGAGCTGATCCGAGATGAGCTTTGCAAAGGCGAAATCGGCCGCCTTGAAACGCAGCGCGAGAAGGTTAGTTGTTTGAGGTGACACCGAGATTTCGGTGATAAATCCATCGAGCGTCGCGCCGGGACGACCCGCGAACAACTTCAAAACCGAGCGCAGCGCGTTGGCCTGTTTGGTGGCGCCGAAGGATTTGAAACCTAACTCTATCGCTTCCAAACTCTCCTTAAGCCGAAGAGGATAGCTGGTAGAGGCGCTCACCCGCTTCAGCCGGGAGAGAACTGTTTCATTGCTGCCCTGCTCGAGAAATGCGGAAAAGCGATAGATTTCCTGGGATCTCTCGAACTCCGCGAGCCCGGCGAACGCACGAAAGGCGCGTGCTAATTCTTTCGTGTGCATATGATTCTTGCCCCGACAGTCGACCATAAAAAGCGCGCCAGACTTTCGCGCGTCGGAGGTCACTTTTGGGGCGGGACGCTTACAATTCTGTATGCCGGAGCAATGGGCTGCGGGGTTCACCGGCTAAATGATGACGCCTTCCCCGCTTCACCCCGTGATCATGCCGAAGACATGATCGAACAGATCGAAGGCGCGCCTCTCGATCCCAACTGCGTGGCTCTCCGCAAGCGTCGTCTAGGGCGGATTTGTCGGGCTCGGTCATCGACGCACTGTGAGCCGCCCATTTAAGAAGTAGATCGCTTGAAACCTCGGGATGGAACTGGACTCCGGCGGCCGCTCCTTGCGCGAACGCCTGCACGATGTCGCGATCAGAAGCAAAAACTTTCACAGTCTCCGGCAACGCGATGAAATCGCCGTGCCAGCGCAGCCAAGGCCCCTGCCAGATGGAATCGGCTGCGATCTCATTCGTCATCCAACCACGGCACCGATAACCCATCGGCGCCACTGTTCCGCCCAATGCGGTAGCCATGAGCTGGGCACCGAAGCAAATGCCGAAGACCGGAACCGAGTTGGCCAAGAGCCGACGCATCAAAGCGCGCTGACGGGCGACCCATTGGATGTGCGTTTCATAGACACCGTGGCGCGAACCGAGGAAGACAACGACGTCGTCAACGATATGGGCGAGATCGGTCGATACGACGTCTTTCGGCATCAGAGTCCGGCGATAGGTCCAACCCTTGGCGGCAATATATTTTTCGACAAGGCCGGCACGGCCGTATGCACTGTTTTGGATAACAGTAACATTCATCTTTTTCTCTAGGGGTTATTTGTTCAGTCGCCGCCGCGCAACGGCACTTTTCAGCGCCACAGCTTTTCGGCGTCGAAGCGGTCGCTCCGGATTTGAAGATTGAAGATGTCGGGGCGATAGTAGTGCCCGGTCACATCGAAGAGTTGGCGGTTCTCATAGACTTTCTTGATGTCGATCGTATGCGAGATCAGCCCTTCGACCCCTGGTGACGGCGCGATAACCGTGGCTCCGTCGGGCGCAACAAGCGACGAGCCACCATTGAAAATAACGTCGTATCCCTCCGCGACGAGCTCAGCCTTGAAGGGGAAGTCGTCGGGAATGTCGCTCATCGATAGCAAGCCGTGGACGCTCAGCGACCAAACTCGTCCCTCGCGTGCGGTCGCAGAAACTATCCCTTCGGCGACCACCGCATTCCCGGGCCACAAGCTGATGTGAAGCTCTTCGCCGCCGCAATAGAGCGCGAAGCGGGCCATCGGCATCCAGTTCTCCCAACAGCAAAGCCCGCCGACTTGAACGCCGGCAATGCGATGGGTGCGAAGATGATGGGCGTCGCCAGGTCCCCAGCACAGCCGCTCATCGTGCGTCGGCATCAGTTTGCGATGAACACCGAGCAGACCGTCCTTTGCGTCGATCTTAAGCAATGAACAATAGAGCGTGCCACGGCCGACGCTTCGCCCGCGCTCGTTAAAGCCCAGAAAAACCGACACGCCGTGATCGCGAGACGCCTCGACGATCTGCTTCACCTCGGGCGAATCCGCTTCCATCGATGCGTCGAGGAATCGCGCGTAGGCGTCGCTTTGTGCCGGGTCCCCGAAGGCGGCCGCGTCGGTCCGGCATAGCCAGAACGGATAGCCACTGACGAATGCCTCGGGGAAGGCAAGCAGATCAATCTTCTCCGCGGCAGCCTGCTTGATCGTCTCAATGACCTTTGCGACGGTGGCGGGTTTGTTCAGCCATACTGGGCGGATCTGAGCAGCGGCGATCTTCAATGCGGCCTCCTCACGTGCAGCTTCGACGGCGATGACATTCGCTCCTCAGTACATTTCGAAATATTCCTTCTGTTCCCAATCGGTGACGGCGGCGAGGAAGCGTCCGACCTCATACTCCTTCAGCATGACCATGTAGTTCCAGAATTTTTCTCCGACGGCCTCGCGGATGACGGCGTCATTGCGAAATCCTTCGATGGCTTCCATGAGACTACGGGGCAGTACGGGCGCGTCGGCCAGATAGGCCGCCAGCGCCGGAGCTCCGGGATCTTTCTTCGTCGCAACACCGTCCAGACCGTCGATAAGCTGCGAGGCGATATAGAGATAGGGATTGGCGGTCGGTTCCCCGATGCGGTTCTCGATGCGCGAGGCAGGATCGCCGGGACCACCAATGACACGCACCATCGCGCCACGATTTTCGAGAGCCCAGCCGGCCTTGAACGGCGCGAACCCATCCGGTCGTTGCCGCTTGTAGCCGTTGATCGTCGGCGTCGTCATCATGGACGTGCCAGCCGCGTGCTGCAGAACGCCGCCGACGTAGTTCATGCCGTACGCAGAGAGGGGGCCAGTGCCGTCCTCGGCCATGAAGACGTTTGTCTTATCCGAAATCCGCCGGATCGATTGGTGCATGTGCCATCCGCTGGGAAAAACGTTGGCGACTTGCGGATGGGCCATGAAGGTTGCGTGATAGCCGTGGCGGCGGCAGATCTGCTTCACTGCCGACCTGAAGAGGAGAGAGCTGTCGGCCGCTTTCATTGCGGTGAGCGGCGAGAAGGTGATCTCGCATTGGCCTGGGCCCCATTCGTCCTCGATGGTGGCAAGCGGCAGACCGAGCGCCTCCAGGTTCGACTGCAGGAGACGAAGCACGGGATCGATCTCGTCGCCGCGGTTCTCGGTGAGATACTGATATCCGTGCGATAGCATCGAGACGGCCGGCGGTTCGGGCGGATAGCCGCTTTCTTCCGGTTTTAATCGAGGATCTTCGAGCTTGAAGACGTAGAACTCGAACTCGAGTCCTACAACCATCTCCAGCCCCTTCTCCTCGAGCCGCTCCAGCTGACTCCGAAGAACCTGCCGGGTGGAAAGCGGACAAGGCGTGCCGTTCGAAAGATAGGCATCGCTTATGATCCAACCCGTATCCGGCGCCCACGGCAGGACGTGAAACGTCAGCGGATCCGGCACCAGTACGCCGTCCGGCAGGCCGATCATCTCAGGGATATTGAGACGGTTGGAATCTCCAAACGGAGTCACGATGGGATGGTTAGTGGTATCGAAAATCGCGGTGACGAGCTGGAAGTCCTTACCGCTTCGCAGATTTGATTTGAATTCGGCCGCGGTTACGGTTTTGCCGCGCACGATGCCGTGCTGATCGCCCCAGCCGATGCGGACGTATTTGATCTTCTCCGCGTCGATCCGCGCAAGGACGTCATCGGCCGCGCGCTTCTGCTCCTCGCTCCATAGCCCATGATCCTCGATGAAGTGCGGTTGTCTGACGGTCATTACTTTATCCCTCGATTGAGACCCGTTCCCGTTCTGCGATGCGCCAGCGGGCGCGCGCCGAAACCACCAACTCCGTCGTCCCATCCCATGCCCTGCCCTGCCCCTGGGCGCGTTCGGCGCCGCCCGCTTCGTTCGCCCCGTCCATTGCAACGAGTGTACCAAATGGAACATTTTTCTCTTTTTTCCCTTTTCTGTTCCATAATCAACAGAATTCTGTACCAAATTTAACAGGTGGGGAAGCGCCCACTATGGGCGTTCTCTATCGATTTCTGAGGCATTAGAATATGAAAATGCACGAAATCTAAGCGCTGGAAACCATTCCTGCTGTACTATTTGGCACAGACTTGGTTTGCGTTGCGTCCATGCTTCAGGCCCATCGTCATCCGCCGGAGGTTCCGAGGACCCATGACCACGCCGCCGCATACCGTCGCTGAAATGATCAGACGACGGCTCGAACAACTGACCCCCACCGAGCGGAAAGCGGCCCTCATCTTACTCGGCAACTATCCGGTGCCGGGACTGCAGACGGTCGCGCAATTCGCAAAGCAGGCCGACGTCAGCAATCCCACTATCTTGCGTCTCATCTCGAAGCTCGGCTTCAACGCCTATGCTGATTTTCAACAGCGGCTCAGAGATGAGCTCGAAGCGCGACTGCGCTCTCCGCTGACGAAAGATGTTCTGCCGCATGACGCGAATGATAACGAAGCGCCCGCCGCCTACGCGAGCTACTGGGCATCTGTGACCGAGGCGATGGCAGCATCGCTGCAGCTCGTTTGTCCCTCCGAGTTCGATGGGACCATCGCGCTACTCTCCGATGAACGACGACCGGTCACCATCCTCGGCGGCAGACTGACGTCGAGCCTTGCTTTGCAGATGTATCTTCATCTGCGCGAGCTGCGCTCAGATGTGGATTTGATCGAGAGTCAGACTGCCTCTTGGGCCGAACACCTACTCGACGTGACTTCGTCGCATACGTTTGTGATCTTCGACATTCGTCGCTATCAAGACGACGTCATTCGCATGGGCCTGGAAGCATCCGCGCGCGGCGCGAAGCTTATCCTGTTCACAGACGAATGGTTGTCACCGCTCTCTGCGGTGGCAAAGCACGTCTTCGCTCTCAGGATCGCCGTCAATTCGAACTGGGACTCGTTTGCTCCCGTATCCGCTTTGATAGAGGCAATGATTGCGCGCCTGAGTGCCCTTCGCTGGCCCGAGATCAAAACGCGGATCGAAGAACTCGAGGCCATCCGACGCAAGCTGGATTTCCAATAAGGAAATTCCGAAGCGGGGCTTCGCTGCGAAGGGAAGCCTGATCTAGACAGTCGGGGCGGTCCGGGCCGTCTCGGCCGTTTCATGGTGCGGACGGCTTAACCATCCCTCGGAACTCACGGCCACGCGCGTCGTTACCTCTTCAACTCTGTCTGGAGGATAACGCATGGCGTTAAATCAGGATCGCGAGTTTATCGACGCCGCCGGCGAAGCCGATGCTCGCCGACAAGCGCGGCGCATCTCGTTCATTGGCGTGCTTGTCGCCTTCGTTCTCGGTTTCGGGCTTGTTTCGTTATTGATCTACGGCCGCATTCTGACAGATGACGCCGCGGTCGTATCGACTCCATCCTCTGCGGTTACCGCACCCGCAGCGCCTACGCCAAGCACACCGTAAGAGAAAAGGACAAAGTGTCATGGCGTTTTGGAACGACAACCGAAGCATCGACGATTTCGTCAGGACAAGCGACAGGACGCTGAATGTGCTGGTGGTGATACTGGTGGCGGTATTCGCCTTGGGAACCGGAGCTTACTACTACGGTCAGATGAACCCGCGCGTGCCGCCGTTAAGGATCGATAATTCGGTGACGTCGCCGGCTTCGCCCAGTGCCGGCCCGATCCATCCCGTACAGTCGCCTAGTCCTGGACCATAACTACCCAACTTTCGCATCTTCCCAATCGGCCGCGTCAAGGCGGCAACACTTGGTTCGACAACCGTTGGCTGACCGTCCAAAACTCATGGAGCAGATGGATCAAAACCGAAGACACGCATGGCCGACGCATGCCAGCCTAGTATCGGCCTGAACTTCTGTTGCTGATGCGGAAGGTAAGCGGATGGGAAATCTCGTTCTTCTAAGCGGCGAGCGTGCAAAGAAAGAGTTGGAAGAAAAGCAGCAAATTATAGTCGGGCTTAAAGAGCTCTTGGCCCGCGCAGAATGCGGTGAGTTGAAAGCAATCTGTTACGCCAGTGTCGACACTGATGGACACAACGTCACTCTAGGCATTTTGCAGGATGACAAGACCGGCCTCCATGAGCTGATCGGTCTATCGCAAATGTTGAGCGACACGATCTTGCAAAGTGCGCGCGACTGACGGCTCTGGACTGAGTTCAGCACAGACGGCCTTATCGGCTTCGTTCTGTGCAGTGGCTTTGTGCCCGAAATCCCCTGTGCTAGAAGACCGAGGTCGGAACGGCGAGGGGGAGAACCGGCGATGGTTGATGAAATCAAGATGGTGCTGGCGTTGGGTGTGCCGCTTGCCCTCGGCATCTACCTCATATCGCTTCTGCGGAACGATAGGGGAAGCAAGAAGCGAAAGGCTAAGTAGGAACGTTCCTCCGCGCCTTTCGCTCGTCTCGTTACCAAGCTATTTCTTCTCGCCCGTCAGCTCGTTCCATTTTTCGCCGAGCTGTTTCTTCAGGTCATCGACCTTTTTGTTCGCTTCGTCGGTCTTGGCAGTGAACGCCGCGCGAGCCGTCGTATAATCGGCATCCGACAATTCAAATTCGGTCATGAACGGACAGCCGCCATGGCTGAGCTGGGGCGCCGCAAAGCGTACGAGCGTGGTGCCCGCGGTTGCGCCGGGCCGACCTTCATGACAACGGCATCTTTGTCCATCCGGCACTTCTCGCCCTTCGCGATCTTCTTCATATCGACGGTGACGAACTTGCCGCCTTCATTGAGCAAGGTGACGTCCATCGTATTTGGCATAAAGGCCAGTTCAATGCCGGTGTCCGCGCCTTCAGCATGGGCGGCTACAGGAAGCGCAATAGCAGCAGCAAAGAGCATGTTTCTCGCAGATGATTTCATCGACGTAGTTCCTCCATTTGGCTTTTCTCATTTCGGCGCAAATCGTGACAGTTTGAAGAACGGATATTTCGATTTCGGCTGTCGATGGGTCGCCGGTCTATCGGCTTCGTGAACCGCAACAACCTGCTGACGGGTCGTGCAATTCGTCCCGGAAATCTCCGTGGCGGCGTGGATGCCCGCGCACCGCAACACCATCTAAGGGCAACGGAGAAAATCGTCCCATTGCCCTCGGAATAGAGGCGGATTTTATAGGACGCGCGCAGCAATTGAAGACAACGACATGAGCCGGATTCAAAAAATCGTCTTCCACATCGTTCTTATCGCGGGCATCGCGTTGATCACCAATCACTACGGGCATTTCGGCGAAGCATTCGCCCCTGCCAACGCCCAGTCGGCGAAAAGATGACCAAGAAATTCTCCAGATAGACAGCGAATTCTGGCAAGCCGCTGCGCGGGGCCAAACTCTTATGGCCACTCGCCTATGCCTGTCTAGGCGCGGGCGTCGCGATAATGCACGCGCAGCGTCGGCGAATTGGGGAGATCGGTGAACGCGATCTCAAAACCGTATTGCCGGGGGTCCAACGGGCTAAGCGGCGACGGCGTGTAGATCACGGGGACGCCGAGTTCTTTCGCGGCGTCGCAGAACGCGCGGGTAGCCCTGTCAGACCCGAACTGGACCACCACGGCATCAACCTTCTTGCGCATCAACATTTGCAGCGCGGGCGGAAAGGAGCTGAAGACGTGCGCCGTGTCCCCCGTTTTTGCTATCGAGTTCCGCAGGTCCACGCCGAATATGCGCGACTGGTCGACAACGACGATCGATTTGGCTGACATGATACGTCTCCAAATGGTTCCCACTTGCTGAATGTTTTTGCGGGGCAGTTGGTTGCAGCCGGCCCACTCGGAAAGGCGGAATCCTTCCGGGAACAATTCACAATTCGCTTACCGGGAACCTGCGCGCCTTATTTGGGTATACCCAGAGCCGTGATTGAAGGCGTCCCCCCGCGCCGTCCCCGCGATCGCGGCCCAATTGAACACCCTGGCCCCCCCGGCGGGGTGTTCCCTCTTTTCCGTATACGGGCTTCGTTGAAATATATTCGCGCAATCATATATTTGCGCTGCCCTCGTGGGAGAGGGTGGCGAACAGCCCGCATAGTCCCCCCATGTCGGACCGTCCGCCAATGTCTCCGCTGTTACATGCGACGGAGACAGGGCGGGCATCCCTCGACGGTCAATCGTCGGCCTTGATGTCCACCCACCTTCCGCGCTCGCTGCGCGGCGGGCAAGCCTGCAGAGCAAAAAAGACCGCGGAAAGGCAGCCGCACCCATCATTCAGGGTGGGCCGTTATAGGCTCGGAGAGCTTCTATGGGCCCAACCGCGGCTACTGCGATGACGGTTGGGTCTCGCTTTCGCTCGCGGAGCTATCATCCGCAGACTGATTGCCCATGCCAACAATGGGCGGTACGTCGTTATCGACATCGCTGCTAACTGCGGACCGACAATTTCCTGTCTGGGCTTCTGCGTTCCACGGCAGCGAGGCCGCAATATAGCCAAGGGCGAAGGCCATGGCCACGGCGATCCAGAATCCGGAACTCTGTCGAGAAATGCCGAACATCGGGTCCTCCGATAAAACGCTCGTCTTGGAAACGGCTAGTTCTCAGGCGTCGCGATCGTCGCCGACTGTCCATCAAGTTGGTGATACGGCAAAAATCCCGACGGGTATACTGGGACCCACTGGCACGGTTAGAGGTATGGCGCGGATGGCCAACTCCCCAAATTAGAAGTAGCAACTTTGCCAGCCAGTTATTTCTGCGAAATATCTTGTCTATGTGAGCGTCGCCAGGCCCGCCAGCCGCAGCACCTGTGAGCGACCGTGGCGATGGTGCTGCTCGGCTGAGTTGTCGTCGAGGAGATCCCAACTCCATTCATCAGGAGTGTTCTCCGTCGCATCGAGGTCGCCGGGAAGAACGGGCACCTCCGGTTTGCGTAGGGAGCCAAGGGAGGTGCCCGACCACCGGCATGTATTTGTGAAGACAAGCGCGACGGCGCTCTCTCTTGCCACATACTCACCTAAAGACATGTAACGCAGGGAACTGTCCGCGAGAGCGCTCGATTGATCTCAGCGCTTTGCGCCGATAACTCATACTCCAGCCCCTGTCACCATCGACGTCGCGTCGGACGCCAACGCTGAGTGAGTTTCTTTCGATCAGCGTTTTATGCCATTGATTACCCCGCAAAGAGATATAGAGGTTGCAACATGCCAGATCGGATCCTCGTATTTTATGGTTCCTATCGCAGCGATAGGATGGGCATTCGTCTTGCCGACTTTATCGTTTCCGAATTGGGCAAGCGAGGGGCCGACGTCGAGCTGATAGATGCCAAGGCGGTCGGCCTTCCAATGCTCGATCGGATGCACAAGGAATACAAGGCGGGCTCTGCGCCGCCCGCGATGGAAGCACTCGCTGCAAAGATCAAGGCGGCCGATGCTTTCGTTTTCGTCACGGGCGAATACAATTGGGGAATGCAGCCGGGCCTTAAGAACCTCACCGACCATTTTCTTGAGGAGTGGTTCTGGCGTCCTGCTGCGATTGCCAGCTACTCCGCAGGACGGCTTTCCGGCGCAAGGTCGAGCTTCACCTGGCATGGAAGCTTGTCGGAGATGGGTATGGTGGTCATCTCGAGCACGCTCGTGGTAGGACCGATCGCCCAGACGCTCGACGACAAGGGTGAGCCGATCAGCGAACTCGGATCGGGACTTAAAAAAGCATTCCCTCGGTTCGCGGACGATCTCGCCTGGTGGACGGAAGCCGCAAGAGCACAGCGCGCGCGAAAACAACCGCCGTATTGATGACGACTCTCCGCCGTTCTCAGGTCAATAGCTTGAATTGACCGACCACGTAGTTCGTCAGTCTCTCCGGATCGTGCTCGCCGGCCCTCATGAAGCCGTGACATAAACTTTGCCGTTGAAAAACGAACTAACAGGCTTGAGGCGACTCATCTGTAAACGCACAGTCAGACGTCCTCACAACCCGTAGGACATTGACGCCTGGGCCGTTGGAGCATGCCCTTTCGCTTCAGCGGCCTGCGGTGTTCAATGTATGGGTTGGACGGTGCGCCTTGCGGTTACTGCCTGTTGTGATGACGCGCGCCGGCAATGAGGCCAATGGCGCCGCCGAAGATCGCGCCCAAAAGACTGCACATTATGACGGCGCTGGTCCAGGCAGAGTGATAGGTTTGAAGCGCCGGAAACCAGAAGAAGTCCGCAGGCGCCGCCATTCCGCAGACCATACCAATTATGAAACCCAACGCTGCGCCAGAATTCCACGCCGGCTGCGTGGGGAATGATGTGCGGTGAGTCGTCTATTCCATCGGTCCCTCGAATGAAAGCGCGCTGCATATCGCCAACATCCCGAGGCTCAATCGGTTCCTGTTGGCGGGGCAACGTCCGCGCTGATGCAATACGGCAGCGGGTGCCTTTGGAACGTGCACGTGGTTCTGGGATTCCTCGAGATGGGGTCTCCCTTTAATTCTGCGCTCGTCGTTTGCCTGATCAGGCCCGGCACCCTTTCAGGATTTGTTGCTCGACATAAAAAATATCTTTGAGCCCGCGTTTGAACAGGCCTTCAAGTTATTTCAAATTTCGGGTAAACAGATCCATGATGCGTCTCCGTTGGGTTTCCTTGGCGGTTTCTTTCCGACGCAAACACCGTTGAATAAGCTTCTGCTCCTCAAGATGAAACGCCGCTATCGCCGTATAATTCGCTCAGTCAATTCGCGCCGCTTTTGGTGCAATGCGGGAGGCGGAACCGAGCTGTCAGGGCCTGCGTTCAATCAAAGATATTCCCGGTGAATGTTATGCGTAATATTCGACTCTCAAACCTCCTTTTTCTTATTCCCGCTTTGATCATCGGGCCCCTGATCCTCATTTCCCTAATTGTCCATGGCGTAATTTTGGACAGGTTTTACAGGGTCAAACGTTGGTACAATCGCCAACCAGATTCCGCCCGGATCATTCCGATAAATATTTACGTCAATTCCCGTCGCTAGGCGGAATGTGCCGCTTCGGTCTCTCACGACGCTACAGTGACGCGAGGACCATGCCGCAGGTGCACCCCGCCATGATAGCGGTCGACGGGCCAAACGAATCCTCTGAGCCGGCCCTTGACCTTCAGTTTGCTCATGATCTCGCTTTTCGCGGTCATCAACATCATCACAATCATTATCGGCACTGCCGCGATACCGTTGATTATGGCGCTCCAATAATGCGCCTTGATGGCGGGGCCGATTGACAGTCTACCCAAGCGAAAGGATAGGGCTATGCTGCGCAAGCGCGGTGCTTAGCACGACGGGAAATTTTGGAGACTACAATGAATAAGGTTGCAAAGATCCCGGGGCCGGATCACCCGATCACGATCACTCCGAATCCCAGCCGAGTGATTGTGAAGGCGGGCGGCCAGCTCATCGCCGATACGCGCGGGGCTCTCGTCCTCCGAGAAGGCAGCTATCCACCCGTGCAATACATACCGCGAAGCGACGTTGACATGTCGAAGCTCGAGCGCACGGAGCACACCACCTATTGTCCTTACAAGGGTGAGTGCGCCTACTATTCAATTCCGATTGGAGGCCAGCGAGCGATCAACGCGGTTTGGAGTTACGAGGCGCCTTATGAATCCGTGGCGGCCATCAAGGACTGCCTCGCGTTTTACCAAGATCGGGTCGAGCAAGCGGAATTGAGCTAAATCGATCGCCGGTCGCGGGGCTGGTCGGCGATGGTCTTAGCGAGGGGCTGATTTGAGCCTGCCATCATCAGAATTCCGCTTGTCGTCAAAAAGTGATCAAGCATTGTGGCGGCCAAAGGCAGGCGCGGCCCCTCGATATTGGAGCAATCATGACATCCGAGACGCAGCCAACTATCGCAAAGCGGCGGGAGCAGATGTTTCCCGTGGTGGACCCGCACGAGATTGATCGCGTCCGGCGGTTCGGCAATCTCAAGTCATTCAGCCCCGGCGACGCGCTCGCGACGATCGGAAAAGTCGGCGCAGGTTTGACCATAATCCTGAGCGGCAGCGTCGACGTCACTCAGCAAGATAAAAGCGGTCACCGCGTCCACATCGTCATGCATGGGCAAGGCTCGTTCTTAGGCGAACTCGCCCAACTGTCAGGTCGTCCCTCTTTGGTTGACGCGCACGCGAAGGACAACGTCGAAGCGTTGGTGATTGCACCGGAAAAGCTTCGTTCGCTGCTCGTCGCCGAAGCCGAACTTGGCGAGCGCATCATGCGGGCGCTCATCCTGCGTCGTGTTGGATTGCTTGAGACCGGTGGCGGTGGGCCCGTCATTGTCGGTTCCGCCGATGACAGTGATGTGCTGCGTCTCGAGAATTTTCTCGCGCGCAATGGTCATCCGCATCTGAGGCTCGATCCAAAAAGCGATACCGAGGCGATGGCCCTTATCGAGCGGTTCCATGTCGAGCCAGCCAACTTGCCTATCGTTCTTTGCCCCGGCGGCCAGCTCCTGCAAAATCCGACTGAGATGAAGCTTGCTCGCTGCATCGGCCTCGTTGGGCCGATCGACGCCTCGCATGTCTATGACGTGGCAATTGTCGGTTCAGGTCCCGCGGGCATGGCAGCAGCAGTCTATGCGGCGTCGGAGGGGTTGTCGGTTCTGGTGCTCGATTGCCGGTCGTTTGGCGGACAGGCGGGAGCCTCGGCCCGCATAGAAAACTATCTTGGTTTTCCGACAGGCATCACGGGAATGGCCCTGATGGCACGAGCCTTCAATCAGGCGCAGAAGTTCGGAGCCGAATTTGCCATTCCGGCCCAAGTCGTGGGCTTGTCACGAAAAGGCGATAGCGGCTTCACATTGCAGCTATCGGAAAACGAACACGTTAGCACTCGTTCTGTCGTCATTGCGACTGGCGTTCGTTATCGGCGTCTTGGTGTCGAGAATGTCAGTGAGTTCGAGGGCAGCAGTGTTCATTACTGGGCTTCGCCACTCGAAGGAAAACTTTGTGCGAGCCAAGAGGTTGTCCTGGTGGGGGCCGGAAATTCGGCCGGCCAAGCCGTGGTTTACTTGTCGAGCCGGGCGAAGAAAGTTTGGTTGCTGGCTCGCGGGCGCGACATCGGAGCGAGCATGTCGCAATATTTGGTCGACCGAATTGGCGGCCTTGCAAACGTCGAGGTCCAAACTCAGACAGAGATCACCCGCCTCGAAGGCAGCGACGGTGTTCTCGATGCAATTTATTGGCGGGGGGCCTCAGGCGAAGAGGTCCGCCACGAAATCCGCCATATGTTTCTTTTCGTTGGGGCCGACCCGGAATCCAATTGGCTCTCGGGATCAGGCGTCAGGCTTGACGCGAAGGGATTTGTGGTGACGGGCGCGGCGGCACGCCACGAATCCGGGCATTTGGAAACCAGCGTCCCTGGAGTGTTCGCTATAGGCGACATTCGTGCCGGATCGATCAAGCGCGTGGCGGCGGGAGTGGGCGAAGGCGCACAAGTCGTCGCCGCGCTTCACGCGTTTCTTGCGTCAAACAGACCGGAAGCGCGAGTGAAGGACGTCGCGGCCATGTAAACGACTCGCCGTTCGCTTGACGCCGATAACTCAATCGTTTTGGCGAGCACGTCCTCCTACGTTTCCGTCCGCCCATGATTCGGCCGCACAATGGTTCCGATTTTTTGGAGCATCATTTCATCTAAAGGTTGCTTCGCCTAGAGTTGCATATTCACGATGATAACCTCCTGTACGGCATTACCCAAATGACCTACGTTTTCTGCACGGCGTGCCTTTTTATTTTTTTATAGTTCAGCGTGGGGCCTTATGGGTGACGTTTCCGGATTGCGGTCGTCGGCATGCCGATGCGTGGCTAAAGCGAAGAAGCATTGGCGGAGTTCATTAAGCGCGCCGTTCGCGTTCGTCTTTGCATCGACCCTGGTACTTTCAGCTTGCGGCGAGAGGAACGCATTCGTTCCGCCGCCACCGCCCAAAGTCGAGCTGGCGGTGCCGTTGAAGCAGACCGTGACGCGCTATCTGATGGCGACCGGAAATACTGCGGCGGTCAACAGCACGACGTTGGTCGCCCGGGTCCAAGGCTTCATCCAGGCCATCAAATATAACGACGGCGACACCGTCAAATCCGGCACGACGCTGTTTGTCATCGAGCAGAAGCCCTACCAGCTGGCTCTTGAGCAGGCTCAGGCCGGCCAGGCGAGCGCTGCGGCGTCGACGAAGCAGACGCAGGCTGACTACAAGCGTCAGGCCGATCTTGCGGCGAAGAATATCGCTAGCCAGTCGACGCTCGACCAGGCGACCGCGGCCTACGATTCTGCGGTCGCCAAGCAGGCGCAGTCGCAAGTCGATATCGAGCAGGCTCAGCTCAACCTCGGGTATACGGAGGTTAAGGCGCCGTTCGACGGCATCGTCACTGCGCGCGAAGTCTCGTTGGGCCAGCTCGTCGGCGCCGGCAGTCCGACGACGCTTGCGACAATCGTCCAACTCGAGCCGATCTACGTGAACTTCGCCGTCAGCGAGACTGATGTGCAAAGCATTCGCTCAGGCATCAAAGCCCGCGGCATCACCAGCGAAGAACTGAAGAAGATTCCGATCGAGGTGGGGCTCCAGAGCGAAACCGGCTACCCGCATCGCGGCACGCTCGACTATGCAGCGCCGAGCATCACCGCTGCCACAGGAACCCTGCTGGTGCGCGGCGTATTGCCCAACACCGATCGCGCACTGCTGCCCGGGTATTTCGTGCGCGTTCGCGTGCCGAGAACCCAGCAACCCGACACGCTGCTCGTACCGGATCGGGTCATCGGCAGCGACCAGAGCGGCCGCTACGTGCTCGTTGCCAACAAAGATGACGTTCTCGAACAACGCAAAGTGGAGCTTGGCCAACAGGTCGGGGAACTACGTGTCATCGAGAAAGGGATCACCGCAGGCGACCGAGTCGTCATTTCCGGATTGATGACGGTGGTGCCGGGGCAGAAAATCGAACCGGTTCTGAAAACGATTACCGGACCTGCGCCGGAAGCCGCGCCATGATCTCGAAATTCTTCATCGAGCGCCCCGTTCTCGCGAACGTTATCGCGATCCTGATGGTCGTCATCGGCGCCGTCAGCGTGTTGAAGCTTCCCGTCGCCCAATACCCGAACGTCGTGCCGCCGACCGTGCAGGTGACGACGCGTTATCCGGGCGCCAGCGCCCGCACCGTGATCGATACCGTCGCGTTGCCGATCGAGCAGCAGGTGAACGGCGTCGAACACATGATCTATATGCAGTCCTTCTCTGCAGCCGATGGAAGCTACTCACTGACCGTCACGTTCGATATCGGCACCGATCTCAACTCGGCGCAGGTGCTGGTTCAAAATCGCGTCTCTGCCGCCATGGCGTCTCTGCCGCAATCGGTTCAGGTACAAGGCGTCGTCGTTCAAAAGAAATCGACTGCGATCCTCCAGATCGTCACCTTGACGTCGCCGGACAACCAATTCAACAGCCTTTATCTCAGTAATTACGCGACCATTCGTTTGAAGGATGAAATTTCGCGTCTTCCCGGTGTCGGCAACGTCAACGTGTTCGGTGCCGGGCAGTATTCGATGCGGATCTGGCTCGATCCCGAAAAAATGCAGGCGCGCGGCCTCAACGCGCAAGATGTGATCCAGGCACTGCAGCAGCAGAGCGAGCAGGTGACCGCCGGGCAGGTGGGAATGCCGCCCGTCGCGGGGGCTCAATCGTTCCAATACACCGTCGACGTTTCGAGCCGCTTCGACGACCCCGCGCAGTTCGCAAACGTCGTCGTAAAAACGGGCACCTCGGGAGATTTGACGCGATTGCGCGACGTCGGCCGTGTCGAGCTCGGCGCCCAGACATATGCCCAGTTTTTCAACCTCAACGGAAAACAGGCCGCCGGCCTCGCGATATTCCAGACCCCAGGGGCCAATGCGCTCGACGTCGCAAAGGAAGTCTCCCAAAAGATGCAGGCCCTTGCGAAGGAATTTCCGCAAGGCATGGTCTACGCTATTCCTTTCGACACGACGATCTTTGTCCAACAGGCGATATCGGAAGTTTACAAGACGCTGATCGAAGCGGCCGTGCTCGTGCTGGTCGTCATTATGATTTTTCTGCAGGATTGGCGGGCGATGCTGGTGCCGGCCACGACTGTGCCCGTGACCATTATCGGCGCTTTCGCGGCGATGGCCGCCATGGGCTTTTCGATCAACCTCTCCACGTTGTTCGCAATCGTGCTGGCGATCGGCATCGTCGTCGACGATGCGATCGTCGTCGTCGAAGGTGCCGCGCACAATATCGAGAAGGGCATGTCCGGCCACGACGCCGCGATCGCCGCCATGAATGCGCTGATGGGGCCGATTATCGGCATCACGCTGGTGCTCATGGCGGTCTTTCTGCCAGCGTCCTTCCTGCCGGGTCTCACAGGACAAATGTATGCGCAGTTCGCGCTGGTGATCGCCGCGACTGCTTTGATCAGCGCCATCAACGCGGCGACACTGAAGCCCACCCAATGCGCGCTTTGGCTGAGGCGCCCCGTGCCTCCGGAGCAACGCAATTTCTTCTTCCGCGGCTTCAATGCCGTCTATCAACGCTTCGAGAACGGCTACGCGGGCTTAATTGGCGCCATGGTTCGCCACAGCGCAGCGATGGTTCTACTCGCCCTGGCGATCATCGGCGCGGCTCTCTATGGAATGTCACGCGTTGCGACCGGCTTCCTGCCGATCGAGGATCAGGGCTATTTGCTCGCTGCCGTTCAGCTTCCCGACGGCGCCGCACTCGGTCGAACGCAGAAGTCGCTGACAGAGGTCGAAAAGATCGCTAGCGCCGTTCCCGGCGTCGAGAATGTCATCACGATCGCCGGCATATCGGCGCTCGACAACAGCGCGACGCTCGCCAATGCCGGCGTCGCCTATATCATGCTGAAGGACTGGAGTTTGCGCGGCCCGGGTCAGGACCTTGCATCTCTTTTCAAGACGCTGAACGAAAAGATGGCCGTCGTCGAAGACGGAAGTGTCCTGGTGCTGCCGCCACCACCCATCCAAGGCATCGGCAATGCTGGCGGCTTCTCCCTCCAGATTGAGGTGCGCGACGGCAGCTTCGATCTTGGCAAACTCGAAAGCGCGACGAACGCTATGGTTCGGGCTGCCAGCTCACAGTCGAGCATCCAGCGCGCAACGACCACGTTTCGCGCCAGCGCACCACAATACAGGGTCGTGATTGACCGTGAAAAGGTTCAGACGCTGCTGTTGACTACCGATCAGGTATTTTCAACGCTCGCGACCTATCTCGGGTCGAGTTACGTCGATCAGTTTAACAAGTTCGGCCGCGTCCTTCAGATCTACGTACAGGGCGACGCGCCCTTCCGGATGAGCCCCGACGACATTCTTCACTTCAAGGTTCGAAATCAGAACGGTGACATGATCCCGCTCGGGACGGTTCTAACAATTACGCCGATCGTGGGCCCGTCGCTCATCAGCCTTTACAATCTCTATCCCTCGGCCAGCATCGTCGGTGTGCCGGCAAAGGGCTTCTCGTCCGGTGACGCGATCAGCCTCATGGAACAGATCGCAGCGCGAACCCTGCCTCCCGGTGTCGGCTATTCGTGGACGGCGCTTTCGTATCAGGAGAAGCTCGTCGGCGGCCAGATTGTCTACGTGATGGCGCTTGCGATGCTGCTCGTCTATCTGGTTCTCGCCGGGCAGTACGAGAGTTGGTACACGCCGATCTCGGTGCTGCTGTCGGTGCCATTGTCGCTCGTGGGACCGGCACTGGTCATGCTGGTGCTTCGTATCGACCAAAATCTCTACGTCCAGATCGGCCTGGTGCTGCTCATCGCCCTTTCGGCCAAGAATGCAATTCTAATTGTCGAGGTTGCGCGCGAGATGCGTGCCGAGGGCAAGCCAATCCTAGAGTCGGCGCTCGAGGCGGCGCGGGCCCGGTTCCGCCCCATCCTGATGACGTCGTTCGCGTTTATCCTCGGCGTCGTGCCTCTTGTGCTGGCTACGGGAGCCGGTGCCTCAGCGCGTAAATCTATCGGTATCACCGTCTTCAGCGGCATGCTGGCTTCGACCTGTCTCGCGGTGCTGTTCGTGCCCTCGATGTTCGTGGTCATTCAGCGGTTCGAGGAATGGCGCGCGTCGCGCAAGGGCGCCGCGAAGCCGGCAGCAGCCGTACCGCCCCACGGATAGGCTCGGCGATGAGGCCAATTTGATCATTCTGGACGAGGATGGGAGTTCGCCAGCCGCCGGTCTCGGCAATCGGCTACGTTGCAATTGCTCGATGCATTAAGGCTAACGCACATTCACGTGTCGACGTGAAATCGAACAACATTCAATTTGCGAACTGATCACCTCCGGAATGGCGAGCGTGATGCAGCGCAGAACAATCATTTGTCATTTTAAACATGAGGCAGATAGCGCACATTCTCTTTATAGTGCGCGCGTGGACGGGGACACCTGGAGGCTCATCGCCGATCACCAAGGAGTCCAAAATATGAAGTATTTTATCGCGACGGCATTTGCCGCACTCTTGTTCTCATCGACCCTCTCGATCGCCGAAGATCAGACGTCCACAGACCCCACCCGTCACACAATGGGTGATTCCGGAAAGCTACCGGCAAATAGCGCCGTCACTGGCCGGGTTCCGGATATGGGCGCCGGAACCGGTACAAGCACCGGCACCGAAGGCACATCGCACACAATGGGCGATGAGGGCAAACTTCCTGCGACGAACTCCATGAGCAACGAGGTACCTAAGATGACCTCGCCCAACAGCACCGATAAGTAAGAAATCTCAGCGCTTATCATCGCTTGAAGAATGTGATCGGCGCCTCGTCCTCGAACGGAGACGCCGATCAGGGGCAAGGATCCAACATTCCATTTTTTAGCGCTTTTGGAGGTTCGTCATGACAGCGAGGTCATTGCCTGAAACGAGTTCCGATGCGGCAGATCCCAGTTGGTGGGGAGCGATTTTGGTCGGCGCCATATTCATTTTTGCCGGCCTTTTCGTCCTCGGCGATGTGGCGGCCGCTACCGTGATCAGCACCTTTCTTATAGCCGTCTTATTGGTCGTGGCGGGCGCAGCGGAGGTATTTCAAGCCTTCTCTGCCCAACATTGGCGCGGCTTCCTTGTCCGGATGCTCATCGGACTTCTGTATGCCGTCTGTGGGCTGATGCTCATATCAGATCCTGCGCGAGGGTCCGTCATCCTCACTTTGGTATTCGCGTTATCTCTGATTGCCTCCGGCTTCGTGCGCATCTTCCAGGCCATTCAGTATTGGGAATGGTTCGGCACGCTACTGCTCGTCTCAGGCATCGTGGGGATCGCTGCAGGGCTTGTCATTCTTGCAAAGTGGCCGGTCAGCGGCCTATGGGTTCTGGGTCTTCTAGTGGGCATCGATCTCCTGCTTCACGGAGTCTGGTGGATCTCGCTGGGCGGCCGTTTGCGCCGGGAACGAAGCCCCGTACCGGACTGACAGACGCCTTGAAGATTAGATTGATGTGGTCCGGCATTCGGGCGGCGGTTTCTCTGGTTTAACGTGAGTGATGATGGCAGGCGCAGCATCTAAGACTCAAAAGAAACCCTCCCGCGAACCGATCCTAGTCGATCTTGCGCTTCAAGGCGGCGGCTCGCATGGCGCCTTCACCTGGGGCGTGATGGACCGTCTGCTCGAGGAGCCGTGGCTGAAGATCGAAGGCGTTTCCGGCACCTCGGCGGGAGCGATGAACGCGGCGGTGCTGGCGGACGGCTTTGCCGCCGGCGGCGCGGAGGGCGCTCGTGCCGCGCTCGCCACTTATTGGCAGCACGTCTCGGAGGCGGCGCGCTTCAGCCCATTCCAGCGCAGCCCGCTCGACCGGATGCTCGGCCGCTGGACGCTGGACCATTCGCCGGTGTTCGTCGCCATGGACATGTTGTCCCGACTCTATTCCCCCTATGACCTCAATCCCGGCGGCTCGAATCCGCTCCTGGCCATATTGGAAAAAGAGATCGACTTCGAGCGTCTCCGCGCGTCGCCGATCAAGGTGTTCGTCACCGCAACCAATGTGCGCACCGGGCGGGCGCGCATCTTCCGCAACGCAGAAATCACGCCGCAGGTGCTGATGGCCTCGGCCTGCCTGCCGACCCTTTTCCAGGCGGTGGAGATCGACGGCGAGAGCTATTGGGATGGCGGTTATTCCGGTAACCCGACCATGACGCCGCTGATCAACGAGCTCGTTTCCGACGACACCATCCTCATTCCGATCAATCCGGTCGAGCGTCCCGGCACGCCGACCTCCGCCGCGGAAATCCTCAACCGGCTCAACGAGGTGTCGTTCAACGCGGTGCTGCTCAAGGAGTTACGGATGATCGCGCTGCTGCGGCAGGTCGCCAGCAGCGGCAACCTCACCGATACCAGCAACAGCGAAGGTGCCCTGTGGGCCCGCATGCGGGTGCACATGGTGAAGAATAACGTCATGGACCAGCTCGGCTATTCCTCGAAGATGAACGCCGAATGGGAGTTCTTGAGCATGCTGAAGGAGGCGGGCCGCAAGGCGGCCGAGGAATTCCTCGCCGAGCACGGCGGCGATATCGGCAAGACGTCCACGCTGGATATCGATCGTCTAATCAAGGGCGGCTGAGAAATGGGCCTCCTCGGGATTCTGCTCGGCCTCTCGCTGTTGATGTGGCTTGCCTATCGGGGATGGAGCGTGCTGCTGCTCGCCCCGACCGCCGCGATGATCGCCGCGCTCTTCTCCGGCGAGCCGCTGCTGGCCCACTGGACCCAGACCTTCATGGGGTCGGCGGCGCAGTTCATCGCCCAGTTCTTCCCGCTGTTCCTGCTCGGCGCGCTGTTCGGCAAACTGATGGAGGACAGCGGCGCAGTATCCTCCATCGCCGACTTCATGACCGAGAAGCTCGGGACCGAGCGGGCCATCCTCGCCGTGGTGCTTGCCGGCGCGATCGTCACCTATGGCGGCGTGAGCCTCTTCGTCGCCCTCTTCGTCATCGCGCCGATGGCCGAAGCGCTATTCCGCTCGGCCGACATCCCGCGGCGCCTGATGGCGCCCGCCATCGCGCTCGGCACCTTCACCTTCACGATGATGGCGCTGCCTGGCACACCGGCGATTCAGAACGCGATTCCCATGCCGTTCTTCGGCACCACGCCGTTCGCCGCGCCCGGCCTCGGCATCATCGCCTCGATCATTATGCTGGCGTTCGGCTTGTGGTGGCTCGGGCGCGCGGAAGCCGCCGCCCGCCTCGCCGGCGAGGGCTTCGGCGACGAGGCGGCGGCGCCCGCCGACCCGACCACGCTGCGCGAGCGCGCCAGCGTCACGCGCGAGTTCGATCCGGCGGAGATCAGCCACGGGCATCTAAGCGAAGCACATCCCTCGATCGCCGTCGCGGTACTGCCGCTGGCGGTCGTGATCCTCGTCAATCTCACGATGTCGTTCCTCGTCCTTCCGCGGCTCAATTTCGCCTTCCTGGCCGAGCCGCACTGGGGCGGGATCACGCTTGCCTCGGTGAGCGGCGTCTGGTCGGTGGCGCTCGCGCTCGCCGTCGCCATCCTCGCCACGGTCGCACTCAACTGGCGGCGGCTGCCGAAGCTGCGCGAGACGATGGACGCCGGCGCCAATGCCTCGGTGCTGCCGATCATGGGCGTCGCCAGCTTGGTCGGCTTCGGCGCCGTGGTCGCAGCCCTGCCCGCCTTCGCCGTCGTTCGCGATTGGGTGCTCTCGATCGGCGGCGGGCCGCTGGTTTCGCTCGCCGTCGCAACCAATATCCTCTCGGCGCTCACCGGCTCCGCGTCCGGCGGCCTCACCATCGCGCTCGACGCGCTCGGCAGCACCTATCTGAAGCTCGCGGCGGAACTCGGGATCGACCCAGCACTGCTGCACCGCGTCGCCGTCATGAGCGCCGGCACGCTCGACAGCCTGCCTCACAGCGGCGCTGTGGTGACGCTGCTCGCCGTCTGCGGCGTCACCCCCAAGGAGAGCTATCGCGACATCGTCATGGTCGCCATCGTCGGCGCGATCATTGCCTTGGTCGCAGTTATCATTCTGGGCACGACATTCGGATCGTTCTGATCGGCTAGCCGTCGAGAGAAGCGCCGCGATGAGCCTTTCATCGCCGATTGGCCGTGACCGGCTGATTGAAGAGGAGACAAGGCAATGCGGCCGATCGTCGACCCGCGCAACGGTGATGTCGAGGACGATGCATCGAGCACCAAGCGGCGCACGCTCATTTCGTTGGCGGGAAGTCTATTAGCCGAGATCAGCCTTCCGAAGCTGTTGGCTGCATGGGCGATTTTAATTGTGTTGCCAGCTTTGATGCTCGGGGCTGCTCCACTGCTTGCATCGATCTGGATCAGCACCGTCTCGTCGAAGGCGGCCGCGATTTATACCGGCCTCTTGCCTCCCATCCTTTTAGTTATTCTCATCGGCGTGGGCTGGTTCGGCGGCAAGCCGCTGTGGCGGCTCGTCGAGACGAACTTCTGGTCATTGAACGCACTCGCCGTTCAGCCAGCGTACGCGCTGTCGCGCGAGGCGCTGCGGCAGCTCGCTGAACGGTTTCTGCCTGCCGACGCCGATCAACGCTCACGCGACACCGTACGCGCGATCAGCGCAGCAGCATCCGGCCTATTGATCTGCGGGATTTCCGTCTGGTTTATTGTGCTCGCTTGGCCGGGCACACGCTGGACAGGTTCGCTCGCCGACCTCTCATCGCCCACCACTCTCGCCCACGTTGCACTTCACAACAGCATAGTCATCGTCGCCGCCTATTTGGCCGTAGCCGGATTGGCTTGGGGTCTTGCGGACACCGCCATGACGCAGCCCAACGATCTTCCGCGCTATGCACCCACTCCAACAATGGGAAAAATTTGGCGGGTCGTGCATCTTTCCGACATTCATGTCGTCGGGGAGAGATTCGGATTTCGGATCGAGGGAGGACGATCGGGCCCGAGGGGCAATGAGCGCTTTAAGCAAACGCTGGCAGAGCTAGATGCAATCCATGCGCAACGGCCTATCGATTTGATATTGATCACCGGTGACATCACCGACGCAGGGCGTTCGTCAGAGTGGGCGGAGTTCATCGATGCATTGTCTCCTTTTCCGCGCCTCGTAGAATTGATGGTTATTCTCCCTGGAAATCACGACCTGAACGTCGTGGACAGGGCCAATCCCGCCCGCTTTGATTTGCCAACGAGTTCAAAGAAGCGGCTGCGTGCGATCCGGGCTCTCTCGACGATGGCGAGTTTGCAAGGTACGCGCGTGCACATCATCGATAGCGAGACGGGAAAACCCGGGGCGACGCTCAACGCGTTTCTTGCGCCTTATGCCGGACGCATCGCCGCCTTCGCGGACCGGGGCACTGCGCGCCTGACATGGGAGTTGGCGGAACTTTGGCCGCAAGCCTTTCCGATGGTACTGCCTCCTGAAACGGCAGATGGACTTGGCGTGATGCTCCTCGATTCAAACGCGCAGACGCATTTCTCGTTCACCAATGCGCTTGGTCTTGTAACGAGGGAACAGACGCGAGCCATCGAGAGGGTCGCCGCGTATTTTCCGCAGGCCAACTGGATCGTAGCGCTGCACCATCACGTGGTCGAATATCCTAAGGCGGCAAAAGCTCTGTCCGAACGCATTGGTACCGCGCTCATCAATGGAACGTGGTTTGTGCGCCGGATGCAGCGGCTGCGACGCCGAGCGATACTCATGCACGGCCATCGCCATATCGACTGGATCGGAAGCTGCGGTGGGCTCGCCATCGTCTCGGCTCCATCACCGGTGATGGACGTCACGGACGACCGAGATACCTATTTCTATATCCACAATCTCGGCATTGGCGCGGACGGCAACCTCGCATTGTTCGAGCCCGAGCGCGTCGTCATTCGCGGCGGTATAGTTTGATGGTCGAGGCGGTGTGTACGGCTTCTAAACGCGATCAGGCGGAGGCGAGCCGAAAAGGTCGGCAATCCAGCGAGTTGAGGGATGCTCCTCGCAAAGCGTGAGAAGAGCGATGACAATCGGAATGCCAATGAACGCCCCTGCCAGACCCCAAAGAAAAGTCCAGAAAAAAACCGCGAACAAAACGACAAAGGGCGAAATCGACATTGCGCTGCCGACGAACCGTGGCTCCAGATAGCTTCCCACCACGAATTGGATGACGTTGAGACACGCGAAAACGAGCAGTGCCATCTGCCACGATTCGAACTGAGCTATGGCGAACACGGTCGGGAAGACGGTCGCGATAAATGGGCCAATGAAGGGGATGAAGTTTAGCGCGAACGCGATCACGCCCCATTCGACAGCAAGTGGCAGCCCGGCAAGCCAGGCAAAAGCCCACACCAGCAAGCCGGTGACGGCGCTCATCAAGGTCCGGACAAGCATGTATCGCCGAAGCTTGACGGCTGTTTTTGCACCGCCACGACCCAACACCTCACCCATCGACCCGTACGGCCAACCTCGGAGCTTGAGGTAAGCATCGTCCACCTCCAGCAAGCCGAGCAGGACGTAGATGAATACGACGATCAAAAAGCTGACTGCCGTATTGAGCCGCGTAGTGACCTGCTGAGCCAGGCGGATCAATTGATCAACGCTGAAATAATTTGCCCATAGCCCGGCAAGCTCAATGCCATGACTTTCAAGCCATACAGACATCGAGCCGTAAAGCGCCTGAAGGCGTTCCGCATCGTTCACAACGAAGCGCCCGACGCGAGCGGTGGCCCAGGCGATCAGGGACGCGAAGACGACCACAACGAGAATCGTTGCCGCCATGGTCAATGCGAGGGCCAGGAGCTGCGGCATGCGAGCCTGTAGCCGCCGCTGCAGCGGCCACGCGATGGCTATAATGAAGAAAGCGAAAGCGAGCGGTGCAAACACAGACTCCGCCGCGGAGAGTGCCCAGGCCACCAGCACAACAGTGCACACACCGAGCATCGCAACGAGCGTGCGGTTGGTTTGTGGTACAGGAAAGGGGTCGGGAGCGGTCACACAGAAAAGTGTTACCTTCTGGCTCGCAGCGGTCAAGGCTCTCTGAAGTGGCGCGATTAAAAGTTGTATGCGCCGGCAACCCCATTGTCAGGGTTTGCGACAGAGACAGGGCTAGCCCGCAATATGAAGTCCCGCAACTTCACTTGCGCCGAGCACCAATAAAGAAGAGGCCCTCCGGCCGCAGAAAGCGCGTGACTCGGAAAAATCGATCAGCCCAGCATAAAACATCCGTAAGAATTCTGTCGCCGCGATTCTCCAGACGATAATTCGCCCCATAAATGCTGTCAGACACCCGACGAAGAAAGGTCATGCCGCGACCGAAATGCACCGTTTTGAAATATTTCGGCAACATCTCTGGAATCTCGCCTGATCGAATACTTTCAAAGGTCCACCCGCTGCGATCATATTCATGATAAAAGCGATCCACCCGTTTCTCTCCAGGATAATCCTGATGGTTGATGCGAAGCCGAGCTGGCAGCATCAGGAACAGAACACCAAGAAATAGTCGCGTCGCTGGGAAGAGAAACATCCCGCTGCGCATCACCGGTTCGTAAGTCACGAACAACCCCTCATCGGCCAACGCGTCATGCAGGCGCTCTAGGACCGTCTCAAGTTCGACAAAATGGTGCAGGGCCGCGCAGATGATAACAAGATCGTATTTTTCTTTGAAGACGACCTCGTTAAGGTCGGCGACCATCGGGTTAAGATTCATACCACGCGCGCGCCCGATCTGTCGCGTCTTTGATCAAATTTTCATTGAGGTCAAGGCAGTCGATAACATATGGCTTAGTGAACTTCTCTGCAATTTCCATCTCGACAGCACATGGGCCACTGCCGACCGAAAGTATCCTTGTGTAATCTCTTCGATTGACTACGTCCCGTATAAAATCCCAATAGTCCATGCCACGATACGCAGCAAGTCTTCGCTCTAAGAGAAGATACTTATAAACAAACATGTTATCGATCGCGATTTCGTTGCCAGTCGTTTCGTCGCGAGGTTTTGTATCGAAGGTCCAATTTTCATCTATGACGCATTGTTCGTAGCTGACGTCTGTCTTTTTGAAGTCTTCTACTGTCCTAATATGCACGGGCTGATGATGATCTTTGATCACCGTTTTATAAAATTCCCTGAGCACAATCAGACCCTCCATGACTGCTGCAGATTATTATAAACTGGGTTTTAGCTCTAGGTGGCAATTTCTCCGCTTTGGCTGGCGGCCTTAGGCGGCAAGCAAATTCCATGAGAGAGAGATCATGCCCAAGAGGATGCGCCGAACGGTGTCGAGCCGCCATCCGTCGAACTCGTAAAGACTATCCGAGGGCGGCTCCTCTTTCGACGCGGAGCCCTGTGTCTGCGGCTCTCGCCGTCTTTCTGTTCGCGATCCTTCTTATCCCGTCGGCTACGCCCTGACGCGGTTTCTGGCTAAGGAGATTCCGATGACCAGTGAGCTTTCTCGCCGTCAGACTTTGCGTGGGCCGACGTGAGACCGCGCAGTTCGCATGGGAATGGCTCTCTTTACGATTCAAGAGCACATCGAGTGGTCTCCGTAGGCACCTGATCTCTCCCTTGCGTCCCTCCCATGCACTTCGACCCGCAACAACAATCGTTTCGAGTATGCCCCCGAATGTTTCATTCAACCGAACGCCTGGCCAACTACCTCATCGTCAAGGGCGAGATCAGGCGGGAGACGTTTCTAGAAATCAAAATCTCGATCCATGGCCGCTCGTCGCCCTGTACGTGTGTGCCATCGCCCTGCGGCGCACGCTGCGCCGCTCAAAGCATCTACTAGGACCTCATAAACCCAGTTCCGAAGGAAAGTCGGGTACGCCATGATGCGGTTCAGACTAAGGAGACCAAAGGATGGATGGACTTTCTCGCCGCCAGGCTTTGCGTGGGTTGATGTTAGGCACAGCCGGCGTCGGGCTCATCGTCGAGCCGACATCCCCGCGGGCGGAAACAACCCCTGCCGTGCAACCGCAAGGCCTCTGCACTCTCTTCCCTCAAGCGGTTGAAGGCCCTTACTACTTCGATCCGAAGCTCCTGCGGTCGGACATTGCAGAAGGCCGCCCCGGCTTGCCGACGCAGCTGGTCCCGAAAGTAATCGACAGCGGCCAATGCACGCCAATCGTCGGCGCGCGTGTCGATATCTGGCACGCAGATGCCGGGGGCGTTTATTCGGGCTATGCGAGTCAAGGCGACAATCATGACGTCTCGACAAAAGGCGATACCTATCTGCGTGGCACTCAGATCAGCGGCGCAGACGGCACGGTCACGTTTCGCTCGATTTATCCAAGGTGGTATCCCCGACGCACGCCGCATATCCATGTGAAGGTTTTCCTCGACGCAGTTACGTTGGTCACCGGCCAGATCTATTTTGAAGATGAGCTGAGTGCGCGCATTTATCGAGAACGCCAGCCGTACGCCACTCGCCCGAAGCAGGATACTGACAACAGTTCCGATTTCATCTTCAAGTCCGAAGAGCATGAAGGCGGCGGCATAGTCTTCGCGGTCGAAGAGGAGTCTGACTTGCTAGTAGCATCGCTCATTATTGCGGTGGACCGCACGGGCAACGCGGCAAGACGTGCGATGGGTTGGGGACCGTACTTCCGGCAGCTGATCGGTCTGTGATCGCGATTGCTAAGCCAAAATTCTCGAACGGTACAATCGGTGATCGACTTCTGTCCGCTTTGGACCATAAGCGGAGATCGCGCTCGGTCGAGCCATCGGACCGCCGCTCACGTCAATTTGCTGCAATCGATGCAATCGTTGGACCCCATCAGCGCTTCTTGACGCGTCCTGAGGTGCGCTTCTCCGGAGCTGCTGCGCCAAGGAGCTTCGGGGTCACGTCCGCTATCAAGTCGTGAACGTTGACACCGGGGGCGACGCGCTCGTAGTCACCGTCGAGCTGCAGCGACGATGCACCGTGCACAAATGTCCATAGCCTGATTGCAATCTTCTCGGCATCGGCGGTGTGGCCGTGCTTACGGCAATAGGCCGCCACCTGCTCGATCACGTTTTTGAGGCACTGGTTGCCGGTTTCGTCGATCTGTTTGACCTCTTTGATAGCGGATTTGTGACCGAACATAAGTCGAAAGACCGCCGGCTGGGCGACAGCAAAATCAAGGTAGGACATTCCCATGGCGGTGATGCCTGCCACAGTGCCGGGTCCTCCTTCGTCAACCGCCTTTGCATTGGCGGCCGTCAGCTCCTCGAAACCGCGCAGCACAATCTCCTCCAGAATTTCCTGCTTGTCGCGGAAGTGTTTGTAGGGCGCTGCGGTTGTGACCCCGGCTCGGCGACAGGCATCGGCGAGCGAAAAGCCATCGGGCCCATGCTCGACCAGCAGTTCACGCGTCGCGGCAATCAGTGCCTCGCGAAGATCTCCATGGTGGAACTTGTTTTTGGGGCGCACGGCGCTCCGTTTTTGTGCTTCGGCCATAACATTTCTTTCCATGGCAATCGGGCTACAACTCAACAAGTTAGCACACCTAACTTAAGTTAGTGCAATTAACTCGGTCCACGGTTCGCTGCCTACGGAGTTGACAAGTTAGCATCACTCACTTAAGTTAGCAAAACTAACTTGCAAGCCACCGAGGCGATTTATTCTTCCTGCGCCCGGTCCAGCAATGGGGTCTTCGATATGCGTGCGAACTCAATTTTCGCTTTCGGGCATGCAGGAGTTCGTGAGCTTACGAGCAGCCTTCTTGCGGCCGGCACTTTGATTGTGGTGGCGGCATGCCTGTCGGGATGCAAGAGCGAGAGCGCGCCGTACGTTGCTGCGCCACAGCCTGTCCTCGCCGCGGTTGTGACGCTTTCTAGCGCAGCGGATGCGCGATCTTATACCGGCACTATCAAGCCGCGTTACGAGAGCGACCTCGGATTTCGCGTGGCGGGTAAGATCGTCGAGCGCCTCGTCAACGTTGGCGATCGGGTCACCCCGGGCATGACGCTCGCGCGCCTCGATGCCACGGACTACAGGCTCTCGCTCGAGTCGGCGGACGCGGAGCTCAAAGCGGCCCAAAGCAGCCTCAGACAGGCTGAGGCCGATGAAAGACGCTATGCAGATCTCAATAAGAAGACGTGGGTCAGCAACGCGAGCTACGATCAGAAGAAGGCGGCTGCCGATGAAGCGCGCGGGCGCGTCGAGAGGGCCATGCGCTCCCTTGCACTGGCGAAGAACCAGCTCGCGTACACGGATCTCATCGCAGCCGATTCCGGTGTGATCACTGCACTTCCAATCGAAGTGGGGCAAGTCGTGAGCGCAGGGCAGTTGATCCTGCGCGTGGCACGTCTCGATGAACTCGAGGCAGTCGTATCGATCCCTGAAAGCCGCATTGACGGCGATCGCAACGGGGCTGCGACAATAACGCTGTGGGCCGACGGGAGCCGCACCTACGAGGCCAAGCTGCGCGAGGTCTCGCCGCAGGCGGACCCGGCGACACGCACCTATCAGGCCCGCTATTCGCTGATCAATCCTGATGCCGCCATCGGGCTTGGAAAGACGGCCACGGTTCACCTCGCGTCCATCGGCGCCGGCCAGCAGGCCAAGCTGCCTCTTGCTGCCGTCTTCAAGGATCAAGGCCAGCCGTCCGTGTGGCTCATCGATGAAGCACACGGTCGCTTGATCAAGACCGGTGTCAGCGTCAGCGCGTGGACCGAGACGTCCGCCGTCATCTCCGGCGGCCTCGCGGCGGGCCAGAAGATCGTCGCGGCCGGCGTCCACAAGCTCGATTCCGACATACCCGTCCGCATCATCGAGGTCGTGCAATGACAACGCCCACCGATCCGACGCAGCCGATCTCGCGCGGCAATCTCTCAGCCTGGGCCGTCGCGCATCCCGCGCTGGTGCTGTTCCTCATCATCGTCTTCTCGGTCGCGGGGGTCATGAGCTACCTCAGCCTCGGGCGCGCCGAGGACCCGTCGTTCGCGATCAAGACGATGGTCATCACCGCCGCATGGCCCGGCGCCACTGCCGAAGAGATGCAGGATCAGGTCGCCGACAAGCTCGAGAAGCGCCTGCAGGAGCTGGAGTTATTCGACTACGTCAAGACCTACACGCGGCCCGGCGTCGCCGTCATCCAGGTGCAGCTCAAGGACGCCGCGCGGGCGAAGGAAGTCGAGGACGCCTGGTACCAGGTGCGCAAGAAGCTGACCGACAGCCGACCGACATTGCCCCAGGGCGTGCAGGGCCCGTTCTTCGACGACGAATACGGCGACGTCTATTCTGCCATTTATATGCTGTCGGGCGCCGACGTCTCGCTTGCCAAGCTCAAGGACTATGCCGAGATCGTGCGCCAGCGCCTGTTGCGCACCGCGGGCGTCGCCAAGGTCGACATCGTCGGCGTCCGCGAACAGCGCATCTTCATCGAGTTCAGCCACCGTAAACTGGCGACGCTCGGTATCACGCCTCAGGCCATTTTCGACAGCGTGGCGCGCCAGAATGCCGTGACGCCTGCGGGAACCATCGAGACCAGCGCCGACCGCATCGACGTGCGTGTCACAGGCGCATTCAAGGGCGAGGCCGCGATTGCCGAGGTTCCGATCGAGTCAGGGGGCACGACCTTCCGGCTCGGCGACATCGCCACCGTCAAGCGCGGCTACGAGGACCCGCCGAGCAGCATCGTGCGCCACAACGGCAGCGACGCAGTCGGCGTCGTTGTTGCCATGTCCAAGGGCGCCAACGTCCTGGAACTTGGAAAGCGGCTCAAAGATGCGATTGCGGACGCCAGAACGCAGGTTCCGGTCGGCGTCGACATCGACCAAATCACGGACCAGCCGCGCGTCGTCGAGGAATCGGTCAGCGAGTTCCTGCACTCGTTCGTCGAGGCGCTGGCTATCGTGCTCATCGTGAGCTTCCTGTCGCTCGGATGGCGCTCGGGCCTCGTAGTTGCGACCTCGGTTCCGCTTGTGCTCGCGGTCGTCCTTCTCGTCATGAACGTCGCGGGCCTGAACCTCGACCGCATCACGCTCGGCTCGCTCATCATCGCGCTTGGCCTCTTGGTCGACGATGCGATCATCGCTGTCGAGATGATGGTCGTGAAGATGGAACAGGGCTGGAGCCGCGTCCGCGCTGCAGCCTTCGCCTGGGACTCGACGGCCTTCCCCATGCTGACCGGCACACTGGTGACGGCAGCGGGTTTCCTCCCCGTCGGCCTCGCGCGCTCGACGGCCGGCGAATACGCCGGCAACATCTTCTGGATCGTCGGCCTCGCCCTCGTCGTGTCGTGGATCGTGGCCGTATTCTTCACGCCCTACATCGGAGTCAAGCTGCTGCCCGACTTCGCCAAGGGGCACGGCGGGCGGGCGGCGCACGACATCTACGACACGCGCCTCTATCGCGCCTTGCGCCGCGCCGTCGGCTGGTCCGTGCGCTTTCGCTGGGTAGTGATTGCGATGACGGTCGCTGCCTTCGGCGCCGCGATCGCGGCCTTCACCCAGGTCCAGCAACAGTTCTTCCCGACGTCGTCGCGCCCGGAACTCTTCATCGAGATCCGCATGCCGGAAGGCACCTCGATCGGCGTTACGGAAGCCGCCGCCAAGAAGGCGGAAGCCCTCATCAAGGGCGATGCGGATGTCGACTACTACACGACCTACATCGGTGAGGGCTCGCCGCGCTTCTTCCTGGCCTTGAACCCGGTGCTGCCGAACGAGAGCTTCGCGCTCATCGTCATGATGACCAAGGATGCGCAAGCGCGCGAGCGATTGAAAGCGCGCCTCGAAAAGCTTGTCGCCGACAACGTCATACCCGAGGCACGTTTGCGCATAGACCGGCTGAATTTCGGGCCGCCCGTGGGCTTCCCGGTGCAGTTCCGCGTGATGGGGCCCGACAGCGGCAGCGTGCGGGCCGTCGCCGACAAGGTGCGGGCCGCCATGCGGGCCAACCCGAACACGCGCGACGTGCAGTTCGACTGGAACGAGCAGAAGAAGTCGATCCGGCTCGAGGTCGACCAGGATCGTGCCCGCTCGCTCGGCCTCACGCCCCAGGATATCGCGCAGACGCTCGCGACGCTGCTCTCGGGCTACACGGTGACTGAGTACAAAGAGGGCATCGAGCTGGTGCCGGTCGTCGCGCGTGCCGTCCCGGAAGAGCGCCTTGGGCTTGGTTCG
Organism: uncultured Alphaproteobacteria bacterium; assembly: GCA_963710005.1. GTDB lineage: Bacteria > Pseudomonadota > Alphaproteobacteria > Rhizobiales > Hyphomicrobiaceae > Hyphomicrobium_B. Next base: position 99,101 of record CAVPYR010000015.1, read on the forward strand.
TTCGAGGACCTCACCATTCCGACGCGCTCGGGCGCCGCCGTTCCCATTTCGCAGGTGGCACGCGTCCACTACGAGTTCGAAGAGCCGATCCTGTGGCGGCGCAATCGGGATGTGGTGCTGACCGTGCGCTCGGACATTGCACCCGGCATGCAGGCGCCGGACGTGACGGCGCAGATCCAGCCCGCCGTCGACAAGATCGCGGCCGCCCTGCCGCCCGACATGCGCATCGAGGTCGGCGGCGCGGTCGAGGAAAGCGCCAAGGCCAATGTTGCACTGTTCAAGATCTTTCCGCTCATGTTCCTGGCCATGCTGGTGATCCTGATGGTGCAGCTCAACAGCTTCTCGACGCTGTTCCTGGTGTTCTCGACCGCGCCACTCGGCCTCATCGGCGCGAGCTTTTCGCTGCTCGCATTCGGCGCGCCGTTCGGCTTCAACGCGCTCCTAGGGCTCATCGCGCTGGCGGGCATGATCATGCGCAACACGGTCATCCTCGTCGATCAGATCGATGCGGATGTGGCCTCCGGCCTATCGCGTTGGGATGCGATCATCGAATCGACCGTGCGCCGGTCGCGGCCGCTGGTGCTCACTGCGATGGCCGCCATCCTCGCCATGATTCCACTGTCGCGCTCTGTGTTCTGGGGTCCGATGGCGATCACGATGATGGGCGGCCTTCTGGTTGCGACGCTTTTGACGCTGCTGTTCCTGCCGGCTCTCTACGCGGCATGGTTCCGGGTCCGCCGACCTCACGCGGAGGCGACAGCCCTGTTGCCACGACATGAGGAACATCGGGGACCAAGCCGAATAATCGGGGCGTCCATTTCCTTCACGCGACGCGCCAGAAATTCATCTATCGTCAGAATCGTCGTTGCATTGCTCCCTATTGCGAGCAGATGCCTGAGTAATACCAGAACTCAAAGACCATGATCGATTTCGGACGCGCTTCGCGCATAGCAATTGCAAAAACGTGCAATCTACCAATCTGGCGGCGGCGACGGACTTAGGCATCGCAACGGCGTGGATGCGGCGATGTTTCTGGATCTTGGTATAAGACAACGGATGAATTTAAGCATGCCTCGATGGGTCAAAGGCAGGCTCGCCTGTCACTTGTGAAAGAGTCCGATCTCCAACTAAGAGCGCGCCTCCATCTAGCCGCCATCGAACTCTACTAGGGGTCACAAGGATAACTCGACGGGGGTTCCGGTGGCCGTCTAGTAGTTCCTCAAGAGCTGACGTCGTGACGCGAATGCCCAACGTCGACTTCGCGCCATGAGTTGATGTCGGCAATAATTGCTAGCCGAGGCTCTTTCCTTGGTGAGGCGCAGTCGAAGTTCAATATAAATATAAAGGGTTGGATTCCTGGTTTGGGATCACCAAAAAATACCATATATAAATCATATACTTAGAAAACCGATTGGTGGAGCCGAGGGGAAGCCCGGCCACTCGTCATAGCACCTTGAAATTACATGCTAAAACTGTGCTGTTACGTGATCAAGTTGTAGCAGTTAGCCGTAACATCGTCGAGGCCCTGCGGTGTGCGACGACCACCGCGCCAATACCTATCTAGTCACCGCGGCTAACGCGCACACGAACCAGAAAGTTATAAGTCGAGCCCTGCCCCGTTTTTTCTCAACCAGTCTTTCCGCTCAGAAAAGTCTGGCATCACCCTATCGACCTCATTCCAATACGCCTGAGAGTGATTGCGTTGCCGGATGTGGCAAAGCTCGTGAACCACGATGTAGTCGATGATCTTGGCCGGTGCCATAGTTCCTCTCGTGGATCGAACAGCAAGACTCAGAGATCGCTGCGCTAGAGAAAACGGAAGCGACTGCACCGAATGCAGAGATCAAGCGTGCGAGGGGTAACGCGTGAAGCTGATCGCGTAACGTCGTGCTTATGCCGAGATGCTTTTCAAACCGCGAAGCTGGGGAAAACTGCAATGCAGGGCTTCGCGCACTTGTGGCAGCCACTTTCGCCCGCTTTAAAGTCTCTGTCGCCAGCAGCAGTTCCTAGTAAGGCGTATCCGCTGCATCGCTAACCCACCCAATGTTGGCGAAGGCGATAATCACAGAATGCCTTTGGCGTTCTGATCATTGGTAAAAGCCAGAAGGAGCGATGGCACGTCCGTCGCTCCTTTTGTTTGTTGCAGTTTCTTACACGTTTTGTGACTTGTGCATGACAATAGCATTAGCTACCGCTCCATCTTAGCGGGAAGAACATCTGCGCGTGGCAGGTCGGGAAGCGGGTCCGATACCGCCGAACGCGAGGGTCGATGTCTCCCGTGAGCCCTGCCGGTAAAATGGCGGGGCTTTCTTCATGCTTTGTACGTGGCCCGTGGGTTTTCGTAGATACCACCGGGTAGGCTCACGGCTTGGAGCAGTTCGGCGATGACGTCGTTGACCGTGTAAAGCGTGCCCGTCTTGACGTCTGCTACCTCGAACTCGATGCGTCCCAACCTGGCAGCTTTTGCACACGTTCCGGGGTCCGTGAGTTTCGTCAACTCGCGCTTGCACCACTCAATCTGCGGCGTCAGATCGTCGGAGCTGAAGGGCAGCGTTATGTATGCCATTGGCGCGTCGTGACCGACATCAAGGATGATGAGGTCGACAGCAACGGAACCACGCGTTCCCGAATGCTCACGGCTGTCGATGTAAACGTTCGGCTTCATGCCGTTCTCCAAGCAGTGTTTTTCTTCTTGTCGTGGGAACTGTGGTGACTGCGCCGCGTTTGTCCAGCGCTACCCAACAGGATTCTTCCCGATGTCCACGCTCCGCACCGCATTTACTCTCACGTCGGTCGCCTTCATGATTGGCGTTGGTGTGGTGCTCGCCAGCATTCAATACCGACATTTTGGCGCAAGCTTCGATACACACCAAGCGATGGCAGGCGACGACATGGGAACGAGCGGCGTCGGCCATGCTTCCGATGCTGAACCGTCGGCGACCAGTTCAATCCATTAGTTTTGTGAGGGTGCGTTGGCGAAGGCTCTCTGTGCGAGAGGGGAGCCTTTGTCGTTCTCTCGGCAAAGAACGCCCCGGTCCAATTTTGGGATTGGGACCGAGACTCGTGCTCGGAGGTCTGTAAACGATATGAACTTGGAGTGGTTCGTCGTAGCAACGAACACCGCTACGTCATTGTCGAGCAATCAGCGTCAGTGTTTTCCGCCGAGATTTAACGATCGATTATCGTCGTCGAATGCTGCACCCACAACCCCTTACCGAGTTTTCATTTCGAAGTGCTCAACAGTACTTCGCGAAGCTTCTGCTTCACACTGTCGTCTGCTTTACCCGTTAAGAAGTTCTCGACGGTAGCGATGGACACACCGCAATCTGGTTTTCCGTGGCCGAATGGGTCAACGTACGACCAAGCGTGCTCAACGTTCAGAACACCTGAGACCGTATCGGTGACTAGTGTCCACTGGTCTGTCTCACGCAAGAAGCCACCCGTGGTCGTCTGATGAAACTGGTTCCGAATTTCCGCCACGCAATTCTCCCGTGATTGCACGTTAGATCAGCTCGTAATGTGCCGCGCGTTAGCTCGCCAAACGCTCTTCGCTCGAACCGCTGAGCAGAGCCTTTTCTACAGCGACCTTCAACTCCGCCAACGCTCGGTGCAGGACAAGCAGCATTTCACGATCTGCGCTGGACAGATCGCCGTGAGCCGCCTCCGCTACGGAATGGCAAAGAGATAAAAACTTAGATTGATCAACGGACACGCCCAGCCCTCCAATAAAAATCAGGATATAGCTGCGGAATTATACGGACGCCAATGAACGACAGAAATTAAGGCAAATAATGCTCGCGGGATTGACAAGCTTTTCTCTCAATAGTTTGTCATACACCTGTCGCAAAAGACTTAATGAGGAGCCAGGAACATGGCCGCTATCAACGTCGATAAAATGAACCTCAAAGAACTCGTCGCGCTCGAAGGAAAAGTAAAAAGCGCAATTGCCGAAGCTCGTACGAAAGAACGCGCGGAGCTAAAGAGTAAAGTAGCCGCGCTAGCTCTGTCTCATGGGTTCTCTATCACAGAGTTGTTTGGTAGTCGCGGGGCCGGAAAGGTGAAGGCGACGGGCATCGCGAAATACGCTAATCCCGATGACAGTTCGGACACGTGGACGGGTCGCGGTCGCAAACCTAACTGGCTTCTCGCTCGCTTGAAGAAGGGCGCGAAGGTGTCTGAGTTTGAGATTTGAGCGCACGACGGGTCCTAGCATCCACATAGCAGTTAGCCGTAGAGCGATCAGTGGGATGCCACGTTCGACACGAATGCGAAAATCTACGAGCTGTGCATGATGTTGGCTGACGAATATCGCCAGGGTCTCAGTGCGGAAATTTCGTACGCGCGCAGCTATCGTAGAAGCGTAGTCGGCTATGTCTGTCAGCAACTCAGAGGACTGGGTAACACTTCAGCAGCTGGCTCACGCGTGGAACACGAAAGAGGGAACGGTCTCCAGCTTCCTCCATGCGGAAAAAGCCCGCTTAAAGGACTAGCGAAAGCGACACGGTCCGAGGGGAGGCTTCGTTTATTTTCGTGAAGCCGTAGAAAAATTGCGCACAGTGAAGAGTCGTGGGCCAGCACGAGAAGCGGCTTGGCTGGAAATCAAGCCACCCAAGCCAGATATCCGGTCAGTGCGAGTAACTCGCCGGGTGTGAGCGGGGTGCAGGACCGCTTCGTCGATCGATACCGCTTACGAGTGCTCGACTTCACCTAAAAGCTCCTCAATGATCGCTACCCTGAACTCAATCTCAGCCTCGATTGAGCGGGCAACTTCATCTTCACCGTGCAGTGTAGTCTCATTTATCTGCCGATGATCAGCGAGATCTTTTTTTAGCTGGGCTAGTTCGGATTTCAGGTGGTCCATCTCAAAACTCCGCTTCATTACATTTGAGAATACATCTTCAAATACCAATCATCGACAGTGCCATTTAATCAACTCCCACCAGATGCCTTCGCTCAAACCTCGCAAATCTTTCAGCTACTTCAGCCAATCGATGCAGGGATACGAGAGTGGGCGCCAGCCGGGGGGATGACTGACGCCCTAGCTGGCTACACGGGGGGAGTGTTGAACCAGCCCTTCGCCCCGAGGGATTGGGGGCGACAGAATTCAATTGGTGATCTAATCATTGAATTGCAAATGCACTCTTTCGTAAGAAATTGACATCATCCCAGATAATCTAATTCAAACAAGCCGATTTTCTCGCGATCTCGCGTAGCCTCTGGGGCTTGGGATACTTAGTCGCGGATATGTTTGATCGAGATCAACTCGTCTGCATTGTCAGCGAGTACCAACCAGGCGTGGGCGGTCGCCTGGATGCAATGTTCGGCAAAAATCCATTTAAGGAGTCAAGGAGACCGCCCCGCTAAGATCCAATTTTGATCCACCGTGCCAAGCGCAGGCGCCGACCGCTGAAGAGGCCGACGCTCAGAAGTTCATTGCCCGGTTCGGTGGTGAGCTGATCGCTTTTGAAGATCGACCACCGTGGCCGGGGAAGGGACGAGGTCCGGTCGGCGCTATTGGGACGACTATCAGGGTGTCTGGCGGTGTTCCCGCATCCGCGTCTGCGACTAGCCGTCGTTATCGCGATCAGTTCGAGCTAGATGCTTTGACCCGTCAAACGTGCTTAGCGCGGGACTGATCGCAGCGCGTCAGGTGTTTCATATCGCGCTCAATCTCTCTTCGTATGGCGAAAACCAGACTGAGGTTACGGTCCTTCGATTGTTAGGGGGTAGATGAGCCAACGACCTATCGTCTTCCAGCATCATATCAAGTGCGCAACCGCCGATCTTGTAGCGCGTCACTGTTTTGCCGACGGCAACGCTTTCGATCATTCGATCCGGCCAGACGCACTTCAAGGCGTCGGCGACTATATCAGCCCAGTCGGCGTGTTTGTCACCCGGCACAATAACTTTAAACCCGCAATGCGGAGCGCCTGGAATTGTGAGGCTCGGATCAAATCCTAACTCCTCAAAATTCCGATACAGCCTCAACATTTCACCGTCATCAAAGCTGCGGAATGCGATCATCCTTACACACCTCAATCTGGGGCTAAGGCATGTGTATCGGTCCGGGATTGCATCGGGCAATAGCCCAGACGGGCGGATTACCTGAACAAACGACCTCGGTCATAAGGGAGATCCTATTCGTTCGTCTGATTGATCCAGCTGCTCTATCCTTGGGTAGCGTTAGCGACCCCAGAGCGGTTCGGCGGTGAGATGATTGACCCCGATGACAGACCACGGTGACCTGGGAAGGCGCGGGAAAAAGACCTAAGCGGCACACTGACCACTTCGCAACAGTCCCACTGTTAAGTTGCGTCAGCCTCGTGACGAACATTGAAAAGCTCCGTCTCGGGTAAGATGGTGCCGGAATATTCAGAAGTTGTGCGGGGCGTGAAATGTCGATTTGGGCCGCTTTGTTGACGCTGACCGGCGCGCGAATTCTTGCCAGGAGTGCAGTGGTCTATCTTGATCGGGCGACGGGCGGTGAACGCTGATCCTGAGGCTCGCGGTGCTGGGTGAGCGAGCGTTGTCCACAGAACTAACAGATATTTTGGCCAGCAAATCTTTTGCTCGTTGCTAGCAGGAAAGTCGCCGATAGATTGACCTCTTGGGACTGCGGATCGCCCGCAACTGAGAGCCGAGAGGCTTATGGGTACCCATCATGGGCGGCTTCAAAGCAATCGTCATTGTCGAGCGTCCGAGCGATTACGGAACGCAGCGCGGAGTTGCGCTTCAACAACGAACTGTCGCTCACGCATTCAGCTCCTTTGCACCGGCACTCGCTTTTATGCGAACAAGCAAGGCAGGCGCAGTTGTTGTGGAGTTTGACGTCGAGGTAGAGACGTTGGACTTTTACGATGCTGCCAAGGCGCTGAAAGTCCCGGTCGTCTTTACGGCGAATAGTCCAATGCTCGGCGACCTCACGCAATACAAGCTCGGCGGATTGGATGTTGTGTACCCGCGAATCGCCGCCAGAAGGAAAGCATCTTGAGACCTGGCGACCTACGGACACAACGAGATGAACTTCTTTGATGACCGATGCACAGAAGTTTCTCTCGGCAGGATTGGAAGAAAGTGCAGCGCGTGACGCCGCGAGCGCTTTCCCGCAACTGCATCCTTCGCTGCCTCGAAAAACTTGCCGTTCTGAAGTTTGCCGACCGGTGTGAGTGACGAGAGGCTGATCGACAGTTTTTCGATTCGTGCAATCTGCTGATCTCGGCTGATCGTGGCCTTCGTAAATAAGAGTAGTACCGTCGCCTTCCAACCGATCACGATACGGCGCATTATTTCTGACGGACATCAAAATTACTGAGTGCCTAAAGCCAAGACCGAAGTTCATTCCGGCCTGGAGACTCGCGCCCTCCCGACGACACATATCGATGTAGGAAATTATGTTGTCGGTCATCGGTGTCACAAAGCTGCTGAGGTCACTATAAGCCGAGAGACGACGAATAAAAATGCCTCCGTAGCGCCGGTGCTACGAAGGCAAGTCCAGGAGACGAGAACGTCGCCGGAGGGACGACGCCCCTCAGCAATTCCACACGCTGACTATATTTCCTACGGCAATCGTCATGTGCTAGGAATCGCGTTGGGGAAAAGGGGAACGGCGGCCGACGATCGAGGCCAGCCATGTCGCAATTCACGCACGGACCAGCAATACCACATGCGCCGCGTGATCCGAGATTGAAAGACGGGTGGCGCGCTGCCGCCAAAGCCTTCCGCAGCGTCTACGGTGATCGTGATCTCTACTATGCTCAGAAGATCAAGGTAGCGATCCAAGCACTCAAGGAAGCAGTGCCGGAACTCAGCGACCGCGACGCCATGTTGGAGACGATCGCAGCCATCCATTATGCCTCGGTCGTAGCCCCGAAATGGCTCTATGCGCTTTATGAACCAGAGCCGCGGAAGCGAGACTGAACCCGGCAGATGCCGCAGGGAGTTTTTCTCAATGTGGTCGGCGGCTTGAGGAGACCGATCTCTGTTCAAGTTCTTCGGCGAGCAATACAGCTTCTGTCCTCAGAGGTTCGTGCGCGATAGAAGCTGCGTGGCGCGCCGCTTTAGCGGCGCCGCCGATGCTATACTTGGACGGCTCTAAGCGCAGGCGACAAATTGCGACGACTACGTCAGGCGTCACGGTTTTCAGGCGACGACCTATGGTTTCCCAACGTGCGAGGTCTGCCGCATAATTGCTTCTCTCCCTGACAGAGTTTTGGGCGAGGATATTGAATTTTTCGACGAGCCGTCTTGAAGCGGATTGGCCAGCCGATCCCACAGCCGTCCTAACAGCTGGCCCCGTGACAAACTTCAATGGCTTGGCTTCGCCCTTGACGACTATTTCGGCTGTGACGTTTTGATCCTCTCCCGAACGCGCGAAATTGAGCCGCTTTCGCGTTACGACATTCCGAATATTAAGATCGAGTATGTCTTCAAAGCGGTACGATTTGCCCCCGACCGTAAAGCCGTGATGCATGAGCTTCAGCGCCCCTTCCCCATTTTGCGACCAACTCTGCAAGAGAGCGCGAAAGATACTTCCGCCGTACCAAAAGAATAGCAGCGAACAAGCTAAAAACAGGTATGGCTCTACGCCGTGCTGGTCCTGATAAAACATTACAGCTGCCCAGGCCATAAATGCGCCCACGGCTATCGAAAAAAGGGCGAAAATTGCGCCGATGAAATCCATTGCCACTCCGTCTCGCAACTTAGGTTCGGGGAAACAGCCGTCCATTGCGGGCGGCTACGGCCAGCCCCGCCAATACCATGACCGCGAGCATCGCCATGAGAAGGATCAGAGGGTTGAAAGTGACGTTTGACCACTCGGGTAGGATGATCTCTGCCGTATTGAAGGGATTGACGCTATTACGGCAAATCCGGAGCGCGGATTGATCCCTCTGCATTTCCCTATTAATTCGCGCGGCCAACTCACTGGCAGCGGAGGGGTCGTCAGAGACGCGCTCGAGCCGATCCAGCAGCGCTTTACTCGCCGAGAGATAGGCATGCGAGCATTCATTGAAGGGACTGTCTTCGTCGGTGAGGCTTCCCGGAAAGATGCCCCACAGGCAATAAGTGAATTGCAGGTTTATGAAATTCCGCAGCGTTCGGGTGTCAAGGTCCGGACTGACCTGCTTGGCCGCAAGGTCGAGGATATCGCTCCTGTATACAGCCATGACGCGCAACTGGCCGTGCGTCAGACTGGGAAACGAAAGGCCCGAGGTGTTCAGGTTTTTGCGTTGATGATGCGCATCAGCAGGGGAACTCGAAGCTAGAGAAACCCCGATCAATGAGATTCCGAACCACAGTAGGAGTGCAAGACGTCTTCCTTGAAGTTAAATAATCGGTTCGACGCACGATGCCCCTCTATTAGCTTTGCGTGGAATTTCGGCTATCCTGAGCGGCAATCCAAATCAAGATATTCCTGAAACAAAGCATGTCGCAACCTCTGCTTGCCGACAGCCGGCTGATAGATCACGACTTCCGCCCATCCGGGAACCCGTGAAGTCCCCGTGTGCAACATTCGCTAAGGCGCATGAGCTCACTAGCCCAATTGATCCGGAAGCATTCGCTGCATAACGCGATCGCGATAAATAAACCGGTGCGCGACCGCCGCTGAAATGTGAACGCCTATCATGACAAGTAGCGCCCATTCCATCGTCTCGTGAAGGCCCCCAACGGACCGGGCCGCACTAGAGCCTTCTGCAGCAAGCATGGGCAATGGCACCGTGAAGAATAGGGAAATGTTCCAGCCACGAAATGAGGCAAAGGACCAGCCCGTCAAGGTAGTAGCGAACACAAGGGCGTAAAGTAACCAATGGACGCCCTCGGAAACTTGCCGTTGCCAATTTGGCAACGAAGGGTCGGGCTCGACGGGATGTGTTAGCCGCCAAAAAAAACGGAGCAGGATAATTGAGAGAATGGTGATCCCAATAGAGATATGAAGTGTCATCACGTCGCCAGGTTTCATGTCGCGGTGGATGTCCGGCATCAACCAGCCAATCATGTACTGAATGATAAGAAGCACTACGGTCAGCCAGTGAAAAACTTTCGCGATTGTTCCGTACTCACGTTGCTTCGCCATGATGTCCCATCCGTTTTGCGCGGGTCGTTCGGCTTCAGTCCGCCGACGATCCCGTTGACATAGATCATGCCCAAACGCGCGTGCCTGCCCTTGTTTACACCCTTCGGTGCTACGAAGCCCTCAAAGCCGTCCGGCGCGTTGTTCGTGCGCGAAGGCCCAATGATTGACCCGTCCGTTCAGTGGAGAGAGAGTATGCTGGCGGGCGATGCCTCTGATTTCGTCGGCGCTCAACCCTCACAAAATTGTATGATTTGTTGCTGTTTCTAGGAACAGCAGGTGGAACATCTGCGCGTCGTTGCAGGTCAGTAGAAATGATTTCAATAGTTTATCTCACTTGCAAATTCTTTGCGGCGCCTCCGGTGCCCCATTGGTGGCTCATTCTGACAAACGCGGCTGCTTCGCTAAGCGGTCCGAGCCGATGTTTGTGTTCTCGATATCGCTCTTCCCGCTTCTTCCAATTTTTGCGGCTGCCCATGAACCGAGCACGAGATAACCGCTCAAACCGACAACGAGCGTGACCAATATAGCCGACAAAGCAAGTTCAGCGGCCGCGCCGCCGGCGGGCACCGTGCGCACGCTCATTGGGAAAGCTCCGTCGAGGCGGCCCTGGTCAGGGTCCGGCCGATATGAACCGTGGTATGTTTGGCTGGCTCGCGGGTCTCAGCGTCTGGCGACCTTCCCGGGCCTGAACCCAGTGGTCATATCGCCAGCGCTCACCGCTCACAGTTGCGGGGGCAGCTGCGGAGTAAATACCGCATTCCCTTTGACCGTCGTCCCACTCGATAAGTGAGCGAGTATGCTTCGTCAATCGACATCCGCGTGCCCTGGCCGCCCGAAAGTCCACAATGGCAAACCCATCCTTACCGCAGCCAACCCCGATGCTCGGCGGTGTGCGCTCGGGTAAGAGCATTTACACAGAGCGACTTTTGACAACTGTGGCCGGGCGAGCGGGACCGATGAACCATGGATGCCGGAAGCGATGAATTTGAAGAAGATCTTAGAGACGCGCGTCATCGAGTATCAAACACAAGCCGTCGAGGACGACGCGGATCTTCTCCTCGGCTGAATATTGCTTGCGGGTGGCGCGGTGAGCCTCGCCGCCTTGCTCCTAAATTGTTGTTATTTAGTGATAAATTTTTTCCCGCTAGGCAGCGGCCAATATTCTTTTTTCGATAACCGGAATATCGCTCACTTCCGTTGCGGTGGGACTGCCAGACCTCCCTAAAGCAGCGCGCATCATCCGCTTGTCGCCGAGACACGCAATTTGGCCATAGTCATTCGACTAATAATGTTATATTATATTTACTGGCGAGCATCGATTCTGAATTGGCGTGATGATGAGCCGCGATCCGTTCCAATATTCGCTGATGGCGCAGCCGGCGTACGCGCGGCTTTTCGCGATCGCCGCTGTTCTCCTGTGCCTGTGGATCGCGATCGCCTGGGCGGTGGCGTTGCCATGATGAAGCCGGTGATCAAGCTCGACGATGTTACCGTCGCCTATGCGCGCCACCCGGCGGTACATCACGTGTCGGGCGCGTTTCGGCAGGGAAGCATGACTGCGATTGCCGGTCCGAACGGGGCCGGGAAGTCGACGCTCCTCAAAGCGATCATGGGCGAACTGCCGTTGGCCGAAGGGTCGATCGATCGTTGCGGCTTGTCGGCATGTGATTTCGGATATCTCCCGCAGGCAGCCGAGATCGATCGCCAGTTTCCGATGACGGTTGCCGATACCGTCATGCTCGGCGCATGGCGTCGAAGCGGTGCTTTTCGACGAATAGATCCAAAGGCCGCCGAACGAGCGCGAGAGGCGCTGATGGCGGTCGGATTGAATGGATTCGGCAATCGGAATATCGGGTCGCTTTCAGCGGGACAGTTTCAGCGGGTGCTTTTTGCACGTCTCCTCTTGCAAGACGCGAAAGTCATCGTGCTCGACGAGCCTTTCACCGCCATTGATGCCCGTACCACGCGCGACCTCCTCGACATTGTTTGCCGATGGCACGACGCGGGACGCACGATCATTGCGGTGCTGCATGATTTCGATCAGGTCCGCGCCCATTTCCCCGAAACGCTGCTGCTGGCGCGTGAAGCAGTCGATTGGGGTCCGACCGAAACGGCGATGTCATCGCGCAATCTGCTTCGCGCGCGCGCCATGGCGGAGAGCTGGGACGAAGAAGCTCCCGTTTGTGCAGAAGAAGACCGCGCGGCCGTCGCATGACGCTCTATTCGACCTTCATCTCGCCGTTCATCGAGTACGGCTTCATGCGCCGCGCGCTCGTCGGATGTTTTGCGCTTGCGCTCGGCTCCGCGCCGGTCGGCGTCCTGCTGATGCTGCGCAGAATGAGCCTCATGGGCGACGCGATGAGCCACGCCATCCTCCCCGGAGCCGCCGTTGGCTTTCTTGTTGCCGGCGGATTGTCGTTACCAGCCATGGGGCTCGGCGGGCTCGTTGCGGGCCTCAGCATCGCGCTTCTCTCTGGCGTGATCAGCCGCACGACGGCGCTTCGAGAAGATGCAAGCTTCGCGAGCTTCTATCTGACGTCTTTGGCGCTCGGCGTTTTGATCGTCTCGCTCAAAGGCTCGAATATCGACCTGTTGCATGTGCTGTTCGGAACGATCCTCGCCATCGACGCGCCCGCTCTTTATCTCGTCGGCGGCATTGCTTCGCTTACGATTGTCACTCTGGCTGTTGTGTATAGGCCGCTTGTCACGGAATGCTTTGATCCCGGGTTCCTGCGATCCGTCGGCGGATACGGCTCGCTCTATCATTTCTTGTTCTTGTTTCTCGTCGTCCTCAATCTCATCGCGAGCTTCGAGGCGCTCGGCACGCTGATGGCCGTCGGGCTCATGATGTTGCCGGCGGCGGTTGCACGTCTCTGGGCGCAGACCTTGCCCGCGATGTTTGCCGTCGCGTCGTGTACTGCAGCCGTCTCCGGTTATCTCGGATTGGTCGCGTCGTTCCATTACGCGTTGGCATCGGGCCCGACGATCATCCTCACAGCCAGCATCATCTATGGCGTTTCGCTGCTCCTTTGCCCTTCGGGAGCACTGCGGCGTCTCTATCCGCGTCCACACTACAGGGCATAATTGAGGAGATTGATCATGAAAGTTACCAGCGTTCTTTTGGGACTCATGGCATCGACGGCATTCGGTGCGGGGCTTTCCGGCGCGGCTTCCGCCAAGACGCTAAATACCGTCGCGAGCTTCACCGTGCTTGCGGATGTCGTGAAACAAGTCGGCGGAGACCACGTGAACGTCAAGAGCCTCGTCGGTCCCAACGGCGACCCACACGAGTTCGAGCCTTCGCCGGACGACGCGAAAACCCTCAAGGAAGCAG
>CAVPYR010000016.1:0-81415 GCA_963710005.1 uncultured Alphaproteobacteria bacterium
AATGATATGCGGTGCGGCAGCGCACTTTGGGCACTTGCCTTGCATAGTGGTGTCAGAATTGGTCACTGGTTCCTCTCAGCTGTTCGGAGGGCATTAAGACAAACGGCCGCCGGCGAGGGGATGGCCATGGGCAGGCGCTAAATGCATCAGCGCAAAAGCGCGTTTTAAGAGCTGCAATGATGCCAACAGCAACTTGCCGGAACGACGATCTTCCTGCGTGTCAAATGAGACCTTCTGACCTTCACTCAGACCGCGCATTCCAGCGCGCTCGAGGGCGGTCGCATGGACGAACACGTCCTTGTGCCGTCTTCCGGTTGAATGAATCCGAAGCCTTTTTGATCGTTGTAAAATTTTACGGTACCGATTTGCATTTGAGTTCCTCATTCTGGATAAGAAGCGTTGTTGTGCACGCTAAAGAGCGTGGCACAGCAGATGGACGATTTTTGGAGAATGTGGAACCGTTCGCCCTGGAGGGCAGACGGCCGATTGTCCGGCCACAACCGGATGCGTTTAGTAGCGTCATATGAGCTGAAGGGCAAAATAGTTCTTCGTCTGCGTGGCATGATATCAAGTAGTCCCGTTCATCGCGCGGATACACCAGGCCCGTCGATCCCGCCGCACGCCGTCGGTCGTTTATTCGGACGCGGACATAAATCCTCGAGAAAAGGCGGAAAAGAGCGAAGGACCATTGAGCAACGCCGCCAACAGCAATTCAAAGCCGTAACATGAGCCGAAAACAGATGGGTCCAGACTCTCTAAGATACCCGATCAAATGTCCGGAGATCCCAAACGACGGACAGACCAAGTGGAGGCCGCATAATTTGGGCACCTGGCTCAGTCTTCTCCCTTTCCTGGCCGTTGTCGCCGCCGCTGCTGTAAGTGGCGCAGTGTTCATGCCCGGCGAATGGTACGCCTCATTAACAAACCCGGCTGGACGCCACCGGACTGGCTATTTCCGGCCGCATGGACCGTCCTTTATGTCATGATCGCCGTTGCCGGTTGGCTCATCTGGAGCACGACGGTGCCGGTCTTGCCCTGGTGATGTGGGCCCTCAATCTCGTCTTCGATGCGCTGTGGTCGTGGTTGATGTTCGGCCGATCATCGCATTGGCCTTGCGCTGGCGGATGCCATCGCCATGCTCATTACGATGGTGGGCTTCTTCGTGCTGACCGGTCGTTAAACCCGACCGCCGCGCTCTCTTTCTCCCCTATCTCGGCTGGGTCATCTTCGCCAGGCGCTCGATTTCGAGATTTTGCAGCGTAACCCGTCGGCCGCTTGAAATGCCGTGGAAATCGTCGGCCGAGCGAGGCCCAAATGCCAGTGTAATTGATGCCGGCCAAAACAATGACATCGTGACTATCAAGTTCCCACGTTGGGATTACTTCCACCTGCATGGCGGTGTCGGGGACCTTCACGTTCCTTGCGAAATGGCCCACGCGTACATACTTTCCGGGACGTGACCGAGCGGCGGAAATGGCGGCGCCGAGAAGAAAGACGCGATTGCTATTCAACGTTGGGGGGTTTTCTTCGGTGGCTCTTCTTTCGCCTCCGTGGGAGACGCTTGAAGGTTACGAGATGAGATCGGTTGCGGTTTCATACTGAGCGCGATTTTGCTTTTTGAGTTTCGCGTGATCCAAACCGGCGTAAGGTGCGTCAGTTTTCGGCGTAATCGCGCGTAATCGGCTCGAGATTCGGAGCGTGGCGGGATAAGAGAACCCAATTGGTGCGCGACTGCTGCGGAGGCCGTATGATCGTCGCGGAACAGGCTCCCTCGCGGAAAAAAGCGGCTTTTAGATTAGATCCGAAAAACCTTGTCATCACGCGATGCCGCGGAGACCCCGACTCGGAGTCAGCACTTCCTCAGTCCTCCCACGCGGCGTATAGTCTCCAACGGGGGCGATGGCAGACTCGACCATCGCGCGGTACAGAGCAAATCCAGGGGGACACGATCTGCGTAATCGCGTTACTTCGGAGATAACGACGAGGACGTATGACGCTAACGACATCCCTCTATGCGGCCGTGCTGGCTTCTTTCTACATAATTTTGTCCATCAATGTCGTCCGCGGGCGGCGGCGTCATTCGGTTGCTCTCGGAGACAACAATATCGACGATATGAAACCAAGAATCGCGCTCATGGTAATTTTGCGGAATACACTCCTCTGTTTATCCTGCTATTGGCGACGGCCGAATACCAAGGCTTGGCGAGCAGGGTTGTTCAGACTCGTGTTGGGGATAATTTTTTTCCTTAGGCCGGCTATCACATGCCTATGGGCTTCTTGTCTCTGAGCCTCGACATAAATGGTTCACGCCCCGCGTCGCCGCTATGGCCGCAACTTTCGCATGTCTTGCCACTTTAATTGTCATTCTCCTTTTTCAAGGAATTCTGCAGCCACACAAGTAATCGCTCGCAGTGGCCTTCGAAGCCCTCTGGCTCCTGGATCATCGGTTAGGTAGCTGTCGCGCCGGCGGCTCTTTTGCGCGCGTCCAAACGCGGCAAGCGCTCGTTCGCGCGCGAGCGCATGATCGACAAACGGCGCGGGGTAGGTCGTCCCCAGCGTTACACCCGCGCTTTTCGAGTCGAGAAGGGAGGCTTTCCACGGCGCGTGAATATCCGCATCCCGAAGCCCTTCAATTTCGGGAACGAAGGAGCGAACGTAACGGCCCGATGGGTCAAACTTCTGGCCTTGGGTGACCGGGTTGAAAATGCGAAAATAAGGGGCAGCATCTGCGCCCGAACCCGCAACCCATTGCCAGCTTGCCGTGTTGCTGGCGGGATCGGCGTCCACTAGCGTATCCCAAAACCACGCCTCGCCCGCCCGCCAGTCGATAAGCAAATGTTTGACGAGAAAGGATGCGACGATCATCCGCACCCGGTTATGCATCCATCCGGTGCGCCAGAGCTGCCGCATGCCGGCATCGACCATCGGATAACCGGTCGTTCCGCGCTGCCACGCGGCAATAGCGTGGCGATCTTCCCGCCAGGGAAAAGCGTCAAAGCGCGGCTGGAAGTTTTTCGATCCGAGATCGGGATGCTCGTGAAGAAGGTGATAGGAAAATTCACGCCAATAAAGCTCGGCGATGAATTTCTCGACATCGCGCGAGGCGGGACCGCTCTTGCGCGAGAGCGCGGCAGAGGCCGCGTGCCGGACCTGCCGCGAGCTGATCTCGCCGAAACGAAGATGCGGAGAGGAGCCTCGACACATGCTCCTGATCCGGCCGGTCGCGGCCTTCGGCGTAGCCATTAAGGCCCCGCTCGATAAACTGCGAAAGGCGTTGCCCGGCGCCTTCTTCGCCTCGCGTCCAGTGCTCCCCCATGTCAGCCGCCCAATCGGGGTGCCTGGGCTCAAGTTGCCAATCCTCCAGCCGGTCGCTTTCGATCCCTGCAACGCCCGCCAGACGCCCGGGAGCCGGAAGCGGAAGCTCAGGACCCGCTTTCTGCCCTGCTGCCCGGAAGAACGGCGAGAAGACGCGGAACGCTCCGCCATCGCCCGTCCGGATGTCTTCGGGCTCATGCAAAAGGCTGCCTCTGAAAACGCGAACCCCAATGCCGCCTTGGCGCAGCTTGGCGGCGATGGCCTTGTCGATCCTTTCGGCGCGGCCGTAGCGCCTTGTCCAGAAGACGCTGCCAGCACCGCATTCAGCGGCAAGAGCAGGAAGCACGGCCAAGGCATGGCCAGCCTTCAAGCTCAATGTAAGCCCCAACGCTTTGAGCCTCTTTGCATGCTCGCGCAGAGATCCTGCGAGCCACCAGCGGGAGGCTGCGCCTGGAGCCCGATAATCGGGTTCGTCGGTTTCAAGGATATAAAGCGCGATGATCGGGCGGCCGCTCTTTGCTGCCGCATGGAGCGCCGGATGATCCGTGACGCGAAGATCGTCACGAAACCAGAGAATAAGGGGCGATGCCGACATCATGAGGATGGTGGTGATAGTTTCAAAGACAATGCGCGAGCCTAGCACCGGCCTTCATCATCTCCACCGGATTTCTTTTTTTTTTGCCGCCCCGGTTAGCGGTGATCCGAAGGTTACTTCGATGCGTAAACTCGCGGTGCCCGCCGGATCGTAGACGTTTGAATTCTGCGGAAGGCGAGCGCCCCCATGGACAGAGTTGAAAGTGACGTTGACCACTCGGGCAGGGCGATCTCTGCCGTATTGAAGGGATTGTCGGTGTTGCGGCTCTACTCGAGCTGAGGATCGCCTTATGGGTTTTTCGGCGAATGATGCATTGCGGTGTCGAATCCCCTGCGAACGGCGACGAGGGACTGGCGCCGTTCGATCTAGACCAGATCCAGAATCGGCGGATTTGATCCTCATGCGTCGAGTAGGCGTGGGCTGGTTTTTGATAAAACTGTCTCTCACAAGCTTATGAACCCCCAGCGATTTCGGCGCGGCAGCGCGAAGTGCATTTTAACGATGGCTGCCCGCAGATATGACCTTAGGCGAATTGGATGCGGGCTCTTTGCGTGTCCAGCGAGATCGGGGTGCCCCGGAAGGATAGATGGGCGTCAGCGAGGGGGGCTGGCTGACGCCCGGAATTGGTGGGCACGGGGGAGTGCCTGAACCAATCATTTCGCCCCGAGGGATGGGGACGAATTCCGTATCTTATCTCATTCTTTTAACAAGAGTTGGTAATCTGGCGGGTTGCTTAAAATAAATGGCGATCATCATTTCCATCCAGACGCCTTGACCCAAACAAACCGATTGCCCGCGACCTCGCTTAACGTGTCAGGTGTTCGCGGTCTCTCTGCCATTGTACGATCAGCCTTCTTGGCCCGATCCGTCCGCGTCCTTGAACCGGCTGCCATTGGCAATGCCCAACACACCAAAGTCCTGCGACCGAGAATGCGCGTCGACCTGTCCCGTTGGAGCGCTATCCAATCCACGCTTAAGCAGCTCCCTGACGGCAGCGGCACGGCTTGGTAGGCGATACTTGTAACGGAAGTCGTCAACGGCCCGAAGTTCTTCAGGCTCAAGCATAATTTGAAGTCGTTCGTCCCTATTTGCAGGGGTTTTCATCGCGCCCTCCTTCGCGTGGTGTACTCCGAACTGACGGCTCACAATGAGTAAGCTGCTCAGACCGAGTTAGAACGGCGTGTAACGCGTTTCTCGCAAATTCGGTTGCATCAGGCTTCTGATGAAGCTTCGCAATAGCCAGTGAAGCAGTCACCAACGGATTGAATAAAATGAAAAAAGGGTCAATCGTCGCGTTTTAGGAGGACGTCAATGACGCATTGCGGTTCGGTGAGCACGGTCATGACGTCCGAGTTGGAGTTCCTCTCCCCGCGCGTGCTGATCGTTGAAGACAACAGCCTCATCGCGATGGACCTGGAAGACATCCTCAGTAACTACGGGTGCGCAATCGTCGGCTCAACCACCACCGTCGAAAAGGCGCTAGAAGCGTTAGAGCGCGAAGCTATCGATGTCGCCGTGATCGATTATCTGCTTGAGGATGGAGATGCCTCGCCGCTCGCGAAGGTCCTCGACGAGAAGGGCATTCCGTTCGCGTTTTGCACTGGTACAGAAGAAAGCCAAATCAGTTCGCTCTATCCCCGCACGCCGATCCTCGCCAAACCCTTTCTTTCTGTATGACGTATCACTGGTCGTGAATAGCCTCATTGCCAGTCGCCTGGCGGCTTAAATGCATACGCGAACTACGTCGCGTTACCGTCTCTTGTGGCAAGAAGACTGCGTATTTGGCGCTCGATTACTTGCGGGTGATAGGGCTTTCTCAGATGCGGAACCTCTTCACACAGATCACCCGCTGCGTCGGCGGCTCGCTTCGGGGTTCCCGCCAAAACAGTCCTGATCCGTGATCGCTTTTTCCGCGCCAACCGCACGGTTTGCAACCCACCAATTGATCCGCCCGTGTCAAGCTTACGAAGATGACGTTGATCTGAAGCTCGGCAGCGTCTAAGACTGCCACCGCTTCGTCGACATTGGCGGCTTCCATTACCCGATAGCCGCACTCGCGCAGGTATTCCGCGACGGGCATTCGTATCAGCACGTCACCTTCGACCAGGAGCACGGTCGCACTGGGTTTGTAGTGTTCGCTACCTACTATCATTCGGCGTTACCGGCCTTACCGTTCAGGCGGTTCCCGTTGCGAAGTATCTCTCGCACGCTGACTAAAAGCTCATTGACGCGAAACGGCTTGAAAAAACGGCGTCGAAAGACAGTGCGTCAACCGAGAAGACGTTGGAGGAGACCAATGCAATTTTGACGCGCGGCTGTTGGCTTCTCACTGACCATGCCAGTTAGTCGGCTAGGATCAATCGAATTTCAAAGACGCAGGCGACGAAGGGCCTCTTTTATTGTTCCCGGTGCGCCAACCTCAGTACGCCCGTCTATCGATGGCGCGTCCGGGATAAATCACGTCCGTCCCATGGCGTGGCCGGCGGGATTGCCTCGTTGAGCCGATCAATCCATTGCCGAACCTTCGGTGCCGGCCAAATGTGAGACGTCGAACGGTTCAGAATCAGAGCAAATCCCTTGTGTTGTGCACCTTCGCAAAAAACCGCGGATCCCAACTGCGCTCGATCGAAAAATAAAGAGAGCGCGCGCCCAACGACGAAATGGCCAACGCGTAAGCGGAAGAAAAAAAGCAGGGGGTCCGAAGATTCCGACGGACCCTCAATTCTGCCGCCATGGGCGGTACGCGGCTTCGTCCGCTTTAATAGCAAACAGCCTCACACTCACTGTGTAGTTTCGCTCTTGCCGGTACCATTCGGTCGCGCCGCCGGGCGTCATCTATCGACCTAAAAGCCTTCAGCCAACCAGCTTGAACAGGCTCACGTCGACCGCGCGAGAAGCGAATCCCGTTTCGCAATAAGCCAGGTAGTATTCCCACATGCGCCGAAAGCGCTCATCGAAGCCAAGGACCTCGATGCGGGGCCAACTCGCTAGAAAGCGGGCACGCCATTCCGCTAGTGTACGCGCATAACTCGCTCCGAAAGACTCTTCATGAACGAGCGTGAGGCCAGCCTTAGAGGCGAATTCGGCGATAAGGGCTTTGGTCGGCAGCATGCCACCTGGAAAAATGTAGCGCTGAATGAAATCGGGATGGCTGCGGTACTGGGCGAAACGAGAATTCTTCGATCGTGATGGCTTGCAATACCGCGATGCCGCCGTCCTTCAAAACGTCGCGCAGCTTCGAGAAATAAATCGGGCCAATAACGCTCGCCGACGGCCTCCAACATTTCGATTGAAACAACACGGTCGTATCGGCCACCGACATCGCGATAATCCTGGAGCCGAAAATCGGCGAGTTCCATTCCCCGCCGCTGATTGCAGCCTTTTCTGGGCGTACGCGAGTTGCTCTCGCGAAAGTGTCATGCCGATCAAATCGGAACCGCCGCGGACCAGTCGTTCGGCCAGCGCGCCCCAGCCACACCCTATCTCTAGGACGTGCTCACCGCCCTCAAGGGCCAACAACTCGACGATGCGATCGAGTTTGCGGTTCTGCGCGTTTTCCAGCGCGTCTCCCGGCGCATCGATCGCGGAGGAATAATTCATATCCTGGTCGAGCCATGTCCGGTAGAACGCGTTGCCGAGATCGTAATGAGCGGCGATGTTGCGGCGGCTGCCGCTGCGCGTATTTTCTCGCAGCAGATGACTGAGGCGGTTGCGTATCCAGGTGAGCCATGAACTTGTACCGGCGCGCGCTAATACTTTCTCATTGGCCATTGCTATGGCGAGGACCTCTTTGAGGTCGACAGTGGACCACTCCCCTGCAAGATACGCGTCCGCGAACCCGTGCTCACCGTCTACGATTATTCGAACAAGCGCGCGCCAAGATTGAATCTCGATACGTGCATTCGGGCCGCTTACTTCGCCACGACGCGCGATGGTGGTGCCGTTGGGAAGTGTGACCGTGAGTTCTCCAACCCTTATGGATGGCACTCCGCCAGCGATGAGCTCCGCCCAGCGCGGCTTCATCGGCAAAAACTCATAGGGTGGTCTTCGACGCTCGAATGCGCCATTCATCGGGATTCCTTGGCTGGAGCGACTGTCGTGGAAAAATGAGGAGAGGGACGGTGGGGATATACTTTGAGGCCCTTCACGTAGAGACGCAGCGCGTGCCAGTGGATTGCCGCCACGACTTTGAGGGTCAAAAACGGGAAAGCTACAAGCGCACAAAAGACTGTCCAATCTGTAAGCGTTTTGTGCTTGCCGGACAGAGCCGTGGAAATCAGAAGTCCAGAACGATCATAGCCGCGGATCGTCACATCAACGCGAGCGTCCGGTCGCGCCACCCGAAATGCGTATCGCATATCCATGCTGAGGAAGGGTGAGACATGGAATTGCTTCTCACACTGCTGGTCGAAAATGCAGGACTGCGCTTCCACTGGGATCACGTAACTGTGCCGCTCACGAAACGTATTGTGAACCTCATAAACCACGGCCTTCAGCTGCTCGTTCGCGTCGTAACAGAAGTAGAGGCTGAGTGGATTGAAGGCGTAGCCGAGCACACGTGGCATCGTGAGAAGCCGTATCCTGCTGCTTGCCGCGATATTCGCCTTGCGAAGGGCTATTTCGATTTGCTCGCGAAGTGAGGTCTGGCCGCCATCTCCGTAATCGGCATCATAAAAGCCCAGCGCGTTGAAGCGGTTGCGCGAAAAAAGCCATATCCTGTTCGAGATCAAACTGATTTCATCGAGGTCGAGAAGAAACCAGAACACACGGTAGCGCAGTGTGTGGGGGATTGGCCGCACCCGCCGGTGCATGACCGAACCGGTGTAAAGCGCCGAGGCGATGATCATGCGGCGATCCCTCGCGCCGCAAACTCGCCGGCGGCGCCAAGAAATATGCGCCCGGACTCATTATCGACGGACCAAGGCCGCCTGCAACGCGGATCGATTTTCTCCGCGACAGCAAGCCCGGCTTGCAAGGCGTCCTCGTGAAAACCGTAACCAAAATAGGATCCGCAAAACCAAAGACGCCGACGCCCCTGCAATGACCACAATTTCTTCTGCGCTGCGATGGCTGCGCTATCGAAGAGTGGGTGGTCATATTCGGCCACGTGAAGCACGTCGCTTGGTTCCTCCAGCGGATTCAGCGTAAGAAAAAGCGGCTGTTCTGTCCAAAGACTTTGCAGACTATTCATCCAGTAGGTAACGGTCGGGCTGGCGCTATCAGACGCCTGACCGATGTAATTCCAGCTCGACCAGACCGCACGGCGCTTCGGCATCAGCTTGCTATCTGAATGCAGAATCGCGCGGTTACGGCTGTAGCGGAAGGCTTTCAGCAGCGTTTGCTCTTCAAGCCGAGGCGAAGCGATAAGCTTAAGTGCTTGATCGGCGTGGGTCGCGATCACCACGTGGTCATAATGCGTGCTGGTCCCGTGACTGTCGCGAATATAGGCTTCCCGGCTGCCGCCGGTGACATCCTTGACCGTCGCTCCTAGACGGATGCGATTATGGAAATTCTCCGTAAGAAGGCGCACATAGTTCTTGCTGCCTCCGGTTACGGTGCGCCAGATCGGACGACGCGTGAACCTTAGGAGGCCGTGATTATCCTGGAAGCGGATGAAGCTTGCCGCGGGGTAGTCCAGGATAGCGCGAGGCGGTGCCGACCAGATCGCGCCCGCCATCGGCAAGAGATGGTCCTCGCGGAATGACACACCATAATCGTGTGAATCAAGGTATTGGCCAAGGGTGATTGGCTGCCCTTCGAGGGCCGCAAGATCCTCCGGCGCGTCCCGGTAGAACCGGTAGAGATCCCGCAGCATGGACCAGAAGCGTCTGCTGGTAACGTTGCGCGGCTGGGCAAAAACGGCGCTAAGGTTCTTTCCCGAATACTCGAGTGTGCCTCCTCGCAGCGAAACCGCCAGCGACATCTCGGCGGGCTGGGTCGCAACCCCGAGGTACTCGAAAAGCGCAGAAAGATTTGGATAACTCGGTTCATTATAGACAATGAAGCCGGTGTCCACCGAATTGCCATCAGGTGAACCTGGGATCGGCACGGAATTCGAGTGTCCGCCAATCCTTTGGTCTTTCTCGTAGACGGTCACCGCATGCCGCTGGCCGAGCAGCCATGCTGCGGACAAGCCTGCAATACCGCTACCTATGACCGCGATGTTGAGTGGCGCCGCGCCGGTTGCGAACATCTGCGTTCTCTTTACGATTACCCCAATGCCATACGAGCGTGCATCGCTTTTGGATCACCGGGCATGATCCGGGGATCTGTCCCAGCCGTATAAAGGGTTGATCTCAAAGTTCCTGCCGCGGACGTCCCATGACGATTTGGGCTTTCTTTGCCGCACTGACGTATGCGTTTGGCGCTCTCTCGTTCGCGATGAGCGGCGCGTGGCTCATTTGGCTCCGAACCCGTAACTCGGGGTGGGTCGATACGACCTGGACCTTCGCGCTTTCACTTATCAGCACCTTCGGTGCACTGGCCGGGGGCGGATTTTCCGAACGTGCCGCGCTGGTCGCAACGTGTGCCATGCTGTGGGGCGCCCGCCTCGGCTGGCACATCGCCGATCGCACGACGGGCATCACGGATGATCCTCGCTACGCGAATCTCATCTCGGGTTGGAGGGCGGATGCAGTGCGCCAGATGTTTTGGCTTCTGCAAAAACAGGCATGGGTGAGCATTCCGTTGGTTCTGTCCATCTGGCTTGCGGCCTGGAATCCTGTGCCCGCCCTCCGCATCCAAGATTTACTCGGTGCACTCGTCATCGTTACGGCGATCTGGGGCGAAGGCGTCGCCGATGAGCAGCTCAAGGAATTTCGCGCGAACCCGACTAATCGGGCCCGCGTCTGCGACCAGGGGCTATGGCGCTTCTCGCGGCATCCAAACTATTTCTTCGAGTGGCTTGGTTGGCTCGCCTACCCCGTCATAGCAATTGATTTCCATGGTTCCTATTTCTGGGGCTGGCTCGCGTTGGGGGGGCCGCTCTGCATGTATTGGCTGCTCGTTTATGTGTCGGGAATTCCGCCACTCGAAGAGCACATGCTGGCCAGACGCGGCGTGGCTTTTCGCGAGTATCAGTCTCGCACCAACGCATTTTTTCCGGGTCCGCCGCGGGGCGCTCATGAGTTCTCGTTGAAATCGCGTTGTACGCTAGCGGGCGCTGGCGTGGCCGGACGCGATTTCAAACAGACCGCCCAACGCACTTGAGCTTGGTTGCTGTTGGGGTTTGCCCACGCTGTCATTGGGGCGGAGTTTCCGATCGGCTGAGATCGTTGCGTATCGAACGCAGGTCCGAACGCGACTACATCTCGACAAGAGCTCGGCGCGAGGGGCTTCCCCTCGCTCTCGGGGTCCCGGACGGTCATAAATCATGGGAAAGGTGTAATAGGACTCCTTCAATTTATCTGAGCGCCGTGAGGCTCGCGGCGGTCCTCCGCGATGTGAGCGTCCCCAGCTCGAAAGGACGCTCGGGCTGTGAAGCCACCGCAGGGGGTTAACGTGAGGGACGATCCCGCGGCTTTTGCTCAACTTCGATGTGTACTGAGCGTGCCCCCTGGCGCTCGAACGCCACCCTGCAAACCTCGCTAAGCTCTACTCGCGCTTTACGAGCTTGCGATCGGCCTTGGCGGCGATCTTAGCCTTTTGAGATGGCGTGATATTGCCCTTCTTTTCTTGCTGAGTGGTCGCGCTGCGTTCGCGGCATGAGATGCATCAGGCATGGAATACTTCCGCTCACCGGGGAGCCGAACGCGCCCGCCAACACCCGAAACTCGATAATTAACGGCGCTCCAGCGAACCACCGTTTCCCATCGCGCTCGTTGGCCCGCCCCAGTTGGATAGAACGATTATCCCGACCGCGTTAGCTATGATGATCCAAAGCCATAACATGGTCCCAGCATGACGACCGCTTTCAACGCTCGCGACGACCTCCCGGGGAGGTTCTGATGGCTGGACATGCGACTGTGCAGGAGGAGCTTGCCCGGCGTTGGTCATCGAATTCGATTGCGGAGTGTTACTGCCATTATCAGCTACAACATCGCCTTGCGGGTCCACAGCCACAGGCTTGTTTTTGCCGTCGGCGAAGGCAGTTCCTCGCCATATGCCCTTCTCGTCAAGGTTGACGTCGCGAACGTCTTTAAATCCGCTTGCCTCAAATTTCTTGAGTGCATCATCCTTAGAAAGAGGATGTGTTCCCGGTGTCAGATCGCCCTTGCCAAAGTCCTTCGTGTTTTCAGGACTTTGAGTGGTCGCTGTTGCGAAGCCCGCTCTACAGTAGGAAAGGAATTCGTCTCTCGAAAGAGTATCGGCCTGCAAAAGCTTGCCACCGCTCTTTTCAACGGACGCGATGTACCCCCCTTTGTCTTCTGCCCGCGTGAGAGCGCCATTCGCATCGACATCCGCCGTCTTCCAAAGGCTCCGGCATTCTTGGTCAGTCGCGGCGAATGAAGGCGTGGTCAAAAGTACGAATGCGACGAAAGCTGCGGGGTGACGCATTGTGATCTCTCCAACCGGTCGTCCGGGTACAGTGCGAACCTCACACACAATTCAAAAGTTCCGCGTTTTTTTTAAGCCTGCGCAAGGAAACGGTTCGAAACTATACAATGCGCTAGTCGCGACGATGCGAAGATAGCCCAATTGCGGCAATTCATAGCCCGAGCAAACGAAGGAGCAATGTTGGGACCGGGTGTCGATCCGCTCATTAGAACGTTTCGTGGTGTGCTTGCAATATGAGGCTTAGGGAGTTTGTGGGTGCGTCAAAGCGAGCCGCAGGCTTATTTATTGGGCGTGCATGGGCCCTAGGAAGTTGCGTAGCGCATAGCGGCGAAAGCAGCGAAAGATGCGAAGCCTGTAACGAGCGCGCCGTAACCGAGGTCAGCAAGTGTGACTGTCAACGACCAGTTCCGCAAGGTTGCGAAATTCGTAAGATCGTATGTCGCGTAACAGGCCGCTCCAAAAAATAGCCCTCGCCAGAAGGCCGTAGCGCCCCCTGCTCCGATTGCTGGAAGCGCAGCGAAAAACACGACGCCAAGTGGGTAGAACAGGTAGAAGGCGATTGCCGGCAAAACTCGCATTTGGGGTGCTGCCGAATCGCCGAGCACCGGCAGGTAAAGTTTCGCGACCATGACGCTGAGCCAAAGAGCATCGATCGCACCAAAAACGATCAAGAACGTTATGTAGCCAACGATAAAAGTCATGCTTACCCTATCTTTACCCGAATACGCGCGGACCCTCGATTTGGATCACGGTCGTCGACGAGGTGAGCCCGACAACAGATCACGACCTAGAGACCGTTTGCCGAGGGTCGCGGGGTGGGATCATATTTTCGGAACGTTTTGCTTCTAGGACAAAATCCTTCTGCGACTCGAGGAGCGGGTGCGGATCTCCAGCGCGATTTAGTGAAGACCAAGCAGGTCCGGAAACGCAGATCCGCCAGGACCGATTTCCGCGACGGCCGCCTGGCAACTCATCTGAATAATAATCCTGCAAGGATTAGGATCGTTTTGATTGACGCAATGAATGACCGGCTTCCAAGAGTTATAAATTTTCGCCGCTTGCGCGAGGAAGAGGTCGAGGTCCTGGCCGTTGAACGACGCCTTCAGACGCTCCGCCTTTTGCGATAAAGCGGCACCCGGGCAAATCTCGATGGCGCCGAGCGCTTGTCCGTATCGCGCTCCAGCGATTTGCGGAGAGGATGGGCTCGAAGCGTCCGCGAGAGCGTTCACCGCCAGAAAAGAAAGCGCCGGCAGCCATGAAAACGCGCGCGCCAATATCATTGTTGTGACCTCATATCGCATTGGCCGTTACGGATGGCTTTTCCGATCGGATCACAACGCGAAGAGCGTGAGAGGAAGCGCAACGCGCGCTGTGGGATGACCGCCGATGTGCCGTTCAAAAGCCCGTAAGTTTCTGGACGATCCGCGCTAGGAAACCGTTGAAACGCATCGGCCCTTCGGAAGCGATCAAGCAGATGCATTCCTGATCGGCGGCTGCGACCGGGGCGTGTTCATTGCTTTCGTCCATGTCTGCAACGTCGCCAACCCGGTATATACCCGAACGGTCCTCGAACGATCCTTGAAGTACCAGTGTCAGCTCAGAGCCGTTATGGCCGTGGTCCGGAAGCGCGAGCCCCGGCGAGACCTTGATGAGCCGGAGGGAGGCATCTGAGCCATCTGAAAGCGGCAAACGGTGCTGCCAAATTCCTGGCGCCACCCATTTCCAATGAATGTCTTTAAGGGACGTCCCGACGTACTTTCGCAACGGTAACGGCACATCTCCGGCGGCCGCTTGCCGCGAAGGCGCCACGGGTGCTTCAACGCCGTTCGAATCGATTGAACTCGCTTCCACAGGTGTGGGTGGAAGTTGCTCGAGGAGAGCAGCGCCGATGGTCTCCATGACTGCGAGCTCACGCCTACAATGCTCGCATAGATCGATGTGGCTCGCCATCACGGCAGCCAAAGCTTCCGGCATGCTTCCTGCGGAACAGCTCATCAGACTTTCCGGAGCCGGGTGCCGTTCGATCTTCATTCGTCAGGAGTTCCAACTGCATTGCGAAGCTTAAAATAGGCCAAACGAATTCGCGATTTTACCGTCCCGACAGGCAGCCCTAGGCGGTCGGCAATCTCACGATGAGATAGGCCTTCGATAAACGACAGGAGAACAACCTCATGCTGGTCGGGCGGAAGGCCGTCCAAGGCCCTACGCATGTTGGTACAACGCTCTTGCTCCGCCAGAACATCGTCAGGCTGCGCCTCGGTGCTGGCCTCCTGATCGTAACCTTCCGGAAGTTCTACCCACGTCTGTTCCTTACGCAGCCGGTCGATCCTTAGATTACGTGCGATCGCAAAAATCCATGTCGTGACGCTGCCCTTGTCGATCGAATAAAGGCTTGCCTTGCGCCAAACCGTTAAAAGCGCTTCCTGCGCGAGATCGTCGGCGGTGCTTGGATCTGCACCTTGTCGCATCATGAAAGATTTGACGCGCGGCGCATATTTCTCGAACAAGTTCTGGAATGCCTGGCGATCCCCCCTGCTCGCAATTTGCTCAAGGCTTTCGGGATCGGACATGCGTTGATCTTGGGTGGTTCGGCCGCGGTTCAAAGGTAGATATTCCACGTTCAGCGCTTTGGCGATAGGGCGCACGCGTGCTTGACCTGAGACCAAGAGCTGGCGCCCGTCAGCAGCGGCTTGCGCGTTGGGGACAACATATTGTGGAATTCCTGGCATTCGTTCACCGTTCACGACAGGCGCCCGCCACCGGAATTGAAACCAAAGGCCGAAGCCCTTCGAGGGGAACTATCGTTGTATTTATGGGGCACCGACCCAACCAAGAGCGTACGTGGGCGGGCTGCGGCTGGATCACATTCGCAGTGATTACCGCCGAACCAGATGAGAGAAAAATGCGGGGCGGTGGCAAGATGCGCCCCGCAAGTTTCAAGCGAACGTTTCCGCCAAGGCAAAACGGGGCGGAATGGTGTGACTACGAGGAATACGAAGGTGTGGATCTAAATGCCTGACCTAATCGCACGGGAATAACGGCATGCGTTCGCGGCAGCACGTGAAAGAATCTCCATGGCCGGTCTCGACGGTGAGTCGGAAAAAGGCCCCTGCGCCACCACTGTCCCAACGTCCCGCACAAGCGCATCCAAGCCCGGGATTACCTAACGGCGGCGAAGGGTCGGCAACAATACGACCGAAAGTTCCGCCGACTGTCCATTGCCGCAGACACTTAGCAACCTCGCACTGCCATTTTCCGCCAGATTGTCCAATTGATTTGACTAACCGGCCCGTTTCATTTTCTGTACTCACGTCGCACCTGGGATCCAGCCTATGCGACTCCCATAAACTTGTCGCCGGCGCGACGAACAGCTGCCGGCGATCCTTTATGGAGTTTCGAGCCGAGCCGGGAAGCCGCTTAACGCCTCGCACTCATGCATCGCTGCTCTCCGGAACCCACGTTCGCTCCGCATTGAAGCGATGGGCGTCCATGAGTTTAGACCATGCGGATTGTCACTTTTTGATCTCGACGGCATGTGCGGACTTATCATTCCGCCCCACCATGAACTTGCGGAGGCGGAAGCCAACTTTCTCGCGCGATCGAAAACCGCGGACGCCAACGCCTATGAAGATCAGCAGGGCGACGTCGTCGCGAAGTAGCGCGGGCTCAGCCCTGTCCGCTCGATCCTGACCTGCCGGCGAGATCAACCAGATGGCAAAGAAGAGCGATAAACAGAAGGGCGGAAATGATCGGCCATGAGCCAGCGACGAGGGCAGTTCGCAGAGCAAGAAGCAAAAAGAGGCCCGGAAGCATAAGAGAAACAATTCTCCGTGCCTCCAACCCGCGGCCAAATCTCTGCCGATAAGCGAAAAGAGCGGCAGCTTCGAGAGCCATGAAGCCGAGTATCAGGTCTATAATTCTGCCGCTGGCGAAGAGCTCTTCCATCACTTCCATCAAAATGGCGTTGAATAGCCGTTGAGCCTCGCGACCTCAAAATTCAAGAGAGCCGCAAAAGATACCCAAGCGAGGTATGGCACCAACAAAGCGCTGGCCGGCATCGAATAGCGGAAAAAAGCCACGACCGGCACAAGTATCGAGAGCCAAAGAAAGGCAACCTCGATAAGCGCCCAATCCGGCCGCTGAAGCCGAAAGAAAAGCGCGCTCCACAGAACATTAAGAAACCCGTTGATCGCAAAGAATCCGATGACCCACTCACGGCTCGATTCGCTCGGCGCTGCCCGCCAAGCAGTTATTCCCGACACTGCAGCGAGTGCGAAGATGATCGTCCATGCCGGCCCGAATGCCCAATCCGGCGGTTGCCAATGGGGCGTCTTGAGATTTCGATACCAAGGACCGAGTTCTGTGATTGACGCGCCGAGCACCGCGACAACAATCGCGGCGCAGGCCGCGACAAGGACAGGAATCCACAAACTCGACTTCGTCACGGCGTCACTATTCCCAACAGATGCCCGAGGTCCTTGAAGAATATGCGGATGTGCGCCATCGGCGCCGTGCGCACGAGCTTTTTGTGCATATAAGACTCCCAGGTAAGCTGCTGCACATCGCGATCGTTGCATATGGAGACGAACCTCTCGCGGCGGCCATCGCTGCTGTACCAGAACCACTGCATGACGCTGAGGATCCAAAACACGCGCCCGTGCGCCCGCATAAAACGCCGCCGCGCGGATCGCAGAGCGCGCGGGTCGCCGCTCGTCAGAAACTCGTCCGCCGACTGAGCGGCCAGACGCCCACCCGTCATTGCGTAAAATATGCCTTCACCTGACGCCGGAGCGACGACGCCTGCCGCATCCCCCGCGAGAATGACGTCGCGGCCGTTGTCCCACTTTCTTAGAGGCCGCAATGGAATAGGCGCACCCTCTCGGCGCAGGGTTTCTGCTTTATTTAGGCCAATGTTCTCGCGAAGCGCGCCAACTGCATCTTTTAAGGAAAAGCCCTTATGAGCACTGCCGGTTCCGATACTTGCGGTCTCCCCGTGAGGAAAGACCCAGGCGTAGAAATCCGGCGAGTATGAACCTTGATAGAAAATATCGCAGCGTCGCCCGTCATAACCCGTGCCACCCAGGGTGAGGCGCGCAGTTTCCGGCTGGATTCTTATGACTTCGTGGTACGCAAAGACATAGGGCACGCGCTTCGCGCCAGGAATTGACTGACGGGCAACTGCCGACACCGCACCATCTGCACCAATTATGGATCGCGCGCGCACTTGCTGGAGCGACTCCGTCCCACTCGAGGTCCGGCATTTATAGTTGACGACCGAAACACCGTCGGCGTCTCTGCCCAAGGATTCAAAGGTTCCATTAGCGCGAGTTGCTCCTGCCGATGCCGCGCGCTCCCGCAACCATTCGTCGAACACGTCACGATCGACCATTCCGACGTATCCATTGTCCTGGATGGGCATCTCGACTTTGCGCGAGGCCGGTGAGTAAATTCGTGCGCCTCCGACGCGTGCGACGATGAGATTATCCGGAATTTGGAATTCGCTGATCAGCCTCGGCGGCACTGCGCCTCCGCAGGGCTTGATGCGTCCTGCCCGATCGAGCAGCAAGACCGTGCGGCCCTTCTGAGCGAGGTCGTGCGCTGCGGTGGCTCCCGCAGGACCACCTCCAACGACGACCACATCATACGTCTCCAACATATGCTATCCTCGTAAGGCCGGAGCTTCTGCTAGTTCTGGCTGCGCGCCCACTGAGCTCGAAGACCTATCGCTGCTTCCTTGCAGTGAAATGCGAAATGCCAGCAGGGCCGAGACTAGAAAAAGAATAGCCTCCAGGAAAAAAACCAAAGCATATGCGATACCCAGCGGTCCGATGAGCATACGGGCGAGATCGCAACAAACGGTCCCCAGAAAGCCGCCGAGGCCAAAGGCAATCCCTTGCGCTGCTCCCCACACGCCCATCCGCACACCTTCGCTCCTCTTTTCCCCGCTCCTTCCTGCAAGCTCCATCATCGAGCCGATAGCCGCCACGGCGAACGCACCATTTGAGACGCCGAGGGCGAAGACATTTGGCGACAGCGGCCAGGGTGGTCCGATTACGGCGCCGAGCGCAAGCCCGACTAGCATTAGAGCCGATGCTATACACCCGCCTATGCTCCAGACCCTCAACGCACCGCCACGTTTCGCTGCACCGACGGTTCCGAGTACGCCGACGAGCAGCATGCCGGCAAAAACACCGGCGTGTTGAGTGCCGGAGAGCTTGGTCGTTTCGCCAGGCGTGAATCCGAATACGCTGCCGGCGAACGGTTCGAGGATCAAATCCTGAGCGCTGTAGGCAAGCATCGAAACAAAGACGAAAACAGTAAAACGGCGGGCCTCGTCGTTGGACCATACGCGTGCGATTGCGTCAGCAAATCCGATATGAGCGGCTCGCGGTCTCCACCTGACGCTGACAAAGCTGGAAGAGCCACTTTCGACGCCCCACAAGGCTATAATAGTAAGCAAGACCGAGGTCATTCCGACAACAGATGTCACTGCGATCAGCCGTTTAGGCGTATAGGGATCGAGAAAATGTCCAGCCGTGATAGCCGTTACAACAATGCCGGCGATCATCATCAACCAGACGGCCGTCGCGGCGCCCGCGCGTTTGCTGCTATCCACGCGGCTTGCTAGGAGCGCCAGAACGGAAGTTCCCGCAGCACCGACACCGATCCCGATAAGCGTAAATGCGCCGATGGCCGCCAGAATGCCTCCGATCGTATTCGTCCCCATCCATGCGACAGCCGATGCGGCTCCAATGGCGCCAACTGCCAACACGATCGCTCCGAAGATTATCCAGGGTGTGCGTCGCTCTGCTGTATCAGAGCCATGCCCCCAGACAGGGCGCAGCAGCTGCACCGCGTAATGCAATCCGACGAGGGCACCTGGAAGCATCGCCGGAAACGCTAGCTCCACTACCATAATGCGATTCATCGTCGACGTCGTCAGAACGACGATCGAACCGAGACCCGCCTGCACGAGTCCGAGACGCGCAATTCCGAACCAGCCGAGGGGACGATCAATCATGCCTATCCCCAAACCGCGTAACGCAACGCAAACGCAGCAATGAGCATGCCGGAAACGTAAAGACTGACCCCAGTCGCATTGTACCAGGGCGCCCGCTCACGAGGGCTCTCGACGAGGCGGGTCATGAGATAGAGCTGCACGAGGAGGAGGAGCGCTATCGCAAGCGCGTGGAACGTCCGTCCCCAGGCAAACAGAAGCCCCGCAACAATGACCTGCGGCGCTGCCATCATCGCGCATGCAAGAATCGCGGCCTGGTCGGCGCCGAGCTGGACCGGCAGTGACGCGATCCCCGAACGCTTATCGCCTTCAATCGACTTGAAGTCGTTAAGCGTCATGATCCCGTGCGCGCCGAAACTGTAAAGCGCCGCCACGAGGACATTTCTCCAATCGGGTAACGCTCCCGCCATCACGGTCGCGCCTGTGATCCACGGCAAGCCTTCGTAGCTTGCGGCGACTGCCGCGTTTCCCCACCACCCGTTTTTCTTCAATCGGAGAGGTGGCGCGCTGTAAGCCCATGCAAGCCCTAGTCCGATCACCGCCGCGCCAAACACGGCCGGCCCCAGCGTCATTGCGACGAGCAACGATATGGCGGTCCAGACGAGAGCGAGAAAAAATCCCCATTCGCCCGGCACGCGGCCCGAAGGGATTGGGCGACCCGGTTCGTTGATGGCGTCGACGTCGCAATCGTACCAATCGTTGACGATCTGGCTTGTTGCGCAAACGAGCGGGCCCGTTAGCAACGCACCTGCTACGACAAAACCCCAGCGCCCGTCGAATGCAGCACCAGCCGAAACAACCCCGCACCCGAAGGCCCACATGGGAGGAAACCAGGTAATGGGCTTCATCAGCTCAACGACTGCGGAGAGCGTCGGAACTTTGGCATCCGTAAAAAATGCTGATCGCTTCATAGCGTCAATTTACATTGACACTTCCTTTAGGACAAGCCCCTGCTTCGCGATAAAGCACATCCGGACCGCCGGTTCGCGGTTGCATTCGCTCATCATACTGGGATCGCTTTGCGCGGACCAAACCGCGCCGCTAATCGCTTTCGTCTTCGGTATCGCTTATGCCGTAGCGGCGCAACTTCGAGTAAAGGCTTTGCCGGCTAAGCCCCAACATTTCTGCCGCCGACGCACGATTGTCGTCTGTCAGTTTGAGCGCTGCTTCGATGCAAAGCTTTTCGATGACATCGGTCGTCTCCCGCACGAGCTCTTTCAGGCTTACGCGGCCAACCAATCCCGTCAGCTGCTCGACTGAACGAGGAAGCTCGCTCTTTGGCCGCGCCTTCGGCACCTCGTTCCGGCCGGTATTCCTGATCGTGAATCCGTAGCAAGGGTGTTCACCACCCAAAACGGAAACGCCGGAGATCTCCACGTCTTCATAAGATCCGAATTGCCCGCGTAAAATCGTAGAGAAGTGCCTCACTGATCCGTGCTCACGAATATTTGTCACCAACGCATTGACGTCAACACCCCCGCGACCAACCCAGCGATCAATAAGCTCACCTCGCGCCTGCTCTTCGTTTGCAAGCTGAGCAAGATCAAGAAACGCCAGATTGGCTGTCAGAATACGACGATCGAGATCCGTCACGACGAAACCGTCCGGAAGACTTTCGATTACGCTGAGCAGCTTCGACTTTGTCTTTGGTGCGCTGTCATCGCCTGCCGCGGGCGTGAGGCGAACGAGAATGTGAGACGACGTGTCCTGCCTGAAAAGCGAAGCGGAGACGACGCATTCCCGCTTGCTCTCGTGCAGCTTGACGGTCAGCTCATCACTGCGGCCGGTGGAGCGAACGGACGCGAGTTGAGTTTGAAGGGCCTTGACGCTATCGACGTCAAAAATTTCGAGAAAGGCTTTCCCCGTTAGTCGCTTATTATTGCGACTCAAGAGCTGCGCCGCTGCAGGATTTGCATCGACGAGCTTCAGACTGTTCGCGTCGACGATGAGTACAGGCTCCGAGGCAATTTGAAACAAGAGTCGATATCGGATTTCGGCGTGTCTGAGACGTGCGTATTCGCGCTCCATCGACTGCTGGGCATCCACGAGACGTTGCTGCAAAGCGGCAACGGTCCTCAGGTCCCGTCCTACAGCGACGAGCCGTCCATGAGGTCCGATATGGACGGCAGAGTAGCGGATCGGAATATCACCACGCTTTGACGGATGATTGACCTGGCGCCATCGGATCGGCGCCTTGGCCGATGTTGCATCGCTCAGCAACTCTTCGATTTTTGGGCGACTCTCGACAGTGACCGTTTCGATCCAAGGCTCACCGACCCATTTCGCGAAGCCTTCGTTGGCTAGCTCCTCGCTTCCAAACGCGACATCGCGGATTATACCTTTTCCGTCTACGATGAGAGCGATGTCAGCAGCCGCCGCAATGAGCTTGGCGGCGCTATCGGCGTTGAGGTCGCCAAGTGTCCTCTTCGGGGTCCGGAACACGATCCCTGCTTCTCGAGCGAACACTGATTTTTTTCCTTGAGCCAGAATCCTAGAAACTTGCTGTGTTCTCAGTACCGCACTCCAGTTATGTCAAGCAAGTTGGAAAGCTGGGGACAGCCCCGCGCCCGTCGGAAGCCGTCGCATCTGCACCAATACTCGTCACAAGTTCGGGATGTTCGATGATAAATCGGCCGCCCACCATCACCATCGCGGCCGGATTGGAGGCGCATCGTTTGAGCGAGCGAATGAGATCTGCCAAATCGCCGGTCGCTGCATCGCAACCAATCGATAACCCAACGACATCGAACGGTTCGCTGCGGGCGACGCTCAACAACTCATCCTTGGTATCATAGACGCCGCCGCAGACATGC
Source organism: uncultured Alphaproteobacteria bacterium (assembly GCA_963710005.1). Classification (GTDB taxonomy): domain Bacteria; phylum Pseudomonadota; class Alphaproteobacteria; order Rhizobiales; family Hyphomicrobiaceae; genus Hyphomicrobium_B. The sequence goes on from CAVPYR010000016.1 coordinate 22,238, forward strand.
CAACCAGCCCGGCGGAAGAATTCTCGGACGACGAAGAGGCCAAATGTGTGCTGGTCACCAGGCACGACCGCCAAAAAAGCGCGACGAGCATTAACGGCAGGAACGATTTCATCCTCGAAATCGGGCGAATACTCCCGCAGCAACTGTTGCAGTCTCGAAAGCGCAATGGTGACATCGGCGAAATCGCAGATGTCCTGCTTCCACAGCTCCCCCAGATATCTCGCCGCGGGCGCGAAAAGCTCAAGAAAAACAAGATCTAGAGGGACGCCGCGAGCACGCACTTCAGCCGAGAAAAACTTTGCTTCTGCTATGTCTTGGGCGAGCAGGAGCCGGACGAATTGTTCGACGTCCTCGGTTGTAAGCGGCGATGGATAGGCGAACGCGTCGTCGGATAATGCGCCCTTGTCGCTGTGCGCCAGCAGCAAGCGGGGAATGATCTCGCCTTCGATGGTCCGACAAAGAACATTATGCTGCGAATTCGAGACGCTAACTGCCGCGGGCTGGTTCGTAATCCGCGAAAAGCGCAGACTCCAATCGCCTTGGCCACAGTCACGCCAGTAGCTCCTAAGCTCCGTCAGGGGCCGAATGCTCGACATTGGCTTCCCTCCCGTCGATACTTTTCCCGGTCTCCCGAGCGCAGCAATTTTTTTTAGCGGAGACCTCAAATCCAAGTCCGCAGATGCCGCTTTACATCGTTGGGCCGACCCTGCGAAAGTTAATCATGCTTGACGAGAAATGCGCAAGATACGTTGGACAGTTAAAATCCGACCAGAAAAAATGTAAAGTTATTTTTACGTCCAAAAATATTGACACTTCGATTTTTGACACCTAGGCTCTCCTGATCAGCTCGCCGGTCCAACGCGTGAGCGTGAATAAGGGGAGGGAGAGCCCGGTGACACGATCGCGGAGCTCTGGTGGCAATTCTCTCTACAGCGCGGAGGAGCGCCGGCGGCGCGACGCCTCTCGTTGGACCCTGGTGCAAGGCATCCTAGCTCCGCTCCAGCTCTTCGTCTTTCTGATCAGTCTAGCCCTAGTGATCAGGTTCCTCGCAACAGGTGAAGGTCTCGCCGTCGCAACGGCCTCCATCATCATCAAGACGCTTGTTCTATACACGATCATGGTGACCGGCTCGATCTGGGAGCATGACGTTTTTGGCCGTTATCTGTTCGCCCCGGCGTTCTTCTGGGAAGACGTCGTGAGCATGCTCGTGCTGGCATTGCACACGGCCTATCTTGCGTCACTCTTCACAAATTTTCTTGACGCGAGGGGCCAGATGCTGCTGGCCCTCGCAGCCTATGTCTCATATGTCGTCAACGCCGCGCAGTTCTTGCTGAAGTTCAGGCTAGCGCGGCAAGAGACGCAAAGTTGCTCGCCCCATTTCGCATCCGCGATGGAGGGCAAATGACAGTCCACACAGTCATCACACGCCCTGAAGCGACTGCAAAAGGCTGCGCAGGCCGACCCATTTTACGGCAGCGCGGACAGCGCGAGGTATTTTGCGGGCTAACCGGAATCGTCTGGCTTCACCGCAAAATTCAGAACGCGTTCTTCCTGGTCGTTGGCTCGCGCACATGCGCTCACCTCATCCAGTCAGCCGCTGGCGTCATGATCTTCGCCGAACCGCGCTTTGCAACAGCAATACTGGAAGAGCGCGATCTCGCTGGCATGGCTGATGCGAACGACGAACTCGACCGCGTCGTAGAACGGCTCCTCGAGCGCCGTCCTGACATCAAGCTGCTTTTTCTTGTTGGCTCTTGTCCGTCGGAAGTCATCAAGCTGGATCTGGCTCGCGCCGCCGCTCGTCTCTCGAGCGTTTATGCTCCAACTGTTCGCGTCCTGAATTATTCTGGAAGCGGCATCGAGACAACATTTACCCAGGGCGAAGACGCCTGTCTTGCGGCTCTCGTACCAGAGCTCCCAATCTCCAATCCGCCGACTCCCAAATCACTGCTTATCGTCGGCGCGCTCGCGGATGTCGTCGAAGATCAGTTTCGGCGACTTTTTGGAGAATTGGGCGTCGGACCCGTCGACTTTCTTCCGTCGCGTCGCGCCGAGGATCTCCCACCGATTGGGCCGGGCACCTATTTTATGTTGGCGCAACCCTTCCTCGGCGATACAGCGAGAGCTTTGGAAGAACGCGGCGCAAAGCGGTTGGCTGCGATGTTCCCCATCGGCGCCGAGGGCACGACCGAGTGGTTGCGCGTAGCGGTAAGCGCCTGGAATGTTCCCGATGAAAAATTCCGCGAAATTGTAAAACCCCGCGAGGAGCGTGCGCAAAAAGCACTTGCTCACTATCGCGACGGGCTTGAGGGCAAGCAAATTTTCTTCTTTCCCGACTCGCAACTCGAGCCGTCTCTCGCTCGCTTCGTTTCGCGAGAATTGGCGATGCGGCCCATCGAAGTCGGCACGCCCTATCTGCATCTTCAACATCTGTCCGAAGAACTCGATCTTCTTTCCTCGGAAGTCATCGTGAGCGAGGGGCAGGATGTCGACCAACAACTCGATCGATGCCGCGCATCTAATCCCGACATCGTCGTTTGCGGACTAGGCCTCGCCAACCCGCTCGAAGCCGAGGGCATGACGACAAAGTGGTCGATCGAGTTCCTGTTTACTCCCATCCAGGGCTATGAGCAGGCAGGCGATCTCGCGGAACTCTTCGCACGTCCCCTCGTTCGCCGCTCACGGCTGGAGGTCTAGTCGATGCAGCTGACGTTGTGGACATACGAAGGCCCTCCACACGTCGGCGCGATGCGCGTCGCGACTGCCATGAAGAGCGTGCATTATGTCCTCCACGCGCCCCAAGGCGACACCTACGCCGATCTGCTATTCACAATGATCGAGCGGCGCGATCGTCGGCCGCCCGTGACTTACACGACATTCCAGGCCCGCGATCTCGGCAGCGATACAGCCGCGCTTTTCAAGAACGCTGTTCGCGACGCCTATGAGCGTTTCAAACCTGATTTGATGCTCGTCGGCGCGTCCTGTACCGCAGAGCTGCTGCAGGATGATCCGGGTGGGCTCGCGCTCGCGCTGAACCTACCTGTTCCTGTCGTACCGTTGGAACTTCCTGCGTATCAGAAGAAAGAGAATTGGGGCGCGTCGGAGACTTTCTACCGTCTTGTTCGCGCATGCGCCGGCCCTAACTCCCGTCCTCGAGATTGCCAACGCCCGGCGCGAAATCCTGGCGAACGTGCGCGTTGCAACCTCCTCGGGCCGACAGCGCTAGGGTTCCGCCATCGCGACGATGTCGTTGAAGTAATGCGATTGCTTCAACGACTGGGGGTCGATGTTCACTGCGTCGCGCCGCTTGGTGCCACGCGCGACGCTTTATGCAAACTCGGCGAAGCAGACTTCAACGTCGTGCTTTATCCGGAAATAGCCGGGCAAGCCGCTCAATGGCTGGAGCGAACATTCCATCAGCCGTCTGTCAAAACCGTTCCAATTGGCGACCTCGCGACGCGCGCGTTTATAAACGAGGTCGCGCACCTCTCGGGTATCGACGCCACGCGATTTCTCGCGACGGAAACGTCCCGGCTTCCTTGGTACTCGCGCTCGGTCGATTTAAATTACCTGACCGGAAAGCGCGTGTTCATCTTCGGCGACGCGACGCACGCCATTGCGGCCGCCAGAATCTGCAAAGATGAACTTGGATTTACGGTAGCCGGAATCGGCAGCTACAGCCGCGAGCTTGCGCGCGAAGTTCGAGAGGCAGCAAAATCATACGGCGTCGAAGCGCTGATCACCGACGACTATCTCCAAGTCGAGGCCAAAGTCCACGAACTGCAGCCCGAACTCGTTCTTGGCACTCAGATGGAACGCCACATCGCCAAACGCCTCGGCATTCCAAGCGCTGTTATTTCGGCGCCAGTGCACGTTCAGGATTTTCCGGCGCGGTATTCCCCGCAAATGGGATTCGAAGGCGCCAACGTCATTTTCGACAGCTGGGTACACCCGCTGATGATGGGCCTCGAAGAACATTTGCTCTCAATGTTCCGTGAAGATGTCGAGTTCAACGATGACGTCGCGCCGTCGCATCTTGGCGATTTCACTTCCGGGATCAACCGAGAGCGTACGTCAATGGACACTGAACAAAAGGCCGAATTACCCCCGATCAGCACATCGGTCGCGTGGGCGTCGGAAGCTGAAAGGGAACTTCGCAAGATTCCTTTCTTCGTGCGTGGGAAAGCGCGTCGCAACACCGAGCGCTACGCCACCGAGCGTGGTGTAGCAATGGTCACAGTCGAGACCCTTTACGATGCAAAAGCACATTACGCCCGCTGACGCCGCCAAAGCGGTGCCGGTCAAGTTCGTTATCGTAACGCTCGACAGTCACCTCGCTGGCGCGGTTGAGCGCGCACTGCCGCGGCTCCAGCAGGCGCTTCCGGATTTGCAACTTTCCCTGCACGCCGCAGCAGAATGGGGGCAAAATCCGGACGCCCTTGCGCAATGCCGCGCCGATATCGAATCCGCGGACATCATCGTCTCGACCATGCTGTTCATGGAAGATCATATCCAAGCGGTCCTCCCTTGGCTCGAAGCACGTCGCAATGATTGCGATGCGATTGTCGGTGGCATGTCCGCCGGCGAAGTTATCCGTTTGACGCGCCTCGGCCAGTTCGCGATGACGGGCAAGGAGGGCGGATTGCTCTCGCTCTTCAAACGACTAAAGGGCACAAACAAACGAGGAGGGTCGTCCGGCGCACGCCAGATGGCCGTCCTCAAACGCATCCCACAGATCTTGAGATTTATTCCGGGCGCTGCGCAGGACGTCCGCGCATATTTCCTTACCCTGCAATACCTGCTCGCCGGATCGGAAGACAACGTCGAGAACCTCGTTCGTTTTCTAGTTGATCGGTATGCGTCGGGCACGCGGAGCGGTCTTCGTGGGACACTCAAGGCAGCGCCGCCCTTAGAATATGCGGATGTCGGCGTCTATCACCCCCGGCTCAAGGGGCGCGTCAGCACGCGCATCGAAGATTTGCCCGCTCCCGCTGGTGCGCAAATCGGAAGCGTCGGTTTGCTGATCATGCGATCGTACGTCGTCGCCGGCAACAGCGCGCACTACGACGGCGTCATTTCATCGCTCGAAAGCCAAGGACTGCGTGTAATTACCGCGTTTGCGACAGGTCTCGACGCACGCCCGGCGATTGAGAATTTCTTCATCAGCGATGGGCGCCCTACTGTTGATGCAGTTGTCTCGCTAACCGGATTCTCGCTTGTCGGTGGACCGGCCTACAACGACGCAAAAGGAGCCGAAGACGTTCTTGTGGCCCTCGACGTTCCTTATTTGGCCGCGCAAGCCGTCGAATTCGAAACGCTTGAGGAATGGGAGCGCTCAGAGCGCGGCCTCATGCCGGTCGAAGCGACGATGATGGTCGCCATTCCTGAGATCGAAGGATCAACGGGTCCAATCATTTTCGGCGGCCGATCGGAAAAAGGCGTCAACGTCCGCAATATGCAGGCGCACCCGGAAAGGGCGCTAATGCTGGCAAAGCGGGTGTCCAAACTCGTCGCCCTCCGAAAAGTGGGCCGCGCCAATCGCAAGGTGGCGATCGTTCTCTTCAATTTTCCTCCGAACGCCGGCGCGACCGGAACGGCTGCGTATCTTTCCGTCTATGAGTCACTTTGGAACACGCTCAAAGCGCTGCAAAGAGAAGGATATCGCGTCGACGTTCCGGCAACCGTCGGCAAATTGCGTGACGAAATTCTCGACGGCAATTCTGGCCGGTTCGGAATGCCCGCCAATGTCGCGGCACGCGTACCGGTAGACAATCATGTGTGCCAGGAGCGCTGGCTGCGCGACATCGAGGCCCAATGGGGACCCGCTCCGGGCAAACACCAAGCCGATGGAAGCTCGATATTTGTGCTCGGCAAGGAGTTCGGAAACGTCTTTGTCGGCATCCAGCCGGGCTTCGGCTACGAAGGCGACCCGATGCGGTTACTTTTCGAGAGAAGCTTCGCGCCAACTCATGCTTTCTCTGCTTTTTATCATTGGCTGCGAGAGGACTTCGGTGCACACGCTGTCCTGCACTTCGGCACTCACGGCGCGCTCGAATTCATGCCAGGGAAGCAGGTCGGCCTCAGTGCTGCCTGCTGGCCCGACCGGCTCATTGCCGATCTTCCCAACTTTTATCTTTATGCGGCGAACAATCCTTCCGAAGGCACCATCGCCAAACGACGCGCCGCGGCGACGCTGATCAGCTATTTGACGCCCCCCGTCGTGCAAGCCGGGCTTTATCGCGGATTGTTGGATCTCAAAGCCGCGATCGAGAGATGGCGAAACATTGACGCGCTGGAGCAGCCGGAGCGCGGCCAGCTCGAAATTAGTATCCAGGCCCTCGCCGCCGAACTCAATCTTGCAGACGCCGAGCCGGCCTGGGGCGCGCAATCCGAAGCCCGTATTACCGGCCTCGTGAATGCGATCCTAGAGCTGGAGTACGAGCTCATTCCTCATGGCCTGCATATTGTGGGCGAGACTTCATCCGAAGATGAGCGCGCAGAATTGCTTCTCGCCTCAGCAGAGGCAGCATGCGGCGTCCGACCTTCACACGAATTTATGCTGGCACTCGCTCGCGGGGAGCTTCCCCAAAGCGCGCTGGCGATGTCGGGCATTCCCACGGATGCGCAAACCTCCACATTGTTCGTCACTCTAGCAAACACTGCCCGTCAGCTGTCACAAGACCACGAACTGGCGGCGATCGTGCGCGCGCTAGACGGGCGATTTACGCCGCCAGCTCCTTCCGGCGATCTCCTGCGGACGCCTTCCATACTTCCGACAGGCCGCAATCTGCATGGCTTCGATCCGTTTAAAATCCCAAGCTCATTCGCGATGGCGGACGGCGCGCGCCAAGCGCAACGACTTATCGGTCGCCACATCGAACAAGGTAATCCATTACCCGAATCCATCGCGCTCGTTCTTTGGGGTACCGACAATCTCAAGAGCGAGGGCGGACCGATTGCGCAGGCGCTGGCTCTGCTCGGCGCGGAAGCGCGCTTTGACAGCTATGGGCGGCTGGCGGGCGCAAAGCTGATCGCGCTAGAGAAGTTGGGGCGGCCGCGCATCGACGTTGTGATGACGCTTTCCGGAATATTCCGCGATCTTCTGCCCCTGCAATCAAGGCTGTTGGCAGAAGCCGCTTATCTGGCAGCAATCGCTGAAGAGCCGTGCGAACTCAATTTCGTGCGCAAGCATGCGCTCGCCTATCAGCAGAAGCATGACTGCGATCTCGAGACGGCGGCGCTCCGCGTCTACAGCAACGCCGAAGGCGCCTACGGTTCAAACCTGAACCAGGTGATCGACGGCGGCCAGTGGAACGAAGAGGACGAGCTGGCGGAAGTCTACACGCGCAGAAAGTGCTTCGCCTACGGCCGCTCCGGTTCTCCAAAGCAGAACGCGGCACTGCTCCAAACCATGCTTTCGGACGTGGAGCTCGCGTATCAGAACCTAGAATCGGTCGAGCTTGGCGTCACTACTGTCGATCACTACTTCGACACTCTCGGCGGCATTAGCCGTACGGTGACGCGCGCCAGGGGTGTAGGCGTCCCTGTTTATATCGGCGACCAGACGCGTGGCGAAGGCAAGGTGCGCACCCTCGCCGAGCAGGTCGCGCTGGAAACGCGGACCCGCGTTCTCAATCCCAAATGGTATGAGGGAATGCTGCGTCACGGTTACGAAGGCGTGCGCCAGATCGAAGCGCACGTGACCAACACGGTCGGATGGTCCGCCACGACCGGACAGGTCGCGCCGTGGGTCTATCAGAGCCTGACCCAAACATTTGTGCTCGATGATGCGATGCGGAGCCGCCTCGCCGAGCTCAATCCAATCGCATCGGCAAAAGTCGCCAATCGCCTTTTAGAGGCGCACGAGCGCAAATACTGGACGCCGGACGCCGCAACACTCGATGCGCTGCGCAGGGCGGGCGAAGAACTTGAGGATCGAGTCGAGGGTGTCGGTCTGGAGGTCGCAGCATGACGGTACTCTTGGAAAAATTTCGCGTACCCGAGCCACCGCCACGCCGCCTTGACGGCGAGGGGAGCGTGCAAGTCAAGCTCGACAACGATATCAACATCGGGACAGCCAAGGTCTTCTCCGTCTACGGCAAGGGCGGAATCGGAAAGAGCACGGTCTCTTCCAATCTGTCGGCAGCTTTTTCGAAACTCGGCAAACGGGTACTGCAGATCGGCTGCGATCCAAAACATGACTCGACGTTTACATTGACGAAAAGGCTCGTACCGACGGTCATCGACGTCCTCGAGTCCGTGAACTTTCACACCGAGGAGCTGCGGGTCGAAGATTTCGTCTACGAAGGCTACAACGGCGTCATGTGCGTCGAGGCGGGCGGGCCCCCGGCCGGGACGGGTTGCGGCGGCTATGTCGTTGGTCAGACCGTTAAGCTGCTCAAAGAACATCATCTACTCGAGGATACCGACGTCGTTATTTTCGACGTCCTGGGCGATGTCGTGTGCGGAGGCTTCGCGTCGCCGCTCCAACACGCCGACCGCGCGCTGATCGTCACCGCTAACGACTTCGATTCCATTTTCGCGATGAACCGGATCGTTGCCGCTATTCAGGCGAAGTCCAAAAATTATCCAGTGCGTCTTGCCGGAGTGATTGCCAATCGGAGTGCCGCAACAGATCAAATCGATCGCTTCAACGACGCCATTGGCCTTAAGCGGCTCGCTCTCATCCCGGATCTCGACGTCGTTCGCCGGAGCCGGCTCAAGAAATCGACGCTGTTCGAGATGGATGCCTCACCCGAACTCGAGGCCGTCCAGAATGAATATATGCGGCTGGCCGCGGGCCTATGGGCTGGCGCTGAGCCGCTCGATGCAAGACCTATGAAAGACCGCGAAATCTTCGATTTTCTGGGGTTCGACTGATGGAAAGCCAATCCTATTTTCAACGCCGCGGTGAAATTGCGAGCTATTTCGATAACACCGCTGCCGAAGCCTGGAAGCGGTTGACGTCGGACGCTCCACTCGGCCGTATCCGGCAGACAGTGCGTGCCGGTCGCGACGAGATGCGGGCGACACTATTTGAATGGATGCCCGAAGATCTCAAAGGCTTGCGGATTCTTGATGCGGGATGCGGAACCGGTACATTTGCCAATGAGGCCGCGTCACGAGGCGCCCATGTCGTCGCGACAGACCTTTCGGCTACGCTGGTCGAACTCGCGCGCAGCCGCTCTGTTAAATCGCCCGAGGGAGGTCATGTCGAATTCTTTGTCGGCGACATGGTGCAAAGCGATCAAGGGCCATTCGACTATGTCGTCGCCATGGATTCTCTCATTCACTACTCTGCGCCGGACATGGTTGAGGTCCTGGCTCAACTCGCAGCAAAGGCCCAGCGAGGCGTGCTATTTACGTTCGCCCCTAGAACTCCGGCTCTCGCCATCATGCACACAATAGGTCGCGCATTCCCGCGCGCCGACCGTGCACCGGCAATCGAACCGGTCAGTCCCTTCCAACTCGACATGTTGATCGACGACGAACCGCAGCTTTCGGAATGGCAGATTTGCCGGACTAGAAGAATAGCGAATGGATTTTATACATCGCAAGCCATGGAGCTCGTTCCGGCATGAGAGCTTTGAACGAAAAACTTGCGAGTAAATGGCTGCTGCTCAGCCCGCGTTTCCTTCCGTTTGCCGACGCCGCCTCGGCCGAGCTTCCGCTTTCCCGTCTTCTGCGGTTGTCGCTGTTTCAAGTCACGGTCGGCATGGCGCTCGTGCTGCTGAATGGAACACTCAATCGCGTGATGATCATCGAGCTTGGAGTTTCCAGTTGGCTCGTCGCACTGATGGTATCGCTCCCGCTCGTCTTTGCGCCGTTCCGCGCGTTGATCGGTTTCCGCTCGGACACGCATCGTTCCGTGCTCGGCTGGCGGCGCGTACCCTATATCTGGTTCGGGACCCTCCTCCAGTTCGGCGGCCTCGCGATAATGCCGTTCGCACTGATCGTGTTATCTGGGGATTCGAACGGACCAGCGTGGGTCGGTCATGCAGCGTCCGCATTGGCCTTCCTGTTGGTCGGCGCCGGACTCCACACGACGCAGACTGCCGGGCTCGCGCTGGCAACCGATCTCGCGCCGGAGGCTTCTCGGCCGCGCGTCGTAGCGTTCCTGTACGTCATGTTGCTGATCGGGATGGTTGCGAGCGCGCTAGCGTACGGAAGGCTACTAGCGCAATTCAGCGAGATCCGTCTCATACAGATCATTCAGGGCACGGCCTTGCTGACGATGTTGCTCAACATTGTCGCGCTCTGGAAGCAGGAGGCACGAGACCCGTCGCGAACCGCAGGCGATAGCGCCCAGCCGACCTTTGGAGAATCCTGGCGCGCGTTTCGTAACGGCGGACGCTCCAGCCGTGTGCTGCTCGCGGTTGGTTTGGGAACCGCCGGCTTCACCATGCAAGATATTCTTCTTGAGCCGTACGGCGGGGAAATCTTGCATCTCTCGGTAGGAGCAACAACCGCGCTAACTGCCTTGCTGGCGTCAGGGACGCTATGCGCATTCGCCGTCGCGTCGAGGAAGCTTCAGAGCGGCATGGACCCATATCGGATTGCCGGCTACGGAGCGCTTGCTGGCGTCGTCGCGTTCTCGGCGGTCATCTTCTCTGCGCCATTGGAGTCTCCGCTTCTTTTCCGTGTCGGCGCAACAATCATTGGATTCGGCGGTGGCCTTTTCGCTGTCGGTACTTTGACGGGGGCGATGGCGCTAGCCGAAGCCAACTCGAGCGGGCTCGCTCTTGGCGCATGGGGAGCAGTCCAGGCTTCCGCGACCGGACTGGCAATCGCACTCGGCGGAGCCATACGCGATGCGGCATCTGGATTTGCCGCTCACGGTCTGCTCGGCCCGGCTTTAACCGGTCCCGCGGTCGGTTACGGCATCGTCTATTACATCGAAATCATGCTGCTCTTCGTGACTTTGGCGGTCGTTGGTCCTCTCGTTCGCCCGGCCAATCAGTCTCGTTCGCGCAGTCAGTCCAACTTCGGTCTAGCCGAGTTCCCCGGCTAGAGCTGCCTCCAGGAGAACGCTCATGAAAGGCCAAATCACTCAGAATATCGATGTGGCGCAGATCGTGCTTTATTTCTTCTGGGCCTTCTTCGCCTATCTCATCTATTGGCTGAGACGCGAGGATAAGCGCGAAGGCTATCCGCTCGAATTTGAGCGCCCGGAAACGGCTCCATATCTAAATTTCCCTCCGATACCGAAGCCCAAGACGTTTGTACTGCCGCACGGGGGAACCGTCGTTGCTCCACGCGTCGAACCTCCTCAGCCTCAAATTCGCGCCGAGCCAGTCGCGGCTTGGCCGGGCGCGCCCCTCGAGCCGATCGGCGACCCGATGACGTCCGGAGCCGGCCCAGGCGCTTACGCGCTACGCGCCGACACGCCCGATCTGACTCTCGATGGCGTTCCGAAGATCGTACCTCTGCGCATCGCGAGCGGCGAGAAGTTGGTCACGCACGCAAAGCAAGGCACCGAAGCATCGCCGCCGCCAACTTCCGGCCATTACAAGCAGTTCACGCTCAGCCCCAGCGATCCCGACCCTCGCGGCATGGAAGTTATCGGAGCTGACGGCGTGGCGGGCGGCGTGGTGGCGGATGTCTGGATCGACGTCTCCGAAGTGATCATCCGGTACCTCGAAGTGCAGCCGAAAGGCGGTAGCGGAAATGTTCTTGTGCCGATGACGTTCGCTCGTGTGGACGGTCGGAAAGGCGTTGTCATCGTGAAGGCTATCCTGGCGTCGCAGCTTGCAGGCGCGCCGACTACCAAAGACTTCGACAAGGTCACGTTCCGCGAAGAAGATCGGATCTGCGCATACTTCGGCGGCGGCACGCTCTACGCGACGCCGCAGCGTCGGGAGGCACTGCTGTGAGAGAACACGAAAGCGAACCGATCCCTGGCCTTCCCGAAAAGCTTCCCGACGGAGAGCGCATCCTTTGGCAAGGCGCTCCAAGCTCGATTTCGCTCGGGAACAAGGCGCTTCATCTGAAAGGTGTCGGGGCCTACCTCGCGTTGATTGTCGCGTGGGGCATCGCGTCCGCCTTCAGTCACCACGAGACAACCTTGGAAGCGGTAACGATCGGCGCGAAGCTGTGCGCGATCGCGTTGACAGCGATCGGCGCGCTTGCGCTCTATGCACGCCTCATGGCCCGGAGCGCGCTCTATACAATCACCGACCGGCGCGTCGTGATGCGGTTCGGCGTTGCTTTGCCGATGACCATGAATATTCCACTTGCGATGATAGAATCGGCGGACCTAAAGACGCATTCGGACGGTACCGGCGATATCTCGCTCGCGCTCACTGGAAAAGACCGTCAGTCATTCGTCGTGCTGTGGCCGCATGTCCGTCCTTGGCACCTGACGAAGCCGCGACCGATGCTGCGCTGTATTCCTGCAGTTCAACAAGCAGCGGAGACGTTAGCTTGCGCGCTCCGGGCGAATGCTTCCAAAAACTCGGCAATCAAGACATCCGCTTCGCGTCCAGCCTTCGTCGACAACGATGACCTGGATACGCCGGAGAGAGAGACCGTGGCGGCTTAGCGAGGATATTGCCATGACCGAAATCTTACCGCGCAGTGCTGGCTTCCCGACCACGCCCCTGATCTTTGCCGCGGCCCTCATCGGCAGCGCCCTCGCGGTGGCCTCGGGTGCACGGATTTCGGGCGTCGGTACGACCCACCTCACCTATAATCGCACAGTCGAGAGTCGCGACCTCCAATTTCAAGACGTTCCCAATGGCGCGATCCTCATCAAAGACGCGGGCAGCGGCAAAGTGATCGGCGAAATCGTGCCGGGCAACGACGGCTTCGTCAGAATGGTGATGCGTCTTCTCGCTCGCGAACGCATCGGCGCCGGTATCGGTCAAACAGTGCCGTTCACGCTGGCGCGTTGGGACAACGGCCGCTTGACGATCGCCGATCCGGCCACCGGGCATCGGATGGAGTTGGTGGGTTTCGGAGCCAGCAATGTCGAAGCCTTCGCGAAATTGCTAACCGATGGGAGCGCCTCCCGATGACCAAAAACCGTTTCGCGGTGCGCAAAAAGCTTCACGTGCCATGCACGATCGAAATCGAAAATACTTTCGAAAGCTTACACGCTCACGTCGATCTTGACGGAGATCTCGAGATGAATGCTGGAGATGAAGTTCTGGTCCACGGCGAACCTGTACGCGTGCCGTACGGCCAAAAAGTCACTCTCCGGAGGTTTGCGACTGTGACGCGCGCAAGTGTGCTCGATCGTGCATGGACGCGATTGCTGGCGCGTCTCGAACTCACCGAACTTTACGAAGTCAGCTTCTCATCTGGGAGTAAGCTATGACCATCGAGACCATCGGCCGTCCGAACAGCTCTACCAGCGGCGGCACAGCACGACACCCTGTTAGCACCTCGCTTCTACACCACCGATTTCGCCGAGCTGGATAAAATGACTGTCGAAGGGGTCCGCGGCGAATGGGACAAGCTCATCGCCGAGATGCGCGCCGATCCCAACAAGGGTCATTTCCGCCGCAATGCCGACTGGACCAAAATTGAGCTCGAATCTTTGCCCGAGGGATTGCGTAAGGAGTTCCTCGATTTTCTGATCAGCTCGCTTACGGCGGAATTCTCAGGCTGCGTTCTTTATGCCGAGATGAAAAAGCGCGGTAAGAATCCGGACATCGTCGAATTGTTCCGCTTTATGAGCCGCGATGAAGCCCGTCACGCTGGCTTCATCAACGACGCGCTCCGCGATTTCGACATTGGTGTCGATCTCGGCTTTTTGACGAAGACCAAGAAATACACCTTCTTCCGTCCCAAGTTCATCTTCTACGCGACGTATCTGTCGGAGAAGATCGGCTACGCCCGCTACATCACGATCTATCGGCACCTCGAAAGAAATCCGGATCGGCGCTTCCATCCGATCTTTAAGTGGTTCGAGCAATGGTGCAACGACGAGTTCCGGCACGGCGAAGCATTTGCGCTTCTGATGCGAGCCAATCCCAATTTTCTGACGGGACTCAACAAGCTATGGGTGCGGTTCTTTCTGCTCGCGGTTTACGCCACGATGTATGTGCGCGATCACGCACGGCCAGAATTCCATAAAGCGCTCGGCATTGACCCCACGGATTACGACTACCGCGTGTTTCAGATCACGAACGACATTTCACGCCAAGTCTTTCCCGTCGTGCTCGATATCAACAACCCGAAATTCCGGACTGGGCTGGAGCGCCTGCGCGTCATCAACGAGAAGCTCGCGAATGTGCAAGTTAACAGGGGCCTCGTCGGTTGGATCCAGCGCGCGACGCTTGGCACCGGTGCCGCTGCCACGTTTGCAAGACTTTTCCTTCTGCGGCCCGTGGCCAATTCGATTCCGGAATCTAGTCACATGGAACCGGCCTGGTAAGCTTGGAGATCAGTTTTGGACTACGTCCTCGCCGTAACATTCGCAATTTTCATCTGGTGGTTCAGCACCGGCGCGGTGTTGTATTTACTGAAGATGCCTGAACAAACTTTCGGCGTCAGCATGTTCACTGTCACGGTTGGCGCCGGAATGGGGCTTTTCGGACTCTGGACGACAAGCGACGACACAAGCGTGTCTTCTGCATTCTGCGGATTTACGTGCGCGCTCGTCGTTTGGGCGTGGCATGAGATGAGCTTTCTCACAGGATATGTGACGGGGTCGCGCGTGACGCCCTGCCCCGCTGATTGCTTCGGCGGGCGTCGCTTCATCTACGCGACACAGACACTGCTGTACCACGAGCTAGCAATTCTCGGCACCGCGTTGGTCATTCTGACATTGACTTGGGGAGCTCCCAATCAATTCGGCACTTGGACATTCGTTATTCTTTGGCTCGCGCGCCTGAGCGCCAAGCTCAATGTTTATCTCGGCGTCCCCAATCTCACTGAAGAATTCCTGCCTCGTCACCTTGAGTATCTCAAGACTTACTTCCGCAATCGGCCAATGAACCTCCTTTTTCCGATATCGGTCACGCTATCGACGCTGCTGACAATACTCTGCGTCGGCCATGCGATTGCTCCTAAAGCAACCTCATTCGAAGCAACAGGTTGGACGCTGCTGTCGTCTCTAATGTTTCTCGTGGCCGTTGAGCATTGGTTCCTGGTGCTGCCAGTGCCCGTCGCCGCACTTTGGATCTTGAAATCGGACGAGCGCCATCAAGATGCTCCGAGCCTGGCGAGCCTCGGTGACGAGTCGCGGTTCGAAGATTGCATCCCTCCGCTCGCTCGGAGCGCATAGCAATTACTGCTGAATGAAGGACAGTCGGGAGGCTGACATGCACTATCAGGGTCTATTTCAAAGGCATCTAGATACGCTCCAGTGCGAGGGACGCTACCGCGTCTTTGCAGACTTGAAGCGCCGGCGCGGATCGTACCCAATCGCGGCGCATTTCGGTCCCGGAAAGATCCGCGATGTCGCGGTATGGTGCTCCAACGATTATCTCGGAATGAGCCAGCATCCGGTCGTCCTCCAGGCCATGCATGCGGCGATCGACGAGGTCGGTGCTGGCTCAGGCGGAACTCGGAATATCGCTGGGACGACCCATTACCACGTCGAACTCGAACATGAGCTTGCCGATCTACATGGCAAGGAAGCGGCGCTCGTATTTACGTCGGCATACATTGCCAACGACGCAACGCTATCGACGTTGGTCAAGCTCATTCCGGGGCTTGTGATCTTTTCCGATGAAAAGAACCATGCCTCGATGATCGAAGGCATTCGCCGTGGTCAAGGTGAAAAGCACATCTTTCGCCACAACGATCTCGCTGATCTCGAAGCAAAACTGAAGAAGTACCCGAAGAACACGCCGAAGCTTATCGCGTTCGAGAGCGTCTATTCGATGGATGGACATATCTCGCCGGTCGCCGGCATCTGCGATCTGGCCGAAAAGTACAACGCCTTGACGTATCTCGACGAGGTTCACGCAGTCGGTCTTTACGGAGCGCGTGGCGGCGGCATTGCCGAACGTGAAGGCGTCATGAATCGGATCGACATGATCAATGGAACGCTCGCGAAGGGCTTCGGCGTTATGGGTGGATATATCGCCTCCAGCCGCGCCTGTTGCGATGCCATTCGTTCATTTGCACCGGGTTTTATCTTCACGACGTCCCTAGCTCCGGCCATCGTTGCGGGCGCGATAGCCAGCATCCGGCATCTGAAAGTCAGCGCAGAAGAGCGAACACGGCACCAGGAACGCGCTCAGACTCTGAAGCGAATTTTCAAGGAGAAGCGTTTTCCCGTGGTGGACAATCCAAGCCACATCGTCCCGGTCATGGTCGGCGATCCGGTTCACTGCAAATCGATCACAGACGTGCTTTTGCATGACTACGGAATCTACGTGCAGCCTATCAATTATCCGACGGTGGCCAAAGGCACGGAGCGCATGCGTTTTACGCCCTCACCCGTCCATACCGACGAGCAGATGGCTCACCTCGTCACCGCACTTGAAGCACTTTGGGCCGCCTGCCCTGTGGCAAACGGCAAATACGTTCGCCTCGCTGCGGAGTAGCGAGCCACAAACTCAAACAAGCTTCACAAGGAGGAACGGGGAATGCGCGAATGGATCTTGGCAATCACCTTGGTTGCAGTGGTGCCGACAGCGTCTTTGGCCGCGGACGCGGAAGCAGGAAAGACAGTCTTTCATAAGTGCCAAGCGTGTCATCAGCTCGGCAAGAACGCGGTCGGGCCTAACCTCGTGGGCGTTGTGGGTCGCAAGGCCGGAACGGCGCCAGGCTTCAACTACTCTGAAGCGGTGAAGAACTCGGGAGTAACCTGGGATGAGGCCAATCTCAATGAGTGGCTGCAAGGGCCGAAACAGAAGATACCGGGGACAAAGATGATTTTCGCCGGTCTCAAAGACGATACAGATCGCGCTAACGTCATCGAATATCTCAAGACGCTAAAGTAAGTTTCCTTCGGCCAGTCGCGCATAAAGCGCAGCGCAGAATAATCTTCGCTGCGCTTTTTCGTTTCTTTGGCTCAAGGCGAAGGCGCTGCCGGGGGTGCTGGTGCGCGTCACCTCTGCGGGAGAAGATGCTGAGGGAGCCTCGCTTGCGGAAGGCGGTGCAACCTCCGTTGGATCCGGTGTGCTGTGGCGGCCGATGTAACTGCCAAGCGCGGAAGTGAAGAGCACGATGACAATGAATCCGGCGAAGGTTGTTAGGGCAACGCCGGCGCCGGCAGAGTCCGAATTTCGACGCATGTTAAACCTCCTTGTCTCGAGTGTTTCACTTACGACGGCCTCACGCCGCCATGTTATTCCGCAGTTCCATGTCCGACATCTTCTTCTCGATCGTTGCTCGTTGAGAGAGAAGCACGTCCCTGTTCGACCCGGCCCCCGCTGCGGCTATAGCGTCGTCATAGTAGGACACGATACGCTTCTCCCCGTCGATCAATCCGGGAAGAATGCGTTGGTCTAGGTCGCCGAGTAGTGCTCGGATATTGCTAACGGCCCGATCCACCGTGGTCATAAACGATCCGTTCTCGTCCGCTTCTTGTTCCGCTGCTCTTAGGATAGAGTCGAGCTCAGTAGCATTTTTTGCGTGCAACGCGCTTATCTCCCGAAAAAGCGGAACGAGACCTTTGCCTTCCGCATCCTCCGGCGGCTATCGATAAGCGCTGTATGCAAACTCTTCAGCCCATCGAATTGATCTTCCATTTTTGCCGTCTCCCTTGGACGTTTTCAAATCTGCATTCCCGAAATCAAACATCCGCGGACAGCGCCAAGTTCCGAATGCCCATACGGTCGTCAATTCTTTCCGGTTCAATAAAAAAGCGAGCGCCTCAGTTTGTACTGAAAAGCGCTCGAGTTGGGGAACACCGTGAGTTCGTCCAGTAACAAACGAGGTCTCACGGATACGCCGTCGGGGCCAAACCGTGCTTGATGCCCCAATCATACCAATTATCGACCACCGTGCCCGTGAGCAGAATGCCAATGCCACCGCACAGCGGACAGAGCACCGCGAACCACCAAGCCCAGCGATGGATTGATTCCACTGTTGCGTTGAAGCCCATGGTCCATCGCCAGAACAGAGCGGCGCGTTCCGCAGCAGTGCCGCGGTCGGTGATCTGCTCGAGTTCGCGCTCACCGCCGTAGCGGCTCACGGCGAGTATCGTCGCTCCGTGCATCGCGAAGAGAAGCGCGGATCCGTAGAGAAACGCGATCGATAGCATATGGAACGGGTTGTAGAAGAGATTGCCATGATCGAGCGAGAATTGGTTCGTCCAATCCAGATGCCGGAAGATGCCGAATGGCGGCGCCACGCTCCAACTGCCCATCAAAATCGGCCGGATATATCCGAGCACCAGGAAAAGCCAGATTGCGGCTGCAAATGCCCAGGCAACATGCGTGCCCATTCTCAGCTCGCGTGCACGCTTGTACATCCGTACCCACCAGAGGAGGATCGAAGTCGTCAGGAAAAATCCGGCCATTAGCCACCAACCGCCTTCCTTCAGCGGAGGGAAAATAGTCAGACCATACTTTGCGTCTGGCGGCTCGAGCGATAGCCAAAAAAGTCGGCGAACGAATTCGATCGGGCTCCAATTTACGGAAGCCAACATATTGAGGCCGATGATCTCGATGGCAATGAACCCGCTTACGAGCGACGCGAAGCCAATTGTCCCAAGATAAATTGGACCGACCTGCGCGTC
The DNA here is from genome assembly GCA_963710005.1 of uncultured Alphaproteobacteria bacterium. Classification (GTDB taxonomy): domain Bacteria; phylum Pseudomonadota; class Alphaproteobacteria; order Rhizobiales; family Hyphomicrobiaceae; genus Hyphomicrobium_B. The sequence continues at coordinate 40,881 of CAVPYR010000016.1, forward strand.
GCCGATCTTGCCAGCCAAATAAGAGAAGAACGGCTGACCCTGACGTGGCCAGGTTCCCCTGCGAACCGGCACGCCGAATTCGACTGGGCCACGAACCTGGACCTGGGTGAAAATGTTCTGATACTGAGCCATTGCTCTTCCCCTTGTTTTCTCAAGACCAGATCGGCAGCTTCAGCCACCAGTCCCACCAATCCGCCCACGCGTTGCCTTCCGCCCAAAGCGGTCCGCTGATCACGATGCAGATTGCGCTGAAAAGCACCGCTGAGAGCGCTAGGAACAACCCGAGGCGATGTATCCCGATCGTTCCGATCGAGTAGCCGATAGTGTCTCGGAAGAACGTGTTCTCGTGATCCGGCGTTTTCACCGGCTCTTGTTCACCGTCGTGCCGGCCGGGATTGACCGCCGACAGAATGACACCGCCATGGAGGGCCAGCGCGAGACACGTCGTAAAGAAGAACGTGATCGCGATCATGTGCGCCGGATTGTAGTGGAAGTTACCGTAGCTGTAGCCGGTGTTCGAAACCCAATCGAGATGGCTCATGATCCCGTATGGGAAGCCATATGACCAAGATCCCATCAAGATCGGACGAATAACGACCAGCGTAAAATATGCGAGAATGGCAAAGCCAAAGGCAAACGGGACGTGATAGCCGATACCGAGTTTACGGCATATCTCCACTTCTCTTAGCGCCCACGAAACAAAGGAGCCAAGCGCGCAGATCGTGACGATCTGCCAGATCCCGCCTTCCTTCAGCGGCGCGAAGGCAAGACCATATTTGACGTCCGGCGGATTGATACTCAGGCGAAACAAGTCCCAGGTCGGACCCTGCGATACGCCATAAAGTATCATCGCGACGCCCACGAACACGAACAGGATCGTCGTCACGCCGAAGAAACCGACGTAGAACGGACCCGCCCAGAAGTCGAAAAGATCTCCTCCAATCAGGGTGCCGCCGCGAACGCGATATTTTCTTTCAAAGTTTAACATAGCCATCGGTCGATCCTCCGAATGCGTGCGATGCCCGCATGCCAACAGCACGATGGTGTGGGACGGGTTCAGAACAAATGTCTGAACCGCGTCCTATATCGTCGTCTTGAACCATTATCCAGCCGTGTCAGGCCGGCGCGCGGTTCGGTACTGTTTGTTGGATCTCGGCTTTCGGCGCGCCCGCTTTGTGCGAACCTTCGAGCCAATTGAAGCGATCCGTGCTGAGCAAGATGAAGTGAATGATCAATGCCAGCGCAAACAGAAAAGTAAACAGCGCGATCAGCGTACGGCGCGGATCGAATAGAAGCCAAATTCGCCACATGTCGCTGCTCTCCTATGCCAGGAACGTTTTGACGTAACTCACGGCGTCGGTTATCCCGCCCGCCGTGGCGTAGTTCACCGCGTCTTTGACACCGTCCAAGGAAGCGTAGCCATTGGGGCCGGGCAACCAAGGGCGCCACATCCAAACGAGAATGTGCGCAACGATCGCGACGATCGTGAACATGATGAAGCTCGTCATGAATATTGAGTGGAATTCCTTCGCTTCCTGTTCGGTTAGGCCGGATAAAGATCCGCCTCGCCTATCATCTATTGCCATGTTGTCCTCTCCTTCAATTTCCTCCACACGTTACCGCGCACTTCCCGCGCGGCTGGGATGGTCACGGTCGATGTCCCGCGACTTTCGCCCGGCAGCGTCGCTGGGCGAATGTTTCGGACCTATCCCATGAAGGCGTAGGTCGCGCAGGTCTGAGCCGAACCCCAAGCCTTTTCGATCACCGAGGCGCGGCGTTGCCCTTCGTCAGCTTTTCGGATCCAGGTCCACGGCATCAGTCTTTCGATGACCGTGGCAACAAGCATGAAAAGAAAGCAGACCAGAAAAATCAGGTGATATTCGACGGATGTCTTGTGTACCGCCGCGGACCGCGGCTCGTCGTGGCCGGTAACGCCGATTGCCATTGTTTCCTCCCACCTCAATTTCAGGCTTTCATTCCAATTTAACTTGTGTCCCCTCGCATAGGCGCGACCTTCATTTGCAGATAACTGGTTCATCACGCCGCTAGTCCTTCTTTCGACTGAGACACACGTGCAGCAGTTATTCGAGGTTCGCCGGCACGCCTCGCCTCACGCTCGGCAATATCGCGAATACGTTTGGCTGCCGAAATTCTTATGAGAACTGGATGGGCTTCCAGCAGATCGTCGAGGACGTCCTTCGCCTCGTCGTCCCACGGCAACTCCACGTGCAGTCGAGATGGCGTCGACTCGACCTTGTCGAGATCGCCCGCAAGCGGAAGGATGTTGAACAGCGCATCGAACAGCGCATTGCAGACTTCTTGAACGATATAAGTCGCGCCCGCGTAGCCCATGAACGGCGTACCCGTATGCCTACGTATGATGGCGCCGGGGAACGACGCGGGGATATAGATCGACCGGGCGCCGGCCTCCGCCAGATACATGCGTTCGTTGTAGCTTCCGAACATCACGAGTGGCGTGTTCTCGCGCACCGCGCGGCGAACCGCATCATTGTCTGGCTTCACGCCGTGGCGACGCGAGAACGAGAACGTGCAGGGAAGGCCCAACTCGGTCTCAAGGAAGTTACGAACACCGCGAGCGTACGTCTCGCTGGCGACAATGGCGAAACTGGCCGTGCCGAAGAAATCTTGGGTAACCGATCTCCAAAGATCCCACAGCGGCTTGATAGTCGTGTGTTTCTCCCGCTCGATGAAGGGTTCCGGATCAATCTTCAGCAGGCCCCCCAGCGTGCGCAGGAATTTTGTCGTCGAATGCAGTCCGATGGGTGCCTGAAGAAAAGGCCGCTCCAACGTCTCGCAGAGCAGCCGGCCGAATTCACGGTACATGCAGACGTTGAGTTCTGCATCGGCAAGCTTGGCGACATCGGCAAGATGCGATCCGAGCGGGAAGACCATATTGACTTCCGCGCCAATTCCCTCAATGAGGCGGCGAATTTCTGCGAGATCGCTTGGCGTGTTGAACGTGCCGTAGATCGGTCCGATGATGTTGACTTTCGGCTTCTCGCCGTCGGCGCGCGGCTTTATCGCCGGTATTTTTTTGCGGCCGTATTCAGTCCATAGCCAATTGATGGCGCGATTGGCGCTCTGCCACTGGTCTTCATCGATCGTGCGAGGCAGAAATCGCTTGATATTCGTGCCTTCCGGCGTCACGCCGCCGCCGATCATCTCGGCGATTGATCCCGTGACGACGACCGCCGGCAACGAGTTATCGAGAACCTTATGCGCGCGCTTCATTGCGTCTTCTGTGCCGTGCTGCCCAAGCTCGTCCTCGGATAGTCCGGTGACGACGATCGGGAGTTCGTGTGGTGGCAGCGCGTCCGTGTAATGAAGAACAGAGGTAACCGGGAGGTTTTCGCATCCGACCGGACCGTCGATGATAACCTGCAGCCCTTTGATAGCCGTGAAGGCATAGACGGAGCCCCAATAGCCCCCGGCGCGATCGTGATCGAGGACGAGCATCAGATCATCTCCTCGGCCTTGCGCTTCTTTGCCTCTTTATCGAGCCGGCGCTTGTACTCCTCGCGAAAGCGGAGGTTGTCTTGTGGCACGTCTTCCCATATGCCGGCCGACGCTCCACGCCCCACGCCGTCGAAGAAGGTCCTCATTTCATCGAAGCGTGGTTTGTTCGCGAGGGCAGCATTGACCACTAGCGCCAGCGAACCCGCGCCCGCAGGCCCCATCAAAGGACGCGCCGAAATGAGGTTTGTGAAATAGAGGGCCGGAATAGCCTTTTCCTTGGCCTTCTGCACGATCGGTGTCGTCCCGATCGCCAGATCCGGATTGAATTCACGAAGGGCAGCGAGGTCTTGCTCGAGTGAGGCGCGATACGTCACCGGAATGCCCTTGGACTCGAGCCACTCCCGATCAGGTTCTGACCACATCGTTCGCGGGCACGCCGTACCGACATAACAGACGTCGGCGCCGCTCTCGACAAGGAGGCGCGCAACAAGAAGCTCTGAGCCCTCATATCCGGAGAGAGTAATGCGGCCTTTGATCGGCATCTTCGCGAGTGCCGCGGCTATGACCGGGAGTACGCGCGCCTTGGCAGCATCAATTTTTTTGGTAGCGACATTGCAAGCTCCGCCAATTGCGTCGAGCCAAGCTGCCGTTCCGTCGCGACCGACCGGCGCCGATCCGATGATGGGCCGGCCCGCCGTCTCGAACTCACGGATCGACGCCGTATAGAAGGGGTGGACGGCGGCAACCGCGGCACAATCGAGAGCGGCATAGAGTTCGCGCCATTCGCGTGTCGGCACGACCGGCCCGCCTGCAAGCCCCAGCGGCTCGAGCAGCATGCTTATGCCGACAGGGTCTGCCGGGAACATCTCACCAAGCAGCGCGATCGTCGGCTTATCGACACGGGCGTTGCGCAGAGCTGGAACGGGGCCGAGTTCGGCTTCGGTCCGCGCATATTTCAACATGGCCCCCGCAAGAACATCCTTGGCTTCAGCGTGCGTGGGAATGCCAAAGCCTGGAACATCGATTCCGATGATGCGAACGCCGTTGATTTCTTTCGGCAGAAGCTGAAGCGGCACACCTGAAGCTGTGGGCACGCAAAGATTCGTAATGACGACCGCATCATATTTTTCGGGGTCGGCAATTTTATAAACCGCTTCGCGAATGTCTTCGAAAAGCTTCCCTGTTACCAGCGTCTCGGAATTGAATGGCACATATCCAACAGTGCGCCGTGCTCCGTAAAAATGCGACGTGAACGTCAAGCCATAAACGCAACAAGCCGAGCCGGAGAGAATGGTCGCAGTGCGTCTCATTCTGAGACCGATGCGCAGCGATCCGAACGCTGGACACATGCTTTGTGGTTGGTCGTGCGGGCCTTTGGGATAGTCAGCGGCGTATCGTTCCAACGTCTCGCTCTTGCCTGCAGCTTCCGCTGCCCGCCGCATCTGGTCCTTGCCGCCATGGCATCCGAAGGCATCGGCTTTGAGAACTGCGGGGCGGGTGTCCGATGGCGTTACCAGCACGGAAGCGCCCGCGACATCTTCCTCGGCTAGTGAGACAGGGGCCGTTTGGTCGTAAACGACTTCCGCCGTCGGCCGCTCCGCAACGATCTCATGTTCCGACACAATCATTTTCCGTGTCTCATCAGGCGATTTCAGACCAACTCGTAGACAACCTCGAGTGACGGCTTCTCAACCACCGTCCCGCCACACATGTCTTCAAGGGAAGCAGGCTGAAGCACGACATCGCGACCGGTATGCTCACTCGAAAAAAGGCCGAGCAATTGGTCCTGCGTCAGTGGCCTCGGACGCAGCGGCGGGGCCTCCGCGACGTTTTGCGAAAGTTCCTCGAACACCGAGGCCCAGCGACCGCCCGGCTTTCCGATGATTTCATAGCTGGCGCTTTTCTTGCGGATGTCGTCGTGAGCGGGGATCGACGCGAGAATCGGAATGCCCGCTTCCTTGCAGAAGTTGTGGGCCTCTCCCGTGCCGTCATCCTTATTGATGACCATGCCGGCGACGCCGACGTTGCCACCAAGTTTGCGAAAATATTCAACTGCCGAGCAGACGTTGTTGGCGACATAAAGCGACTGAAGATCGTTCGATCCGACGACGATGACCTTCTGGCACATGTCTCTCGCTATGGGCAGCCCGAAGCCCCCGCAAACGACATCGCCTAAGAAGTCCAAGAGTACGTAGTCAAAGCCCCAATCGTGAAAGCCGAGTTTTTCAAGAAGCTCAAAGCCGTGAATGATGCCGCGACCGCCGCAGCCCCGCCCGACCTCCGGACCTCCGAGCTCCATCGCAAAGACGCCGTCACGCTTGAAGCAAACGTCCCCGATTTTTACATCCTCGCCCGCGAGCTTCTTTTTAGACGATGTCTCAATGATCGTCGGGCAGGCGCGTCCACCGAAGAGAAGCGAAGTCGTATCGCTCTTCGGATCGCATCCAATGAGCAACGTCCGCTTTCCTTGCTGCGCCATCATGTAGGACAAGTTGGCGAGCGTGAAGCTCTTGCCAATTCCACCCTTTCCATAGATCGCTATGACCTGCGTTTCTTTCGTCGGAGCTGCGGTCGCAACGGGATCTGGCTCAATCGCTGCTTCGGCGCGAAGGAAATCGTGCATCGTTCGGTCTGAGGAATTGGCGACTACGTTGGCCCAACCGCTCATCATAAGGCTCTCCAATCCAGGATCATTTTTAGACACGAAGAGTCACTAAAGGCAGTTCGGTAGGCGGCATCGGCCTCGTCCGCTGTTTTCCGGTGCGTGATCAGGCCATCGAGCGACAGACGGCCCGCATCGAGAAGGCGGGTTACCTCGACGAGGTCCTCGCGGCGCCACTCCGCAGCAATCCGGATGCGCGCCTCTTTCATGAATGCCGGCGGAAACGCGAACGACAGCGGCTCCGCATAGAAGCCGGCGAGCACGACTTCACCTTGCGGCCCAAGCGCCGCAATCAAAGTATCCAGAAGCTTGGCAACGCCGCTCGCGTCGTAGATAGCGAAGAAACCTTTGTGCGACGTATGAGGTTCAACGACTTCGTAGTTCGCCGCGCCGCTTCGGCGCTGCTCGTCGAGCTCCCACACCAGTGGAGGTTTTTCACCAAGTGCTATAGCGATGCGTGCGATCAAACGGCCCAACACGCCGTGGCCAACGATTAAATCGGGTGCGCGACCGCCAACGATGGCGTGATAAGCGGTCGCCGCAAGGGCGATAAGAATACCTTGCTCGCCGAGCGCTTCATTTATTGGCAGCACGCGTCGGCCCGGCACGACGACACGCGACGCGGCGCCTCCGAACAGCCCCTTGATTGCTCCGTAGCACTGCGCGCCCGGCACAAAAACGCGGTCGCCAACCTTGCCTCCGGATGATTTTCCAGCGGATGATACGCGCCCGACCAATTCGTAGCCCGGCACCAGCGGGTATCCCATTCCGGGAAACGCCGGCATCCGTCCCGACCAAAGCAGCCGCTCCGTTCCCGTGCTGATGCCAGTCCAGTCGATATCAACGACGACATCCTCATCCCCTGGGGCGTCGAGATCCAACCGGCTCAGTACGAGCTGTTTCGGCTTTTCCAGAACTACGGCCAGGGCGTCCATTTGGGTAATCCGCGCCTCGACGACAGCATGAAACTCAAAATCCGGATCGTATTAGTAAGCTGACACTTACATGTGTCAACTTAAATTTACACCTTGGCTATCACAATTCCTGTCTGCAAAACTCGGCGACCTCTCCGAATTTGCACGGACCCAAATCCGGCCCGCCTAAGAAGAGAAGTAAGCTCGGTCGGGCTGCGCACGCGGCCGCGGCCCATGGCCATGAGATAGAAGCCGAAGTAGGCACCGGCCATCGGCTCGTAGCCACCCGCGTGCGCCAACGGTTCGGCGAGGAGAAGCACGCCATCATCCGCCATCGCCGCCCGCACCGACGACAGCAGCGTCACCGCCTTCTGATCGTCGTGATCGAGCACCACCCGGATCAATGAAATCACGTCGGCACCTTTGGGTAGCGGATCAGCGAAAAAATCGCCGCTGAAAATCTCGCTCCGCGCTGCGAGGTTAGAATGGCTAAGGCCAGCTCGTGCGCGCTCGGCAACGGCCGGTAGATCAAACAGCATCAATCTCAATCGCGGAAATCGCCGCGCTGCCTCGCCAAGAAACACGCCCTCGCCGCCCCCGACATCGAGCAGACATCGATGAGCGTCGAGCGGATAGGCCGCCAGGACTTCGTCGGCAACCATAGGCTGCGACAGGGCCATAAGCGCGCTGTAGTCGGCAACTTGATCGACGCTCAATTCCGCCGGCCGACTTGCATCGGCATAGGACCAGTATTTGCCCAGCGCAGTGGCACCACCCCGTTCCCGCAGCAACTTCACCGGATCGCTTAGATCTTGATAAAGATGTCGATGATGCTCGACCATCGCGGCAAGCCCCGGATTGTGCACCAGGGCCGCTCCGAGGGGTCCAAGCCCATATCTATTGCGGCTGCGCGTCTGCAGAAGCCGCAAAGCCACCGCTCCGTCGACCAGCCGTCGGCACGCATCTTCTGACAGATCCGAGCGGCGAGACAGAGTCGGCACATCCATCGGCTCTTCAAGCAGAAGATCGAACACTCGCAGCTGCACGCAGGCGACAAGCACCTGCGAGTAGACAAAACCCGCACACAGATTGAAAAGGCTGTTGGCCCGCCGCCTGGCGATAAGACGCGTCAGCGGCAAAGCCGCTGCGGCACTCTGAAATTTTGGGCTGGCGAGAAGCCCGTCACGGAAGGCGAGACAATGATCCATGAACGTTCGCCCGACGCTCTGCTGCAATGGTTCTTGCACTCGCCCAAAGCTGCGCATTGAACTTCTCTAAGCAGCGACCAGCAGCACTTTCGGCAGATAAGGCAACGCCGACCGCGCAATATGGGCGCGCAGGGCTTCGCTGCCGGGACACGTCGGAACAGAATCCATTGCATCGGCCAGCATCGCCCGAAGACGCCTTACGGCCCCTGAAACGCCGAGCTCCTGCGCTGCGTTCGGCCTACCCAGAGCGCCGTCGCGCTTACTGGGCTTGCCTCTCTCGAGAGGGTCCGCGACCACGTCACAGATATCGTCTGCGACCTGATAAGCCTCCCCTAAAAGTTCGCCGAGCATCGACCAGGGCTCAGGTTCATGCCCGGCGGCGGCGGCCCCCGACGTCGTTGCGCCGGAAAAGAGCGAGGCCGTCTTGGCGCGATGATACTCAGAGAGCGAAATTTTTTCTTCACACTCCCAAGCTTGACCCGCGACTATTCCCGCAGGCCCCCCGACGGACAATGAGATGATCGACAACAACTTCGCGGCGCGCTGCGGCGCGATTGAGATTCCGCGTGCCAACGTCTGAAACGCCGCCACAATAAGTGCGTCGCCAGTCAGGACGGCGAGCGGCTCCCCGTAAGCCTTGTGGACCGACGCCTGACCGCGTCGCAATTCGGCATTGTCAAAGCATGGAAGGTCGTCATGAACGAGTGATGCGCAATGCAGAAGCTCGATAGCCGCAGCGGCGGTATCCGCCAAATCGGGCTGGTCGTCGCCACATGCCGCAGCGACCGCCAAGCAAAGCCGCGGACGCACGCGGGCGCCGCCGGGAAACACGGCATGCCCGATCGCCATCGATAACTGCGGCGGACACGGGGGAATGCAAGCTTCTTGAAGAGTTGCTTTGAGGGCCGCTTCAATGCGTTGATCAGCTTCCATGGAGTGTCCACCCATATGTAAAATTATATTGTCATAAAATTGTGTAACGCTATGTTGACACTCCATGCCGATCAAATCAACACGATTGTTGGAGTCGCCATGACCTTGGGTGGGGAGCGTGTCGCCGTCATCGGAGCCGGGATAGGCGGTCTGGTCGCGGCTCTCGAGCTTGCCCGCCGGGGCTGCGAAGTTGTCGTTATTGAGAGCGCGGCAGCTCCGGGCGGCAAAATGCGTACCGTCGAAGTTCAGGGACGGACGCTGGATGTCGGCCCGACGGTTTTCACCATGCGATGGGTATTCGACGAAATATTCGCCGGCGGCGATGCGGTCCTTGCCGATCACATATCGTTGAAGCCGGTAGAGGTTCTTGCACGGCATGCATGGGAGAATAGTCCGCGCCTCGATCTCTTTGCCGACACCGCGAGGTCCACGGACGCTATTGGAACATTCGCTGGCGTCGCCGAGGCCAATCGCTACGTCGAATTCTGCGAGCGTTCGCGGTCAACCTATGAGACGTTGAAAAATTCCTACATCCTCGCCGCAAAGCCATCGCCGCTGTCTCTCGCCTCAAGCGCTGGCCTGCGCGGCATTGCCGACCTTTGGCGCATATCGCCCTTTACGACGCTGTGGAGCGCCCTTGGCAATTACTTCCACGATCCGAAGCTCAGGCAGCTTTTCGGCCGCTACGCGACCTATTGTGGTTCATCTCCCTTCGAGGCTCCCGCCACACTCATGTTGGTAGCGCACGTTGAACGTGAAGGTGTCTGGATTATTGAAGGTGGAATGCACAAACTTGCCGCCGCGCTGGAAAGCCTAGCGCGCAGGAAAGGCGCCACGTTTCGCTACGCAGCAAATGCGAAAGAAATCTTGACCGGCACTAACGGCGTATCCGGCATCGAACTCGCTTCTGGAGAACGGATTGCGTGCGATGCGACGATCCTGAATACGGACGTGGCGGCGCTTGCTCACGGATTGCTTGGCCACGCCATAGCAAAAGCAATTCCTCCCCCGCAGGGCGTCCGATCGCTGTCTGCCGTAACGTGGGCTCTTGTCGGCGAAGCCAGCGGCTTTCCACTCGTCCGGCACAACGTATTCTTTTCGAATGATTCCAAGACTGAGTTCGACGATATATTTTATCGTCATCGGCTCACTTCGCAGCCCACCACGTACGTTTGCGCAGAAGATCGAGATTGTAATTCAGCGACACCCGAGGGTCCCGAACGATTATTTGCGCTCGTCAATGCGCCTGCTACGGGCGACGTCCACCCATTTGACAAGACGGAGAAAGCGACATGCATGGAGCGCGCATTCGAACTTTTGCGGCGCTGCGGTCTCACGATCACATCGGGTCTCGAGACCGCGGTGACCACCACCCCAGCCGATTTCGCGCGGATGTTCCCCGGATCAGGAGGTTCGCTTTATGGCCAGGCCTCACACGGATGGGCCGCGTCTTTCGCACGACCGACCTCGAAGACAACAGTACCGGGCCTCTACCTGGCGGGAGGCAGCGCGCATCCTGGTCCGGGAGTTCCGATGGCAGCGATATCCGGGCGGCTAGCGGCGGATCAAGTCCTCTCGGATTTACGTTCGACGCGCCGATACCACCCAACGGCTACGCCTGGTGGTACCTGGACGCGCTAAGCGACGATGCCCAAAACGCGTTGACGATCATTGCGTTAATTGGAAGCGTCTTCTCTCCTTATTACGCGATCGCGAGGCGCAACAAATTAGCAGACCCGTTAAATTATTGCGCAATGAATGTCGCTCTCTACGGACCCGGGCGCAAACATTGGGCGATGACCGAACGCATGCGCCACGATGTGCGGCGACACTCCAAAAAATTGGAGATAGGGCCAAGCACCGTGTCCCTCGACGAAAGCGGCGTAACGTTCTCGATCGATGAAAAATGCGTGCCATTTCCGGCGTCCCTCAAGGGCACCGTACGGATAACATTCGCGTCTGGCTCCACATACCAAGCGACGGCACTCGACCGCGCAGGCGAGCACAAATGGCTGCCGCTCGCACCCAGCGCCTCCGTCGTCGTCGATTTCGAAAATCCAGGCCAACGCTGGAGCGGAACAGGATACTTAGATTGTAACTTCGGCAGCCAACCCCTCGAGAACGCATTCGCCCATTGGAACTGGTCCCGCGCTCACACTGATGATGGCGCGATCGTACTTTACGATATCGAGCGCCGCGACAGCAGCAGGCTTTCCCTGGCCAAGCTTATTGACGGCTCAGGCCGCCACGAAGATTTTCGGTCGCCGCCCGGCGCAAATTTGCCGCCTACACTTTGGCGAGTGGCGCGATCAATCGGCTGCGATAAAGGGAGCGAACCTCGTATAATCAAGACGCTCGAAGATACGCCATTTTACGCCCGCACATTGGCTGAAACGACGCTCTATGGAATGCGCGTAACGGCAATTCATGAAAGTCTGTCGCTCGATCGTTTTGCCAATCCGATCGTGCGTGCCATGCTACCCTTCCGCATGCCGCGGTGGCGTAGCCGCAAATGCAATCGACCGCAGGGACCACTTGACGGTTCGTAACTGCCGGCTGTCTACTCGGGCTGGGCACGAGGACTCCGATGAATACAAATGACAAGACGCTTCACGCTCGTCTCCGGGAATCGACACGCGTACTCCACGAGGATCTTGAGCGTGCGGTCAACATCGACGACCAGATTTCCTCGCGACCGAGATATAACGCCTATCTTATGAGGCTGTGGTCACTCCACCGGGCAACCGAAGATGCGCTTTCGAGTTTTGACTTCACGCCATTCGGCTTTGAGCATCGCACTTGCCTGCGATCACGTCTTCTAGAAAATGATCTAAGAGATCTCGGCGTCGGATTGCGGGCGCTTCACGATCTTCCCCATCGGACACCGCCCGTTCTTGCCTCGATCGAGGCCGGGCTCGGGTGTATTTACGTTGTAGAGGGGTCGGCGTTTGGCGCGAAGGCCATTCTCCCTCAAATCCAAAGGCGGCTGGGCTTGACAGCGGAACATGGAGCATCGTTCTTCGTCGGCTTCGGCGAGCCGAGTAAATACCTTTGGCGTGCATTCCTAAACGCTCTCAACAAAATTGACTCGGCGTCGCTAGAGGCCACACGTGTGACCGAAGCGGCGGAGGAAATCTTTCAGTTTTTTCATTGCTGGCTCCCTGAGCGTCCAATCGAGATAACCCCTCCGGCCGTCGCACGGACTTGACAAAGGCTTGCCACGCTACGAGCATGGCTCAGCCCCGGTAAGAGGGCGAACGTGGAGGAGGACGCCGTGCGCCTATTTTGGCGGCACATTTTTTTGTGCGCCCTTTGCGCTCCGAACTGTTCGGCGCGGCCATGAATCTCGCGAGTTCCCCAAAAAGCACTGCGGTCGTAACCGCTAAAAACGTCGATCTATCAAACTGCGATCGCGAACTTGTGCAATTCCCGGGGGCCGTCCAAGGCCATGGCGCGATGCTCATCGTGGATGAGCCGGACTATGTTGTACGACAGGCAAGTGAAAACTGCGGCGCATTTATCGGCCTCAACGCCGAGCATTTGCTGGGCAGAACGATCGAGGATGTTTTCGGCCAGAGCGCCCCACAAATGCTCGACCGATTGCGCCGCGTCTCGCTGGAAAACGGTCCCGTGCATGTCGTTCGGGAATCGTTTGCGGGTTCGACGTGCGGAGTGAATATTTTTGCACATCGCTCGGGCGGCGTGTTGATTTTGGAAATGGAGAGAATTTCACCACAACCGGACACGACGTCGGCACATCTCTACTCGGATGTGCGCGAAAGCGTTGCGATGCTCGAAAATATCAAGGGCTTGCAAAACTTTTTTGATCTCGCCGTGGGTCGCATCCGCAGGTTCACCGGCTACGACCGCGTAATGGCCTACAAATTTGCAGAAGACGGAAGCGGCCACGTTATAGCCGAGGCGAAACGCAAAGATCTTGAGCCCTATCTCGGATTACACTATCCCGCGACCGACATCCCGGCGCCGGCACGCCGAATGTTTGGATTGAGCTGGCTGAGACATCTGCCCGATGTCGATTATGTTCCGGTTCGCCTTTACCCAGAATTCCATCCGTCGACGCATAAGCCCGTCGACATGAGCTACGCCATCCTGCGTAGCGTCTCAGTTATGTATTCGGGTTATCTCAAAAACATGGGCGTCAAGTCGACCATGGTCATGCCCCTGATGAAGGAGGGACAGCTTTGGGGACTGATTTCCGCAATGCACCACAGCGGGCCCCGGCAAGTGCCCTACGAAGCCCGCATGGCCACCGAGTTTCTATCGCACATGCTCTCTCTATTAATGGGCGCAAAGGAAGATGCCGACGGCTATAGCGAGCGGCTTCGGATGACCGCGGTCACCGATCAACTCGTCGAGAGATTGTGTCGCGAGCCGGATCTACATGTATCGCTCGGCCGCGAGGATCTTTCTCCGAATCTGCTTTCTCAAATTCCGGCAACGGGTGCAGCCGTTGTCTCCAAGGGTGCCGTGTCGAAAATCGGCATCACTCCGACGGACAAAGAGATACTTGATGTCTCTTCGTGGCTTGTCACGACGGATCAAGGTGTGTTCGCAACCGACCGCTTGCCGGAAGTGCATCCGCCCTCCGCGACGTATAAAACGATCACAAGCGGCGTTATGGCGATCAAAACATCCGCGCAGAACTCCGATTACTTGATGTGGTTCAGACCGGAACACATCGAAATCGTAAAATGGGCCGGCGACCCCAAGAAGCCAGTAAAGGTCAGCGAAACGGACGGAGAAGTGAGGCTACGTCCCCGCAGCTCGTTCGCACTTTGGAAGGAAAGCGTGACCGGCAGATCCGAGCCCTGGCGCTCAGATGAAGTGGAAGTTGCTGCCAACCTACGCCAAGCCATTTCGGAGATCATAATCAACAGGGCAGCGCAGATCGAGCGTGTCAATCGGGAGCTTACGGAAGCCAACGTCGAACTCGACAGCTTTGCTTATGTTGCATCGCATGATTTGAAAGAACCGCTTCGCGGTGTGCATCTCCTGGCGAGCTTCCTGAAGCGCGCCCAGGAGGGAAGACTCGACGAGCAAGGAAGACAGCAGTTAGATACGATCCTGAATCTTACGCGTCGGATGGACGATCTCATTGAATCTCTGTTGCAGTATTCTCGCACTGGCCGCCTTGAACTGAAACTTGAAACCGTGAACATGGATCGGTTGGTCGATGAAGCGATCGCAGACTGCCGCCATATGCTTGGTGATAGCGGCGCGGAAATCCGGCGACCCCATCCTTTGGGGACCGACATCTGCGATCGTGTCCGGGTGCGGGAGGTTTTCACCAACCTCATCACAAATGCGAAGAAATATAACGACAAGCAGCAGCGATGGATCGAGATCGGCGTAGAAGAGAGTCCGGGGCGCCGGTATTATGTGCGCGACAATGGGATCGGAATTTCAGCGGATGCTCGCGAACGAATATTCGAGATTTTCCGGCGCATTCACAGCAAGGATGAGTTTGGTGGAGGTGTCGGCGCAGGATTGACGATTGCGCGCAGGGCCGTTGAGAGGCACGCGGGAAAAATATGGGTCGAATCAACGCCCGGTGAGGGCTCCACTTTTTACTTTACACTTGCTCCGGAGGCGATTGCGTGATGCCCCAGCTCGGAACGATTTTGTCCATCGAGGACAACGATACCGACTTTATGACTTCTTGAGTTCGCGCTCCGCTCGGCTGGCGTCAAAAACCCTGTCGAAAGATGGGACGATGGTAGCGCCGCAATGCGCGCTGTTCTCGAAGGGGGAAAAAACTCCCCGCCGTTATTGGCCTCGTTGATCCTTTTGGATCTCAATCTCCCGGGTGTCGACGGGCTGCAGTTCTTGAAGGCGCTCAGGGCGCGCGATCCCGAACGAAGCATACCGGTCCTCGTGCTCTCAACTTCTTCCCACCCCAGGGATATAGACGCCTGTCACCTCGCAGGGGCAGATGCCTACCTGGTAAAGCCTTTTGAACTTGAGGATTGGGAGGCCAGAGTTGGTAGCGTTGCAGAGCGCTGGTTGTCCAGCCGACGTTTAAGACCCGGCCACAATGCGAAGCCAGCGACTTCTCGCAATAAGTTTTCCAAGGCGACCGCCGCCATGAAAGCGAAGTATGAGCGCGACATGCGTCGTGCGCAGCTTACCAGAGCCATCGAAGGCGAGGTTATTCCGCGACTTCTCCTCGCGCTAGGCGCTGCTGAGGCTAGTCCGCTACCGCGCGTCTCCGAACTGTCTAAGATCGCTCGAGAGGGCGATGAAGTTGCAGAACTCGCTCATTTGGTTCTCAAGCGAGACATAGGCATAGCGGCTTCCTACGTGGAAAAAATGCGCATGCAGGGCGCGACGCTAGAGAACGTTTTCCAAGCACTCATAGTCCCTGCAGCCCGTTTAATTGGGGATTTGTGGAAAGCCGACCTCTGCAGCTTCAGCGAGTTCTCCGATGCACTGTCACGTCTGCAGAATATACTTGCCGAACTCAACCCGAGCTCAGATAGCGGCACTATTCACTGACGTCGACAGTCGAAAGCGCTCATCGACGACAATCGTCGACGGTCTGCTTAGGTGCACACCTGCAGGACCTGAATCGTTCGTCTTCGGCGCCACTACCCTATTGATGGCTTGACCAAATTGCCCGCACTGTGGCATTTCCGACGCCCGATGATGCCATAATTTTTGACGTTTTAGTGTGTAAGTTTATTATGACAACCTCACTCAACCCGAATATGATGGGAGATCAGACAGGAGAGCTCGACAGTTGTCGTTCACTTGCCAAGGATCAATCTAATGCGCGCTACCTATCCCTTCGCCGCGATCTTGGGGCAGGACGAAATGAAGCTTGCGCTCCTTGCTTCGGCCGTCGATCCGTCGATAGGGGGCGTCCTCGTTTTCGGCGACCGCGGCACTGGCAAATCAACGGCTGTCCGCGGATTGGCAGATCTTCTCCCCACGATGCGCGTCGTTTCCGGATGCCGGTATCACTGCGATCCGGGCGCGAACGGCTCCGGCTGCGAAGAATGCCAGCGACGTGGCCGCGAAAGCCCGCTACCGAGCGAAATGGCCCCCGTGCCCGTCGTCGATCTTCCGCTCGGCGCTACGGAGGATCGCATCATCGGCGCGCTGGACCTCGAACGGGCGCTGACGAAAGGTGAAAAGCATTTCGAGGTCGGGCTTCTTGCCCGCGCGCACCGTGGCTTTCTCTATATCGACGAGGTCAATCTCCTGGAAGACCACCTCGTCGACCTCCTGCTCGATGTCGCCGCTTCGGGCGAGAACGTTGTCGAGCGCGAAGGGCTAAGCGTACGCCATCCGGCGCGTTTCGTTCTGATCGGAAGCGGAAATCCTGAAGAGGGCGAACTAAGGCCCCAATTGCTGGACCGCTTCGGCTTGTCGGTGGAAGTGCGTGCCCCTGCCGATATTCCGACACGCATCGAGATTGTCAAACGCCGCGATGCGTTCGAGCGCGATGCTGCGCATTTTATCGCCGAGTGGCATCTCGAGACAGAACGGCTGCGCGATAAGGTCACATCGGCTCGCTCCAAGCTCAATTCGATTATCGTGCCGCAAGAAGCATTTGAAATGACCGCCGCTCTTTGCGTGAACCTGGGCACCGACGGCCTTAGAGGCGAGCTGACTATGATGCGCGCGGCCCGGGCCGTGGCGGCCCTTAATGGAAGCAGCGTTGTCACGAGCGGTCACCTGCGCCAGATCGCGGCTTCCGCGCTCCGCCATCGTCTCCGGCGCAATCCACTCGATGAAAGCGGGTCGACAGCGCGCATCCAACGCACAGCTGAGGAAGTGTTCGGTGCATGACGATGCCGACGACGTAAGCAAGACCCGATTTTTGGACGCGATACTGGCCGCAGCTATCTTTGCGACAAGCCCTGCGGATATCGGCGGTGTTATCGTGGACTGTGATGCCGGCCCACGGCGCGAACAGTGGCTAGCCCTTCTCCGCGCGCTCTTGCCGGCGGACGCACCGGTACGTCGCATTCCGGCCCACATTTGCGACGACCGCTTGCTTGGCGGCCTTGATCTTGCCGCGACGCTCACGGCCGGACGACCAATCGTACAGCGTGGACTGCTCGCGGACGCCGATAATGGTATCGTCGTTTTGCCCAGTGCGGAGCGCGTTTCACCGGCCACGGCAAGCCGGCTCGCAAGCGCTCTCGATCTGCGGGAGGTCATATTGGAACGCGACGGCTTGACCCGCCATTTGCCCGCGCGCTTCGGTATCGTCGCGCTCCTCGAAAGCGCGGCAGAGGATGATCGACCTCCTGCGGTTCTGTCCGACAGACTAGCTCTTAATGTTGATCTGAAACTTTCCGGCGAGACCGATTTCGCGGACGCATTTCTTTCGCGCGAAGAGGTTGAGATGGCTCGAGATCGTTTGTCTTCTGTGTCACTCGGCGATAAGCAAATGCTGGTTATTTGCGAAACCGCGTCTCTCCTTGGCGTCTCCTCTCTAAATGTACTTCTGCATGCAGCACGCGTCGCGTGCATCGTATCGGCTCTCGACGGGCGCGAGTGCGTGTCGGAGAGCGACGCCCTTGCGACTATCCGCCTGGTCATCGCGCCGCGCGCTACGCGTCTGCCCGGATCAAGTGAAAATCCGCCCCCCGAATCCGAGCAACAAACCCCGGCAGAGGAAAACAAAGACGGACCTGACGAACTTAAGGATAAGCAATTTCGCGACGTCGTATTGGCAGCGGTGAAGGCATCACTTCCGCCCCATTTGCTTTCGCTACTTCAATCCAATGATCGAAGCAGATCTCACCGATCAGCGTCCGGGCGGGCGGGCGAAACTCGAAAATCGCCGCGGCGTGGGCGTCCAGCAGGCACCAAACCGGGAGCCGTTGGCACCGGTGCAAGATTGAATGTCGTGGAGACACTGCGAGCAGCGGCGCCATGGCAGTCTCTCCGTCGACGAGATCAAACGCCCGATGAATTACGTTCGAGCCGTCAGCTCATCGCGGTGCGTGCCCAAGATTTTCGGATTTGGCGTCTCAAAAATCGCGGCGCGAGCGCAATCGTCTTCATCGTCGACGCCTCCGGTTCGACCGCCGTCCAACGACTTGCAGAGGCAAAGGGCGCTGTCGAACTTTTGTTGGCCGATTGCTACCGTCGCCGGGACCACGTAGCGCTCATCGCATTCAGCGGACGAGGCGCGGAGCTGCTTCTTCCACCAACGCGCTCCCTTGCTCGCGCCAAGCGCAACCTCGCCGATCTTCCCGGGGGAGGTGGCTCGCCGATAGCCTCCGGTATAGCCACGGCGAGTTTGCTTTGCGAAGCGATTAGACGAAAGGGGCAGACGCCTTCCATAGTGATGCTTACGGACGGGCGTGCCAATCTCTGTCGGGACGGAAAAGCTGGACGCGCAAGGGCCGAGGAGGAATCACTCGTAGCGGCGCGCGAGGTGCGCGCCATGGGGGTTGCGTCGCTCGTCATCGACAGCTCGTCCAAACCTCACGCCGCCGCCGCAAGTATAGCAGAAGCTATGGGCGCGACGTATTTCCCTTTGCCTCACGCAGATGCGCGAACGCTGTCTGAAGCTGTCAGAGCGCAAATGCCCCGGAGCGGACCGTGGACGACCGGTTGAATTGGGATCGCGACGGCAGATGCTGGCCGCATCGTGAGGCGAGCCGGTTCGTTAGCGCGGGCGGTCTGAAGTGGCACGTGCAGATCCTGGGCCAGGGGCCGGTCATTCTATTGATCCACGGTACCGGCTCATCGACACATTCCTGGCGGCGTCTGATACCGCTTTTGCGTCAGTCGTTCACGATTATCGCACCCGATCTTCCCGGGCACGGGTTTACCTCCATGCCAGCAACCACCACCCAGCTTTCTCTCCCCGGCATGGCAGAGGCCATGAGCGAGCTTCTTCACACGCTCGGCGTGGAACCAATAATGGCGATCGGGCACTCAGCCGGGGCCGCCGTTGCTATTCGATCGACGATCGATCGATGCATTAAGCCCGACGTGATCGTCAGCATAAACGGCGCGCTGCTGCCGTTCGAAAGTCAAATCGGGAAGTTCTTTTCGCCACTCGCGAAGCTGCTAGTTTCAGCACCGATGGTTCCGCAATTCTTGGCGTGGCGAGCGCGGAGCCGTGACGCCGTCGAAAGCGTGCTTCTGGGCACGGGTTCACATGTTGAATCTGAGGATGTCGATCTCTACGCGCGCATCTTTCGGAATGTGGGTCACGTCTCGGGCGCATTGGGCATGATGGCGAATTGGGATCTCCGATCGCTTGCGCATGATCTTCCGCGCCTAAGTACGAAGTTGGTCCTCATCAACGCAAGCAACGACAAGGCAATCGCCCCGAGCGAAGCCCGCGGGATTGCGCAGATCGTCCCAAACGCCGAAATCAAGACTCTCAAAGATCTCGGGCACCTCGCACATGAGGAACGCCCCGACGATGTTGCCGAAGTAATACTTGCGGTCGTTCGCGCTGCCGACGCGCCTCCTGCCGAAAGCCGGGCATGCGGATGAGGAAAGCGCTTGCGCTATCTTTATGGACGATATTAAATGTCAACTTATGTTGACGTATGCGCCAGACATGGTCGGAATTCGAGGGGGCCGCCGGGATCGCCCGCACGCCCTGATCATCGGCAGCGGCTTCGGCGGGCTCGCGGCTGCTATTAGACTCGGCGCTCGAGGTTATCGCGTCACCGTCGTTGAAAAGCTTGACACCCCGGGCGGACGCGCCAGCGTCTTTCGGCAGAATGGCTTCACGTTCGATGCCGGCCCGACGATTGTCACCGCGCCGTTCCTGTTCGAGGACCTTTGGCGGTTGTGCGGTCGAGAACTGTCCGATGACGTCGACCTCCGGCCGTTATCTCCTTTCTATCGCGTGCGCTTTGATGATGGCGAGACGATCAACTGCTCGGCCGATCCGAAAGCCATGCGGGACGAAGTCGCTCGATTGTCTCCGAAAGACGTCGAAGGCTACGAGCGCTTCATGAGTCTCGCGGAAGAGATCTATGCCGTCGGCTTCGAAAGGCTGGGGCACGTGCCGTTCACGTCGTGGGCAGCGATGGCGCGCGTCCTACCCGATCTCATCCGCCTCAAGAGCTATCGCAGCATCTACGGTCTCGTCGCGCAGCATGTGCGCGACCCCCGCATCAGATTCGTCCTAAGCTTCCACTCGCTGTTTGTAGGCGGCAACCCATTCAGCGTGACATCGATCTACGGCCTAATCTCTTTTCTAGAACGTCGCTGGGGCGTGCATTTCCCCATGGGCGGCATGGGTAAACTGGTCGAAGGCTTGACGAGGTTGATCGAGACGCAGGGCGGCAAGCTTCGCTACGGCGCGGAAGTTGAGGAGATCTTGGTCGATGATCGGGCGGCGACCGGCGTTCGCCTGACGTGTGGCGAAGTAATCAAGTCGGACATCGTTGTGTCAAATGCAGATTCGGCTTGGACTTACCGTCATCTCGTGCCCAGCGCGGCCCGCCGCCGCTGGAGCAACTACAAGATCGATCGTGCCCGGTACTCGATGGGACTGTTCGTTTGGTACTTCGGTACATCTCGGCGATACCCTGACATCCCGCATCATACAATCCTGCTTGGCCCCCGTTATCGGGAGCTCCTTCAGGATATCTTCCAGAAAAAGCTCCTCGCCGATGACATGAGCCTTTATTTGCATCGGCCCACAGCCACTGATCCATCACTCGCACCGGAAGGCTGCGATGCGTTTTACGTACTATCGCCCGTACCCCACCTCACGGGCGACATCGACTGGCGCACGAAATCTGAGATATACCGTCAGGCCGTCGCCGCGCGACTTGACGAGATAGCGCTGCCGGGCTTCCGCGATCACGTCGTCACTTCTCGCGTCATGACGCCGCTCGATTTCCAAGACCAGCTTCTGTCCTACAAAGGAGCCGGTTTCGGACTGGAACCCTTGCTGACGCAGAGCGCGTGGTTCCGCCCTCAAAACCGCAGTGAAGACGTCAGAAACCTATATCTGGTCGGCGCGGGAACGCACCCCGGCGCAGGCGTGCCCGGTGTTCTTTCATCCGCTCGAATCCTCGACACGGTGGTCCCCGATGCAGCCGCATTCGCCTGAAACGAAATCGAAGCGACAAGCAGATTTGGCCGCGTGCCGTGCTCTGCTTCGCGACGGATCGCACACGTTCTATGTGGCGTCGTTCCTCCTGCCACGCAGCGTCCGCGAGCCGGCATCCGCACTCTATGCATTTTGCCGGCTCGCGGATGATTCCGTGGACGTTGAGGGGAAAAAGCTCACCGCTATTCGGATGCTCCGCGAACGTCTTGATCTCGCATACGCGGGAAATCCCTCGGCCAATCCCGTGGATCGGGCTTTCGCGCATACGATCGAGCGGTTCGGGATCCCAAGGGATTTGCCTGAAGGATTGATCGCCGGGCTCGAATGGGATGCCGTTGGACGTCGCTATAACAACCTCGCCGACCTTCAAGCTTATGCCGTCCGCGTCGCTGGGACGGTTGGCGCCATGATGGCCATGCTCATGCACGCCTCATCGCCCGAACACGTTGCGCGTGCGTGCGATCTGGGTATTGCAATGCAATTGACGAACATCGCTCGCGATGTTGGGGAGGACGCGCGCGCGGGGCGCTTATACCTACCTCTATCGTGGCTGCACGAAGCAGGGATCGACGCGGATGAGTGGCTTGCCAAGCCGCTATTCTCCGAAAAGCTCGGAGAAGTCATTTCTCGTCTGCTTGACACGGCCGACGAGTTTTACAAACGGGCAGGCCCTGCAATCTTGAAGCTTCCATTTGCCTGCCGTCCGGGAATTCGTTCCGCACAACTCCTTTATGCCGAAATCGGAAACGAGCTTCGCCGGCGCAGTTGCGATTCCGTTTCCCGCAGGACGACCGTATCGACAGCGCGCAAGCTTGAACTTTGTGGAGCATCATTCTCGGCCTTGATCCCAGCTTTCGGCGAAATTTCTGACGGATGCATTCATGAAGCACAATTTGTCATCGACGCCATGACGCCCACGCACGGTGCCAAGGTGAACGCAGTCGTGCCGAGCTGGTGGGATTTCTACGGTCAAGCTTTGCGACTACTAGAAATTTTTGAGAAAATCGAACGGCGGGAACTTTCAGCGACGGATACCGGCGCGCAAGGGCGGGGCATCGCATAGTTGGGAACGGAGATCGCCAGTGGGACAAAGAATGAGAACGGTCGATAATTCGCCTGTCGCGAGCAAGACACCCCTACTGGACAGCGTGAAAACTCCACAGGATCTGAGGGACCTCCCCGAAGCGCTTCTGCCACAGCTCGTCGACGAGCTTCGCCGCGAGACGATAGACGCCGTCTCCGTAACCGGGGGCCACCTCGGCGCGGGTCTCGGCGTCGTTGAGCTCACAGTCGCGCTTCACTACGTTTTTGATACCCCCACGGACCGGCTGATATGGGACGTCGGACACCAAGCCTATCCGCATAAGATCATCACCGGCAGGCGGGATCGCATTCGGACGCTCCGCCAGACTGGAGGGCTCTCGGGCTTCACGAAACGCACCGAGAGCAATTACGACTCATTCGGCGCCGCGCATTCGTCGACGTCGATTTCGGCCGGGCTCGGAATGTGCGTCGCGCGTGACCTTAAAGGTGAAACGAACAACGTCGTATGTGTCATTGGTGACGGCGCGATGAGCGCCGGTATGGCCTATGAGGCGATGAACAATGCGGGGAACCGCGACGCGCGGCTCATCGTCATTCTGAACGACAATGACATGTCTATAGCTCCGCCAACTGGAGCCCTGTCGCGTTACCTTGCACGGACGACGTCCAGTGGCACCTATCTCCATCTGCGCGACATCGCCAAACAGCTCGCAAAAAAGCTTCCGAAGCAATGGGAGCGTCGGGCGGCACGCATGGAGGAATTATCGCGCACCTATTGGTCGGGCGGCGCGCTTTTCGAAGAACTCGGGTTTTACTATGTGGGCCCGGTGGATGGTCACGATCTCAATCAACTGCTGCCGGTCCTCAAGAACGTGCGCGATACCAAGCAAGGGCCAATTCTCGTTCACGCAATGACGAAGAAGGGCAAGGGCTATGAGCCTGCGGAGGCTGCACCTGACAAATATCATGGCGTTGTGCAATTCAACGTTATTACCGGAGCGCAGAACAAACCAAAAGCGAAAGCTCCGTCCTATACGCGCGTCTTCGGCGAAAGCCTGATCGCCGAAGCTAAAAAGGATTTGAGCATCATCGGTATTACCGCGGCTATGCCGGAAGGCACAGGCATCGATCTTTTCGCGCGCGAATTTCCCCATCGAGCCTTTGATGTCGGCATCGCCGAGCAACACGCTGTCACGTTCTCGGCGGGCCTTGCGGCCGAAGGTATGAAGCCGTTTGCAGCGATCTATTCGACCTTCCTACAGCGCGCATACGATCAAATCGTGCACGACGTCGCAATTCAACGGCTTCCGGTGCGGTTTGCTATTGATCGAGCTGGCTACGTCGGGGCGGACGGCCCGACGCATGCCGGCACCTTCGATATATCATATCTCGCTTGCCTCCCCGGCTTCACGATCATGGCGGCGGCTGACGAAGCCGAGCTTCGACACATGGTCGCGACAGCGGCCACCATTGACGATGGGCCATCCGCGTTTCGTTATCCCCGCGGCGAGGGCACGGGCGTGGAGTTGCCGTCCGAGGGAATTCCGCTTCCGATCGGAAAAGGGCGGGTACTTCGCGAAGGCTCAACTGTAGCCCTGCTCTCATTCGGAGGCAGATTGCACGAGTGCTTGAAAGCTGCCGACCGGCTGGCAGCCGCCGGGCTTTCCACAACGGTTGTCGATGCTCGGTTCGCCAAGCCTCTTGATCGGGACCTGATACGTCAATTGGCAAAGCACCACGCGGTACTGGTCACAATCGAGGAAGGAGCCATCGGAGGTTTTGGGTCTCACGTCACGCAATTCTTGGGCAGCGAAGGTTTGCTCGACGGCCCCCTCCGCATGCGGTCACTTTTTATGCCCGATGTCTTTATAGATCAGGACATACCGGCGTCGATGTATGCATACTCTGGCCTCGACGCCAATGGCATCACTGCCGCGGTCTTCAGAGCTCTCGGGCGGGAAATACTGGACCCCGGAATTCAGGCGTGATCGCATGGCCCGCATAAGTTATGGCCTGATCGAGCTGATGTTCGTCTTCGGCGTCGGCCTGTGTTTGGGGCTTTGGGAGCTATTAAAGATCCGGTCCGAAATCAAACGTGGCCGCGAAGCCGATAAGTCGAAGGCGAGATCCGATTACGATCGCGACTGAGGAACTCTATCAATGCGATACTTCGAGCTATTCGTAGTCCTTGCGTCGCCGCCGCGTGGGGAATTGTGGAGTTGGTCGCGCGCCGTCACGACAAGAACTCCTGACGAACCTGCGCAATCGGCGCCGCATTCCGCATCTCATCCCGCGGAGCAAAATGAAGAACACTAGTATTGACTGCGCTGGAAGTTGGGAGGAACCTGCTCCCACTTGGGGTGTCGGTCCCGCGCAGGAGTGAGTGACATGATAGCGTCGAACTACAATCTTTGGAGCGTAGCGGGATTTGTCTACGCGCTTGCTGGCGCCGCGATTGTTGTCAACACCATGTTTCTGGCCCCCGCGCCCACGCACCTGACCGTTCCCAAAAGCGGTTTCCGCGACCCTCAAACGTTGAGGCGCATGAGCGCCCAATGGCTTGATGCGCGCGTCGGCGCAGCGTTGCTGGTCATCGGGTTTTTCCTTCAGGCAACGGGCGCCGTGGGGACCTCCACGTTGAATACGCCCGCCGTCTTCGTGCTGCTCGGATTGGCCCTTTTTGCCGGTTACTACGGCTTGTCGAGAGATCTCATTATCGACGGCCTTCTGGTCTCCGCGGTCGAGCCACAGCCGGAACGGTTATCGAACGCAGAAAGCGAAAGTCCCCCCGTGTCGGCGTCAAAGGATGAGGTCCCGCCGGTAATTGTCGAACTTCGGCAAAGCGAAACAGCGGCTTAGAACTAAGCTCGACGAAGACCTGGCAAGCACCGTCGTGCGCGCTTGGGGAGTGGCGGCTCCCAGCCAGGAAGCCTATTCGCTTTCCGCAAGCAAATTCATCAAGATTTTAGACTTGTTCTCGACCTCGTCCAGTCGCAATTCGAGAACGTCTCGAATGCTGATTATGCCGATGAGCTGATCATCCGCTTTGACAGGCACATGCCGAATATGATGCTTCGACATCAGCCGGAGAACGTCGGCCAAACTGTCGTCCGGCGAACACGTAATCACCTTTCGGGTCATCAACGCCGATACCGCCAGCAAATGAAGCTCACCCCGACGATCAGCAAGACTGTAGGCGATATCCCGCTCCGATATGATGCCATCAATTGATTGACCGTCATCACTGACCACCATTACGCCCACCCGGTCCTGCTGCAGGTGGCGCGCAAGTCTTCCGACGGTTTCAGAAGATTTTATCGTCGTAATCGATTGGTTTTTTTTGTTGAGAACGTCGGCGACCTTCATTGAATATTGCATTCAATAACCTCCCTTTTTTTTGGAGCGTCGCGATCGGTTGCGCGCGGCCTTTTTGGGGATGAATACTTTTCCTCAATATTTCGCTTACTCGAACCTTCGCCGCGTTGGCTGCGGAGGTCTCTCATCAATAATCCATTTAGCCCTGCCGACGGCCACAAGCGCTTTTGTCGCGCGACAATCTGATTTTCAATCACCGCACCTGCGATATCGACCGTTGCACCGCAAAAGGCGAAAGTAATCCGCTTAGGCTAAAGGGACGTAATAGGCTGATTGAACTCTCTACCCCTTGCACCTCACCTATCGGCATTGGCATGTGGAAAGCAAAAAAAGTCTACTGGCTGTTGTCCTTCTTTGTTGTTTTGGTTGTCCTGGCTGCGGTGGCCGCGGGACCCGTGATGAGCAATGTCGAGCAGCCCCAATACACGACAGTGGACTCCGAAGGCTCGATCGAGATCCGCGAGTACGGGCCCATGATCGAAGCCGAGGTTGACGTGAAGGGCGAGCGGTCCGCTGCCATTCGTGAAGGATTCCGCTCCATCGCTGCCTACATTTTTGGAGACAATAAACCTCGAGTGAAAATCGAGATGACGGCACCCGTCGAGCAACAGTCACAGATGATCGCCATAACCGCGCCAGTCACGCAGCAGTCCAACGATGGCAACTGGTCGGTGCGCTTCATCATGCCGAAGATTTGGACGATGCAGACACTGCCCGAGCCAGCCGATTCTCAGGTGAAGCTCGTTCCGATGCCGGCGCGGCGCATGCTGGCGATTAAGTTTTCCGGTCGCGCCACCGACAGAGCCATCGCTCAGAAGACATCCGAACTTCGCCAGTTCGGGTTAAAGCGGAAAATCAACGTCGAGGGCGAGCCCCTCCTCGCGTTCTACAATCCTCCCTGGACGTTGCCCTTCCTGCGCCGGAACGAAATCATGCTTGAGATCGGCGCTAAGTAACGCCGCCCGGCCATACCGCGCACTTGTCTATTAAAATACCGCGTGATCGCCGCGTTCCGGCGAGACCTCACCCTTGATCGCGCGCGCATAGAACTCAAACAACGTCTCGGATCCGGTTGAGGGCGTGGCGGATGCATCGTAGCGCCCCGTCGCCGGGTCCAGAACCAACATGGACTCGGTGGCATAGTAGCGGCCGATGCGGGCCAACTCGGCCTTTTCCGCCAGCGAGGGAATTGCGTGACCGAGCGGCCCAAGGGTCCACACGATTGCGTCCAGGAGCGCCACCGGCAAATGCTTGAACCGCACTTCTCGGCTCAGCAATTTAAACAGATGCTCACCCTGCTGTTTTGGCGTGATCGCTTCCCCTGGACCACCGATGGGCAAGATGCGATTATAGCGGCGTTCGTCGTCGAGACATTCGGCGAGGTAGTGGCCCAGATCGTTGTCGCTGATGGGCTTGGAGGCGGTCAGCGAGCCATCCCCAAAAACTACGAAGGGCTTTCCTTGTTTCAAGCGATCGATTTGTCCTGACAGCGACTTGAAGAAAACGGTGGGCCTGACGATGGAATACACGAGGCCAAACTCCATCAGCACTCTCTCAAACGCCAGCTTGGCATGCTGAAAGGCCAATAGAGGCTTCTGGACGCAGATTGCCGATAGGAGCACCATCTGTGACACCCCAGCCTCTTTTGCGGCCGCGAGTGCGTGCACGTGGACCCGGTGATCGATGGACCACGCGTCCTTTGGTGCTCCAGTTCGCGAGGCCAGGCACGACACGAGCGCATCGAACCGCTCGCCGCGAAATCCATCACGTATAAGGGATGCAGGATCGGTCACGTCGCCGAACCGCAGGGCAGCGCCCTCGAGCAGTCTGGTGCTGTCGTCTGCCGTCAGTTTGCCGCCCGTGCCGGCTCGCGCCCGAACGAAACACGTCACCTCATGACCGCGCTGCACCAGCGCGCGCACGTTAGCTCGGCCGATGGTGCCGGTGGCCCCCAACACGAACACGCGCCGTGGGTTAAGAGATCGTTGAACAACCTGCCGTGTGGCGTAGACGGAGTCCGGCACGATGGTTTCTCCGTGGTTTTGTTAGTAGATCGCGTCAGAACTCAAGAAAACGTCTCCGGTCGAGGACCTCTGATCTTATAAGCGGCGCTTCTCAGGATCTACTCTACTGCCTCATAGAATGGTCCGTAGAATCCGTGCTGTGCGCGAGATATAAGAGCGATGGCAATGCTATGGCCCAAAGTCCCCCGACCGCACCAAGACCGAGCCAAATTGGCTGTGAAAATTGCACTGCGCCGAGCTGGGCGCCTGCGTAGTAGGACAAAGGCCCGCCGATGAACCCAAGTACTGCCGCAAGCGCGAGGCGATCTTTGAGCCAAGCCAGGCTGACGTTTAGCATCGTCGCAAAGGCCATCCACAATAGGACAAGCCAGGCAGGAGGAAATCCTGAAATGGGACCTGGAGCCGCGTAGATGGCAAAGCCGGTAGCAATGAGAATGCCGTCAACGACCAGTCCGACCAAGGCAGCCGCAAATATCAGCGTGACTTCGGCGGAACGACGGCGGGCCAATGTGATGTTTATCGCCAAAACCGCGATGCTCGCAGCCGCGGCCGACCACGGGCGACCTGCTGCCGCCGCTTGAACTGTTGCGAACCAAGCTGCGTAAATAATAACGACGTTGATGGCGATCTGCACCGCATCTCTCCGCAGCCCTCGCCGTACTTTAACGATTCAACACCCGAGCCGGATCAGGTCTCTCTGCCAAGGGGCGGATAGCCTTTTTTGAGAAATAAAATGGCGGCCGCTGAATTTTACCCTACCTTGAGATACCGGCAGGAAAAAAATCCAGATGCACCTCACAGGTTCCATCGTCGTCATACTGCTCTTGGCAGTTCTTTTTGGAGCCGGACTATGGTTGTGGACACCCGACAAATCGCGTTCTGAACTTGAGGCGAAATATCTTAGCGCGAAATCGGATTACGTTGATGTCGAAGGCGTGCGTCTGCACTTGCGCGACACCGGCCCAAAGCAGGCTCCTGCCATTATCCTGATCCACGGCTTCGGGTCCAGCCTGCACACCTGGGAACCGTGGGCTCAATCCCTAGCAAAAAGCTATCGCGTCATCCGTTTCGATGTGCCGGGCTTTGGGTTGACTGGGCCTGACCCCACAGGTGACTATTCCGATCAGCGCATAACCGCTGTGCTGACGGCATTGATGGACTCGTTAGGTCTAGTCCGAGCGACCTACATCGGTAACTCGATGGGCGGAAGGATTGCGTGGAAATTCGCCTCAACTCATCCCGAGCGCGTATCGAAGCTCGTTCTGATCTCTCCTGATGGATTTGCGAGCCCGGGAATCGAATACGGCAAGAGGACGGAGGTCCCCATCTTGGTGAAACTGATGCGGTACACACTGCCCAAGGCATTTCTCGCGCCAAACTTAGCGGCGGCCTACGCCGATCCTGCCTTCATGACCAAAGCGCTTTTGGACCGATACTATGATCTGATGCTGGCGCCCGGTGTTCGCGATGCAATCATTGCGCGTATGGAACAGTCTGTTCTGACGGACCCAGAGCCGGACCTCCGACGCATTGAGGCCAAGACTCTTCTTCTCTGGGGAGAAAAAGACGCCTTAATTCCAGTGAGCAATGCCGCCGACTACGTTCGCGTCTTGCGATACTCGGACCTCGTAACATTGCCGGGAGTTGGACATCTGCCTCAAGAAGAAGCTCCAGAGGCGTCGCTAAAACCTGTGCTGGATTTTCTCGCGCACTGACTAGTGCACTCAAGGCAATTGCGGCCGGTTTTTGTGCCGATCATCGATCCGAAATCGCGCGCCCGCGGCTCTGAGGGCCCATAGCGTGCGGCTCGCGACCCGCTAGGCCGTTACGGCTATCGGCGCATCCGCGAGATGCTGGTTGCCGAAGGCTGGCGGGTCAACGTCAAGACGCGTCTATCGGATCTGGCGCCGGGAAGGGCTGAAAGTACCAATGAAGCAACCGAAGCGGGGCCGTCTCTGGCTCAACGACGGGTCATGCGTGCGACTGAGACCCGAGCGGCCGAACCACGTCTTGTCCTACGGCTTCGTTCAAGACCGCACCCACGACGGTCGCCCGTTCCGCATGCTCGTCGTGCTCAATGAGTTCACAAGATGCTGTCTAGCGATCGTCGTTGCCAGGCGGTTACGGTCAGATGACGTGCTTCAGTGTCTGGCCGATCTCTTCGTCGCGCACGGACCGCCTGAGCACCTTCGCTCCGACAATGGCCCAGAGTTTATAGCGGTCAACGTGTCGGAGTGACTCGACCGGATCGCGTCAGGACGCTCAATATCGAACCCGGCCTGATCTCGAAACTGAGGGGGGCGAGCTTCTGAACGGCGAGATCTTCACAACGCTTCGAAAAGCCGAAGTTCTGATCGAGAACTGGCGCAAACACTACAGCGCCATCAGGTCCCATTCCTCGCTCAGAAATCGCCCGGCGGCTCCAGAGGCGATCTTGCCGCCAGCATCAGGGCTGCCTTACGCTCCGCTTCGGCCAACCCAGAAGCTGGCCGACGACATTCGGGTTCTGAATTAGGGCCTGGTGTCGCGATGTGGGAGGCCCGGATCAGCACGAAGTAATCCGTCATCCACATGAGTGAGGAACAAGTCCCTCCGTGCAATCCCTCGGGCTTCTGGTCGCTGGCGATGCATTCGAAAAACGGCTTTTTCCTTCCGAACCCGCTGTAGGGCGGCGCCACCTGGGGAACGAATGCAGACGAACGCTGACGGGTCTGACGACCCATTTGTCCGATCCCGCGGAATATCCGTCAATGCGTGATAGTGATGGGTATGGTGACCGAAAACTCGGTGCCAGGGGACAAGGATTCGACACGGACGTCTCCGCCCAATTGCTGCGTAAAGGCGGAAACGATACGCATGCCCAAGCTCTTGGCTTTTAGAAGATCAAAGCCTTCGGGCAAACCTGTGCCCTCGTCGCGCACGGCGAGGAGGACGTTGGTCTCCTCAACCCGAGCGACGCGCACCTGAATTTTTCCTGCCGGCGTTCCGTCGTAAGCATATTTAGCGGCATTCGTAACCAGTTCGGCGACAACGAGAGCTGATGAGACGGCGCGGTCGGTAGCAACGACAATGCCCCGCTCCGCGTCGACGTTAATCTCTAGCTGGGACACGGCCTCATCGAGATCCCTGCAAACCTGCTCGACGTATATGCCGAGGTCGAGGAAGGCGACGTCATCGCTCTGATAGAGGCGCTCATGGGCTCGTGCGACGGCGTTGATACGTGCTGAAGCCTCGGCAAGACGCTCAGTGAGCTTTGGATCATCATCTTCCGCAGACTGTAGACGCAGCATGCTAATAACAAGCGACAGACTATTCTTGACCCTGTGGTTGATTTCCTTGAGCAGCACCTCATGGCGACTGACCGCCGCTTTCAGGGAGCGTTCATAGCGTTCGCGTTCGATGGCCATCCCGAGAATATTTGCCGCTCCCTGGAGGAATGCGAGATCGTGCTCGACAAAATCGTCGCTGGATCGGCTATCGACCTCCAAAACACCAAAGGGCTTTCCGTCCCCCTGCAAGATGACATTCATCGCCCGACGCACTCCATGAGCCACCAATAGCTCAGGCGTTCGAAAGCGTTCCTCGTTTTCTAGATGATTGGAGATGACTGGCTTTCCGGTGCGCAAGGCAAAGCCGGCCGGCGATTCGAGATCTGCCCCGACGCTGGCGAGACCGACGATGCCCGGTTCCCAACCCACGCCAGCGCGGACAATAAAGCGATTCTCCAAAGGAATATGTTCGAGAACTTTGCAGAAGTCGGCACGTAAGCCCTGTGCCGTGAGGCGAGCGGTTTCGTCGAGCAACTTCTCAAGCGACGCGCCCTGCAAGGCTGTCACGCCAAGTTCAGAGAGGATCTCCTGTTGTAGGACGCGCTGTTCTAGCGCCCTCATCGTCAGGTCAGGCGCGCGTTCATCGAGGCGGGGTTCGACGACGGCGGGCCTATCGCCATTGGTCGTCATCAGGCAAACATCCCAATCTGGAGGATTAACGGTGGAGGATTCGCGATTTCGCGGATTGCGCGCACCGCAGGCGCCCTCAGCCGTCAATGTGTTCGCATGGTATCGCCGCGCGGGGAAGGCTTTCTTTTAGTGAATCGCACGGATGGAACTGGAAGTTAGGGAATGGAAATGTGATGTGCGTCGCTAGCAGGCTATTGAAGAAAAGTGCGGGAGGGACGAGAGGAGCGAGAGAGACTAACGCGGCTATCGGATCGGGACATGGAGTCGCGCGACAGCAACGGCGTCGGAGGGGTTGGCGCTCTCTCCGGAGCAGGCTGTCCCTGAATGCCACCCATAGAGCGATTGAAACCAGGGCGAAGCAGCCGAGAACGATGACACGGTCACTTATTGAACACGGAGAGGGTCCCCTCCCGTCCTGGTTGGCGTGCCGATGTTGATCATGTCTCTAACTGACTGCGGCGGGCGCTCCGGGCGTATCTGCTCCGGCGCGAAGCCGAAGATCGGGGATTTCCCACGGCGGAGTACGACCTTGTGGTGGCTGAGCTGACCCCACCTTTATTGTTGCGATTTTTTGCCATCGGCCAAATCCCAAAGCTAATGGGCGTCAAAATCGTTTCCAAAAATCCTGATGATGCGCGCTGCCGCTAGGGCGTTCGCTGGCTTAGATTCTGGACGCTTCAACGCCACCAGCATCTCCGCCACCGTCTCTGGAAGGTCAAATAGCAAAGGCGAGAGCGCCCTAAAGACGGAATTTCGAAGGCGCTCAAGTTGGCGATCAAATCCGTAACCTTCGTCGGCGACCTCCGCCCCAAACCTTTCAGCTTCAATCCAGCGCGGCGGCGTCGCTGTAAGCGCGGCCATGAAGCCTTGCAGGGCGTCTGCTAAAACATGCTTACTTGAGCTGCGAAGTCGCTCAATCTCCGACTCCAAATCGAATTCATGTTCGAGAATATTGTAATAGCGCTCATCGAGTTGTTGAGAGAAGCTCTTCATGAAATGTCCTCCGGCCACCACTCGTTACGAAATGGCAATGCGAGTGAGGCGGAGTTTGTTTATCGAACAATGCAGACTGATCAACGTCATCACGGCGCAACCTTAAAAGAGCACGCCTCGAATCCGAGTGCACCCGAACGACAGCCGGTGCCGGAACTCTGCCTCTAACCGACAGAAGGCGACGAAAAAAAATTTTTGGGCAAAACCACAAAATCGCGCCGCTCAGACGGTCATTACGACCTGCACTCGACATAACTAATGCAGCCATTATCTCGTGCCGCTACGATAAGATCGGTTGAGAATGAAAGGGCAATTGCTTGGTTCGCGTGCATACGGGTTCTATCGATTTCGACGTCACTTCTAACCTCTCGGAAACAGTTCTCGATCAAATCGGAGAAGCCGGAGAGGTGCTTTTGGATCCCGAAGCGCGAGAACGGCTTCGGCGCATCCACCTTTCGTGGTGTGAGCGCCGGCAAATGACCCGTCCCGAGCTTGCGGATGTAAAGAAAATCCTCGCGAAGCTAATACGGCTAGCCGTCCCATCTCAACGCGCGAAGTTTGCAGACTATATTGCCACGCTCGCCTCGACCAACGAGAAGACCAGTCCCGCTGAATTTTTCGTGCACGATGAACTTATGGCACATTACAAGATCTTCACCGCCATCGAATGGCGCGACGAAGTACGAGCAGGTCGGCTGAACATCCTGGACATCTGCGAGTTCTTGCAGGGGTGGAAGAAGAAACTGGGCACCCAATACCGCTCAGTTCAAGGCGGTAAGCGAGATCATGATCTCGGTTGGATCCTCGAGGCCCTTGCCGATCTTTACGGCAGCATTGGCGGCGACGTTTCATACGATACCAAATTCACCGCCGAAGCCGAATACGTCGTTGTTGGCCCCTTCGTGAGATTTTGCGAGCAGTTCATTACGACTTTTCCGGATGTACCGGGCGTCGAGCGCCCGGTTGTGCGCGACTTAATAAAAAAACACTTCCGCAAACTCAGGATCGCGAAACGAGACTAAAATAAATGAACTCGGTACCTAGGACGTCAGCGTCGTTCTTGGTCATCATGTTGATGACGCTCAACGACGGATTAATACCATCCGAAGGGCGTCGTTGATCCAGGAAGATCTCGATGTCTAAGAACGAAAATTTTAATGCAGCGCAACGTCTCGTTGCGATCTCTGATACGGCATACCGACTGTCGTGCTCGGAACGCCAGGTTTGGCGGCTCCTGCGCAAAAGTGAACTTGAGCGCGTCTGCATCGGCGGCATGACGCGGACGACCGAAGAGTCGATTCAAAAACTAATCAA
This sequence comes from uncultured Alphaproteobacteria bacterium, assembly GCA_963710005.1. Taxonomy (GTDB): domain Bacteria; phylum Pseudomonadota; class Alphaproteobacteria; order Rhizobiales; family Hyphomicrobiaceae; genus Hyphomicrobium_B. Next base: position 74,857 of record CAVPYR010000016.1, read on the forward strand.
CCGAAACAAAAAATAGTCAGATCGTGGCGTTGGTCGTCACCGACTGTCTGATCGCTCGTGAAAACGTGCGAACTAAACAGAGGGTCTTTTTAGGCCAGCTGGTTTCACGAAATTAGCCTTTCGTCACCCTCAGTCATCACGAGGCACAACATGTCAGAGCGCAACCTCTCACGACCGCACGTTTTCCATGGCGAAGTTTTGGCGTCTTGCGCCGATCTCATGGATAATATCGCCGCTGATCCTCAGCTCAGCCCGCGCAAAAAAGAAGCTCGCCGGACAGCCCTCAGAACGCTTTGCCGCGGTCTGAAGAGCGATCCAAAAATCGTGACGCTGTCTCAGCTCGCGCGAGCCATCGGAACGCAGCGGGCGTCGGAGAAAGCAAGCAACGCCGGAGACGCCGAACGGGAAGAGCTTGACCGCATTTTTATCATCGATGCAGATCGACACCGTATTAGGATACCGACCCGCGGACTGGGAAGAAGAAAATTTCCAGGCCTAGGCAACGACCATGAAAGCAGTCGGCAATGTCTGCATTATCCCACTTGCAGACATTTGAGCTGGCAACAGTAAGACGGGTAGGCATAGGTCAGAAAACGTCTGCTTCCACTGGGTCTACGCACGTAAAGCACCTCAAGTCGATCAGGACTTCTTAGACGATCTTGGACGGATGCTTGTGGCATTTGGCAAGAAGCTGGAGCTGCCCGCTGGCATGGACAGGACTTTTGAGGAGGCCGCGAGGTGCAGCCATCGGCGGGCGGTTCGAAACAGTAGCGAATGACCCACAGCGCGAGCGTCAAGAGCGCAAGCCCCGACGCAGCTTTTTAGACTGCGGAACCGCTTAAGCCCCGCGACCAAACTAACCAATGATCGGTGGCGTCGCTAGCGGCATAAGAGGCGTTATTCGACAACGGGCTGAACCGGAAGAATCAAACATGGCAGATTGCACGCTTTTGCAATTGCTATGCGCGTAGCGCATCGGATTCTGGTATTATTCAGGCATCTGCTCGCCAGATCCGCCGAACTCGGCGGGAAACTCTTTTAGCTTTGGCAACCCGGCACGCGCACCGGCAGAACGGTATGGATTTTCGATCCTCATTTCTGTTGGGCGATATCGGCGAAGTGACGATCGCCGCATTTGGGTTCGCGATCATTTTATCACTTGGGATGCCACGGACGGTGGGCGAAGCGTGAAGTGCGCGCCCGCCGTCCGCAACTCTGCCGGACCTAGGCGTCGTCCGTGACAATGATCATCGGCGCGCCGCCGGAACTGATCGAGGTGGCCAACGCCTCCTGGCCGCCTTTGGAGGCTGCGCAGGCCTTCAGGATGTCTAGAGTCGGGAAACTCACGTCGGACATCAGGTGATAGGGCGGCGGTGCGAAGCCCGGCCCAGCCACGCGCCGGGTGTTGACACCGGTCGCTCCCTCGAGCCTCGGCCCGGCGTAGGGCAGGTGTTCCTCGCGATAGGCGCGGTCAAAATCCTTCGTGTCCTTAGGGTGGGGGTACAGGATCAGCAGATGAGCGGTCATGGGATTCCTTTCGGGTTGGTTGTTGAGCAACGAGAAAGTCCTGTAGGCTCAGCGGCGGCACCCATGGGGTACGGAATCCTGACCGTCGGCGATCAGAGCCTCGACTGTCGCGGCTGCGGCTACCCGAGGCTCGCGCCGCGGTCCGCCAGTAGTCCGCGAAGCACAGAGCGGTGGCAGCGGGCCTCGTTTTCGCAGTAGCAGCCGATCGATAAGTCGGCGCTATGCGAGAGCGCCGCCAGCAGATCGAGCGTCCGTCGTGCCGTCGGCACATCCATCTCTGCCTTGAAGGCGCCGACGAAGCGTTTCCATTCAGTCTCCGTCACTGCCGCTTGGCCCTGCGCCATCAGTTCCACGCTGGGGGCGAGGTCGGGATACCAGACATCGAACCAGTCGTCGGACGCATAGCGTTCCTTCCGAACGCCGCGCGGCGGACGCCGCACCGTGCCGATCCGAATTCCCTCTTGCGGATCGCGGGGTTCACCCAGGCGAACGATCCTTAGGGTCACGATACGCCCGTCGTCGTTACAGTCCGCGCGGGACGCCTAACTGCCACCCCGACCGCTGGTCCGATGTGGGCGAACGGATAGAGGTCGAACCACTTCGGAAAGGCCCGGATGAACGCCTTGGGCCCCTCAATCGCCAGCCCTATTCTCTGAGCCTCGACGAAGCTGATGTCGCCGCGCCACCAGGCGACCAGGGCCGCCAGCGGTCCCCGCACGCACACCGGCTCAGGAAAACCTGGGTTCTGATGACAAAGTGAAGCTTCGGTCTTCTTGAGCAACAGGAAGCGCGGGTGGTGGCCACGAACCTCAAATCGCACGACGAAGGGCTCCTTGGGCAGGGCCGTAAAGCGGACTCGCCGTTGCATATCGACCAACAACGGCTCCAAATCGAGGTCCTCTTTCGCCGGCTCGCGCGCCAGCCAGCGCTGTCCCCATGTGCCGAGGGCGCTCACCAGGCTCGCAAGCTCCTGCCCCGCTTCGGTGAGCTCGTATTCGGGGCCATGGGGACCGTCGGTCCGGGCGACCGCCCCGACGAAGACGAGAGCTTGGAGCCGTTCAGAAAGGACGGTGCGGGATACGCGGGGAATGCCCCGTCGGATATCGTTGAAGCGGCGACTGCCGCACAGGATTTCCCGCACGATGAAGAGGGTCCACCGACCGCCAAGCGCTTCGTGAGCACGCGCCATAGAGCAGAACTGTCCGTATCCCGACATGCCGACAACCTAGCACGGCGAGCCCAACCGCAGGAGTACGGATTTCGGACCTGCAAGACACATCCTTTGAACCCGGTCACCACTGTAACGGGGGCAATTCAACACCATGTGCTCGATTTCCTTACGAGGCTGGGAGCCTAGGGGCGCGCTTCCGTGTCGGACACGGTCTCGCATATCGGGACAAATTTTTGCCCGGTGATTGGCTCATCGGCTGGTGCCGCCGCCCTCAGGGCGTACAATTTCAGCTATAGGCCTTTAGCGTCATTCGCCAGATGTCTGCTCTTGGAGGCCTTCCTTACGTTGAGTCCGCTCATCAGAATGCCATGCGATTTCGATGATAGGACTTCCGCTTGCTCTGCTTTCCAGACGTTTCGACTTCAGAACGCCGAACCCGATCTCCAACTCCTTCGAAGCTGGCGGTCGGGCTCCGGCTACTTCGTCAAGCGTGGGATGGAGGTCGCGAACGGGGCTCACGTTCTCTAGGCGCAAGGCCACATCGAGCACTGTCAATTCCGCCAACCAGGAAGAGACGATTTGGACGCCAATTGGAAGACCGTCATGGCTTGTTCCGAACCGCATCGACAGGGCCGGCATGCCGGTCAGGCTGAAAGGTGCAGTCGCACTCTGCACGTGGAATGGCGAAACCGTCTTGCCATCGACGACGAGCTCCTTCAGTCCATGCTTAGTCGCCGGAAACGGGGTCACTGGACAGAGCAGCGCATCGTATCGCTGGAAATAGCCGACGAAGGTGTCGCGGAGGCGCTGCAGACGACTGTTCGACCTCGCAGCTGGTACCGCTCAGCGCTTGGGCTGCTGCCTTCACGGTGGCGACCACCTCTGGATCAGTTGGTCCGAAGAAGCCCGGAGAGGCCAGCCAGCCCACACGAAGCGAGAGGGTCGATGTCGAGCCCACTCCTGTATCGACGCTGGGCGAGCTGATTGAGAACCCGTCGGCCCCGTCGGGTCCTGCCATCAAAGAATAAGCGAGCGCTATATCGCGAACCGAACGCGCCATCGGCCCGATGTGCCAGAAGCGGCGTGGCACCCGGGGCCGTTGGCCTGTCATCGGCAGTCGACCGTGCGTCGCTTTAAATCCAACGACACCGGCATGCGCCGCCGGGCCGCGCAATGAGATCGAGAGATCACTGCCCACGCCGAGTGGCGACATGCCCCCGCTGCGAGGGCGGCGGAACCACCACCACTCGATCCGCCCGGTGTGTAGTCGGAGGTTGGGGTTGTTCGTTTGGCCCGTCAGGAAATTGTCCGTTTCGATCGAGTAAGAAAATTCCGGCGGATTCGTCTTTGCGATGAGGATGGCGCCGGCGGCCTTCAGCCTGGCTACGACAGTGGCATCCGTATCGGGCACGCGCCCTTTGAAAATTGGCGACCCGCGCTGCGTCAGCACGCCGGCCGTGTCGATTCCATCCTTGACCGTGAACGGAACGCCATGCAGAGGGCCAACGTGCGCGCCCGACATCACTGCCGCCTCGGCTTTCTTTGCGGCTTCCATCGCGCCATCGGCCCAGGTCACGATGGCATTCGCCTTGGGATTGACCTCGGCGATGCGGTCGAGATGGGCTTCCATGACTTCGACAGGGTGAAAGCTCCCGCGTGGCGATGAGTTCGGCGATGCGGCGGGCATCCATGTGGACGATCTTATCGGTCATATTTTTTCCACTACCTGCCACTTGGTAGGGCGTTATTAGGCTTTGCCTTTTCGCTTGTCAGCCCCTATCTAACAATTGGTAGGATAAGTCGCGAGGTAATGGGATGAGCGAAAGCGCGAGAGAAGCGATCCTTGAGGCGGCGAGGGGCAAGGCCAAGGCTCATGGTTATGGTGGGCTGAACTTCCGGGATATCGGGGCAGAAGTCGGCATCAAGGCCGCAAGCATCTATCACCACTTTCCGAGCAAAGCCGATCTCGGTGCGGCGGTAGCGAAACGTTACTGGGAGGACATGGCGGCAAATCTTGAAGCTCTTTCGGCGTCGAGCCGAGATCCGATAAAAGCCCTCCAAGCCTATCCAGGGCTTTTTCGCCGATCACTCGAAGAAGATAATCGGATGTGCCTGGCGAGCTTCATGGCGGCCGAGTATGACGACTTGCCGGAGGGGGTAAAAGCCGGTACAGGCGTACGCCGATGTCAATGTCGCATGGCTCACCAAGATGCTCGTCACGACTTCGCTTTCTAAAAGCAAGCGTGAGACAAGGGCTCGGGCGATCTACGCCGCCGTCGTCGGTGCGCAACTTGTGGCGCGGAGCCGTGCAGACTTGAGCCTGTTCGACGCGCTGATTGCCAGCTTTCGCGAGTCTGGCCTAATACCTACTTGAAGGACCGGCCAGCACCCATGTCCCGCGACCGTAAAAGGTCGCGGTCCGTCCGCTTACCGGCAGACATCGGACATGTTCGCCCGACGAATGCGCTAGCCGTTCGGTAATCCCATCGATGTCAGCTTTCTCTGCTTGTCGGACATTAGGCTCGCCGTATTTTATGCTGAAACGAGGCGAGCCCAATCCCCATTAAAATGCGCCGTTCATCTAGAAAACGTGTCCGCAAATATGCAGCTCGAAGGTTTCTTTCCCGTCGGAGTGAGCGAGCGCCGCCTCAGATACCTCATCGCGGACACCGTGCTCAGCCGCCCAATCCTTAAACGCAGAGCGAAATCCGTGGGGCGTTCCCGCTACTCGGCGATCGCGCATCAACTTGGATAGCGTGTTGTCCGAGAGCTGCAGTCCTGACGGACCGGAAAAGATTAAACCATTTGCGCTCAAAGCTTGCGCACGCTTGAGAATTTCCAATGTCCTATCCGATAAAGGTACGACATGCAGTTCACCGCCTTTCATGCGCCGCCCAGTTTCGGCATTGATCCCCAGTATCGTCCAAGTTCGTTCCAAAAAATCGATCTCGTCCCAGCGCGCACCTCGCGCCTCACCTGAGCGCGCAACCGTCAGTATGAGAAATTCAAACAACAATCTCGTCGTTTCGGAAGCTGCGCATTCACGGATCGATCGAACGAATGCAGGCACTTCACGCCATGGAAGTGCTTTGTGATGCCGCGCAACTCGGCGGGAGCTTCCTAAGCTGCTGAGCGACACCGACACAAGGATTGGCTTTTTCACGAGTGCCACGCAGGATCGCGCTGTCGAATGTCGCCTTCACTCGCTGAAGGACCCGGGTTGCCGTCTCGCGCTTCTCGAACCATATCGGCTTGAGGATATCGATCACTTCGCCAGCAGTAATGTCGGCAACCGCCCGATTTCCAATCATTGGCAGAACATAATCTCTCATGGTGTTCTGCCATTGCTGGACGTGCTTGCCATTCGAGAGATGCTGCCTTCGGATCTCGAAGAAATCATCGAAAGCCATAGCGAACGTCACGCCTTTGCATTTAGCTGCTCGGCGCTGCTCCTTCCGAGCATCAAGACCCTCTTTCGCAGCTTGCCGCATGGGAGCGGCTTTCTTCCCTCGCGTCATCCAGACTTACACTCGGCCAAACGCCGAGACCCCGTTCGACACGGCGTCCGCTGATGGTAAGCCGCAATAACCAGCGCTTCGTCAGCGCCGGCGTCACAACCAACCTGAGGCCAGCGCCATCTTCGTAGAGCCCCGGCTCCTTCAGCTTTGCGACTTTGAGGGCGGTCAATCGGTTCGCGCCTCGGATGCGCGATTTCACTGCACCATCGAGCGGCATCGGTCCTCCGATCGCTCACCCTATCAATCACCCTAAGAGAGGATCATTGGCTGTCATTCTGTGACGCGATTGGGCGGCGAGCAGAAGTCTAAACTCGCTCTCAAGATGTTGCAAACCTCAGATTTA
>CAVPYR010000017.1:0-219968 GCA_963710005.1 uncultured Alphaproteobacteria bacterium
GACTTCTTTCGGACGACGACCGGAGCCGGCATTCCCTCGACGAGGACGATAATGTCGTAGGTCCCGGCTTCCGGACTGGGCTGCACGCTGTTCTCGACCGCTCCGAAAACGAAGCATCGGTACCCGTAAAGCTCGATGTGATCGAGACCTGCCGTGTCGATGCGTCCGCCTCTACGCCCTCCTTCGGTGCCTCGGCGAAAGCATTGCCCGCCATGCCAATCGTCAGGATCATCGCGGCGCAGAGGCGTCGGCGCATTAGGACCCTCCTGCCGAGGCGAGCGAGAAGAGGTCCTCCGGACGCACGACCAGATCGAAAGCCATGCGTGCGGCGACGAGCAGTATCAAAACCCCGAGCAAGACCCGCAAATGCTCGCTGCGGAGCTTCTCCCCGGCCATCGTGCCGAACTGCGCGCCGATGACGCCGCCGACGACGAGGATCGCGGCAAGGACGATGTCGACCGTCTTGTTTTCAACAGCATGCAGGACCGTCCCCAAAGCCCCGACGAAGACGATCTGAAACAGCGACGTGCCGATGACCAGCCCTGTCGGCATGCGCAAGAGGTAGATCATCGCCGGGATCATGACGAAGCCGCCGCCGATGCCCATGATCGCCGACATGAAGCCGACGAACGTGCCGATGATGACGGGCGGCACGACGCTCATGTAGAGCTTCGATCTCGGAAACCGCATCTTGAACGGCAAGCCTTCGATCCAGCCATGCTGACCGGATTTACGCGCTGAACCCCCGCCATGTATCTGCGCCTGCCGTGATGAGGTTGATGCCTTCGACGAGGATGATCGTGCCGACAACGCCTAGGAATATGACGTACGTCAGAGAAACAGTAAGTTCGAACAGTCCGGTGCTGCGCAGAAGCCGAACGACGTCGACGCCGATGTAGGTTCCGGCGAGCCCGCCGGCCAACATCACCAGCCCCATTTTGATATCGACGTTGCCGCGCCGGTAATGCGTCATGGCACCCGAAACGGATGACGCGACGACATGCGAGGTGCTGGTCGGCCGCGGCCACCGCTGCGCACGCCAGCAGAGAGGGCGAACAGCGGCGCTCAAGGACTACTGCCGACGCCGAAGAGACCGGCAGAGGAAACCGACGGTCGCGCCAAGCGCCAGATAGACGATGACGGAAACCGACATCTCGGCGATCGGCAAATAGAGGGTCATCCGGCGATCCTGAACGGCGGGCAACGGAGAGAGGCAAACTTCCCGGAAGGGTTGCGCTAAGGGACACCAATCGGCGCGCCGCGGCAAGCACCAGCTCCATTCATGACGTGTTACAAATGGCGCCGATCTCTTCACCGGCGACCGCCGGCCCTGCGGGATTGCGTCCCTCGTTCCGATGGACCGAGCCGAGCCCTAGCCGTTGATACCGTTTTTCGGGTTGTTCTTCCAGATTTCGCCCGCCGTCCGCGCATCGTTGACATCGCGAGCAGACGGAGTTGGCCTCCAACCCGCGATCATCTTGTTAGCCGCTGCGATTTCGTCGGCAGTCAATTTGCCGCGAAGGATGTCCATCCGCCGCACGGCATCGGCATCGCCGTTGCGTGCCGCAATCGAAAGCCACATGAACGCCCGGCTCGGATCGCGCTTCACCCCGAGACCGTTTTCGTAGAGGACCGCAAGATTGAATTGGCTATCCGGCAGACCGCGCTTTGCGGCTTCCTCGAACCATTGCGCGGCAGTCACATAGTCGGGCGACTGGTCGCTTTGATTGGCGCTCAGCACAGCGAGGTTGTGCATGGCTTTCATATTGCCCTGCTCCGCCGCTTTCTGATACCAGGCCGCCGCTTGTGCGCGGTCCGGCTTCAGGCCAAGCCCACGCTCATAGAGCGTACCGAGACGGTATTGCGCTTGCGCGAAACCCTGATCCGCCGAACGTTGATACCATTTCGCAGCGTCTTTGAAGCTTTGCGTCGTGCCCTTGCCTTCCGCAAGGCGGGCGCCGACCTCGAATTCGGCCGACGGATCGCCGTTCGCCGCGGCAAGACGCAGGGAAAGCGGGCCGACACTAGCGGTCGGCATATCTAGGGGCAGCCCTTTCGGTGCGCCCGCAGGCCCCGAAGCCGCGTTACTTTGCGAGACCGTACCCTCCGTCTCGGCTTCCGACGGCACCATCGACGTCGGAATGGCGGCGGCATCATTCGATCGCGCCGCAGCGTTCCCGAGTTCGCCCGACATGGCAGCCATGGCCTGATGGCGTTTCGCTTGTTGCAGCTCCGCCTCCGTCATCGGCTGATCGAGCTCGACGGCCACGCCGAGCATCCGCAAAGCCGTCGTTCGGCGCACGGTCGCGTCCGACGGGCATCCTGAGTCGAGCGTCGCCACTGGGTGCGAGATCGCGGCGCGGGCCGTTGACGCTTGATGAAGGATCCGCCGTCTTGTCCACATTGCCCGAAGGCGACGATGTTGCTGGAGCAGACTTAACGGCATCCGAAGAGCCACTCGTTGCTGCACCATTCGCCTGCGGCAATTGCGCTGATGCACCCGGCTGCATGGCGACGGGCTCTCCGGCATTCTGCCTGCCGCCTCCGAAACCGAGCGTGTACCAGAGACTGCCAAGCGCAAGAAGCGCCACAGCCGTGATGATCATAAGGCGCGGCGATGGCGCCGACGGCCCCGATGTATTTTTGGATACTGCAGCGGTTGGACGAATTGGCCTGCTGCCCAGCGAAGGCCCTGCGGACGGTCCCTCGGCGGCTGAAGAGGAGAGCGAGACTGAAGACGGTCCGCCTATCACGATGTCATCGTGCTGGGCAGTAAGTCGCATCTTGGCGCGTCGAGCCTCCGCGACGAAGTCCTGCCGGATCTTTTCACTTTTGCGGACGGCCTCTTCCGGCGATGGGTTGCCGTCGCGCAACCGAGGTTGACTGACAGGCTCCGCCGTCGACATCGAAGGTGGAATTGCCGCCATGGCGGCGTCGAGGACCCCTGCTTGATCCTGGTCGATCAAGTCCGAATAACCCGCAGTTTCGCCGCTGAGCATCGAGCTGCGATTGGCAGCCTGGTCGGAGGAAGGCGGCGGCGGCGGCTAGAAAATTCGATTGAATTGACACGGTCCAAGAGACGGATCATGGCTTGCTGCATCGTATCGAGAAGAGCGGCGGTATGCTCCTCCCCTTGCCGATTTTCCGACATCAGCCGTTCGATAAGCGGACGCAACTCGTCCGCCGCAGAATGCCGATCATCGTTTCGCAATTCGGTGAAACGTTGAGCTGTCTCTGCGGCGGCAACCCGGGCTATGGCATCGACATCGAGATTGGACCTCGCGCGTGCGCCACCGTCTTTGCCATCCGACGACATGTCCTGCACATCGGCGAGCGTATGCGAAATTGTCGCGAGCTGCGCCTCGATAATATTCAAGCGCTCGAGCTGATCCTGGGTCTGAACGAGATGATTGACCACCTCGCCGTCGCCGACATGCGCCTCGATCAGGCGAACGGCTGCGAGGTCGTCATGCGTCGCGACCCCAGCGAACAACTTCGCGAACCGCCGCTCGAACTGGTCCAGACGCTGACTGATTTCGGAAAGGCCGTTGTCGGGACGCGCGGCGGCGAGCGAGTGCTCGATGCCGCTCGCAATTTCAGCAAATCTGCTTTCAAGCCACGCCTGATCGACACCGCTCTCGGCGCCGGCTGTGCTCTTGTGAGAGAAGCTCGCAGCACCCGAACTCGTAGATACCAGCCAAGGCCTCGGCCGACTCGCGATCCCACGGATCGGACGCATCGCCCGGTACGGACCCGATCACATCGAATGTGTCTACGGGCGAAGCGCGTCTTGTGGGGCCCTCGTCACGTTCGCGCCTGTCCGCGGCACGTCGATTTACCGAATGAAGTGCCATGGGCGTCGAGGCTTTGGACGGCTCGGCGGTCGAAAAATCTTTTGCAGGTTGCTTCCATGATTCTTCGTCATCGCCCTGGCTGGAGAGACGCAACGCGAGCTCTCCCATCGCAGTCTCGATCTGGGCAAAGGCAGGCGCAAACTCTTGGGGAACGCGCGGACGTATCTCGTCGGCCTCCCGGCTCATCCCGGTGATCCGCTCTTGCATTTCGCTAAGTGCCGCCGTGTGACGCCGATCGGCATCCATAAGCTGGGCAGCGATAGTGTCGAGCATGGATTTGAGCTCGTCACGGCCGTCATCGCGATTGCTAAAGTCGAGCGGATCCACGCCCCGCCGTTGTCCAGCGCTCAATTCCGAATTCGACATTTTCCCCTCGAGGCAACGCGATGCTGACGGGTCCGGGAGAACGCAATATCTGCGGGGATAGGGACATCGCAGGCGTCCGTACCGCGCGGCAAATGCGATCGTAAGGGACGCGGCACAAATCAGGCTCGGAGGAACAATCGAGGCAGCCCAGTAAACGCCGGGTTAAGGGCCGTGCTAAAATGATTAAATTTTTGTATTACAATGATTTATTCGAGGGAGATTAAAGGCCAGAGGGAGATTAAAGGCCGGCCAAACGTCGAAATCGACGGAAAGTGGCCGCTATTCTCCAACAATTCGAAAAACACGAGGCCACCTTCAGGCGTCTTGCCACACTCTCTGGATATGACCATTTACGGTCGAGCGCCTAAGCGGAGGACTTGAAAATGGGCTTGAGGACGATGCGAGCGGCAACGCTTGGATTACTCATTTTGCCGGCGTTGGCGACATTTGCGCTCGCGGAGACGGCAGCGGATTCAAGCGGACGGTTCACGATGTCGCCCGTCGACGGTGGTTTCCTGCGCCTCGACAAGCAGACCGGCGCCGTCGCGATGTGCGCGCGCGTCGCCAATTATTGGGCCTGCAAGGCTGTCGATGACCAAACCAAAGCAGCTTCCTCGGATGAGCTGTCGCGGCTCGAAGCAGAGAACAAAGAGCTGAAGGATCGCGTCAAGGCGCTGGAGGAAAGCCTCGAAACAGGAAAGCCCACGCCACCCGGCGGCGGGCCGCTTGCCGAAGGCCCTCCTGGCGGAAAAGCGCAATTGCCGACGGATGAGGAAGTCGATCAGGCCCTCGACTATCTTTCGCGCGTCTACAAGAAGGTCCGCGAACATATCAAGGATCTCGACAAGCCGCTTCCCCCTGACGAAGCCGCTCCGCCGCCCCCTAAGGGAGCACTGTAAAAGCAGCTCCAGCCCCTTCGCGGTATGATGTCGGCGGAGCTAGATGGCGTTCCCCGATGAAAACTTGCGCGTTGCACGGATGAGCTCGTGAACGATGCCGGGCTCCGTCATCGCGTGCCCCGCATCGGTGACGATACGCAAATCTGAAGCGGGCCAAGCCTTGTTGAGAGCAACCGCACTCCTCACCGGTGTTACGACATCGTAGCGCCCATGCACGATAACGCCCGGTATGTCCTTCAGTCGTCCCGCTTCGAGCAGCAGTTCGCCGTCGCGACGGAAGAAACCGGCATTGACGAAATAGTGGCTCTCGATGCGCGCAAATGCCAGCGCGTAGGTATCGGCACCAAAGCGCGCGACGCGGTCGGGCTCCGGAACGAGAGAGAGCGTCGTGCCTTCCCATATGCTCCAGGCCCGCGCCGCCGCTAAACGCTGGCTTAGATCATTCGACGTCAAACGACGATGATAAGCGGCGATCATGTCGCTACGCTCCGCGGGCGGTATGAGGCGCTGGAATTCGGCAAAGGCCTCCGGGTAAATCCAACCGCAGCCGTCCTGGTAGAACCAGCGAAGTTCGGCTTGCGTCAGCAGAAATATGCCTCGCAGGACCATCGAGCTGACACGCTCTGTGTGCGACTCCGCGTAGGCAAGTGCCAGCGTCGATCCCCACGACCCGCCGAAAAGCTGCCAACGTCCGATCCCAAGCTCAGTTCGGATTCGCTCGATATCAGCGACGAGATCCGGTGTCGTATTGTTGTCGAGCGAAGCATTGGGCGTCGAACGACCGCAGCCGCGCTGATCGAAAAGCACGATCCGATACCGGTCCGGATCGTGGAAACGCCGCATGGTCGGATTGCAACCGCCGCCGGGACCGCCATGCAAGATCAACACGGGCTGGCCGTTGGGATTCCCGCATTCCTCAACGTAAAGCGTGTGCCCTCCGCCGACGGGAAACCGATATTCACGGAAGGGCATGAGGGGCGGATAGAGATCCAATCGGTCACGAACAGTCATGATGCCCTTCAGCTTGCCAGGACTGGTCGGGCCATCCCAGATGATGCTTCCGACGGCGCAGGCACAATGAACTACGTGCGAGCATGTTTTCTAAGCTGCAAGCGTTGCATCTCGCGATCATAAATGATTTCGCCGCCCGGCACCCGGATATCACGTACGATCTCAAGTGCGTGGCGACTGGTCTCGGGCCGCATCAGGCCCGCGCCAAGCGCAAAAGCAAACGAGACCGGAAGTCCCAGAATGCCCGCGATCGGACTTGGCGTCGAAAGCGTCCCCATCTCGCTCATCAGGATGGCGAATGCCGCCGCGATAAATCCGGATATGATGCCGACGATCGCTCCTCCGACGGTCAGCCTCTTCCACCAGATCGACAAGACCATGACAGGAAACAGACTGGCCCCGGTGATCGAAAGCGCCCAGAGCACGAGCCGCAGCGGATCGGTCGGAGCCGCAATCGAGAGCGCGGCGCCGCAACCGGCAACAACGGCAATGAAGCCACGCACGACCCATACGCGATTTTGTGGTGATGGCGGTTCCCACGACATCCCTTGAACGACGTCTTCGCCTAGGACGGCGGCGAGTGACACCGTCGTCGCACTCGCAGTGACGAGAGCAGCAGCGAGTGCGCCGGCGAGCAGAAGATAAACGAACGCCATCGGCAGCCCGACGGAAAGCGGAAGCGCAAAAAGCACCCCATCGCGATCGAACTTCAGGCTGTCGAAGCCGAGCCGCGTCGCGGTTTGATCGAAGGCGACGAAATGGCTATTCGCTGCTTGAAACAACCATTGCGGCAACGGCCCCAATCTCTCGCTCATCACTGCGTCGAGCGTGAAATCGCGCATGAAGACGGCGACGGAGGAGATCGTCAGTAGCGCGAGCCCGGAAAACACCGTGGCCCAGCCAAGCGACTTCCGCGCTTCATAAACACCGGGCGATGCGGCCACTCGCGGCAACAGCCATGGAGCGGTGCTGATCCCCGTCGCGATAGCGAACGTGCCAATGATGAAAGCCAACGGGCCGATTGCCCCGAAGGGTTGCGTATACGGCTTCGTCAGTGTCGCGAAGCCTTCCTGCGGCAACTGAAAGGCAAGCGGCCAAACATTGACGAGCTGCAATCCCTCGTTCGCTTCGTTGCGCACGAGACCGCGAACCATCGGTCCGTTCGCGAGCTGCGGGATCGGAAGACTTGTCACGATGACGCTTACGGTCGTCGCAACGGCCAGCAAAGCCAGGAAAAGCGCAATCGATTGCGCAACCCCGACCCATGTGAACGAACGTTTGCCGCCCGCAGCCGTCGACACGGCAATGGTGAGAGCGAGAAGCAAGATCAGCTCGCCGGAGCTCCCCCCGACCAGGCGTTGGGCTACGCCACCGCCGATGCGAAGTTCTGCGGCGAGAACCAACAGCATCGGCACTGCGGTGACGGCGGCCGTGACCACTCTAAGAGTTCGGCTTTCGAAGCGCCGCCCCAGATAGCTCGGAACGGTGAAGGCGCCAAACTTGCGATAGAAAGGTGCCAGTGCGATCGCCATGATGACGAAGCCGGTCAGCGTGCCGATCAACAACACGAGGGCGTCGAAGCCCGCGAAGAAGAATGCACCCGTACCGGCGACAATGAATGTGCCACCGAGCGAGGAGGCACCGAGGAGCAGGCCCGTATAGGCGGCCGGAACCCTGCGTCCGGCAGCAAAAAAGCCGAGCGTATCGTTGGTACCGACGGAAAGACCTATGACTGCATAAAGCAGGATTGGGCCGGCCAAGAACGCCAGCCTCAAAAGGTGTTCATCGAGACTGAGCTGCTCGAAGATCAGGATGAGAAGAAACAGCGCTGTGTAGAGGGCCGCGAAGATACTGAAATACGTGCCGAGGCGCGGATTGACCATCCTCGCGCGTGCGCCGAACGCCATGCTCCGCCTCACATATCTTCATGGGCGCCATGCCAGTGATCGATGGCATTCTGGCGATTGACATAGCTTGCGACCGTAACGAGGGCGATGAAGAAGAAACCGTGGGCCGCAAGAAAATATCCTAGCGGAAACCCAAGAAATCGACTGGAGTTCAACTGCTCGGCATAGAGCGGCAAAACGATGACGACCGCCAGAAATGGAATGATACTCGCCAGAACTTGCCACTTGGTGTGTCGCCAATAGGGCTTGCGTTCCTTGCGCTCGATCATCCTCTCCGAACCTCCTCAAGGCCATATCGGCAGCCGCCAGCCGGCGGCGCCTCGATTGCCAACTTCACCCATTATGCCCGCCTGCTATGACGTTTGTCCAATGATCCGATTGCCGAAATTGGGCAAGCGCCACATTGTCGGCCGCCCCGTCATCCCCTAAAATTTGGCCCGAGTCGTCATTAAGGGCTTCACGCCAAGCGCAGCGGCACCAGCATTGGCAGGCGACTTGAAATCAGGCGCTGCGTAGATACCGGCACGTCAGATGAGCACGCCAACCTCAGCTTGGAAGGACAATCGCAATGAGCATAATTGACGAGTTCAAGGAATTCGCAATGAGAGGCAACGTCATCGATCTCGCCGTCGGCGTGATCATGGGCGCCGCCTTCGCTCCGATCGTTGCGACGCTCGTCGATAACATCGTGATGCCGCCGATCGGCTACATGATGGCAGGAATTGATTTCTCGAGCCTGGCGGTGGCGATACCAACACCAACCGATCCGGTTCTGATCAGATACGGCATTTTCCTCAACGCACTTATCAAGTTCATCATTACGGCGTTCGCGATCTTCCTTCTCGTCAAGGCAGTCAACACAATGAAAAAGCCGAAGGCCGCGGCTGCATCGGGACCGACCCCAACCGAAGAATACCTCAAGGAAATTCGCGATCTTCTTGCAAAGAAAGCGTAGCGCTCACGCACTTACCCGCATGGCGCGAGCGCGGCAAATATTGGATACGCGCGCTCGCGCATCGGACGAAGCTCACCGCCCTGGAATTCACCTAAGTTCCAGCACTGACCTTGCCTTGCGGGAGTCTTGAACGCCTGCGCCTCGGCGATCGCTCGCTATTGTTTGAGGTTGAATTGCGTTTCTTGGGTTACCCACCCACTCACGCTTAGGCTGATCGCGGGCACCTTTTGCTTATCGATCGCTGCCCGCGTCGCGTCTAAGTCTTTGACTTCCGAATCGATGTCGGCCGGAGACTTGTCGACCGAGATGCCCGCAGCTTGATTGATATCTTGATCGACCTTCGAAGGCAGCCTCGACGTCGTTGGGTATCCCGTATCTTCGGCATAAGCGGCCGTGCCGAAGCTCCAAACGGCGACGGCAGCACAGAAAGTCGCAGTGATCGGCTTCATCATCTTTCCCCCGAAGCGCCCCCGAAGTTCCTATCACTTTTGCGATGCCAAGTTCGAAAAATTTCGTCTTAGACCGTCCAGCTAAGCCGGAGCAAAACTTTCGTCCCGCGAAGAATCCATCGGCCCACCTTCCCTGTTTGCACAAGACCCCGAAACGTGGCAAATCCAAGGACCGCGCGGGCGTAGTTCAATGGTAGAACGGCAGCTTCCCAAGCTGCATACGAGGGTTCGATTCCCTTCGCCCGCTCCAGCACCTTTTCAAGGACTTAAGCTTTTCCGCCCCGGTTGCATTCTGACTTTGGCTGCCTGCAATTCTAATCTTCAAGCTGCCATACTTCGAGTCGGACCACTTCAGGGGGTGGGGATCGCTTCGAAGTTTCGGGTCGTGGAGTAGAGATTGCGCATGGCCAGGCAATATCGTGAAGAAGCAATTTTCGACAAATCTTGGTTCCGACGAAGCGCTTTTTGAGAGGTGCGCTGCAAGTCGCCCTTTATCCGCCGGTCGGTTCCCCCCAACCTGAAGCCGTGAGCGCGTAGTCGCGAGCGGCCTTACGGAGATCCTGCGTTAAGGCCGGCGGCATTGGGGCGGAGCCGAGCGCTATTTCCGCTCCTCTAGAGTCATCTCACGCGCTGAATCCAAACGCGCCGCTTGTTGGGTCCATCGACAAGTGGCAAATTATTTCAATCGGCACGGGTTTGCCGACCACCCCTGGTCTCAGAAAAACATGTTTCCGGAACCCCGAATTGGCGTCTCCTTTTCAGGGAGAAGCCGATGCTCGGATGTTTTTTCTTTCGGAGATCGCATCTGGCACTTAGCATCTGCTTTCAGGAGAAAAGCAGACGTCCCAATTGCCGGTCGACGTCCGCTT
Source organism: uncultured Alphaproteobacteria bacterium (assembly GCA_963710005.1). Taxonomy (GTDB): domain Bacteria; phylum Pseudomonadota; class Alphaproteobacteria; order Rhizobiales; family Hyphomicrobiaceae; genus Hyphomicrobium_B. The sequence continues at coordinate 10,311 of CAVPYR010000017.1, forward strand.
TTGGCCCAAAGCTGACGTCAAGCGCTCTGCTCAGTGACCAAGTCTTGCCTTCGGGGAGAAGGAAGGCGAGAGCACAACGCGCGCATTTGCGCCGAACCTGATGACAACCTTCGATGAGCCGCAAGGACGTAGGTATCGAATTGATGCGTGGCAAAAAATTCCCTTGACCCGGCCCAAGAAGAAGTGTGTGCTCGCTGATGGCCTAGCCAGATGGCCTAGTGGGTTGCCCTAATATTACGTACAATCGGCATGTGCCTTAATCTCTGACTGCTGAATTGAACGTGCGTGTATATCGCTGTGGCAGCAAATCCAACGATCGCGTCCTTTTCGAGCGGACCGGGTAGCCCCCCCGAAAGCTCCACATCCCAAGACGGCGACGAACGGGATCAGTTCATCCCGGTCCGCAAAAGTGTCGTCCTGGATGCGCTGATCGAGCATGGACGGCTCGCGAGCGGTGAAACGCGGGAGCAATTCGCCCAATTCTGCAGGCTGCTGGCCGCAATTTTTCATTATCAGTATTTTGAGTGGCTCGAGAAGCTGCGTGACGATTACTACTATTTCAATCCCGATGGTCCGGTGGACGCGGAGTCTGATCATCAGACGCTCGAGAACGCCCGCACCGAATTTCTGCAGACGCTGGACAAAGTTCTGAAAGGCGCGAACTACAGAGAGCTACCGCTGGAAGAGATCGAAAAAGCCCATGCAAATCGTCCGGTCCTGCGGGTGAAAGTCGAAACCACCATGGAGCTCTATCATCAGGTCAGGTTTTTTCGCCGCGGGCACCACAAGGAACTCGTCGATATCCGCAAATGGTTCGGACTACGCAAACATCTGATCGAGACTTGGGTTTTCGACAACGTCGTTCTGATGGTCACGATCAAACTGCCCGGCGAAATCAAATCGAAGCGGCAGCTCAAGGCATTGAAGACCAGCCGACTGCGCTCCGGATCGATTCTCATCAAACACTTTCGCCATATCGCTGCGACCGATCTCCACATGCTCTTTCCCAAGATACGGGTGGTGATGAATCTTTACGACAAGCTGACAATCGCGGTACCCGCGTTGGCGGGTGGCATTCCCTTGCTCGCCAATCTTCTGCCGACGCTGACAGTTCTGTTTCTCGTAGCCGGCTTCTATCTTGGCCTGACGGGGCCGGTCGAGCACGAGCAGGTCGTTAAGTCGCTCGCGGCTTTGAGCGGCGTCGCGGCGCTCGGCGGTTTAATCATGCGTCAACGCCTCAAATACGAACGCCTATCGCTCAAATATCAAAAGCAGATCTCCGACCACTGCTATTTCCGCAACGTCAGCAACAATGCCGGGATTTTCGATTACATCGTCGGCGCGGCGGAGGAGCAGGAATGCAAAGAGGCTTTCCTCGCCTATTATTTCCTGCTGACGTCGAGCGATCCACCCGATCAGACGACGCTCGACGTGCAAATCGAGGAATGGCTGAAAATGACATTAGATATCGATATTGATTTTGAGGTGGACGATGCGTTGGCTAAACTCGAGCGACTTGGCCTGCTGAAACGTAACAATAAGGAGCTCTCCGTCCTGCCTCTCGACGAAGCGCTCATCCTTCTAGATCAGCGATGGGATAACTTCTTTCTTTTCGCCAACCGCGAGACGCCGTTGAAAACGGCGGACTCGGCCATCTAATCCGAGCGGTCTAAAGAAAATCTGGCCGCGTCAAGCCAAAGACACTCGCGATAGAGAATCGCCGGGTGATGAGTTAAGTTAAGGGTCGAGACAATGCGGAGCCGATCCGTTCTCAGCGTCTCCGGCCATTCCAAAAAGCAGATCGAATTGTCGAACACATCATGTGCCCAATGGATGAGGGAAGGTTTCGGATCGATATCAAGGACAGCGTGATGAAGGCGCAGATCGTGGCTATCGTCAGGGCGCAACATCAAGCGGTGACGAAGCAGGCCAACCGCATTGCGGTACGTGTATTCCGTCGAGTGGACGATATTAATTTTGGCCATGTTCTACCTTAGCAGACATTTATGTAAGAGGCGGAAGAACGACCAATACATTGACCCGAGCGAAGACAAGCCTTCGCGACGTCGTGAGGCACTTTTATTCCGCCGCGGAAGTTTTCTCGGCTCGTTGAACATTCGGCGGTGCCGCTTGATATTGCGACCCCTCCGAAATGCGGAGGAAGCGGCCCAGACGAATAAGCGCTTCCGGCAAAATGCCGAGATTCAGAAGCGTAGCCGTCGTCAGTCCGCCGAGTATGGTGATCGCCATGGGTGCTTCGATTTCGTGTCCAGGCCGCCCAAGACCCAGTGCGAGAGGAACCAGCCCGAGCGCTGCCATCAGCGCGGTCATAAATACCGGAGCCAACCGCTCGGCCGCCGCGAGCCGGATGGTTTCAGCGCTCCACCCCTTGCCCTCATCGTCGGCGACATGCTCGACGTGCGCGAGCATCATCACGGAGTTGCGCGCACCTATGCCGAAAACGGTGATTAATCCGACCAAGCTCCCGAGAGTCATTCCGATACCGCTTGCAACGATCGCCGCGATGCTGCCGATCAAGCAAAACGGCAAATTGATCAAAACCAGTACGGCAAGCCCACGCCGGCGGAACGCCATAGTCAGCGCAGCAATGATGAGTGCGGTGCTCAATGCCGTTAGACCGGCCAGCCTGATTTGACCCTCGCGTTCCGCTTCGGCTTGGCCCGCGAATAATACATAGACATCCTTGGGCAGTTTCAGCGCGCCAACGCGCTCGCGCGCTTCGCCCACGATCTCTCGCAACGAATGCCCCTTGGCCCCATTGAATGTTACCGCGACGCGACGCTGTGCGCCGGCATGTTGGATGTTGGAGCGGCCCTCGGTGAGCGTTATCGCGGCGACGTTTTTCAGAAGAGTTCTCGTTGTTGCGTTCCCGATCATCAGCTTGTCGAGTGCGCCGATCCGGTTCCGATCGTCCGGTGCGAGAATGACAACGACATCGACTGTGCGGGCTCCATTATAAGTCTGGCCCACCGTAGTTCCGGCAAACGCTGTCTGGATCGTCTCAAGCGCATCGCGCGCAGAAAGCCCATAGGTTGCGAGCGCGGCTGGATCGAGCTTGACCGAAAGCGTAGGCACCGTAGCGCTTCTCGGCATCCTGAGATCGATGACACCTGGAATATCGGCCACGACTTTCTGGATATCGGCCGCGGCACTTTCCAGCGAGGCGAGATCGGTCCCGACCGCGCTGATGACGACCTGCGCAGTCTCGCCGCTTAGGCTTTCGCTGATGCGGTCACCCAGAAACGTCAGTGTTTCGCTTCTCACTTCCGGGAAATCTTTAAGCGTGTCGCGAATGATGCTCTGAGCTTCTTCCTCGCTCTCGGAATGCACCGGCTTTAGCTCGATATGAAATTCGCTTCTGTCGACGCTCCAGGTATCTTCACCGGCTTCGGCACGGCCGATCTGATGGGCCACGGTTTCCACAAACGGCAGTTTAAGCAAAGCGCTTGTGACGCGCTCGCCGACCGCAACGACGTCATCGGTCGATGTGCCGGGGGAAGCCATCGCCATCTGCAAAACAAAATGACCTTCACGGAACTGCGGAATGAGCTCGCTGTAAAGAAATGGAACGACACCCGCCGCTGCGATCACCCCCAAAGAGAGGAGGAGGACTGTTAGACCCCAAGCGCGTCTTACGACGGCCAAAACGGATTGCTGAGCGGCTTTCAAGCCTTTCAGAAGGGGCAACTCCTTGGTGTCCTCGCTTTTCGTCAGAAATAGCGCGCATAACGCGGGCGTAACAGTCAATGCGACGAGCATCGACGCAAGCACCGCGATGATGAACGTCAAGGCCATGGGTCCGATGAATCGGCCTTGCACGCCGCCAGCAAATAGCACTGGGAAGAACGCAAATATCACTGCGAGCGTGCCGTAAAGCATTGAGCCGCGGATCTCGACGGAAGCATCCTCGATGACTTTCAGACGGTCGGCGTTGGGCCCGGCAAGACGCAAGCGTCGCGCGATATTCTCGATATCGATGATCGCGTCATCGACAAGAACGCCGAGCGCCAGCGCGAAACCTCCAAGCGTCATTGTGTTGAGCGATTGCCCGCATTCGCTCAACACGACGACTGCAGCAAGGAGCGACAGCGGAATGGCAAGGAACGAAATAAGTGACGCGCGAACGCTTCTAAGAAAGGCATAAAGCACGATCAGGATCAGCGCCGAGCCGAGAGTCAGCGCCGTTTCAAGATTCTTGAGAGCGCGCACGACGAACGACGCCGGTCGATGCAGCGCTGGATACATGACGATGCCACGCCGATCGAGCGCCGGCTTAAGCTCGGCGAGCGCCTCCTCGGTCGCCTTCGTTGCTTCAAGCGTATTGGCGCCAAACTGGCCGGAAACGGTAATTAAGACACCCGGCTGGCCCATGATCGTTGCATCGCCGATCTTGGCGGCCGGCGCGATCGTGACGTTGGCGACATCGGCGAGACGCACTGGCCGATTGTTCTGCATCGTGACGACGGCTTCGGAAATTGTTTGCGGGTCGGGTGATGGAGGCTGCGTTTCGATGGTAATTCGCTGCGCGGTTGTCTCGACGACGCCTCCGCCTCTGAGCGCGATGGCGCCGCTGACTGCATTCATAACGTCGTCGACTGTGAGCCCGAGCGCCGAAAGACGGTCGAGGTCGGGTTGGACTTGCACCTGCCGGATTGCGCCTCCGTAAACGGTAACGCGAGCAATTCCCGGCACTGCGAGCAATCGCGGTTTGATCGTCCAGTCGGCGATATCGCGAAGCGTATAGGGATCGACCTGATCGGACACGATGCCGAGCTTTAGGACATCCATTGTGCTTGACGTCAGAGGCGTCAGCTTTGGAGGTCCAATTCCAGCCGGAAGTTTTCCATTGAGCGTAGTCAGACGTTCGGCGATGCCTTGCCTCGCGGCATTCGCGTCGGCGCCTTCTTCGAACGTTACGAGGACCACAGAGAGCCCGTAGATCGATTCCGAGCGAACCGTATCGATACCGGGGCCGCCGATGATCGCCGCCTCGATCGGGCGCGTGATGATCTGCTCGACCTGTTCAGGCGCGAGGCCCGGGGTCTCCGTTTGAATGGTGACCTGCGGCGGGACAAATTCGGGAAAAACATCGAGCGGAGCCCGCATCGCGAGAAAGCTTCCGGCGATGAGCCACACGACCGCAAGCAGGGCGACGAAGCCGCGGTATCGTATCGACCAGCGGATAAGTGCGTTCATGCGGCCTAGTCCGGATCGGCGTGCGGGCCGGTGTGATCTTGTGCGAGCGGCGATGTAGTAGATTTTGCCCCGGCCACCGGGGTCGGCGGTTGCGAGCCGCCATCGTCATCATCGTCGAGGCCGGCCGGCGTCGCTTCCCGCGCAAGAAGAACGGAAGCGCCTTTCACGACGACGCGGGTGCCGGGATCGAAGCCGTTCGTCACGAGAAATCCGTCGTCTACGGGCGTGTCGAGCGACACTAACTTACGTTCGTACTTCTTAGGTCCCGTTTCCACGTAGCACCAGGACTTGCTACCATAGACGACCACTGCGGCGCTCGGAATGATCACTCCCGTAAGCCTCACCGGATTGTCGGCGATAACCCGAGCCCGATCGCCGGCGCGAAGTCCGGGACCAGCGTCGATCAAACCGAAGAATGATACTCCGGGCATCGCAACATTCCCGGACGGCGCGGCCCACAAGGTGTCGACCTTCGTTTCCGAACCTCCACGAAGAGGCACGACCCGAGCATTTTGCGGGATCTCCGCCGCCATGTCGGGGAAGTCAAGGCGAAGCACGGCCCGAGATCCGCTGGCGATATCCGCCATCAATGCTTGGCGGACATCGGCATTTAAGAATGGCGCCTTGTCGCCCCACGATTGTCGAAGCCGGGTCGATAGCAACTTCAACTGTGACGCATCGATCCCCTCTTGGCGCACAGCGCTTTCGAGCATTTGCCTCGAAAGCATGGTCGAAGCCTTGAATCGTTCGAGCTGTCCATGACTAAAGTTGGCAGCGACCGTCGCAGAACGGATGTCGGCATCGAGTTGGAGAAGCGTGTCGGGATTGAGGACGGTGGCAATACCTTCAAGTTTCACGGCTTGGTTGGACGCCACGAGCGCAATGGTGTGAACGGGAGGAGCAACGTCTGGAGCTGCGTTGCGGCCCTCGACCTCTTCAGAGTGCGGGGCATTGCAGCCGGTCAGAAAAAGAACACCGCCGGCAAAGAGTGCAGCTCTTAGGATTCCGGCCGCCTTCAACCTTACCTCCGCCGTGCCAGGAAATATCGGCACTCTTATCGGGAAGATCTCCCAATTTTTCCGGGAGAATGCTCCAAAGAGCCAGCCCCCGCTAGCGGTTTTTGTCGTCAAGGATATTCAAAAGCGGGGTGACCGGGCGGCGGTAGCAATCGATACGGTTGTTGGTGCATCTGCAGGACGCCGATCGAGAAGTATTCTGTCGCTGAGCCAGCTGTTTACGGGCCGACGCCGCGGCGACCGTCGTCGTCCGGCAGTACCAGCTGTTATGCCGATGCAGGCTTATAGAAGATGTCTAACGCAACAATCGCCACGACGGTCAGGGGAGCCGCGAGGATAATCCCGAGCGTGCCGAACAAGATGGTGAATGTGAATATCGCAAAGATCAAGACTACGGGAGGAAGCAAAAGCGTCTTGCTTTGAATGTAGGGCGTGATGAAATATCCCTCGACGACGCTCGTGGCACCGAGGACCATGAGCGCATAGAGCACGAAGACGGCTCCTTGCGGAAGCGTCGCCAGCCCCCCGATTATCATCGCGATAATCGTTCCCACATAGGGAATGAACGAGAGAAGGCCGGCCAGCATAGCGAGCGCCGCAGCATCGTTGACGCCAAAGGCCCAGAGTCCTATTCCCGCGAAGATTCCGTTGATCAGAACCACAAGAAGCTGGGTAGACAACCATATCCGGAGCGAGGAGCCCGATCGCTCGACAAATTGCTGCACGCGGTCTCTGTAACTTAGGGGAGTGAATCGCAGGAGGCCCTTTACGTAAAGATCTGGACTAAGCGCGAGATATACACCGCCGAACAGCAGTAAGATCGCGTAGGCGATTATCGTGCTCACCAACGAGATGATTGATGTGAGGTGTGTCGCAACCGGAGCGGCTATTCTCGAGAAATCTATGTCTCCAAAAATCTGCTCAAGAAATTGAACCGATGAGTGGGCTTCGAGGGATGTTTTGATCGAGGTTACTGCTTCCGGTATGTCCATCGCAATTTCGTCGAACTGCGCCCACAGGCGCGAACCATATATCATGAACGGCCAGCCGATAGCGGCGACGCCAGCCAATGCGGCAATCACCACGGCCAGAGCGTGGGGAACCTTGGCATGGGCGGTGATCAGCCTGGCTAAGCCGCAGAGCGCAATTGCAAACAGGATCGATGCAAATATTACGAGTAGGACCTTCGATAGAAAAAATACGATTAGGGCCGCCCCAACTATGAACCCCGCGAGTTGCAATCGCGAGGCAGACGGGCCGGGATCTTGAGGCTTCGGCTGCAGGGTTTGCGACATCGCTAGTCCAATGCGAGGCGGATTGTCGATGGCGGTTCCAACACCGACTGTTGGACAGCCCCGTGGATCGGCTTAAAGAAATAGTACAGGCCGAACCCCAGGCCGATACCCGTAGCGATCGCCGCCAGCACCATCGCGACCACAACCGCGAAGCGTACGACATTGCGCTGCATCACATCTCGCTCCGGCGCCGAGCCCTTTCGAGCTTTAGCGTTCTTTCCGAGCGACCACGCTCGTCGTTCGGGCCATGCGCGCTCCTCACTGGGGTCGTCGCGCTTTGATCGCAACGTACGCCACGGCACAAATGAGAAGAACCAGCGCCCAGACGAGCTTCGGTAGGTCTCTAAGCAGCAATCCAACGGACAGCGGCGCGCCACTGTTGGGTCTGAGGCTCATTGACCGACTCCGAACAAAAAAAGCACTGAATCAAAATTGGCTTACCGCCACCAGCAGCGGCAATGGCGACGGCCCCAACGCCACCAGCAATGGCAACGACGACGTAAACGCACGTCGCTGACGATGCTAGAACACTGAGTCACCGCAGCACTTTTGCAGATGTTGACCGAGGCTGGCGCGGCTTGAGGAGAGTTGCTCATGGACATGCAGGCAAAGAGAACGCCCGCCAACAACGACAACCCCGTAGTGCGCTTCATCAGCGCTTTCTCCCTTGATTCAAGTCTTGTTTTACGGACTTGCCGGAAAGCCCATCGGACATGGGTTGCATTTCAACCCACTTAGCGATGTTGCTAAACTGCCAGCTTATGCCGACTACGGTTAGTACTATTGTCATCAGTGTCGGAAGGATGCCGCCGGCGGCGCGATCAAAAAGTCCGACGCCCGGCAGAAGCAGATGTGCGCCCGCCATCACCAGGACTGCTCCGCCGAATGCCGACGCGACAATAATGAAAGAGTCAAAGTATTTCGGTACGACGCCCGCGCCGATGAAACCGCCGATTGCGGCCAAAACGGTGCCTAAGAAGCCGCCGCTGGAACTATCCAAGTTGAACGCCGACGCAAGCGAGAGTCCGACAAGAACACCACCCGAGACGCCGAGGAGAATACGCCGATACGGTTCGAGGGAATACGCTGCACCTGCGAGAATAACCGCGCCGACAATGCCAAGGGTAATCGCGATAAACCCGACGTCTCCAGTCAACGATCTACCGAGAAGAAGACCGATATCAAAACCGAACAGGCCGTAAAACAGCGGCAGCCACGCGTAAAACAGCAAGAGACCGAATGACATAATCGCTAGGCCCGCAATAACTGAAAGTATTGCACCCAAGAATGACATGATTGTATCTCCGAAGTGCCCTCACTGTCCGGTATCGCGGCACTAGCGCCGCCAGAACGCCACTCCAATTCCTACGATCGCGGCGACAATCAAGAAGGCCAAGAGGGCAGTTTGTTTGAGCCAGAGCATCGCCGGTACCGCCACAACCATGGCGAATCCCAGCACGCATAATTGAAATGAAATATTCAACCCAGCGAGAAAAGTGCCAAGCGCCAGCAGCAAGAGAAGAGTGTAGCCTGTGGCCGGCCCAGTATACATCGTCTGAATGTCAGGGAGCAGCACAATTCTCATGGCTACGATAATTGCTATCCAATGGGCTGCTTGCTTCCATATCAGTTCAAAACGGCCCTCCTTGTCGCGATCAGACCATCCTGTAGTGACGCAGATGATCCCTGTCGCTGCCGCCAATAACTCCCAATAGCGAATGAGAGGCGTATGCGTAATGCTGGTGAAGGCGACCCCGGCGATTGTCAGCGCCAGCACCACGAGATAAGGCAGCGTTCGCAGAAGCAAATCTTCATTGCGCGCAGGCACTGGGGACTCAACGGTAACTTCCGTCAAGTTAGGTGATGGTGAGTTCATCGGTGATCCGGTGTCAGCCACGGAGCCTCCTCATTGCATCAGGCACGCTTCTAACACGAAATATCTTCAAACATTTGGGTTGCAACCGCGGTCGCAAAATTAAATTTTTCTCGGTCGTCCTCCCTCTAAATCTGATTGGGCGCCGTTTGAGCAGTCGGGGGTATCCCTATTTTGACTTTATCGGGCGGGTAGCAACTGATCGCCAGCGGGCAAACGGGAGTGCCAAAACATCTCAAAAACATCTTAGATGAATTACCACTCTCACCCGAGTGCGATTTTGACCTGCGAAATCTGTTTAACCATGCAAATAGCGACGGCTATCGAAACGCCATAGAGTGTCCAATCTTCGGCTGTCTCTGACCAAAGACAGACCTCGGTTCCCTCCCGAATGATACGGGGTTTGGAGAGAGTAGCAGATGACAATTTGGGAGATCTGCGACTTCAGCTGTTGGCCAACTAGACCTATTATCAACACCGCCCTCGCAGGGAAAAGCGAGGGTGGCGTCGGCTTTTGAGGGGGCAAGAGACGCAGCGAAACTCGACAAGTGCGCGAGTTTCGACGCGCTAACTGGCTCCAGGAAGAGCGGACATGGGCCGCCGAGCACCGGCAGGAGACTAGAAATCCGCGCGCGGTCGCCTTGGATGCATTACTCTCGTTACTATGTCCTTTAATACGGAGATTCTTAAGATGCCCGGCGCTTCGGAACCTACGTGTCATGTCGTTCGTGCTGCCGACACCTACGATGGCAAGCAGGGCCTGACCTATTTCTGCGGCATCGCCGCCGAGACTGTCGGATCCAGGGGCATCTGCATGCACCTGCTCACCATTCCGCCGGGTGGCCGGGCGAAAGCCCATATGCATGAAAACCACGAAACAGCCATCTATGTTCTCGAGGGCGAGGCCATCGCTCTCTACGGCGATCGCCTTCAGCATCATGCCATCACGAAAGCAGGTGACTTGTTCTACATCCCGGCCGGAGTACCGCACCTGCCGATCAATCTGAGCGACAAACCGATATCGGCTGTTATCGCCCGAACAGATCCCAACGAGCAGGAGAGCGTTATCCTCTTGCCGGAACTCGAGGCCTACGCGGAGGAGGCCATCGCCCGCCTGAAGTCCACACCGGCGGCTTCGACGCGTCCCGCATAACCACGTTCTTTCGAGCCTGCACTGGAGCAAGGACAAACTGCTCCAGCGAAGTTCCTGCGATGCGAGACGACGTTATAGCTCGCTAGATGATCAGGTCCCGAACGGGGGCGACACGTCGCGAATTGACGAAGACCTCTTAATTCGACGGGTGGAATAGGTCTTCGGCTTCCATTCAGGAAGATCGGCGCAGTCAGCGCAATTCCAATTATAAAACGTTCATATTTTCTTGACTCCCAATTCTATTGGGCGTGAAATAGAACCATCATCGCGCGCAGTCATCGGCGGCTTCATCGCACTTAGCATCACGCGGCCGCTTAAGCCGACTGCAGCAGAGCATGCGTGCCTTGGCGGACGGCCGTCTGGATACCCCCGTTGAGGGTACGAGCCGCGGCGACGAAATCGGCGCCATGGCGTCGGCTGTTCAGATCTTCAAGGACAACGGCCGAAAGGCTCGCGAACTCGAGATCACTGCCGAGAAGGAGAGACTGAGCCGCGACGCCGAAAAGGAAGCCGAGCGTTCGGTACGAGAGGCCGAAAAGGAAGCCGAGCGCCAGGCTCGTGAGAGCGAGAAGGAAGCCGCGCGGGCGACCCGCGACGCCGAGAAGGCCGCCGAAGCGCAAGTGATCGATCGGACTATCCGGACCCTAGGCAAAGGGCTCGACGAGCTTGCCAGCGGTAATCTGGCCTTCCGCATCGAGACGGGCTTCAGCTCAGATTTCGAGGAGCTCAGAATGAACTTCAACTCAGCGGCTGCGAAGCTGGCCGAGGTCCTGAAAAACGTCTCGGAAAGCTCGCACTCGATCAAGTCGAGCGGCGGCGAAATAGCGGACGCGTCGCAGGAGCTCTCGAAGCGGACCGAACATCAATCCGCAAATCTCCAAGAGGCCGCAAGCCGCCTCAATGAGGTCACGACCACCGTCAACGCGACGGCGAGCGATGTGAAGCATGCGAGCGAGATCGCCGGAAGTGCACGCAGAGCGGCGGAAGAGGGCGGCAAGATCGTCGGCGCAGCAAGCTCCGCCATGAATGATATCGAGAAATCATCTGCGCAAATTCAGACGATCGTCGGCGTCATCGACGAAATCGCTTTCCAGACTAATCTTCTCGCCCTCAACGCAGGCGTCGAAGCCGCGCGCGCGGGAGATTCAGGCAGAGGTTTTGCGGTCGTTGCCTCGGAGGTTCGTGCTCTGGCTCAGCGCTCGGCCGAAGCGGCAAAAGAGATCAAGAACCTCATCTCGAACTCGAGCGAGCTCGTCGGGCGAGGCGTGAAGCTGGTCGGGCAAACCGGTCAGTCCCTTGATGGCATCGTGACCAGCGTAGCAAAGATCGCGTCGATCGTTTCCGAGATTTCGAGCCGCACTCAGGTGCAGGCGTCGGGCCTGCAGGTGGCGAACACGATGGTCGCCGAGCTGGATGAAGCGACAATGCAGAATACCGCCATGTCCGAGGAAGCAACCGCCGTGAGCCAGAGCTTGGCGGAAGAGGCCGAGAGATTGGTCGGCGTTGTTGGGCAATTTCGATTGGCGCCGTCTTCCGAAACGCATGGCCGGTCGAACCCTGGCCGGATTTCCAAGGCCGCGTGAAGGCCAAGTGCTTGTAATCGAGGAGGAATATAAATCTTTCGTGCCTGCCGAAAGACGAAAGCCGAGCACCGACCTTTTTTCTACCGTTGCCGCGTCTGGTAATTGGGATTGACCCACACCGGAACCTCTTGAGCAGGCAAGGGAGGCCGGCCGCGGATAGCATCCGCCAGCTTTTCCGCCATCATGATGGTCGGGGCATTCAAATTACCGCTAACGACGTCCGGCATGATCGAGGCATCGACGACGCGCAACCCTTCCACACCGTGTACCCGGCCTACCCCATCGACCACCGCCATCTCATCGGACCCCATGCGGCAGGAGCATGAGGGATGGTAAGCACTTTCAGCCTTGGCGCGGATAAATGCGTCAATATCTGCATCGCTGACTGCTTTCGGCCCTGGCGTCAGCTCGGCGCCGCGATAAGGGTCGAAGGCTTCCTGGGCAAAGATCTCGCGCGTGTGACGTATCCCGGCGCGCATCTCTTTGCGATCCTGTTCCGTCTTCATGTAGTTGAAGAGGACGCGCGGGTACTGACGCGGATCGGCTGACTTGAGCTTGACGAAGCCAGTGCTCGTCGGACGCATCGGACCGATGTGCGCCTGAAATCCGTGTGCCTTGGCAGCGGACGTGCCGTCATAGCTGATAGCCATCGGAAAGAAGTGGTATTGAAGGTCGGGATGAAGAACGCCTGCCTCGCTGCGAATGAACCCACCAGATTCAAAATGGTTCGTCGCGCCTAGCCCCTTGCCGGTAAGAACCCACTCGACGCCGATTTTGAACTTCGCCCACGGATTGTTGGCGCTATAAAGCGAAACCGGCTGCATGCATTCGTATTGCACGTAGGCTTCAATGTGGTCCTGCAGGTTCTCGCCGACGCCAGGCAGATGCTGCACGACCGGAATGCCGAGTTTGCGCAACTCGTCGGCGTTGCCAATGCCCGACAGCATCAGGATTTGCGGCGAATTGATCGCGCCACCACTGACGATCACTTCACGATTGGCCCGAGCCGTCTGAAGTCGACCGCCGCGGCTATATTCGACTCCGACGGCTCGCTTACCTTCGAACAGGATGCGCGTTACAAGGGACTTCGGCCTGACTTCCACGCCGCCACGCTTCTGTGCGGGACGCAGGTAAGCGCGCGCAGCGCTCCATCGCCGTCCTTTGTAGACGGTCATATCCATCCGGCCGAGACCTTCCTGCTGTTGACCGTTCATATCCTCGGTCACGGGATATCCAGCCTGGCGGCCAGCCTCGATGAAGGTGTCGTAGAGCGGGTTCGTGCACGGAGCGGTCGTTACGAATAGTGGGCCTGAACTGCCGCGATAGGCGTCCCCGCCCTTGAGGCGCGTCTCGGCCTTCTTGAAGTAGGGCAGGCAATCGAAATAGCTCCAATCCTCGAGACCGGAGCGGCGCGCCCAAGCATCATAGTCGAAAGCATGGCCACGAATGTAGATCATGCCGTTGATAGACGATGAGCCCCCGACGACCTTTCCACGCGGGCAATACATGCGGCGGTTGTCGAGAAACGGCTCGGGCTCGGACTCGTACCACCAATTGTACTTGGTCCCAGCCAACGGGTAGGCAAACGCAGACGGCATGTGAATGAAAATGCTGTAGTCCTGAGGGCCCGCTTCCAAAACCAGAACACGCGTACCGGAATCTTCCGCCAAGCGATTGGCGAGCACGCACCCCGCCGACCCGGCGCCGACGATAATATAGTCGAAGTCTTGGACGGTGCTCATTGCTATGCAGACCTCGATCTCATCGGCTCAAGTTATTGGACGTCTCTTTTATTCGTATGGACATTGAACGTCGCCGAGTTCCACGTAGACGCTCTTCAACTGCGTATAGTGCTCGATAGCGGCTTGTCCGTTCTCGTGACCGAACCCCAATTCCTTGATGCCGCCGAAGGGCATCTCAACTGGCGTCACATTGTAATTGTTTATCCAACAGATTCCGGCCTCAAGACGCGCCGCAACACGGTGGGCACGCGCCAAATCGCGGGTAAAAACGCCTGCAGCCAACCCGAACCGCGTCGCGTTAGCCCGGGTGATGACATCGTCTTCATCGCGGAATCGTAACACCGACATCACTGGTCCGAATATCTCTTCACGAACGATGCTCATATCGTCCGTACATTCGGAGAAGACGGCGGGCCGTACGAAATTTCCACGATCGAGCGGAGCAGCATCAACGCGCTCCCCACCGTAACAGAGGCGCGCGCCTTCAGCCTGTCCCGCGGCGATGAATCCAAGAACGCGCTCCATGTGCGGCCCTGAAATCAATGCTCCGATTTGCGTTTCCGGCGCCAGCGGATCGCCGATGCGCAACTTCTTCGTCCGCTCGACGACCATATCGACGAAGGAATCATAAATATCGTCGTGAACGAAGACGCGCGTGCAATTCGTGCAGATTTCGCCCTGCGTATAGAAATTGCCAAGCAGCGCAGCCGATACTGCCTGCCGTAAATCGGCGTCCTGAAAGACGACGAGCGCCGACTTGCCGCTCAGCTCCATGGTCGTGCGCTTGAGAGAAGCTGCCGCGGCGGCAAGGATTTTCTTTCCCGTCCCAACCGATCCGGTCAACGAAATCTTAGCGACACGAGGGTCGGTCGTGAGCAGCGATCCAGTTCGTGCATCACCGTGCAACACATTGAAGACCCCGTCCGGAACGCCTGCTTCCGAGTAAATTTCCGCGAGCTTTGCCGAAGTCGTCGGCGTCATTTCCGAGGTCTTGAAGATCATTGCGTTTCCGCAAGCCAATGCCGGCGCCGACTTCCAGCACGCGATTTGGATCGGATAGTTCCATGAGCCGATACCGACGCAAATGCCGATCGGTTCGCGCCGCGTGTAGACAAACGCATTATTCAGCGCGATCTGTTCGCCCCGCAATGAGCCTGCGACGCCGGCGAAATATTCGACGCTATCCGCGCCGCTGACAACGTCGACCGCTTCCGCTTCCTGAATGGGCTTGCCGGTATCCCGAACTTCGATCTCGGCAAGCTCCCGATTTCGATCGCGCAATATCCGGGCTGCCTTATTAAGGATACGGCCACGCTCGGCGCCCGACATGGCCGACCAGCGGATCAAACCTTCCTGAGCTGAGCGAAGCGCCGCGTCGACCTCGGGCTCCAGAGCGATCTCGACGCGAGATATGAGCTCCCCTGTGGCAGGATTGGTGTTTTCAAAAGCCTGCCCACCCCTGGCGGCAAGGTAGCGGCCTCCAATGTAGTTCTGCAGCACCTGCACCATTGCGCTCACTCATTGGATCTGCGGCGATAGCGACGCCAGAGCGGCTCTATCGCTGCAACTCTCAGCACACAAACCGTTGCGTGCCCGACACCCATCCCCCTATGCCGGTCCCGCCTTTTTCAAGCAATGTCAGATGCGACGCAAAAGATGTCGCCTGCGACAGCAAAAGAATGTCCCGGCCGGCGTCCATGAAATGGCCTTGCGCAAGGCGCCGACCTCTCTCGCGAGGGGAGATCCGAGGGCTCGTCAAGAATTAAACTTTCTAGAACTTGTCAAAAGGCGACCAAGTGCTAGTATTTTGCGACGGTTCTTTGACCGGGGCCAAACGCGCATTCGAAGTGGCCAATTGCTTGGCTTGATGCCTAAAGCGACATCACTTTGGGGTGCGAGGGCCGGATAGTGAGCTTTTGCACGCGATGGTGAGAGCTTGTGCGAATTGAGAGAGTTGCCCACGCGGCTTAGCACGATCCGAAAGATCGCGTTCCTGACGTTGGACGAATACACCATGATCGCGCTTTCAAGCGCGATCGAGGTCCTCCGGATGGCCAACCGCTTAAGTGGCCAGACCCATTACTCATGGACCGTGCTGACGGTCGACGGCAAGCCGGCGCCGTCGAGCAGTGGATTGGCCTTCGCCGACGCCGTCACCTATGACGCCGCCGATGATCCGGACATGGTGCTCGTTTGCGGCGGAACGAACGTCACGCGGTTCGTCGACGAAAAGGTCGTCAATCTTCTTCGCCGTATCGCGCGCGACGGGGTCGTTCTCGGAGGTTTGTGTACCGGCACCTATGCGCTTGTCAAAGCTGGGCTTCTTGACGGCTACAAATGCACGATACATTGGGAAAATATGGCCGGCCTTCGCGAGTTCCATTCGCGGGTCAAATTCCAGGAAGAACTGTTCGTCATCGATCGTGATCGAATGACGTGCACGGGCGGGACAGCTCCCATCGACATGATGCTGGCCCTCGTGCGCAGCAGCTTCGGCAAGACCTTGGTGGCCGAGATCTCCAATCAATTCATTCTGGAGCGCGTGCGAGACGGGTTCGACCGGCAGCATATTCCCGTGGCGGCACGCCTAGGATTTAACCGCAGCGCCCTGGTTGACATCGCAGCGCTGATGGAGGCCAATTTCGAGGAGCCGCTGACCGCAGTCGAACTCGCCAAGCTGGCAGGGCTTTCACTGCGACAGGTCCAGCGCATGTTCCAGGAGTCGCTCGAGACGACGCCGACCAAATACTATCTGCAGCTTCGGCTGCGGCGGGCGCGCGAGCTGCTTTTGCAGTCGCAAATGTCGATCACGCAGATCTCGGTTTCCTGCGGTTTCCAATCGACGTGCCACTTCAGCAAGTCCTATCGCGCCCTCTATGGGCGCACACCGCGAAGTGAGCGCCAGCCGCAGCACTCTGTACAAGAATTCAGCACCACGCCACCGCCACGAAAAGCAACGAGCCGCGCGAGAGTGCCGTCGATTTGAGTTTGACGATCTCGGACGTCGGGATCGTCCTGACGAACCGAAATAGCACTTACAGTACAAGGAGTGCGCTCGTGGGCGCGTAAACGCTAGATCGCGTCGTAATTGTGAAATCGATAGCTGGCGGCAGCCATTAGCTAAAGGGGTCGCCCTCGCCGGGTGGCGCCTTCAACAGGCTACCGACGGATCGACGATCGGGTTTTGCCCGGTCCCGCACGAAGACTGTTGTCAATACCGCCTGCCATTGCCAGCAATAGGAGTTGTCATGACACGCATAGCGATAGGGGCCGCCCTCGCCCTGGTCCTGGCCGCAACCGCGGCCCACGCAGAAAATGCAACTTGCAAGAAAGTCCGCTTTGCCGATGTGGGATGGACGGACATTCAGGTGACGACAGGAACCATAACGACCGTCCTCGAAGCTCTCGGCTACGAGCCCGAGGTCAAGACGCTCTCCGTCCCGGTGACCTACGCCTCGATGAAAAATAAAAATATCGACGTGTTCCTCGGCAACTGGATGCCGAGCATGACCCAGGATATCAAGCCCTATACCGATGATAAGTCCGTTGAGACGATCGGCGTAAATCTGGGCGACGCCGGTTACGGCCTGGTCGTTCCTCAGTACGTCGCAGATGCGGGCGTGAAGAGCCTCAAGGATCTCGGCGCCCACAAGGATCAGTTTGGCGGCAAGATTTACGGCATCGAAGCCGGCAACGACGGCAACCGAATTATCAGCACAATGCTCGCTAAGCCGGAAAACAACCTTCAAGGCTTCGAACTGGTCGAGAGCTCGGAAGCTGGAATGCTGACCCAGGCCGAAAAAGCAATGAAGAAAAATGAATGGATCGTGTTCCTTGGCTGGACGCCGCATCCGGTCATGGGCGAGAT
Source organism: uncultured Alphaproteobacteria bacterium (assembly GCA_963710005.1). Taxonomy (GTDB): domain Bacteria; phylum Pseudomonadota; class Alphaproteobacteria; order Rhizobiales; family Hyphomicrobiaceae; genus Hyphomicrobium_B. Next base: position 28,058 of record CAVPYR010000017.1, read on the forward strand.
GAAGATCGCCTACCTTGACGGCATGGGAGATTCCGGCTTCGGCGCCGCGACGGTCAGCACCAACGTGCGCAAGGGCTACACAACCGAATGCCCCAACGTCGGCAAGCTTCTGAGCAACCTCAAGTTTAATCTCGCCATGGAAGGCGCGATGATGGGGCCGGTCCTCAAGAGTGGCGCCGATCCGAAGGCGACAGCTCTGGAGTGGCTGAAGAACAATCCAGACGCTGCGAAGCCCTGGCTTGAAGGGGTCACGACATTCGACGGCGGGGACGCCTCCGCTGCAGTGAAGGCGGCACTCGCGAAATAAGGTCTTCAACCAGATCCACCCGGCAGGTACGGACGGCCGCAATTGGCGGCCGTCTACAGCCGGAGTGAGCTTCAGCTCTGGGAACGCGCAGATGGATCCCGTATCGAAGCTGATAACCGGCTGGAAAATTCCTATTGGCCAGTTCGGCAAGACCGTTTTCGACTTTATTATCGATTATTTTCAATGGTTCTTCGATGCTGTTTCCACCGTCCTCGAGACGACCGTCGACGGGGCATCGTCTCTGCTTCTGCAAATACCTCCGGTCATTCTGGCAGTCGTTCTCGCCGGCCTCGCCTATTGGCTGAGACGATCGATACCACTGGCGATCGGCGTGCTGGTCGGATTTCTTTTCATCCTGAACCAGGGCCTTTGGAAGGAAACTGTCCAAACGCTGGTCTTGGTCGTCTCAGCCACGGCTCTCTCCATGGCGATCGGTGTGCCCATGGGCATATGGGCTGCGCATAAGCCTCATGTCTGGCGCATCACGCAGCCGATCCTCGACCTGATGCAGACCATGCCGACCTTCGTTTATCTCATTCCAATTCTTATTCTCTTTGGTCTCGGTGCCGCGCCCGGCTCTGATCGTTACGATCATCTTCGCAATGCCCGCCCCGGTGCGCATGACGTACCTTGGCCTAACCTCGATCCCGAAGCCCATGCTCGAAGCCGGCGAAAGTTTTGGAGCCACGAAGCGTCAACTCCTGTGGAAGGTCGAACTGCCCGCGGCGCTTCCCTCCATCATGGCAGGGCTTACGCAATGCATCATGCTGTCGCTATCAATGGTGGTTTTCGCAACCCTCATCGGCGCACCCAGCCTCGGAAATCCCGTTAACAAGGCCCTCGCCAATCGCAACATCCCACTCGGCATCGAAGCAGGTCTGGCACTCGTCATTCTCGCCATCATCCTCGATCGCGCGCTTTCCGTAAAATCGGGAGTAAGAAAATGAGTGTCGCGGTCGATTTCAAGAATGTCGATATCATTTTCGGCAAAGACATCCCGCGAACGCTGGCCATGGTCGACGCAGGTGCTACTCGCGCCGAAATCTTGGCCAAGACGGGGGCCGTACTTGGAGCAGCGGGAGCCAACCTCACCGTCAACGAGGGCGAGATATCCGTCCTCATGGGACTCTCGGGCTCCGGAAAATCGACTTTGCTGAGGGCAGTCAACGGCCTCAACAAGGTGTCGCGTGGCGCTGTCCTGGTAAAGGATGGCGACCGCATGATCGACATCGCTTCATGCGACGCCGCTACCCTGCGCCATATGCGGCAGAAGCAGGTCGCGATGGTGTTCCAGCAGTTCGCACTGCTCCCATGGCGAACCGTACGCGAGAATGCGGGATTGGGACTGGAACTCGCCGGTATTCGCAGCCTTGGAACTCAAAGAGCGCGTCGACCGGCAGCTCAAACTCGTCGGGCTCGATACTTGGGCCGACAAATATGTGCACGAGCTGTCGGGCGGCATGCAGCAGCGCGTCGGACTAGCGCGGGCCTTTGCCACTGACGCGCCGATCCTGCTGATGGATGAGCCGTTCTCCGCACTCGATCCCCTCATCCGCACGAAGTTGCAGGACGAACTGCTGCAACTGCAAAAGACCATCAAAAAGACGATCATCTTCGTAAGCCACGATCTCGAGGAAGCGCTCAAGATCGGAAACCGCATCACCATCATGGAGAGCGGGCGGATCGTGCAATCGGGAGCGCCGGAAGACATCGTCCTCCGGCCCGCCGACGACTACGTCCGCGACTTCATCGCCAACGTCAATCCGCTATCGGTGCTGACAGCTTGGAACGTCATGCGTGACCGGCGCGATCTTGAAACCGATGAGGACAATTGGATCTGGCTCGACCGCCGAAAGACGACCAAATTCAAGCTCGATGCGAACGGCAAAGTGGAAGCCGCCGAGACTGCAGGACGACAAGCGACCTGGGTAACGTGCGGCGAATGCGAAAATCAGTCGGCTGATAATTCATTTCCAGTCTATTGGGCAAGACCTGGCACAAGCCTGAAGACCGTTATTCTCGCGATGCATAAGTCCGGCACCGCGCCGGTGGCGCTATTCGACGATGCCGATCGCTTCGTCGGCGCCATTGGGGTCCGTGACGTGCTGCAAGCAATTCTGCGCCGCAAGGACTGACCCAAGGCGACCGCACACAATGACTTCGTTGCTATTTTTCGATAGTGACGTTTTCCAGCGGCTTGCTGCAGCAGATCAAAATCATGCCCGCGTCGATCTCGCGCTGCCGGATTCCTCCGCCATGCGTCATCGCGACTTGACCTGAAAGCTTCCGGCTCTTGCAGGTGCCACAAACACCCTTGCTGCACGAAAACGGCAGACGCATACCGGCTGCCCGTGCCGCATCAAGAATGAACTGATCGGGCCGGCAATCTATAGTACGTCCCGAGCGGGTGAATTCGATCTTGAAGGTTTCGCCTGGCGCCGCTTGGCTTGCCTTTGCGTCCACCTCTTGAAGCGGTACGCCTTGTCGCTCGAATGAAAAACTTTCCTCATGGTAGTGCGCCATATCGAAAGCGGCGTCCTTCAGCATCGCCCGGACGCTGGCCATGTAGGCTTCCGGCCCGCAGCAGAAAATCTCGCGCTGCGCCAGGTCCGGCACGATCGACTTCAACAGTGGCAACGAAAGATAGCCCGTCGGAGCCGCCCAATCCCGGTGTTCACCAACCTGCTCACAGACAAACGCGGTCCGGAAGTTGTTCGTGCCGTGGGTCATCATCGCCAGCTCGTGGCGAAAAATGATGTCGCGAGGTGATCGCGCACTATGAACGAAGACGACGTCTCGATCCTCACCAAGCTCATAAAGTGTTCGCGACATCGACATCAACGGCGTTACGCCCGAGCCGCCGGACAGGAACAGGTATTTCGGAGCTGCGTGCAGCGCGAAACTGAAATCGCCCGCCGGACCGAGCGCCTTGATCTTCGTGCCGGGCTTCAGATTGTCGTGCAGCCAATTCGAAACAGTACCGCCCGAAACGCGCTTGACTGTGATCGATAAAGTGTCGGGGCGCGTCGGCGGAGAAGATACCGTGTAGCAGCGATTGATGATTGCGCCGTCGATCTCGAGCTCCAGCGTTATGAACTGCCCCGGCCGAAAGCGAAACAGCTTCGGCGAAGCCGTACGAAATAGGAAACTCTTGACGTCGTGCGTTTCCGACCGGACGTGAGTGCATACGAGTGTGTCATCCTCATCGGGATTCCACTTGCTCGGCACTGCGTCCCAGAGTTCCGGCCCTATTCTATTGGGCCGTCCAACTTCGCTCATGACGGATCAGGCGCTCGCTGCGAATGGGCTGACGATCGCCGACTCTTGTCCGGTTTCCGTACGCAACCGCTTGAAGTACCAGGACATGAATTTCTCGACCAATTCTTCCGTGTAGGGTGAATACGGGCCTGGTCGATAGGCGGAACTCTGCGAACCGATCTGGGTGCGCTCCACGAGCGCCCCATCCTGCTTGTTGGTTGCATGCCAAACAGCGCTAAGTTCCCTGGGATCGTAGTCTCGTCCTTCTACGGCGTCCTTGTGCACAAGCCATTTGGTTCTGAGCAGCGTGCGCTCGGCATCGATGGGAAGGACGCTGAAAGTGACGATGTGATCGCTCATGAAGTGATGCCAAGAATTCGGCTGGGTCCAGAACGACAGGCCGCCAAGGTTACGCTGCGTAAGATCACCCAGCAGCTTTTGGCAGGCGACCTTGCTGTTCAGCGTTTGCGATTCTCCGGCTTTATCGAGCGGCAAGCGCTCGGTTCGATACGCCGTGACGCGACTGTCGAGGAATTCCAGCTCGACTGAAGGAAGTCCGCAAGATTCCCAGCGCTCATGCTCGCGCTTCGTCAGATCCTTGAATGAACGGACTTCCTCGGCATTTTCCGGAGAAGGTTGATAGCCGAATCCAAATTCGTAGAGCGAGACCGTAAGTTCCGGATGGTTCGATTTGCAATGATAGCATTCGCGATTGTTCTCCATCGTGAACTTCCAGTTCCCGTTCTCGATGAGATCTTCTTCGAACGCGACCTTGCAGTCGCTAATTCTATGCGGAAGGATGTAGGGCTCCATGTCGCTTCGCATCTGCTCGAAATCCGCGGGCGGATTGTCGGCAAGACAAATGAACAACAGACCGGCGACGTTGCCGACATGAACCATCTTCAGACCGAATTGGCTACGGTCGAAGTCATCGCCCATGTGTTCGGTATGGATGAGGTTTCCACTGAGATCGTATGTCCACTGATGGTATGGGCAAACGACATTCCCGACGCTGCCCTTGTCACCGTCGCAAAGGCGCGCTCCACGATGACGGCAAACGTTGTGAAAAGCACGAATCGTCATGTCGTCGTCGCGAGCGACAACGATCGACGTCCGACCCAGCGGTACCGTGAAATAATCGCCGGGCTCGGGAATGTCCGGCTCGACGCCGACAAATATCCAGTGCTTCCCAAAAATGACGTCCATATCGAGATCGAAGATGTCTTTGCTTCGATAAAAGGGCGCCTCGAGGCTGTATCCCGGCCGCCGGCGCGCGATCATGGACCGCAGTTCGTTGGATAATTGCATGTGGTCCTCCCTTCGAAGGGCTCGCTAGAAATCGACGAGACGATGTTCCCTCAAATAGTTCAGCATCACTTGTGCTTTATCGACGGTTGTCCCCTCAAAAGCGACAACGCCTCCCTTCGTTTCCGAGACGATTGCCGATAGCAAACGGGCATGGCCCGATTTCTTGTCCAGCGCTTTGAGCCGCACGGGCCGGCGTGGCACTCTCTCGACTGTCCAGCTCGGATGTACCGCCTGCGCAATCGCCGGCGATGGCGAAATAGCGTACGATGCGACCCGACAAACGGCGGGCATATGCGTATTTGAGTTCGACAGAACTCAACGGGTGAACGGCAATCACGAGAGGCAGACCGCACGAAGCGCGACGCCGCTGGCCCTTGGGTAGGAACTGGCGAATTTCTACATCCGCACTGGACGCCGCACTATTTGCAACTTTCGCCTCAAGAACGTTGGAAACAATCGGTCGTTCCAACGCCTGAGCCAACGCATAAGGCAGCAGGCCACTTCCTGCGCCGAGCTCAGCTCTGACGCCAGTCAGAATGATGTCGACGTCCTTGAGGTAGGCTGCGAGCACAGCGACGACGTCACCGTTCGGACTGATCGGCAGAACCTCAATGCTTTTTGCGCCTAACGCCAGATAGTCCTGAAGCGACGGTTCCTGTTCGGCGCCGGCGTGGACCACACGAAGGGCGTCGCCGACCAGCGACCTACCCAATGCCATCGCAACCGCGTCTCCGCGACAAGAGCGCGGCGCACCGCTCACGGGATGCCGGCCGGCCGATATCAAAGCGGCAACGGAGAACGAAGCACTCATGGCTGGGCCTCCGGCGCCTCGGCTTGGCCGCGAGCCTGCGAGACCCTGGTAATGAGGGCCTGCATGAGTTCCTCCGCATCCCCGATGACCGTCAGATCTGCTCGCTTGACGATCGGCGCACCGGCATCGCGATTGATCGCAATGACATGACGGCAGCCCTTGATACCTTGCAGATGCTGAACGGCCCCTGAAATGCCGATGGCGAAATACGTCGTCGCACCGACCGACTTGCCCGACGCCCCGATCTGCTTGTCCCGCGAGAATTTTCCTTCATCGACTGCCACGCGGCTTGCGCCGACTGCGGCGCCAAGCGTGCGGGCAAGTCTTTCGATAGTCGCAACGTTATCGACGCCGTTGCCTGCGGAAACGATGAAATCGGCTTCCTCCAGCGCAATGTCGCTGGCTTCTGTCGGCTCCAACCCCAGATCACGGAAAACCTCGGCGACATTCGATGTCTTCGCCGATTCCGAAATCGCCAGAAGCTCCCCGGCGCCGACGAACGGCAGATTGCCATCGACCGCCCCCGGCTGAAGAAGCACGAAGCGCGGCAACGGAGCATTCGCGAGCACAACGCCACTCGACCACGGCACCGATACGTGATGCGCGTCGATCTCCGATATATGCGCCGCTGCCGATCCTCGGTGTTTTGCGATCAGGCGCCGGCCGAGATCTCCATCGCCGAGCATGTTGTCCGGCATGAAGACATGCTCGGGCTGAAATTCATTCAGCAACGCCTCAACGACCACCTCTTCGTGTTGTGGCTGAAACCGGCTTGCCGCCAAATCAGGAATTACCGCGACCTTATCGGCTCCCATCGCCGCCGCATCCTCGTGGAGTTCGCCGAGAATGACGGCAATTACTCCGGTCTCGCGCGTCGCGATGATGGCCGCGGCCGCAATAGCTTCCCGAGCGTGCTCATCAAGGCGCCCACGATAGGAGTGCGCGATGGCCATATGCCAGCGCGTCGCCGGCTGGTTCGTGCGCAACGGTTTAACCTGCGTCACACGCGAGCGTTGCGCACCGTTTACCTGCGGATCACCAGCTCCAATCTCTCCGAGCACAATGCGGCGCAGACCCGTTGGGGTCATGCGGTAAGTTCGGCGCGGATCGATACGTTTCACCTCGCTCATGGCTGAACCTCCAGCGACAAGGCCACCAGCTCCGCGATATCCAAGACCTCGGCTCGCGCCCCTGCGACGCCTTCGAGCATGGCCGTACATTGCGGACACGCGACGGCGATGACGTCTGCCCCGACCTCACGAGCATCGGCCATGCGAATGTCGGGGATCCGCTGCTTGCCGGGTATATCGGTCAATGGCGCCCCGCCACCGCCACCGCAACATCTGCCGCGAAGTCCGGAGCGCTGCATCTCGCGCACCTCAATGCCAAGTTTCCGCAAGACGGAGCGTGGCGCTTCGGTTTCGCCGTTGTACCGGCCGAGATAACAGGGATCATGATAAGTCAGGGTCCGTGCTTCCTGCGACTTCCTGAGAACCAGCTTTCCTTGGTCCGCCAGCTCGGCAAGAAGCGCGGTATGATGAATGACGATGTAATTTCCGCCAAACGCCGGGTATTCATTGCGGAGACTGTTCAACACATGCGGGTCGGACGTAACGATGCGTTTGAAATCAAGCGCTGCTAGCGTTTCGATGTTTTGCTTCGCCAACATCTGAAACGTGGCCTCGTCGCCGAGGCGGCGAGCCGTGTCGCCGGTATCGCGCTCACACGCCCCAAGAACGGCGAAGTCGACTTTGGCGGCCTTCAAAATTTTGACGAACGACCTGAGCGTGCGCTGATAGCGCATATCGAACGCGCCCTCACCCGCGAAGAGCAGGAGTTCGACGGGCTTGGCCGCGTTGAGCGATAGGAGCGTCGAGATCAATCGCCCAGTCATATCGCGCGCCTCGCGCGTTGCCGCCCTGCGTCTCGGTTTCGCGCAGGTTGGCAAGTATCCCGGGAGCCGTTCCCGGCACATCGCCCGTGGTTAGATTGAGGCTGCGGCGCATGTCCACGATTGCATCGACATGCTCGATCAGCATCGGGCACTCCTCGACACACGCCCGGCATGTCGTGCAGGACCACAGCGTCTGCGGCTCAATAAGTTTCGGGACAATCGCCTCGACGGGCGAACCATGATGAGACCCGATCGCGATCCCAGGATAGGGGCTGCCGGCATAGTCTCCATCGCTCGAACTCGATAGCCCCGCGACGAGGTCCTGAATGAGTTTTTTCGGGTTAAGCGGCTGACCCGCCGCAAATGCAGGACATGCCTGCTCGCACTTTCCACATTGCACGCAAGCATCGAAACTCAGCAGTTGGTTCCAGCGAAAATCCGAGGGCATTGCGACCCCGAATTGCCTCTTGTCCAGCGCCAATGGCTTTAGGGCCGTGGACCGCACGCCAGAAAATCGCTCTGAACGCGGATGGAAAGCCAAGTGCAGAAGCCCGGCGACCGCATGTTTCATCGGAGCGCCGACACCAATGCCAAGCGCAAGCTCAGCCGAGCCCGCGAGCAAGAGAAGGAGCGCGGCGATAGCAATACCCGCAGACAATGCCTGAGGAGAGAACGCTACAAGGATAGCTAATCCGATGGCGAACGCCGCCAGCGTATAAGGCAATCGGCTCCAGGCCCCGCGCGAGAGCCGACGCGGCGTCACGCGACGCCTGAGCCAGACAAAATACACGCCCGCCAGCATGACCGCTGCCGCGAGCAAGATCGCCCAGTCCAATGCGTGCCAATAGAGGCCGAGGCCATAGTTGAGCCCGACGAGCACTAGCGCCGAAGCGGCACCGCCCGCCGTCGCTATATGCGCATTCGCGATGTAGGGATCGCGCGCGACGACGTGATGCAAATCCACGAAATAGCGCTTGGGAACTGCGAGTAGCCCGGACCATTCCACGTCGGCTGATTGCCCCACACGCCACATCATCGCACGCCGCGCGAGCCCCGCGCCCAACGTCGCGACCGAGAGCCAGAACAGCACCGTGATGGCAGGCGCGACGGACACGATCAAAAATCCTTACACAATCTCAGCGAGTCGTAGATCGCCGCGTGGATATTGTGCATCGAAACGCAATCGCCGACGCGAAACATCAGAAAGCGGCCGTCGCCCGTCGTCTCTTGGAGCGAAGGCTGCGGCTCGGCCGCATACAGCGACTTAAGGTCCATCTGACCGCGATTAAGCGAGCGTTCCTTCAGCGCCCAGTAGAGCTCGACGTTCGGCGTGATGCCATTTTCGATAACGACCTGATCGACGGCGCGCTCTTCCATCTCGTCGGTATATTCGTTGCGCAGCACGGCGATCTTCTTGTTGCCTTCTGCATAGACACGATCGAGCCAGTAACTCGGTGTCGGGATGATGCCCTGAGAATAAAGACGCCGATAGAAAATCGGGAATGTCGTCCCACCGACGTCGTCGGCGACCTTCACATCCGGCGTCACCATCTCGACGGTGCAGCCACGGCTCGCCAGAAAATCCGCCGTGCCGAACCCCGCGTGCGCGCTGATGCCATCATAGACAAGCACGTTCTCCGCTGGCGGCACTTTTTCCGATAGGATGTCCCAAGAGCTGACCGAAAGCCCGTCTTTGGCGCCCCAGGCTTCGACCTGATCGGTGAAGCTCCGGCCACCCGTGGCCATAACGACGATGTCCGGCTGTTCCGCGAGGATCATGTCGGGTGTGGCTTCTATTCCCAATCGCCGATCAACACCGAGACGTTTCGTTTCAAGATCGAACCAGCGGACGATCCCCGCCATCTGCTCGCGTTGCGGCGCTTTGGCTGCCAGGTTGATCTGACCGCCGACCGCGGGATTGCGCTCGAACAGGACGACGTCATGCCCTCGCGAGCGCGATACGCGCGCAGCCTCGAGACCGGCCGGACCGCCGCCGACGACGACCACTTTCCGCTTCACGCCTTTCGTCGGCGCAATAACGTGAGGCATCGTCGCTTCGCGCGACGTGGCCGCGTTCTGGACGCACAAAGTGTCCGAACCCGAATACATGCGGTCGATGCAGTAGTTGGCGCCGACGCATTGGCGGATCTGGTCCTCGCGACCCTCTCGCACCTTTTTCATGATGTGCGGATCGGCAATGTGCGCGCGCGTCATGCCGACCATGTCAACGAGACCATTTCCGAGGATGCGCTCGGCCTGCGAGATGTCGCGGATGCCCTGGGCATGGAGCACGGGCACATTGACGACCGACTTGATACCCGCGGCGAGATGGACAAAGGGCTCGGGCGGCAACGCCATCGGCGGCATGCAGTTGGCGAGCGTGTTGTGTGTGTCGGCGCCAGACCCGATCACGCTGATGAAGTCGATCAGGCCGCTCTCCGACATGGCCTGCGCAATTTCTTTGAGCGTTTCGTGGTCCAGCCCGTCCTCGTGGAACTCGTCGGCGCACATGCGCAGACCAACGCAAAAGTCCCGGCCGACGGCTTCGCGTACCGCCGTCAGCACTTCGATGCCGAACCGCATGCGATTGGCGAGACTGCCACCATAGTCGTCAGTCCGCATATTGGTGCGCGGCGACCAGAACTGGTCTATCAACTGCTGATGTGCCGCCGAGATTTCAATGCCGTCAAAGCCCGAGACTTGAACGCGCTTCGCCGCCGCCGCGAAATCACCGATGATGCGCTTGATGTCCTCGATCTCTATCGCCTTGGCGTTGCCGCGATGCACGAACTCGCGCACACCCGACGGCGAAACCAGATGCGGCCAGGGATCACCGGCATAAGCCGAGCGCCGGCCCATATGCGTCGCCTGGATCATGATTTTCATGCCGTGGCGATGGACCGTCTCCGCCAGCCGCGCCATGGGTTCGATCACGAGATCGGTGGTAAGATTGACGGGACGCCACGCGCCTTGCGGAACGTCGATCGATACCGGGCTCGATCCACCGCAGATCGCCATGCCGAGACCACCCTTGGCCTTCTCTTCATAATAGCGAATATAGCGGTCTCCCGGCATGCCTCCGGCTTCCGCATAAACCTCGGCATGTGCCGTCGAATAGATGCGGTTCGGCAGCGTCAGCTGGTTGATCTTGATCGGCGTGAAAATGTGAGGGTAAGCCATTGCCTGATCCTCAGAGCACCAAGCCTCAGCAATAAACGACGGTAGCGGCCAGGCCGCCAAGCGACGTCTCTTTGTATTTGGATTGCAGGTCATGCCCCGTCTGGCGCATTGTTTCGATCACCGCGTCGAGCGAAACGAGATGACCGCCATCATCCATCATGGCGAGCCGCGCGGCGTTGATCGCCTTCATTGCGCCCATGCTGTTGCGCTCGATGCAGGGCACCTGAACCAGTCCACCGATCGGATCGCACGTCATTCCGAGATTGTGCTCCATGCCGATCTCGGCGGCATTCTCTATCTGCTCGTTGGTTGCACCCATGACAGCGGCAAGTCCAGCTGCGGCCATCGAGCATGAGACACCGATCTCGCCCTGGCAGCCCATTTCGGCCGCGGAGATAGAGGCATTTTTTTTGTACAGCATGCCGACGCCGGCCGAGGTCAGCAGAAATTTGATGATGTGATCGTCGCGCGTATCGGGATCGGGAACCGCATCACAGTATCGGGTGAAATAGCCGAGCACCGCCGGAATGACGCCTGCCGAGCCGTTGGTCGGGGCCGTGACGACACGGCCGCCGGCAGCATTCTCCTCATTGATGGCAATGGCGAACGCACTGACCATATCCATGGCTCGAAAATCGGCGGTCAACTTGCCTTCCTTGTCGCACGCCTGCCGATAGAGAGCAGGTGCTCTGCGCTTGACCTTCAGGCCGCCGGGCAAGATGCCTTCGGTGTTCAACCCGCGCTCGAGGCAGTCGTTCATCACCTTCCAAACTTTGAGAAGCTTGGCACGGGTCGCCGCCTCGTCCTGGTAGGCGAGTTCGTTTTGCCAAACAATATCAGAGATCGATAAGCCGTGCCGCGAACACTGATCCAACAGCTCCTTCGCACTGCCGAAGGCATATCGCACAGGCCGATGCGGGACCTCATCGCTCCCCGTTCGAAGACTCGCAGCAAAAGCCGCTTGGTCGAGAACGGCTCCGCCTCCAATCGAAAAATAAGCATTGCGATGGAGCGAAGATCCGGAGCCACTGAATGCTTCGAGGACCATTCCATTGGGATGCTCGCTGAGCATCTGATCCCTGTGGAAGATGAGATCGGTCTCGGGCGTGAAGGCAATCTCGCGCTTACCGCCGAGATTCAGACGCTTTGTCCGTCTCACCTCATCAACAAGCGCACCTAAGCTCGAAGGATCGACATCCTCCGGTGTCTCGCCCAGGAGACCCGCGATGACGGCGAAATCGGTCGCATGGCCGACCCCCGTCAGCGCCAAGGAGCCGTAGAGCTTGACGACGACACGCTCGACGAGTGGATCAATCTTCTTAGCGTGCAACTCGCCGAGAAAGCTGTTGACAGCACTCATCGGACCGACCGTGTGCGAACTCGATGGGCCGATGCCGATGCGGAAGACTTCAAAAACACTGTAGTTCACGCTGCCACTCCTTGCCCGGCGTGGCCGCTGCTGTCGAAGTCCACGATACCTAAACCATAAGGCACCGAGGCGCGCACAAGATAGCGCCAAATGTAATCGGCAAAGCTCCGGCGCAGCAACAGGCAATAGCCGTCGCCCTGGCGATGCGCGTAGACCGAGGACTTTCCAAATGTCGTGCCGACGACCCGGCCAACGCCCAAAGCCGCGAAATCGTAGACGCTTGCGTGCTGGAGGACATCCAGTGCGTTCCGGCCGAGTAGAATGACTTGCGTATAGCCACCCGAATTGTCGACGACCTGGCTGCGAATATCCGACAAGGCTTGGCGCAACTGACCGATCAACGAACCCAATTGGCCGCGCTCGAAGACAATCATCCACTCGTCCGGCGAGAGCCAAAGCACCTTCACGCCGTTCGACATTGCAAGCGCGCACGGCTGGAGCGGAAGCGGAGCGCCGATCGCCGATGATGCAGCGCTTACGAAAGCCGGATCAGCAGCGTCCCCACGCAGGCTGATATAGCCGAGGTAGGGCGTCTCGTTGGCCCAAACGCCGTTGCTGGGATCGATAGCCTTGGCCTGAGCTACAAGATTGAACGAGTGCAGTGGCGACCGCATAATGGGCTCAGCCATTTTGCCGTTCTCCTTTCGGGTCGACGAAGACGGAGGAGACGACATTGACCTTGTGAGCTTTCCCGCCTGCGTAGGCGTAGAGGACATCGCGCCCTGATTTGCGGCCATCTTCGCCGCGCCGATTGATACCGTCGCGCACGACCGCCATTGCAATCGAGCGCCCAAGCTCCGGGCTGTAATAGCTCGACGTCACGTGGCCCAGCATCGGCACAGGCGGGGTGCTGTCAGACCGTTCTATTATCTGGGCACCCTCCGTCAGAACGATTTGAGGATCTTCCGTCAGAAGACCGACAAGCTGTTTGCGATTGGGCGAAGATGTATCGCTGCGGGCAAAGGAGCGCTTTCCGATGAAGCTGAACGGCTTTTTCATCGAGACGGCCCATGCCATATCGAGATCGAAGGGCGTCATCGATCCATCGGTATCCTGGCCAACAATGATGAAACCCTTTTCGGCACGCAAGACGTGCATCGTCTCGGTACCGTAGGGCGTGATGTCGAATTCCTGGCCGGCGTCCATCAGCGCTTCCCACACATGATGGCCGTAGTTCGCGTCGACGTTGACCTCGAACGCCAATTCGCCGGAGAAGCTGATGCGAAACACCCGCGCGGGAACCCCGGCGACGGTGCCTTCGCGCCAGTCCATGAACTTGAAGGCCGACGGCGATAGATCGATATCGGAGCAAATCTTGACCAATACCTCCCGGCTTTTGGGTCCGACGACAGCAGCGGTCGCCCAATGGTCGGTCACGGACGTTATGTAAACGTCGAGGTCCGGCCACTCCGTCTGATGCCAATTCTCAAGCCATGTCATCACACGCGCGGCGCCACCCGTCGTCGTTGTCATGACGAAGTTCTGATCCGAGACGCAGGCGGTCACGCCATCGTCCATCACCATGCCGTTCTCGTCGAGCATCAAGCCGTAACGGCATTTGCCGGGTGCGAGCTGGGTCCAGGCATTGGCGTAGACCCGGTTGAGGAATTCGCGAACATCCTTGCCGCGAATGTCGATCTTGCCGAGCGTGGATGCGTCCATGATCCCGACGCCTCGCCGCGCCGCCAGGCATTCACGGCGCACTGCTGCGTGCATGTCTTCGCCCGGCTTTGGAAAATACCACGGACGGAGCCACTGCCCGACGGGCTCGAACTCGGCCCCGCGCGATACGTGACAAGCGTGCATCGCAGAATACCGTCGCGGCTCGAATGTATCGCCCTCATGGGGGCCTGCGAGCGTCCCGAACGTGACTGGCGAATAGGCCGGGCGATATGTCGTCGTCCCCACTTCGGGAATGCTTTTGCCGAGCGCATCGGCCGCGATTGCAAATCCGTTGACGTTCGAGAGCTTGCCTTGATCTGTCCCGAACCCCAATGCCGTGTAGCGTTTGATGTGTTCGATCGAGCGATAGTTTTCGCGCACGGCCAGATGAATGTCGGCAGCCGTTACGTCGTTCTGAAAATCGACGAATGCCTTTTTTCCATGGCCTTCGGCTTTGCCGTCCGGGACGCGAAATATACGCCGAGCAGGGATACTTACCGGTTCGTCTGTGCCGAAGTTGTCCCCTCCATCGGCAGGGGACTTTCCAACAGACGCGAGCAGATCGCTCGTCACTCGCTGTGTCTGCTCGAGCGCCTTTTGCAATCCGAATTCGCCGGTTACCGCACCGACGCAGTAGACACCGGCTTTAGCACGGCCCATTGCCGGTGCGACGAACGACAATTTCTCTTCGTCCCAGACGGGGCGACCGCCGTCATGGCAGTAGAGATGAACCGTTGGCGACAGGCCGCCGGAACTTCCCAGGGCATCGCATTCGACATACGGGCCTTTGCCTATGGGCCCATTCCTAACGGCATCGAGCTTCACCAGTTGAGCACCGCTGACGGCGCGTCCCCCGCGCGCATAGGCGATGCCGTAGCCGGCTCTGATGTCGACATTTGCGCCACGCACTCGCTTTTCCCAGGCCGGGTTTATGCGCGTTCGCGTATCTGCAAGCACGACGCTGCAGCCCGCGTGAGCGAGGTCGCAAGCCCCCTGATAGATATGATCATTGCTCGTCTGCAGGAGAACGCGTTTGCCGACGGCCACTCCATAGCGATTGAGATACGTGGTGAGTGCGGAGGCTGTCATGACGCCCGGTATGTCGTTGTTGCCGAATACTAAAGGCCGTTCGATCGCCCCACTCGCCAGCACGACCCGTTCGGCGCGAATGCGGTGCAGCCTCTGGCGCGGCTTATGCGCAGCTCGAATTGCCAGCGGCAGATGATCTTGAAGCTGTTCGACAGCCAGGACCAAATTCATGTCGTGCAGCGCAAACGCACTTGTACGCGTCAGCAGCTGCACGTTGGGCATGCTCTGCAGTTCGTCGATCGTGGCCTTCAGCCAAGCTCCAGCCTCCCGGCCGCCGATGACACTTTGCGGCGACGACAAAAGCCAGCCGCCCACTTCGTTCTGTTCGTCGAGCAGAAGCACTTTAAGTCCGGCACGTCCGGCGGAGAGTGCCACCAACAATCCACATACGCCTCCACCGACGACGAGGATTTGGATGTGCTGATGGCTATGATCGTAGGTTTCAGGGTCGGGTTCGGAAGGTGCCGAGCCGTAGCCGGCGGCTTGCCTGATGATATGCTCGAACTTCGGCCAGAGCGTTCGGTTTTGAAAAGTCTTGTAGTAGAAGCCGGCCGGCATGAACCTCGAAAATCTGCCGCCGACGCTTTTCAGATCGAATTCGAGCGTTGGCCAGCCTGTCGTGCGTGTCGCGACGAGCCCATCGTAAAGCTCGACCTGTGTCGCCTTTAGATTGGGTATAGTCAGCGCCCCGGCTTCCACCTGCATGAGCGCATTCGGCTCTTCAGGCCCAGCTCCAACGATGCCGCGCGGGCGGCCATACTTGAAGCTGCGCCCAAGCATGCGGACCCCATTCGCCAGCAGCGCCGACGCCAGCGTATCTCCGGCGTAACCTCCGTAAGCTTGGTCGTCGAATGAAAATGAAAGCGGCTTATCGAAATCGATGCGCACGCCCGGGCGCCTGACGCGGTGATCCGTCATTTAGGACCGCCTTCGGCATCATAAAACTTACGGCCCTCGGCGAGCGTCCATGAGCCAGCGATGGCATTTGTCGCGGTGTTGCGCTTCACCACAAAGAATTTGCGGCATCCGGTCGAGTGCGACCACATTTCCCAATGCCAGCCTTTGGGATTTTTCCGCATGAAAAGGTAATCGCCCCAGGCTTCGTCATCGACGGCTTCCGGCGCGGACGGGCGATGAATGAACGCCTCGCCGCCAAAGCCAAATTCTTCCTCTTCCCGTTTTTCGCCGCAGTGCGGACAGAACAACACAAACATCGAGCGGTCCTGAATTTAGTGAGCGACGCCGGCGGCGCCGTGCTCATCGATGAGATGTCCCGTGGAGAAGCGTTCAAGGTTGAACGCCCGATTGAGCGGATGCGGCTCATCGTTCGCGATCGTATGGGCAAAGACGTTGCCCGAACCCGGCGTTGCCTTGAACCCGCCCGTCCCCCAGCCGCAATTGAAGTAAAGCCCCTTGATCTTCGTCTTGCTGATGATCGGGCATGCGTCGGGTGTCGTATCAACAATGCCGCCCCACTGGCGATTCATGCGCACGCGCGAAAACATCGGAAACAGCTCGATGATTGCCGCTGCGGTATGCTCGATGATGTGCGGACTGCCGCGCTGCGTGTAGCTTGTGTAGTGATCGATGCCGGCGCCAATGACGAGTTCGCCTTTATCGGACTGACTTGCGTAGCCATGCACGGCATTCGACATCACGACGGTGTCGAGCACGGGCTTCATGGATTCCGAAACAAATGCCTGAAGCGGATGGCTCTCAATCGGCATGCGAATGCCGGCCATCTTCGCCAATACGGATGAGTGGCCGGAAGCGACGCACCCGACGCGCTCGCTTTTTATCGCGCCGCGACTGGTCTGCAATCCAACGATGCGCCCATTCGCGATGTCCATTTCGGTGACTTCGCAATTCTCGATGATGTCGACGCCGTATTTACTTGCTGCGCGCGCAAATCCCCAGGCCACGGCATCATGGCGAGCGACACCGCCCCGCGGTTGAAAACTCGCGCCGAGAACGGGATATCTCGCGTTCTTGGACGTGTCGAGAATGGGGATGCGCCGCTTCACCTCGGCGGCGTCGAGCACCAACGCGTCGATGCCGTTCAGATTGTTGGCATTCACCCGGCGCTCGATATCGCGCATGTCCTGAAGCGTGTGTCCGAGATTGAACACACCCCGCTGACTGAACATGACGTTGAAATTCAGGTCTTCCGTGAGACCTTCCCAGAGCTTCAGCGCGTGCTCATAGAGAAGCGCCGCTTCATCCCACAGATAATTGGAACGGACGATGGTCGTGTTGCGTGCGGTATTACCGCCGCCGAGATAGCCCTTCTCGATGACCGCGATGTCGCGGACGCCATGGTCCTTGGCCAAATAGTAGGCGGTGGCCAGGCCGTGTCCGCCAGCCCCGACGATGACCACATTGTAGGACTGCTTGGGGTCGGCGCTCCGCCACGCGGGGTCCCAGCCCTCGTTGTGCTTGAGGCCCTTCGTGAAAAGCGACCAGGAAGAATAATCTTTCCTCATCAAGACTCCCCAGCGGCATCACGCGACGCGGCCGCGAAGCACCCTTTGTCTAGCTGCGTTCGCTAGTTAGTAGGCCAGCCGGAAGTCTGTGCTGCCTAGGAAGACGCAAACTTTGCTAATTGCGACATGCATCAAGATCGGTCGTCTCGGCGCGCGAATAGCCAGTCCCGACGCGACGCCGGAGGCGGCCCGCAACCGCCGGAAAGCGAGCGGGCGCGGAGTTTACGCCCCGCGTGCCGTTGCCAGCAGCTCGAGCGTCGGATTTATCGAAATATCAGGCCTTCCCTCCAACTCGAGGTCGCAGAATGCCTTCGTCACGACTTCGTGCTCAGTCAGCAGCCGCAGCGTGAAAGCGTCTTCAGGCGCACACCGCCGCTCAAGCTCAGCATAGCGCGCAATGACCGGTCCAAGCTCCTGACTGTATAGCTTCATGAAGTCGGCCCATTGCAGGCCGACATATTTTTGCACGTTGTCGATACCCTTCTGACGGAAAACTTCGCTTTCACGGATATCGCCTCCGAGCTTCTCGACGAGACTTCGCATGCGTGCTTTGATCACCACTTCAAGCTCGGTCAAAATGCGCCACTTTTCCGAGCGGACGGGATCATCGATCGCGTCCGCAAGGCCGCTATAAAGCGCCTCGCCGTAGACTTCCCCTTGATAGGCCCGCTCGACTTTGCTGATGAAGTCGTCTTGTGCATTGACCGTCATAGACAGTCGTACCTCCGCCGCCTGCGTAGCTCCTCAAGGAACCAGCTTAAGTTGGGCGGTGAAGGCCCCTGACGTCAAGTCACCCAGGCCAAAGCCGATCGATGCCGGGATCCGACGACGCGCCACAAGCCTGACGGGACTGATTTTGTCTATCGTCAAAGGAACGACGTTTCAGCAGCAGGAACGGGACCCCCGCCCTGCTCTGAAACGCCGTAAACAACGAGACGCGCGAGCCGCCCGCGGCCGCAGGACGCTATTTCTTCTTGCGGGAATCCATGCACTTGCCGCCTTTGAGATATTGGAAGGTGCCCTTGCACTTCTTCCAGCCCTTGACGTGGTGCGACTTGTGGTGGGCGGGCTTATGCGGCTTGGCTTTGCCGGCATAAGCGGCCGGTGTGGCAGTGAACGCGACAGCGGCCGCGGCGATAGCTAACAGCAGTTTTGATTTCACGGTGATGGTCCCCCCAAACAGCGGCATGGGTCGTGGCGGTCCGGTATCCGGAGGCCAAGCTGCCGACGGCGACGTCCTTTATCCTCAAACTGTGACAAGCTGGTGTAAAAGACCCGCGCTGAACCGAGTCCGCGATGTACTCGCAGCGAGGGTCATAAAACGGTCACCGCATGGGGACCATACTGCGAGCTAGCGGACCGGGCCGTTCTCAAAATTCAAACTGATTTGATCTCTCGGTTCGCACCGGGCATCGAAGATGAATCGTGAGGATCGTTAGGTGTTGCGTGCTGCGGGAAGAGCCCCTCATGGCTCGGTGATGGAAGGTGGTTTGCCTATCACAGTCGGGGAATCGTCAAAAAGCGTATCAGTTTCCAGTGCCGACATGTCGTTCGACACGAGGAACGCATCAACTGCAGCTTCTCCGGAAGATGCAGAAAAGAACATCGCCGTCACAAAGAGCTTTCCTACTCTAAAGAGCTCGCTGGGCGTCCGGATGGCGCGACCGCCCACACCGCCGGAAGTGCCTGCGGGCTTCTTCACTTCTCCGGAATTGGATACCGACGCAGCCCCGGCCGCTCTTCCGGCGATCATCGAAAAAGTCCATCTGAAGGCCGAGAGGCTGCAGCACGCTTCCTCTTCCCGCCAGCGAAGCAGCTTTCCCCTGGGACCGGTGGGTTGGATCGCCGCCTTCGGCACTATGTTCGTAGCCGGGCTTCTTTCTGCACATGCCTTTTATTCGATGAAGAGACCTCCAGTAACGGCGGCGATGATGCCCCCGGCACCATCCCCAGCTCTGGTCTGGCCGGATTTGCTCTCGCCGGGTGCCGTTTCGCCGAGGGGACAGACTTCGAACGGCATCACATCCGATCAAGCCTTCGAGTTCGCCGATGCCAAGTTGCGCGGCATCGGCGGTCCGGCAGATGCCGAAGAAGCGCGATATTGGTTACGCGTAGGCGTGGCTAGAGCTCTAGGAGGCCAGCGCCTCCGCTGGGCATTGACACAACTCGGTACGCTGTATGCGAGACCAATAGCGTCACCGTCCGACTTCGCAACGGCGCGTGCTGTGTGGGAGCTTGCCGCAGCCAAGCAGGACCCAGTCGCGCTGTGCTTCCTTGCGAGGCTCGAAGAGAGCGGACAGGGCACACCGCCGAACAAAGCGCTTGCACTGCAGCTTTTTGAGCAGGCCAAAGAAACCGGTCAATGCACCGGCTCCGAACAAGCGATCGAACGCTTGAACCCGTGATTTAAAAATGAGCGGTGCGTCCGAAAGGCTCTTTCTTATGGTCGTCGTCGCATGGGCCACACTGGTTTCCGCGAACCCATCGATCGCCCAAGACAACATGAACACAAATGCATCTCAGCAGTTGTTCATAGATCAGCGAAGGCTTCCAGGAGACACTGAAAAGGCGAACCCTTCTCCGCCAACTGAAAATGCCGACCAACTCCGCAAGGCCGACGAGCAGAAAAAGCTCGATGACTTGGCCGCCAAGTTGAAGGCGGAAGAAGAAGAACTCGCCGCCCGAGAAGCCGAGGCCCGCAAGAAATTCGAAGAGCTGAAGCGCCTTTCGGAAGCGGCTGATGTGAAACGCAAGTCGGACGAGGACCGCTTGCTCGCGCGCGAAGCCGAAGCACAAAAGGAAGTAGCGGAAGCGAAACGTCTGGCGGATGAAGCCCGCGCAAAGCTCCAGGCAGAGCTTCAAAAACAAGCCGCACCAAAAATCGAATCCGATATGCCACCGGCGGGAGCAACTTCCGAAGAGCGTAACTCCAGGATACCCGACCAGCCGCCGCACGCGGCTTTGAACATTTCCGCGATTGCACTGACCTGTCCCGATGCCGTCCTTTCAGCACAACCATTACCGGGAGGACGCTCGAAGGTTTCCATTCAATCGCCCTGCCGCCAAGGCCAGAACGTTAGCTTGCAATACGGTCCGATCGTAACGCAGCGCATGCTCGACAACAAAGGCGGCGCCGAATTTATCGCCGACATGTTCCTTGGTTCAGACGTCGAAACCGGCGTCTTATTTACCGATGGAAAGCAGCAACATCTGCAGCTTGCGGCAGGCGACCTCGACCAAGTCATCAAAGTCGCGATCGTCTGGAATGCTCCGGTCAATCTCGATCTGCACGCTTTCGAATACGCCGCCGCGCCGGGAGAGCCGGGAGACGTCTGGAGCGGCGCTCCACGCGACGCGGCCACCGCTGCGGCGCTCATAACACAAGACAGCCGTGGGCACGGATTCATCTCGAGCACAGATGACGGAAAAGGAACCGGCTCGAAGGCCGAAGTCTTCACATTTTTGCAGAGCAAGCAACAAAGCCGAGGCGCAATCGCCATGGCTCTCGACTACGAGACGCGAGGCAGCGAACCCAGCGGCGACGCTTGCGGCAGCGGGCGGTACGCGGAAGTTCCCATCGAGGTCATCGTCCGCAATCCAGGCGGCGCCGTCAGCAAACAAGACGGGATCATTTCATCGATGCCATGCGGCAAGGCGCTCAGCGCCGACGCCCGTTATCAAACCGGCGTCGTGCCCGACATCCGCATTCACAACACCAATTGACGGCGCCGAACTGGATCGAGGTCGAACGCGCTGTTCGTGTAGGGGGTAAGAAAATGTCGATGAGAGCAACAGCAGGACTTCTTGGTTCAATCGTAGCCGGAGTCTGTGCCTACGCGAGCGCAGCAGCCGCTGACGAAGTGACGCTCCGTGCGAAGACCGGCGACTTCCAGATCAAGGGCGAACTCGTCTCTTACGATAATAACAAATATACGATCATGTCCTCCAGCCTGGGCTCGATGTCGCTCGATGCTTCGAGGTTCGATTGCGTGAGCGGAAGCTGCCCCAAAGACACCGTTGCCATGCGAGCCGAGCCGCCTGGCGGAGCCGCCCCCGCCGCCCCGGTGTCTGTCTCAATCAGCGGATCGAACACGATAGGCAATCAGCTGATGCCCAATCTCATCGAGGCCTACGCGGACGCAACCAAGACGAAGCTGACCAAAGTCGTGAGCGCCGATGCGTTGGACGTCGAATTCCGTATTTCCGGACAGGACGGCCACGACGGAGGCGTCATCGCGCTGCATCGGCACGGCTCAGCCACCGCGTTCACGGACCTTCAAAGCAAAGTGTCAGAGATCGGAATGGCATCGCGCCCGGTGAAGCCGGACGAGGTACAGAAACTCGCGGCCGTCGGCCTTGGCGATATTCGCCGCCCGGGCAGCGAGCACGTGCTCGGCCTCGATGGGCTCCTCGTTCTTGTATCGCCGAAAAACCCGGTCATTTCGCTGCCGACAGATACCATCGCGAAAATCTTTTCAGGCGAGATCACGGATTGGTCGCAGGTCGGCCAGCCCGCCGGCAAAATCGACGTCTACGCGCCGACAAAAGAGTCAGGGACCTTCGACACGTTCGATAACTTGGTCTTGAAACCGAACAAGCTCGAGCTGACGCAAAACGCCAAACGCACACCCAATCACGCCGAGCAGTCTGACTGGGTCGCCCACGATCCGATGGGTATCGGCTTTACCGGGATCGCGTATCAAAGAAACGCCAAGGCGCTGAACATCGTCTCGACCTGCGGCCTGATCGCGCCGCCATCGACGTTCAACATCAAAACCGAGGAATACCCTCTCTCGAGGCGGCTATTTCTCTATACGGCTGGAGAACCACGCGATCGCGTCGCTCGCGATATTCTAGCATTCGCGCTCTCGCCCGACGCCCAGCCAGTCGTCAAGCAATCCGACTTTATCGATCAGGTTCCTGAGACTGCGAGTTACGAGTTCGCAGGCTGGGCGGATCGCTTTCGCCCTCAACGCCCAGCCGGAAAATTTTGACCCAGCTCTGATGAACGCCTTCATTAGCGACGTTAAGCCCGCGCAGCGGCTCTCGGTGACGTTCCGGTTTCGCTCTGGTTCATCCGTACTCGACAACAAGGCATTGGCCGACGCGAAGCGCCTTGTAGATCTGCTCAAAAGCGACGCCTACAAAAACAAATCCGTTCTGCTGGCAGGCTTCGCCGACACCAAAGGAACGTTCGCGACCAACCTCGCTGTTGTCACGCCACCGCGCCAAGGCCGTGCTCGCGGTCATGAACGCGGACGGCTTGCCGCTCAGACCAGACCAGATCACCGCCAAGGCCTACAGCGAGATTGCTCCTACGGCCTGCAACGACACAGAGGAAGGCATGCAGCTCAATCGCCGCGTCGAGGTCTGGATCAATTAAGTCGCTGAGGGCGGCACCCGTTGCGTGCGCATCTCGGGGAAATTTCTATGCGCCGTAGCATGAAACTCCGGCTGCACAACCTATGGTTTTTACGTTCGCTCCTAACGCAGCCTTAAAAACTGACGTTCATTATCGTCAGGCGTTTTTCCGCTATCGTCGCCCCATGATTCTCGTCGACTACAATTCTCTGCTTCTCGCGCTCAGTTTCTGCAGCGCAGGCCTCGCACTCACATTTCTCGTCAGCTGGTTCGTGTCGCAAGCCGACCGCGTATTGATGACGTGGGGCATCGGCGCGGCGTTCACGGTCGTTAGCATCCTCGCCTACAGCGAGTTCGTGAACCACTTTTCCCCGGCGACGGGAGTAATAGGTTTCGCAGCGCTGCTGGTGAGTTTCGTATTTTTTTTGGGCGCGGCTCATCAATTCAGAACCGGCGTGCTGCCATTGGGCAAAATGGTATCATCGCAGCGACGACGATCGCGATCATGGCTGCGCCCATGTTTCAGGGCTACGATGGCCTTTGCTATATCGCCTTCAATCTTGCGGCGATGCTGATCCTGTTCGCGACTGCTTGGGAATATTGGCGCTGGCGGTCGGAAGCGCCCTTGTTGATTCTGACGCTTTCCGGGCTCTACGTCGTGACGGGCCTGTCCTTCGGGCTTTGCGCCGCAGCCCTGATCGACCAGGGCAGCTGGGTCATGCAGCACGCGCCGGAGAACTGGGCTGAAAATATCAATCTCATCGTATGCCTGACCGCCATTGCCGGCATTGGAGCGCTCTCGCTAGGGCTCAATCAGGTGCGGCTTGCCCGGCGCCATAAGCGTGACGCCGAGACGGATGCGCTGACCGGGCTTTTCAATCGGCGCGCATTCTTCAATCGCGCTCAAAGCTTACGCGCGCCCGTCGTCGTGACCGTGTTCGACATCGACCACTTCAAGCAAGTCAACGATGTCCACGGCCATCAAGTGGGAGACGTCGTGCTTCAGACTTTTGCGAGTATTTTGGCGGAAACCGTTAGAGAAGGCGATCTGGCAGCTCGTTTCGGGGGCGAAGAATTCGCGGTTTTGTTACCCGATACGTCATTGAAGGCGGCGCTGATTGTTGCTGAACGCACACGTAAGAAATTCGTCGAGCGGCGCTTTACTTCCGAGGCGACACTCTTCGGCAGTTCCGTAAGCGTTGGCATTTCGCAGATAGGGGGCCACGCGGAACTGGCCGACCTGCTGGTCCAGGCGGACGCTGCCCTATATGCCGCGAAACGATCCGGCCGTAACCGGGTCGTTCTTTATTCCGATAGAAGCTCTCTTCCCCTCTTGGCGACCGGCCTGCCCATTAATCCGATCAAAGTGGACATTTCGCCAACGCCAGATCAATCGGCACTTTACAAGGCTGTGGCCGACACCGCGCGTCACCACTCCGCGCGGAAGGGACGGTTGACGCGTCGGGTGTAAGCTTCGCCCAAGCGGGCGAGCTCGCAGAGTCGACACCGTCGTTTTTCCCGCATTACGGCAGCTAATTCTGCGAAATCCCTTGTCCGGCTGTGGTTGTAGTCGGGGAAACCGAATTCGCTGGATGAGGCTCAGGTATCGGCGCCGACTGCACCATCAAACTCGGATTGGTGTTGTCTACCACCGGCCGGACGCTCCCGTAAAAATACCAGGATCCAAACACAAACAAGATAAGAAGAAGGATCACAACTGCGTTCAACGCTCCGTCGCCCGCGCGCATTGCATCATCGACGTCGGGGCGCTCTTTGCCGCCGCTACCGAATAAAATGGCCATAACTTCTCTCCGCCTTTGAACTCCCAATGTTCAGCAACGAAGGATGTGGGCTTGGTGTTCCTGCCACGCAGTCTCTTTGGAGACAGGCGTATAAATGCCGGTGCGAGCAAAGGAGCATCGCTTCTGTGCAGGGCTTTATCGGCCGCAAGTCCCATTTTATCGAGGGCGACAACCCGAGAGGCGGTGCGGTCATCGCGACGTTTATTAGAATTGTCTTCAATATGTCCGTCCTTCGTCGTTGCCAGGCGCGAAGAACGTGGGATCGAGTGGCGCGTTTCTACTGGCCGGAAGCAGAGATTTCGCCGCAGCGAGCGACCGCGTCGACAAGGAACCTTGGGCCCGCTCGCGCGTTTGCGCTCGAGGTGTTTTAGGACCTAGTTATGACCCCAGAAAACATTGCAGTAAGCAACAATCAGCCTATCGAGCTTTTTGACGCTCAATCCCGAATTGCCCGCCTTGAAGCCAAAGTCGAGCAAGCCGATTATCTTCTGACCGAGGCCCTCGAACCCTCTGTGGGCTACGAGGATATGATCAGAAAATTGCAGATGGCTCAGCTAACGCTGAAGGAAGCTTTGCGCCACGAAAGCGAACTGATGCGCCTCGCCTGACGTTTCGCAAATTGGATCTTCCTGCTCTACGCGATACCGGTACGGCAAGTCGGAGCAGTAGTGGGCGCCTGCCTTTTCGGCATCTTCCCAGGATTCAAACGCTGCACCGATGACTTCGTCGCTGCCGCCGAAACATCCCTCATCGTCGCCCCGGCACGATTCACACCAAACGATGACCCGAAATTTGTCCATTACGTAACCCCGTGAAAGGCTTTCTGCGAGTATTTCAGCTGCGATGCAGCATCGATCCTCTTTTCTGACTTTGCTGATGAATTTCGTATGAACGCCAACTGGAGTGAGACCATTTGGCGGATAAGTTGCGCCGCAGCATCACCCGCCTTGCGACGGGTTATGTCAAAAATCTCGGACGATCAAAAAGGAAGGCGGAAATACGCACGCTACATACCGTCGATGTGTGCCTCGGTGGTTGGCTCAAGCACACGGCACCAGCCACCACTTCGTGCCTCCCTGACCCGCCTGTTTCCGCGAATTGAACAAAGTGCCGCACAGCCATGCGGTCAACGCACCGGTCAATTGGGTCGCACCCAGCTTGTATGTGCTTGCGAAGAGCCTTATCTCGCCGGCTTCAATTTTGGAAAGTTGTTGCGACCGTTGGGTCTCAGTATGCAGAAGCACACAGCAAAAATCCGGTTCGACGAAGGTCGATCACCACGCCTCGGACGGATACCATGTCTTCATAGCGCTCATAAGCGCCGTTGCAGTCACGATTGTCGCTATCCTCTTGGGCTTCGGCATCGAGATGTTTGAGGGCGCCGATTTGTGTTTATTGCGCCGCAAAAGAGCGTTGGCGGCTTCGCGTTATTGCGATACCGTTGCGGTCCGCAGGTTGATCCGCCTACGGGAGATTTAGGTTCTTTGTCTGGTTGATACGCGCACATCTTCGAAATGGCTCGTCCATCTAGAAAATCTAAACTGCTGGCAGAAATGGCAGGCCGCGTTGTTACCGGTCTGATCTATGCCGTAAAAAAAACCTCGCACGCCGTTTACGAACCACCAGATTTTTTCGACGAGCTTCGTTCCCAAGTCCCCTTCATCATGGCGATGTGGCACGGGCAATTCATGATGCTTGCCGACCTCAACACGCGCGAGTTTGACGTGGCAGCTATGGTTGCTCGTCATGGCGATGGCGAGATCGTCGCCCATTTTTTGAAGCAGTTCGGCATCTCTGCAATCCGCGGCGCTGGAGCTGGCGATCGCCGGAGAAATCGAGGCGGAGCTTATGCACTCCTCGCGGCGCTGCGGGCCTTGGAAAACGGTTCGATCGTCGCCATGACGGCCGACGTCCCGCCGTCGCGTCCGCGAATTGCGGGCGATGGAATAGTTACGCTGGCACGTCTCTCCGGGCGGCCGATCATTCCGGTCGCGGCGGCAACTTCCAGGTATCTCACGCTGAACACCTGGAGCAAAATGACCGTCAATCTGCCGTTCTCGAAACTTGCACTCGTTGCGGGTGATCCGATTTTCGTCGCCGCCGATGCCAATGATAGCGAGATCGAGCACGCAAGGCGACAAGTCGAAAATTCATTGAATTCGGTCACAGCCGGAGCCTACCAACTCGCTCAAGCAAGTGTCCAGAAATCGAGCCCCGCCAGATCGGACGGAACACCTAGTCGTTATCCTTAAGGAAGCGACGGCTCACTCCGCGGCGACAGTCCGATCGGTGGCGGCGTTCTCCCGTTGACGCAACCTGTCTTCTTCCGCGGCGATGTAATCGCGCGTACGCGGCACGGCATCGATTGTCTTCGCAAGCTGTATCTGGAACACCATAAGGCCGCCGTAGCGAAATCCGGATTCGCCTGCGGCCAGATAGAATTCCCACATTCTGCAGAAGCGTTCACCGAGCACAGCCGCTGCCTCCGCACGCCGCGCAAGAAACCGGCTGCGCCAGGCGGCAAGCGTATCGGCGTAGTGAAGCCGCAAGACCTCGATGTCGGCGACAATGAGACCTGCTTTCTCGATGGAGGGAAGTACCTCAGCCAGAGACGGGACGTAGCTACCGGGAAAGATGTATTTGGCGAACCAGGGATTCATGGCGCTTCGCCCATCCATGCGGCCAATCGAATGCAACAGGGCAACGCCGTCGTCTTTGAGACTCCGGCGAATAACGTTGAAATAAGTGTCGTAGTCCTTGAGACCGACATGCTCGAACATTCCGACGGAGACGATCCGATCGAAGGATTGATCAAGAACGCGGTAATCCTCCAATCGGAAGCGAACCCGAGAGGAAAGTCCCTTTTCACCGGCCCGGCGCTGCGCAACCTTCAGCTGCTCGGGTGACAGCGTCAAACCGGTTACGTCGGCACCAGCCATGTCCGCGAGATAGAGCGCCATACCTCCCCATCCGCTCCCGATATCGAGAACTTTGGCGCCGGGTTCGACGAGCAGCTTCGCAACAATGTGTCGTTTCTTCGCGAGTTGAGCCGCATCGAGATCCTGGCCATGAGCCTCGAAATACGCGCACGAATACTGCCGGTCGGAATCAAGGAACAATTCATAGATGCGATCGTCGATGTCGTAGTGATGATGGACGTTGTCCCGCGCAAGCCGCTCCGAGTTGCGCCGTGTCCAACGATCGAACGTGTTGCGCATCACGTTGCGCAAATGTCCAAACTGCGGCGGTGTAAGACTGGGAAGATTACGTCCGAGGAGATCGAGCAAATCGTAAATCGAGCCCCCCGACACGGCCAGTCGCCCGTCGGTAAAAAGTTCACCAAGAGCCATCTGGGGATGGAAAAAGAGTTCGCGTCCGGCTCTCTTGTCCTCCAGGCGAACTTTGAGTGGCAAACCCGACCCATCTCCGGCCGAGAGGCACTCTCCTCCCGGAAGCTCCAGCGTCAACGATCCGTGCTGGACACATTGGTTCAGAAGCAATTGCAGCGCACGTTTCATGGGCAGGCCGTCGGACTCAATCGACCCCGTTCAACGCACTGGACGCCCTTAGGTTCCAGACCAAAACGCCGTCCAGCCACAGTAACTTAGCAGATCTGATCCGGCTTTTCATCAGGAGCGTTGACCTCGATCAAGGTCACGCCCAGGAGACCCTTACCACCTCTTGCGGTGATTGCGCACTTGGCGTGCCCTCACGCCGTGCGCGGTCTTTTCCCAAAAGAACGGTCGCCGGACGAGATCTATTAGGGCGCTATAAGCCGCGTACGAAATCGCAAGCCAATAGACCGGCAGGAAAACAACCGACAACAGCCGTCGCGACATTCCAGATCGTGACGACGTTACCGCAATGAGCAACGCGGCCGAGCCATAGCCGGCAGCGAGATTGGTCCGCATAGCCAAAGCAGCACATCGCTTTCAGGTAAAATGCGCATTCCGAGCAAACCGTGCAGCGCCGCCACAACGTAGAACCATGGGTGCGCGAGCATGGACACGAGCATGGCGCAAATGGTCACATGGAAGCCGGTAAATTTCCAAGCACCGAGGTCGCGCCAAAGACGCACGGGCCGGCGCATGTGGACGAGATAGGTCTGCATCCAGCCCTTGATCCATCGCGTGCGTTGACCCCGCCAGCTTCGCCAAGTGACCGGCGCCTCTTCCATCGTTTCCGAGTTGATAACCGAAACCTCATACCCGAGGCGGGCTAGTCTGATTCCGAGATCGGCATCTTCAGTGACGTTGAAAGGGTCCCACCCGCCACTTTTGAGAAGAACATCGCGCCTGAAATGGTTCGAACTTCCTCCGAGAGGAATGGGCAGCCGAAGATAGTCCAAAGCCGGAAGCAGGCCCCTGAACAGCGCTGCATATTCGAGCGTGAACTGACGGCTGAGAAATGAATCGTCGGGATTCGAAACGACAAGGCGCGCTTGCACGCAAGCCAACCGCGGGCCGCCCGCGACAAAGGCCTCCGCCGCCCGCCTGAGCTGTTCTGCGTCGGGAATATCTTCGGCGTCGAAGACCACCACGAGTACGCCGCGTGCGTCCTGCAAAGCATAGTTGAGTGCCCGAGGCTTCGTCTTGGGCTGGCCGTTTGGAACCGTCACGATCCGCATATGAGAGAGAAGCTGGGCGCCCAGGAGCGCCCGACGCGTCGCCTGAGCGTCCGCCTCGGTGATAAAAAGGATTTCGAGCCGATCGCGGGGGTAGTCGAGGCGGGCGACGGCATCGACCAAGGCCGGAATGACCGCGACTTCGCGGTAGAGCGGGATAAGCACTGAGAATGTGGGCAGCCGGTCATCGTAACGGCGATCGAACGAACTCGCCTTTGAATGTCGCTGCGGCTGCCAAAAAGCCCGCCAAAGCGCAGCCAGTCGAAGTGCGGAGATCATAAAAAAGGGAACGGCAATCGTCAGCGACCAGAGAACGAGGCCGAAATCCTCGAGTAATATGAGCCCGGCGGTCAATGCCGAGATTAAGCAGAGGAGGACCACCCGCTGCCACACAAGGAGTGGGGAAGCCGCGGAAAAGTCCGGTGCGCGGCGCCGCAAATCGTTGACCGCTCGATCAAGTTGCCCAATATCGCGTTGAAACTGCGATCGCGTGGAAGCAGGCTTATGGGGCGCACGGGACGGCACACGGAACGCGCCCGCGGTCGGCGTCTTTGACCGAGCCCCAAACATGCAACCACCAAGCTGGCCCCGCCGACGACCGCATCGTCCAGCCAGTGAAAAAGTATATGCTCAAGATGGGCAAATTGGAAGATGCAGAATCGAGCGTCGATTGAGATATTTCGGATGCGGGAGCTTGGGCCAGCCATGAACGCTCTAAAGCGAATTCGAGTGTCGCTCGTGGCTGTCATGGCTTTCGCTGCTTTCGTGCTCGGCTATCCCATCTCGGCATTTTCTGAGGATGCCGCTCCGTCGGCCCAACTCGCAACCGGACCCGCCCAACCGTCTCCCGATGCCACTGCGCCCCGCCGCGTCGTCATCCGGTTCTTGACCGACAGCGATTTTCCGCCCTTCAACTTCTATGACGAGGACGGTGTGCTCGTCGGCTTTAACGTCGATCTCGCGCGCGCCATTTGTCTGGAACTCAACACATCCTGCGATATCAAGGCCCGACCTTGGGAAGAACTTTTCGCCGGTCTCAAGAACGGCGACGCCGATGCCGTTATCGCTGCTCACAGGGTTACGGCATCAGCACTTAAAGAGGTCGACTTCACGGACCGGTACTTCCACACACCCGGGCGCTTCGCCGGGCGCAAGGAATCCCCTCAAGTCGAGATGTCGCCAAGCGGGCTCGACGGAAAACGCATCGCCGTTGCGCGCGGAACGGCACACGAGGCGTTCCTTAAAGCCTTCTTTCGCGACAGTCCGCTTGCAATTTATGAAAATGCCGACTTGGCGCGCGAAGCGCTCGCTGCCGGCAAGGCCGACTTCCTCTTCGACGACGGAATCTCGCTGGCCTTTTGGCTGAATGGGACCCTATCGCGTCAGTGCTGCGAAATGCGCGGCGGCCCGTTCCTGGAACCGAAGTTCTTCGGCGATGGTATCGCCATAGCCGTACCCAAGACTGATCCCGGGATTAGGCTCCTGCTGAACAAAGCGCTCGATAGGGTCAGAGCCTCGGGACGGTTTGACGAACTCGTCCAACGCTACTTTCCCGTCAGAATTTACTGAGATTGATAGTTTGGCCAAGCCAGCCGCTATGAAAAAAGCAAGCTTAACGCAATATCTGCGTCGAACAGCTTGCTCCGTAGGCTACGTTGTCGAGCTATGATCAGAACCGTCGCCCGCGCTGTTCTTCTTGCCGTCTTGTCGGTCGCGCTTCTCGCCCCGACCTACGGATCCGTCGATGCGCGCACGGGATACTACAAATCCGGTTGGCACAAATATCCTGCGAGATATTCACCGCGATACCGCGCGAGATACCGGGCTGCCCGTATCAATCGCCGCTCGAATGTCGCCATGCAAACGCCACCCGAAGTCGGCCCTCAGTCGAAGGTTGCCGGTGTCACGCAGGCGCCTCCGCAACGGCCTTTGAAGCTTCTGACGCGAGACGAGATCCTAACGTCTGACCCCGACCGCCTCGAGCGCCTCGGCAGCCGGCTCGTCGTAGGTTTTGAAAGCTTCTCCGAAGTCAGGCCGCTCGTCGAGAAAAAGGCTATCGCCGGCATTTTCGTTACCGATCACAACGTCCGGGACAGAAAGGCCGAGGACGTTGCCAAAGACATCCAGGATCTACAGGACATCCGAAGGGCTCAAGGCCTACCGCGTCTTATCGTAGCCGCCGACCAGGAAGGCGGCTACGTTTCGCGGCTATCGCCGCCGCTGAAATGGCAACCCACGCTCGGCATGCTCGTCGCCAAGCTGAAAACGGACGACGAACGGGAAAAAGTCGTGAGAGAGTACGCTGAGGCGCAAGCTCACGAACTCGACCGTCTGGGTATCACGATGAATTTCGGTCCCGTTGTCGATCTTCGGCTGGGAACGCCCGACCGCGACGACGGCGAGACCCGCATCTACTGGCGTGCCATCGACAGCGATCCCTATATCGTTGCCAAGGTTGCAAACTGGTACTGCGATACGCTCACGAAATTCAACATCATCTGCACCCTCAA
This sequence comes from uncultured Alphaproteobacteria bacterium, assembly GCA_963710005.1. Taxonomy (GTDB): domain Bacteria; phylum Pseudomonadota; class Alphaproteobacteria; order Rhizobiales; family Hyphomicrobiaceae; genus Hyphomicrobium_B. The sequence goes on from CAVPYR010000017.1 coordinate 59,776, forward strand.
GCATTTTCCTGGCTTGGGACGGGTAGCGCGCGATACCCACGTCGCCTCGGGCGATATCACCGCCAGCCAAACCCAGCTCGAACTCAGCGATTGGCTGCCGTTCCGGCGAGTGATGACGCAACCCGGCATAGCCACGATGATCGGCCACGTGCGCATCGATGCAATAGATGCATCGACTCCGGCTTCCTTTTCCGATGCCGTCATCAACAACGTCATAAGACCGCGCTTCGAGAACGATGGGCTTTTGATAACCGACGACTTCAGCATGGGAGCCGTGACGGGCTCGAAGGACGGATTGGGCGGCGCCGCTGTCAAGGCGCTCAACGCCGGGATCGACTTGATATTGCTGTGCTCTATCGACAAGCACTATGATACCGTCATGTCGGCGTTGATCGAGGCGGATCGCAACGGCGAGGTGACGCTCGCCCGCGAGAATGAATCACGCGAAAGACTGAAGAGATACGTTTTCGTCGACGATCGCGAGCTGCCACCTTCAGCGCCACTTCAAGCCCAGCAGACGGCACCCGCAATTTCGCCCTGAGGCCCGCCGTCCCGTTCACTCTGTTCCCGAAACAGCTCACGCGTTCCGCACGTGACAGCCTCAACATGAGAAATCGGCGACGTTCGATGATGCCTAACGGCGCATCGAATGAGAGGTCTTTGCCATGCTCGATTTCGCAATTGGATTTCTCGCACGCGGCGCCGTGATGCTGCCGACAATTCTGCTCATGACCGTTGGCGTTTGGCTGGCGATGAAGAAACTTGGCTATTTACGGCTCGATCACCCCTTTAACGCTTCAGACATGCGCACATGGCCACTTTCCTACGCGGCCATCGAAGCGACAGTATTTGGTTTGGTGTTTGCGGCACTCGCTGCTGCATTCGGTGATAGCGAATTTTCAATCGCAATCGCCGCGGGCACGGCGGCACTCGCCGCGACTGGCGGCGTTCCAGCGCTCACATCCTTCCTTCGAAAATAGAATTTCCAGCCGGACGCAGCGAACTGCTGCCCGACGTCGAACGACCCCATGAGAAAGGAGGTGGGAGACCGACTGATAACGCGGTCGAAGAGCACGCCAGGGGCGACTTGGGGAAGTCCCGGCGTGCTCTTCAATGCGCACTTTAATTGCGGGACACTAAAGCGGCGGCGATGGCGCTGTCTTGGCTATCGGATCGCCGACGCTCCGAGGATCAGCCGCGAGCGAATGACGCACGATCCACCATGTGCCATTCCGCAACTCGAACTCCGCCGTATAGCGCCCTCCGAGCAGCATGCGAGTTCCCTTGCGCTCGCCGGTAACGCGATAGACGACCGGACCGCTGATCGTCGCCGTACCGCAGCCGGGCGTCAACGATGACGGTTTGATCGATAGGGTCGGATGCTTGGCAAGAAGATCTTTGTAGTAGGAGCGGATCGCGTCCTTGCCTTTGTAAGGTTTGCCATCGTTGGTCGCGACCAGCGTTGCATCATCCGCATAGAGCGCCGACAGCCGCTCCGGGTCGCCGCTCGTAAATTCCGCTCTCCATCTGTTTAGCAATTGCACGATCTGGACGTCCGAGAGTTTCGCGCATGAGCCTGTGGTCTCCGTCTGCGCCGGGACCGTATCAGCCCACATCAGACAAGCGACGAAGCCTGAGGCCGATCCCAAGACCAGCGATTTGAGCGGGAGCTCAAACCATAAGCGTCCGTTCATGGGTGACATCCTCCCAACTCTCCCCTGGTTTTCATGATTCCCAGTGGAAAGGGGAACATCGGTTGCTGGATTAACCAGCTCCGCGGGGGCATTTTGCCTTAAGGCGATGTATCGGCGATACATAAAGCCTCGAGTTGACAACCGCTGGCGGCGACGAACGGTCCCCCGCGCCGATTGCCAATCCTCGTTGTGTTTGCTACAAGATCCCCAGAAAAGAACGCGGGCGCCGGCGGTGAAGCCTCCGGAGTCGGTGTTTTTGTGCATCCAGATAACAATTCTTTAGAGGATACAACCGCTTGCAGGTTCTCGTTCGCGACAACAACGTTGACCAGGCTCTCAAGGCGCTCAAGAAAAAGCTGCAGCGCGAGGGCGTTTTCCGCGAAATGAAGCTCCGCGGTCATTTTGAAAAGCCATCCGAAAAAAGAGCACGCGAAAAGGCTGAGGCTGTGCGCCGTGCCCGTAAGCTAGCGCGCAAGAAGTTGCAGCGTGAAGGCCTGCTGCCGAGCAAGCCCGTGGTTGCACGTGGTGGACCGGGCGGCAGAGGCGGCCCCGGTGGCGGTCGTGGTGGTCCCGGTGGTGGTCAGGGCGGCGGCGCTGGTGGCGGCGGTTTCGGCAGCGGCGGCGGCTTTGGTGGTGGCGGTGGTGGCTTTGGCGGCGGTGGTGGTTTCCGCGGCGGCCAGAGTGGCGGCGGCACCGGCTTCTAAGCGCCCATCCGGCTCGACGCTTTAAAATATTCAAGGCCCGCGATCTTCGCGGGCCTTTTCATTTTCGGGCCAGCTAGTCCCGCTTCTGCAACCGCCCGGCGCGGAGCCTGTCGATCCAGCGGTTGACGATTTCGGACGTGGGCCCGTCGTGGATGACATGCCCCCCGCCGGGAATCGTTTTGAGCTCTTTGGGCTCATTCGCGGCCGCAAACAGCCGCCGCCCCATTTCCACGGGCACCACATCATCGGCCTCGCCGTGCAGGATGAAGATGGGCACATGGACGTCGCGAATATAGCGGATGGACTCGTAGCGATCTTCCAGCAACAGACTGACCGGCAGCCATGGGTAGTATTGAGAAGCGAGTTCCAGAATCGACGTGTACGGGCTGTCGAGGATGACGCCCGCAACCATCTTTTCGCGCGCAACCTGGATCGCAACACCGGTGCCGAGCGACTCTCCGTAGAGAATGATGTCGTCCGGGCTGACGCCATCCTTGATCAGCGTGTCATAGGCGAGCTTGGCGTCTGCGACGTTGGCGGCTTCCGACGGCGCTCCGGTCGAGCCGCTGAAGCCCCGGTACGACATCATGAACATGCCGCGCCCGCGAGCGAGATATCTGCTGATGGTCTCGCTTCTGAGCTCGAGCGTTCCGCCGTTGCCTTGAAAGTAAAGCAGAGTGGGCTGCCCACGCTGCGCCTTGCCGTACCAGGCGACGACCTTTTCGCCGTCGGGCGTCGCGATGATCCGCTCCGACACATCCGGAAGTCCGGCGGCGGCTGGCGATGTCCGCCCCGGCTCGGGAAAATAGATGAAACGGCGCTGCGCAGCATACATCACCACGACCGCCATCGCGTATAAGGCCAAAGCGACGACGATGACGACTTTGATAGTGAAGACCATATCCGCCTTTGAGCTAGTCCCGTCGGCGGACAAGATATCCGATCCGGTCGCCCTCCCGCTCCCGAATCCTTTCGAGTGCAGCCATGACGTCGAGACCATGCAGCGGAACACCCGTTTCCGCTACCGAATCCTGGTTGAGCTTCAGGAGCTCGTGATAGATCGGCTCCGCCGTTTTGTGCAGCATCGCGACGACGGCAACCGTCTTTCTCGGCATATTGATCGGCACCCGCGGAAATACGGACGAGAGAACCTCTTTGGCGCCGTCCGACAAATGCGCCGAAAACCGCCCAAGCCTGGACACAAGTTTGATCGCAGTCGTCTCCTCGAAGCGATAGTTGTAGCGATCCATCCACTCGAAGAGCTTGTCCATCGTGAAATCTTGGAGCCGGATGCCCGCAGTCTCCCGATAATCCTGCCATTCGGCAACGAGATCGAAACCGGATTCCATGTCGATGTCGGCAGGCGCAAACGTCAAATCCGTCGCGACACCAACGCGGTCCAGAAAATCCCGGTTCTTTCTGGCGATCTTCGTAGGATAGGTCGGCAGCTTGAACATACCGTAGCTGCCCTGCTCGTACGCGAGCCGGACGAGCTTCGAGCAGAACAGGTTACGCGCGTCGTCGGTGCGCATCGAGAAATCATAGAGGATGCGCTTGCCGCCCTTGGAGCGGGACGCTGCTACGTAGTCGAAAATGCATTTTGCGGCGCGAGCCGCGAGGTCCGGATCGTAATGGCGATAAAGGACCGCCCGGACGATATTGTGATCCAACGACTTCGCCAGCGGATTGATGACCGCACCGTCCTCGATCAGGCTTTCGACCATCCAGTGGTCGCCGGCAGGATCGACATAGACGATGCCGATATGGCTGAACTGGCTGTCGACGTCACCGATGCGGGCGATCGCGGCGCTGTTGTGGGCCGTGCCGCGAACGAGGACAACGTCGCCGGACCGGAAATTCCGGGCCGCGCCGTTCCGGTAGAACGCGTAGTTCACTAGCGTGTTGTTGTCCGTTCCGGTAAAGCCGCGAAGCAGGTAACCGCCCTCGCTCACGCGCGGATGCCCGGTCGTGATCTCGCCGAGCATGTCGGAGACATAGCGGAGCACCCGGAAGACGTCGCGAAATCCCTGCGTCACCTCGGGCGTCATGAGCCCCAGCATTTCATAATGCGGTAGATGCTCGCGCAGCCCGACCCGAAGATCGAACAACCGGTAAATGAGCGACGGCGCCGCCTTCGCTATTCCCGAGACATCGTAATCGGCAAAGCGCGCCTTAGAAGCGCGCTCGTAAATGTAGTTGAGGTTGCGCGCCAGTAGGGTCGCGTTCGTCACCGGCGTCGCGGCAAGAATCTCGATGTGCTCGATATCGTTCTCGAAAGACGCCGACGCGACGGGAGCCAACACGGAATACCCTCAAACCCACTACGCAACTATAGCAGACCATTGAGACGCTGCCCCGAACCCCGGCAATCGGCAAACGACTGTTGCAGATCAGCCCCAAAGACGACAGACCCGGCTACTCTGCCAAGGCTTTAACGATCTCTTCCGTCATTTTCTTGGCATCGCCGAGAAGCATTACGGTGTTGTCGCGGTAGAACACCGGATTGTCGATACCCGCATAGCCCGAAGCGAGCGAGCGCTTGTTAAAAAACACCGTTCCGGCTTTCCAGACCTGGAGCACGGGCATGCCGTAGATTGGCGATGTCTTGTCTTCTTCGGCCGCCGGATTGACGACATCGTTCGCTCCGATGACGTAAACGGCATCGGCTTGTGCGAACTCGCTGTTGATGTCCTCAAGCTCGAAGACCTCGTCATAGGGAACGTTGGCTTCGGCGAGCAGCACGTTCATGTGTCCCGGCATGCGCCCGGCGACCGGATGAATGGCGTATTTCACTTCGACGCCGGCTTTCTTCAGGGCGTCCCCCATCTCCCGCAGCGCGTGCTGAGCCTGCGCAACGGCCATGCCGTAGCCCGGCACGATAATGACCTTGGAAGCGTTCTTCAAAACGAAAGCCGCGTCTTCCGCCGAGCCGAGCTTGACGGGCTTCTGCTCGCCGCCGCCCGCCCCCGCGGCAACCGTCTCCCCGCCAAATCCACCAGCGATGACCGACAGGAATTTCCGGTTCATCGCCTTGCACATGATGTAGGAAAGAATGGCGCCTGACGAGCCGACCAACGCGCCGGTGATGATCAGCGCAACGTTGCCGAGCGTGAAGCCAATGCCGGCAGCCGCCCACCCCGAGTAGGAATTCAACATCGAGACGACGACGGGCATGTCGGCGCCGCCGATCGGAATGATGATCAGCACACCGATCAGGAGTGCCAGGAACACGATCAGCCAGAACAGCCACGCCGATCCGCCGGACTGGATGAAGGCGTAGATCATCAAGATCAGAAAGATGCCAAGGCCGGCGTTGATGACGTGCCGCATCGGCAAAAGGATCGGCTTGCCGGACATCCGCCCCGAGAGCTTGGCAAACGCGATGACCGAACCGGTGAACGTGATGGCACCGATTGCAACGCCGAGCGACATCTCGAGAAGGCTGCCGCCCTTGATCCCGGCATCAGGGTTCGCAGGATCCGCGAGAATGCTGAACGCCGACGGCGCATAGAGCGCACTCGCCGCCACGAACACCGCCGCAAGACCAACGAGCGAGTGAAACGCTGCGACAAGCTCCGGCATCATCGTCATCGGAATTTCGCGCGCCGTTTTCGCGCCTATGAACCCGCCGATGCCGAGCCCGAGAAGGATGAGGATCCACGACGTCGCCGTCGGCTCTGCGATCCCGAGCGTCGTCAGGATGGCGATCGTCATGCCGATCATGCCGAAGAGATTGCCCTGCCGCGACGTCGCCGGGCTCGACAGCCCTCTAAGCGCCAGGATGAAGAGAACGCCGGCGGCGAGATAAAGCAGTGCGGCGACGTTTGCGGACATTGGATCGTTCCCGGGGCCTGTTATCTGATGCCTTCGACGTTTCTCATTCGGCGGGTCGGTTCAGCGCGTCAGCCGTTCTTCTTCGCCGGCGCATCCTTTTTCTTGTACATGGAGAGCATTCTGTTGGTGACGAGAAAGGCGCCGAAGATATTGACGGACGCCATCGTCAGCGCGAGGAAGCCGAATATCTTTGCAACGACGCTGTCGGAAGACGTCAACGAAACGCCGACCGCCAAAAGCGCGCCGACCACGATGACCGACGAAATTGCATTCGTGACGCTCATCAACGGCGTGTGCAAAGCGGGCGTCACGGACCAGACGACGTAGTAGCCGACGAAAACGGCGATCACGAAAACCATAAACTCGTAGACCGGAGGGCTGATCAGCGCGCCTTCTGCGGCGAACGCAGAAGATGCGGTCAAAAGAAATACGGCGAGCGCCGCAAAGAGAGGTTCGATCAGGCGCATGGCGAGGCTCCTCATGCCGTCTTCGTCGCGAGGTTCGGATGTACGATCTGGCCGCCCTTGGCGATAAGCGTGCCTTTGATCAGTTCATCGTCCCAATTGACCGCAAGTGTCTTTTCCTTCTTGTCGATCATCGTCTCAAGGAAGGCCAAGAGGTTGCGGGCGTACAGGCTGGACGCGTTGACCGCGATCGTCCCTGCCAAATTCAGCGGCCCGAAAATCTTGACGCCGTTGGGCGTCTCGATCGTCTTGCCGGGCTCGGTCAGCTCCGTATTGCCGCCGCGTTCCGCCGCAAGATCGACGATGATCGCACCCGGCTTCATGCTCTCGATCATGGCGCGCGTGATGAGCTTCGGCGCCGGCCGGCCGGGAATGAGCGCGGTCGTGATCACGAGGTCCTGCGTCTTGATGTGATTGGCGACGAGTTCGGCCTGCTTGGCCTGATACTCGGCGCTCATCGGCTTCGCATAGCCTGCCGCCGTTTGCGCCTGCTTGAACTCGTCATCTTCCACCGCGATGAACTTCGCGCCGAGCGACTGAACCTGCTCCTTCGTCGCGGGGCGCACGTCGGTCGCCGTGACCTGGGCCCCGAGGCGTCGCGCCGTCGCAATGGCCTGGAGACCTGCCACGCCAACGCCCATGATGAAGGCCTTCGTGGCCGGCACCGTGCCTGCCGGCGTCATCATCAGCGGCAGCGCTTGTCCGAACATCGACGCGGCATCGACGACGGCTTTGTAGCCGGCAAGGTTCGCCTGGCTCGACAGCACGTCCATCGACTGCGCCCGCGTTGTCCGCGGCATGAACTCCATCGAAAAAACCGTGGCGCCGGTTCCGGCGAGCGTATCGAGACCAGTGCGATCGCCAAAGGGATCGATCATCCCGGCGACGATGGCCCCCGGCTTCAACGCCTGCACGTCTTCGACCGCCGGCCGGCGGACACTCAGCAGAATGTCGGCACCCGATAGCGCCTGCGCCCGGCTGACGATCTCCGCGCCCGCAGCGCGATAAGCATCGTCCGAAAAGCGTGACCGAAGGCCCGCCTCCTGCTCGATGCGCACCGCCGCGCCAAGGCCGGAAAACTTCTTCACCGTATCAGGCGAAACCGCAACACGCGGCTCGTCGGCCGGCTCACTGGTGACAGCTATCGTAACCATGTCTCGGTCCAATTGAGGGCGTAGGGGAGTAGCAGGGCCGGATACGAAAAAGGGCAGTCCCGCTAATTGGCCTGCCCTGATTTGAAATCACTTGCGCAGTCTGGGCGAACCAGGCTCACACCAAGAAGATCTTCATTCCGGCCAGCAGGACGACCAGAAAAATGATGGCGTACTTGGTGAACCGCAAGAACGTCCGGTAGGTCTCAACGTGCTGCTCGTAGTCCATGGATGGACTACCTTTTGATGTATCGAGGCTCAAAGTTTCTCTCCCCAGTAGGCGGTTCTGAAAATCGCCCCTGGTAGGTATCGCAAGACGTGGCGAGCTTCAAGGTGTCGCAGCTTCAGCCCGAGCAGGCAAAAGGCCTGCCGGCGCTTCGATTTTCGGCCGATCTGCCAAAAACGAACCTGAGAACGTGCGAATCCGAAAAAAAGCGAGCCAGCCTAAACGGCCACCTGGGTGCCGACCTCGACCACGCGGTCGGTCGGGATCTGGAAATACGTCGTCGCGTCCTCTGCACTACCGGCGAGCGCGATGAACAGGCGCTCTTGCCAGCGCGGCAGCTCCGACTTTGCCGTCATCCTCAATGATCGCCGGGACAAAAAGAACGACGTCGAACCGATATCGATGTTGCAGTCTTTGCGGCGCGCGTGCTCGAGGATCTTCGGCACGCTCGGCGTCTCCATGAAGCCGTACCGCGCGATGATGCGGATGAAATGATCGGAAACCTTCTCGATCGTCAGCCGCTCGTGGCGGGCGACGCGCGGCGTCTCCTCCGTTCTGATCGAAAGCAGAATATTGCGCTCATGCATGACCCGGTTGTGCTTCAGGTTATGCATCATGGACGTCGGCGCCGCATAAGGGTCGCCAGTCAGGAATACCGCCGTGCCCGACACGCGATGCGGTGGCTTTGCTTCGAGCTTCCTCACCAGCCAGTCGAGATCCGCCTCGTTGCGCTTCGTGACTTTTGCCAGAACGCGCGTTCCTCTGACCCAAGTGAACATGATCGTCGCGATCATGCAGGCGATGGCGAGCGGCACCCAGCCGCCTTCGAGCAGTTTCAGAATGTTAGCGGCGAAAAAGGCCTGCTCGAACAGAAGCAGCGGAATGACGATAGCCGCAACCCGCCACAGCGGCCATTTCCAGCATTTCCAGATGACGAAGAACGCCATCAGCGTATCGATGACCATCGCTGCCGTGACCGACACGCCGTAAGCCGCAGCAAGATTGGACGACGTCCGGAATGCGAAGATGACGACGAGGACGGCGATGAAGATGATCCAGTTGACCCTTGGCATATAGATCTGGCCGGCCATGCTTTCGGACGTATGGCGGATCTCGAAACGCGGCACGAGGCCGAGCTGGATCGCCTGCCGGGTCAACGAAAAAGCCCCTGTTATGACGGCTTGGCTCGCGATCACTGTTGCGAACGTCGAAAGGATCAGCATCGGGATCAGCATGAAATCGGGATAGAGCCGGTAGAAAGGATTTTCGACCGCGTTGGCGTCGCTCATGACAAGCGCGCCCTGCCCGAAATAATTCAGCACCAGCGCCGGCATGACAAAGTAGATCCATGACGACGTGATCGGCAGGCGGCCGAAATGCCCCAGGTCTGCGTAAAGCGCTTCGGCGCCTGTACACGCGAGAAAGACAAGCCCCATCACCGTCAGGCCCAAAAACCCGTGATGATAGACGAACCCAATCCCATAGAGGGGGTTCAAGGCGAGAAGCACGTGCACATTATCCGCGATGTGCATCAGACCGCCGAGTCCCAGCACCACAAACCAGACGACCATCACAGGGCCAAAAAAACGCGCGACCCGATCGGTGCCGCGCGATTGCATCCAGAACAGAATGGCGAGAACGACGATAGCCACCGGTATGACGGCCTTCTCGAAATGCGGCGCGATAAGCGTAAGACCCTCGACCGCCGACAGGACCGAGATGGCCGGCGTGATGACGGCATCGCCGTAGAAGAAGGATGCTCCCGCAATGCCGAGGGCTCCCAAGAGCGGAGCGCTACGTCGCGCCACCGTCTGGCCGAGGGCCATGAGCGCAAACATGCCGCCTTCGCCCTTGTTGTCCGCCCGGAGCAGAAGCAGGACGTACTTCACCGTGACGACGAACGTCATGCTCCAGAAGATGAGGGACAGCACGCCCAGAGCAGCCTCGGCGGTCGTCAAACCGCGATGCGAAGCGGCCGTTATGGCCTCCTTGAACGCATACAGCGGACTCGTTCCGATATCGCCAAAGACGACACCCACCGAGCCCAGTGCCAATGCCCAGAAATTCTTACTATGTTGCCCCTCTCCGGCGCCGAATTCGGCGGCGACCTGAAGTGAGGCGGGCGCTTGTGCCATTCAGGCACCTCGACCTATCGAATAAGGCTGCAATGCAGCAAAGTGGCGGGCTTCTACTCCCACGTCAGGCCGATGGGAAGCGACAAATTCGCCTCCTCACCCCCACGACACCCCGCGTGGCGGCTTGACAATGAACCGCGGAAGGATTCGTTGCGTCGCCGAAGGAATATTCCTGCGCACGTGTCCAAAATCGCACTCAGTCCATCGCCTCCAACTCGTCGATCATGCCTTCGATGACCTTGAGACCCTTGTTCCAGAACTCGGGGTCGCGGGCATCGAGACCGAACGGAGCGAGGAGCTCAGAATGGTGTTTCGACCCCCCCGCTTTCAAGAGGTTGAAGTATTTCGCGACGAACCCAGGGTGCGCCTCGGCATAGAGACCGTAAAGCGAATTTACAAGGCAATCGCCGAATGCGTAGGCATACACATAGAACGGCGAATGAATGAAGTGCGGGATGTAGGTCCAGAAAACCTCATATCCCGGCTTGAGCTCAATGGCCGGACCGAGGCTCTCCGCCTGCACCTCGAGCCAAAGGCTATTGATCTGGTCGGACGTTAGCTCGCCCTGGCGCCGCGCCTCGTGCACCTTCCGCTCGAAGCTGTAGAACGCAATCTGCCGGACGACGGTGTTGATCATGTCCTCGACCTTGGAGGCGAGCATGGCTTTCTTCTCGCGCGCATCCTTCGTCTCGGCGATCAGTGCCTTGAACGTCAGCATTTCACCGAAAACCGACGCGGTTTCGGCGAGCGTCAACGGTGTCGGCGCCAGAAGCGGCCCCTGGTCCCGCGCCAGCCATTGATGCACGCCGTGCCCGAGCTCGTGCGCGAGCGTCATCACGTCTCGCGGCTTCCCGAGGTAGTTCATCATCACGTAGGGATGGACCGAAGGCACCGTCGAAGCCGAGAACGCGCCGGGCGCCTTCCCAGGCCTTACGGGAGCGTCGATCCAGTTCTTGTCGAAGAACTGCTTGGCGATCGTCGCCATCTCGGGCGCAAAACCATTGTACGCGCGAAGGACGATCTGCTCGGCTTCCGCCCAGGAGATCGTCCGCTCCGGCTTGTCGGGAAGCGGCGCGTTCCGATCCCATGATGCGAGCTTCTTCTTGCCGAGCCACTTGGCCTTCATGGCGTAATAGCGATGCGAAAGCAGCGGATAGGCGGCCCTGACGCTCGATACGAGCGCATCGACCACGGGCCCTTCGACGCGATTTGCCAGGTTCCGGCTGTCGGCGACGTCCTTGAAGTTGTGCCAGCGGTCGGAAATTTCCTTATCCTTGGCGAGCGTGTTCGTGATCCGCGTGAATAGCGGCAGGTTGACCTTGAAAACCTTGGCTAAAGCTTCCGACCCCGCTTTGCGCTTCTTGTCATCCGCATCGGAAAGAAAGTTCAGTGTCGGCTCAAGCGACAACGGCTCCTTCACGCCTTTGACGTCGAAGCGTAGCGCCGACATCGTTTCGTCGAACAGGCGGTTCCAGGCGCCGCGGCTGGTCTGGGATTTCTCGGTGAAAAGCGTCTCGATTTTCTCATCGAGCTGATGCGGCTTCTCTTTTCTGAGATCCTCGAACCAGGGCTTGTACCGCTTGAGGCTCTCGTGCGTGAGTGCGGCCTCGATCACGGCGTCGTCGATCTGGTTGAGTTCCAGCTCGAAGAAGATGAGATCGGTATAAAGCTTCGTCAGCGCTTCCGAGACATCGGCATTGAACTTGGCGCGAACCGGATCGGTCTGGTTCAGGACGTAATAGAGTCCCGAGTAGGATCCGAGCTTGCCGCAGAGATCGGAAAGCTTCTCATAGTCCTTGATCGCATCGACGAGCTTGCCGCCGTCTTTCGCTAGTCCGTCGAGCCGGCCTTGATACGTGGCCTTAATCCGCGTGGCCTCGGCGGCAGCCGCTTTAAGGTCCCGCTGAATTTCGGGGTCATCCGGGCCCGCGTAAAGATCGCTCAAATCCCATTCGGGCATCGAACCCAAAGACGCCTTCTCGGACGCCTTCTTCTCGGCCGGCTCGGCTGCGGATTGCGGAGCGAGAGTGACGTCAGACAAAGGCCATTGGCGCATGGGAACCTCGGAATGTAGCAAATCAGGGCCGGTGCCTTAGCACAGCCTGCCGAAAGATAAAATTTATCGATGCGTAGGGTTCCGGCCGCCAGACAATTCACGTCTTGACCGAGCTCGACCCGGCGCTCCCGGAAAAACGGAATGCCCGGAAATTTAAGTAAATTCGTCCGTGACAACGAGTTCCATCCGAGCCCGGCGAGAAGCGCGAGCGGGATGAGAGGGATAAAGTTGATGCCTACTGTCGCCGCGAGCACTAGGAACGCCAATAGCGCGACCTTCACAGATGCGCAGATCAGGTTGAGCCGAGTAGTTCCGATGCGGGACGAGCTTTCCTCGGACGCACAGATTCTCGCAACAGCCGCGACCAAAAGCGGAAGCTCATAGGTCTGCAAATAGGCGCTGGCCACCAGTACCGCGCAGGCCATCATCAGAATTCGGACATTCTCGTCTCTCTCGTGGCGAATGATGACGAAAAGCCATCCGAGGGCGACGAGCGAAAAACAGAGCTGCAAGCCATAGCTTGCCGAAAGCGGCAATCCCAATCCGCGAAACAGGAAATAGGGACTGATCATCATGACCGCTTTGGTGTGAGCCGAGTTCAGAACCGCAAACTGCTGCGGCAATGTCGAATCAATGAAACGTTGCCACGGCTCGACACCGAAAGCGGCAACCGTCGCTCCGATGTAAATGCCGACAAAGAGCACGGTCGCAGCAAGCGTTCGCCACGCTCGGAGGGCGGCGAGTGCGACCGGCACGACCAGGGCAATTTGAGGTTTCGCGGCAAGAAGCGCAAAGCAAGCGCCCGCAACAACCGGTCGCCTCTGCGATTCGCGAAATCCGGTAATGAGAGCTGCGGAAGTCAGAAACGCCGTTTGACCGTGCGCGAAACTCGTGAAAACGCCAGGACTGAGCGCAATCGCCGTAAGCCATGGCAGGCGATCGCGACGAGCAACCATGGACACCCCGCCAGCCAGAAAGTAGGCGATCAGACCAGAGAGGCTTCACGCCGCACAGGCCCACGAATAGGGCAGCAATGCGAGGGGCAGAACCGGCAATAGAGCCGTTGGCGGATAAGACCACATAAGAGGCGGAGGGGGATCGCAAGGAGACGGCCGATCTCCGCATCGTGCAGATTTCTGTCGAACAACGATCCGAATTGATGGTTCAGCGCCGCAATGCCGCCGGACCACAGATTCGCAAAATCACGGAAAACTGGATACCCGCTAATTTCGTTTGGCCAGCGGTCGATCCTTACTTCGAAAATATAGAACGTGGCCAACCAGCCGATGCACGGCAACGCCCACAGAAGGAAGGCTTGTGAAGGCGATCGCGCCGTTGCGCGCGATTCTCGCAACCCGATATCCAAAAAGCGCTGCACGCCAATAACCTTCTTCGATCGCTGTTTCCGGCAGCGCCGTAGATACGGCGAGGGCCTTAACAGTTGCCGATCTAGAAAAAACTTTCGCGGGACTTCAGTCGCTTATTCGCTATCGCCGAATATTGCGCCAACCTGAAACCTTACATTTACCCTTGTCGGGCACTCTCAGGCTCGTTGCGTTAGTTCCAGGTCACCGCGTGTCTGAAGCTGGGGCAAAGTCGGGCCCCAATCGCTCGGGGATGACCGTTGTATCCGGGTTAAGAGTAAAGTTGCGTGCAAATGTCCAAGCGTATTCTGATCGTCGATGACGATCCTGCCCAGCGCCGCATTCTCGAAGAAACTATCAAACGGTTCGGCTTCGAGACCAAAACCTGTGGTTCCGGCGAGCAAGCTCTGCAGCTCCTGGAAGGTCAGGACCACGGCCTCATCGGCTTGGTCTTGCTCGACCTCATAATGCCCGGCATGGACGGCATGGCGGTTCTCGACCGTATCGGCCGGACCCCGGGCATGCCCCCCATTATCGTCCAGACCGCCCATGGATCGATCGAGACAGCGATCAATGCCATGCGCCGCGGTGCTGTCGATTTCGTCGTGAAGCCGGCTTCTCCCGAGCGGCTCGACGTCTCGATAAAGAGCGCCCTCAAGATCGAAGCGTTGGCGGACGAGATCAGCCGCATCAAAAAGACCGTCGAAGGAACGCTGACCTTCGGCGATCTTGTCATGCGCGGCGATCCCATGACGCGCGTGATCATGCTCGGCAAGCGCGCCGCCGCATCGAACATTCCTGTCCTGATCGAAGGTGAAAGCGGGGTCGGAAAAGAGCTGATCGCGCGCGCCATCCAGGGCGAAAGCGATCGCGTCGGAAAGCCGTTCATCACCGTCAACTGCGGCGCCATCCCGGAAAATCTGATCGAAAGCATCCTTTTCGGCCACGAGAAGGGCTCGTTTACCGGCGCCGTCGACAAACGCATCGGCAAGTTCCAGGAAGCCGACGGCGGCACGCTTTTCCTCGACGAGGTTGGAGAACTTCCTCTCGAGGCTCAGGTGAAGTTGCTGCGCGCTTTGCAGGAAGGCGAGATCGATCCAGTTGGCGCCAAGCGCCCAGTGAAAGTCAACTTCCGCCTCATCTCGGCAACCAACCGTGACATGATCCAGCAGGTCAAAGACGGCAAGTTCCGCGAGGACCTTTATTACCGCCTCAACGTGTTCCCGATATTCGTGCCGCCCCTGCGCGAACGGAGCGAAGATATCCCTGAGTTGACACGACACTTTATCGCGCGCTTCGCCGCCGAAGAAGGAAAACGCGTCGCAACGATCTCCGACCGCGCCATGCGGCTCCTTCAGGCTTATTCGTGGCCTGGCAACGTCCGGCAACTCGAGAATGCCGTCTTCCGCGCGGTCGTTCTGGCCGACGGACCGGAGCTTTCGGTCGCCGAGTTTCCCCAGATCGCGGCTCATGTCGACGGCTTCGACGCGGAGATCCCAGCCGCGCCGTCGGCGGTGCAGAAGCCCCAGGCCTATACCGGCCCAGCCCTTCTCGGCGCCGAGAATACAGTTCCCCACACGGTCGAGATGAAGACGTCGTCGTCGGGCAGCTCTCTTGGCATCCAGGCCGTCGCCGAGGATGGCGAAATCCGCTCGCTCGAGGCTATCGAAGCCGACATGATTCGTTTGGCACTCGGCCGCTATCGCGGACACATGACAGAGGTCGCCAAGCGCTTGAATATCGGCCGCTCGACCCTCTATCGGAAAATGCAGGAATACGGGCTCGAGCCTCGCACCAACTAGCCTGACGAAATTCTAGCTCGCCGCGCCAAACGCGAGGGCCGGAGTACGTGCGCGCGGGTCAGGTGGGACGGCCGCGCGCAACCTCGAAAAATTTCCGTGCCACCACCAGAATTGCATTCGGGTCGGTGTGACTTCCACTGGCCTGAATGAGAGAGAGCGAGCCCCTTCGCCCTCAAAAGCAAGAGCCCCGGCTGCATCCGGGGCTTTTGCATTTCCGGATATCGGACACGACGGCGCCGAAACGCAATCAAATTGAAACTTTCCCCTATCTATTTTGTTGCATGTTGGCGTTCGGGGCCGCGTCACAAGAATTCGTACGTCCTGCCGTTCACATCGGCCCTATGGGCAACAAATAGCAACAGTTTCACCACAGCGCCGTGCAATACAGTCATGTCAAACGATCTGACTGGTCAGGTGGACCGCCGGCCCCTATCTAGAGCCGGGAAATCAAGAGGTGGAATTCCGTATGCGTGTCGCGAGAACTCCTGGCGGTTAGTTTGGTGCTAGCCTCCGGCTCGGCTTCGGCAGCTCTTGCTGTCGAGCCCGGCAATGTTCAAATGGACGGGACCGACCCCGCCGCCGCGCCAGCGACCCCGGACGCCCCCCAAACTGCGATGCAACCTCAGCCCTCAAACGACGACGCCCCGCAAGCGTCACCGTCTGCCGGGGCTGCAGCTCCGTCCGCGACCGAGGCGGCAACGCCGCCATCTGCAGCCGAGGCAACTTCCGCGTCAGCTGCGCCGGGATCGACGGCGTCGCCCCCGGCGATCATTGCCATCGATGATCTCCTCTATCTTCCGGTCGCACGCTACCTGCAGGACAACGCCAAAAAAGCGCTCTCGGGCACCGACGACGCAGACCGTCAGGTGTTGGTACAGTTCTATGGCTCGCGTATGGGCTCGACGCTGTGGGTGGACAAGACCGGCTACAACGATGCCGCCAAGAACCTTATCGCGGCCCTCAAGGACGCCGATAGCTGGGGACTGCGTGCCGCCGACTACAAAATTCCGGAACTGAAGCCCACGGCCTCGGGCGACTACAGCCCGGACGACCTGACCGTCGCTGAGACTCGCCTGTCGTTGGCCGCGATGAAATATGCCCGCGACGCCCGTGGTGACCGGATTACCGATCCGTCTTCCCAGCTCGGCACGTATCTCGACCGCATGCCCCAGTTTGTCGCCCGCAGGACGGTCATCGACACGTTGGCGACCATACCTGACAAAGGCGCGTATCTGACGTCGCTTCACCCGAAACATCCGCAATTCGCGCGTCTCCGCGACAAGCTGATCGCTCTTCGTGCCTCGGCAAAGGAAGAAGCGGCGCTGAAAATTCCCGACGGCCCGAAGCTGATGCCCGGCACCAGCCATGCGCAGATCGCCATCATCCGCAAGCGTCTGAAGATCGAGACACCGACGACTAAGGACGACGGCACGCCCGCGGACGAAACCTACTACGACAAGGCGCTGGCGACCGCCGTCGAAGCCTACAAAGACAACAAGGGTATCCAGCCGGTCAATCCGGCGATCACCACAGCGCTGCGCCGGTCTCTGAATTCCAGCAACGACGTGAGCGAAACGAAGCTCATCGCCAACATGGAAGAATGGCGCTGGATGCCGGAAGATCTCGGCAAGTACTATGTCATGGTCAACATTCCGGAATTCAAAGTCCGCGTCATCTCGAACGACGGGGTCATTCACGAGGAGCGCATCGTATCCGGACGCCCCGACGCTCAGTCACCGATCTTTTCCGAGTTGATGCGCACCGTCGTGATCCAGCCGCGCTGGAACGTGCCGGATTCGATCAAGATCAAAGAGATATTGCCCGGCCTCCGAGCCGGAGGCGACCCGCTGCGCCGGCAGGGACTGACACTCGAGTACAACGGGCGGAAGATCGATCCCTACAATGTCGATTGGTACAAGACAGACATTCGCAACTTCAATGTCTATCAGCCTCCCGGCGGCGGCAATGCGCTCGGCGTCGTCAAGTTCCTGTTCCCGAACAAGCACTCGGTCTATTTGCACGACACGCCGAGCAAGAGCCTCTTCAACGAAAGCGTCCGCGCCTTTAGCCACGGCTGCATGCGCGTGCGCAATCCGGTCAAACTGGCGGAACTCGTTCTGAACAAGGACAAGGGATGGGACAAGACGACGGTCGACGACCTCGTCGCCAAGGGGCCTGAAGAAAACGAGGTCAGCCTCGACCAGCCGATCCCGGTACACGTCGTCTATTTCACGGCTTGGGTCACCGACGACGGCGAGGTTCAAACCTTCGACGACGTCTACGGTCACGAGAAGCGGATCACGCTGGCGTTGGCCGGTCGCTGGAACCAGATCGTCAAAGCCGATGAGAAGAAAGTGTCGCCCGACGACATTCCGGGCGACAGCTGGGGCAGCAGCAAAGACGGCTTCGCTTCCCTCTTCGGCGATGACGATGATGAGCGTGACGACCACGGTCGTCGCAAGAAGCACGGGCCTGGTCTCGGGGGATTCTTCAAGCAGGTCTTTGGCGGTTTTTGATATCCGCCGGATGAAATTGTGCAGCCGGCCGATCCCCTCGGCCGGCTTTCCTTTTTTACAACCTTGAGTACCCCGGCCTTTTTATCGCCCTTTCCGAAGCTTTAGATACTTCGAGGGGATAGTTACTGCCTGTTAACGGTTCGGGATTAACCGTTAAAGGCCGAGCATTTTTGGCCCCAGTCGGGCTCGGGGATCTTTGTAGGGACGGGGGAATTCGTGGGTGTTCGCCGAACAGGCGTGGTCTTTGGCGTATTCGCGCTCATCGCGTCCGTGTGTCTCAACACCGACAAGATGACAGCGGCCGGCCAGTCCGACGAGCGTACGATCTCGTTGTATCACATCCACACCCAAGAGCGCCTGACGATCACCTATAAGCGCAACGGCGAGTACATCCCCGAGGCCATGAAGCAGATCAATTGGATCATGCGGGACTGGCGCAGGAACGAAGTCAAAGAGATCGCGCCCGCAACAATCGATCTTGCCTGGGAAATGCACGAAGAGCTTGGTTCCAAGGAACCGATCAACATCATCTGCGGCTATCGTTCAGCCGATACCAACGAAATGCTGCGCCGGACCGTCGGCGGCCAGGCCAAGCAGAGCCAGCACATCACTGGCAAAGCCATCGACATAACTTTCCCCGATATTCCGCTGAAAAAGATGCGCTACTCCGCGTTGATCCGCGAGCGTGGCGGCGTCGGCTACTACCCGACATCGGGTGTGCCATTCGTTCACGTCGATACCGGAAACGTCCGCATGTGGCCGCGCATGCCGCGCATGGAGCTTGCGCTGCTCTTTCCCAACGGCCGCTCGAAATATGTTCCCGAAGACGGTCGCCCCATTACGCCAAGCGACGTCAAAGTCGCGCAGAGCAGATTTCATGATCTCGCCGTGCAAGTCGCCGAGTTCTTTCACGATCGTCTGACGCCGGGTGCATCGAGAACGATGGTCGCGTCCGTCGAAGTCAGCCCGCCGAAAAAGAGCCTCAACGTGGTGGCTTCTCTCAATCTTGGCTCGAAAACGCCCGACGGCTCGTTGCGGCGAAACGTCAACCTGACGACGGAGCCCGATCCAGCGCTTCGAGCGCCGCGGGCTTTTGCACCAGCCAGCGTCGCGTCGCTTGAGTCCGACGCCGAACGGCAACCGCAGCTGGTTGCCCAGCCGAAGCCTGTAGATCGCTCGTCGCACTTTACGCTGCCTTCACAGGCCGATCGCGGCAAGCTCGACGCCCTGGTTACGGCGGCGGCGTCGATGCCCATGCCTTCACTCGTTCAGGGACCGCGTCCCGCCGTCCGCCCGCAAAAAGCATTGGCCGCCGCTGCATTGGCTGAAGGTGGGCCGCCTGCTGCTGTACCCAACGCGCGCATCGCAAGCCTTGATCCTTCGGCAGGCACCGTCACGGATATGCATCCCGCGAGCCTCGGGAACGGCTGGGCCCAGGCACCCGCGTTCGATGAAGACCATCCAGACGAGCTCGATTACCGGCCGTTCCCGCTGGCGCCGTTTTTGACGGACAAACCGACCGCGCGCGACCAGCCCCTCGCGGAAATGCAGGCGCCCGACGTTGCCGCGACCTTCGAAGTTCTGGACGACGTCGGCGGCATCGTGCCGATGAAACTCAGGCCCGGAAAGCAATTGGCGGAGTCCGCGTCGTCCGACCACTTCCAGGGCAAAGCGGTTCACGCCGAAGCTTTGATGGAACTCGACAACGGCCGCATGGCCGCCGGGATAGCGAGCCGTTCGGTTCAGACGAGCGCCCGCTGAACCTAAGCCTGTACGGTAGCAGCCCCGCGCTTCAGCGACACCTGCCCTGCGTCTGCGACGAGTTTCCCTAGCGCCAGAAAATCTTCGCGTCGAGGACTAGACCGGCGCCAGGCGAGTCCGATTGACCGCGATGGCTCCGGATCGACAAAGCGGATGACCTTGATCTCCCGGCTGCGCCCCTCGACGCCGATACAGATTTCGGGAAGCAGTGTGATCCCAAATCCCGCCGAGACCATCTCGACGATCGTCGACAGGCTCGAAGCCCCGAACGTGTTGACGTCGTCGACCTGTTGAAGACTGCAGTACGTCAGCGCCTGATCGCGAAGGCAATGACCCTCTTCGAGCAGGAGCAGACGATCATGCTCGACCATTTCTTTCGTCGCGCGCACGCGCCCCGAGAGTTTTCGTGTCTTCGGCAACGCCAGCAAAAACCGATCTTCGAAAACAGACAGAGTTTCAATGTCCGGATTCCTGATTGGCAACGCAAGGAGCAGGACGTCCAGTTTTCCCTCGACCAATTCGTCAGTCAGATGCTGCGTCTGCGTCTCGCGAACGTGCAGTTCGAGATCCGGATAATTCTCCTTGAGAAGCGGCAGGAGGGGCGGCAGCAGGTAGGGCGCAACCGACGGAATGACACCGAGCCGAAGCGTACCGGAGAGAACGCCTCCGGCGTGCTGCGCATAGTCCACCAGATTACGCACATCGTTGAGCAACCGCTGCGCCCGAAGGGCAATCTCTTCGCCCTTCGGCGTCAACTTGATGCCGCTCCGTGTGCGCTCGACGAGAGCGATTCCGAGCGAGGCCTCAAGATCCTGAATCTGCATCGAAAGCGCAGGTTGGGTCACGGCGCAGGCGTCCGCCGCCCGGCCGAAATGCTGCTCGCGTGCCAAGGCGTCGAAATAGCGAAGTTGCTTGAGTGTGACGTGGGCCATCAGCTGGACTAATGCCTAGGACAAGAAATGACGATTTGTCCTTATCATAGCGAAACGCTACGGTGAATAAATCGACGCGTGGAACGTCATCACATTTCCGCGCGCAGAGTGACGACGACCGAAAGGCCGTCATCGCCAGCACCGCCCGACCCCCAGCGCCGAATGGGGACGGGCGGTGTTGTTTTTAGGTTGCAGATGAGAGGCCGGAAGGCCTAGCGCCGGGGCGGCCGCCGCAGCCGGCCCGCCGGACCGCGAGGCGCAACAAAAGTCTAAATCTATTCAGCCGCCATCATGGCGTCGGCGACGGAGCTGTCCGGAACGTGGTCGAGCATGCCGAGGGCGTGCATATAGACCTCGAGAATGCTTTCCTCTTCCTGCCGTTCCTCGTTGCTCTTCTTCCGAAGGCGTACGATCTGGCGTAGCGCTTTGACGTCGAAACCGACGGACTTTGCTTCCGTGTATTTGTCGCGAATGTCGCTAGCGAGCTGCTTCTTCACCTCTTCGAGGCGTTCGATTTGCTCGACGAACTGGCGCAGCTGATTTTGCGCCGAGGCTTGAAGCGTGCTCATGAAGGCTCCCTACTGATCTCAAGTGCCGGCCGACGCTAGCGGCGGAGTCGCCCGGCAGCAAGGCGATGAGCGAAGCAATCCAAAGGGATAATATCGAGCGACCATCTTGACGTTGTATATGTCGCAAAACGACTCACGTCATGACGGCGACAGCGCCGGCGGCCGGCTCCGCGAAGGGTGTCGCCGCCACCAACCTTCAATGATCGCGCGGCCGGTTCTGTTCGAACGCGGCCTGCTTCTCTTGGCTCGCATCGTTCTGATATTTGGCTTTCCATTCCTTGAACGGCATGCCGTAGACGATCTCGCGCGCATCGTCCTTGGAAAGCTCCAGCCCCTTGGCCTCAGCCGCGTCCGACATCCATGTCGACAGGCAGTTCCTGCAGAAGCCGGCCAGATTCATCATATCGATGTTCTGGACGTCCGTGCGCGACCGCAAATGCTCGACGAGGCGACGAAAAACTGCGGCCTCAAGCTCGATCGTCGTCTGCGGATCGAAAGTCTTCATTTCCGGCTCCTTGCTTCATCCCCGGCACCGCCAAAGGCCGCATACGACATAAGCACCATTGGGGCCACCTGAAACCCCCAACCGATTGCTGCGGCCTCTGATGCCTTGACGGGCGGGAGGCGTTTGCGCAAACCAGATCCAACAACGAGAGAAGAACCAAAGACCGGCCCGGGAGAAACTATGAGAGACGGTACGAATGGTGGCGTTCGCGAGACTTTGAGCACGCTGTTCGAAGCCGCATACCGGACGGCCCACCCCTCGGTTTGCTTGCCTCCGCACCTTCCACCGGTCCCTGAGGGCGGGCGGATTATCGTTATCGGCGCCGGCAAGGGCTCGGCGGCGATGGCTGTGGCTGCCGAAGAGCACTATATCTCGACCGGTGAGGCCGACAAAATATCAGGCCTGATCTCGACGCGGCACGGCTTCGGCCTGCCGACGAAGATCATCGAGATCCTGGAAGCCGGCCATCCCGTCCCCGACGCCAACTCGATAGTCGGCGCCGAACGTGCCATCGCGCTGGCCAAGAGCGCCGGCCCGAACGATCTCGTGCTCTGCCTGTTGTCGGGCGGCGCGTCGGCAATCTGGGCAGCGCCCGTTTCGGGCGTCAGCTTCGAAGCGAAGCAGGCTCTCACCAAGCAGCTTTTGAGATCGGGCGCGCCGATCTCGGAGATGAATTGCGTCAGGAAGCATCTCTCTGAGGTCAAAGGCGGCAAGCTCGCGGCGGCCGTCTATCCCGCACGTCTTTTGACGCTCGCGATTTCCGACGTGCCGGGTGACAACCCCGACGAGATCGGCTCCGGCCCAACGGTCGCCGACCGCTCGACGCTGGCGGATGCGCGCGCTGTCCTCGCCAAATGGAACATCACGCCGTCACCCGAAATCGCGAAGGCCCTCGCGGATCCCCAAAACGAAACTCTGAAAGCCGGCGACCCGAAGCTTGCGAACTCGACCTACAAGATCGTCGCCGCACCGAGAGCTTCCATCGAAGCGGCAGCCGGCATCGCGCGCCATCTTGGCTACCGCGTCATCATGCTCGGCGATGATCTGGAAGGCGAGGCCCGGGATGTCGCGCGCAAACACGCGGAAATGGCGCTCGAAGCCAACCGCAAACACGAGAAAGTCGCGATCATGTCGGGCGGTGAATTGACCGTCACTGTACGTGGCAATGGCTCCGGCGGTCCGAACCAGGAATACGCGCTCGGCCTCGCTATCGCACTCGATGCAACACCTGGGATCTCCGGACTTGCAGGCGACACCGACGGCATCGACGGCGGCG
The DNA here is from genome assembly GCA_963710005.1 of uncultured Alphaproteobacteria bacterium. Classification (GTDB taxonomy): domain Bacteria; phylum Pseudomonadota; class Alphaproteobacteria; order Rhizobiales; family Hyphomicrobiaceae; genus Hyphomicrobium_B. The sequence continues at coordinate 82,765 of CAVPYR010000017.1, forward strand.
GCGGACATGCCGGCGATCCGGCGGGCGCAATTGTCTTCTCCGATACGCTCAATCGCGCCGCAGCAGCAAACCTCAATGCCGCCAAGTTCTTGGAGAACAACGACTCCACGGGTTTTTTCCGTCCCCTTGGCGACCTTATTCTGTGTGGCCCCACCCAAACCAACGTCAACGATTTCCGGGTCATCCTAGTTGACCCGTAAAATGCGAATGACATTGGCGCGGTCTTGGGCTTTCACCGAAACTCTTCTCATCAAGATCGGAGGCTCTGACTTGCCATCTCGCTTGTGCTTGCGCGCGCTTCCAAGGAACTTTGCGCTTTCGATGAGCTTTTTTCTCTACGCTGCTACGGCGGCGCACGCTGACCTTAAGCTTTGCAACGCCACATCGAGCCGGGTCGGCGTCGCGATCGGTTATCAGGACACAACCGGCTGGGCGACTGAGGGCTGGTGGAACATCGCTTCGCAGACCTGCGAAACGCTGTTGAAGGGTGTACTGCCGAGCCGCTTCGTTTACGTACACGCCGTCGACTACGACCGCGGCGGCGAATGGGGCGGAAAAAACGACATGTGCACGACGGAGAAATCCTTCGCCATCCGGGGGGTTCAGGATTGCATCAAACGCGGATATAAGCGCACGGGATTTTTTGAAGTCGATACCGGCGAGGCGAAGGAATGGACCATCCGCCTCACTGATCCCGGGCAAGGAAAAGCAGACAAATGAGACGTAATCGGCGGGTCAAGATCGTAGCAACCCTTGGGCCCGCGTCTGCGTCGCCGGAAATTGTCGAGCGCCTGTTCATCGCTGGCGTCGACGTGTTCCGCATCAACATGAGCCATTCGACCCACGACGGCTCCAAGGCGCTTTATAATACTGTGCGGGCCTGCGCCGCGCGTCACCGCCACCCGATCGGCATCCTCGCCGATCTGCAGGGTCCGAAATTCCGTATCGGCAATTTCGACGCTGGCCGCGTCAACGTGGCGACGAATTCGATCTTCAAATTCGACCGCGATGAGACGCTCGGCACCGAACAACGCGTCCATCTGCCTCACACCCAGATTTTCGAGGCGATCCAGCCCGGTCACATGCTCGTCCTCGATGATGGCAAGCTTCGGATGCGCGTCATCGAAGCGTCCCCCGTGCAGATCAAGGCCGAAGTGACCACCGGCGGAATGCTGGCGAGCCGCAAGGGCATCTCGATGCCCGACACGCTTCTGCCGATCAGTCCCCTGACCGAGAAAGACAGGGAAGACCTCTCGCATGCCCTGAAACTCGGCGTCGACTGGGTGGCGCTCTCATTCGTTCAGCGCGCCGAGGACATTCATGAGGTCAGGCAACTGATCGGTACCCGCGCCGCCATTTTGTCGAAAATCGAAAAACCATCCGCCGTCGCCGAGCTTGAGGATGTGATCGCGGCGTCCGATGCCATCATGGTCGCGCGCGGCGATCTCGGCGTCGAAATGCCGGTCGAGAAGGTTCCCGGCATTCAGAAGCGCATCACGCGACTGTCGCGTGCCGCGGGCAAGCCCGTCATCATCGCGACGCAGATGCTCGAAAGCATGATCTCGTCGCCCATGCCGACGCGCGCCGAGGTTTCCGACGTCGCGACCGCCGTGTTCGACGGTGCCGACGCAATCATGCTGTCGGCGGAAAGCGCCGTCGGGCAATATCCGGTCGAAGCCATCCAGATGATGGATAAGATCGCGATCGAGGTCGAGCACGATCCCGTCTACGAGCCGATGCTCTATGCGACGCAGACCGAGCCGCAACCGACAGGTGCCGATGCCATCGCCGCTGCCGCTTCTGCCATTGCCGACACCGTGAGACTTGGCGCCATCGTCTGCTACACGGCGACCGGCTCGACGGTGCTGCGCGTGACGCGCGAGCGTCCGGGCATTCCTGTCATCGGACTGACGCCGATCGAGGCGACGGCGCGACGCTTGGCGCTCGTTTGGGGTGTGCACACGATTCTGACGGGCGATCCCGAGAACCTGTCGCATATGGTTCGCAAAGCCTGCCGCATCGCGTTCGAGGAAGGCCTCGTCAAAGCCCGCGAAGGCATCCTCATCACCGCCGGCATTCCGCTCGGGAGCCCCGGCGCGACCAACATGATCCGCATCGCCTTCGTCGACGAATCCGGCGCCCCGATCGCGGAAGAAGTTTGAGGCGATACGCAGGGAAGACGATCGATGTCAGAGGTCGAGGTATTCACGCCATCCGACCCGATTCTGCCGTCCAAACTCGAGCATCTTGTTGAAGACGGCTATGACCTGAAAGAAAAGACGCAGCTCTTCTATTACAATTTTCTACGCTATGAATTTGAGCATCCGGCCGGAGCGATCTGGGCACGCAGCTACCTCGATACAACCGACCATGTTGCCATTTATCCGCCGAAGGGCGTAGCGCTGGACGATCCGATTGTTGAAAAGGTCATTGCTTACTTGAGACGTCGCTACGTCAAAGTGCTGCCTCTCGGACAGACCGGTTATGAGCCGATTTAGCTCGCGCAAGCCGGTGCAGCGCTAAATCCCCTGCCCCTCGACTTCCTTTTTCAGCTCGTCGCGGGCCTTCTCGCCACCCTCGATGTTGGGGTGCACCTTGAGAAGCTGATTGTAGACCTCGAGCGCAGCTTTTTTCTCGCCCATCAGCACAAGAATTTTCGCCATCCCATCGAGCGCGCGGAAATGATTGGGCTCGATAGCCAGCGCCCGCCGCAAGTCGCCCAGCGCGGCCGCATAGTTGTTGAGCCGATATTCGATGTAGGCGCGATGGCTCCACGCCTCGGCATACTCGGGCGCAAGCTCCACCGCCGCATCGAGGAAAGGCAGCGCCTTCTCGTTCTCGTTGCGGGAGGAGAAAATCTCGCCGCGATCGATCAGGAGGTTGACGGTGTCGCCGCCCTCGAACCGCCAAAGCCGTTCGATCGCTGCGCCGATCTCACCCGCTTGACGATGGTCGCCCTCCGCCGCGAGATAGGCATAGAGGTTGTCGAGGGTCTTCCCCGTTTCCTCGGGCGTCTTCGGCCACGCCAAGCCCATCATCCCCGGCTGGCCCTTTGGCTGGACGGCTGCCCCGGGCGAGGGCGCAACAGGGTAATGCTTGGCTGGCGGCGTCGGGAGACGCTGCGAAGGAGCGGGTCCGGGCACTTCCGGAAAAGGCCGGGTCTTCAAAAGCTCGTCGTCGGCCGCGGCCTCGGCCGCACCAGCTACGAGCATCAGAAAAAGCAGAACGAGTCGCGCGAGCAAAATCATGCCCCGAAGCTAATCGAGGCCGTCTGGTTGGTCAAAAAGACTCTCGTGAATTCGCTGTAACGTCGCTCAGGGGACGCAACAATCTCAACCCTGGCGGGCTTTGAAGCGGCGATGAGTCTTGTTGATGACGTAAACCCGGCCTTTACGGCGGACGACGCGATTGTCGCGGTGCCGTGAGCGCAGGGACTTCAGCGAGTTTCTAACTTTCATAACGACACCGGTTAAAGATGGTGGACAGCTGAAGGCATAGCCTCCAACCCCATAAAGACGGGGCGATGCTGCAGGACGAAGGTGGGGTTTTAGCGATTTTTTGGCCAAGGCCAAGTGCTTTTTCGCATGAATTGCCGTGGTCTTCGGGCACTGGTGGCCGGAAGCCCGTCGCGCCTTGAAAATTCCACAACTTTACCTTGTGACTGACTGCCTCTTTGCCGCATCCGGTCCAAGCGGTCTGAGCCGCGTCGCGCTTCTGCAACCCGATCTCTTAAACCTTCGTCGAACTGATAGAGGCCCGCAGTGATTACACTCGTGATCAGCCTCGCCAACGCCGAGGACCGCCGCCGCGAACTTGTCCCGCGTATGGAGGCCGCCGGTCTCGATTACCGGTTCATTGATGCCGTCCTCGGAAAAGCCCTATCCGCCCACGAGGTGCGACGCGCCGCACCGAACTTATTCATGCCGCGCTATGCACGAGACCTCACGCCGGGCGAAATCGGGTGTTCGCTATCCCATAAACTGGCGCTGGAGACATTTCTCCGAAGCGGCGAAGAGACGGCGCTCATATTGGAAGATGATGCAGCCGTGCCGCCAAACATCCGCGCGGTGATTTCCGAAATCGCGCACGGCTTACCTTCCGATTGGGGTCTATTGAAGCTGGGAGGGACCGGATCGGTCCGTGGGCGATTCCATAGCAAGACGTCCTGCGGAAGCGTGATCAATACAGCGACGGCCACCCTCGACTCCCACGCTTATGTCGTCTCTCGAATAGGCGCCGAGCGTTTGCTCCGCAGATTGCTCCCCATAGTATTTCCCTACGACGTCTTCCTTCGAGACGTGCACACGCATGGTGCCACAACGTTCGAATTGGTCCCGAGCTTCATCTCGACGCCGGACGCCAAAGGCTCGCAGATCGCCGGAGAGCGCCAAACGTCGCCTCGAAGGTCCACCCTTCTCAACGGCCCCGCACTTATGTTCTGGCGGCTACGGCACGAGCTTCGCCGCCGCGTCTACGTATTCAGACGGTTCGGGATGAAGGCTGCCGCCTCCCCAAGCAGAATGACGAGTTTCCGCTGAAACAAAGGGTTTGCCATCCTTTTGGCGATCGATCGCACGTTTTCCAGATCGCGGGGCCCCAGAAGACAAAAATCATTAGTGGCGTCGGCAAGTAACGTTTTGTCTGCGCGATGCGAAACATCTCGAAAGGTCGGATTTTGAACTGGAGCGCTCAGGACGCGAAGGGATCGCGCTTGCGAGCGCTCGAGTAAAGAGATCGTCCGATTGATCAGGATCGACGGACAGTCCTCGCGCGATGTCGCCGAAGAGCTTGCAAATGCTAAGGCTGCAATGCGCGTCGCCCTACATCCAAGCCTCAAGACTCGGGCAGGTGCCTATCAAGAGAAGTCATGAAGACCGATGGCCTCGTCAAAGCTCTCGCCGCCGACGCCAAAAGCGTCGAACCGCCCATCACGCGGACGCTTGCGGTCGCCATCGCATTGGGCACGGTGATTTCGCTTGTCTGCTTCCTGCGGGCTCTAGGGGTCCGTCCGGATTTTCTGCAGTCGATGACTGATTCCGGGCGTTTTATCTTTAAGTTCATGCTGACCCTCAGCGTCGCGGTACCGGGCTTCGTACTCCTGCGCGGGATGTCCCGCCCCGACTTCGTGCCGGGAAACAGATTGTGGTGGCTGGCTTTGGCGCCGGTATTGCTTTCGGCGGCGGTGGCGTTCGAGCTTCTCGGTGCCGATCGACGCGTGGCACGCCCGGATGATGGGCCACAACTCGCTCAACTGTCTGACGATAATACCGCTCCTATCGTTGCCGCCGTTCGTGACCGTGATTTACGCGCTCCGCTCAGGCGCTCCAGCAAATCCGACAATGGCCGGTGCCATTGGCGGCCTGCTCTCCGCGGGAATTGCCGCGACCCTCTATGCCAGCAATTGTACTGACGATAGCCCTCTGTTCGTTGGGCTCTGGTATCCCATAGGCTTCGCGCTGATGGCCACACTCGGTGCATGGACGGGTTCAAAAATCTTGCCCTGGTAGGGCATATAGATCGAAGCCGACGCAGCAGACGAGCCGATCCGCAGTGCTGACGCATGCGAAAACTGGAAAAAAGTGGCCAAACCCCAATTGGGGTTTACGGAGCGTTCAAGGGGAGAAATGCGGTTTTTCTCATTGAAATCACTGGTGGGCACTACAGGGATCGAACCTGTGACCCCTACCATGTCAAGGTAGTGCTCTACCGCTGAGCTAAGTGCCCGAAGAAGCGAGCTTCTAGAGGGTTAGCGATGCCGAGGTCAAGCCCTGGAACGCGGCAAATCGCCCGGATGTGAGCGCCGGGCTCGCTCAAGCTGCAAGTAAGCGATCAACTTCCTTCACCAAATCCTTGAGATGGAAGGGCTTAGAGAGCACCCGAGCGTCCTTGGGCGGCTGGTTCTCGCTATTGAGGACGACAGCCGCAAATCCGGTGATGAACATGATCTTGAGATCGGGATCGATCTCGCTTGCCCGCCGTGCCAACTCGATGCCGTCCATCTTCGGCATGACGATATCGGTGAGAAGCAGCGTGAAGGGCTCTGTCTTCAGGCGCTCGTAGGCCTCCTCGCCGTTTTCGAAGGCGACGACGTCGTAATTGGCTTTTTCGAGCGCCCTGACGAGAAAACCGCGCATGGAGTCGTCATCCTCGGCGAGCAGGATGCGGCGGATCGGCAGGCTGGAGGGCTTTGCTGTCATGACAACTCTGATGTGCGGAACGTCCCCGTACGAGAAATACCCGATATCTCGTCGAACGCAAACTTGGCCCGACTTTGGTAAACGGAGCATGAAACTGTGGAAAGGCGCGAGCAACTTCGGCGACAATGGATAATTCTGCATCTCGCCGATCTTTATCTGCGCAAGCTACGCGCAATCCGAAGCACAATTAAGTCTTCCATGGACTTCGCGGCGCCTCGTTGGCAATGTATTGCATTCCAAGAATAAACTTTACCGCCGGGACTGAACGAGACACCCCTAGACCATGCCCGACGATCGCTCCCATGACGTTCCAAGCGCGTTCTTCCCGTCCTTCGACGTCCTGGCGCCACGCGCTCAGAGCGCGCCCTTCGTATTCTCATCTCCCCATTCCGGCAGACTTTATCCGCCGGAGTTCCTGGCTATTTCGCGCCTTGACCCGAAAACGTTGCGTCGCTCTGAGGACTGCTTTGTTGACCGGCTTTTCCGGCCCGTCGCGAGTCTTGGCGCTCCCCTCATCAGTGCCCGCTTCCCTCGGGCCTATCTCGATCTCAACCGCGAGCCTTTCGAACTCGACCCCGAACTCGTCGGCGAGCCTTTGCCGGCTCACGCTAACACCCAATCCATCCGCGTTGCTGGCGGGCTAGGAACGGTTGCCCGGATCGTCGCCGACGGCGAAGAGATCTACCCCGCACGGTTGAGCCTCGCGAGCGTGCTTGCGCGCATCGAGCAGCTCTATTTTCCATTCCACGCCGAATTGTCGAGGCTCGTCGCCGCGACACGAGAGAGCTTTGGGTACGCCGTCCTGATCGATTGCCACTCGATGCCGTCGACAGCGATGGCGCCGGGCGGCGCCCAGCGGCCCGATATTGTTGTTGGCGATCGCTTCGGAGCTTCAGCCGACCCGCGGCTGACGCTACTGGTGCGCGACGAGTTTCAGCGCCGCGGCTTCAAGGTACAGCTCAATCGACCGTACGCGGGGGGCTATATCACCGAGCATCATGGCCGGCCGGCACGCGGTACACACGCGATCCAGCTCGAAATCAACCGCGGGCTTTATATCAACGAGATGACGTTTCAGGAGAGTTCTGGCTACGCCCGTCTGTCGGAAGCTCTGATCGAGATCGTCTCTTCTCTCTTCCGCGAAGTGCCCGGCCTACTCGACTATCGTGCAGCAGCCGAATGAAAAGCCCATGAGCGGCGACGCGATTCACCAAAGAAAAAGGGCCGTCCGAATTTCACGAACGGCCCAAGTCTAGGGAGGAAACGCCCAAGGAGGGCTGCGAAGCGCGAGCGTAGCTCACATATCGCACTGCAAAAATTAAAGGTGCAGCGCATCACCAGCAAATGCGATTTCCGCAGGTCTGTATGGCTTAAAACGCGGATCTGGCTTCTAACGGGAGATTTGGGCATTGGCGCTTTCAACTGCCACGGGCAGGAGCTGCCAAATAAAGAAAGGCCGTCCGAATGCCGAACGGCCCAAGTCTAGGGAGGAAACGCCCAAATTGGGCAACAATTGCGGTGAAGCGTGTCAACGCAATCGCATCATCACGATGAGCCGCTTCGGCAATCATCGCAATCTCTACGAGTATTGCGTTAGCACATTGGAGAGGGCATGTATCCAGCTCGCCACAACTTACGTTACTAATATGTATCTAGTTCAACACTGCGATATCTTGCGGTAACTTCTAAAGATCGTTGGGGCATTCAGCAAACACTTGAAATCGCAGGGTGAGCGCGTGTCGGGACGGTCGCCCGCAGCGGAATTTCAGGCCATCGTCCGCGTGGCCCACGAGCTGGCAGATATTTCTGGCCCCGTTATCCTCAAGCATTTTCGCAAGGCGATGCCTGTGGAAAACAAGGCGGTCGGCGGCGCTTTCGACCCGGTCACCAAGGCCGATCGGGGGGCCGAAAAGGCCATATCCGAAGCCCTCGCTGTTCGATTCCCAGATCACGGCATTGTCGGAGAGGAGTTCGGGACCAAGCCGGGATCAAGCGCCTTCCAGTGGATCATCGACCCGATCGACGGGACGCGGTCGTTTATTATCGGGTCGCCACTCTGGGGTACCCTGATCGGAGTTCTGAAGGACGGCGTTCCGGTTTTCGGCCTTATGGACCAGCCCTTCACCGGCGAGCGCTTTTGGTCGGGCGACAAGGCGGCATATCACAGCGTCCGCGGTGGCCGGCCGATGCGCCTCAAAACACGCGAGTGCACTCAGATCGAAGATGCGGTCCTGGCGTCGACGCATCCTGATCTTTTCGAAAGCGCCGAGCAGTCCGCAGCACTCCGCGCGCTGAAGGCCAAAGCGCGCCTCACCCGCTACGGCGGCGACTGCTATAATTACTGCCTGCTCGCTGCCGGCCTCGTCGACATCATCGTCGAACCCGGTTTGAAGCCCTACGACATCGTGGCACTCATCCCGATCATAGAGAGAGCTGGCGGCGTCGTGACGACATGGGCCGGCGCCAGTGCGTCGAGCGGCGGCGACATCATCGCGACGGGCGACGCCCGCCTGCACGAAGACGCCTTGGCGATGATCAACAAGCTTTAGACCTTTTCCGACGATGACGTCTCGATGCCCATATAGGCGTCGAAAGCCGCCCAGAATCGTTGCCGTATCGCGTCGCTTTCCTGAAGGATTTCATGCCGCGATCCCGGCATCAGGATGTGTCCGCCGGATTTGAGATCGACAGCAAAATCCTCGATCGCCTGCGGCGAGACAACATGGTCGGCCCCGGCCGCAAAGAGCATCATCGGCACGCAAACGTATTTTGGATAATCGGGGCGCGAAAGCATCGCACAGCTGCGAAGCGCCGCCCTCAGCCAACCGACCGTCGGCGAGCCGAGCGCCAAATCGGGCGCCGCCTCGACAACCGACTTGATGCGTGACCAACGCACATGATCGGAGGTCAGCCTGTTATTTTCGAATTCCGCGAGATCGTTGGGTTCGTCGCCGCCGCCCCTGACGTAGGCGGTCGACAGTCCGATCATCGACGCCGCCGACGCATACGCCTTGGCAAGTGGCCTGCTGACGCCGAGCATCCGCTCATGAATATCAATCATCGGCGACAGCAGGATCATCCGGGCGAACGGGCTCGCTTCGTCCTGGGCACCCCGCAACAAGATGTTGCCGCCGAGAGAGTGCCCCAGCCCGATCAGCGGTTGCGGCAGCTCTGGCTTCACGATCTCGTCGATGAAGATCGCGAGATCGCGGTCGTACTCGGTAAAGGCCACGACATGGCCTTTACGTCGGTTCGACAGCATCCGTTCCGATCCGCCCTGGCCCCTGAGATCAAAAATTGCGATGGCAAAGCCGCGTCGCCGCAAGTCGGCGATTACCTCGAAATACTTCTCAATGAATTCGCCGCGGCCCTGCACGATGCAGACTGTGCCGCGTGCGGGTCCACGTGTCGCTTCCCAAAGAGCCGACCGAAGCTTCAATCCGTCGTAGCCGTCGAAAGCCGTGACCTTCGCGCCGCTCGGAACGGGATTGATCGAGAGTGAGACGAGTTTCATCTGCCGCTCTTCACGCCCGCTGCTGCCGGGCAAAATGTTCAGAGTTGGTAACTCCGATCGACGTCGATAGCACACGATATTAGCGGCATCCCTCTTGAAGCGGTTTTTCCGCTTCCTACTTTTTGGGTGTGGCTGCCGCAAAGCGGGGCCGCACAGGAAGGCCGAGCCCGGAGGGCCGGCTTACATGTCGCTTCTCATGGAGGATATGTCATGCGACACGCTGAATTCGCTCCCTTTTATCGTTCCGCTATCGGCTTTGACCGTCTGTTCAAGCTATTGGACCAGTCGGCAGGATTCGAGAGCGAATCTACTTACCCGCCATATAATATCGAACGCACTGGTGAGAATGCGTACCGGATCACGCTCGCCGTCGCCGGGTTCTCGCAGGACGAGTTGAAGATCGAGGTCAAAGAGCAAACTCTTTCGGTCGCGGGTGAGAAAGCTCCAGAAGCCGGCGAGAAAACCTATCTACATCGCGGTATCGCAGCCCGGGCCTTCGAGCGGCGCTTCCAGCTCGCCGACCATGTCGACGTGACGGGCGCCAAGTTCGAGAACGGTCTCCTGCATGTCGACCTCGTGCGCAACGTCCCGGAAAGCAAGAAGCCCCGGACGATCGCAATTGGCACTTCCGAGCCCGTCCAGCAGCTCGAAGCCAAGGCTGCCTAACTCAACCCGCCTTCGGGCATAAGCGTAACGTTTGACGGCAGCCGCGTATCTGCGCGGCTGCCTTTCGCTGTTTCACATCGCGTCGCGTCGAGAAATTTTGTTGCCAAACGTCGCCCTGGCGTTGCCGAAAACGATTGCAACGGCCGACGCTTCTTACCGCTTGTGCCGCAGTGTCAAATCTGTAGAATTTGTTAGATAGGTCAATACTGCTGTCCTTTGTGCGCCGACGGGCGGCCTCTGGGAACAGCGTGGACGTTTCGCGATCGGCCGTAGCGTCTCTTTACGGCTCCTGGCGGCGGCGTGGGAGACATCGAGTGTTTGAATTCAGGATATGCGGTTTGCGGGGCCGTAGGAGCGGCAGCGGGCTTCATACCAAAGGCCCCGGCCGAACGGTCGCTCGCCCTGACCGAAAACGCCTGCGCCGAGCGTGACGTCGATCCGGGCTCGAACGAGAGCACGGAAAAGTCACAAGAAATCCGGCCGTCACAGGCACCCTACCGAATAACGAAGTTCTGAAATTGGGCCAGAGGCCATACGAGGCAAGAGATGAGCGAAGGTTATCTGTCTCCGCTGGAAGACGAAATCGGCCAAGGAAGCCGTCCGGCGGCAGAGGGCCTTTTTGATCCTGCTCTTGAACGCGACGCTTGCGGCGTCGGCTTCATCGCGAACCTCAAAGGGCGCAAGTCGCACGCCATCGTCGAGGGTGCTCTTAAGATCCTTGAGAACCTCGAGCATCGTGGCGCCGTCGGCGCAGATCCGCTGTCCGGCGACGGCGCCGGCATTCTGATTCAAATTCCGCACGATTTTTTGGCTGCAGAGACCAAAGCCGCTGGCTTTGAGCTTCCGGCCGCAGGGCAATATGCCGTCGGCCACATCTTCATGCCGCGCGATGAGCGTCTCCGCGCCCACTGCGAGCGCGTCTGGGCACGCTGTCTCAAGGAAGAAGGTCTTGAGCTAATCGGCTGGCGCACGGTACCGGTCGAGAACGGTTGTCTGTCCGACATGGTGCGCGACGTCGAGCCGATGCACCGTCATGTCTTTGTCCGCCGCCCGGCGTCGATGACGGATCAGGAGGAGTTCGAGCGCCATCTCTATATGGTCCGCAAGATCGTCTCGAACGCCATCCACGATGCCTACAAGGGTCGCGACATCGGCCACTACACGGTGTCTCTGTCGACGCGCACCCTCGTCTACAAGGGCATGTTCCTGTCGTTCCAGGTGAAGGCTTATTATAAGGATCTCTCCGATCCGCGCCTGGTGTCGGCACTGGCGCTCGTCCACCAGCGCTTCTCGACCAACACCTTCCCATCCTGGAAGCTCGCGCATCCTTACCGGATGGTCGCCCACAACGGCGAGATCAACACGCTGCGCGGCAACGTCAACTGGATGGCCGCGCGCGAGGCGTCCGTATCTTCGCCGCTCTTCGGCGATCGTATTTCGAAGCTCTGGCCTATCTCGTATGAAGGCCAGTCCGACACGGCCTGCTTCGACAACGCGCTCGAATTTCTAGTGATGGGCGGCTACAGCCTTTCGCACGCCGCGATGATGCTGATCCCGGAGGCCTGGGCCGGCAATCCGACGATGGATACCAAGCGCCGCGCCTTCTATGAGTATCACGCCTGCTTGATGGAGCCGTGGGACGGCCCGGCAGCAATGGCCTTCACCGACGGCCGCCAGATCGGCGCGACGCTCGATCGCAACGGCCTGCGCCCCGCCCGCTACCTGGTCACTAAGGACGATACGGTCATTATGTCGTCCGAGTCGGGCGTGCTGCCGGTTCCGGAAGAAAACATCGTCAAGAAGTGGCGATTGCAGCCCGGCAAGATGCTGCTGATCGACCTCGATAAGGGCTGCATCATCTCCGATGAAGAGCTGAAGGCCGAGATCGCCGCAAGCCATCCCTATGAGACTTGGCTGAAGCGCACCCAGATCAAGGTTGCCGACCTGCCGCTGCCTTCAAAAGCGAACTCGGCCCCGAAGTCGAATGTGGCTCTGCTCGATCTGCAGCAGGCGTTTGGCTACACGCAGGAAAGCATCAAGTTCCTGCTGACGCCGATGGCCGAGAAGGGCGAAGAAGCCACCGGCTCGATGGGCACAGACACCCCCATTTCGGCGCTCTCGTCGAAGTCGAAGCTGTTGCACACCTATTTCAAGCAGAACTTCGCGCAGGTGACCAACCCGCCGATCAATTCAATTCGCGAAGAGCTGGTGATGAGCCTCGTCTCGTTCATTGGTCCGCGTCCGAACATTCTCGATCTTCAAGGCACCTCGAAGCAGAAGCGGCTCGAAGTCGATCAGCCTATCCTGACGAACGAGGACTTGGAGCGCGTCCGCGGCATCGGCGCCGTCAAGGACAACGATTTCGAATCGATCACCATCGACATCACCTACCCGGCCGACAAGGGCGAAGGCGGCATGGGCCCGGCGCTCGACGGCATTTGCGCCGAGGCCGAGGAATACGTTCGCGCCAAAGAGTTCAACATCATCATCCTTTCCGATCGCCGGGCTGGGCCGGACCGCGTCGCGATCCCGTCCTTGCTCGCGACCTCGGCCGTACATCACCATTTGATCAAGCAGGGCCTTCGGACCTCGGTCGGACTAGTCGTCGAGACCGGCGAAGCGCACGAGATCCATCAGTTCTGCACGCTAGCGGGCTATGGCGCCGAGGCGATCAACCCATATCTCGCCTTCGAGACGCTCTACACGATGCTCCCGGAGCTTCCGGAAGGAACGACGCCCGATATCGTCAAGAAACGCTTCATCAAGGCCATCGGCAAAGCGATGCTGAAGGTCATGGCGAAGATGGGCATCTCGACCTATCAGTCTTACTGCGGCGCGCAGATCTTCGATGCCGTCGGACTCCGCTCGTCCTTCGTCGACCGCTACTTCACCGGCACGCACACGCAAGTCGAAGGCGTGGGCCTCCGCGAGGTCGCGCGCGAAACGGCCGAGCGCCACAAGGCGGCTTTCGGCGACGTGCCGGTTCTTGCCAACGCCTTGGAGGTCGGCGGCGATTACGCCTATCGGGTCCGCGGCGAAGCCCACATGTGGCGGCCTGGAACGGTGGCTGACCTTCAGCATGCCGTCCGCGCGACCGACAACAAGGATGCGATGAGCGGCCGCGTACCGCCGAAGTTCCGTGAATACTCGAAGTCGATCAACGATCAGTCCGAGCAGCTGATGACGCTGCGTGGCATGTTCCGCATTCGGTCGGCGGAAGCCTTCGGCCGAAAGGCCGTTCCGCTGGAAGAAGTCGAGTCCGCGGCAAGCATCGTGAAGCGCTTCGCAACCGGCGCCATGAGCTACGGCTCGATCAGCCGCGAGGCCCACACGACCCTCGCAATCGCCATGAACCGCATCGGCGGCCGCTCGAACACCGGCGAAGGCGGGGAAGAGTCCGATCGTTTCAAGCCGATGCCTAACGGCGACTCGATGCGCTCGGCGATCAAGCAGGTCGCGTCGGGCCGCTTCGGCGTGACGACGGAATACCTCGTCAACTCCGACATGATGCAGATCAAGATGGCGCAAGGCGCCAAGCCCGGCGAAGGCGGTCAGCTCCCCGGCCACAAGGTCGACGCGACGATCGCCAAGGTCCGTCACTCGACGCCGGGTGTGACGCTCGTGTCGCCGCCGCCGCACCACGACATCTATTCGATCGAAGATCTGGCGCAGCTGATCTACGATCTAAAGAACGTCAACCCAAAGGCCGACGTCTCAGTGAAGCTCGTCTCCGAAGTCGGTGTCGGCACCGTCGCTGCCGGCGTCGCCAAGGCGCGCGCCGATCACGTGACGATCTCCGGCTTCGAGGGCGGCACCGGCGCTTCGCCGCTGACGTCGATCAAGCACGCAGGCTCGCCGTGGGAAATCGGTCTCGCCGAGACGCACCAGACTCTCGTCGCCAACCGCCTCCGCGGACGTATCGCCGTTCAGGTCGACGGTGGCATCAGGACCGGCCGTGACGTCGTCATCGGCGCGCTGCTCGGCGCCGACGAGTTCGGCTTCGCGACCGCACCGCTGATCGCCGCCGGCTGCATCATGATGCGCAAGTGCCACCTGAACACCTGCCCCGTTGGAGTCGCCACGCAGGACCCGGTGCTGCGCGCCAAGTTCTCCGGCAAGCCCGAGCACGTCATCAACTTCTTCTTCTTCGTCGCCGAGGAAGTCCGAGAGATCATGGCTCAGCTCGGCTTCCGCACCTTCAGCGATATGATCGGACAGAGCGACCAGCTCGACAAGGATCGCGCCATCGAGCACTGGAAGGCGCGTGGCCTCGACTTCACCAAGCTGTTCCATAAGTCGCACGCTCCGAAGGGCGTCGCGATCTTCAACAGCGAGCGTCAGGACCACGGACTCGACAAGGTCCTCGACGTCCAGCTGATCGAATTGGCGAAGCCCGCGCTCGAATTGAAGCGGCCTGTGAAGGCGGAGCTCGAGATCAAGAACGTCAACCGCTCCACGGGCGCCATGCTCTCGGGCGAGGTTGCAAAGCGCTTCGGCCATATCGGTCTGCCGGAAGACACCATCTGGATGTCCTTCAAGGGCACGGCCGGCCAGGCGTTCGGTGCGTGGGTCGCCCACGGCGTCACGCTTGATCTCATCGGCGAAGGCAACGACTACGTCGGCAAGGGATTGTCCGGCGGCAAGCTGATCGTGCGGCCCGATCCGGCTTCGTCCATCGTACCTGAAGAGAGCATCATCGTCGGCAACACGGTGCTTTACGGCGCCATCACGGGCGAATGCTATTTCCGTGGCGTCGCGGGCGAACGTTTCGCAGTCCGCAACTCTGGCGCTTACGCTGTTGTCGAAGGCACGGGCGATCACGGCTGCGAGTACATGACCGGCGGCGTCGTCGTCGTGCTTGGCCAGACCGGACGCAACTTCGCAGCCGGCATGTCGGGCGGCATCGCCTATGTGCTCGACGAGAAGGGCGACTTCGAAGGCCGCCTCAACAAGGACATGGTCCAGCTCGAAGCACTCACCGCCGATTCGGGCTCGCTCCAGAAGCTCGCCCAGCAAGGTGGTGACGTCGCGATCGCGGTCAGGAACGTGATGGTCGACATGCGCGAGCAGGACGTCGAGCGCTTGCACACGCTCATCTCGCGTCACGCGCATTACACGAACTCTCGCCGCGCCCAGGAAATCCTAAAAGACTTCGCGGCCTACCTGCCGAAGTTTATAAAGGTGATGCCGGTCGAATACCGTCGCGCACTGACTGAGCTGGCCAAGGCCCGCGAGACCAATCGCGAGGCTGAGCTGGAGACGGCCAAGCAATAGCTATCGCTCTGTCGAATCGCGAATAGAAAGACGAAAGAAGAAATGGGCAAGCCAACTGGGTTTCTGGAAATCGACCGCGCTGACCGCAAGTACCGGCCGGTCGAGGAGCGTCTGAAGCATTACAAGGAATTTGTCGTTCCGCTCGCCGAGCCTGAGATCAAGAAGCAGGCCGCGCGGTGCATGGATTGTGGCATTCCGTATTGCCACAGCGGCTGCCCGGTCAACAACCAGATCCCCGATTGGAACGATCTCGTCTACCGCGGCGATTGGAAAGAGGCCGCGGACAATCTGCACTCGACGAACAACTTCCCCGAGGTGACCGGCCGCATCTGCCCGGCGCCCTGCGAAGCGTCGTGCACCCTCAACATCGACGACAAGCCGGTGACGATCAAAACGATTGAATGCTCGGTCGCCGATCGCGCCTGGGACGAGGGCTGGGTGCAGCCGTTGCCGCCGGAGAAGAAGACCGGCAAGAAAGTTGCTGTCATTGGATCAGGGCCGGCAGGCCTTGCAGCCGCGCAGCAGCTCGCACGTGCCGGCCATGACGTCCACGTCTACGAGAAAAACGCCCGCCCCGGCGGCTTGCTCGTCTACGGCATTCCCGACTTCAAAATGGAAAAGGCCATCATCGCCCGCCGCGTCAAGCAAATGGAAGCGGAAGGCGTGACGTTCCATTGCGGCATCCACGTCGGCCAGGATCTCTCCGCGAAGTATCTTGAATCGAAGCACGACGCTGTGTTGATCGCCATCGGCACCGAGCAGCCGTTCGATTTCTTTGCCAAGTCGCCGGGTCGCAATCTCGACGGAATGCACTATGCGATGGATTTTCTCCCGCAGCAGAACCGTCGCAACTCCGGCGAGCCGCAAAAGCCGAAGACGAAAGAGATTTCGGCAAAGGACAAGCACGTCATCGTCATCGGCGGCGGCGATACGGGTTCCGACTGCATCGGCACCTCCTTCCGCCAAGGTGCGAAGAGCGTGACGCAGCTCGAAATCATGCCGATGCCTCCGGAGAAGGAAAACAAGGCGCTCTCCTGGCCGCACTGGCCGCTGAAGCTCAGGGTTTCATCCTCGCAGGCCGAAGGCGCAAAGACCGAATATTCGATCTCGACCACGGGCTTCACCGGCGAAGACGGCAAGGTGAAGAAGCTTCACTACACGCGTGTCAACGCCAACCTGCAGCCGATCAAGGGCACGGAAGGCGCGCTCGATGCCGAGCTTGTGCTCTTCGCGATGGGCTTCTCGGGCCCGATCGAAAGCGACATCGTCAAAGAGTTCCAGCTTCCCGTCGTGCCGCGCGGCCGCTTCAAGGGCCTCGATGCGACGGACAGGGATTATAAGCTCGCGACGTCGCCGAAGCTCTTCTGCGCGGGCGATATCCGGCGTGGTCAGTCTCTCGTCGTATGGGCGATCCGCGAAGGCCGTCAGGCCGCGCACGCCATCGACAAGTTCCTGATGGGCTCGACCGTCCTGCCGCGCTGAGCCTGAGCTATGACTAGCCTCTCGGCGACAAATCCGAGGGCTTCGCTTCGCTCGTCGTGTCGGGCTTCGGCGGCCACGTCACATCGTCGGCGCGCCCGGCCTTCGGTTGCAATCGCTCGCCCTTGACGAGCAACCGGAAGTAAGGCGCCTGCGTCGGCGATAGGCGCCCCCGGTCCTTATTTCCTGAGGGCGAAATCGAGCTCATCAAGGTCAAGCCGCCGGCGATCTGATCGACAAGCAAATCCCCGCGCTGACCCGATGATTCGCGCCGCGCCATTAGGGCCACCACCGACGCCGGAATAGCGGGCCTGACGATCTGGATTGTCTGCATTTCCTCGCGGCCATTGCTGCCGACGATCTTGAGGGTGATCCTGCCATCGTCGGCTTTTTGATCACCGGCGGAATCATTTGTCGTCGACGGCGGCGAGCCGTCGAGTGCCGGACCGCGAACGACGGGTGTTTTCGATGCCTGCTGCGTCGGCCGCACGACAGGCGAGGACGGCGCCGGCGTCTTCACCGCATTATCGGGGTTGATCTTTGCCTGCTCGGCTTCCGCGCCAAGCAACGGGATGTTGCGATTGGCCTTAGCCTGGAGGAGGTCGGGCCGCAGTTCCTTCTCCACGAAATGCGCAAGCTTGCGGTTGCCCGCGTCCGTGAAGTTGACGCCGTCCCTAAGTCTCAGCAAGCGGATGGCGCCGTCTAGATCCGGACCATAAGCTGAATAGCCACCGTTCTCGTCCGTGAACCCCTGGTAGGCGTCGATATACTTGTAGCCGTTGAGGTACGCGCGCTCGCGAATGACGTCATTCATGCGCTGTGCCAGCTCGTTGGCATCGGTGCGCGCAAGATTCGGCAATCCGACCCAGTACACCGCAGCGCTCTTGCTCTTGAATGCGCGCATCAGCCGATCGACGCGCCGCGTGTATTCAATGATCCACGCTTCGCTCCCGAGCGGCAGACGCTTACCGTCGACACCCCTGAGGGACATGAAGCGGTCGTCTTGGCCGACCATGACGACCGCGATGTTGAAGGGCTGCGCACCGATCGTCTTTTCAAGCGCCGCAACTTTCCCGTCGAAATCTGGCATCGCGACGCCGGCTATCGGAATAGCCTGCCTTTGGATATTCAGCCGAACATCGGCGCCGAATGCCCCGACCAGACCCCCGAGCAGGCCTTGAGCGAAGTCGTCTCCGAAAACCGAAACTTGATAGACATCGTTGTCCGGAAAGACCGTCAGGAACGTCCCACCCTGATCATCGTCACCGGCCCATGCGGACGAGGCGAGCACGACCGCAAACACCGCGGCGATGGCCGCGAGCCAACTTCGGAGATGCCTCCAGAAGGCGCTCATCCCGTCATATGCCTTTCGCGCGCTTAAAGGTTATCGACCGGCACGCACCATACAGCGTTGAGCCCGGCCCTCCAACGCCCCAAATACTGCTGCTATTGCGCCGCCTGCGAATTGGCGTGCGCGAGCACTCCTTCCGACGGCCAGCAATCGATCTTGAGCCCGTTGGCCTTCTGATAGAGCCCGATCTGCTTCCGCGTGTTGGAACCGATCTTGCCATCCGTTTTGTCCATCGGATAGCCGCGTTCCTTGAGGCGGACCTGGAGGCTATGCACCGTCTGCGTCTTGGGCTGCGCGAACGACTTCCAGGGAGTAACGAAATCCCCTTCGCCACGGATCCGGTCGCCCAGATTCCCGACGAAAAGTGCGTAAAGGTCAGACGTGTTGTAGAGACGGATAACACGGAAGTTCTGCGCCGCAAGAAACGCCGGACCGTAGGCACCGGCCGGCATCATCAGGTAGGCATCTGCCGCTAGCTGCGCCTGAGTGAACGGCGGTCCGCTCGCTTTTCTGAAACCCATCTTGACCCAGTCGCCGATCGGACGAGCATCAGGGGGGCCTTCGAGCGAACAATCGGCCTTCGGCGGCGCGATGACTTCATAGCCCCAGCGCTCGCCGCGAACCCAGCCTTTGCCCTCGAGCTGGCGAGCCGTGAAAGCAAGCGCATCGGCGACCGAGCGCCAGATGTCTATCTTGCCGTCACCATCGCCATCGATCGCATATTTGAGATATTCCGTCGGCATTGCCTGCGTGAGACCGATTGCCCCCGCCCAGGACGATTTCATGTCCGAGCGCGGAATCCCCTGCTGCAGCATCTCGAGTGCCGCAATCAGCTCGTCATGAAACCTCTCCTTGCGCTTGCCGACATAGGCGAGCGTCGCGAGCATGCGGATCGCGTCGTTCGGAGGATGATAAGTCCCGTAAGCGGTCTCGCGGCCCCAGATGGCGACGAGCGTGTAACGGTCGACACCTGTCATCCCCTCGATACGTTCGAGCGCAGCTTTGTGCTCGCCCAGGAACTTGCGCCCCTGGACGGCAAGCAATTCGAGATAAGGCTTTGACAGATAGTCGGCGGCGGTCTTCGTGAATTCGGCCTGACCGCTGTTGTCGACCTTCGGCCGTCCCGGAATATCGAGATCGGGAATACTGTAGTCGGGCTGGACGCCGACGAACGCAGCATCAAAGGTCTGGCGGCTGACACCGGCGGCTTGCGCATCGGGCCACAAGCTCTCGATGAAGGCGTGAAAGTCATCCGCTGATTTCGCAGGAACAGCCGTCGCCGCGACAGCAATCACAAATGCCAGGCAGACGCCCGCAAAAATCTCGAAATATCGTCGTTTGAACAGCATTGGGGCGCTGCCTTCCTTGAACGTAGCGGACCGCCGCATTGCGAATTGCAGCGAATGCCCGATTTTCAGGGCATTTTTGCGGCTCAATCCGCGCGCGCACCTGCCTTCAACTCATCGACACGCCGCTCCCAGTTAAGTGCCTGCGCCACAATCTGTTCCAAATCGTCGTGCAGCGGCATCCACCCGAGCTTTTCGCGAATTTTGCTAGACGCCGCGACGATCGCCGCCGGATCGCCCGCACGCCGCGGCGACAGCAGAACCTTGAAATCGACGCCCGAGATCCGCTTGACCGCGGCAATGACCTCGATGACGGAATACCCTTTGGAGTAACCGCAATTGAAAATATCCGACGCACCTCCCCGGCGCAGATGATGAAGCGCAACCAAGTGAGCACCCGCAAGGTCGCTGACGTGGATGTAGTCGCGGACGCAGGTGCCATCGGGCGTCGGATAATCAGTTCCGAACACTTCTATCTGGCTCCGCTTCCCGAGCGCCGTCTCGCAGGCGACCTTGATCAGATGGGTGGCGCGCGGCGTCGATTGGCCGGAGCGCCCCTTTGGGTCAGCACCGGCGACGTTGAAATAACGTAGCGCGACAAAGCGGAAATCGTGGGCGCGCGACGCGTCGGAAAGCATGATTTCCGTCATCAGCTTCGAAGAGCCATAAGGCGACATTGGAGCAGGCGGAGCACCCTCCGAAACGGGGTTCTCCTCGGGATTGCCGTAGACGGCAGCGGTCGAGGAAAAAATGAAATTTCTCACCCCGGTCTCGACGGCGGAGGCGATCAGCCCCCGCGAATTGACCGTATTGTTGAGATAATAGCCAAGCGGGTCGGCGACCGAGTCCGGCACCACGATCGATCCGGCGAAATGAATGATCGCGCTCACCCCGTGGGAACGGATCGTTTCCTTAACGAGATCGTTGTCGGCAATATCCCCCTCGACGAATACCGCCCGGCGATCGACCGCCCAGCGGAACCCCGTGGACAGATTATCTATGACGACGACCTTCTCGCCGGCATCCAGAAGCTCCAGCACCATGTGGCTGCCGATATAGCCGGCGCCGCCCGTGACAAGCACGCTCATTGTTGCAATGAACTCCCGAGTTCTATACCCACGTCCGCGGCCAATTCTGCGTCAAGACCGGCTCAGACCTAAAGGAGGCGGATCGCTTTCGCAAATCGCCCAGGCACGTTCACGCGCGACAACTTTTCTTTGATCGGGAAATAACCGTAAATCGTTACCAAATGGGGCTTGGACCGATAACCTGCGTCCTCGGAGCATCTGATGAACGTCGTGAAGAAGCCTATTCGTAAAGCCGTTTTTCCCGTCGCCGGTCTCGGCACCCGGTTTCTTCCAGCAACCAAGGCCGTGCCCAAGGAGATGTTGACGGTCGTCGATCGACCCGTTCTTCAACACGTCGTCGACGAGGCGCGCGCCGCCGGCATCGAGCATTTCATCTTCGTCACCGGCCGCAATAAGGGCGTCATCGAGGATCACTTCGACAAACAATTCGAGCTCGAAGCGACGCTGGCCGCCCGCGGCAAAAAGAAGGAAATCGAGGCGCTCGCGCGAGATCTTCCGCAGGCGGGTCAAACAAGCTTTACGAGACAGCAGTCGCCTCTCGGCCTGGGCCACGCCGTTTGGTGCGCACGTGAACTCGTCGGCAACGAGCCGTTCGCGCTGCTCTTGCCCGACATGCTTCATCACGGTCGCACATCGTGCCTCGCCGACATGATCGACGCTTACTCCAGAACGGGTGGCAATCTGATTGCCGTCGCTCCTGTGCCCGAGGATCAGACGCATCAATACGGCATCGTCGGGGTAAAGGACGTGAAGGCCAAAGTCTCGGCAATTACGGAGATGATTGAAAAGCCGAAGCCGGGTACCGCGCCGTCCAACCTGCATATCACCGGCCGTTACGTTCTGCAGCCCGAGATATTCGACCTCCTCGAAAAGCAGGAGCGTGGCGCCGGCGGAGAAATCCAGCTCACCGACTCCATGATCGGACTGATGCAGGATGCCGAGCAGCCCTTTCACGCCGTTCGCTTCGATGGCGATATCTATGATTGCGGATCGAAGCTTGGATTTCTGACGGCGAACGTCGCCCTAGCGCTCGAACGCGCCGATCTAGCCGACGACTTCAGACGCGATTTGAAACGCTTGCTCGAAACGAGCACGTAACGCCCCTGCTATTGGCGCAGCCGAACGCCAAGGTGAAATTCATCACCGATGTAGTCGTTCGGCACGCCGACGCCGTTGAAATCCACGTGCTCATATTTTCCGAATAGCACCGTGTTGCGATCGGCATAGTATTCGAGGCCTGCCGTTTCGGCCCATTGCGTGTCGTTGATGATGCCGTCTTGCGAACTTTGATTATAATAGATGATGCCGGCAGAGGCGACGAGATAACTGCGCAATTGATGGAGCACTTCGACACCGACCCAATGAGAAAACGCACCTCCAACGTCCGCGGTCGTCGTCTCGGAAACGTCGGTCACGGCATTAAAAAGCACGGAGGTTAGCCCCGTCGCCCGCCATGTCGCGTTGGCGTCGATCGTCAAGCCCTCGACGGCATGCAGAAGTGAGCTCTCTGGCGTCTGAATGCCGTAACCGAGACTGACGTCACCGCGGAGAATCTCCCCCGTATTTCCGAACGACACGCCGAAGCGATACCGCTGACCATCCGACGTGCGGTTGATCCCATCGCTCCGTGCCGCTTCGCCGTAGTCGCGATGATTGTAGGCGAACTCGAAATAGGGAGACAGCGACGGCTTGAGTTCCCAAGAGGTCCGCAAAGTCTCCTCGTAGATCGTATAGTCGCGATCCTGGTTGGAAGTCACGACGCCCGCGTCTTCGGTCGGGCCGTACGTATAATCCTGGACGGTCCCGCGGAGTTGATACGACAGGCGGTTGAAACGCTGATTATAAGCAAGCTCGGCACGGTCCGTATCCACCACCGATCGCGTGCCGACCGAACTCGCATCGAGCGCCGAGCGATCCTC
Organism: uncultured Alphaproteobacteria bacterium; assembly: GCA_963710005.1. Classification (GTDB taxonomy): domain Bacteria; phylum Pseudomonadota; class Alphaproteobacteria; order Rhizobiales; family Hyphomicrobiaceae; genus Hyphomicrobium_B. Next base: position 105,599 of record CAVPYR010000017.1, read on the forward strand.
CAGGTATTGCTGGCGAGAGATGAGAGCTTGAATGTTGGCGCGCTTCGTCACGTCGAGCCGACCACGCGCTTCGAGCGTATAGTCCCGGTCGTCTTCGGTCTGGAACTCGTTATAGTAGCTCAGCACGCCAACCGCTCTGAACTCGAGCGCATTCGTGCTCCAGTTTGAAACGAGACGCGCGGCCGGCTTCACATCCATCGCCCAGTCGGACGGCGAACCAGGTGCGTGAAAGACGTTCGAGTAGTAGGACGTGCCGAATTCCAGCTCCGGAAAAAGAACAAAACTGCCGACCTTGATACCGACTGGATCGTAAGGCTCCTGTCGGAAGAGACGTCTCGTCGTCCGGTTGTCGGTATAGGGATTGAGATCTTCGATCTGGAACAGTAACGGATCGTAGCCGGCAGGCGGATTTTCAAACAGCCCGACGTCGCCATCGTCGCGCGTAGCGACGGCTGACATATCCGTTCCGTCTTGGGGTGCGGACTGCTCCTCGGTATCGACATCTCCGTCGACAACGGCGGCGGGCTCGGCCGGAAAGTTCGGATCGCCGTCATCGACCACGCCCCTCTGGCCAGACTTGGACGCAGGCTCCAGGCTGTCCTGTTCTTGCGCCTCAGAAGTCGGATCGTCCGGCGGTATGGGCGGGGGAATACCAGGCGCGGCATCGTCGTCTACGTCCTGGGCGTCAGGCCGCACCGTGCTCGGTTGCGATGGCCCGGAGTTGTAGGTTCCGCCGTAGGTTCCGCGAAGCGACGCCTGGCTACCCCCCTGCGGGATCATCGTCCTGGGCGCGGACAGAATGGACCGACACGCTTGAAAGCGTCGCTGCCACAATTCCCCACCTCAACCAGGCGAACCCCCGGTCGCCCATTTTCAGGCGTCCCCATGAACGAACTTCCACGCGAAACGCCACAAAACGACTGGGACACCGTAGAAACGCCTGGTTAATGTAGTTTTAAAAGGTGATCTGGGGGTTGCGTCCGAGGCCGCGGGACGCGAAAGTGTTAACGCCGTTCGGCCGAGTCTTCATTCGCTGGCCGGACACTGCACGGGGGACATCGAGCGGATGCAGAAGGTAATCCCATTCCAGCTGCCTGAAAACGACCGTCGGGGAACAACGGTCGGCGAATCCGACGAGACGACACCGATCTCTTCAGCGCTCCGGACGCTCAATCTTGGAGCCGAAGGCCTTACGCAGCTTGCCAACGAAGTTGCCGGTCCCATGGCCGCGGCATTCGACGAAGCCGTCCGCCGGCTCAAGGCCGTCAGCGGCCGCGTCATCGTGACTGGCATCGGCAAGAGCGGCCACGTCGCCCAGAAGATTGCCGCGACGTTTGCCTCGACGGGAACACCTTCCTTTTTCGTCCACCCCAGCGAAGCGTCGCACGGCGATCTCGGGATGATCACGCAATCCGATCTCATCCTCGCTCTGTCATGGTCGGGCGAAACCGTCGAGTTGAAACCTATCATCACTTATTCGCGCCGCTTCGCGGTTCCGCTGATCGCCATCACGTCGCAAGCAAGCTCGGCTCTCGGCCAGCAGGCCGACATCGTCCTACAGCTTCCACGCGTGAAGGAGGCCTGCCCGCACGGTCTCGCGCCCACGACGTCGACGACCATTCAGCTCGCGATCGGAGACAGCCTCGCCATCGCGTTGCTGGATGCGCGCGGATTCACGGCCCTCGATTTCAAGATCTTCCATCCCGGCGGCTCGCTCGGCGCACAATTGAAGTTCGTTGCCGACCTAATGCACAAGGGCGAGCGGCTACCGCTGGTGCGCGAGTCGATCGTAATGGGTGAGGCGCTTGTGATCATGACCGAGAAAAGCTTTGGCTGTCTCGGCGTCGTCGATGGCGCAGGCAAGCTCATCGGCATGATCACAGACGGCGACTTGCGCCGCCACATGGGTCCTGAGCTGATTAAGGCTTCAGCGAAGGACATCATGACGAAGAAGCCAAACACGATTGCTCCGAACATGCTGGCTTCCGCTGCGCTCGAGAGATTCAATAGCCTCAAACGCACGCAGATGTTCGTGGTCGAAGGCGGTAAGCCAGTCGGCATCGTTCACGTGCACGACCTGCTGCGCGCCGGCGTCGCCTAGTTAAGCGCCGCCTCGATCCGAGAAACCACGAGCACCGTACCATCGACGCCCGTGACCTTGACGCTGGTGCCTTTAGGCCCGTCCTCGCCCTCGGCCGACCAGATCGTATCCCCAACGCGGACTTTGCCGCGGCCATTGACGATCGCATCTTCGATCGTGACAACGCGCCCGATGTACTGAGCGCCACGCACATTGAGATCGGGAACGTCGGGTTTTGACGACTCTTCGCGGCTCTTCTGTCTGACCCAAAACACCACAGCCAAGGCGATCAACGCGAATGCAATGAGCTGCCATTCCCAGGTGAGAGGGGTCGCCAAGGCGATAACGCCGACGATCATTGCCGAAAGGCCGAACCAGACGAAATGCACCCCGGGCACCAGCGACTCGAGCACCAGCAGGAGCACGGCGAGCGCGAACCAGAGCCACGCCCCGAATTGTGCTATAAGTGCGGAAACGGATTGCATCGACGCCTTAGTCTCCCACGATTAGTCACGCTGCCTCGCTTTACGTTGTAGGCACGGACCCTGTCCGCGGCGCCCGCGGGCCCTCGGGTTTTGGAGCCGGCCCGCCGCCGCCGAACGTTTCTCCCGCAATCTGCGCGATCCCGCCGAGCGATCCAATGACAGAGGAAGCCTCAAGCGGCATCATAATGATTTTCTGGTTCGGCGCCTTCGCCAAGGCTTCGAGCACTTTCATATAATTGTTGGCAACGAAATAATTGATGGCCTGAACGTTGCCCTTGGAAATAGCGTCCGACACCATTTGCGTCGCCTTGGCCTCCGCTTCAGCGGACCGCTCGCGAGCTTCCGCGTCGCGGTAGGCGGCTTCACGACGACCTTCGGCTTCGAGAACCACGGCTTGTTTGGCGCCCTCGGCCTTCAAAATGGCGGCCTGCCTCAAACCTTCCGACTCGAGAATTTGCGCTCGCTTTTCGCGTTCGGCCTTCATTTGCCGACCCATGCTTTCGACGAGATCACGCGGCGGCGCGATATCCTTGATTTCAATGCGCGTCACCTTCACGCCCCAGGATTCCGTTGCTGCATCAACGACCGTCAGCAGCCGGTGATTGATCTGATCCCGGTTCGACAGCAACTCATCAAGATCCATAGAACCCATAACGGTACGGATATTTGTCATCGTAAGATTGATCATGGAGTGTTCGAGCTGGTCGACTTCGTAAGCAGCTTTGGCGGCATTCAGAATCTGGAAGAACGCAACGCCGTCAACTCTCACCATCGCATTATCCTTGGTGATGACATCCTGGCTCGGGATGTCCATCACCTGCTCCTTCATATTCATTTTGTGCGCGACGCGCTCCAAGACTGGGATGAGGATGTGCATGCCAGGCGGCAGCGTCCGCGTATAGCGGCCGAGATTTTCGATCGTGAAAGTGTAGCCTTGCGGAACAATCTTGACGGTCGACCAGAGGGCCCACACCGCGGCTGCCAATAGAATAAACCCAAAAGACTCAAAACCGCCAAAGCCGGACATATCCGTTCTCCCTCGCTGGCGAATCAATATAAAAATGGGAATTCGCCAGAAGGATTTAAGTCCCGGAAACAAACAATCGGTAAATATTCGATAATATTACAGAATATGGCGATATAAAAAGGAAAATTCAAAACCAAATGGCGGATCGAGTGCGAAATAAGCGTTCATCGCCCGCCGTGTGGATGGCTACACCCAACCCTGCAGCTCGCGCCGCACGATGGCTTCAATCACGTCGACGCCCTCGGAACTGTCGTTAAGCGCCTTGAGATAAGCGAATTTCTCGCCGCCATTGGACTCAAAGTAGTGACGGTTCTCCTTGTCGAGCTCTTCGAGCGTCTCCAGGCAATCGGCGGAAAACCCGGGCGCGACGAGCGCCAATCTTTTGACCCCTGACTTGGCGAGGCCTTCGACCGTCTTGTCCGTATAGGGCCGAAGCCACGGATCATTACCGAAGCGAGATTGAAACGTCGTAAGCCAGCGCTCTTCCGAAATCCCCAATTTCTCGCGCAGAAGCCGCGAAGTTTTCTGGCACTGACAATGGTAGGGATCGCCCGCCATGAAATATTTCTGCGGCATGCCGTGAAATGTCGCGATGATTTTCTCAGGCTCGAAATCAAGCCCGTCCAAATTCTTTTTCATCGAACGCGCGAGCGCGTCGATATAGACCGGATGATCGTGATAGCTCGGCATCGTGCGAACCGCTGGCTGCCAGCGCATTTTCATCAGTGCCCGGAACGCCTCATCGCAAGCTGTTGCCGTTGTCGCAGCCGCGTACTGAGGATAGAGCGGAACAAGCAGAATGCGATCGCACCCCTGCTCCTTGAGAGCTAGTATGCGGCTTTCCGTCGTCGGATTGGCGTAGCGCATCGCCCAATCGACGATGATCCTCGGATCATGAGCCAGGCGCGCAGACAACTGTTCCGCTTGGTTCCGCGTGATCGTTTTGAGTGGCCCTTCATTCTTCTCGTTGTTCCAGATCGTCGCGTAGTCTCGCCCCTTGGGGCCAGGGCGTACGGTCAGGATGATCAGGTTGAGGATCGGCCACCATTTCCACTTCGGCTCCTCGATAACGCGCTCGTCGGAAAGGAATTCCTTGAGGTAGCGACGCATCGGCCAATAGGCGGTTCCGTCCGGCGTGCCGAGATTCAACAGAAGAACACCGATGCGGCCAAGCACGACCGGCGGATGACCCGAAGGTAGCGCGACGGCTTCGCTTTCAAAACGTCCCTGTTTGGGAACTTCGTTCATCCGCTCTCCAGGCACTGAAGCTCAACGCGACCCTAGCGGATTAGGCCCGGCGTTGCGACGGGGTCGAGGGCACCGACTTTGCTGCCAACCTCGGTTTCGAAGGTGCGGGCCTTTTGTCGGGCGCCGCAATTTGGCCGTCGGCGGCAGGCGCCGCATCGTCCGGCTGTGTATCCCGGCGAGCCGGCGCCGGTACATCGACGCGCGGATCGAGCGATCGGCTATATCGCCAATATGCCGACACGCGCTTGATAAACGCCTGCGGCGTCTCCGCAAAAAGCCGTTTCGCCCGGAACTCGGCCGTGGCACGCAGTACCTGCTGCTGGCGCTGGCAGAGCGCCACGGCGGCTTCCTTTTGCTCCACCGACATGTCCGCCGCGGTCGAAGCCGCACCGATCAGCATAGCGAGATCGTGGTCATCACCGAGTAGCTGCGACAGTTCCCGAGCGGCGCTGCCCCTGACCGCGAACTCATCGGGCCACGCACGAGCCAGCAGCGACATCTGCCGCCAATGCCACTGCACGGCCTTTCGCAAATTATGGAAATTCTCGTCCGTGGGCTCATCGTAGGCGTACTTCGTCGCCTTTCGCGCCTGACGATAGCTTTTCTCCAGTCCGCCTTCGAGGGCCGCGAAGCCGCGCTTGCCGAACTGCATGCGCGCGAATTTCTTCGCCTCTTGTAGGAGAAGCAGGCGAGCCCGCGCGGCGATATCGACGTCCAAGGCCGCCGACTGATCTCCGGCATGAGCGGGGAGGCCCGCATTCAGCGGCGCAAAAGCATCGGCGGCATCCGGAACTTCGACAGCAAGCTTGCCGATCGTTTGGAGCATCACCGTCTGGTCGCGACGAGCAGACAGAAGCTTGGCGATTTCACCAAGCGCCTTTGTGCGCCGGCCTGCCTTTGCATTTCCGATTGCATCCGATGCAAGGCGCACGAGCGCGCGCAATCGCTTCAACGCCTTGCGGCACTCGTGAACGCCGATTGCGCCGACCTGCGGACCCGCCAGCTCTGCGAGCGACGCATCCAGTTGCTCGCGCGCGATGCGGCGAAAACCCTTTTCGACGGGCTCGTCAATTTTGAATCTATAAGGCATACGTTGAGACGATTTTGAACTGCGCAGAAGGGCGTGGGAAAGTGCTTACCGTAAATCCGGACCACACAAAACTGTCATAAACGATGGACCTACCGCTTCGTGGTTAACACACGATGCGTGACATTATCGAGCCTGTAACTGTCGCAACCAATGCTGAATGCGGCGTTCGGGATCTGGGGCGGTCAGAAAATCAGTAATGACTGCCAAGCTATCGGCGCCCGCCTCGATGACACCTGGCGCTCTCTCAGGTGTCAGCCCGCCGATCGCGACCAAAGGCAGCGCTCCGATTTTCGTGCGCCATTCCTTAATTCTCTCAAGACCTTGCGGCGCCCAAGGCATGGCCTTCAGTTTGGTCTCATAGATTGGACCGAGCGCAACGTAATCGGGTTCGGCCTCCAAGGCAGACGCCAGCTCGGCCTCATCGTGTGTCGATATTCCAAGCTTGATGCCCGCGAGTTTGATCGCCTCAAGATCGGCATTTCGAAGGTCGTCTTGGCCGAGATGTATGAAGTCGATGCCGGTATCGAGCGCAACTTCCCAGCTGTCATTGAGAACAAGTTGGCAGTCATTTTCGCGGCAAACGTCGAGGGCGCGTCGCGTCTGCGCCGCGACTTCGCTCGGCGTATGGTCCTTGATCCTGAGCTGCACGAGCTTCACGCCGAGCGGCACGATGCGCTCGAGCCAACCGACGTCGGGCACGATCGGGTAGAAGCGGGACAGCCTGTTCTTCGTAGTGGTCAAGGCTATCTCAATCCAGATCGAAGAAAGGCGTACCGGCGACGGGCGTAGAAGGCACCGCCATGTCGCGAGCGGGAATGAGCCCGGCTTCGTGTCCGAGACGCCCAGAATGGATCGCCAACGCGAATGCGGTTGCCATCCTCACAGGGTCGGCCGCCTTGGCAACGGCCGTATTGAGCAATACGGCATCGTAGCCCAATTCCATCGCCAAAGCCGCATGTGACGGCGCTCCGATGCCGGCGTCGATGATGAGTTTCACATCCGGAAAATAAGCGCGCAAGCTTGTCAGCGCAGGTAGGTTGGCGAGCCCTCGCCCGCTGCCGATCGGCGCTCCCCACGGCATGATGACTTCGCATCCGGCACGCTGCAGTCGCTCGGCAACGGAAAGATCCTCTGTCGTGTAAGGAAGCACCTTGAAGCCGTCGCGGGCGAGCACCCCGGCGGCCTCGACCAACCCGAACACATCGGGCTGCAAGGTGTCGTCATTGCCGATGACCTCGAGCTTCACCCAGTCGGTTCCGAAAAGCTCGCGCGCCATCTGGGCTGTCGTTATTGCCTCGTTCGCAGTTCGACATCCGGCCGTGTTGGGCAATACCCGCACGCCGAGATCTTTGATGATGTCCAGAAACCGCTCGCCGAGCTTGCCGCCTGCTGCCTCCCGGCGCAGCGACACCGTAACGATTTCGGCGCCCGAGGCTTTGACCGCGCTCGCCAGAATGGCAGGCGACGGATAGCCCGCCGTGCCGAGCAGAAGGCGTGAGGAAATCGCCTCTCCGTAGAGGGAAAACGTCGGCTCCGGATGCAGTTTCTGATCGCGAATATTCATTTTTTGCGTAAGGGGCCTTTCTAGCCTTTAGCCGCCCTGGCGGGCCGAAACGATCTCGACGCGGTCGCCGCGGTCCAATGCCGTCGTAGCACGCCGCGCTTCCGGCACGAACTGTCCGTTGACCGCTGTCGCAACCTTCGCGTTCGCCAATCCCCGTTCCTCGACGAGCGCCGCCAGCGTACGCGCTTCGCTGTCGGTCTTCCGTCCGTTGACGACGAGTTCGATCCCAGTTTCGTGTTGTAGCATCGCTCGATTTTTCGCCTGATTGCCGGAGATGGCCATTTAACCGTCGTTTACCAGAGCGTTCGCCGATTTTTTACCGCATATATTCTGAATGGGTCAAAGGGGGACCCGCCAATCCGCCGCAATTGCCCAGCTGAATTTCCGGCATCGAACCTGAGGATCGCTCGAAAATGTTCTCGCGCCTGATGTCGTCACGCCGCTTCGCCCCGCTGTTCTGGAGCCAGCTCCTGGCGGCATTGAACGACAACCTGCTGAAGAACGCCCTCGCGATGCTCGTCGTCTACAAGCTCGCAATGGAGAGCGGCCCTGCCCTCGGGACCCTCGCAGGCGCGGCGCTTGTCCTCCCATTTTTCCTCTTCTCCGCGCTCGCCGGGCAGCTGGCCGACAAGTTCGACAAGGCGAAGGTCGCGGCTCGCGTCCGCTTGATCGAGATTCCGATTGCGGTTCTGGCGGCCGCCGGATTCCTCTTGCCTTCGGTGCCGCTGCTCTTCGTGGCCCTCGTTCTGTTCGGGACCTTGAGCGCCTTCTTCGGACCCGTGAAATATGGGCTTCTCCCTTCGCATCTCGAAATCAGGGAGCTTCCTTCCGGCAACGCCTTGATCGAAGGTGCGACCTTCATCGCGATTCTGATCGGGACCATCGGCGGCAATCTTGCGTCCGGCGACCAGACGGAGCTTATCGCCGTCGCATGCGCGATTATCGGGATCTCGGTGCTCGGCTGGCTTTCGTCGCGCCTGATTCCGCCTGCGCCGTCCTCGGTGCCCGACCTCCAGATCGACAGAAATATCCTCACGTCGACCACGACACTGCTTAAGGATTTGCACGCCGACAAACGCATCTGGCAGGGCGCACTGATCACGTCCTGGTTCTGGCTCGTCGGGGCCGCGGTCCTGGCGCTCCTACAGAACCTCATTCCCCAGGTGCTCAACGGCGCCCCGTCGGTCTACACACTCGCACTCTTCACTTTTGCGGTCGGCGTTGCCATCGGGTCGATCGTGGCGGCCCGTGCCAGCACCAACCGGCCCAATCTCGCGCTCGTCCCAATCGGCGCGCTGCTGATGGGCCTGTTCCTGCTCGATCTCGCATGGCTCGCCTCGGCCCTGAAGCCGGCACCCGAACCGCTGACCGCGATGGGCGTTCTGACCTCCATCGACGGCCTTCATATGCTTGTCGATCTCGCAGGAATTGCCATCGCCGGCGGCCTCTACATCGTGCCTTCGTTTGCAGCAGTTCAGGCGTGGTCGCCCGTTGAACGCCGCTCGCGCGTGATCGCCGGCTGCAATGTTCTCTCGGCCGCGTTCATGACGCTCGTCGGCTTGGCAATTGCCGCCCTGCAGTATGAGAAGGCGTCTGTATCGCTTCTCTTTGCCGGCCTCGGGATCGCAAACATCGTAGTCGTCGCGCTCGTTCTCAGGGCCTGGGGCGCCGAAGGCGTCAAGGACGTTGGCGTCTTTCTCTTCAAGACCTTCTTCGGACTTGAGGTGAAAGGCTTCGAGAACCTTCCGAAGCCAGGCGAAAAAGCCATCATCGCCCCGAACCACGTAAGCTTCCTCGACGCCCCGCTGATGCACTCCCTCATGCCGTCGCACGCGGCTTATGCGGTCGATACGATGATTTCGAAAGCCTGGTGGGTGAAACCGTTTCTGAAGCTCGCACAATTCTACACCATCGATCCGACACGCCCGCTCGGCATGCGCCACCTTATCCAGGCCGTGAAGGACGGCGCGTCGCTCGTCATCTTCCCCGAAGGGCGCCTGACCGTCACCGGCGGCTTGATGAAAGTCTATGACGGCACCGCGATGATCGCGGACAAGGCCGACGCGCCCGTCATTCCCGTCCGCATCGACGGCCTCGAGCGCTCGCACTTCGGCTATCTCAGCAAATTTCAGACGAAAAAAGCCTGGTTCCCGAAAATAACCGTGACCATTCTTCCGCCGGCCCGGCTCAAGGTCGATCCGGCGCTGCGCGGCAAAGGCCGCCGGCAAGCGGCAGGCGCTGCCCTTCAAGACATCATGACCGATTCCGCCGTGCTGACGACACCGATCGACCAGACGCTGTTTGAAGCGCTCATCCTCGCTCACAAGACGCGCGATACCGGCAAGCCGGTCATCGAAGATCCGCTCGGCACCAAGCTCACTTACAAGAAGCTGATCGTCGGCGCCCAGGTGCTCGGCGCAAAGATCGCACCAATGCTGTCGCCGCCCGCGTCAGCCGTCGGTGTGCTGTTGCCAAACTCCGCCGGCGTCGCGGTGACGTTCTTCGCCTTGCAGACGATCGGCCGCGTGCCGGCGATGCTCAATTTCTCTGGAGGCACCGCAAACGTTCTTTCGGCATGCAAAGCGGCGAACGTTTCAGTCGTTCTGACGTCGCGGGTCTTCGTCGAAAAGGGACATTTCGAATCTCTCGTCCAGGCGATCGAAGGCGTCGCCCGCGTGATCTATCTCGAAGACGTTCGGCCAACGATTACATTCTTTGATAAACTGAAAGGTCTCGCGCAAGGCGTCCACCCGCAGGTCAAAGTCGACTATAACGCGCCCGCTGCAATCCTCTTCACGTCAGGATCGGAAGGGCTGCCGAAAGGCGTCGTTCTCTCGCACCGGAATATTCTCGCGAATTGCGCTCAAACCCTCACGCGCGTCGCTTGCAACGGCACCGACAAAGTCTTCAATGCTTTGCCGGTCTTCCATTCATTCGGATTGACCGCGGGTGTTCTGATGCCGCTCGTCGCCGGCGTCCCGATTTATCTTTATCCGACGCCGCTGCACTATCGCATCATCCCAGAGCTCGTCTATCAGTCGAACGCCACGATCATGTTCGGCACGGATACCTTCCTCTCGGGCTACGCGCGCGTCGCCCATCCCTACGATTTTGCGCGCGTCCGCCTCGTCGTCGCCGGTGCGGAAGCCATAAAGGACCGCACGCGTCAGCTCTATATGAACCGCTTTGGCGTGCGCATACTCGAAGGCTACGGCGTCACCGAAACCGCGCCCGTTCTATCTCTCAACACTCCGCTGGCGAATAAGGCTGGCACCGTCGGCCGGCTCTCGCCGTTGATGGAAGCTCGCCTCGAACCTGTGCCCGGTATCGAGAACGGCGGACGTCTCTACGTCCGCGGCCCGAACGTCATGCTCGGCTATTATCGCACCGAACATCCGGGCGTTCTCGAACCGCCCGTTGACGGCTGGCACGATACCGGCGACATCGTCGAGATCGATCCGCAGGGTTTCATCACGATAAAAGGCCGCGCCAAGCGCTTCGCCAAGATCGGCGGCGAGATGATTTCGCTTTCCGCAGTCGAAGCGCTTGCGGCGGAGCTTTGGCCGCAACATATAACTGTTGTCGTAGCGCAGCCGGACCAGCGCAAAGGCGAGCGGCTGGCATTGCTGACAACCGACGCAAGTTGCACGCGCGAGGCCTTTCTGCAGTTCGCGCGAAGAAAGGGCGTAACGGAGCTCTCGGTCCCCGCCGACATTCTCGTCGTCAGCAAGATCCCGCTGCTCGGCTCCGGCAAGCCCGACTACGCCGCGGCATTGGAACTCGCCAAGCAAACGCTCGCTGCCAAAGCAGCCCCATCAGGGACTGCTGAAGAGCGGCCCCTCACGCCGGCCGTCTGACAGGTAATCCGCGACAGTTTTCGCGAGAACCGGAGCAAGCAGGAATCCGTGCCGGTACGCGCCGTTGACGCGGATCACACGTCCGTCCTTCTCGATGAGGATCCGCGGCACGTTATCGGGAAAAGCCGGCCTGATACCCGCACCCATGTCGAGAATCGATGCTTCGCCGAACGACGGGTGCAACGCGTACGCCGAACCCAAAAGATCGAGCGCCGATTTGAGCGTCATCGGGCCGTCGTCCTCACGCTCGATGACGCTGGCGCCCACGACAAACCGGCCGTCCCCCTGCGGAACGACGTAGATCGGTTGGCGAGGATGCAGAAGACGAACGGGTCGCGACAAGCTCACGTCCAGCGTGTGAATGAGGACACGCTCGCCACGCACACCTCTGAGCGACGGCAAATCCTTTCTCGCTCCAATACCACGGCAATCTATCGTGATGTCGGCCGGGGCTTCTTCCCCGAGCGAGTTGAAAACAATCTCTGCGCCAAGCAAGCGAACCTCGCCTAGGAGCCATTCAAGCGCCTCACGCGCATCGAGATGAGCTTCGCTAGAAAAATAAAGTCCGCGCTCGAAACGCCCGCCGAGCATGGGCTCCAGCTCTCCGAGCCGGGCCGCGCCCACGGTCTCGTGCCATTCAGTCAAGCGTGCAAAGCGTGCGAGATCCGCCGCGTCACGCGCCAGAGCCACCACCAGCGTGCCGTTGCAAATTATCCCTGGATACGCCTCGCGCCATATGCGAAGCCCATCGCGGCCAAGATCGCGAACGCTTGTAGGAGCACCCTCGGCCTCACATTCGGGTGCAATCATCGCGCCCGCCCAACGACTGGCAGCGCGCGCGAACGGTTCGCTGCTTTCCTCGATCAAGCGAACAGAGTATCCGGCGCGCGCCTGCGTGTAGGCCTGCCAAAGTCCGAGGATGCCGGCACCGATAACGAGGATGGAGGGCTTGCTCAAGGCGGAGTCTCTTCTGGGCGTTTCGCTTCCACTACCATCAATCGCCGAGCGCGACACCCTCGCGGCGCGGATCGGCCCCCCCTTCGAGGTTCCCGTTGCGACGCGCGACAGTGTTCACGCCGGACGTCATCGTCGCGCCGGTTATGGCCTGGCCATAGGACGTCAGCTCATAAGCCGGCCACACGATCGGAAGCGAATATTCGATGAGGAACGGGCCGCCTTGGCTGCCGAAGTTCGTCAGCGCCGCCGCCTGTTGCGCATCGAGGCCCCAGTCCAGCATCGCGACGAGCGTCTTCACGACATAGAGAATGATTTGCGAGCCCCCGGGAGAACCCGTCACGATCTCCGGCGACCCGTCGACGCCAAGCACGATCGTCGGTGCCATCGAACTCCGCGGTCGCTTCCTTCCCTCGACTGCATTGGCGACGGCTGCGTCAGTTGCATCGATCGGCACGAACGAAAAGTCCGTCAGCTCGTTGTTCAACAGAAATCCCTTGGCCCAGAGATGAGAGCCAAATGCGTTTTCGATGGTCGCTGTCATCGACAGCGCGTTGCCGTCATCGTCTATAATGGAAAGCTGCGTCGTCCCGGGAACTTCGTAAGTGGCATCGTTCCCGAACGTCTTTTTGGCAAGCCCCGGCGGGAAGCCCGGCTCGGGTTTCGCCATCGCCTTCTTCAGATCGATCAGCTTCCGCCGTTCGGCGATGTAGGCGTCGTCGAGCAGGCCGGAAGGAACTGTAATGCGATCAGGGTCGGCGATATATCGATTACGATCGGCAAACGCGAGCTTCTCCGCCTCCGCAATGATCTGTATCGCAGGCGCCGTCATCAGTGCCGACGGACCCTGTACTTCCGGAAATGGCTCGATGAGCTTTAGCACCGCTCCGACCGTCAGCGCGCCCGATGACGGCGGTCCAACGCCACACACTTGCCGGCCGCGATAGCCGACGCATATCGGAGCGCGCTGCTTGGCGACGTAGCTCGCTAAGTCCGCCGTCGTCATGTCGCCGCGAATACTGGGCGCCTCGCCAATGGCTTTGACAATCGCATCCGCAATCGGACCGGCGTAGAATGCTTCGGAACCTTTCTCAGCAATAGCCTTCAGCGACGCCGCGTACTCAGGATTCTTCAGCAGCGAGCCTTCCGCTCGGGGCGTAACCCCGCTTTCATAAAAATAGGCTCGCGCTTCGGGAGCGAATTTCTCCGCGCTCTCCGACTGAAGGAGCACGGCGAGCCGCGGCGAGATCGGAAATCCATTTTCAGCGAGCTTGATCGAGGGTTCAAAAAGCTTCGCCCAAGGCAGCTTGCCGTATTTTTCGTGCGCGGCGTAAAGCGTTCGCACCAGCCCCGGCACACCGACGCTCAAGCCAGAAAGCATGGCATCCTCGAACTTCATCGGCTTGCCGTCTTTCAGAAAGCGGTCGGGCTTCGCAGCCGCCGGCGCGCTCTCGCGGCCGTCGAACGTTATGACTGAGCGCGATTTCGCATCCCAGAGCGTCATGAAGGCGCCACCGCCGAGACCCGATGACTGTGGCTCCACGAGCCCAAGCACGAGTTCCGTCGCAATCGCAGCATCGACCGCTGAACCGCCCTGCCGCAGCATCTCTCGCCCGGCTTCGGCCGCCAACGGCTCGGCCGCAACGACCATGTGCCGCTTGGCGACAACGAGGGATTTCTCGGTCGTTCCCGATGCAGATTCGGGTGCCGGACGAAACTCCTGCGCCGGCGCCCCGACAGCCAGCAAGGCGGCGACCAGCGAGAACGAAATTGCGATCAAAATCCGGGGGGTCATTAGGTCTCCGCAGCAAGCCGACGAACATGTCAATGGCGGACCCGCAAAAAGCAAGGCTAACGTGCGACCAATCTTTCAGAGCAATTTATGCTGGAGGAGAGCAGCGGCGGCGTGGGCTTGTAGACGCGGAAAACGCGGGCACCGCCTCGCGGTTTGTAAGAGAGCGATCGACCAGCAATGTCGTCGCAGACAGCGGAAAAGATGCGGCGACCTCACCGATATCAAACCGTCCGATCGTCGCCGGATGAGATTTTTTCGGTCATGAAATCAACTCCATACGCCCGCTGCTACAGGATTTTCGGCGATGCCGTTGCTGTCGGGCGAACTAGTGGCAATTCCGGCACGCTCTCCAATTCCTTTGTTTATAGCGCCGCGGGACCAGCTGTCTTTCAGTACTGCACTCGACTAGTTTCCGGCCCGGGAGACCTGACTATTTGGAGGGGTAAATGCGCTCATTGAAACTCGGTGTCGCCGCGGCTGCGGTGATGTGTGCACTTTCGGCGACGGCTCAGGCTGGCGACTGCGTCAGAATCGGAGCTATCGGTGACGGCCTGACGCACGACCTCGCGGTCATCATGTCGACCCATGGCCTGGCAAACATCATCGAAAGCAAGGGCCGCACGCCGAAGGGCGCGGTCCACACGACCTGCTCGCCCGGCACGTTCGGCACCGAGTGCCAGTCGTCACAGATGGCCTGCAAATAACGAAGCGTTTTCGGCTCATCAACATCATCGCGCGATTTCCGCGCGCGATCATGTTGGCCGTCAGTGGAAGTCGCGCGACTTCGGAATGATGCGCACGTTGCGCGGATGGCGCGGCTTCGGCTCGCGGGAAAAACGCGGGTGAATGCGCTTGTCGTCTTTGCGGCTTGGATGCGCGGAGCCTGGCTCCGGATTGAGCACTTCATCCGCATTTGCAACCGGCACATCCATATCGGCCGCCCATTCCGAAAGACGTAAGAGCCAGTTGCTTCTATCGACAAGCTTTGACGATACGACGTGGGTGATGTCCGCGTGTTCCTCGACCTGCTTTTGAACGCGGCCCTCGATTAGAATGAGCCGCGATGTCATCACGACCTTGCGAAACCGTTCGAGCAGCTTCGGCCAGATGACGACATTGGCAATGCCGGTCTCGTCCTCGACGGTCATGAACACGACGTTGCCGTTTCCCGGCCTCTGCCGAACGAGCACAACGCCGGCGACCCGCACATAGGCGCCATTCTTCGCTTGCCCAAGCTCCTTGCACGAGAGCACGCCTGCTCTGCGGAAATCCTCGCGTAGGAACGACATCGGATGCGCTTTGAGCGAAAGACGTAGCGTCTGGTAATCGTTGACGACGTGCTCCGAGAGAGCCATCTCGGGCAATCGGACCTCGGCTTCTTTGCCGGTGTCCCTCGTCTCGCTCCAGGAAAAGAGCGGCAGCGGCGGCGCATTGGCGAGCGCCTTCACCTCCCACAAGGCCTGCCTCCGATCTAGACCCAGCGAGCGGAACGCATCGGCCGCCGCGAGCTTTTCGAGGGTATTGACGCTTCCACGCTTTGCAGCATCGGGGATCGACTGAAACCGTTCACCGTTTTCACGCTTCCGCACCTCAGACGAAGGAGGGATGAGCGGCGGTAATTTAGCTTTGCGCTTCTTCTTGGGCTCGTCCGGAACCTCGTGGATATCGCTTTCGCTGAGACCATCGACGAGACGCAGTCCGAGCCTCAAAGCCGGGCGGTTTCCATCGGGATTCTCCTCCAACGTCGAATCCCATTCCGAACAATTGATATCCGCATCACGAACATCGACGCCATGCTCGTGAGCGTCCCGCACGATTTGCGCGGGGGCATAGAAGCCCATGGGTTGCGAGTTCAGAAGCGCGCACGCGAACACCTCCGGATAATGGCATTTGATCCAGGACGACACGTAGACGAGCAGCGCGAAGCTCGCCGCGTGGCTTTCCGGAAAACCGTATTCGCCGAAGCCTTTGATTTGGGAAAAGCACCGCGTCGCGAAGTCCTTGTCGTAGCCGCGCGCGACCATGCGCGAGATCATTTTTTCTTCAAGAAGCCCGATCGTACCGACCCGGCGGAACGTCGCCATCGCGCGCCTCAGATCATTGACCTCCTTGTCGTTGAACTCCGCCGCAACCATAGCAATGCGCATCGCCTGCTCTTGAAAGAGCGGGACACCCTTGGTCTTGCCGAGAATCTCTTTCAATTCATCGGCACGTCCATGTTCGGATGCAGGAGAGGGATAGACTTCCTTCTCGATCCCGGCACGGCGTCGCAGATAGGGATGCACCATGTCACCCTGAATAGGGCCCGGGCGCACGATCGCGACTTCGATGACGAGATCATAAAATATGCGCGGCTTGAGGCGCGGCAGCATGTTCATTTGCGCCCGGCTCTCGACCTGGAACACGCCGAGCGAGTCCGCGCGACACAGCATGTCGTACGTCTCTTTGTTCTCGCGCGGCACGGTCGCGAGCGTGATCTTCTCCCCATGATGCTTCTCGATCAGATCGAAGGCTTTGCGGATGCACGTCAGCATACCGAGCGCCAGAACGTCGACCTTCATCAGTCCCAGCGCCGCGATGTCGTCCTTGTCCCACTCGATGAAGGTGCGCTTGTCCATCGCCGCATTGCCGACCGGCACGACCTCCACCAGAGGACCGCGCGTCAGCACGAAGCCGCCGACATGCTGCGACAGATGCCGCGGAAAGCCCATCAACTGCTGGGCAAGTCCCATCGCAGCCGCAAGCGTCGGATCGGTCGGATCGAGCCCAGCGCCGCGTACGTGCCTTTCCGGCGGAACGCCACCCGCATGGGTGCCCCATACCATGCCGGAGAGCGCCGAGATCGCATCGTCGGAGAGACCGAACACCTTGCCGACATCGCGCACGGCCGAACGCGAGCGATATGAAATGACGGTCGCGGCAAGCCCAGCACGGTCGCGGCCGTAGCGGTCGTAGATCCATTGAATGACCTCTTCGCGCCGCTCGTGCTCGAAATCGACGTCGATATCAGGCGGCTCTAGACGCGCCGACGAGATGAAACGCTCGAAGAGCAGATCGACTTCGATCGGGTTCACCGCCGTGACGCCTAGGCAATAGCAGACAACCGAGTTCGCCGCCGAGCCGCGCCCCTGGCACAGGATGTCCTTTGACCTCGCAAAGGCGACGATGTCGTGGACGGTCAGAAAATACGGAGCAAACTTGAGCTCCCCAATAAGAGCGAGCTCCTTCTCGATGGTCTCGCGGACCTTCTCCGGCAGACCCCCGGGAAACACGCTTTCGGGAAAGTGGCTCTGAGCGCCCTGCCAAGTCAGATCGGCGAGATGCTCCTGCGGGGTCTTGCCCGGCGGTACCGGCTCCTCAGGATATTCGTATTTGAGTTCGCCGAGCGAGAAATTGCAGGCTTCGACGATATCGAGTGTGCGCTCCAGCGCCACCTCGTAACCTCTGAACAAATACGCCATTTCTTCCGCGCTTTTGACGTGCCGCTCGGCATTGGCTTCGAGCCGAAGACCAGCCTCGCGAAGCGTCGTCTTTTCGCGAATGCAGGTGACGACGTCCTGCAGCGGACGACAGCCAGGCTCGTGATAGAGCACATCGTTGGTCGCAACGATCGGCGTGCCGCACTTTTCGCCGAGAGACGCCAACGCAGCGATACGCGCCCGATCGTCGCCGCGATAAGTATGAGAAGCTGCCAGATAGAGCGGTGCGTTTCCCAGCGCAGCTCGAACGCGCCGAAGCGAGGCATCGAGCGTTTCCCTCTCTCCATCTGTGGAGAGAGGGCTAGAGGAAGGCTCTTCTCCGACATTTAAAGAGGACAGGAAGCGAAGAATTTGTGCGCCCTTAGGCTGGGAGGATTGAGAAGCCTCCCGCCAATCCCACTCATCGGGCGGCAGCGCGATGAAGATCTGGCCCTCCGCATAAGCAGCGACATCGGCGAGATAGAGAATGCATTTGCCCTTGTCCGCCCTGAGTTGCCCCTCCGAAAGCAGACGGCAAAGCCGGCCATAAGCGGCCCTATCGGTTGGATAGACGAGCAGGCTCGACGCATCTTCGAGATCGAGACGCGCGCCGATCACGAGCCGAATTTTAGGCTTTTCTCCCTCCGGGGGTTTCGCCGCCACATGCGCACGCACCACGCCCGCGAGAGAATTGCGATCCGTCACCGCAATCGCCGAAAGCCCAAGCTCTATGGCCTGCTCGACAAGATCCTCGGCATGTGAAGCCCCGCGCAGAAACGAGAAGTTCGTTGTTACCTGAAGCTCGGCATAGCGAAGCGTCATCTGCATCGCCTCACGCAAAGAGCCCGTGCAGGAACCACGACGGCCGCTCGCTCATCTCTTCGCCCTTATAAAGGCCATGCCGGAAGACCCAGTACAGGGCGCCTTGCTGATCCTCGATTTTGTAATAGTCGCGCGTGCGCGGCTTCTTCTGTCCCTCATCGAGATAGAGCGTGCGCCACCATTCGGGGGCGATGCGCTCAGGCCCTTCGGCACGCGCGACGCGACGCTCGACACGCCGCCAGATGAAGCTTGCCGGTGGCCCGTCCGGCACCCCGGCCGTCACTTCGATCGGCTCAGGCCGCGCCAACATGAAAGCCGGACGGATGGGACCTTTCGGATAAGGCCAAGGCGGCACATAGGACGCAACGCGCGAAGAGCTTTCGGCGGCCAAAGTATCGAGCGCCGACAGACGTACCTCGGCGTGTTCCGGGATATGGCTGCCGTGCGGCCGCAGAACCGTTATAGCCTCTCGCCCGAAGCGATTGACGAGACGATCGATAAGCTCGGACGGATCGCGAAAGGGCGCGCTCTGAGGCTCGACAAAACCCTTTTGCTTGGTTTCTCGCTTCCCCGCACGCACAGCGTCGAGACGAAGAAGATCGACGCCGAATCCCGCGTCGATACCGGAAAACTTTTCCCTGAGAAGCGCCATCATGTGGCGTGGATCGTGGCAAGGCGTGCTCATCGCCGCCGTTATTGCCCCAGCCGTGCTGTCGGCACGATAGAACGTGAGACGGAGTCCTCGCGCGCCAAGATCCTTCGCTGCCAGCGCCGCCGCAAGCTCTGAGGCGAGTTCACCGGCGAAGGCCTCCAAGGCTTCCGAAGAGATCAGCGGCTCGGCGAAAGCACGCGCAACCGAGAGGACAGGTGGCGGCTGCATCGGCCGGCGCGGTTCCTCCATCGCTCCGAGCGCCTGATCGAGCCGCACCAGAACGGCAGATGCGACATCGGAGGAACGAAACCGCCGCGCCAGGCTATCGCGCGGAATATCGTAGAGCTGGCCGATGCACCTGAGGCCCAGCCGCTTCAGCAGCAGGATACGCGGAGCATCGAGCCGCAAAGCTTCGACCGGAAGAAAACGGATCGCCTCGGGCGTCTCGGAAGCCGGCGCCAGCGCCCATGCCGCCTCGGGCGGACAGCCGAAACGAGCGAGTGCGTGCGCAGACCCGAGCGTGTCCGCAAGGCCGGCCTGAACGGCAACGCCAAACGACGCGAGGCGCCGCGTCAGGTCATCGAGTAAATTTTCTTCGCCGCCGAAGAGATGCGCGACGCCGGTGATATCGATCCAGAGCCCATCCGTGCCGTCGATATGCCGGTTTGGACCGTAGCGGCCGGACCAGCGCGCGAGCTTCAAAAGGGCGATGCGGTCCTTCTCGGGTTCGGCGGGGCGCGACACAAGACCGGGGTGCGCCGCCCTCGCATCGGTAAGCGATGTGCCGACCTCGATCCCGAGACGCGCGGCAGCCCCGTTGACGGCCGTGATCGCCACGCCATGAGCACCGCTCTCAATAAGCGCGAACGGCTGCTGGGAAGGCACTGCCGTCGGCTCCGCGCGTTTGAGCCGGAAGATCGGCCACGACGGAAGCCAAATCGAAACGACGCGTTTCATCACTCCACTCCAGAAGCATGGGAGGCTGCGCGGCGCTCTCGGGGCGTGCCTTGCAGCGCTCCAGAGCGACCGAGAAGCGCACCGCACCCGGCGCCCGCGGATCGAAGGGATGCCGCGCACTAGGATCACGCTTCACGCGCCATCGCGTTGCCGTCGCGCCAGCAGGCTCGGAGGCCGGATGCGTGACGAGGAGGCAAGGCGTTGCCGTTTCCCCGGCCGCAAGGCTCAGGCGGCGCGCTGGCGTCAGTTCCGCCTCGTCGAGGACGCCGATGACGGCGGCAAGGCTCTGCGCCCTGAGACCTTCTTCGATGGCATTCAGAGCTTCGCTCGCCCGCGCCGTCTCGACGATGATGAGGCGCGACGGATCGAGACCCAGGCGGAGAAACCCCGCCGCCGATGGCAAGCCGAATTCGCCGGCAAGCGGCCGCGGCCAGCACCACAGCACCCAAGGTCCAGCAGTCGAATGAGCAATCGAAGGTTGAGCGTTTGTCCGCTGGGCCGCCGCAAGTGCATCGACCCGGCGGACAGCAAGGCGGGCAGCAAATCCTATCCCTGTCATCCAGTCGGCCGCCGAAGCCCCATGAACGGCAGAAGGTTCACCCTTGATTTCGTGAAGGGAGTTCGGCTCGAGCCCTCTCGGCAGCAGCCCATCAGACGCCGGACAGCCAAGCTCCCACCGCAGCCGCCGCGGTGAACGCGGCAAGGAAGCATTTTCGGAAGCCGAAACTTCTGACAACGAAGATGGCCTCCGACGCGGGGCATGCCGCTCAAGGCTTAGAATGCGCGAACGCAACCCCTCGATAACCGCCTCTTTCGCGGATTCGGAGGATAGGGCCGAGACGGCAGATGAAATTCTCAGGCCCAAAGGAACCTCATGGTTAACGAAGGCCGTTTAGGGAACGCCTCATGGTATCCCTCGATATGTTCTATGTTTGTTCTAGTCCCTACGCGCCTTTTCGTCAAGTCTGCGTCAGACAAAGAACGAACACCAATTCGGCCCGTCATCGAACCGCAACACAAGGCGCGAAAATTTCGAAAACCCAAGGAAAGTCAGTGCGCCAAACACAATCCCTACTGAAGTGTGACTTCCCTGCTCTGCCGGTGAAAATGGGACTGAATTATACCGGCTCTTCATTATTCAAAGCACAGGATGACCCCCTCATCCCGCGTTTAGGGTATATTGTTGTTCACCAAACTGGAGCATCCCCCGATGAGCCTGTCGCGCTTCCTCAGCGGATTAACCCTCGCCGCCATTGTCTTGGCTGGCGGGCTGGCATCCGCGCCATCGGCCAAAGCCGAAGACCTCGTAGATTTCCTTTGGGGTGGCAGTCCTGAATACGGCGGCGGGCGGAGCATCGTATCGTTCGACCCCCAGTATAAGCCGGGCCAGATCATCGTTTCGTTCTCCGACCGGCGCCTCTACTTGATCACCAAGCCCGGCGAGGCGATGACCTATCCCGTGGCAATTCCGACGGGCGAAGCGCGCTGGCAGGGCGTCACCGCCGTGACGAGCAAGCGCGTCAACCCGCCGTGGACGCCAACGCCGGATATGGTCCGGGCAAACCCGCGCCTGCCGCGTTGGGTGCCGGGTGGCCATCCGATGAACCCGCTTGGCATTCGCGCTATGTACCTCGGCACGAGCGCCTACCGTATTCATGGCACCGATGCGCCCTGGACGATCGGCCAAGCCGTCTCGCACGGCTGCATCCGCTTAACCAACGACGACGTTCTCGACCTCTATCCGCGCGTCCCAGTCGGAACGCGTGTGACTGTCACCTGGCAGCAGTTCCAAACGCATCAGATCGCGTCCGGCGACAGCGTCCCAAGATATCGCGATGCCGACTCGAACCCGAGAGCAGCGACAGCTTCTGCGTCGTCGTCGTCGGCCACGACAGCTTCTACTGCGACGGCCTCTGAAGCGGCATCTTCTTCATCCGACTCGTCGGCCTACTCGTATAGGGCGTACGGTGCCGGCAAAGCTGCGTCTGCTCGGACTGCCAGCAATCAATCGAGCGGCGGCAGTCTGGAAAGCCTCTTCTCCGCCTGGGATGACCAGCCGAAGCAATCGACTTCTCAGTCGGCTTCGCACGACGCGGAGCAGAACCAGGCATCGCGGGACGCCACTCAGGATGGCAACGATCAGGCCGTAGACCAGAAGCCTTGGGACAAGAAGAAGGCGTCTGAGCAGGCCGACTCCGAGCCGCTGCCGTTTGAGAAAGCGCCCAAGCAGAAGGCCGCTGAAGCAAAATCAGTAGCCGAGCCGTCGGCGCCGGCAGAGCCGGAAGTGCCGAAGAAGAAAGTCAGCAGCGCTTCTTCTGCCAAGAAGAAGGCAACGACAGCGTCCGCCTCTGTAGCGCTGCCTCCCTCAGACCCAACGGCAAGCCCGGCGCTCGCCGTGCCTGATCCGGTGAAGCCGAGCGCGGTTTCGTCGCCGTCGAAGGAATCGGATGCGTCTCCGGCCGCCACCAAGGCGTCGGCATCGGCTGCGGAATCGCTTCCCGTGCAAAAGGCAGCAGTTCGGGTTCAGTAAACCCGAACACGCTCGCCATCGAGATCAAGGGCGGCTCATCGAGCCCCCCTTTTCATTTTAAGGGGTCGCCGCCGCGCGGCAACGAATTCCACCGCAAGGCGCGGCTGTTGCATTCGTTCGCCTGCGGCGAGTATGGTCGCTGAGGTTCCTTTTACCCGATGCGACCTTGGTAACTTTGCTCAACACAAACGGCACGACACCACGACCGCGCCACCCCGAGAAGGTTGCGCGCTCGGATACGCCGTCGTTGCCAAAACCAAACTGGTTGCGGGTTCGCGCTCCGGGTTCACCCGGTTATGACCACACGCGGGCCGTCGTCCGCGAACACAAGCTTCACACCGTCTGCGAAGAGGCCGCCTGCCCGAACATCGGCGACTGCTGGCAGAAGCGGCACGCGACGATGATGATCATGGGCGGCGTTTGCACGCGCGCCTGCGCGTTCTGCAACGTCGCGACGGGCCTGCCTTCGAACCTCGACGCCGACGAGCCGCGGCGCGTTGCAGAGGCCGTCGCGCATCTGGAGCTTGAGCATGTCGTCGTGACGTCCGTCGATCGCGACGACCTCGGCGACGGCGGCGCCAGGCATTTTGCCGAGACCATCCGTGCAATCCGCGCGACGTCTCCAAAAACGACGATCGAGGTCTTGACCCCTGACTTCCTGCGCAAGGACGGCGCGCTCGAAACCGTGATCGCGGCCCGCCCCGACGTGTTCAATCACAACCTCGAAACGGTGCCCGGGCTCTACCTGCAAATTCGTCCAGGCGCCCGCTACTTCCATTCCCTCCGGCTTCTGCAGCAGGCCAAGGAAATAGATCCGCAGATCTTTACGAAGTCGGGAATCATGGTGGGCCTTGGAGAGAAGCGCGAAGAGGTCCTCCAGGTCATGGACGACCTCCGCTCCGCCAATGTCGACTTCCTAACGATCGGCCAGTATCTGCAGCCGACGCGGAAGCATGCCGAGGTCGGCCGCTACGTCCCGCCCGTGGAGTTCGACGGTCTCGCACAGGCCGCGCGAGCCAAGGGATTTTTGCTCGTTGCGGCATCCCCCCTGACGCGGTCGTCCTATCATGCCGGTGACGATTTTCGTCGCCTTCGGGCCGCACGCAGCGCACGCGTTTCACCTTAACGCAACCGCATCTCTACTCAGAGTGCAACGATGCCAAAATTCGCGGCCAATCTCTCGCTGCTTTTCAATGAG
Organism: uncultured Alphaproteobacteria bacterium; assembly: GCA_963710005.1. GTDB lineage: Bacteria > Pseudomonadota > Alphaproteobacteria > Rhizobiales > Hyphomicrobiaceae > Hyphomicrobium_B. The sequence goes on from CAVPYR010000017.1 coordinate 129,316, forward strand.
CTACCGTTTCTCGATCGCTTCGAAGGAGCCGCCGCGGCAGGCTTCGACGCCGTCGAATTCCTGTTTCCATACGAATACGATGTCGACGAACTCGCTGCGCGCCTCAAGGCAAACGGGCTTCGCCAAGTCCTTTTCAATTTTCCGGCAGGTAATTGGACGGCCGGCGAACGCGGCATCGCGATCTATCCAAATCTCGCCAGCGAATTTCGCGATAGCGTCGCACGCGCCCTAAAATATGCAAAGGCGCTCGGCTGCACCCAGCTCCATTGCCTTGCAGGGATCGCTCCTGCTGGCGCCGATCACCGGGCGATGCGAAAAACCTACGTCGAGAACCTTCGCTTTGCGGCACGCGCGCTCGCCGACGATGGCATTACGCTGTTGATCGAAGCCATCAACACGCGCGACGTTCCCGGCTACTTCCTCAACACGACGGCGAAGGCGAAAGACATCCTCGAAAGCGTCGAAGCGGAGAACCTACGTCTGCAATATGACGTCTATCACATGCAGATCATGGAGGGCGACCTCGCGCCGACGATCGACAAATACCTAAAGAAGATTGCCCACGTGCAGATCGCCGACACGCCCGGCCGCCACGAGCCCGGCACCGGCGAGATCAATTTCACGTTCATTTTCGATCATCTCGACCGTGTCGGCTACCAAGGCTGGATCGGCTGCGAATACAGACCGCGCACGTCGACCTACGACAGCCTCGCCTGGTTCCGCGAACTGAGGCCACAAGCCGAGAGAAACTAAACGCCCGCATCCGCAGGCGCAGCTGTTCCGGCTTTGACGACCTTCTCGGTGAGATCCGGCGCGCAAAGCTCGATGAACCGATAAGCGAAGCCGCGCAAAAACCGGCCGCGCCGAAGCGCAATGCGCGATGTCGATTTCGGAAAGAGATGCGACGTGTCGAGCAGCTTCAACCCCTTGTCGCGATTCTGATCGTAGGCCATCGAAGCCACAATCCCGATGCCAAGCCCGACTTCGACATACGTCTTGATAACATCGGCATCGAGCGCGACCATCACGATGTCCGGAGCGAGATTGGCGGCAGCAAAAGCCGCATCGACCGCAGGACGTCCCGTGAAGCCCTCGTGATACGTGATGATCGGCCACTCAGCGATCTTCTCAAGCGTCAACGGCGTTGCACTGTCGAGCGGATGCCCTTTCGGCACGATGACGCCGTGATGCCAGGAATAGAAGGGAAACGACACGTGCTCCGGCGTGTCTTCCAAAGATTCGGTCGCGATCCCTATATCCGCCGTCCCATCGTTCAGCATCGCCGCGATTTCCCTCGGCGTCCCCTGATGCAAAACGAGATGCACGTTCGGAAATTCCTTGCGGAAAGCCGAGATCGGACCGGGGAGCGCGTAACGCGCCTGTGTGTGCGTCGTCGCGATCAAGATCTCGCCACGGTCTGATTTCGCGAATTGATCGGCGAGCCGCTTGATGTTGGCGGTATCGAGCAGGATACGGTCGACGATCTGCGCCAGTTCCTTGCCGGGCTCCGTCAGACCCAGGAGCCGTTTGCCGCGCCGCACGAAAAGCTCGACCCCAAGCTCGTCCTCCAGGTCCTTGATGTGCTTTGAAACGCCGGATTGGGATGTGTAGAGCGCGTTCGCAACTTCGGTCAGGTTGAAATTGCGGCGGAGTGTTTCGCGGATAATGCGGAGCTGCTGGAAGTTCACGACGCTTGGGTACCATTCTGATCTGGAAAGACGCTCAGCCGGCGCCCTCTGAGCTTGACGTGCTGGCCGGTCGAAAGTCCCAGCGACTGGACATCGGAGCCGGGAATTTCGACCTCGAAGAAATCTTTTCGGCCCTTCCGCGCGTCGCCGTTGGCGACAAGCTCCACGCGCGCAATCGCACCACTTCCGAGAATTCGATTGATGCTCGCCGACACGCCGTCTTCGGACTGCGCGTTTGCGACGATCTCGGTATCGTGCGGTCTGCTGAAGGCGATGACCTCCTGGCCGTCTTTGAAATTTCCCGTCTGGATGCGCAGCTTCTCTTCACCGACGCGCACATAACCGCCCTCGACGCGACCGCGGAATTCGTTCACCGCGCCGATGAAACCATATGCGAAAGCCGTCGCGGGGCTGTCGTAGATTTCTCTCGGCGTGCCGATCTGCTCGACGTGTCCCTTGTTGACGAGAACGATGCGGTCGGAAACCTCGAGCGCCTCTTCCTGGTCGTGCGTCACGAAAATCGAGGAAATATGCAGCTCGTCATGCAGAGTACGAAGCCAGCGCCTGAGCTCTTTTCTAACCTTGGCGTCGAGCGCGCCGAACGGCTCATCGAGAAGCAGAACGCGCGGCTCGACAGCGAGCGCCCGTGCTAACGCGATGCGTTGCCGCTGACCGCCCGAAAGCTGCGACGGAAAGCGGTTCGCTACCCATCCGAGCTGCACGAGATCCAGCAATCGCGTGACCTTGGCGCGAATGTCCTTCTCGCTTGGCCGCTCGCGACGAGGCCGCACGCGCAGACCGAAAGCGATGTTCTCGAAAACCGTCATATGGCGGAAGAGCGCGTAGTGCTGAAACACGAACCCGACGCGGCGCTGACGGACGTCTTTATGCGTCGCATCGATACCGTCGAGCAGAATCTGACCGCTGTCGGCATGCTCGAGCCCCGCGATCACGCGCAGAAGCGTCGTCTTTCCGCAGCCCGATGGCCCGAGAAGCGCCACAAGCTCGCCATCCGGAAAATTGAGCGAGACGCTGTCCAGCGCTTTGAACGTACCGAACGTCTTGTTGACGTTACGAACTTCGATGCTCATGAAACGTGTTCCTCGGATACGGAATGGTTTGCGCGCCACTCGACGTAGGTCTTCAGCACCAGCGTTACGAGCGCCAAAAGAGCCAACAGCGATGCCACAGCAAAGGCGGCGGCGAATTGATATTCGTTGTAGAGAATCTCGACATGCAGCGGCATCGTGTTCGTCTCGCCGCGGATGTGCCCCGAAACGACGGAGACGGCGCCGAACTCACCCATGGCCCGCGCGTTGGTAAGGATCACGCCATAGAGCAACGCCCATTTGACGTTCGGGATCGTGACGCGCCAGAACGTTTGAAAGCCTGAAGCGCCAAGCGAGATTGCCGCTTCCTCTTCGTCACGCCCTTGCGCCTGCATGAGCGGAATGAGTTCACGTGCGATGAATGGAAAAGTTACGAATATGGTCGCCAGGACAATGCCCGGGACAGCGAAGATGATTTTGATGTCGTGCTCGCGCAGCCATGGCCCGAACCAGCCCTGCAGGCCGAACACGAGAACGAAGATCAGGCCGGCGACAACGGGAGAGACCGAGAACGGCAGATCGATGAACGTGATCAGCAGATTCTTGCCGGGAAACTGAAATTTCGCAATCGACCACGCCGCCGCCAGACCGAAAAGAAGATTGAGCGGGACGGAAAGCGCAGCCGCCAGAAGCGTCAGCCGGATTGCCGAAAGTGCATCGGGTTCGACGAGTGCGGCAAAGTACGTATCGAAACCCTTGCGGAGAGCCTCAACAAACACGGCTGCCAGCGGAAGAAGCAAAAAGACGGCGAAGTATGTCAGCCCAAGACCGAGCACGACGAACTTGACCCAGGTGGAATCGCGCGTCGCCGGATTGGCTTCGAACTTTCCCGCGGTATCTACGCGCGTATCGAAAGTTGCAGCGGCGCCGGCCATCAGATCGCCCTCCCCGTACGCCGCGCCGTCCAAGCTTGCAGCCCATTGACGATCAGCAGAAGAAGAAACGAGATAACCAGCATGACGGACGCGACAGCCGTCGCGCCGCGATAGTCGAACTGCTCGAGCTTCGTGATGATGATGAGCGGCGTGATTTCGGAAACCATCGGAATGTTGCCGGCGATGAAGATCACCGAGCCGTATTCTCCGACAGCGCGCGCAAATGCGAGGGCAAACCCGGTGAGCAAAGCCGGAAACAAAGTCGGAAACACCACGCGCTGAAATGCCTGCCAGCGCGTTGCGCCGAGGCTGGCCGCAGCCTCCTCGAACTCCGTTTCGAGATCTTCGAGCACGGGCTGAACCGTTCTGACGACGAACGGTAGACCAATAAATGTGAGCGCCACGAGCACGCCCGGAGGCCCGAACGCGATCTGGATGCCAAAGGGCTCGAGAAGGCTGCCGATCCAACCGTTCTTCGCGTAGATGGCGGTAAGCGCAATACCGGCGACCGCCGTCGGCAAAGCGAAAGGAAGATCGATCAGCGCATCGACGATCTTACGGCCGGGAAACGTATAGCGCGTCAGGCTCCACGCCAGGAGCAGCCCAAAGACGGCGTTGATGGCGGCGGCCAGAAGCGACGCTCCGAATGTCAACTTATAGGAAGCGACGACACGAGGAGAGGCAACCGCTTGCCAGAATTCTGGCCACGTCATTGTCGCCGTTTTGATGAAGACCGCGGAAAGCGGAATAAGCACGATCAGCGACAGGTAGGCGAGCGTAAAGCCAAGCGACAGCCCGAAGCCTGGAAGCACTCTTTTGTTCACGGCGCCTATCATCGTCTCTCGCTCTCTAGATCAGGATCGCCAGCACGACGACGAACCCCGCGGCGGCGAAAACGCCTGCCCACGAAAGCGCGGTGCTGAAAGCATTGGTACTGAGGGTCATCTCCACGTCTCTCTGTTAAAGCGTACGACGCGCACATTATTTGAGAGCCTAAACCCGGCTAACGAAGAAGAGATGCTAAGCATATTCGATTGTCTGCGGGTGGGCTCGTCTCGGCTAGACCTGCCGGTTGCGCGAGTTCGCATTGTCGAGCCCCGTCACGACGAGGAATGCTTTTGCTTCTTTGTCGCCGGAATTGTGAAAGTGGTGCGGGGTATCCGCGTTGAAGAGGATCGCGTCACCATTGCTGAGGTGCGCAGGAGAATCCTCCCCCACAGTGATTTCAAGATCGCCCGAGACGATGACCAGGCTCTTCTTGGTGCCGGGCGTTTGCGCCGCAAAAGATTCACCGTGATGCGGGCTGACCGTTACCTCGTAAATCTCGATGCTTTGCGGATCGCCCCAGGGAAAAAGCGCACGGCTGACGAAGCCGCCTTCGCTCGACGTCACGATCGTCGCTCTGTCGCGCGGAACGATGACGGTCCCGCCTATTCCGGGATTTGAAATCAGGCTTGGCACCGACACTTTCAGAGCCTCGGCAATCCGGCCCAACAGATTGATCGTCGGCGCGCTTTTGCCCGTTTCGATTTGTCCGAGCATGGCCCGGCTCACGCCCGAGAGATGCGCCAATTGCTCCAACGACAGACCGTTCTTGCGCCTGAGCTGACGGAGATTTTCTCCGACGATGATCGAAAGCTTCGCCGGAACGCTGTCAGCGCTCTGAAGCTGCGTGATGTCTTCTTTTCTGGCCATACTCATCGGCATCGACCGCTCTCAACTGTATTTGCCTCTGCAAATACGGATAACCGAGCAACGATACCGACGGAACGAAGAAGAAATGCTGAGCTTATGAGGAGCTATTTGTATGCCGCGAGCATTGCTCAAGCGGCGCTGTGCTTTTTACGTAAATTGCGAGAAGGAGGACACTGAGGTCGCCCTTCTCGCAGGAGATCTGACGGGAGGGTCAGATGTTCGTGACTACCGCCATTCGGCAGAGAGGATCAGAAGTTGATCTTCGCACCTGTGATGACCGTATCGAATGCATCTAGAGAGGTCCTACCGTTCGGCGCGAAAAACTTCGACGACGCTACATTGCCCTCTATGGAGCCGTCCGCGTGCTCATAAACCACGTATAAGCTCAACTCCGCAGCATCGATATATTGAACGACGCCGGCTTGCCAAAAATCGACACTAGAACTGACCGTCTTTCCTGGATTTGAGCCAGCATCATCGTGGCGATATTCGCCGAAGATGTTCGTCTTACCGAGCGGTAGCCACTTCTGTTCGATACCAGGCTGGATGAAGTACGTGGTGCTATCCGGTTCCACGAGATTGACGAGAGTCGCAGCATTGTCTGTGTCGATGTGTTGCTTACCCCAGCCGCCGAAAACGAATAGGCCCGTCGGTTTGTGCTGGATCGTGGCTGCCGCGCCGCCCCAATCGCATCGGAAGCGGGGAAGCGAGGCACTGGTCGTGGATGAGGAAATGCAAGTTGTTCCCCCACTGTCGTAAGACGTGGGAACCAGATTACTTGCTGCCGAAGGACCATTCTGAAAGCCCGGATCGGTACTCTCTCCGTATCCGACCCTTGCAAGAACGGCGAAATCCCCGAAGTCCTCCTTGTAGGTCAGGGCCACGTCCCAAATATCGTCTTCCCCCCAAGCTGCCGCGCCGGTGAACCCGTGAAGGGTTGGGGAATCGTACCGAATGACGTTGCGGCGTCCGCTATCTCCCGGAGTTGAATTGTTAAAGCCGCGAAGCGCGTCGGTCCACCTCAAAGGAAATGTCGTTGTAGGCCCAATCGACTTGCCGCCGCTTCTCAGCTGAAATTGCGACAGATAGATGGCGGCGCCTTCGGCGTCATCGACGTTACGAGTTAGCGTAGAATCGGCGTCGTCGAGAAGATGATAAGTGGCGGTACCGTTTAGGCCGACGGCAACCTGACCCCATTGCTTGCTCTTGACGTACCAATAGCTTTTGCGGACCAGCAGCTGGTTGTCGCCGTTATTGGGATTGAGGTTCGAAGAACTCGGCCCGTTTTGGTTCCACTGGTTCTGTGGATGACCTTGGACACCGATTTCGAGAGTGTAGCCGGCCGACCAATCGTCAATGATCTTTGCCTCACCGACGAACCGGAAACGCGATTGCTCGACACCGTTGGTGCCGACGTAAGCGTTTTTCTCAGTTCCATCGTCCCACCACTGGATGTTTTCGTTCACCCAGCCCGAAACCGTCAGGCTGACTTTCCGATTTCCTTTGCGAGCCGTTGTCGCCTCAAGTTCGGCAACACGCTCTTCGAGATCGGCGCAGCAATCTCCCCCGAGATCCGCAGCAGCAGCAGGCATTGCCCATCCGCCGATCAAAAGCGCAGCCGCCCCGTACCGCCACGCGCCTCTCATTCCTGACACCGCTTTCATTTGACTTCAGACCCCCGTCTGTTTCATCAGATTTACTTCTGTTTAGTGCATTGATTTATTTGCTATTTTTTATGAATGGCTTCCTCTGTCAATTGCTCACCTCCATGATTACACTTTTCTGTCATAGCGGAGTGACTATCTTGCACCAAGCGCAGAGGCCTCCGGGCCATACACGGTCCAACCCGCCGCGCGCAGAAGCGCTGCCGCTCCGGTGACATCGCGATGATCGATAGCCGGCCCACCCCGCCCCAGCGCGTGCCGTCTGCGTGCTAGCCAGTGACGTTGCAAAGGCCGGGAATGAGAGAGGCTCAGAGCAGCAAGCCGCTCCGCCGCCGAACGAAATTCCGCCGCGCGGCGCAGCCGCTCGAGCAGCGCCAAGCCTTCGGGCCACGGTCCAAAACCAGCCTCGGCATTGATATGCCCAGCTTCCCCGAGATTGATGAGATCGGCTCGCCAGAGGTCTGACCATCGCCGCGCTCTGTCGAACGGCATCCACGGATCGTTGATGCTGGCCACGACGATGACGGGAAACCCCAAAGGCTTCGTTGGAAGGAATTCGGCCACTCCGAAGCTTTCCGGGTCGGCCGGAGCGACGAGTAGGGCCCCAGCGATTCGCTCCGCATGATCACTTGCGGCTTGGACCGCGGCGAGAGCGCCGAACGAATGGGCGGCGATGAATATGGGTCCGGTCGCGCGTGCAATCTCGCGGCGAACGCGGCTCGACCAATCGGGAAGGTGGGGATCGGTCCAGTCGCGTTGCGCGACGCGGACACTTCCGGTGACACGGCGCTCGAGCCAGGTTTGCCAGTGTGTCGGTCCGCTCGATCGAAGCCCGGGAATGATGAGAGTTGTCGACATGGAAGTCATCCTTGGTGCTGTACGGTCGACGAAGGCCAATTTCGGTTGGATGAACGGGTGCGGCGGGAGACCCAACTCGTTCGAAAGCAACGTCACGCTGAAAGCGCGGAGAATTGGCTACACTTCGTTCGGCCCAGCATTTTTGCGAATTCCATGAAGTTCATCAGGTGCCCCCGCCTTTATCGGTTATTGGAGGTCGTTGAGAGATGCCCGGAGTCAAAGTTGTCGCGGCGACAATCTGGTATATTGAATACCACATAGCAAGCTAAAATTCCGGGCGTTACATCACTCGACATCATGAGTTGCATCCGTGCACCGCCCCGGCCTGCTGCCAGGACGGTTTGGAGGAGTTTTCTGGTTTCCGGCCAGAGCGGCACACGATTGCAAGAGAGCGATCTCAGCTCTTGTTGCCGGGCGTGTAGATTTGATCGAAGACGCCGCCGTCTGCGAAGTGAGTTGCCTGTGCCTTGGTCCAGCCACCGAACACATCATCGATGGTGAAGGTCTTCACTGGGCCAAACTGGCTCGCGTACTTCGCAGCCACTTTCTCATCGCGAGGACGATAGTAGTTCTTCGCCGCGATCTCCTGGCCCTCTTCGCTGTAGAGATGCTTCAGATATTCTTCCGCGACCGCACGTGTACCGCGCTTGTCGACGACCTTATCGACGACGGCGACATTCGGTTCCGCGAGAATTGAGATCGACGGCGTCACGATCTCGAACTTGTCCGGGCCAAGCTCTTTGAGCGAGAGATAGGCTTCATTTTCCCAGGCGATCAGCACATCGCCGATGCCGCGCTCGACGAACGTCGTCGTCGAACCGCGCGCGCCTGAATCAAGAACCTTGGTGTTCTTGTAAATCTTCGAGACAAAATCCTTCGCTGTCGCATCGCTGCCGCCCGGCTGCTTCAGGGCATAGCCCCAAGCTGCGAGATAATTCCAGCGCGCACCGCCCGACGTCTTTGGATTGGGCGTCACGATCTCGACGCCTTCCTTGGTCAGGTCCGGCCAATCCTTGATGCCCTTGGGATTGCCTTTACGAACCAGGAAGACGATCGTCGATGTGTACGGCGCGGAGTTGTCCGGAAGACGCTTGATCCAATCGGCGTGAACGAGATCGCCATTCTTGTGGAGAGCATCGACGTCGGCGGCCAGCGCCAGCGTCACGACATCGGCATCGAGGCCGTCAATGACGGAGCGCGCCTGCTTGCCCGAGCCGCCATGCGATTGCTTGATCGTGACGTCATCGCCCGTCTTCGCCTTCCAGTATTTCGTGAAGGCCGCGTTATAGGCTTGGTAGAGTTCGCGAGTCGGATCGTACGAGACGTTTAGGAGCGTGATCTCTGCGGCAGAGGCGTAACCGGAAAGCCCGGCAAGGCCAAGGCCCAGCGCGGCACCGATTGCCGACCGGCGCGTCAGGGAAAAGGACGACATAAGAAACCTCTCAAGTTTAAGTTAACCTGAGAGCGAACCTAGTGACCGCCGGTACCTCCACGAACGAAGAAGAACTGCTGAGCTTATTAGAGGTTTCAGGCCTCGAAATCCTCGCGCTCTCAATGCGCCGTCCGCTAAAATGGAAATCCAAGCCCGCGCGAGAAGAAGAAATTTTCAAGTCGCTCCCGGGGGAAATATGAGGACGGCGCGCGCAAGCGCATGCCGCTGGAACTCCGCCGACACAGCGCATTTTCGCCTGCCCGCGACCTACTTCGTGCGGGGCACGACGCTGTCGGCCGTCAGCGTATAGCCCGCATCCGCGAGCCCGGTGAAGGCAACGGTTGTATTGATCTTGCCCGTGACCGTTACGGGGTCGAATTGACCGCCGATTTCGATCCCCTTGTCGGTCTTCACGTAGATGATCTGGTTCGCTGGCGGCGGCGGCACATGGATGCAAGCGCCAACGAACGGCACCAGGAGGAACTCCTTTATCGTCGTAGACTCGAAATCGAGAGGAACGATATAGCCTCCGATCGAAACGCTCTGCCCATTCAATTCCGCCACGATCGCCGGAGGCCGATCGTCACCTGGCTGGTGTCGCTTCACCGACATGAACTTGCCTTCGGGCAGCGGAGGCGGCGGCGGCCCGGCGTCCGTGACTGGCACTGAACCACCGAAGAACGTCTTCGATTTTAGCGCCGGCGCCGCCGGCATGGTCTTCGGAATGAGGTCGGCCCACTTGAGCTGACGCGGCGCGTCGGCAACAACCGTCGAGGACATCGCTGCGATGAACGCGAGAGGAAGCAAGCCTCTCAGCACTGATGTAGATTTCGATGCCATGCTCGCCTCCTATCAAGGATTCAACGTATTCAAACTCTGACCGTCATGCCGTCCGCAAGCGACAGCCTGTAAGCCCGGATCGCCGGTAACAAGCCTGCGACGAACCCGGCGACGACGATCAAAGCGAGCTTCAACCATTCATCGGGACGCGGCGGATCGATCGCAAGACTGAGCCCGTATGTGTGATCGATATAGGGCCGCGCCAGATAAAGCCCAACGTAAAGACCGACAGTACCGACAATAACGCCTGCGAGCGTCAGCACCCCGCCTTCGACCGCGAGAAGCCCGAGGATCGTTGCCGGCGTCGCGCCGACCGAGCGCAAGATCGCCATCTCGCGGCGTCGCTCATTGAGCGTCGTCAGGATCATCGTCACCATGCCGAGCAGCGCCGTCGCGACAACCATTGCCGACACGACAGAAAGCGCCGTTTCCGCGGTTCCGACCAGACCCCATAACTCCTGAAGCGCGACCCCGGGCATGATCGCCGACAGCGGCTCTTCCTGATAATCGTTGATGCGGCGCTGCACCTTGAAGGTCGCGAGCTTCGACGTCAGGCCGACCATCGCAGCCGTTATGGCCGTCGGCGTAAGATCCATCTTGCGAACCTCGTCCGCCGATACGCTTTGCCCCGGTACCGGCGCGCCATTCTGCCAATCGATGTGGATCGCTTCGATCGCTTCGAGACTGACGTGAACTGTCCGATCGATCGGCGTTCCCGTCTTCGCCAAAATCCCCGAAACGCGGAACGGCTTGTCCTCATGCTCGATGAACGAGATCGATCCGACACCGTGCGCAACTATGATCTTGTCTCCGACTTTGTATCCGAGAGCATCGGCAACGTCGGAGCCGATGACGGCGTCAAACAGATCCTTGAACGGGCCGCCCGCCGCAAAGGTCATGCTTTGCCCGTGGCGGAATTTGTAATGTGTGAAGTAATCCGTATTCGTGCCGAGCACCCGGAAACCGTGGTGACTGTCGCCCAACGATATCGGAACGATCCAGGCAACCTCGGGCATCTTCGCGATGTCCTGGTAGCTCTTCCACGTCACGTTGTTGGTGGCGTTTCCGATGCGGAAGACGGAATAAAGAAGCAGATTGAGGCTGCCGCTGCGGGCTCCCACGATCAGATCCGTGCCCGAAATCGTATCGGCGAAACTTTGCCGCGCTCCGGTGCGCACTTTCTCGACGCCAAGCAGCAGCATGACGCTCAATGCGATCGCCAGCACCGTCAAGAAAGCGGCAACCCAGCGATTGAGCAGCGATTGAATCGCAAGACGGACGATCATCATGGCCCAACACCTCGTGTAGAAGCCACGCCTCGCGTTGAAACTGCGATATCCTGAAGGCGCACCACCCGGTCGAAATGCGGAGCCAGTCCCTCGTCATGACTGACCATGATGACGCTGGCCCCGGCCTTCGCGCTTTGGTCAAAGAGAAGCTTCAGAAATGCTCCCTCCGTGTTGCGATCAAGCGCCGACGTCGGTTCGTCCGCCACGATGATTTGCGGCGACCCGATCAATGCGCGCGCCGCGGCGACGCGCTGCTGCTGCCCGACACTCAAGCTCGCGGCCTTACTCGTCGCGATCACCGTTTCGTCGAGACCGAGCGCTACGAGCACGCGCTTGGCGACATCTTCGAGCGAGCCCTCGCTGAGCGCATTCTCTCGCCGCACGCGTGAGAAGCGGAGCGGGAGAAGCACATTGTCGATCAGTGACGCATAGGGGAGCAGATTGAACATCTGAAAGATGATGCCGAAGTGATCGACCCGAAAGCGATCGCGCGAAGCGCCGCTCAATTTGGCCATGTCCGTTCCGACGACGTCTATCCGACCTTCGTTCGGACCAACGATGCCCGCGAGCAGGCTCAAGAACGTGCTCTTGCCGCTTCCTGACGGACCGAGCAGCAGGAGCTTCTCGCCGCGCCCGAGAACGAACTGCGCGATCGTTAGCGTGAACGGCGACGGCCCTGGCCACGAATACCGCACGTCCGCGAACGAAACCGCATCGAGAGGGTCTGCACCCTCTCTTTGCGTCTTGTGTGACGTCACGATGAGCTCGTTCATCGTCTACATCACGCCGGTGAGATCGAGCGTCGGCTTATCGCGCGTCATCTGCGCCTGCGTTTGCCCCTTCGACGTCGTGACGTTGACGTTCAGAAGCTGCGCACCCGCGAAGTTGGCGAAATAGATGGTCTCGATGCCCGTTAGACTTTCCGGCGCCTCGCAGTTGATCGTGTAGGTTGCGTGGAACTCCGAATGCTGGGGCGCACCGGGCTTATCGTCATCATCGTCGTCTTTTTCACCGGGCTTGTGCGTTTCCTTGCGGTTCTCGACGTTCGCGACCTCAGCCTTGCAATTCGCGGCGGCGGGCAGCTTGAACACGCTCAAGACGTCGGTGAGCTTCGCCTTCGCTTTCTCAACCGCCGCTTTTTGCTCGTCCGTCGACGCGACATGCTCGAACCCGACGATATCCATGCCGGGCGCAACGAGCTCCATTTCGATCTTCTTGCCTTCGATGGCAATATCGAGCGTGCCTTGACCATGGACGTGGGGACCGAGCTGCCTGTGTTCGGCCTGCTCCGCGAGAGCAGGTAACGCGATGAGAATGGCAACAGATGCCAGACCCGATATGACTTTCGACATCGTTCTCTCTCCAATTGTATGGGGCGTTGCCGCGCGCTTGGCTGCGCACGCTTGCCTACATGCGAGTTGCGAAGACCTACGCTTCGCAGACATCGCCTGTGCGAAATGAGAAAAGCCGCCGGGGGGTCCGCTAACGAATGCTGCGACCGTCTTCCGACGCTCAGACGAAATCAGCTTTTGGAGGACCGCGAGCGCGAAAGCCGTCGTGACGAACTAGCCGCAATTGTACGGTATCGAAGGATCTCAGTTCGAGTCCGACGATCTGAGAAGGCGTGGGCAGATTGAACGACGGCGGCGTCAGCGATGTCGCCGCAATAGCCGTCGCCCAGCATAGGACGCAGCCGTCATGATCCTTCTGGAGAGGCGCACAGGGATGCGCAGGCGATGGACCGCACAGACCGGCGGTCATGGCACGGGCTTGAATGCCCGTTCCGTGGACGACATGGTGATGAAAATCCGCGACGGCGATCTGAACGCCGAACGCGAAAAGCGTCAGCCATACCAGTCTCAAACGGAGTCGCGATACGATCATTAATCCCCAAGGGTGATGCGCGGATCAGAAGTCGACTGCTCTTGTGTCACAATCGTGGCGATGAATCCTCGAACGAGCGGACAAAACCCCCGGCCGTAGGGGACTTTTTCACTAAACCCATCCGAGGGCAATCCCGGAACCATTGGAGCCGCCGTGCATTTTATGTGACGGCAGATTCTGCGGCGCCGCCATTGACGACGATAAGAAGCGAATTGTGAATAACAAGCAACAAAGGCGATCACCCGGACCTCGCCTCGCCAGAATATTACTGTTCCATTTTCTGCCCCAGGCCACGGCCAGGGTGCTTGCTTACGCGCTATGCTTGGCAATTCTTATCCCGTCTTTGAGCTTCGCGGCGTACCTGCTCAACGTCATGCATTCGCGCGAACTTAGTGTCTTGCATCAATCTGCTGAGACCCGCGCGATGCTCGCCGCGTCGTTTTTCGACGACGAAATGAGCACCCTCCTGCAGACGCTGAAGACACTTCCAGCAACCCCTGCGACCGCCACCGAGAACGTCTATGATCGTGTCCGCTCCGAGTTGGACCGGAAGGGTATTCTGCTTTTCACAAGAAGCGAAAAGCTTGATCTTTTGTCTCCTGCCAGCGGAGCAGACGCCGCACTTATCAATCTTGACGGTGTGGCGCGCTCGGCGGCCGCAGCCGCGATCTCCACGCTGGCCCCTCAAATCACGCCCTACGGCGCCCCGTCGGACGGTGGCGTAAACATCTGGATCGCATCAGCTTCAAAAGATGCCCCGCCAACGTTGCTTCAGGCGCGAATTCCATCATCGTTTCTCGCCTCAGCCTTCAAGAAATTTGTATCCGACGGACCCTGGTCGATCTCCGTCGTGGGAGCCGATGGTCAGGTATTTGCGGAAGCTGCCGGAAAGTCGATTGCTGCGTCTGATACCAAGGACGTAAGCAACCCCTCTCTCGTCGAAGCGTTCGCCGACACGTCGCAGTTCGGCTGGAGGATAGCGGCCGGAATATCCCAAGAGCCAATTGAAATCCGCGCGCAACGCAACTGGATGGCGTTCCTGGCGCTTTCCTCAGTGTTGGCCGCGGCGTCCTTCGTCGGAGCAACGTTGTTAACGCGGAACCTTTTGGAAGAGCCGAACCTGAGCAATTCATCACAAGTAGCCGGAATGCCGTTTCTATTCAATCGCAAGGGGAAATCAACCCCGCAACCAGCATCGGCGGAAAACGCCGAAAGCCGGATACGGTCTGCGCTCCATGCCGGCAACGTCGGCGTCTGGGAATGGGACCTCCAAACCGGCCTTGTTCACTTCGACGCCGAGATAGCTGGCGCTCTTGGTGATTTGGCCGGCACAACTGAGCTTGCCGCGCGGAGTCTTCTCCGCCATGTCGAGCCCTACGACCACCGGCGGATATTGACGGCAGTTGGCGCGACGATCACTCGCTCCGAACCGCTAGCCGTAGAGGTTAAACTCCGGCGCCCGGATGGACGCTGGATAGCGGTTCGCGGCGCGGCGACAGCTACAAAAAACGGCGCCGTCAACGGTCTCTCCGGCGTCGCATATGATATCACGGATCAAAAACTGAGCCTTACGCGCACGGACGCGCTTCTGCGCGAGGTATCGCATCGGTCAAAAAACCTGCTTGCCTTGATTCTGGCCATGGCGCGGCTGACGGCGCGCGATGCTGTGGACGTCAAATCTCATCTCAAGGATTTCACCCTTCGGGTCGCTGGGCTCGCGGCCTCGCAGGACCTTATCGTTGCATCGGATTGGCAAAGCGTTGATTTCTCGACATTGGCGGCGGCGGAGATCGGCGCCGTCGCCCGCACCGATGCCGATCGCGTCGTGATCGCAGGACCTCCCGTCATGCTGACGCCGGAGGCCGCGCAGACGCTTGGGATGGTACTAACTGAGCTCACACTCAATGCCGTTGAGCATGGCGCCCTATCCTCCGCGACAGGCGAGGTGCATCTCTCGTGGGCATTTCCTGGCGACGCCACGATTTCGATTTCGTGGCATGAAACCGGCGGTCCACCCTTCGTCTCCGATGGCGCAAAAGGTTACGGCATGTCCGTCGTGGAAAGATTCTCAACTCAAGGACTGAAGCTTTCCGCGCGCGCGGTTGGCGACCTGGATGGCTTTACGTGGACGCTGAGCGGGCCTCTTGCCAACATCGGCACTCGTCCTGAAAAACGTCGGTAGTCTGGGACTTTTAAGCAATTTTTTCACTGCGATTTGCAATGCCGCCAACGCCGCCTGCAGAAAAAAAACACTGTGTTTTGCGGTCCGCGTTCGCGTCCGGAACCATAACCGCGCAGGCAAGTTCTTCCCCGCACAAGGACAAATGAAAGAGGGCACGAGGTCATCAAAGTGAGCGGGGGCACCATGAAAGTCCTGATTACCGAAGACGAACCAATTCTTGCGGACGAGTTGGAGGCCATCGTCAGGGGGCTCGGCCATCAGGTTGTCGGAGTCGCCGCATCATATCGCAGAGCCTTGAAGCTTGCTGAAACCGCCGACTGCGATCTTGCCCTCGTCGACGTACACCTGAGCGATGGCGCTACCGGACCGGCCGTCGCGCGCCGCCTCAGCGAGGACGCGCATGCGATCGTGATCTTCACCACGTCGAACCCCGACCGGGTGCCGAAAGACTTTTCGGCCGCCTGTGGCATCCTGGTCAAACCGCTGTCCGAACACGTGGTAAAATCGGCGATATCGTTTGTCGCAGACTGCATGGAGATGGGTTGCTCGGCACGCCCTAAACCCCGTGCGTTGCGCCTATCGCCGGCCTATGCCGCGCGCTGGAAAGTTGCCTGAGCGGCTACCGAACGCAGAATGCCCTGCACTAAGCGATGCACATTAAGCTGATGATGCTTTCACTTCTTGCCTCGAAGGAGAAGCAGGATCGACTTCCGGGTCCGAAAGCATCAAGTCCGTTAGTCTAATGACAACGCGCGTACCCGGCCTGGCGAGATCTGGCCGCGCTCGCTCATAGGAAATGCTTCCCGCAAATTGTCGGGTCAACAATGCCGCGATTTTGGTCCCCAGCCCTTCGGGCACCTGATTTGACGATGTCTGCGCGGCATCGGCGCCTCCGGTCACATTGAAATCCTCAGTCAACCCGTTGCCATCGTCCTCGACCACAAGCTCTGCGCCAGTCTCTCCGCATCTGACTAGCCGAACACTGACTTGACCGGCATCATCTTCGTCAAAGGCATGCTTGAAGGAATTGACGACGAATTCCTGCGTCAATACGCAAAGAGATGTCGCGACCTGGGCCGACGCAAGCAGCGGCGGAACATCGACCGTCAGCAAAATCCGGTCTACTCCCACGGCCTCGACGACATCGTCTAAGACCGCCTGCATAAGCGTGTCGATACGCACGAGTTCGAGATCGTTGGCGACGTTGATGCGCCTCTGAGCACTGGCTATCGCATGAACACGATCACGGGCGCCGGTAAGAGTCTTCAATGATTTCGGGTCCGACGTGTGCCGGATGTGCAGATTGATGAACCCGACCACGAGAGCCAGGGTATTGCCGATCCGGTGCGTCACATCCCGCAGCAATGCTTCGGCACGTTCACGCTCGGCTTCGGCGCGATCCCGCTCGATCGCCAATTCTTCGGTGCGCACCCTCACTCGCTGCTCAAGCGAGCGGTTGGTCGAGGTCAGCGTCAAGGCTGTGAGTTCGAGAGCCGCCACACGCTGCCGCTCTCGTATCAGAGCCATCATCGCCAACGCGGCGCAAGCGAAGAGCGTCGTCAGCATCGCCGCCAGCAGCCAGAAGCTCTGACTGCGGAATTCTTCGAGACGGCGAGCAAAGAGAAGCTGCTCTTGTTGCTTCGCGACAGCAATCTGATCGCGCAGCCGATCCATGATCTGCATGCCGAGACTATTTGGTGTGAGCTGTTCCCCCGAACTTGCAGCACCGTTGGCCATCTCCGAAAGACTCTTATCGATAACGGATAGCCGCTCCCTCAGCGTTTTATCGATGGCCTCTATCTGGTTAATTTCGCCGGGGTTGTCTGCTATCAGCCGAGTGAGATCGGCGTGTATTTGCTCGATCGCACCCTTTGCCGAGCGATAAGGCCCGAGATAGTTGGGATCCTTTGTCAATAGATAGCCACGCTGACCTGTTTCGAGATCCTGCGCGGCACTCAGCCAGTTCGTGAGCTGCTGCTGGACGAGAAGCGTATGCGTCACACGATCCGCGGCCTTCACCGTCCACCGCCACGCGACGATTGCCGCCAATCCGGAAAGAACGGCGATTGCAATCCAGATCAACAACGTCCTCGTCGCGCTTGACGCGAAGGACGCTCCCAAAATCCGCGATGTGCTGGAGCGGGCCATGATTACAGCAGGACATCCGTGGAGGTGTATGAGGCGCCACGACGTAGCCGTCGCGCTAACCGCTTGCCAAGACCTGATTCCACTACCAACACCACGATTGAGAGGAGCCGCGTTTTTCGAAACCAACAGCGTCCGATCGGCCAATTTTGCTCCGATCGATTTTATAAAATCGCGGAAATCCAGCTCCGCAGCCGGTGCATCCGAATTGAACCGAAAGTAATTGATTTGCCGGGATCGTGCACGGATTTCGACGGCAACCAAAAATTCTTTTTTTCCGGAACCCTGTGACGGGCACCGCGTTTTCCATACGTGACCGTGCCCAGATACTCCCTCCCACTCCCCCGTGGCCCAGGGCGCGGCATCACTTAAGAGAGTTCGCGACCGCTTCCCCCGAGCGGCGCGAACTCCGCTTTTTTCCCCGGCAACACAATCAGAGTTATCAGTCCCATCCGCGATCGTCGTGCTCGCGACCGATTGGAGAACAACCGCGGACGTTTCTCCGCCATCTGAAAATCAGACGGAATGGATCGGAGAAAAAAGAGAAACGCGGCTCCGATAGAGCCGCGCCTCGAACAAAACGGAATGGACTGATCACGCAGCTCGCTGACCAGCCTTTTTGGACCTCAAGCCGAAGAACAGGGACTGGCTGATCATTGCCTTGACCACAGCCGGTTCAAAGGGCTTCGTGATAAGAAACACGGGTTCGGGCTTGGTGCCAGTAAGCAAGCGCTCCGGAAATGCCGTGATGAAAATGACGGGGACGCTGATCGTCTCCAAAATCTCGTTGACGGCTTCGAGACCCGAGCTTCCATCCGCAAGATGAATATCGGCGAGAACCAAAGACGGCGCCTTCTTTGCGACTTCCGCGACCGCTTCCCCGTGTGTGCGAGCGACGCCCTGCACGCGATGGCCGATGTCGACGACAAGAGCTTCGAGATCCATGGCGATCAGCGGCTCATCCTCGATGATCAACACGTCTGCGGAAAGCTGCTCGGCGATTTCGGCGCCGGCCATTTGTAGTAGTTCGGTAATGTGAGCAGGCGTGACATCCAGAACCTGCGCAGCCTCGGCGGTTGAAAACCCTTCGACAGAGACAAGTAGAAACGCTTGCCTCGGAAGCGGCGTGATCGATTCCAATCGACGCTCCGGCAGTGGCTTGTCCAGTTGCCTCGGCTCATCCGAGACGCGATTGACGGCGACCGAATTCCACACCTTCGTGAACGCGCCGTAGAGAGCGACGCGGGGTGCCATCGATCTATCGAACCCGTCCGAATCGGCTATCAATGCTTCGAGCACGGCCGCAACGTAGTTGTCGCCCGATTGCTGGCTGCCCGTCAGCGAGCGCGCATAGCGCCGCAGATATGGCAGATGGGGAGCGATGGATTCGGCAATCGACATTGTGCACCTCGTAAGCTCAGTGTTGGCGAGACGAAAGATGCGCACGCGGCGCACCTCCGTTAGGGCATTACGTTCGCGTGTCTCTTTTTGAACTCAACCGGTCTCAGCCTTTCCAAATCCGGCACATTCATCCTCGGCTCACAGCACGAGTGATCCCGACGAACTCGCCATTCGGATTGAAGCTCTCACCAACTTCGAAACCGAGAGCCTTATTCAAGGCCACACGCGCGCGGTTGACGCGGCTCTTAACCGTGCCGACGGCAGCATTGGTGATTTCGGCCGCCTCTTCGTAGGAGAAGCCTTCCGCGCCGACGAGAAGAAGAACCTCCTTCTGATCATCGCTCAACTCACCGAAAGCTTTCTTGAAATCGACGAGATCCATGTGGACCTGCTGCTCAGGCATCACCGACATCCGCTCGGCGAGCGCGCCATCTGCATCCTCGACTTCGCGACGTCGCTTGCGAAGCTCGGAAAAGTACGTGTTGCGCAGGATCGTGAAAAGCCAAGCCTTCAGGTTCGAGCCTTTCTCGAAGCCATCGAGATTGGACCAGGCCTTGACGAGCGTATCCTGCACGAGATCATCCGCTCGCGTTGGATCTCCGCAAAGCGAATTCGCAAATGCGCGGAGGTTCGGAACGGCAGCGATCAAGAGTGTCTGCAGGTCGTCGTCACATTTCGTCACGACTTCCCTCCTTGCCCTTGCTCCTCGCGCTGCTTCAATTGCTGAAGCAGCACCACGAACCGGTCCGGGACAGGTTCATTGATGAGCTCGATGTAGGCTTCCCTCAAGCGCTGACCGATCTGCCCTTGCAGCTCGACCGGTAATGGTGCTTGCATAGTGACTGAACCCCCTCGCTTGGGATCACTTCCCGTTCCCATTGTGCAAAGACCTTATTGACGGATTCCGCGGTAACTCGTGTCCGTACACTAGGTTCCGGACGGCCCTTCCAGACCTAAATGCGCAACGATCGAAAAAGTTCCGGACCCCGGGATAGCCTCGCAATTTCCGGCGGCTAGCCGCCTTGCGAGAAGCCTAGCCCAGGCACCAAGGAAACGTCAGCCTATTTATCTATAAAGTGAAAAAACGACCCCGTAGCCCGGCCTCGGCGGCCGCCGCCACCGGCGAGCTCCTCGCCATCGGAATTCTGCAATTTGAATAGGGGCGCGTCAGGCGAAGCGAGAACGCTCGCATAGTGGAACTCATGGCCCGTCAGAATTTCGCCCGGCGACCCCAAAGGGCATGCCTCGAAGAGTTCCGCCTTACGGTAACCGAGATTCATCTTCCGCACTGCGAAAGAGGTTTCTAGCCCAAGAAGTCCGACCATTTCGTGACGCCGGCCTTCGGCATCCACAAGTCCCGCCCCGAGCGCCATGTAGCCGCCGCACTCGCCATGAACGGGGCGCGATACGGCGAATTCCGTGACCGCCGATTTGAACCGGCGAGCATTCGCCAGGGCACCGGCATGAAGCTCCGGATAGCCGCCCGGCAACCAAACGAGGTCGGCGGCCGGATCGGGTGCTTCATCCGCGAGAGGCGAGAACGGTATGATCTCGGCCCCGGCGTCACGCCAGCCGGCGAGAAGATGTGGATAGACGAATGAAAATGCGGCGTCTCTGGCGAGGGCGATGCGCTGCGCCGGGGGACGGATCTTCTCCCCGCTTCCGATCTCGATTGATCCCGGCACTGCGAGATTCAAAAACCGGCCAACATCGACATTTGCCTCGATGAAGTTCGCCAGCACATCGAGACGCTCGTTGATCTCCGCTGTCTCCTCCGCCTGCACGAGTCCCAAGTGCCGCTCCGGCAGCACAACAGTCTTTTCTCGCGGCAAGGCTCCGACAACGGGAAGTCCGGCATCCTCCAAGGCTTCCGAAGCAAAGCGTACGTGGCGCGGACTACCGACCCGATTAAGAATGACGCCGGCAATCGCCACACCCTCGCGGAACGATTGAAACCCGCGAGCAGCGGCGGCGGCAGTCTGCGATTGTCCCGAAACATCGAGCACGAGAATGACGGGCCAGCCTGTCTTCGCAGCAAGATCGGCGCTGGCACCGTTTCCCCAATGGCCCGGCCGCGATACACCGTCGAAGAGACCCATCAAGGCCTCGCAAACGACGATGTCTGCGCCAGAGGACGACCCCGACAGAATGTTCGCCGCCAGATCCCAGCGCATCGCCCAGCTGTCGATATTGTAGGATGGCCTACCTGCGGCCACGGCGTGAAACGCCGGATCGATGTAGTCCGGGCCGCATTTGAACGGCTGCACCTTCAGTCCGCGCCGCACGAGCGCCCGGAGCAAACCGAGCGTCACCGTCGTTTTTCCGGAACCCGAACGCGGCGCCGCAATCATCATTCCCGGCGGCAATGCCAGCGCTTCAGACATGGCTAGCCGCCGCGAAATCGGCGTCGATAGTCGACGCTGTACAGCGCGCTCTCGCGAAAATCATCGCGCCCAAGCGCTTCGCCGACCAGGA
Source organism: uncultured Alphaproteobacteria bacterium (assembly GCA_963710005.1). Lineage (GTDB taxonomy): Bacteria > Pseudomonadota > Alphaproteobacteria > Rhizobiales > Hyphomicrobiaceae > Hyphomicrobium_B. Next base: position 150,853 of record CAVPYR010000017.1, read on the forward strand.
TCAGGGCAGTTCGCTCCGGCCCGACCTCGGCGGTCTGCGCGACGATCGACTGAAGCGTGCCGCGAATAACCTGCTCTTCTGGCCACGTCGCCCGATACACGACTGCTGCTGGGCAGTCCGGACCATAGAAAGGCAAAAGGCGGCGAACCACATCTTCAATCGCGTGAATCGAAAGATGCACCGCGAGGGTCGCCCGCGTAGCAGCGAAGGCCTCGAGTTGTTCGGTGTCCGGCATCGACGATGCGCGGCCCGACGTTCGCGTGAGAACTACCGATTGCGCGACCTCCGGCAGCGTTAGCTCGCGCGCGAGCACCGCCGACACCGCAGCGAACGCAGGCACGCCGGGCGTGATCGTATAAGCGATTCCGAGCTGGTCGAGACGGCGTAGCTGCTCCCCGAGCGCACTCCAGATCGAAAGATCGCCGGAATGGAGCCGCGCCACGTCTTTGCCTTCTTCCGTCGCCCTGACGATGCGCGCCATGATCTCGTCCAGCGTCATCGGCGCCGTATCGACGATCTCCGCACTCAGCGGGCAATGCGCTAAGATTGCCTGCGGAACGAGCGAGCCGGCATAAAGACAAACAGGACACCGAGCGATCAGGTCGCGGCCTCGGATCGTGATGAGGTCGGGAGCACCGGGACCAGCGCCAATGAAATGAACTGTCATTCGCGTCGCCCTCCGGCTTCCACCGATTGCGCCGCCGCGATCGTGATATTGCCGATGATACGTCGCGACACGACGAGATGCGAGCCCGGCCCGGCACCAGCTAACGCCGCGGCCTCGGCGATAGATGCAACTCCGAAGAGTGCCAGCGTCCGCTCCGAGCGGGTCAGACAGTCGCCACTTCTCTCGCGCAGCGCGTCCAGCGTCACCGGACGATACATAACCGACGCTTGACGCGCGGCGGCCTCGACGTGAATAGCGAAAATCGCCGTGTCGAACGTCGTGATCACGTCGGCACCGCCAACTTCACGGTACGCTTCGGCAAGCGCGGCCCGAAAGTCAGTCTCGTGCGCCCGGCTGTTGGCGCCAATGCCAATTGCAATCATAACTCACCGAGCGGCTTCGCAGCGACCCACTGCAAAACGGGCATCGCCGGACGCCACGCAGTTCGCTTTCCGACCGGCTCGGCACGTTGCACGCTCAATCGCGTCAACGTCCCGCCGTGACCATGATATGCGGCAAGCAACGCCAGCTCCGACTCGATCGTCACGGCGTTGACGACGATCCTGCCGCCCGGCTTCAACGCTTCCCAGCAGAACGCGATGACTTTTCCTCCTGCCGTGCCACAGCCGATGAAAATCGCGTCCGGTTGAGGCAGGCCGTTGAGCGAGTCAGGCGCCGCGCCGTGGCGGATATCGAGATGCGGCACGCCGAGAGAAACCGCGTTTCGAGCCGCCCGCACTGCTCGCTCCACATCGCGTTCGATGCCGACGGCCGTGTTTGACGGATGCGCCAGAAGCCATTCGATGCCGATCGATCCGCTTGCCGCACCGACGTCCCAAAGTAACCGCCCAGCACCGGGCTGAAGCGATGACAGCGTGACCGCACGGATCTCACGCTTCGTCAATTGCCCGTCATTCTCGAAATAATCGTCCGGCAATCCGGAGCTATACGGGATCGGCGCTTCATTGGGTCCCCCAACGACATCAACGCCAATGATATTAAGCGGATCGACGTCGACCAAATCGAAGTCTCTCGCCGGCACCCGGCGGACACGCTCATGCGGCCCACCCAGCGCCTCCATGACGAACATCTGGCTGTCACCGAACCCCGCGGCCGTCAGAAGAGTCGAAACCGCGCGCGGCGTATCGCCATTGAGCGCCAGGGCCAGAATGCGCCGGCCATGGTGCAGGTGGCGACGAATAAGCGGAGTAAGCCCCTTCATGTTGAGACCAAGCGTCGTCACGTCCTGCAACGGCCAGCCAAGGCGAGCCGCAGCAATCGAGAAGCTCGACGGCGATGGAACGACCAGCATGTCTTCGATGGGTATGGACCGCGCCAGCGTCGCGCCAGCGCCAAACCAGAACGGATCACCCGACGCGAGCACCGCGACCGGCGTTCCCATCCGGGCCAAGATCGTCGTAACCGATGCTTCGAGTGGCTTCGCCCACTCCATCTTTTCGCCGGGCGTGTCGCCGACAAGATCAAGATGACGCCGCCCGCCGACGACAAGCTCCGCCGCATTAATCAGCGCATTGGCGGCTGGGCTCAATCCAGCTCGCCCGTCTTCGCCGATACCGATGATGGACAACCAGCGTCCGCTCATGGCATGGGGCTCTCATCATGATGGCGAAATCGAACAGCCCTCTGCGCATATTGCTTCTCGGTGGAACGACCGAGGCTGTGTCTCTCGCTGATCGCTTCGCCCACGAGAAAAGCATCGCTGCCACTCTGTCGCTTGCCGGCCGCACCACCAATCCCATCGCCAGCCCTCTGCCGGTCCGGATCGGCGGTTTCGGCGGAATTGAAGGCCTGTTCGATTATCTGAAACGCGAAAAGGTCGATCTGCTCGTCGACGCGACGCACCCTTTTGCGGCCCGCATCAGCAGCAATGCCATCGCGGCTTGCGGCGGCGCGAACATTCCGCTGCTTGCAATCGAGCGGCCACCGTGGACGCGCGTAACCGGCGACGATTGGGCCGAGCATGACAGCATCGATGCCGCGATCGCCGCATTGCCGCTCGAACCGCAAGACGTCTTTTCCGGACTGGGCCGCCAATCGATCGCCGCGCTTTCTAAAGCGCCGCAGCACCGCTATCTCATCCGCGTCGTCGATGCGATCGAAGCACCCTCGATCCTTCCGCACGCAACGATCATCGCAGCGCGAGGACCGTTCCTGGCAGACGACGACATCAGACTTTTTGAGCGCCACGGCATTGGACACGTCCTGGCCAAGAACGCCGGCGGCAGCGCCGCCTATTCCAAGATCGAAGCCGCGCGCAAGCTGGGCATCAAGGTGCATATGGTTTGCCGCCCCGTGATAGCTTCGCGATTGACCGTCGCGTCCATCGAAGACGCGATGACTTGGATCGCGACCCTTCATCGGCGGCGCTCCGACCTCGGCGTATAAACCCACGCGCGTCCATCGCCGGACTGCACCCTCCGGGTTGCCTGCGATCCGACGATAACGAGAGTACGCATATCGCACGACATATTTGGCGCGCCGGCAAGCGTCGTGACGTCGACCTCCTCGTCCGCCCGCCCGACCGCGCGCGCAAACACGACAATCGTTTCGGACGGCAGCACCGCGCTCAAGACATCGAACGCTTGTTTGATCTGCTGCGGTCGCGCCTTCGACGCCGGGTTGTAGAGCGCGATGACGAAGTCCGCCTCTGCCGCGAGCCGCAAGCGCTTCTCGATGGTGGTCCATGGCTTCAAATTATCTGAAAGCGAAATCGCGCAGAAATCATGCCCGAGGGGCGCACCGATCCGCGCCGCTGCCGCGAGCATTGCCGTCACGCCGGGTTCGACGCGAATGTCGACGCCGTCGGCCGAAGCAGGATTGCTTTCGACCGCTTCGTACACTGCCGCCGCCATTGCGAATACGCCCGGATCTCCCCCCGAGACGACCGCGACGCGCCGGCCACTTCCAGCAAGGGCCAGCGCCCGCTCAGCGCGCACCAGCTCTTCGCAATTGTCGGAAGCTTCAAGAACCTGCCCCGCGTGCGGCGTCAAACGATTCACATAAGGTGCGTAACCAAGGATGACATCGGCGTTCGCGACGGCTTCCGTTGCAGCAGGCGTGACCCAGCCCTCCGGGCCAGGACCGAGTCCCACGATTGTCAACAATCCACTCATGAAATGCGCCGTCCCCGACCACCCGGCAGCAGGATGATCGAGAAATATGGGACCGCACATTCGTGAAGTTCCGCAAGCGGTACGATCCGCTCGCCCGGCATCGTGCCCCGTTCGACGTAAATCGCGTCATTAAAGCGCCCCGCGTCTGCAAGCGCGCCTTTGATCTTCTCCAAGTTGTGGCCGACTTTCATGATGACCGCCGCGTCGGCGCTCCCGAGATGCTTGGCGAGCGAAGCGCGATCGAGCGTTCCCGGCAGCACGGTCAACACGTCATCGCCATACGTGATTGGTGCCTGCGCCGCTGTCCAGCAGCCAGACATCCCTGTGATGCCGGGTATCACCATGACCGGATGCATCGCCTTGATGCGATCGTACATATGCAGAAACGATCCATAGAAGAAGGGATCGCCTTCGCAGAGCAGCGCCACATCGCGCCCGGCCGCCAGGTGCTCGGTGATCGCAGCAGCGGAAGCCGAGTAGAATTCGCGGATGGCCGAGACATAACCTTCCTCGCGAAAACCGATCTCGGTCGTCACCGGATATTCGAATGCCGCCTCGATAACGTCTGCACAAATATGCGAGCTTGCAATGGTGCGGGCGTGGCCGGGCCTGCCGCTCTTGCGAAAATGCGCAACGACGGGCGCGGAATTCAGAACGCGCACCGCCTTGAGTGTCATGAGTTCCGGATCGCCGGGACCCAGCCCGACGCCGAAGAGTGTCCCGGATTTCGACCCGTTCATTCGGCCTCGCTTGCAAGCGCATTGACAGCCGCGGCGGCCATAGCGCTGCCGCCCTTGCGGCCCCTGACGATCGCAAAAGGAACGCGGCCGTCGGCAGCCAGCGCCTCTTTCGACTCTGACGCGCCAACGAATCCGACCGGCATGCCTATGACGGCGGCTGGCTTCGGCGCTCCCGCATCCAGCAACTCGAGGAGCCGGAATAGCGCTGTCGGCGCATTGCCGACGACAACAACGGAACCCGCGAGATGCGGCTTCCAAAGCTCCATGGCTGCCGCTGTTCGAGTATTACCGATCTCGGCCGCGATCTCCGGAACGCGCGGATCGCGAAGCGTGCAAATGACGGGATTGTTTGCCGACAACCGTGCGCGGGTAATACCGTCGGCGACCATCATGGAATCGCACAAGATCGCCGCGCCCGATTTCAACGCTGCAGCGGCGTCGCCCGCGAATGTCGGCGACATGATGATGTCTCGCGCAATCTCGACCATGCCGCAGGCATGAATGATGCGCACCGCGACGCGCTCCTCTTCCGGCGAGAACCGGGCAAGATCGGCTTCCGCACGAATGATCGAGAACGAGCGCGCATAAATCGCCGCGCCGTCGCGGATGTACTCTTGGACCGTCATGACGCCGATTCCGTGATGAAGCGCGAGATCGTCTTGACGATGTCGTCCGGCGCGACGCCCGCGGTCGCCGTCGGATCACCCGTGCAGCCATTTCGGATGATGTCGTAATGCCCGTTGCGCGCGACGAGCGTAAAATCCGCTTTAGCGTGCCGCGCGCATCCCTTCTCGCACCCGGACACGTGCAATGAATAATCGCTCAACCTCATATCGAGATCCTCGACGAGTCGCTGCGCATCGCCGCGCGTATCCGTGCTCGCATTTCTGCAGGCAGGCGAACCGGGGCAAACGTCCATCGCCAAACGAGCGTCACTGGCGGCAGTAATCAAGCCAACCTTGTCAGCCACCTCAAGAAACGCAGCCCCACGCTTGCGGTCTCGCGTCGGAAAAACGAGAACCCGAATCGGACTCGTGTGTACGTCAGTGACGCCGGCGGCCGCCGCGGCATCGCAAAGCACACCGAGCTGATCAGCAACGATTCTTCCAAATGGCAGTCCGATCCCGACGCCGAACATCTCCTCTTCGCGCGCAAGGAGTCCAACATGCCCCAATTGCGCGTAAGGATGGACCGGCGGCGGACCACTTGCGCGCAACCCCGCCATGGCAAAAATCGTCATGGCGCCCAACCGCGAAACCGCGTCTCTCATTCGCCCCAAGCTCGAGTCGTTCTCTCTAAGCTCCAGAAAAACAAGCGCGAGGTGCTGAGCCGCCGCGAGCACGTCATTCGGACAGACGCCGCAGACGACCTCTATCGCCCCATCAAGGCAAACCAAAAAATGATCGCCTTCGGAGGCGATCATAATATCGGCTGCTCGTCCGCCGATCCGCGGCGCGGGACTGCCAGAGAAGCTAAATCCGAATTTCCCGGGCAGTGCCCAAAAACGTTGATCCTCGCCGAGAACTGTCTCGAAGGTCGCAGCAATCTCTCGAACGTTCGTAAGAGACGGATCGATACCGCTCAATGGATTGACGACGACGTTACGCACTGCTTCCGATGCCGCCGATTGATCGATCAGCCCTGCCGCATCGAGCGATCGCAGCGCCGCTTCATACGTATCGTCCGAAACGCCCCGCAATTGCAGGTTGGCGCGATTGGTCAGATCGATCTCGCCGGACCCAAAGCGTCCCGCCGTCGTCGCGATCGCACGAAGCGCGGAAAGCGAAAAGACACCTGCACGCGGCCTGACGCGCACCAACAGCCCGTCGCCCGAGCGCATCGGCCGAAGCGCCCCCGGACACCATCCTTTTCGCAAGTGAGCCGCGACCGTCATTCTGCGGCCTCGCGCGACGAAGTCTGTTTGCTTGTCACCGCTTCCAAATCATTGCGGCGCGGTTGCCAGAGCCCACGCGCAATCGCTTCCTCGAAACGCCGGCGCATCGCCTCGATTGCGGCCGGATTCTCGCGAGCGAGGAACGCGGCAACAGCCGCATCTCCTAGATAGGCTTCATAAAGACACTCAAAGCCGCCGTTATCGACAGCGCGCGCCGTTGCAGCGAACGCAAATGCGGCGTCGACGCTTTGTGCCATTTCCGCCCCACCGCGAAATCCATGCCGCATCTGCCCTTCGATCCAGCGCGTATTGGCTGCACGGCCATGAATAACCCGCGCGCATTCCTCTTGAAGCGTCCGGACATGCGGTGTCTCCGGCGTGGCCATGTCGCCATGATAAAGCGCAACGTCATCATTGCCGAGAGCAGCAGCAGCGGCAGCAAAGCCACCTTCGTGGGCCGCGAAATCACCGCCCGTCAGAAGATCGATTTCGCTATGATCTTGCACGTGAACGAAAGCGTCAGCCGTCTTCACGCGATCTTCGAACCCCGATCCGGCCCCGACCGCATTCTCGCCCTGATAGGCCTCGGCCGAATTTTCGATATAAGCGCGTCCGAGTTCCTCGCGCTTCGACCAATCCCCGCGATCGATGTGCTGCATGACACCGGCGCCGAAACTTCCTCCGGCAGGGCCGAAAATGCGATCCAATCGCGCCTCCGATCGCGCAGCCGCGCGCAACGGATTTTCTTCCGCTTCCTCCGGCAAGCTTGCAACAAGCGCCACGGCACTGTCGAAAAGCGCGAGCTGCGCACCGAACATGTCGCGGAAAAGTCCCGAGATACGCAGCGTGACGTCCACCCGAGGCCGCCCGAGTTCGGCCAACGCCTCGGTCTCGATGCCCGTCACGCGATATGAGCGTTGATCCCAAACCGGCCGGACGCCGAGTAGAGCCAGCGCCGTGGCAAGTTCTTCGCCACCGGTCCGCAGCGTCGCGCTTCCCCAGAGATCGAGCACGATAGCCCGCGGCCAATCTCCGTGATCCGAAAGATAGCGATCGAGAATTGCCTTCGCAGCCCGCTTCCCATTCGCCCATGCCGTTGGCGTCGGAACGCTGCGCGGATCGACGCTGTAAAGATTGCGCCCTGTCGGGAGAACATCCGAACGGCCGCGGCTCGGCGCGCCGGCCGGACCCGGCTCGATAAATCGCCCATCGAGCGCACGGACAATCGCATCGAGCTCAGTATCGTCGAGCACATGCAGACCATCGCGGATAGCAAGCTCTTTCACGTCGCAAAGAAAAGCGTCGATGCGCATCAGCGCGTCGCTTGGCGCCATGCCCACTTCGAGACCGCACTGCTCGGCGATGCCGGCTCGAACGGCGGCATCGACGATCTGCTCGGACAATACCTTGCGCCGCCGAGGATCGAGACCGTCGGCTGATGAGAACTCATCGACGAGCCGCTCGACGTCGCTCAATGGTCCCGAGAGACCAGCTTCGATCATCGGCGGCGGACGATGTCCCAGCGTCACGGCCGCCAAGCGGCGTTTCGCTTGCGCCGCTTCGCCCGGATCATTGACGATGAACGGATAGATCATCGGGACAGACCCAAGCAGAGCACGAGGCGCGCAAGATTCGCTTCCGGCAATGGCCTTCCCTGGCAGCCATTCGAGCGTGCCGTGAGCGCCGAGATGCATCAACGCATTGATCTTCGCGACATGTCTCAGCCAAAGATAGAACGCGACATAGCTGTGCCGCGGCGGCGTCGAAGGATCGTGATATTGAGCTTTCCGGTCTTGAATCCGCCCTCGTTCCGGCTGCAAGCCAATCAGCAGATTATCGCAGAAAAGCACGCGAATTGGAAATTGGCCCTCGCTGGCGTTCGCATCGTCCTCGGGCTCGCCCCACGCACTTACGACACTGTCGCGAAACGCCCGCGGAAGTCCGGCGAATGCCGCGCGATATTCGGCAATCGACCATCGCAAGTCCGTCGTCTCGAGCTGGCGAACAAGATCTTTAGCGTCTGTCGGAAGATCGGAAACCGAAAAGCCTTCCTCCTTCAGCCGCAAAGCGATTTTGCAGGTGCTCTCGAGTCCGTCGAGCCCGACCGCGTGCGCGATCTGATCAGGACGGCCGGGATACGTCGATAGCAATAACCCGACGCGACGATCACCACGCGGCATTGCCTTGAGCTTCGCCCAGGCGGCAGCCAGATCCGCCACCTGTTCGATGCCATGTTCATAGGGCGCATGTCGGAGTAGGGATACCCCGATGTCCTGCCCGAAGTCGTCTTCCTTGAACGAGATCACGCCTGCAAACAGCCGGCCATCAAGCTCCGGCAAGACCACGTGCATCGCCAGATCGGCGGCGCCAAGACCTCTCTGCGAGGTCTCCCAGAGGGCACGCGAAGAATTTGCCAGCGCGACTTGCAGAACCGGACAATCGCAAGTGTCGAGCGGCGATCCACCGTCGCCGTCGCGAGATGCAAACGCCGTTGCGTTGACGATGACGCTCGGAGAAAGACGGCCGAATTCATATCTAAGCCAAGCTGCGGCATCGGGCGCCTTCAGGCTCGGCACATACAGGGCCGTTGTCGCAATCCCGCGATGATCGAGAGCATCGACGAGCGCATCCATCGGCGCGACGTCCCCCGCGAGCAAATGCGAGCGATAGAAAATCACCGCAGCCGTGCCGAGATCTCCGGCAGGCATCGCGCTTTCGCGATAAATCCCGAAACCCGGGATAACTCGAGGCTCTGGGATTTGCTCTACGCCACGCCCGGCACGCCCCAACAACGCCTGCAGCGCCACGCGTGTATTCTCGACACCACCAACATCAAGAAGCCCTTCGAGTCGCGCCAGATCTTCCGCATGCACCGTCGATAAAGCCGCAAGCCGAATGTCGGGCCGGCCATCGCCAGGAATAATGGCCAGAGCAATTCCAAGCTCGCGGCACCGCGTTCCGAGCTGTTCGCCGCCATACCGCCAATAATCGAGGCCGCCAAGCAAACGAATGAGCACGGCTTTCGTGCCCTTCAGTGTCGTATCCGCAAAAAGATCGACGGACATCGGATGCCGCAGCGCGTTGAGATTTGCGATACGAAGGCTCGGCCTTTCGTCTTCTGCAACCGACCGGAAGGCCGCTGCGGCCATGGCCAAGTCGGAATCGGAAAACGACAGAAAGACGATATCGGCGGGCGCGAGTCCGAGATCCTGAGGCGCGGCGGCCTCATCGAGATCACGGCTCTCGCGAACGACGATGTGCATTAGGCCGCGCCTGTCAGTGTCCGGGTGATGCTGTCGCGATCGAGACCCTTCTGGCCGATGACGACCAGCTTGCCGATGCGCGACTCTCCCGCTCGCCAAGCCCGCTCGTAGCGCGTATCGATGCGCTCGCCGACGCCTTGCAGCAAAAGCCGCATCGGCTTCCCGTCGATCGCAGCAAAGCCTTTGACACGAAGCACATCATGGGCATCGGCGATCGCCTTCGCCCGCGATGCGAGATCGGCGGGCGACGCAAGCTCCGGCACCTCGACGATGAACGTCTCGAAATCGTCGTGGTCGTGCCCCGGCTCGTTGTCGTGATGCGATGGCCGCGCCGCAAGATCATTCTCAGCCGCAGCCGAAAGACCGAGAAGCACACTCGCCGGTACCCGGCCTTCGCGCGTCGCCACGATCTTGATCGCCCGCGGAACGCTGCTTTTGATCTCTTCCGAAATCAGTGCCGTCTCTTCTTCCGTCAGCAAATCGGTCTTGTTGAGCACGACGAGATCGGCGCAGAGAAGCTGATCCTCGTAGACTTCTTCCAGCGGGTTTTCATGGTCGACCGACGGATCAGCCGCACGTTGCGCCGCGACTTTCTCCGGGTCATCGGCGAAACGCCCAGCCCTGACCGCCGGCCCATCCACAACGGTCACGACGCCATCGACGGTGACGCGGTTGCGGATATCCGGCCACTCGAATGCTTTCACCAACGGCTTCGGCAACGCCAAGCCCGACGTCTCGACGATGATGTGCTCGGGCGGCGGGTTCAGCGCCAGCAACGCTTCGAGCGTTGGCACGAAATCGTCGGCGACCGTGCAGCACAGGCAGCCATTCGTCAGCTCGATAATGTTCTCGTCCGGGCAATTCTCGACGCCGCAGGAACGCAGAATCGCACCATCGACACCGACATCGCCGAATTCATTGACGATCAGAGCCAAGCGGCGGCCTTCCGCATTCTCGATCGTATGCCGCACGAGCGTCGTTTTTCCGGCCCCGAGAAATCCCGTGACGATCGTCACAGGCACCTTGCGCACGCTCATTGGGAAAGCTCCGTCGAGGCGGCCCTGGTCAGGGTCCGGCCGATATGAACCGAGGTATGTTTGGCTGGCGCGCAGCAACGTGCGCGAAACGATCTGACGTGCATCTTAACCTTTCTCGCCCCACCGGCGACGGTCGATCCTTATTAGGACGGCAGGTCTCCTGGCTCGCGGGTCTCAGCGTCTGGCGACCTTCCCGGGCCTGAACCCAGTGGTCATATCGCCAGCGCTCACCGCTCACAGTTGCGGGGGCAGCTGCGGAGTAAATACCGCATTCCCTTTGAACCCTCTTGCGAGGGACCGTCGTCCCAATCGATAAGTGAGCGAGTATGCTTCGTCAATCGTCATCCGCGTGTCCTAGCCCGCCCGAAAGTCGATAATGGCAAACCCACCCCTCCCGCAGCTAACCCTGGTCCTCGGCGGCGCGCGCTCGGGCAAAAGCGTCTATGCTGAGCAACTTTTGGCAAGTCTCCCCGGGCCTTGGGCCTATATCGCGACTGCAGAAGCGTTCGACGACGAAATGCGCGAGCGCATCAAGCTGCACAAAGGCCGCCGCACGGGCTGGGCCGAGCACGAAACGCCCCTCGAGCTTGCCGATACATTGGCGAACCGCACGGCCGAGCTGCCGTCTCTCGTCGATTGTTTGACTTTATGGCTATCAAATTTGATGCACGCGGAACGTCCCGTTCCCGCCGCGACCGACGCCCTGATCGCGGCGCTCTCCAAACGGGTCGCGCCCTGTGTGATAGTCTCAAATGAGGTCGGTCTCGGCATCGTGCCGGATAACGCGCTTGCGAGGGCTTTCCGTGACGAGGCAGGCCGTCTGAATCAGAAAATTGCCGCCGTTGCCGATAAGGTGGTCTTCGTGGCGGCAGGGCTGCCACTGACCTTGAAAGGCTGACACGTGACCAGCAATCCAAACGTGGACGAGGCCGACCGCCATAAGGTCAAGATGGCCAAGCGCAAGGCTGTCCAGGATGCCGAGGTCGCCTCGAAGGCGATCGAGAAAGGCGTGCTCCTCGTCCATACCGGCCCCGGCAAAGGTAAGTCGACGGCCGCATTCGGGCTTGTCTTGCGCGCGCTCGGACACGGCTGGCGCGTCGGCGTCGTGCAGTTCATCAAGGGCGCATGGCAGACCGGCGAACGCGACGCGCTTCAACGCTTCGGCGATCAAATCTCATGGCACACGATGGGCGAAGGCTTCACCTGGGAAACCCAGGACAAGGCGCGAGATATCGCCGCCGCCGAACGCGCTTGGGCGAAAGCCAAGGAACTAATGGCAGACCCATCCATTCGGTTGCTGATCCTCGACGAGCTCAACATCGCGCTTCGATACGACTACCTGCCGCTCGCTGACGTCCTCGAAACGCTTCGTAATCGCCGCACCGATCTCCACGTCGTCGTGACAGGCCGCAACGCCAAGCCCGAATTGATCGCGCTCGCTGACGGCGTTACCGAGATGGGCGCCGTGAAGCACCACTTCGCGGCCGGAATCAAAGCGCAGGAAGGCATCGAGTTCTAATGCCGGCGCGAGCGTTGATGTTCTCAGGCACCGGCTCCGATGTTGGCAAATCGCTCATCGTGGCCGGCCTTTGCCGCCTCTATTCCAACCGCGGTATCCGCGTCGTCCCGTTCAAGCCGCAGAATATGTCGAACAACGCAGCTGTAACAGCCGACGGCGGCGAGATCGGCCGCGCACAGGCGCTGCAAGCTCGCGCCGCGCGCGTCCCACCGTCGGTTCACATGAATCCCGTCCTGCTGAAGCCCGAAAGCGAGACGGGCGCCCAAATCGTCGTTCAAGGTAAAATGATTGGCTCTGCTAAGGCGCGGGAGCTTCAAACAAAGAAGAAGGATCTTCTCCCGGCGGTGCTCGAAAGCTTCGAGCGGCTAAAATCCGAAGCCGATCTCGTGCTCGTCGAAGGCGCCGGCAGCGCTTCGGAAATCAATCTCCGAGCGAACGACATCGCCAACCTAGGCTTCGCCCGCGCGGCGAACGTGCCCGTCATTTTGATCGGTGATATCGACCGTGGTGGCGTCATCGCCAGCGTCGTTGGAACGCAACGCGTGCTTGATGCTGACGATTCAGCGATGATCCGCGGTTTCATCATCAACAAGATTCGCGGCGACCCGACTCTGTTCGCCGACGGCATTACCGCGATTGCCAGCATGACTGGATGGGCGTCTCTCGGACTTGTGCCGTTCTTCGACGAAGCGCGCAAGCTTCCCGCCGAAGACGCCCTCGGCCTGAGAGATCTCATGAAATCGTTGAAGGCGCGAGCAGAGGCGAAGCTCCGCATCGCCGTCCCTGTTCTGCCTCGCATATCGAATTTCGATGACCTCGACCCATTGCGCAACGAGCCGGGCGTCGTCGTGGAGTTGATCGAAGCCGGTCATCCGATCCCGGCGAACGCTGACCTCATCCTTCTCCCCGGCTCGAAAACGACGATCGATGATCTCGCTGCGCTACGCGCCGAAGGCTGGGATATCGACATCAAAGCTCACGTTCGCCGCGGCGGCCGCGTGCTCGGTCTCTGTGGCGGCTATCAGATGCTGGGAAAGCGAATTTCGGACCTGAACGGCATCGAAGGTCCACCGAGAACCGTCGACGGTCTCGGTCTTCTCGACGTCGAGACGGAATTTGGAACCAAGAAAACGCTGGAACGCGTTACGGGCACACTCGCCGAGTCGGACTCCCCGTTCGAAGGCTACGAAATGCACGTCGGCAAGACCGTAGGGCCCGATGCCGCCCGCCCCATGCTGACATTCGCCGATGGCCGTCTCGATGGCGCAACGTCACCGGATGGCCGCGTCGCCGGATGTTACGTCCATGGCCTATTCGCGTCGGACGCAGCACGCGGCGCATTTCTTTCGACTTTCGGCGTCGCAACATCCGGCGAAAGCTACGAAGCTGAAATCGACGACGTCCTCGACAGCTTTGCGGAGCATCTCGCCCGCCACGTCGCCATCGACGACCTGCTCAGCCTCGCAAAATAGCGGCGAGAAGCAGCAGCATCGCAACCATGATCGCCCACGCAGTGGTCGCCAACCGAAGCGCCGCGCGGATATCCTCGGCCGTCGCATCGCGACGCCCGTCGCCCATGTAAGCATCCTCGACACGCGTGTTGCCATACGTCTTGGGACCGTTGAGCTTGAGGCCAAGCGCACCTGCAATCGCGCTTTCCGGCCAACCTGCATTCGGCGACCGGTGCTTCGAGGCATCGCGAGACATTGCCTCGACGGAGTCCGCCGGCGACGCATCAGGCGTGAGCGCCGCCGCCACCGAAAAGAGCAACCCCGTCGACCGTGATGCCGGCAAGTTGACGAGATCGTCGAGCCGCGCCGCTGCCCAGCCGAATGCTTCGTGCCGAGCGGTGCGATGCCCGATCATGCTGTCGGCGGTATTGATGGCCTTGTAGACGACGAGCCCAGGAAGCCCGAAAATCGCGAACCAGAACGCCGGCGCGACGACGCCGTCGGAAGCGTTCTCCGCGAGGCTCTCGATGGACGCGCGGGCAACGCCGTGCTCGTCAAGCGTTTGCGGATTGCGCCCGACGATGCGGCCCACAGCTTGCCGCGCACCTTCAAGCCCACCCTGATCGAGCGCGCGGGCGACTTCACCAACGTGGTCGAAAAGGCTCCGGCTCGCGATCAACGTCGAAGCCAAGATGGCAATAAGGAAAGCTCCGAACGAACGATGCTCAAGTAAGCGCTCGACAGCCCACGCAATCAGACCGGTGGTCATGACCAGGATGCCAAGCGCCAGGATGCCAGAAACACGGCGCGCATCTGCGCTCTCGCTGTCTTTATTGAAACGTGCGTCGAGTGTCGCAATGAGCGACCCGATCCAAGTAACCGGATGCCCGATCCGCTGATAAAGCCAATCCGGATACCCGAATGCGGCTTCGAGCGCGAGCGCCCCTACCAGAACCAGAAGTGTCTGAGTTGCACTCACGGAAATTGCGCTAGGCGATAGCGGCGACGCATCTCATGGCCGACCCGGCAAAGCGCCGAGGGTCGCGACGATCGCTTCCGCCTGCTCCGCCGCATCGAGCGCCGTCGCATATCGCAGCGCCTCGCCGATCATTACGAGGACTGGCCCGTCGGGATGCGCCGCATCGAGCGCCGCGGCTATGGCGCCGACCGTCGAGACAAATACCCGCTCGTCCGGCCGCGTCGCGTTGGCGACGGCGAGCGCCGGGGTCTGCGGGTCGAGCCCATGCACAAGCGCCACTTCCGTCAGCTCCGCGAGCGTCCGCTTCGGCATATAGATGACGGTTGTTGCGGCGCTGTCCGCCACCGCGCTCCAGTCGATATCTTGCGGCAGGTGCCCCCGGCGATCATGCGCCGTAATAAACTGAAGGCGCCGCGCGTGATCGCGGTTCGTCAGCGAAACTTTGAGATTGGCCGCCGCACCCTGCGCCGACGTCACGCCCGGAACGACGTTGATGGGAACCCCGGCCGTCTGGCACGCTTCGATCTCTTCCCCGGCGCGGCCGAAGATCAGCGGATCACCCGACTTGAGCCGCACGACTTTGAGCCCCTGGCGCGCCAGCGACACCATCTGCGCATTGATGTCCGGCTGCTTGCAGGACTTCCGGTAGCCGCGCTTGCCGACGTCGATCAGGCGCGCACCCGGGCGAACCAAATCCAGGATAGGCTTTGCGACGAGGTCATCGAACAGAACTGCATCTGCCGATTGCAGCGCTTTGAGCGCCTTGATCGTCAAGAGTTCCGGATCTCCCGGCCCCGCCCCAACCAGCGTCACCGAGCCGGGATGTGGTTCAGCCGGCAGTGCACACTTCGCTTCCGTCGAGACAACCGCACCGGCCTCCGAATAGCGCGTCTCAAAAGCGGTACGAGGCTGCCACCCGAACCGCTCGAGCTCAGGGTCCAGGTGCTCCTCTTCCGGCCAGCCGAGAAGAAGATAACCGACGAGCTTCCAGTCTGGCGGCGCGCCGAGCGTCTTTGCAATCTCTGCCGGATCGACAATGGAGACCCAGCCAAGCCCAAGGCCGGCT
The DNA here is from genome assembly GCA_963710005.1 of uncultured Alphaproteobacteria bacterium. Classification (GTDB taxonomy): domain Bacteria; phylum Pseudomonadota; class Alphaproteobacteria; order Rhizobiales; family Hyphomicrobiaceae; genus Hyphomicrobium_B. The sequence continues at coordinate 166,603 of CAVPYR010000017.1, forward strand.
TCGCGCGCCGCGAGCCACAGCACCGTCACCATGCACGCGCAGGAATGATCGAGCGTCTCCGGCATTGTATGCCGGCCGAGACCGTGGCCCTGTAGTGCGCTTCGGTCAGAAAACACCGCAAGATGCAAAGGCGCCGCGTCAAATCCCGCGAGCTTCAGGCGATTATAGAGGTCAGCCTGCTCACCATCGTAGGCTTCGGCCGAGCGGCTCCGCGCCGTCTCGAAATTCTTGGCGATTGCGGCCCGACTCTCCGCAGACTGCACGTTGACGATCCGCCATGGCTGGCTGTTACCGACGGATGGCGCGAGATCGGCCAACCGCAAAAGCCGGTCGATCAGCTCCTCGGGCACCGCATCCCGTTTGAACCGGCGAACATCGCGGCGCCAGCGGACAAGCTGCTCGAGCGTCGCTCGTTCATCCCCGTGCGGGTCGCTATCAGGCTTGCGGAAAGTCATCTTCGAAAATGCGTTCGGTCAGGAAAGCGCCAATGCATTCTGACCTATAGCATCATTCCGGGCCTCGCGGGCAAGTCCACCTTCTGCCACACGAAGAGCCGCGTCTTTCCGGAGCTTAAGACCCCCGCATCCTCCAAGAGATCGCTTCTAAATCTATTCCCGGCAGGTCACGCAAAGCAGGTCCGCTCTCTCGCCTTCGCCGCGCCTGATCGGAAACCCGCATCGGGCGCAGAGGGCGTGGTGCCCTTGGCGTACGCCATGCTCGAGCGCGACGCGTTCATCGAAGACGAAGCACTCGCCGCGCCACAGGCTTTCCTCCGGCGCAACTTGCTCCAGGTAGCGCAGGATGCCGCCGTTGAGCTGGTAGACGTTCGAGAATCCTTCGCGAAGAAGAAATGCACTCGCCTTCTCGCAGCGGATGCCGCCCGTGCAGAACATCGCGATCTTCCGTTGCCGGTCGTCGCCGAGCATACGCCGCACGTAATCGGGAAATTCGTTGAAGGCCCGTGTCTCGGGATTATGCGCGCCTTCGAACGTGCCGACCTGAACCTCGTAGTCGTTCCTCGTATCGATCACGAGAACGTCCGGGTCCGAGATCAACGCATTCCAATCCCCGGGCTCTATAGACGTTCCGGTCGCAACCGACGGCTTGGCATCCGGGACACCGAACGTCACGATCTCCCTCTTGATCTTCACCTTGAGACGCTGAAACGGATGCTCGGCCGCCTCCGAGTATTTGACTTCGAGACCAGAAAATCGCGCATCAGAAACGATCGTCCTAATCAGGGAATCAACGGCCTTTTCTGCACCGGACACGGTCGCGTTGATGCCCTCGCTCGCAACGAGGATCGTGCCCTTTATGTCATGCGTCAGGCAAACTTGGCGAAGCTCACCTTGAAGCGCCCCGGGATCATCGATCGAAACGAATTTGTAGAAGGCAGCGACTTTAACGGTCACGCGCGTGGCTTTCGTAAATCATCTGGGATCGGCAAATTGCAGACCACAGCGGTCCGAGAATTTACCCGGGGTTCCCATACGTTTGGAGCCCCCCACAGCGCAAGAGGCTTGCATAGGCACATGCCATCAAAGCTTAAAAAAGAACCTCATTTCTTGACCCGCATCAACGGCTTTGCAGCGCGCTCGAACTATCCTCGCGAAATAATACCGAGCTGGAGCCGCCGAAATGATGAACCTGCTTCTTCGCCCAGTCATGTTTTTTGCCGCAATCATTGCGGGCTGGTTCGTCGCTCGCGATGCCGTAAATTTCAACATCATTCAGATGGTCGTGGCACTCTTCCTGATTACCGCAATCGTCGCAATTGCCGCATTCTGGGAAACGCTCTCGGATTGGTTCAAAAGCAAAAACGCGAAGAGCTGACCAAGCAGCGGAATAATTGACCGGCCACGGCTCATTAATTTCAAATCGTAGTAGTTCACGACGGCCGAGCCTTGCTGCTAGTATCATACAAAAATTGCCGCTTCCTAGGTGGATGCCCTGTGGATTTGCAAAGCCTTGCCCGCGACCTCGACAAGCTATCGACGGCCGATGCCGTTGTTGCTGACAGCTACATCAGGTACGCATTCAGGAAGGGTGCGCTCTATTTGCTAGCCTGTCTTCTGGCAACGATCGGCCTAGTGCTGCTCGGCTTGTCGTTGTACTGGCTTCTTGAGCAGAGCCTTGGAGCAACCGGGGCCGCCGCGTTGGTCGGCGCCATCGGATGCCTACTCGCCGGCATGGTGGCGGTAGTCGCAATGCTGCAAAACCCGGGCAGCGAATTCTACTTCGCACTGAAAATGCGAAAATCTGCGATTCAATCGCTCGAGCACGACATCGACGCCCAGCCTAATGCCGGCGGCGCCTTTTTGTATCCTGCGAGCGAAGCTCTGATCACCTCGGTTGTCCTACCGCTGATGGGCGGCTTGATCAGAAACCTCAGATCCACCCCAAGCAAGGCCGTCGAAACACCAGCCGAGCTGAGCGAGATACCCGGCGCCCACCCTGCGGATGAGCACAAGGGCTGAGCAGGTTATTGGCCGGCGAGTTCCGCCAAGCGGTCGCTATCCAGGATGTGAACCTCGGTGCCCCGCACGACTTCGATAACGCGCATGGTGCGTAGTTTCGTAATGGTCCGGCTGACCGTCTCGATCGTGAGCCCCAGAAGGTCGGCGATATCCGAACGCCGCATCGGAAGCTTGACGATGTTTTCATCGCCACCCGTTCCGGCATTACGCGCGGTCAGGCTAAGCAGAAATGCCGAAAGCCGCTCCATCGCGCTCTGCTGACCGACAGAGACCAGAAGGCTACGCGCCGCAGCGAGTTCCGCCGAGACCGCCTTATAAAGTTTCAGGGCCAATCCTGCGTCCCGAGCGGCTTCCTGTTCCAGAGCCGAGGCAGAAAGGCATCTCACTTTCGCTGCGCATGTCGCCTGCGCGTCGAAGATATGTTCGCGCATAGTCCCGAGACCGATGTAGTCGCCGGGATATGCAAATTCGATGATCTGCCGACGGCCATCGCCGAGCAGCTTCGATAGAGCGACCACGCCTTCCTCAATCCGGAAAACATGCGTCCTTGGATCGCCGTCGCAGAAGACGTGCTCTTTTGCTTCGATCCGGCGGATTGTTCCGCGCTCGAACCTGTCTGCTGAAGAATCGCGAGAGGCGATAACGCCCTGGGAATTCGTCTGACTTCTGTAAGAGTTGGCTTCGACGATCTGAGAAGCGCCAAACATGTCCGTCCTCCTGCGTATTCGGTTGCCTGCGGTGCGCCAGGAGGATTAGCGGCCGAACGTCCGGCTCATATGCGCACCGCGTAATGGATTGTAATAGTTTGTAACAGCCGAAAAAGGCTCGATGATCGAGCGTTGACGTCAATCAAGGTGGAAGAGGATGACTCGGGGCGATTAGAGGAGGATCGCATCGAAAAAAAACGCAACAGGGACCATCATGACCCCCGAATTCGTCCGGCGGATGAGTGCCCCGCTTCCGCGTTACACAAGCTATCCGACCGCCCAGCAGTTCACACCCCGTGTCGGCAAATTTGAATACGCGAAGAGCCTTCAAAATCTATCGCCGGCAACGGTGCTATCGCTCTATATCCACATCCCGTTCTGCTCTGAGCTTTGCTGGTATTGCGGTTGCAGCACCAAAGCCGTCAAAAGCCGGGAACCCATTCGCGCTTATCTCGACACGTTAAAAATCGAGATGACAAAGGTCGCCGCATTTTTGCAGGCCCCGCGCGTGACGCATCTTCACTGGGGCGGCGGCACGCCGAACATTCTTACGGCTTCCGAAATCGGCGAGCTGGCGAAGACAGTCCGAAACCTGTTCACTATCTCGCCCTCTGCCGAGTTCGCAGTCGAGATCGATCCGCGGTCTTTTTCGTCCGACCAGGCGGAGGCTTTCGCGGATGCCGGTGTAAATAGGATTTCTGTTGGCGTTCAGGATTTCGATCCTGCCGTACAGAAAGCGATCAATCGCGTACAATCGTTCGAGGTGACGGAGCGAGCTGTCTCGAGCATTCGAGCCGCCGGCATCGCGGCTATCAATATCGACCTCGTTTACGGGCTGCCGCATCAGACACGGCAAAGCGTCGAGCGCACCGTCGCCGAGGTCATCCGCCTTGAGCCGGATCGTATCGCGCTCTTCGGTTATGCGCATCTGCCGAGCCGGGCCAGGCACCAGTCGCTGATCGACGAGAGCGCCTTGCCGGATATCGTCGAACGCTTCGCGCAGTCGAGACGAGCGGAACGGCTTCTTGAAGCGGCCGGTTATATCGCCATCGGCCTAGATCATTTCGCGAAACCAAGAGATCCCCTCTCCTCCGGCCGTGTACGGCGCAATTTCCAGGGCTATACGACGGACGAGGCCGAGGCCCTGCTTGGGTTGGGCGCCTCGGCAATTTCTAAACTCCCCGACGGATATTTCCAGAACGCGGCGCCGCGGCAGGACTATCTTCGTCGAATCTTGGACTCCGGTCTCGCAACCTCACGCGGCGTTCTGTTGACTGAAGAGGACGGCGTGCGAGCCTTCGTCATCGAAAGGCTGATGTGCACGCACGAATTCTCTAAACGCGCGATCATCGAGAAATTCGGCAAAGCTGCAGAACCTGTCATCGACGATGCCGACAACCTGTTGCTCTCCGAAAACGAGGGTCTGATTGAAAGAAGCGGTGACGGCTTCCGCCTGACCCCGAAAGGCAAACCCTTCGTACGCTCGATCGCCGCCTGCTTTGATGCCTATCTGGACTCCACGCCACCTCGCGAAAAATATGAAGAGGCGGCAAGCAACTAAGAACGCGGTTCTGCTTGCCGCATTTACCGGCCGAGCGCTGCGTTGAATCAGAGAAACCGTTCACGGCTATGAGTGGAAGCCGGCGCTGACTGCGGCTCAGTGAGACCTAATTCGACTGAATGCTCACTTCGATTCTCCTAGCCGCTTTAGGCCCTGAGAAGCCGCATACAGTGTCGGCTCAAGCGCCAGCGCTGCGCGATAGTCAGCGATGCTGGCCGAACGATCGCCAAGCATTTCGTAGGCCAACCCGCGATTGAGGAATGCCGGCGACATATCCGATGCAATCGCGATCGCCTTGGAATAGTCGCTTACAGCTTGCTGGAGCTTTCCCAAATCAAGGTAAACATTGCCGCGATTGTAATAAGCGAAGTTGTTGTTGGCGTCGGCATTCACGGAAGCGCTCAGATCCGCCAGAGCCTTTGCGGTTTCCTTACGTTCCGCATGCGCGATGCCGCGGTTCATATAGGCGGTCGATAGCGCGTCGCTAAGCATTGTCCGCGCGATTACCGCAGTGCATCCGCGGATCTTTACCGCAGGGCTAGCACCGTCGTTGCAGTCAGACACGGCATCCGCACGAGCTTTTGCCGGAATAAGAAATAACGCGGCGGTAGCCAGATGAATTGTGAGTTTCACGAGCCAATAGCCTTGTTGCTTGGCGGTCTGCTTCCAAGTCGAACTGCTACAGTGTTAACGCCGACCATACGGCTTGGGATCCCGGGCCTCGAACGAGGCCGCAAGGGGGGAACAGCATCTCCCAACTCAGATAAAATTTTATAATGAAGATATGCGGCACGCTTTTGACCTGGATCAGCCATCGGAAAAGCCCAGATGCTATTGAACGCCATCGGGACTTCTCGTTTGTTAAATGCGGTCGTCCTCTCTGAACTCAATAGAGAGAGCAGGTACCCTCATGGTTACTGGCGCGCGCTCACAATCGGTTGGGGAAGGCGTCCATCAGCATCCGGGCCGAAGCAACACCAAGGTCTATCTCGTGGGGGGCGGCATAGCTTCACTCGCCGCCGCCGCATTCCTCATCCGCGATGCCCATATTTCGGGGCACAACATTACGATCCTCGAAGACCTTGGCCGTCTCGGGGGAAGCCTGGACGGCGCGGGATCGTCGAAAGATGGATATGTGACCCGCGGCGGTCGCATGATGGAGAGCAAGTATCAATGCACCTACGATCTGTTCTCTTCAATTCCAACACTCGACAAGAGCAAAACCGTCACTCAAGAGATTTTCCAGTGGAACGAGGTCCTGAAGACGGGGTCGAAATCTCGGCTCGTGCGCGGCGGACATAAACTCGACAGCCCCGATTTCGGCCTCAGCGAAAAGCACATCCTGACGTTGGAGCGCCTCACGATCGAACCCGAGGGACGGCTAGGTACGAGCAGCATCGAAGACCAGTTCGATGCCTCGTTTTTCGAAACGAACTTCTGGCTCATGTGGTGCACGACCTTCGCATTCCAGCCCTGGCACAGTGCTGTCGAGTTCAAGCGCTATCTCGTGCGCTTCGTCCACATGGTGGACGGATTCAACCGGCTCAAAGGCATCATGCGCACGGTTTACAATCAATATGACTCGCTCGTTCGTCCGCTGAAGGCGTGGTTGGACGAACGCGGTGTATCCACCGTCTTGGATGCGCGGGTTACCGATGTCCATTTCGCTGGGACCGGCGACGAAAAATCCGTCGAGCGGATCATCGTCGACCGCGGCGGCCGGACAGAAGAGATTACAATCGACCCGGATGATTACGTGATCATTACGCTGGGCTCGATGACTGACGCCTCAAGCCTTGGTACAAACGCGACCCCGGCGGTGCTCAATGGCAAGCGCGAGGGGAGCGCCTGGACGCTATGGGAAAAGATTGCGGACGGCAGGCCGGAATTCGGTAATCCGTCCGTGTTTGACGACCATATCGATGACTCGAAATGGCTGTCGTTCACCGCGACGCAACGCGATCCGACCTTCCTCAACCTCGTCCGCGACTTCACCGGCAATGTGCCCGGCGAGGGCGGCTTGATCACATTTGCCGATTCAAGCTGGCTGATGTCGATCGTTCTTCCCCATCAGCCGCATTTCATCGGCCAACCGGAGAACGAGAACGTCTTTTGGGGCTATGGACTCTACGTCGATAAGCGTGGCGACTTCGTAGACAAACCGATGGCGGCTTGTTCTGGCCGAGAGTTGATGACCGAGGTTCTGGGCCATCTCAACATTACCGCCGAGGCACCGCGCATCCTCGACACTACCATCGCTATCCCTTCCATGATGCCCTTCATAACCAGTCAGTTCCTGCGGCGCGCCAAAGGCGACCGTCCAGCGATCGTGCCCGAAGGCTGGCATAACCTCGGCTTCGTGGGTCAGTTTGTCGAATTACCGGATGACGTTGTGTTTACCGTCGAATATTCCATCCGGTCGGCGCAGACCGCCGTCGCGAAGCTGTTCGATCTCAATAGGGGGCCACCGGCCGTCTACAAGGGCGAGTTCAATCCGCGCGTGCTGCTGAAAGCCTTCACGGCTCTTCACGATTTCCACATGTGAGAATACTCCGAGCAGGGCCGCCGCAAAGTGGACAATGACGCATCCCCAGCGCCTCTTCTGACTGTCTTCGAGTGGCAATCGTCAACGGTGTTGATTGCAGCTGACGAGTGGACAGCGCCGAACGCGAACACGCTCGATCAATTGATCGGTGCGCTTTTGGCCGACGGCGATCAGCGGGCCGAGTCGATAGACATGCACGGTGTCAGCGCCTTCGACACATTTGGCGCTTGGCAACTCGCGCGCTTGTCACGAGCGCTGAAATCGAAAGGGCGCGAACTTACGATCATCGGCCTTCCGGATCGATACCTCGGCTTGTTCTCAGCCGTGCGGGAATCGAGCGAGCGCGCCGATCAAATTCAATCGAAACCCCGCTTCGCCTTTACCGGGCTTGCTGCCATAGGCGAGACTATGGCCGGTGCCTGGCAAAGCCTCCTCTTGCTTCTGAACATGGTCGGCGCGCTTTGTGCCGCGGCTTTCCGTGCGATCTTGAAACCTTCGACCTTTCGCCTGACGTCAACGGTGCATCAACTCGATCGCGTGGCGTGGCAGGCCATACCGATCGTCGTTCTAATCACGTTTCTGATCGGCGCCATTATTGCGCAGCAGGGCTTTTTCCATTTCCGGAAATTCGGGGCGGACGACTACGTTGTCGATATGGTTGGGATTCTCGTGCTTCGCGAAATCGGCGTTCTCATCGTGGCCATTATGGTGGCCGGAAGATCGGGAAGCTCATACACGGCCGAGCTTGGCTCGATGAAGATGCGCGAGGAAATCGATGCGCTGCGGACGATGGGCTTCGATCCGGTCGACGTGCTCATTCTGCCGCGCGTTGTCGCTCTCGTCATTGGTTTGCCCATCCTGACGTTCATCGGCTCGATGTCGGCGCTTTACGGCGGTGAATTGGTCGCCTGGCTGTATGGCGGCATGAGCCCGGAGATATTCGTCGCCCGGCTCAAGGAAGCAATCTCGCTCACGCATTTCAAGGTCGGAATGATAAAGGCGCCGTTCATGGCGTTCGTCATTGGTATCGTGGCGTGCACCGAGGGTTTTAAAGTGGCGGGCAGCGCAGAGTCGCTCGGTCTGCAGACGACATCCTCCGTGGTCACGTCGATTTTCCTCGTCATCGTGCTCGACGGGCTCTTCGCAGTATTTTTTGCTTCGATCGGGATGTGACAACGTGGAGAGCCCCGCCGCACAGCCCATCATCAGCGTCCGCGACCTGATCGTCGGATTTCGCGATCGCAATGTTCTTGATCATCTTTCCCTCGACGTTCCACAGGGCGAAATCCTTGGGTTGGTCGGGGGATCGGGAAGCGGGAAATCGGTGCTTCTACGCACGATCATCGGTCTTCTGCCGAAGCGCTCGGGGACGATAGAAGTCTTTGGGAAAAATCTGGACAATCTCGACGACGATGCACGCAACGCGCTGCAAAGGCGGTGGGGCGTCCTCTTCCAGAACGGCGCCTTGTTCTCATCGCTGACTGTGATGCAGAACGTGCAGTTCGCGATGCGCGAGTTCCTGCATCTGCCGGAACGTATGCTCGACGAGATCGCCGCGACGAAGCTGGCGATGGTCGGCCTATCGCGACACGATGCGAACAAGCTTCCTTCCGAGCTTTCAGGAGGCATGACCAAGCGCGTCGCGATGGCCCGTGCCCTCGCGCTCGACCCGGAAGTCGTCTTTCTCGACGAGCCGACCTCGGGCCTCGATCCCATTTCTGCGGGCGAATTCGACTCCCTGATACGCACACTGCAGCAAACGCTCGGCCTGACCGTCTTCATGATCACCCATGATCTGAACAGCCTGCACGCAGTCTGCGATCGCATTGCCGTGCTCGCGGAGGGAAGAATCGTGGCGGACGGCCCGATATCGGCGATGCTCGCGAGCGAGCACCCCTGGGTCAAATCGTATTTCCGCGGGCAGCGCGGGCGCCTTCTTGAACATTCGCATGAACAATTACCTGCTTGAGGCACCGCTATGGAAATCCGCGCTCGCTACACACTCATCGGCCTCTTTACACTCGCGACCGTCGCGGCGGCGTTCGCGTTCGTCTATTGGCTGAATCACGCAGGCGGCCTGACGCAACAAACGCTCTACCGGGCTCGCTTCGAGAATACGGTGTCCGGGCTTCTGAAAGGTTCCGCCGTGCTCTTCAACGGCATCCGCGTCGGCGAGGTCGTCGCGCTGGAATTGACACCGGAAAATCCCAAGCAGGTGACCGCTGTCCTGTCCGTCGATAGCGAGACCCCCGTCCGGTCCGATACCAAAGCTGGCATAGAATTTCAGGGTCTGACGAGTTCTCCCGTCCTTTCATTGCGAGGGGGCGCGCCGAATGCATCGCCCGTAAAGTCCGCCGACAACCAGCCGCCGTTGCTCCTCGTCGATGCCGATGCCGGCCAGAACATGACGGAAGCCGCGCGAAGCGTCCTTCACGACATCGACGGCGTGGTCAACGACAACAAAGAGCCGCTGAAGACACTGATTGCAAACATCAACACCTTCTCCGGCGTTCTGGCGCACAACTCCGATCGCGTGGACGGGATACTCGCGGGCCTCGAGCGCATGACCGGCGGAGGGAAACAGAAATCCTCGGCCCAAGTTCTCGATCTCAAACCGGCACAAACGTTTCCGCCCCTGACAAAAATTCCGGAGGGCCAGCTCGTGGTTCCCGAGCCCGACGTGGTCGGCAGCGTCTTTAACGACGAGGTCGCCGTCGTGACGCCGACGGGAGAGCGTTCGACCGCGTTCCAGGCCAAGTGGCCGGACACATTGAGCCGGGTCGTGCAGTCACGGATCGTCCAGAGCTTCGAGAACGCCGGCCTTCTAAAGACCCTCGGGCGCCCGCCCGATGGACTGAAGGTTGACTATCAGTTGCTCATAGACCTGCGCACCTTCCAGATCGTGGCGTCAGAAACACCAACGGCTGAAATCTCCTTCTCGGCTAAGATCGTCGGTGAAAATGGCCAGATCCTTGGCGCCAAGCTTTTCAACGTCAGCGTGCCCGCGTCGATTACGGACCAAGCTAGCGTTTCCGTCGCGCTCAATCAGGCGTTCGATAAGGTCGTCACCGAACTGGTCGTCTGGACCTTTAAAACCGCTTAAGCGCCGGTTAGTTTTACTTAACGCCTCCGCGGGTTTGCTCCATCGCCCTTCACCCGGACCAAGGGCCTGTCGCCGGGTCAGCCGGCGGTCCGGCTCAAGAGCCCGAGTGCCACATTTGAAACCGCTTGACCGTAGACGTCGCTTTCCCAATCAGAAATAAAGCCGAAGGGGAGCCACGGGAGGCGGAAAGCAGATGGCCTATAGTGACGTTGTTTCGAGGCGGTCTTTGGCCGCTAGCGATTACAAGACGCTCGTTCTTGCGGCTCTCGGCGGTGCGCTCGAGTTCTATGACTTCATCATCTTCGTATTCTTCGCGACAGTGCTGGGCGGCCTCTTCTTCCCGCCCGAGATGCCGGACGCCCTGCGTCAGCTCCAGACTTTCGGCATTTTCGCCGTCGGCTACCTGGCACGCCCCCTCGGCGGCATCGTCATGGCCCACTTCGGTGACCTGTTTGGCCGCAAGCGGATGTTCACGTTCAGCATCGTTCTGATGGCGGCCTCGACACTCGGCATGGGGCTGTTGCCAACCTATGCCCAGATATCGATATGGGCTCCGATCTCCCTATTGGTGCTGCGCATCATCCAAGGAGCGGCGATCGGCGGCGAAGTGCCCGGCGCCTGGGTCTTCGTATCCGAGCACCTGCCGCCGAACCGCGTCGGCTACGCCTGTGGAACGCTGACTGCTGGGCTGACGAGCGGCATCTTGCTCGGATCGCTCGTCGCAACGGCCGTCAATCATATTTACACGCCTGCCGAAATCTCGAGCTGGGCATGGCGACTGCCGTTTCTCCTCGGCGGCGCGTTCGGCCTGATGTCGATCTATCTGCGGCTGTTGCTCGCCGAAACGCCGATCTTTCTCGAGTTGCAGGCACGCAAGGCCCTAGCCGCCGAGTTGCCGCTGAAAGCGGTCATCCGCGATCACCGTGGCGCCATCATCGTATCGATGCTGCTGACCTGGCTGCTCTCGGGCATCATCGTGTTGATCATTCTGATGACACCGGCACTGTTGCAGCATCAGGGTGTGCCGCGCGAAGCGTTGATGGAAGCCAACAGCGTCGCCACGCTCTTCCTGACCATCGGCTGCATCGCCGGGGGCATGATCATCGACAGGATCGGCCCTGGACGCTTCTTCACTTACGGAAGCATTCTCCTCAGTATCAGCGCGAGCCTGTTCTATACGAAGGGTGTCGCCGACCCGTCCCTCTTGGCGCCGCTCTATGCGATTACCGGCTTTTTCGTTGGCATTGTCGGCGGCGTCCCGGTGGTGATGGTTCGTCTGTTCCCGGCCGCAGTCCGCTTCTCCGGGCTTTCCTTCTCCTATAACGTCGCCTACGCCATATCGGGCGGACTGACGCCGGTGGTCATCCCGCCGTTAATGCAGATTCACCCGCTGGCACATCTCTATTACGTGCTCTTCCTCTGCGTGCTCGGAGTTGCGGTCGGCATCTGGCTGCAGAGCTCGCGATCCGCCGAGGCCGCCGCATGATCGCTCTCGGGTCCCAAAGGTTCTAAGCTAAGGATTATTTGTGAATTGCTTCGCGCATATCGAAGTGATTGGGACGACGCCCAGCAACTGAGGAGCAGAGGCCATGATCCAGCGACCCGATCCGACGTTCCACGCCTCTCCGAAGCTTGCGATCGAAGCTCCTCCCGAAAAATTCGCGTATTCCTTGCTGTTGAGCGGGGATTTTTCGAATCCGGATGCGCTCGCCGTCATCAACGTCGATCCAGCCGCCAACGACTACGGAAAGATCGTCCACACCGTCACGATGCCGAACAAGGGCGACGAGTTCCACCATTTCGGCTGGAACGCGTGCTCTTCCGCGCTGTCCCCGCTGACTGGGCACGCATTTATCGAGCGGCGCTATCTGATCATCCCCGGACTCCGGTCGTCGCGTCTCTACGTCATCGATACGAAGCCGCATCCGACCGAAGCAAAAATCCACAAAATCATTGAGCCCGAAGAAGTGTTTCACAAGACGGGCTATTCCCGGCCGCACACGGTCCACTGCGGCCCGGATGGCATTTATGTGAGCACGCTCGGCGGCGCCGGGCCCAACGGCACCGATGGCCCCCCTGGCATCTTCATCATCGATTGCCAGACATTCGAAGTCCTCGGCCGCTGGGAGATCGACCGCGGCCCTCAAACCTTGCACTATGACTTTTGGTGGAACCTGCCGCGAAATTATATGGTGAGCGGCGAGTGGGGTCTTCCGCCGCAGTTCGAGAACGGCATCGTTCCCGAAGACCTGCTCGCGAACAAGTACGGCCACCGCGTTCACTTCTGGGACCTGACTGCGCGCCGCAACATTCAGACGATCGATCTCGGCGCCAATCACCAGATGGCCCTCGAAGTGCGTCCCGCACACGATCCCGCCCGCGAATACGGCTTCCTCGGCGTTGTCGTCGACACGACCAATCTCGAAGGTTCGATCTGGACCTGGTGGCGTGACGGCGAAAAATTCCGGATCGAGAAAACCGCAACGATCCCGCCGGAAAAGGCGGACGCGGACGTGCTGCCGCCTCTTCTGAAAGGCTTCGGTGCCGTTCCGCCGCTGGTGACGGATATCGACCTCTCGCTCGACGACAAATTTCTGTACGTGGCCTGTTGGGGAACCGGCGAGCTGCGTCAGTACGACGTCACCGACCCGCATGCACCCAAGCTGACGGGCTCGGTCCGCGCCGGAGGGATTGCCCGAAAAAGCCCCCATCCAAGCGGCAATCAATTTGCCGGCGGACCCCAGATGCTGGAAATCAGCCGCGACGGGAAGCGCGTTTACGTCACCAACTCGCTCTATTCGACTTGGGATGACCAGTTCTACCCCGATGGCGTGCCCGGCACCGTGGCACTCGTCAACGTCGATCCTTCAGGCGGCATCGCGCTTGACGAGAAGTTCCAGGTCCAGATTCCGAATGGATACCGGACGCATCAGATCAGGCTCGAAGGCGGCGACTGCTCGACCGACTCGTTCTGTTATTCGTCCGCCTGATGCCCGCCACCGGAGACTGGAACTTCGCGCTGTGGCTGGCTGTCATCGCCAGCGGGCTTTATCATGGGATCAATCCTGGCATGGGCTGGCCCCTCGCGGTCTCCGCCGGATTGATGGAGCGGCGTCCGGCGGCGCTCTTCAACGCGCTCGGTATGCTCGCTGCCGGACATTTCGCCGCGATGGCAGTCGTGCTCCTGCCATTCGGTCTCCTGACGATGCTCGTGAGCTGGAGCCGGCAAATCCAGATCGCGGCATCCTTGCTCGTCCTCGGCTTCGGAATATTTCTATTCTTCAACCGGCGGCATCCGCGGGCCCTCACGAGCATCCCTCCAAGCAAGCTGGCGCTCTGGTCGTTTGCCGTCGCGATTGCCCATGGCGCGGGATTGATGCTCGTGCCGATCTACCTCGGACTCTGTATGGCAGGACGACCATCGGACCCGGGACATGAAGCCGCAATTGTCCTCGCGTCGAATAATTTGGCGGTGGCGCTCGCTGTTTCTGCTGTCCACACCACCGCGATGATCGTGGTAGGCGGCATTATGGCCTGGGCCGTGTACCGGTATTTCGGCCCGCAACTCTTGTCGAAACTCTGGATCAATTCCGACGGCTTCTGGGCCCTCAGCCTCATTGCGGTCGGCGCTACGGCTTTTTTGGCAAATCTTTGACTTGTCGAAGCTAACTCGCATCCGCCGGCCTGCCGCTGCCCAGGTGCGTGTTCGTCGCAGCTTCTCGGCAGAACGCGGTCTAACTGGTGCTCAACTGGACTGGCAGCCTGCTCCGAACCGTGGTGAAACCTTATTCGGTTTCGGCTCCTGCGAGCACGACACAGAGGGGGATCAGCCATGAGCATACTTGGATGGATGAGCGGGCGAACACCGCAACCGGCTGAGGCGAAGCCCGAGCCCCAACGGACCAACAAGCGTCCCAAGATCGATAAGGATGCGGCAGCAGAAAGAGCTCGTAAGAACAGTCCGTGGAGGTTCGATGACGGTCCGTCTCGGCGCCCGGTCGGAGGCAAGTAAAAAATCTAACCTGCGAATTCCGCGTCGCTAGTATTTGGTCGAACCTACACGTAGTGTCGCGCAGAACTTTGTGGGGCGTTTCCGCATGCTCGAGCGTGATTTCTACGACCCCATCTGCGCGCATCTTCAACTACGGCCTACGGACTGCTTGAAGCCGCTGCGCAGTGATCTTCGTCACGGTGCTGCTGCCTGGATTACGGAATTGCGTCGATGAGCATTACGATAGCGATCGCCAACCCGAAGGGCGGAGTAGGCAAGTCGCTTACGACAATGATGCTCGCCGACGGCTTGGCGCTATCATATGGCGCGCGCATCCTCGTAATGGATGCCGACCCCCAGGCCGGGGTGACGAAGTCGCTTCTCGGCATCGGCGCCGAGCAGGAATTGTATCAGCGTCAGATCGGCTTGGGAGCCGTGCTGCAGGCTTTCGTCAGGGGCCGTGATATGCGGCTCGCCTCACATAGAGTGGCGGCGGGTGACTTGATCGAAATCCGCGATCGGCAACAGGGCTTGATCGACATTTTGCCTTCGAACCACGAGCTACTCGGCGATATGGCCGATTTCGAACAGTCAGCTCGTCAAAAAAAGCGAAAAAATCGGCTCGACGTAGTGCTCTCCGATGCTCTGAGATCGGAGCTTCAAAAAATCGAAACGGAGTATGACGCCATCTTGATCGACTGTCCGGCAGGCCCCGGCACACTGGGGCTCTCGGCCATGAGATTGGCCCATCACATTTTGGCGCCCACAAGCCTCGAAACCAACGCCTATTCCACGCTCACCGATTTTTTGAAATTCATCCTCGCGGACGATCTCGATCTCGCATCACAAGTAAAGGTGCATCCGCTGATTACCCAGTATCATGCGACCAATACTCTGCAGCGTGAAATGCTCCACCATATCAAAGAAGGGTTGTACCAGCTCAACGCGATTTCCCGACCCATTCCATATACCTCGGCCTTGCAGAACGCGGCCGTTCACCCAGGGCCGGGCGCATTTCGATCGGCGCGCGAGAAATACGGAAGTGCCCTGCCCGAGGTCGTCGCGCTGACGAAGGCCGTGGTCGAAAGAATAAGCTCAAACGGTTGAGCCAACGATTGAGGATGACGTGACCGATAAGATATCACCGCGCGAAGCGTTGGAGCGAATCTTCGAGGTCATCCGCGAAGAAGCGGAAAGCAATCCGACGTTCGCAAAGCGAATGCTCGATGCGGCGGGCGTGACCGTCGTGTTTTCCGGACCCGACGCTGCCAAGGTCGCCGACCCGATTATTGCCGCCGCCCGTGGGGACTATGCGACTTTCAGGGAAAGCTTCATCGGATTTTCCGAGAAGAACCTGAAAGACCTCATCAAGGCCTTCGCGCTGGCGACGCATGAACAGATCAACAGCGTAACCACAAAGCCAAAGCAAGGTGGGCTTGTCGACCTCATGTGGGAAGGAGCCAAACGCAAACTTGAAGAGCGAC
The DNA here is from genome assembly GCA_963710005.1 of uncultured Alphaproteobacteria bacterium. Classification (GTDB taxonomy): domain Bacteria; phylum Pseudomonadota; class Alphaproteobacteria; order Rhizobiales; family Hyphomicrobiaceae; genus Hyphomicrobium_B. Next base: position 182,471 of record CAVPYR010000017.1, read on the forward strand.
GCGTGAGATAAGTTCGCCCCACTCTACCGCTTCGATAGAAGCCGGCCGCTGGCCGGGCTCAAGAGTTTCACGATCTCATTCGTCGAGGCTAAGGTGCACGCTCCGGGGAAGTTTCATGAGGGCTGCGGTCTCTGCGCATCTTGATGCACATCTTGATCGCGGCGACAAAACGGAGAAATTTTCGGTTGGTCGGAGATGACACCTTTGCGAGCTATTGTTACGGTCTGCCATTTCGCACTTACGATTGGGTTCGTTTCGCACAAAACCGCAATTAGCAAGTAAATGTATATACATTACTATAGTTGTATTTCCATCTGTCCAAGCGGCGCAGTCGTTGCGTGTGCCGAGATCAAGTTACAGCTGCAGTTAGCTTCTTTAGGCTCTTAATGCTGACACCCTTACGGGCCTTCCACAAGTCGTGCGCGGCCTGAAGCGCAAGCCACGTCTCTGCTGTCGAGCCAATAACCGCTTCAAGCCGAACCGCCATATCGGGCGTCACGCCTCGCTTTAACGTCATAATGTCGTGAAGGGTCTGGCGGCTGACGCCGAGCGCATCGGCGAGCGCCGGCTTCGTAACGCCGAGCGCGGGGAAAGCATCCGCGCGGAGAATTTCACCGGGGTGTACGGGCTCAATGGACGAGTGACGCTTGCTCATGGCTGCGGCTCCTAGTGATAGTCCAATAGCAACACAATTGCATAGCCTCAGGCCATGCAAATTCCATCCGGGACGTTCACCGTCTTCGGGACTTGTCGCGATCGAGCACGCAGAGCGTCCGATTTTTTCGACATGACGACTATCAAGACGATGCGGACCGCCCTTCCACCAGAATCGTTCGAGCGCTTTGCTGCGAAAACTGCCTCAAAGCATTCGACGACGGACACCATCGAGCTATGCGGCCCTTACTCCACCCTCAAACCAAGCACAAAAAAGGGCAAACCCGCCGCTAGTCGTGCAGACGCAATTTGCGACGCACTACGACGGCACACGCATCTTATCCAGATCTTATTCACAGGAACGCCCTGAAACACGCTGTCATCATAGCGGCCGATATGGCCCGAAGGCGAATCAGATAAAGGAGGAATATCAGTGGAGGGTCATCATGGCTCACTTAGACATCGCAAACGTTGACTGCGGCCTTCTCGAGGAATTGGTGCTCTCGGGACAAATGGAGGAAGATCAGGTCATTAGCCTGATGCGCCGGCGCCCCGATTTCGCGTCGCGGTTCGATGAACGCGCCAGGCAGCGTCAGAGCCGGATTTTTAGACAGGCGCCGATGGCCGCCGAGTAGTTAGCGGCAAGGCAGCTTGGCTGGAAGCAGCGGCAAGCGGCCGTCGACTTCTTAACCGAGCGCATTCTGTTCTTGGTTGATGCAGAAAATTGCGCCAGTTTCGTCGCGCCCCTCGAAGGCACCACATTGACGACATGGCTGCGCCGTACGATGCAGACGTCGGCCCGACCATTGACGCTCCAGTCCCGCTCCACGACAGCCTCGATCTCGGTGCGTTCGATTGCGGAATGCCGCCACTCGACCAGCGGCTAAGCGCCGAGCGTTCTTCGACGGCGCCGCGCCTTTCCTTCTATCTGGCGCTCGACACATGACTTGATCATACAGGTCAAAAACAGGTCCTCGCGATCGGGCCAGATGGGAGCCGGTTCGAGGTCACTTCACGTCGACGAGATCAAGCCGGCGCTCGATTCGTTCAAGCCGCGAATCCACCCGATCGATCCGTCGATGAATACCGGCCATGCCCTCAGTAATGCTGGCCATCCCGTGTTGCAGGGCCGCCTGCCCCTCGTCCAGAGCCGTAACCCGAGCTTTCAAATCACGCACATCGTCGATCACCCGATCGAATTTCTCGTCGAGCCGACGCAGCATCGTCAGAATTAAGTTTTCAGGTTCGACCATGTCGCGGAATCTAGTTGTGTTTTACGGCGTGTGGAAGGCTTTCTGTTGAAGATTTTGCAGGATCGCTCGGCTTCTATCGCGCTGGTGTTGGCTCCTGGCGCCCGAAGTTCGCCCTCGTTACGCCATAGCAAACGGCGCTGTTCCGGCGAGCCACGTGCTTCGGCGTCATGCGGACGTGACCGAGCTTCGGACACTTGGGTTGGTCGGACTTCGTCCCCGGCTGCTAGTGAATGCGCGCTAAGCAAGTTCGCCGATCAGGTACTGAAAGCCAATCTGCGAGCGCATGAGCCGCTCAGAATTGAGGGCATGCGGCGATGCGTAGTATACAAACTCGCAAATCTGTATACTATCGGCTCTATGAGGATGATACCGCTCAATCTGCTGACGCTCTACGCTGACCTCGCCCAACGCATCACCCCTGACGACGTCCCGGCGGCCTCGATCACGCGTCGGATGGTGGGTGGCCAGCGCCGCATTTACGCGACCTTCCCCGGCGGCGTGCGCAAGCAGGTTTATCTCGGCACCGCGGGCGATCCGAAGGCGGAGGCCAGAGCGATCGCGCACATTCGTGCGGCCGACGACGCGCGAGCAAACCGCAAGACGGTGACGACGTTGAAGCGGGCGGGTGTTCCGGCACCAGATCTTTACACGGGGCGCATCCTCGCCGCCCTTGCCCAAGGTGGCCTGTTCGAACGCGGTGTCGTACTGGTGGGGACGGCGGCCTTCCAGCTCTATCCGTGCGTCGTCGGCGCCCACCTGTCTACTGCGATCATGACACAGGACGTCGACCTCTCGATCGCGAGGCTCGCCGTGCCGGGCATGATTGGAAGCGAGCCCCTTGAAGCCATCCTCCGGCGGGCGGACTCGACCTTCGAGGGCATCATGAGCCGCACGGACAAGCTGCCGAAAAAATTCAGGTCGGCGAAGACCAAGTTCGAGGTCGACGTCGTCACGACTCCGGGACGCAGCCCCGCGCCCGTGCTTCTGCCGGCGCTCGGCTGCAGCGCCGAACCCCTGGCGTTCATGGACTACCTGATCGAGGGCGCGATCAGCGTCGTGGCGCTCTATGGGGCGGGTGTTTTGGTGCGAGTTCCGATACCGGAGCGGTTCGCCGTCCACAAACTTATCGTGTCGCAAACGCGGCCAGGTCGATCGGCAAAAAGGGTGAAGGATGTCGAGCAGGCCCGTCAGCTGATCGCCGCGCTGCGGTCGCGCGATCCCGAGAGCATCGAAAACGAGATCGAGGAAGCTCGGGCGCGCGGCCCGACATGGCGCAAGCGCATTGACGCGGCCTTGAAGACGATCGGTCGGAGCGACCAAGCCTAACGAATGTCGGCAGGCCCTTTGGCCGCAGAGCCGTCTTGCGGGTGAGGACGCGGCGCGACAACAACGTGATGCGGGCAAGATGGCTATGCAAAGCATTAGCACGCGGAAATCTACAGTCGTATCGGCTTGCGCAGTCGAACGCCTGGGCCACTTCGCCCGTCCGGCTCAATAAACGCGATCAGCACTTCCAGGTGACATTCCCTTAGCCAAGGTTCGGGGGACGATCCAAGGAAAATCGCGCATCTGATATTTCAGATAAAAATTGGGTTCGTTTTGCAAGCAGCGACTTCGCGGGACGGTCGCCTACCTTACGCCGGACCATTCAATTAGTTATTCCGTATACGGATAATATGAGGGAGCCGGAGGGTTCCTTATTTGTCCGACTAAAAGGGGTCGAGGAAGGTTGGCTTTGTGGGCGCGCTTTTGGTGCACGCTTAAGGGGAGCGCTTTTTGAATCGAACGCCCGGCCCATTTGCGTCGTCCTCGGGCAGAAAGACGATCCCCGATTTCTCGAGTGCGCGCTGTAAGCGGAGTAACGTTTCGACCGTGACTCGAAGGCTGTTATCGCTGCCTTCGATCCGCTTTACGGTCGCGACGCCTACCTTGGCTCGACGGGCAAGTTCAGTCTGATTCGATTCCCAAGAAGACCCCGGGCGGCGCGGATCTGCGAAGGGTGGATCATGGAAAATGCGGAGCGCACGCCGCTTGACCGACCCGACATTTCGTGATACAAAAAGGATCACGTAATACACTTTTTAGGAGTCAGTGTATGAGTTCGGCGTGCGTCGCTGCCCCCTGCTCTTGGCCGAAAATCGCCCGATACGGCGACCTCCGAGAGCGCTTACTGCTGGAGATCCCCGATCTCGACGCCGAAACCCTCGCCGACACACTCGAGGGAATCACCGACCTCCGGGAAATGCTAGCTGAGCTCATCCGCTCGGCACTAGAGGATGAAGCCCTCGCTTCCGGTCTTTCCACACGTCTCAACGACATGAAGGCGCGGCTTGAGCGTCTCGAGACGCGCGCCGGCCGCAAACGGCAACTGGCTCTTCGCGTCATGGGCGAGGCGGACATTCAAAAGCTGACCGAATCGGATTTCACCGCGTCGCTGAAGCAGGGCGCGCCGACGCTCGACGTCGTCGACGAAGCCAAAGTTCCGGCAGCCTATTGGAAGCCGCAACCGTCGAAGCTCGACAGACAAGGTCTTCTCTCGGCGCTGAAGGCCGGTGTCGCCATCGACGGCGTTGCGATTGCTCCCGTACAGACGCAGTTGAGTGTGAGGACACGGTAATGGCGTTGACAGAAACCCAAACCAAATCGCTGAAAGCCAAACTCAAACGCCGGCACGTCAAGGTTCGTGAGGTCCACGGCGCTTCGGTTTCCTACGTTGAAGGCTGGCATGCCATCGCCGAGGCCAATCGGATCTTTGGCTTCGACAGTTGGGACCGACAGACGCTGGCGCCGCGCTGTCATTGGACGCATCTGCAGTACGGCGCAGACCGTGTGCTTTTATTCAACCAAGGTTCGGATCACGGTCCGGGCCGGCGACACGGTGACGGTGCGCGAAGGCATCGGCACCGGGTTTGGTCGGGCGCCGCAGCCCGAGTTCGCTCATGATATCGCGCTCAAAGCGGCCGAGACCGACGCCACCAAACGGGCGCTTGCAACGTTCGGCAATCCCTTCGGGTTGGCGCTCTATGATCGTGATCAGGCGCAGGTGACGAAAGCTCGCGTGAAGGTCGCGACCGATAAGAAACCGAGCCTTCAGCCGCCCGATCTCGTGTTGACCGATGGCGAGGGAAAAGAAGTCCGGTTTTCAGATCCTGAAGAATTCGTCGAGGCTTCTCTGCGTCAGATCGAACGCCTGGATTCGACCGATCGCCTCTATGCGTTCTGGTCGCGCAATTCTGCGGCGTTTGGAAAACTCAGGATCGGGACTGAGCACGGCGATGCCTCAGCACGTAAACTCGCAGATGCCCTGAAGGAACGCGCACGCCAGGTCGGGCAGCCGCGCAGTCCACGTCCAATGGCGCGACAGACGCCCCAAAGTCTGCCGGCGAGCCGACGACGGGCTCCTACCTCATTCCAAAAGAAAAGCGGCTCCGAGATCGCGCGCATCTCGCTTTCGTTGCCAGTCAGCCCTGTCTTGATTTGCGGGCGGTGTCCGGCGCAAGCGCATCACTTACGCTTTGCGCAGCCGCGGGCGCTATGGGATGAAGGTCTCTGATGAGTTTACCGTTCCGCTGTGCAACACGCATCACGATCAACTGCATCGCACCGGAGATGAGCGCGCGTGGTGGGCAAGAAACGGGATCCTAGAGCCACTGAAGTATGCAGCGCGACTTTGGGCAGCGTCGCGCGATCAACGCAAAGTGACGATTCCCAGCGGCAACGAAACCCTCGATCCCGATTTGGAATCGGAGTTCAACGAGCCGTATCTGCGCAAGGGCGTCAGGTGCGGCAGTGCGATCGACCTGATCGGGGCGTATCGGGTGGGACCTAACGCGGCTACCACCAGAGAAGCGCGCGCACATCAAGTTTGGAGATTTCGATCCGTGATCCCGGTGCGAACAATTGTGTGCGGTCCGTCGATCATCGGCCTGCAGAAATGCACATACAGCCACAGCTTCTACAGGCCTTGCTGGTCTAGGTCACGAGCGAATCAGATACAATAAGGACACACGGCAAGTCGTCGCTTCACTTGCGGCGACTGTTGACACATGAAGTCCACGACTGCGCAAATGGATATGCGATGACAACGAGCGAACGACAGATTGCCGCCAATAGGCGGAATGCGGACAGGAGCACGGGGCCCCGATCGGCAAGCGGAAAAGACCGCAGCGCGAGGAACGCCCTGACGCATGGATTAACCGCAGAGCGGGTTCTGTTGGCCGGCGAAGATCCCGAAGAGTTTGATAGGCTTCGCCAGGAAATGTATCGCCATTTCAGGCCAGCAGGTGAAATTGAAATGCACCACGTCGAACGGGCAGCCTCTCTGATATGGCGGTTACATCGCATTCCAGCGTTTGAGGCGGCACTCTTCAATTGGGCCGCCGCGCGAAAATGCGCGACGTGATCCTATGGAAGATGCGTTAGATTCGTTGTTTAGCAGATCAAGGACCTGAAGTCTCGCCGCTCGGGGGCATGCTCAAATTATTGCTTGATAAAGACATGCTCGCAAAGCTCAATCGCTATGAAAGCAATTTGCAGAAACAACTGACGCTTGCACTGAACGAACTGCGGGAGCTTGCGGCCGGCCGCACCGGCGACCAATCGGTTGTGACCTGACGAGGCGGAACGTTCGTTACGAATTAGGCTCGCTGGAGCTGGCGCGAGGGGAGCGACCAGGATTTGCAAGAGCGACGGTGGCCAAGGCGCTCCATATCCTCGAGAGGATTGGCGTCCTGAAGATCCGGCGGTCGGATTGTGCGCGCGAAGGATGCTTTCGGTCGTGTCGTCGTTCGCGCCGGAAGCAACCTCTATGGCTTCAATGAAATGGCGCGGTTCATCCCGATCAGCTATCCAGAGCCAAGGCGTTCAGCGTTTCCCAGAGTTCACGCGCTGAGGGTAATAGAACCCAAGGGCAACAAACAGTAAGAGAACCACTCCTTGGCAACAAAGCAAAGGCGGTTTGCGGGGGTACCAAGCGGTGAAATTCGGGACTGGCATCGATGTTTGGCGTGAAACGTCGCGACGGAGCCTTTCAAAGTCCCAAAAAGCCGCTCAGATTCTTGTCCATGGTTGAGCCTGACTCCATCATTCTGACCATGTTGCGCCGGATCGATGAAAAGCTCGAGTGTTGACGATTTGAAAGGCCGCGTGACCAACCTTGAACATATGCACGCCAGCCTCGCGGAGGGTCAGGCCGGAATCCACGAAGGCGGCTGGATCGTATCGACTATCGCCTGGACCGAATTGAAAGGCGCCTTGATCTCGTCGACGCCTCGTCCGAATAAAAAATGCCCCCGCAGCGTCGGCCACGAAGGCAAGTTAAGGGAGACTTTGCCGAAGCAGCAAAGCCCAAAGCAGAAATCCTCTCAGCCGCAAATGGTTCCAGCGGCAAGCATCACGTGCTAGGAATCGCGCCGGGGAAATGGGAACGGCCAGCAACGGAGCTGGCCACTGAAGATCAGAGATTTCATCCAACGCGGGCGCGAGCTTTACGTCGTCGTGCCCAGGTTGGTCCGGCACAATAACATTGGCTTACCAAGCAGCCGCCGCGTGCCGCTTGATCTCTCGCAGTTCAATCCTGACATGGATCACGAGGAGCTGAAGGGCAAACTTCGCTGCACGATCTGCGGCAGCACTGATCGTCAAGCACGATCCTCCTCATCCCGCAGACCGATCGTCAGATGCGGCAGGGACGGCAACGGTGCAATCCTTGCGACAGGTCTCGAGAAGCTTGATCGGATCGGTGAAGGAGCCTGAGAACTGCAGGTGCTCGCTGTCGGCCGCCATGATGAGTTCGGCCAGTTCTTCCTTCCGATCAGTGAGTGACAAGGGCGTGATCAGAACGCCGTTGAGATACAGCAGATCGAACGCCCAGAGGCACAACGGCGCATTGTTCTTCGCGTGATCCATCAGTGTTCGGAAGCAAGGTAGACCCGCCTCGTCACACGCGACGAGCTCGCAATCGATGATCGCGGATTTCGCTGGGATGACATCGATCACGGGCTTGAGGGCGCGGAATCGGCGGGTGAGATCGGCCCCGTTGCGGCTGTAGAGCGTGGCCTCGCCATCCTCTACGTGGATCTGCGCCCGGAATCCGTCGAGCTTGGCCTCGTGTAGCCACTCAGGTCCCGCAGGAGGAATTTTTGCCAATGCCGGGAACATCGGCGAGATGAATGGGTCTTTACGCAGCACACCCGCAATTTAAGCGCTGCGGCCGACACAAAAAAGCCCCGCTGCAGGATTTCGACTAACGCCAGCGGAATGTCGCGTCACGGGGTGGGGATGCTGGCGGATTTTTTATCGAGCAAGCGCAATAATCTCGATCTTTTACGATTGTTTGCTGCCTGCACTGTGATTTACTGGCATGCGCATTCCCTAACCGGCCGAAATATTGCTGATCTTGGAATATGGATTGCGCACGGCCACGACAATAGTGGCGGCCTCGCCGTAAAGTTCTTCTTTTTCGTGTCGGGCCTTGTGACTACCAACAGCCTGTTGCGAAGCCGCTTGTTGCTGCACTGGTCGGCCGCGAGGTTTCTAAGGATCGTTCCAGCCTATGTCACGGCTCTTATCGTAACGGCGTTCGTTCTCGTGCCGTTGTTCTCACATCAAGGCGCGGGAGTTCTCGAGACTAAAGCTCCGTATCACTATGTCATCAAAAATATATCGGCGCTCTTTTGTAAGGGGAATCTCGTATTCAACATCGAAGGAGTGTTTTCCGGATTTCCCTACACGTCAGTGAATGGATCAATCTGGACACTGCCGTTTGAAGTCAAAGCCTACTACATTATCGGGACACTATTTCTGCTGGGAATATTCCGTTCCAAATATCTGGCGACCGCGGTTTTGGTAGCGATCGTCGTTGCTGAGACGACGGTTCCGAATGCGACGCACTTGTTCGGCGCCTATGCCGCCCCCAGTGCATCTTCTTCCGTGTTTCGCAGTCGGCGCATTGTTCGCGCTCTGGAGCGATAAGATTGCTCTTCGGGCTGATATTTTGGTGGGTCTGACCATTGCCGCGGTCGTCACGAGCTCCTGGCCAATCTATCCAGCGCTCTATTGCGCAGTTCTCTTCTACGGGTCGCTTGTGCTTTCGACGCAGAACTGGTTTGTGCGTCTAAAACCTAGCGCGGATATCAGCTATGGAACGTATTTGTATGGGTGGCCGTCGCAGATGCTAATCGTCGGCCTCGCGCCGAATTTGCCGATTGGTCTGCACATTGCATTCTCGGTCGCTCTTGCAATGGCGCTCGGAATGGCCTCATGGACGTTTGTAGAAAAGCGCATGAAGCTCCGGCCTTCGCCTGACCGCGTTGAATTTCGAGGCAGAGCGCAGCCTGCAATAAATCTGGCCCCGACGCCCGGATTGGGCGAACGGACGGGCCGTCTCAATGAAAGCGCGACTGACGATTTTCAATGGCGCCAACCGGCCCGAAGAAGCTAAGCGCGTTCTTCTGGCGGTGCCGGACCTTCATTCGAAACGTCAGGACCTTCGTAGTCGTTACGATGCGTTACGAGGCGTTACAAACTCGCTTTCGTGGGGTGCGGCCTGGGTGAGCAACAAATCCCAAACGAATCTGAGCCTGATTGCCTTCATATCACCGGTTTTCTTGCGCCTAGAATTGGCCTGGGAACGGCGGGAGTGCGATGCCTCGCAAGAATCTCGAAATCGAGGCCCTTCGCGGCATCGCTGTTTTGCTAGTGGTGAGGGAGCGCTTGCTTCAGCGAGACGGAGCCGCTTTTCCCATCCGCTAGCAAATGAGTATGCCGGAAGTGATGGCGCTCAACTGCAAGCGAGGGAGTACACAGGCGCGGACGTTACGGCGGTACTAATCTACGTCTTCGTTCCGATCTTGCTTCTCTGGCTTATCGGTAGCGCCATCCTCTGGACCGTGCGGTGGGTCGCTACCGGTTTCCGCCGCGGATAACTCCGTCGCCTCAACGGACGCCTTGCTAACCCGCCAACGTTGCGCCAAGCCCACGGCGAAATGTTCGTTGGCCCCGCTCTGAGATCTAAGTATCCAGGCGCTTTCACGCGGACGACAAAACATCACGTCGGCTGCCGTTGACGTGTGAGCATATACATCGAGCAATTTGGTCAACGGCTTGTTTCTTTCGGCTGAAGATAATGGAATATATTCCCCATAGCCGAGCGGTCTGTCCAGAGGCCGCCAAATTTACTGTGATAGCGCCTCTTCTCTTCGTTAAAGATCGCATCAACTCGATGAACGTGAGGTCGTTTAAGCACAACATTGAGGCTATCAATGAGGGTGCAAAACGAAGCTTGCTGAATTTCTCATTTCTCATGTCCTCGTGCGATAATGAAAAAAATTATCAACCGAATTGAATGATCGGTCTTTCGCGATCAAAGAGGCGAACCTCCCCTTCAACCTCAGCGCTGGCCTTTCGATGAACAACCAGGAAAGGTAGGCTAGCAGAAGCGTGATGCAAAGAGACACCATCATCATTCCGGAAAATCCAAGTCTGCCCGACGTCGACGCCACCACCGCTTGCTGCACTGGATACGCGTAAATGTAAAAGCCGTAAGAAATATCGCCGACTATATTTGTGAAGCGCCAGAAAGGCACGGGGCAAAACGCAATGTAATAAATAAGATAAGGAAGTGCCACAACCTCGCCGGCAAAGCCGAGCGGCGAATGAAAAGTGCTTACGTAGATTATGAGCGCTAGGGAGGCAAGACGAACGTCCACCACAAGCGTGTCACGGAAACTATGAAAGCAGGCTCCAATAAAGAAAAAAAGTCCGTAGCCCAGAAAGTTAAAGAGAGGAACGGAGTAGAAGAAGGTCGGACCCCTATTCTCCCAGCCGATACCAAAGTATGTTTGGGCGATCACGAGAACTGCGAAGAATGCGACCGGGACGGCGAGCACCAGACGTCGCTGGAGAGCGCCAAGATAAAAAAGAGCGGGAACTAGAAGGTACATCGTAACTTCGATGGGCAATGTCCACAGGGAACCGTTGACGCTGTTGGCAGTCGGGTTATCAGTGAATACTCCAGGTAGCGGAAATTGTTGAGAAAACACGAGCGAATTTCGCAAATAGCTCCACGTCATCGGATTTGCGAGGTATTCTGCAAATGAACATTTTGTATAAATCGGCCCGACTATGAACGTACAAAATAACACTGCTGTGGCAAGGCCGGGTAGAATGCGGAGCAGTCGTGCTATCCCGTAACGGATCACCGCCCTGTTGCGTTGAAAGGAACCCGTAATTAAATAACCGCTAATGAAAAAGAATACCGTTACTGCGAGTCCGCCGCCTGTCTCATAGCCGGATAGAAAAGAAAAAAATTCCGGTTGATGGCCAAATAGTGGATATGAATGACTTATAAGCACGGTAATCGCCGCGACAATCCGGAGGAAATCGAAATTGTTGCCAGTCTGATCCGCCTCGACCACCACGTACTCACCTCATGCCGCTCACTGTATTGAAAATGGTAGAGCCTCCGATACACCTAAACTAAAGCATATTCACGTCGCCTTGGGTGGCTCGGGATGGTTGGCGGCGTGCTCGCTCGTTTTCAGTAACTAGTTCGTATTGGCGAGAAGCAAACTGGAGTAGCATATCATTGATTTTTTGTGGCGAAGATATCATCGCAGTTGGCATAAGTACATTGGCGGGGTTGTTTCGAAGTCTTTCAGCGGGCGCACCGAAATCAAATGCATATACCGCAAAGCCCGCAGTGATAGCGCTTGTCAAGGTGTAACAATACGTCTCAGGCCAAACTGAAGGCAGCAGAACTACATGTGCTTTCTGCGCTTCAAGCAGGTCAAAAATCTCATGCTCTTTGTAAGGACCTGTCGCGGTCAAATTTGAAGGCCAACGAACATGGTCGATGTTCGTATAACCAATAATAACGAATTCTAAGGGCAGACGGCGTTGTAGCGCGTCAACAGCGCATTTAAGCAAAACATTCGACCCTTTATGTAGTCCGATTGCGCCAATTACAGCAACGCGTAACACGCCACCGCTAAATCGCTGCGCGACGCGACGCGCAATCGGGCTTAAGTCTTCGGTATGCGGCAATACATTGGGCTGTATTTTGGGAAAATAATGCTTTAGTCTACGAGCCGCATCGTTGGACGGTACAATCACGCTACGAGCAAATGAAAGAAATCGCTCATAAGCAGCGCGCCATTTGATGATGTCATCCAATCCAAACTTTGCGGCATCAGGGTGTATACCCTTCGATTGAACTGGTTGGACGAGCAGGCAACGCTTGCATTGCTGCTCTCCTTGTTCCCCACAATAGATCTCCGTCTCATTGATCAGGTTGATCCTGTGGACATGCCGTCGCGTAGTCGTGAGCCACAAAATCGAATTCAAGATGAGCGATACGTGCCAAATGCGGGATTCGCGTCAAGGACAGAAGAAGACCAGCCGACGGTACTGTGAACCTCGATATGGCTAACACCGAGAGACTTCAGTAGATCCGCCAAGGGCATGACATTGCTTAGATCAAAATCTTGCGAGATTCAATAACTCGCGTCGGCCACCAAACCGAAGTTAGTTTAATTCGTTTGCCCGAAGTTTGTTGGGATACCGAGCAATAGATGCTCGGCCCGTGTGGCTGAGACGCTCAGCTCGGTCTTGTAAGTATCTTTCAATGCCGCCGCCAAGCGTGTGCGTAATGCAGAAGGTAACGCTGTTTGGAGCGTTCTGCAGCAACCTGCCAATGTCAAGCTTGGCGCGCTGTAAGCGAGCGGGGTCAGTTTTGATATATCCGTTGATCGTTTGCAAATATTTCGGATGTCTTTTTATTAGGACCTCAAGACCCCGCTTTTTCAACTCTGGGGAACTCTCACCAAACGATGTTTCTCCAGAGTGGAAGACAAAAATATCGAATGCATGCAAATTCTCGAAGCCTAGTCCACTCGCCCTGACACAAAAATCATTCTCTTCTCCATAGCCTTTTCCAAAAGCATCTTCGTCAAAGAGCCCGGCGACACTCAATGCGGAACGCGTTATATACATGCAAAAACCAACGCCGGTCGGAATCTCAGTGTGTTCAGTCTTATTGATATTTGCTGCGATCCTGTCCAGTTCAGCAAAAGAAATGTCGAGCTTACCGGGGATTGTCGCGGCAAAATTCCGGTCACTGCAGATCGTCCCATTGTTTGTAAACGGTGTTACTGTCGCGACCCCTGAGGATGCTGCATGACTGCTCAATCGGTCCAGCCAATTGTTAAATACCAGAGTGTCGCTGTTAAGCAGAATAACGTCGCGATCCTTGTGTAAGGCCATGCCACGGTTGACGGTTCGCACAAAGCCAATATTTTGTTCATTACGCAGGAGTTTAATCAACCCCATTTCAGCGATCCGATCCAGAGCTTTGGATAATTTTTAAGTCCGGCGACTGGTCGTCAATGACAATCAATTCGTGCGGCGTAACGTTGTCGCTCGACAATGCGGACGCGATGCAGGCCAGCGTATCATTATATCCTTTGTAAACGGGGATAATCACGTCAACACGAGGCGATTCAGATAAATTACATTTTTGTTTTGACTGAAGGGCTTCGAATACGCACCAGTCAGGTGCTTTCGGTTGATAGAAAGGACGCATTTCCTTTTTAGTGCGACCCGCGTCGAGATAATGTTTAAGCAGTAGAGTTCTCGCGCGATCCACATCAGGGTGCGACTCGTGATACGCTTGTGGATCAAATTCGGCGCTCGGTCGTCTAGACTTTCCTTTTCCCCCACTTTAATATAATGTAGCAGCGGATTGATGCCTGTTGACAGCACGTCTGCGTAGGTTTTTAGGTAAAAAGAGGTGTCGAATGCACGATTTGGCTGCCGACCCTCAAAAGCGCCGTAGAGATAAAATGCGCAACTGGTTCGAGCATTTTGCCTGAGGCGTCACGATAAGTCTGTTTATACCAGCTTCTATCGAACAAGCCTGATTTAGACAGCTGTCTGCACGTCTTAGCGAATTCTGTATTGCTCAGAAGCCGAGCTAATGTACCAGGAACATTCCGCCGCCTCACAGAAATGTCACTTTTCTGGATGAACTGAGCCAAAACGGAATAACGAGCTTCGGCAGTTCGCAGTCCCGAGCGGAGGTCCTCATCTTTCTCGGCTGTCAGGGCTTTGATTTGACGTTTCGTTCATTCATTTTCCAATCCAATATCGTTTCGTCACCATACCTCGGCACTTCGATAAACAGCCGCGCTAGATCGTCGAGGGTCTGAACTTTCGAACAAACAGTAGTCCGCAGACGGCGAGGAGCCGGCCGATGCGGCGGTATAAAAAGAAGCGCGCTTTCGTGGGCCACGCCAAAAAAATTTTTTTTTATTTCTGCGATAATTCTCGTCGTTGTAGGCCGAGGTAGTGATAAAAATGCGTCATATGAGTGCCGTTGCATTTCGCGGAAAACATTTGCCGCAGAACTCTATTGAGTTGACTTCGCAAAAGATTATTGGCAGATCTCTCGAAATAGTATCCCTACTGCCTTGCAGAGCAGGCGCTTCATGCCCTTCAATGTCCAACTTCATAAACCGAACATCTGTCGATCGAGTGCATCCAAAGATGTAATGTTGATTTGAAAGTGATCGGACTGACCGGAGAGTGAAACTTGAAGTGCGCCGGCGTTCGTCGGCTCTGTGCATGAGAGACGGGGAATAAAAGCAGTTCTGAATTCCTCCCGAGAGCATTCGGGTGAACAACGATTTGCGCTCCAAAAGGCAGAGCGTTCCGACGCAAAAGCGTGGCAATTTGCGGCTGCGGTTCAAATGCGTGAACAATTGCCGTGGGCGCTGCTGTTGCAAATGCTAAAGCATGAACCCCAATGTGACTTCCAATGTCTAGGATCAAACCTTCGCTTGGCAGAAACTGGGTCAAGAACTCAATTTCAATCTGTGCCCATTCGCCATAAGCTTCAATTGAATCAGCGATAGGCCGATCGTTGGGCATCAGCCACACTCGGCCGCAGCGCGTATCAGCCTCCCTGAAGGCGTCTATCGAAACCACAAACAAATACCCTGTATTCGGCAACAAGAATTGGCCGAGTTGTAACTGCGCTGGCTGCTAATTGAAGAGACGGCTCTCGTCCCGCATCTTCAGGGCTAACCAGGGGTCCCCTCCTCTGGCTACCGACATCGAAGGTCAGTGTTTTGAGATCTAGGCGGCAAAAAAATGGCCTAAATGGTCCAGGAATGCAAAATTGCGGCTTCTAAGGCAGAAATGTCCAGGGTGGTCCCCGTGAGGAGATCCATCGAAGGAATTCGATATCTTCAACCTCGGCCGCCGAGTTGGTGCGTGCCAAATTCAGTGAACTGGCGGAACGACTTTGCGCGAGGGCCTATTTCAATCTTGTAATTTTCCATCGGTACCGCCTTAGCACGACAGTACTAGAGCTAGAGGCGCGCGGTGTCTTTAAGTCCAGCGCGGCGCGAGGCGGCAACGGCGTATCGCACGCCAATATATTCCAACTGACCGCGTTCCGGACCGCCCCGGGAAGCCCGCCCACGGCTGACCATGCGCGCCTAGGGCTTCCTCAAACAAAGTCTGTCGCAAACGACCCGCAGAGCATGGGGGTTTCACAGACGCGTAGAGCTCCGCGACTTACGCCAGCCCTCCAGCCTCGGCGAGGAAAAAAGCCAGCCCGCGAGCAGAAGTGTTGCGGAGCCCGGAGCACAAACATCAAACCCCCAATTCAATACGACCATCCGATCATTCGTCTTGTCAGATTTTCTGTCGGCGAACGGTTCCCAACATGCCGGGAATGCCTTTGAGCCGCTATTCGCGCGGCAGGCCGGACGGCCACGCCCACGAATATTTGAAGATGGCGAGCGCTAGGAGATTGCCCGCAGCGCTGCAAGCGAGGAGGCGGTTGCGGTGCTGGCCTTCAGCACGGTCGATGGAGAGGGAGAGGGCGAAGTTGGCGCCAATCGACGCCATCAGGATGATCAGGAAGATCGGCTGCGATGCGGAATAGAACAGCAGCGAAAACGATGTTCTTCGCCCGGACGCTCCTAAACGAGAAGTAGCAGATGAGAAAAATGGGAAGAAAATAAAAAAGAAAACTTTTCGACGCGAATGTCATTTCGATCAGCCAATGCTGTTGGACTGTTGAAATTTTCCTAGCACCGCGGGGTCAAACGTGGCGGAGAGCAACCTGCAATAATCCAAATTCGCTGAGTTCTGGTCGTTCTTTCACTACCAGTGGACCAGCGAACTGGCGCAAGCCGCAGCTTCCAATGACGCGCTGCCGATCGCGTTCGAAAAGCGTTCGTGAGCAATGCCCAGGGCAGGTGCGAAACAATCTTTTCCAGCGCATCCAGGCGATCGCCTCGCACAGGCCGCCATGAACCTAGGTCGGTATTTCGGAAAAATGAATTCGGTAGACCAACGTGCTGCCGTCGCGAGCCAGAGTGGGACAACCCGTTGTGACCGTAGTGGCGCTCAAAAGGGATCGCGACGTCGGCTGCGAACAGGCCAGCAATTGATGATGTTCGATCGCGGTCTCGGTTGCCCAGGAATAGGGCGGGCACGAACCAAAACAAAATGATGGCAATGGCGGCTGAGCCTAGTCCTGCACGCCTCAGATAGCGCACTGTGCTACCAGCAAGCCTGTCGAGAAAGTCGTCGCCATCCTTTGCGGCTGGCAATTGGTGAGCAACTATCCAGCGCCACGCCCAATCGGTGATAGCTTTGTTCTTGGCAGGCTCGTGAATGAGATCGTATGCTGTGCCATTGCGTGCCGCCTCGCTGCCTCTGCGCCGCGTAAGCCAGCTGCACAGCCATCCGGCTGCCAATAGAGCGACGGGCCGGAGACAATTATGTCGGCAAAACCGTCGCCTTTTTCCTGCCCATTAACGGGAGCAGCGGAGGGTGCCAATGTCATCCACCATGCCAAATCTGATAACGTTCTGCTGTCGACGACACCGCAGCCCCACCACGAGATCGCCGCGCGCGGCTGGGTAATCAGGCTGGTTGTGGCTCAGATAACACAACATACATTCCGTCCGCGGTCGGCTGAAGTTATATCACTTGATCCCCCGGACGGAGCTATGGGAGGTGATTCGTGTCTGACGCGTCCTGATTGTTGTTTGTTGGGCTTGTAAGTTGCTTTCTGCGGGGGTGTACGATGCTTAAGTTCAGTTTCCGTCCGTCCTTTTTTGTTTTTGTCATTTGTAGCTTCGTTCTAACTTCTGGCGTTTCAGCCGCGACTGTGAAATCCGTCAATGGCAAGGTCTCGATCAATCGTGGCAGCGGGATTGCGTTGCCAGTTTATGGCGATGGCCGGCAAGTGCGCGATTGGCTCTACGTCGAAGATCACGTCGAAGCGCTGGCACTTGTCGTTGAAACAGGCCGCTTCGGCGAAACTTACAATATCGGCGGCCGAGCGCCGATGGAGAACAACGACACTCGCGCGGTGGTCGCCACCACCCCTAATTGTCAGGTAACATTTGACGGTGGTCGCGATGCCGGTCGCGAACGTTTGTTCAGCACGCCAGCCAAGTTCGGTCTCGATCTTGGTTGGATCGATCGCATAGCGCCAGTCGTGGCCCAGCGCTGGCCGAGGTTTCCCCTCGGGAGTTGAAATGGCAAAAACAGCGATACTGAAGCCGCTGCGCAGCCATGCGGTTAACGCCCCCCAATGGGCGATTGCGGCTTTGGCCGTGCTCGCCGGCTCCATCGTTGGAGCTCAATCTTGCGGGGCTGAAACGTTGCTCGACGCTCTCGCCGCCACCTATCGATACAATCCAACTCTCGACGCGGAACGCGCCACGCTAAGGGCGGCGGACGAATCCATTGCAATTGCAAACTCTGGCTACCGGCCGGACATCAACGCCACCGCCTCCGCCGGGCGGCAAGACCAGTGGAACGTCAACCCGTCCATTTCCATCCCATGCCCGCCGCCGAGTACGGGAACCTGCCTACAAAACACCAACATCCATGGTATCACCTCGCCGCGTGGCTACTCCATCAATGTGGCGCAGCCGATCTTTCGCGGCTTTCGCACGACGAACGCGGTGAATGCGGCAGAAGCGACCGATCGCGCAGAGCGCGAGACTCTCCGGCAGGTCGAACAGCAGGTGTTGCTCGAAGCCGTCACCGCCTTCGGTGACGTCGTGAACGGCCTGGCAATCGTTCGCCTGGACGAGGACAATGTTAAGTTCCTCGTCGCCGAGCTCAAAAACACACAGGATCGCGCCAAGGTCGGCGAAGTAACGAAGACAGACGTTGCCCAGGCTCAGGCGCGACTCGCTCTGGGACAAGCGACTCTCGATCAAGCCCGCGCCAATCTGAAGACGTTCCGTGGCAACTACGAGCAGGTGATCGGCCATCCGCCGTCGCAACTGATTAAAGCCAATCCCAATACTAAGCTCGTTCCGCGCAGCCTCGATGAGGCGGTCGCAATTGGCACGAAAGAAAACCCACAAGTTGTCCACGCGCTTTATTCCGAGCAGGCCGCCCGTTATAATGTCGATTTTATCCGCGGCCAGCTTCTTCCTCAGGCGTCACTCAATGCGAGTTTCACAGACGACTTCGAGCCAGGATTACGCCAGACCGAATCCACGACGGCACTCGTCGAGGGGGTCGTGACGGTGCCGTTGTATCCTGGTGGCGGCGCAGTATACGCTGAAGTTCGCCAAGCCAAGCAACAGCACATTTCGCAGTTGCAGCAGATCGAAGTGGCGCGATCGACGGCGCAGTCGCAGGTGGTCACTGCGTGGTCGCAGCTCCAAGGTTTCAAGGCTAAGTCCGCGTCGGATAAGGCTGCCATCGCCGCGAACAAGACGGCGTTGGATGGTGTCGAGGAAGAAGAGCGCGTTGGCCAGAGAACGCTGCTCGATGTCTTGAACGCACAGCAGGAATTGTTGACGTCCCAAGTCAATCTCGAGCAGGACAATCGCGATGTTCTCGTTGCGTCTTACTCGCTGGTCGCGGCCATTGGCCGGCTCAACGTCGCGGAAGTTGGTGCTGTGAGCGAAGTCTATAATCCAGAGGTGCACTACGAGGAGGTCCGCCGGAAGTGGTGGGGCATCGACATTACACATGCTGATGGCCATACCGAGCATATGGATGTTAAGGACGCCGCGCCTCCCATGAAACTGATAGGCACGGCCGGGACTCGATGAGCGCATCATCGAAAGGCGGAAGGAAGATCAAGCGAAAGTCAGAGACCACACATCAAAGCCGCAGCATGATCAGCTGAGCCATTCGCTCTCTTAGCTTCGCTCTCTTAGCTTCGCTCTCTTAGCCCTGCCGCTCAACTGTCCTGACAAACCTGACGACCGTCCAAAGCCAGTAGAATTAAAGCCACGAAGGGACAACAGAGCTGATATCGCTTCCCGCGATGTCTCCCGTGCGAACACCGGAGGGTGCCCGTGCTTTCTCGAAAGAGTTTGAGCCGTCCTAGCGACGCTGTCAGATCGGAGACTGCTTGCTTGAGCCTCTTCACTGCACCGCCGGTCCTTCCGAGCACGCGGGATTGGAACATCCACAAACGCCGGCGGCCGCGATCGGAGCCGCCGTCAACCGACATCCAGCGAGTGAGACGCCATGAGAACATATCGAGCGGCTCCTATTTGAAAACTCTGGATGCCGGACGGCTCTGACGGCAATGCGAAGTAACTGACGTGCCAAGGTTTGAAACCGCCCGCGATGGAATCGATCGATTAGCGGCGCCACTAACCCCACGCGGCGCCGCACACGTCGGCCATTGCGGGAAGCACCTACTTCATGTCTCGCCAGGCCCGCTCCACGCGAGGCAGGTCGTGCATTCGCGAGCCATCGATGAACTCGCGGAATAAAATGTTGAAAAAGCGAGGTCCAATTACATCGCGCGTCCAAAACGATCGAGGCGCGGATCGTCCGGGAACATCACCAGCTTCTGGAAATATATCATCCTCGACTTCGCCATCCGCGCGGAATACGATGTTGAGCTCGAATGAGTGCGCCATCGCGTAACCGCGACATTTTTGAGGTATAGACGCTGGAATCCAGCAATGAACATGCGCAAAAAAAGGTCATCGTCCTCATAGCCCGAAAGGCGCTCATCAAATGCACCTACCTTCAAAAATGTGGTCTTTGCAAAGAGCGATGCGCTCGGCAAAATGAACATGTCACGCTGCAGACAATCGAGTAGCTTTTTTTTGGGATGTCGGGTAGGACGCTGTCGAGGCATTTTCGCCGTATCGTTCGGCCATCTCTATCGATCTCGTCTAGGTTGCCATAGACTACCCGAGATTACGCGCGCTGCCGTTGACGAACGGCTGCTTCAGGATGGCCAGATGGTCTTCGTACCAGATGTCATCTTGATCAAGTAGCGCGACGTGACTGGAGCTGCATACGGCAATGCCGAAATTCCGCGCCGATGACTGGCCACCGTTGATCTTAGTAAGGAGGCGAATTGGATGACGACCTGCCATCTCGTTGACGATTTCTGGACCGTCATCGGTCGATCCGTCATCGACCACGATGATCTCGTCTGCCGGCTCAGTCTGAGCAAGCACGCTTTCAAGTGCTTCTTTAATGAACGGACCCCCGTTATACAGCGGGATGATAGCAGCCACCGAAATATTCATCGAGCCCCATCTTAACGCGCGATCGAAAGGCCGCCATCAACAGTACCAAGTCTGATCAAGCGATCGACTGCTGCAAGCTTTAAATGATGTCAATCGTTTTTCGCCATGCTCTTTGTTTTTCAAGCGTTATGGCCAGCTCAGTGGGCGAACTCGATCGCCGCAGGGGCTGCCCAAATATTTTGGCGTCGCGCGCTGTCGCCGCGCACTCGTACGCAGCAAAATAGGCCCACTCGGCAGCTATCAACACAAAAACCTCGTCACTCGGGGTGACTTTATCTAATAGTTCGAAGCGACAAAGCATTAGTTGAACAACGGGCTCAATTATGCAGCTTACGGAACTTGAAATCCCAGAAGTCAAGTTGATCGTTCCAAACCGGTTCGAAGATCGAGCGAGGTTTTTTTTCCGAGATCTATAACGCCCGGCTTTTTGCGGAGCCTGGAATTACTGACACGTTCGTTCAAGACAATCTTTCGCTTTCGACCGAAGTCGGAACCATACGCGGGCTGCATTTCCAGACGCCCCCTTACGCCCAGGCCAAGCTCGTTCGCGTCAGTCGCGGCCGAATTCTGGACGTGGCCGTCGATCTCAGACGGTCCTCTCCGACTTATCGGCAGACACGTTTCTGCCGAAATTTCCGCCGACAACCGCGCTCAAATCTACGTCCCCATTGGCTTCGCGCATGGATTCTGTACGCTAGAGCCCGATACGGAAGTGGTCTATAAAGTTTCGAGTTACTACGCGCCGGAGGCGGACGCGGGGGTTCTGTGGTCCGATCCTGATCTCGGTATTAATTGGCCGGTGAGGCCTGACAGGGTAATTGTCTCGGAAAAGGACGCGCGGTTACCGGCGTTTAAGACGATCGAAGGGTGTTTCTGATCTACGGGCGTTGGGGAAAGTTCGGGGGAGTTGCGTATGAGGGTCATCGTCACCGGTGGCGCCGGCTTTATCGGCTCGGCGCTTGTTCGATATCTTGTTCAACACCGAAACTGGCACGTCACCAACGTCGATAAGCTGACGTACGCGGCCAATTTGCAATCACTCTCCACCGTCTCAGGAAAGCGTAACTACCGCTTTGTGCTCGCAGACATTTGCGACGCGCAAGCGATGGACAGAGTTTTTTCTGAGATCCAACCGCAGGCCGTCATGCACCTTGCGGCCGAAAGCCACGTCGATCGTTCCATCACAGGGTCTGCGGAGTTCGTTAGGACAAATATCCTAGGGACGCATGTTCTTCTCGAAGCTGCTCGCCGATATTGGACTGGGCTCAACGATCAAGCTCGGAAGAACTTTAGATTTCTTCA
Organism: uncultured Alphaproteobacteria bacterium; assembly: GCA_963710005.1. GTDB lineage: Bacteria > Pseudomonadota > Alphaproteobacteria > Rhizobiales > Hyphomicrobiaceae > Hyphomicrobium_B. The sequence goes on from CAVPYR010000017.1 coordinate 204,231, forward strand.
CGTCTCGACCGACGAAGTCTACGGCAGCTTGCCCGCCGACGGTTTTTTCGTCGAGACGACACCGTATGACCCGCGGTCGCCCTATTCGGCCAGCAAAGCCTCATCCGATCATCTGGTGAGCGCTTGGCGCGAGACGTACGGGTTGCCAGCGTTAACGACAAACTGCTCAAACAACTATGGGCCCTATCATTTTCCGGAGAAGCTCGTCCCGCTGGTTATATTGAACGCCCTCGAAAACAAGCCGTTGCCAGTTTACGGCGATGGCCGACAGGTTCGCGATTGGCTCTATGTCGAAGATCACGTGAAAGCGCTAACGCTCGTCGTGGAAAAGGGACGCATCGGCGAAACCTATAATATCGGCGGCCGCGCGCCGATGGAGAATATCGCGATCGTCCAACAGATTTGCGACATCCTTGATGCCCTTAGGCCGGGCCGCAAGTCGCGCCGCGGTCTTATTACGCTTGTCCAAGATCGGCCCGGCCACGATCGGCGCTACGCGATTGATCCGACCAAAATCGAGAACAGAACTTGGCTGGCGTGCTGAACAAACGTTCGCCACCGGCATCGCCGCCACTGTCAAATGGTACCTAGACAATGAATGGTGGTGGCGTCCGTTGCGCGAGCGCGTCTATTCAGGATCTCGACTAGGACTGCTTCCAATTGCAGCGAATGCTTCGACGAAAGTTGCGGCTGCGGAGCCTCTTGCGTGAGCGGCGCAGAGCGGCGAGTTCTTGTTATTGGTCGGGATGGGCAAGTTAGCAGATCCCTTGGGGAATCCCTCGACTGCCGCCGGTCACGAGGTCATCCAGATTGGGCGGCCCGAGATCGACCTATCCGTTCCAAATTCGATAACTGACGCCGTCCTTTCAAGCCGACCGGATGTGGTCGTTAATCCCGCAGCCTACACCGCCGTCGATAAAGCGGAGGATGAACCTCTTCTCGCCGAGGCGATCAACGTCGTTGGAGCAGAAGCCGTCGCCAAGGCCGCCGCAAAGGCCGGGGTACCGATCATCCATTTCTCGACGGACTACGTATTCGATGGCTGCAAAAATTCGCCGTACGTTGAGACGGATGCTACGGGGCCTGTTGGCGTCTACGGGCGGACTAAGCTTGCAGGTGAACATCGTGTGGCTCGGGCGAACCCTCGCCATCTGATACTGCGCACTGCGTGGGTCTGCAGCCCATTCGGAAACAACTTCGTCAAGACCATACTTCGACTGAGCAAAGAGCGGCCCGAGTTGCGGGTCGTCGATGACCAATACGGAAATCCGACATTTGCTGCCGATCTCGCCGAAGTTGTCCGTCAACTCGTGCCTCGCATCGTGGCCCCCTCGGCGAGAGCAGACAACTTCGGTGTTTTTCACGCCGTGAACTTGGGCGAGACGACATGGTATCGCTTTGCACTGGCAATTATGGACGACGCGGCGCGCCGGGGTGCGCTTCGCGTTCCCGTGCACCCCATAAAGACACACGACTATCCAACGAAGGCCCGTCGCCCGGCGTGTTCAATGCTGTCAACCGAGAAGCTCCACGCCGTACACGGCATTCGGCTTCGTCACTGGGAAGCGTCACTCACCGATTGCCTTGATCAACTTATGGGGACTGCTAGCTACGGGACGGCTGAAAGAGGTCGACAGGTCTAGAAAAATAAGGAATGAGCACGGTGAAGGGCATCATCCTCGCGGATGGTAATGGCACGCGGCTCAATCCTCTGACGCTCACAATTTCAAGAAAGGATCAGCGAAATGAAAGTATATGTTGCTGGCTGTGGCGGGATGTTAGGCAATGCTGTTTATCGCGTGTTTTCCAAGTCGCACGAACTGAAGTGCAGCGATCTTCATGTTGATGCACCTTGGCTGGAAAAATGTGATTTCCGCGACCTCGCCACATACCGATCTTCGGTGAGTTCATTCGCTCCCGACATTCTAATACATCTCGGAGCGCACACTGATCTCGAGTACTGCGAGAGAAATCCGAATGACGCATACCGAACAAACACTCTCTCGGTGGAGCACGCCGCCATTATTGCCCAGGACCATAACATTCCGGTTGTTTACATCTCGACTGCTGGGATATTCGACGGCTCCAAACCTATCTACGACGATTGGGATGCTCCCAACCCGCTCGGCGTTTATGCTCGATCGAAACACCTGGGAGAGATTACCATCCAACAACGAGTGCCGCGCCACTTCATATGTCGGGCTGGTTGGATGATGGGCGGCGGCCCCAACAAAGATAAGAAATTCATTGCAAAGTTGATGAAGCAGCTAGCATCCGGCACGCGCCATTTGCACATCGTGGACGATAAGCTCGGAACCCCTACTTATACGATCGATTTTGCAAAGAACCTTTTGGCGCTGATCGGAACCGATTACTACGGTCTCTACAATATGGTTTGTGGAGACGTGACAAGTCGATTAGAGGTGGCACAAGAACTCATTAAGGTCCTTTCGTTGAACAACGAGGTCAAGATCACCGCTGTCTCCTCTGATTACTTCGCAAATGAGTTTTTCGCTCCAAGACCTGCCTCAGAAAGGTTGGTCAACCTAAAACTAGATCTTCGGGAGCTTAACCTCATGCGCGCCTGGCGTACCGCGTTGCGCGAGTACATCAGGGATTATTATGCGGATTACGTGGCCGCGTTTGCGCCGAACTACAATCCACTGGTATGCAGCAAAACGTATCACGACGGTAACGGATCGGCCGCTTCGAGCGCGCGCCAAGGATGGCAATAGCACACGATCCGCGAGGATGTCGCAAAACGCCGGGAAAGTTGCACCGAAGATGGGTCCGATCTCCGATCTCTGACTGTAGCGTATCACATCGCACGAAAGCGGGCGCTCGATCAGGAGCGTCCGCTGCGTCTTGCGCTCGGCACTAATTGGTTGGTAATCAGTGAGGGCACCGGTCAACATCATAAACTTGGCCCTTGCTAATGCCGCCTTCTGCCAAGGGCGAAGCTTTTACATTTTCCGAACCACAATCAAATTATTGTCTCCCAGCGGGATATTAGGACGAAATAGAGTTACATAATCTACGATATATTTTTTATGATCAAAAAAATCCCTATAGCTTAGCATATCCGAGATCATCACATCTTCGATAACATAAATTCCATCATCTGCTAGCCGTGAAATTGAGTGTTCGAACAGGCAGCTCCCAGCGGCAAATGTGTGAAGTCCGTCATCAACTATGAAATCAAAGCGATCTAATCCGACTACTTGCCAGAATGCTGAAATTGAATCTGGATCGGTCTGATCAATATAATATGTTTTTATTCTTTCCTCCTCAAATAGGATCGTACGATCTATGTCCCCTCCGAAAATGCTGGCGTTTGGAAAGTAGTCTCTCCAAACCCTAAGCGACGCACCAGGAATCCCATTTACTCCCATAGACGAGGTAATGTTTGGATTGTTCGTGCCGACACCGCATTCAAAAACTTTTTTCACTTTTCGACGGCAATTAGAAAACAGCCTTGAGTAATAGTAGGAATATGAATGCGACGACCAATGATACGGATGATCAGTTGTTCTCACCTCTCCTTTGTCGGATCCATATTTGTCACAAAGCTTTGAAACTAAATCGAGTCGATTTCTTTTGTGGTGAACAGTGAACCTATACTCAAGAGAAGTTGCGTCTCGCAATGGCAAAGCTTCATCTCGCTGATGTGTAACCTCTTCTAACCGATGTGTAACCTCGTCTCGCTGATGGGTAACCTCTTCTAACCGACGTGTAACCTCGTCTCGCTGATGGGTAACCTCTTCTAACCGACGTGTAACCTCGTCTCGCTGATGCGCAACCTCGTCTCGCTGATGGGTAACCTCTTCTAACCGACGTGTAACCTCGTCTCGCTGATGCGCAACCTCGTCTCGCTGATGGGTAACCTCTTCTAACCGACGTGTAACCTCATCTCGCTGATGGGTAGCCACATCTCGCTGATGCTTAAGTCGTTCATAACGCGACCGCTTTAGTACTTTGAGCGGGAAAAAGCTTTTTAGAGGCTTCTTCAATTTTGCCGACCTCAATTCCGTCTGATTGGAAGTTCCCGAAACAAGTTATAGGTCGTTCTCACTTTGCTAATGGTCAATCGTAAAGTGCTTTTCGTACCCCCCAATCCCTTCGCACGCATCCCCATCATCACGCAGCTCGCATTTTTCGCGCACATCTTCGGCGCACGGCGCCTTTCACTGGAATTCCTGCTTTCGCAACGGCTCGCCCGTCTCCTTCCAAGTGAGCCTTGAAGCAGGGATCACGGTATCATTGAAGTGTGGAAGCGGGGGATGTCCCTTGGCCGGTCGCATTGACCGGGAATGGGCGCGCGATCGAACCGCAGACGGCGTCGCTCCCAAGAAGTAGAAGAAATAGACTTCTCCGAGTTAGCTTCGCGATCGTCTCGCTGAAAAGTAGATATCCGCACCCAGCACGGGTCAGCCCGCGCCGGCAGCGTCATAATTCGAAAGCAAGCATCCGCTCCTTCGAAGCGGGCCGTCGGGTCGTTTTGCAGAGCCGCGTGGCTGCGGAGGTCGTCCTGATCATTTCTCGCGGAAGGCCCGCGTTATCTGATCGCGAAGCGGCTTCACGAGATAGGACAGCACTTTGCGCTCGCCCGTTTGGATGAACGCCTCGACCGGCATGCCGGGCACGAGCTTGACGTCGCCGAGACGGGCAATCTCCTCAGCCGTCAGCGCAATTCGTATGGTGTAGTAGCTCTGCCCAGTGCGCTGATCGGTGGTGACATCCGCAGAGATGCGGCTGACCGTGCCATTGATTTCAGGTGTGGTGCGTTGGTTGAAGAGCTGAGAAGCGCAACATGGCTTTTTGGCCGAGCTGCAGCTGGTCGATGTCCTGAGGCGCGACCTTCGCTTCAACCGCGAGATTATCGCCATTCGGGACGATGAGCATGATCGCGTCGCCATTGGCGGTAATCACGCCTCCGACGGTGTGCACCGTCAACTGATGCACCGTCCCGTCCTGCGGAGCGCGAATGTCGATGCGCTTCAGCTGATCCTCGGCGGAGACCTTCCGCTCGACCAGTTCGCCGATCTTGTCTTCAGCTTCGCGCAGGTCCTTGCCGACCTCGCTGGCGAGGTCCCTGTCTATCTGGATGATCTGCAGTTCCGTCTCCGAGACCTTGTCCTTCGTCTGAGCGATCTGAGCGACGAGTTCGCCGCGCTCGCCTTCCACGCGCGTCGCCTCACGTTCGAGCGAGGTCAGTTTGGTGATCGGCATGAGGTTCTTGGCCCACAAGTCGTGCGCGCCCTTCAGCTCGCGTTGGATCAAGACGATTTCCTGCTCCTTGGCGTGCTCCTGTTGGGTCAGACCGTTCGTCTGCTCGCCGAGCTGTTCGATGCGTTGGCGAAGCTGAGCTTTCTGCCCCATCCGCGCTGAGCGGCGGAGCTCGAACAGCTTGCGCTCGCCCTCGATGACATGCGCCACTTGCGGATCGCTTGCGCGCTTGAGGAGATCATCAGGAAAAGTCACGCTCTCCTGTCCATCGCGCTCGGCCTCCAGCCGCGCCTTCCGCGCCGTCAGTTCGTCGAGCCCCTTCGTGACAATCGCCAGGTTGGCCCGTGTCACCGTGTCATCGAGACGGATGAGGATGTCGCCAGCCTTCACCCGGTCGCCGTCGCGGACCCGCAGCTCACCGACTATCCCGCCGGTCGGGTGCTGCACTTTCTTCACATTCGAATCGACGACCAGCGCGCCAGGCGCAATGACCGCCCCCGAAATCTCCGTTGTCGCTGCCCATCCCCCCACGCCTCCTGTCAGAAGAACAAAGAGCGCGGTGCCCGCTCGCAGGTGGCGGCGGATCGACTGGCGTGTTCGTGTGCTCGGCTGAGCCGTCATGATCTGCGCCTCCTGACAGCATCAGGAACAACCTTGAGCGGCGGCACCGGAGGAGCAGGGCGCACGAGCTTGGACAGCACCTCGTCTTTGGGTCCGAAAGCCTGGGCACGCCCATGGTCCAGGACCAACAGGAGATCGACGCCGGCGATAGCACTTGGCCGGTGCGCAATGACGACAACGATGCCGCCGCGGGCTCGAACACCGAGGATGGCCTGCGTCAGCGCCGCCTCGCCCTCCGCATCGAGGTTCGAGTTCGGCTCATCCAACACCACCAGGAACGGATCCCCATAAAGGGCTCGCGCCAGCGCGATGCGCTGTTGCTGTCCAGCCGAGAGGGCTGATCCCTGTTCGCCGATCTGGGTCTCGTAGCCGTCGCGCAGATTGACGATGAGGTCATGCACGCCGGCAGCTTGAGCCGCCGAAAGAATGGCTTTGGGGTCTGCGTCGGGATCAAACCGGGCGATGTTCTGAGCGACCGTGCCCGCAAACAGCTCGACGTCCTGCGGCAGGTAGCCGACGTGACGCCCGAGCTCTTCGGACGACCACTGGTCGAGTGACGCGCCATCGAGGCGGATTTTGCCGCGCACGGGTTGCCACACGCCAACCAGCATCCGCGCGAGCGAGGATTTGCCCGATGCGCTCGGCCCGAGGACACCGACCCCCTGGCCGCTCTGAAGCGCGAAGCTGACGTCCTGCACGACGATCCTCGTGTCCCCCGGCGGGGCGACGCTCACGTTCTCGACTGAGAGCCTGTTCTTGGGCGCCGGCAGCTGCATGGGCGCGATCTGCGCCGGCAGAAGAGTGAGCAGCTTGTTGAGCCGCTGCCAGCCCTGTCGCGCGGCGACAAACCCCCTCCAGTTTGCAATTGCAAGGTCGACCGGAGCGAGCGCTCTGGCGGTCAGAATGGAGCCGGCGATGATGATGCCCGCCGTCGCCTCTTGATGGATCACCAGATAGGCGCCGATCCCGAGCATGGCCGATTGCAGCATCATGCGCAGGACCTTGGAGAACGCCCCGAGGCCGCCCGCCACGTCGCTCACCCGCTGCTGGCTCGCCATGTAGCTCTGATTGGCCTCGCTCCAGCGGTTCCCCATCCGGCCGGCCATGCCCATGGCCGTCAGCACCTCGGCGTTGCGCCGGCTGGTCTCCGCGAGACCGTTGCGATGCATCGCCGCCTCGGTGGCCGCCTTCGTCGGCTCACGGGTGAACACTTCGGTCAGCGCTGTCAGGATCACCAGGACGATAGGCCCCGCCGAGAGCGGTCACGCCGAGCAGGGGATGGAAGGCGAAAATGATGCCGAGGTAGAGCGGCATCCAGGGCATATCAAACAGGGCGGTCGGACCGAGCCCCGACAGGAAAGAGCGGATCGTGTCCAGATCGCGGAGCGGCTGGTTACCGTCGCTGCGATTGCCCGTCTTGAGCGGCAGGCGGACGATCGCGTTGTAGACCCTCCGCGCTCAGAGCCTCGTCGAGTGACGCGCCGATCCGAACTTGAAGACGCCCTCGGATCAGGTCCAGAATGCCTTGCGCTGCAAACAGGCCGCCAGCCAAAAGGGAGAGACCAACGAGCGTCGGCACGCTGCGGCTCGGCAGCACGCGGTCGTAGATCTCCAGCATGAAGAACGAGCCCGTCAGCATCAGGATGTTGATCATGCCGCTGAAGAGGCCGATGCCGAGGAACGCCCCCCGACATGAGATCAGCGCCTCTTTCAGCTCGGAGCGCGGCGAAGCTCCCGGGAGCGGAGATTTGAGCTGCGGCGTCCACGTAACAACTTTCGAACTTTTCGCCGTGACGGAGGCGTTGCTCCGATGTCTAAAGCTGGCCCAGTAAAGCAAAGATCCAATCAGTCCAAACACAAGCCACCATGCTGGCATCCGCAGCAGCGTTGCCGCCGATGGGCCCCAGACCAGCGGAGAAATAGGCGCCCGCAGCGCTTCCTGAATCCCGTCGAGGCTTGCCGGTTGGATCCGCGTCCAGAGGTCGCCGAGGGTGGTGATCACCAAGCCGCTCGGCGTCTTCAGGGATTGCATGACGTCGAGGACGAGCGTGGCCAGGGCGCCGATCAGAAACGCTCCGGAGAGCACCCGCAGCGCGATCATCGCAGCGGATCGCGATCCCTCTTCAGCGGAGGAGAGAGTATGACGGCGGCGCGTGAGAAGCCAGAGACCTCCGCCTACGAGCCCAAACACAAGCCACGCCGGGATACGGCCCAGCGTTGCAATCCCCGGGTTCCAAACCTGCAGAGACAGGTGCAGGTGGGTCTCAACTGCCGCACGTGTGAATTCAAGGTTTGCCGCATGAATTCTCGCCCACAGGGCGCCCAGTGTCGTGCTGACCAGACCGGTGTCGCCGCCAGGATTGAACAGAAAGTGCGATAAGAGCCGCGATCAGAAACCCGCTGCCCAAGATACGCCGTACGCCCATAAGGAGCTGCCTTATACGCATGCCAACCCCCAACGATAGCCCCTAGAACCATGCCGCGACGGCGTTAGAAAAGGGGCGGCGTGCATTGGGCCGCGCCGCCCCTTGTACCAGCTCCATCCTCACGAACGTCAAACCGACACAACCCATTGGGCGGCACTGCCGGACACGTGCAAGGTGTTCGTCGTATCATTGATAGCCGACGAGGGTAACCACGTCGGCTCCTGCGTGAATGACCGTTTGCGTTGACGACGAATTGTCGATGGTGGGCGTGACGGCCGTCACGTTTATGAACTCTATTTGATCGGGGTTGGCGGGCGGCTTGGCCGACTTGATTATTGTTGAAGTCCGTATGGTGTTATATGTTCCGACTGTCGCTGAACCATTGTCCTTGAACACGAACGTGTCGCTGCCGCCGGCTGCGCCAAGTAACATTTTGGGGCATCGCCCCAGATGTTATTGATCACAGAACTGCCTGGGGTGGCGGTCCCCGCTATCAGCGTGTCAGCGCCGCCGTGAACGTTGCCGGACAATGTATTCCCGTCACCATAGAGAGTGTTGGTGACCGGACTAGTACCGCCGATGTTATTGCCTCCGGTTATCGTATCATTGCCGCCATAGCCGCTAGAGCCAGCTGCGGCTAGGAATTGCCCGTCGGACTTCGTAATCGCCTGCCCTTGCGTGCTTGGATCACGATTCGCGTCGTAGAAGTCGAGGAAGGGCTGGTTTGGGCCGCCGTCGTTGGCGAACCAGGCCACGTTGACTTTAAACGCGTCGAACCCGCGAGGTCGATCAGCGGGCTGGATCGCCGGCCCGGTCAGACCCACATCCGACCCCAGCACCCAGTGCGCATGACCCGAACTCGACGACAGGATTTTCACGTCCAACTCGGTGGCGACCGATATCGGGCCGGAGACGCCCTGCACTGTGGTCGTCCCGTGGTAGATGGCGGTGAGCCCATCGGCGCTGAACCCCGCGAACGTTAGCGTTCTCGCCCGGCGCGTTAATGGTCCGTCCGTCGCCGCGCCGATGTTGGTAAGGCCCCACCAGAAGTCGTTGTGATGGGGCGTGTCCAAGCTCGTGTAGGTCAAATCCGCGCCCCCGGCTTTGCCCGAATCCGCCGACTGCGAGAAGCGGTTGCCCCAGGCGCCGGATAGATCGGCCCGCTGATCGTTGTCTCTGCGGAAAGCGTGAACGCGTCACCATAGAGAGTGTTGGTGACCGGACCAGCTGCCGCTGTTGCTACCGCCGGTTAGCTTATCGTCCCCGCCGACAAAGTACATGTTGCTGCTGCCGGTGGAAGACAAGCTCCAGGCGTCGCCGTAAGAGATCGTTCGTAACGCTGCCGCCACCGCTGTTGCTGCCGCCGGTCATGGTGTCAATGCCGCCATAAATATCCGCTGGTGCCGGACCAGCTATACGCGTCGCCAAAAAGGGTGTTGGCAACAGAACCGGCGCCGCTGTCGTTCCCGCCGGTCATAAAATCCTTGCCGCCGGTAACGTCGCCGGACATGTCCTGCGCGTCGCCGAAGAGGGCATTTGCAACGGTGCTGCCGCCGCTGTTGCTGCCGCCGGTCATGGTGTCAATGCCGCCGTAGACCGTGTGGGACGTGCCGGTCATGGTGTACGCATCGCCGTAAAGGTAGTTTGTAAGGCTGCCGCTGCCGGCGGTAACGCTGCCGCCGGTCAGGAAGTCATTGCCGCCGCACGGAGCGCCTACAGTGGTATCGAACATGGTGTAGGCGTCGCCGAAAAGAGAGTTGACAACAGACGACCCAGCGCTGCCGGCGTTGTCGCCGCCGGTCAGGTGATCAACGCCGCCGGTAACGTAGCCAGACATGCTCGACGCGTCGCCGAAGAGGCCGTTGATAACAGAACCATGGCCGATGCCGTTGCTGCCATTGCTGCCGCCGAACAGCTTGTCATCGCCGCCACAGACGCCGAGGGACGTGCCGGACATGCTGTACGCATCGCCGTAAAGGTAGTTTGTAACGCTGCCGCCGTCGCTGCTGCCGCCGTTGTTGTTGTTGCCGCCGGTCAGGGTATCAGACCCGCCAGTAGTACCGTCGGAGAAGGTGAACGCGTCGCCGATGAGATTGTTGAGAACAGAACCACCGGGATTGGTGTTGCTGCCGCCGGTCAAGGCGTCAGTGCCAAACAGAACTCCGAAAGACGTTTGGAATGCGTCGCCGACAAGGAAGTTTGTAACGGAACCGTCGCCGCTGTTGCTGCCGCCGGTTATGATGTCATTGCCGCCCGCGGCAACGCCAGACATGATGTACGCGTCGCCATAGAGGGCGTTGGTAACATTGCCGTGGCCGCTGTTGTCCCCGCCGGTCATGGTGTCAGCCCCGCCCTGAGTGGAGTCGGTCATGGCGTAGGCGTCGCCGAAAAGATTGTTGGCGACAGAACCGCCGCCGCTGTTGCTGCCGCCGGTCAGGGTGTCATCGCCGCCGATACGGGAGCCGGAAATTTGGGACGCGTCGCCGAAGAGGTCGTTGGTGACAGAGCCGCTGCCGGTGTTGTTGCCGCCGGTCAGGGTGTTGTTGCCGCCGGTCGGGAGGTCAGTGCCACCGGACACGGTATAAGCGTCGCCATAGAGGTCGTTTGTAATGCTGCCGCCGCTGTTGTTGTTGCCGCCGGTCAGGGTATCAGACCCGCCCAGAGCGGCGCCGGAAATGGCATACGCGTCGCCAAAGATGGTATTGTTTTGATTGTCGGTGCCCGTGAGGGTTTGATCGCCGCCTATTTGCGTGCCTGTCAGTGATCCGCCCGTGTCGCCAAAAAGCGTCGCCATAGCCGCCTCCGATTGAGAAACGTTTCTAACTGCGAATTCATAGACAGATGCTCCAGTGATGCCTTCCGGTTTTCTGTCTTTAGGAAAACCTCGACCCGGCATGCGGGGCAGGCTGGATCAACTCCAAAAGCCGCTCTCATAATGAATTAAAAACGAATGGTTAGCGCAATTTCGGCGGCGACTGTTTTTTGTTCGAGTAGATCAACAATAGATCAATTTAATCCTCTCCACCATAGGTCACGTTACGGACCTTGGCGTTTTTCTTAGTCATCCGGGGAGCGGCGTTGCACATGGACTGATTGGCGAGCCACATTAGCGGTAATACGGCTAGACAGGCTCGATGCGTGCAAACGGTCAAATGATTGGGTCAATTACGGCAATAGTTGTATATACGGCTGACTGGAAGCTGGCAGCGATGGGCAGCGCTCACTGATCCACTTGCGGTGCACGCGTTTTCTCATGCAATCCCTTAGGACCGATGAAGCGCCGCGCTAAGGTCAAGACGGCCAGCTTTCGAGCCAGCTCAAAAACGGCTCCAGCGTTGCTTCAATCGAGAAATGTTCTTCAAAGCGCCGGCGGGCCGCGTCGCCCAAGTGACACGCTTTGTCTGGATCATTAAGCAAATGACCGAGCGCTACGGCCATTTGCCGAGGGCGACGGGGCTTTACCAGCAAACCGGATGATTGATCTACGATTGCTTCCTTGCAGCCATCAACGTCGGTAGCAACAATCGGAAGGCCGTACGCCATTGCGGTGAGCAAGGCAATCGGCATGCAATCGAAAATCGATGCATGGACATAAACATCCGCTTCCTCGTAATACGAAGGGATCGCACCAGGCTGCAGGTTACCCACTAATCGAACAAAGCCGCGCACGTCCGGTTGCAATACCCTCTTGACCAAATCTCGTGCCTCACCGTGGCCCGAGGTTGGCTCGGGACAACCGATGATACATAACTCGACATCATCGGGAATTAGCCCTTCAGTGCGACCGATAGAGAATGCTTCTATTAGTGCGCGAGTGCCTTTTCTTGCGCCAACGGAGCCGACATTTAGGATCACGCGCCTTTCTCTATTTCGCTTCCGGCTCGTGTAGAGCTGAGAGGTAGGCACAGAAGCGGTTTTGATTCCGCTCCAGTAATAGACCTTTCCGTCAAATCCATTGTCAGCCCAATATTGTCTAGTTGCCTCTGATCCGTAGACCATTCTCAACCGACCCTCTGAGACATATTTGCGAAATGCTTGAACCTGCGGCTCTGGCATAAGCCATTCCGGATCCAAGCTTTCATGTATGAACCAGAAAGCAGGTCCTTTCCAATTAAGAACCAACGTCGCTGCAATGGGCCACGACGCCACAGAGTTCAAGAGGAGGATCCTCCCGTCAGTGCGCGAACCTCGCATCACCTCTAGGTAATCTCGCACTTTCCGCAAACGCTTTTCCCCGCTGCGCAGCCAGCGCTCGTACCACCGCCTGCGGCGGCCGCGCGGCTGCAGGAAACGATCGATAAGGCCAAAGCCCTTGCCGTCGGCGCAGCTGACGCCAATACCCCTCTTCTCAAACTCCTGCCTGAGTGGACCGTCTACCTGGCTTATGACCGCAACTGAGGCTCCCCGCTCACGCAGCAGGGAGGCAAGTTCGAGCACGATGACGGGAGCGCCCGTTAGACTGAGCTCGTGACTAACGAGGGTGAAGGCGCGCTGCTTTTCAGACTCTTCGGCAGCAGCATTATTTGTGGCAACTTCAAGCTTTTTGGGTGTCTGGCGATATTCCAGAACTTGATCAAATGCTCCGGCGACTGCGGCTGACCAGCCGACCTGGCCAAGTCGAAATGCATGGCTTGTAAATATATCAGCGAGGGGATTGGCGATTTTTCCGGCTAAAATGCGTTCGAAATGGCACTTGAGGATCTCGGTGTGCTCCTCAGTAGACCCGATCGTGCCTTGAGACGTCCTATGCTTGATGAGACGTTCCCGAATGAGCATCGGCTCTTCCAGAAGAGACGAACGCAAAAAATAGTCGAGGTAGAATAAGTTTTGATATGAGTGGAATTCGCCCACCGTCGAGAGCAGTCTCCGACGAAAGAACAAATTGCCGGGACAGTAAATGACATCAAAAAAAACGCTTGCGAATGAGAGACTCGGATGAGCGGCAATATCATGAAATAAGGCCGATTCATATGATTTGCGCTGAGGATGATCGTAGGACAACGCCTGTCCGCGTGCATCGACGGGGTCAACGTAGCTGATCACCAAGCTACTTCCACTCGTCTGCAATTCGCAAAGGCAGCGTTCAATGCGACGCGGCGCGTACATATCGCCAGGTCCGAGTAACGCAATGTACTCGCCTTCTGCGCGGCGCATTGCTTTATTGAAGTAATAGGGAGTAGAAAGGCCGGGCTCTTCTAAAATCTGAGTGGTGACTCCGTCGACCGGGAGCACTATTTTTTTAAGTAGAGCCGTGCCCCCGGGGCAGTTTGCCGCATCCATTACGACTAACTGAATGGGCCTATGGCTCTGACTTAGGATCGAACTCGTAGGCTCGAAGCGTTTTTTTTTCATCAGCGGTCGCGAACAACAATACCGAGACTAGCTGACCCGTCAGTGCGGTTCCCGTGTCATCACTCATAAACGACCTCTGAATTATAATTTGGGCTGGTGGTTTACATCCGACTGCACGGTTGTCAATCGCTTGAAACTCTAGACGGCCAACGGAGGAACACCTGATGTGCTTCATCGAAGCAACGTCGCGCTCATATACGTTGGTTTGCATTCGATGCTATCAACGCAAACGCTCCACGCTGCACAGGGCGTTCGCCCCAGCACAGGGAAGCGGCACTATCCGTGCCTTGCTTAGCTTATCGGCCCCGCTCGCAGCAGGGCCGGATCGACCAGTCATTGGAGACACATGAGATGAGCACCGTGAAGGGGATCATCCTCGCGGGTGGCAGCGGCACGCGGCTCTATCCTCTGACGCTCGCCATTTCGAAGCAGTTGCTCCCCGTTTACGACAAGCCGATGATTTACTACCCGCTCTCAACTCTGATGCTGGCGGGCATCAAGGACATTCTGATCATCACGACGCCGCACGACCAGCCACTTTTTCAAGCATTGCTCGGCGATGGTGCGCAGTTCGGTATTCATCTGAGCTACGTGGTGCAGCCATCGCCCGACGGCCTCGCACAGGCCTTCATCATCGGCCGGGACTTTATCGGTGAGGATCGTTGCGCGCTCGTCCTGGGCGACAATATCTTTTACGGCCATGGCTTGGCAGAGATGCTTCACGAAGCGGCTGCGCGGGAAAACGGGGCTACGATTTTTGCCTATGAAGTGGCCGATCGCGAACGCTATGGCGTCGTGACGTTTGACGAGAGGGGCCGTGCCAAGTCCATTGAAGAGAAGCCAAATGCGCCCAAATCCAACTGGGCTGTGACGGGCGTCTATTTTTACGACAATCGTGTCGTCGAGCTTGCCGGCAAGGTTCAACCCTCAGCGCGCGGAGAACTCGAGATCACGACGTTGAACGAAATGTATATGGCGCTCGATTTCTCTTTACGTTCAGAAGATGGGTCGTGGCTTTGCCTGGCTCGACACCGGTACGTTCGACAGTCTTCAGGATGCCAGCGAGTATATCGCAACAATCGAACGGCGTCAGGGCCTCAAGATTGCCTGCCCAGAAGAGATTGCTTTGCGGATGGGCTTCATCTCCGCGAACGCGATGAGTGACTGGATCGCTCGTCTCGGCAAAAGTACTTACGGCAAATATATTGAGACGATCATTGCAAGCATGGGCCTCTCCCGCCACTAATGTGCGCGCCATCGCAAAGTGCCAATGAGATAAAGCGTCTCAGTAAAGACGAAGAAGTTATTCCAAAGATCGTGGTTCGGGACCGTATGGAGACGTTTCCCGAAAATATAATCCGCATTCGAACGCTCCGCGATCTCGACCAAAAAAGCGGTGGATCCCGAAATGAGTGGGTCGTCGCATTCAATGATCCGCAGAACCCGGTTCGCTCAAACAGCCTGGCGCCCGTTCTGGTAGGAACAGCAGACCAGGAATGACTGGCGCGCTGATTGCACGGACCAAAACATTTCGATGTCACTGGGTGGCGTGCATCGGATACGTCGCCGTTTCCTCAGCTAGGCGCCAAAATGCGCTGTCACGCTCGCTCCGCAACCTCGCAAGCGCGACCTCGGCAGAAGCCTTGCTTGTCCAGGCCCGCATATCTCCCTCAGCTCAGACTTCGTGCGCCCCTCAGGAAGGATGCCGATACCTATGCGTTGCAACCAAAGACCGATCGCAATTCGCGCCCCCCGTGTATCCACACTCATACGCCAATCCCACTTCTTCGCTCACTGATAAGTACCCAACAACGGCATCTCAGTAGACTCGAGTTTAAAATCCTTTAAATCGCCGAATTAAGGCGCCATCAGCTTAAGGCGCCATCAGCCAAAAAAAAGGTGAGGGTTACAACTGGGATGAGACGACTCGAGGCGCGGTCGAAATTGCAAGATAATGCTGCCTCTCAACGGCGCCCGTACGCCGTTGAGATTTAGGCAAAAAGCCGGATAGCGCTACCGGCGGCACCTCTTGCCGAACAGCACCAACTTCCGGTTCGCGACGACTCAGGCCGCAGTCAGGGTGCCGACGGAAGGAAACTCGTGCTTCGCCCCG
>CAVPYR010000018.1:0-116331 GCA_963710005.1 uncultured Alphaproteobacteria bacterium
TGCCCAAGCGCGCTAGTCGTCATTCCAAAGCAGCGCGATGAGGCTGGCCGTGCAGAGGCAGCAACTTCGGCTCGGTGAGCACGACTGGTAGTTAGGGCGAAGCGGACTCGAGAGTTAGAACGCGGTCACAGCTGCTCCTGACCTGATGCAGACGTCGGGAGGAATTGACAATCACGTCTCTACGCGGCCTTTGCCTGCGCTGGTCCCGCCGTGAAGCTGGCAACGGGTGCCAAAGACACGGAGCAAGACTATATCCAACAAGAACCCAACCGGTTTGAAAAGGAGACAACACCATGAGAAAGGTTCTCGGCCTTTACAGCAGCCCGCGGGCCCATTGGGTCGGTGACGGCTTCCCGGTTCGGTCGATGTTCTCGCCGGGCAGCCATGGGCAGAACGTGAGCCCCTTCATCCTGCTCGACTACGCGGGTCCGGCCGAGTTCAAACCGGCGGATAGGCCGCGCGGTGTCGGACAACATCCTCACCGCGGCTTCGAGACGGTCACTATCGTCTACCAGGGCGAGCTGGAGCACCGGGACTTCGACCGGCAACGGCGGGCTGATCGGCCCCGGCGATGTCCAGTGGATGACGGCCGCCGCGGGCATCCTGCACGAGGAATTCCATTCCAAGGAGTTCACCCGCAAGGGCGGAACGCTGGAGATGGTGCAGCTTTGGGTGAACCTTCCTCGCAAAGACAAGAAGGAGTCCCCCGCTATCAGACGCTCCTCAACCAGGACATACCATCGGTTGGATTGTCGGAAGGTGCAGGCACGGTGCGCGTCATTGCGGGCGACTATCAGGGACAGAAGGGACCGGCGCGGACGTTCACGCCGATCAACATCTGGGATCTGCGCCTCGCCCAGGGCAAGACCACGACTTTGACCCTTCCAGAAGGTCACACGGTCGCACTCGTCGTCCTGCGCGGAACGGCTCTCGTCAACGGCGCGCAGATCGCGCGCGAAGCGCAGCTCGTCCTGTTCACTCCCGACGGCGGCGACATTACGCTTGAAGCCAACGACGACGTGACGGTGCTGGTCTTGAGCGCCGAGCCGATTAACGAGCCGGTCGTGGCCCAGGGTCCGTTCGTCATGAACACTGTCGGCGAGATCAAGCAGGCGATCCTCGACTTCGAAGGCGGCAAGTTCGGCGCGATGCAGTGAATGCTAGAGAAGTTGCGGATGAAATAAGGATGGTGGACCGTTCCAGAGGAGCCAGCCCATGGCCAAGCTAAAACTAACCTACTTCGACTTCCACGGCGGACGTGGAGAACCGGCAAGGCTCACGCTCTCGATCGGCGGAATTGCGGATTCGAGGACGATCGCGTTCCGCCATCCGACTGGCAGCGTCGCAAGGCGGATACACCGTTTGGCGCCTTACCTGTGCTCGAAGTGGATGGGCAGGTTATCGCGCAGTCGAATGCAATCAATCGCTATGTCGGCAAGCTCGCGAACCTCTATCCGTCCGACCCGTGGCAGGCCGCGCTTTGCGACGAGGCTATGGAGGCGGTGGAGGACATCAACGGCAAAATCTCTTCGACCATGTTCCTCCCGGAGGAGCAAAAGAAAACGCAGCGCAAAGCGTTAGTCGAAGGCCCAATCCCCTTCTATCTCACCCGATTACAGCAGCGGCTCGAGGCACATGGAGGCCGGTACTTCGCCGCCGACCGTCTGTCGGTCGCGGATCTTAAGGTCTATGTGTTCATCCGGCACCTTAGGTCTGGAGTACTCGATCATGTGCCGAGCGACTTGCCCGATCGCATCGCGCCCGGTCTCGTCGAGCATTATGAGCGGGTTAAGAAAGAGCCAGGTGTCAGGGCTTACTGTGCCAAGCATGGCATTTCTGACTGACGGATTTTTCCCAAAACGATGCGTTTTACGACAGCTTGTCGTAGATCGCGATCCAGCTCTCGCACCACTCGATCATGTCGGCTTTTGTGTATCGGGTGTTCGGATCGGGGAACAGCTTATCAGAGCTAAGAGCATCTAGAGACAGCGACCAGGACAATGCCGTATTGACGACTTCCCATTTAGCCCCCGTACCGTCAAAAGAGATGCCTACAAGCGCTCTGACAGCAGGTATCGGGGCCTGAGCGGACGATGAGATACCCCGCGTCCGAGCCCTTGAGAGTTCCCACCCGCCGTTGGCGTGATTTACTCGTCTTGGCAAAAGCACTTTCTATCAATTCCAACGTTACCGGGAAGACGTCGTGAGGCGGATCGCAAGTCTCTGGACGGAACTCCGCGCTCAGCTCCCGCACCACCGTGTGGAGCTGGGACTTTCGCTTAGGGTGACCGTTGCCGCCCTGTCGTCTCTCGCGCTTGCACAATATTTGCATCTTTCTTTGCCCCTTTGGGCGGTATTGACCGCCGTCATCGTAACGCAGATGAGCGTAGGGCGGTCGCTGAAAGCAACGATCGACTATCTAGTGGGCACCCTCGGCGGTGCAGTCTACGGCGGCGCCATCGCGGTGTTTGTTCCGCACTCGAATGAAATCGCCTTTCTTGCCGTCCTCGCGCTCGCGGTAGCTCCTCTTGCCTTGATCGCAGCAATAAACCCCGCCCTTACCACAGCGCCAATCACCGCGATCATCGTGTTGATGGTCCCCGAAATCACACACGCGAGTCCGATCGCCTCGGCTGTCGATCGAGTGCTCGAAGTGGCGCTCGGCGGTATCACGGGTTTCGTCGTTTCCCTCGTCGTATTCCCGTCGAGCGCCCATCGTCTGGTCGCAGAGAGGGCCGCCCGCACGCTTGACCAAATGGCGGAGGCTCTCGGCGAGCTGCTTGCGGGCTTGACACGGGGTCTGGACGTGGATGCGCTCCACCGCATTCAAGACGGTATCGGTCAAGCTTTGGTGCAGTTGCAGGCTGTGGGCGCGGAGGCCGAACGCGAGCTGTCGGCGCGTCTCGCTTCCGGTCCCAATACCGCACCGCACTTACGCACGCTGCTCAGGTTACGCCACGACATTGTGATGATTGGAAGAGCGGCCATCGTACCGCTGCCCGATGCTTTGGGGGCGCGGCTTGCGTCGCCGCTGGCGCAAGTGGCAGCGACCTTTACCGATTACTTGCGCTCAAGTGGTGCTGCACTGCTTGCGCGTCGGAGTCCTCCGTCGATTGACGATGTGGAATCGGCTCTTGCTCAATACGAGACCGACATTGCCGCGCTCCGTCGTGAAGGTCTCACGCGTAACCTTTCTGGCGACGCGGCGGAACGCCTCTTCGCAATCGGGTTCGCGCTCGAGCAGATGCATATGAACTTCAAGGATCTTGGTCGTTGTATTGCTGAATGGGCTGAGTTGCCAAACAGTGAAGAGCGTAACACCGATGAGGGGGATACTGGTTAATATGACCGATGCGAAGGTAAGCATGTTGCAGTTGACTGGTCACAAACTTGCAATTGCCCGCGAATAGCGTTGCATCCAAATACGTTGGCTCGTTGACCAATGAGTTCCGCTTTCTGGCCCTAAGCCGAACGCCCATCGTTGGCGTGGACGTCGACGCTGACGGGGTGAGAGCGGACGTCGGGTGCTGTTGCGTCAGGATTTTGGACCGAAGCTGACCTATATAAAAAACGTCGCCATGAGGGAAAAAACGGTCAGAGAGAAGCAGAAAGCCCCACTCGCTCAAAACTTCACCTCGCGTTCCAGGAAACAAAAATCGGCTGCGCAATTCCAGCGCGAAAGTTTCCATATGGAAAAACGCTGTTCAGCAAATCCACTCGTTGCGAAAGTGCAGATTTAACATGAGTCCAACTCTAACGCACTGGAATAGCGAGATATTTTCCACGCCTCTGCTTGCGACATTGCCTAAACCCGTTATGTTAGTCCGTATCCGGATTATTTCATCATGGGTGTCTCGTGAGCCTCCTCAAGCAAGCCAAGACGCTGTCGAAGCGGCAGATCGCGCTGACGACTGCTCTCCTGCAGCAGACCCGCTATCCCGCGCGCAACCTCGCGATCTTCCTGTTCTCGGTGAAAGCTGGACTGCGCGCGAAAGAGATCGCGTCACTCACTTGGGACATGGTCACAGACGCGGAAGGCAACTTGGGATCAGCGCTACATCTTCGTGACGAAGCCAGCAAAGGCTCGTCTGGTCGCGTGATCCCCTTGAACAAGGACCTCAGGAGCGCTCTTCAGAAGCTCCATGATGAGCGCGCTAGCTCCCTTTCGTCATCACCACTGAACGAGCACAGCGCACATCAGCTGCTGCAATCGTCAACCTCTTCGCTCAATGGTACAGCGCGACAGGTTTAAAGGCTGCTCCAGCCACTCTGGACGTCGCACCTTCATCACCAACGCAGCGCGCACAATTTCGACTGTCGGGGGCTCGCTTGAGACGTTCAAATGCTCGCTGGACATCGAGCGCTCACCACCACCCAGCGCTACATCGAAGCGGACGTGGAAGCACAGAAACGGGTTGTGGATCTCGTGTGAGTATGAGGCGGTTCTCGTCCGAAGCGGCTTGAATATTGGGACGTGGCTTTCATCTGCTATTGCCTGCGCCACATCCCCGTTACGATCGGTCCATCTCCCGGCGCCTGGAAAGAGACTACCGGGAGGTGACCGATCGATATCGGTGGTTATTTCCCGGATTGCTGGACTCCAGATAGGCCGGCAGTACGTCGCGTCGATACGTGCGACGTTTTCTTTGAGAAGGGAAAGACCAAGACCATGTCCTCGATGCTCGTCCCTGTGCCCAAAAGGCTCAAGTAGTAATGAGGCTCAGCTCGAGGGTGGGCTTGACCAAAGCGGTCTAGGAGTTCTCCGACTTCGGACGCCCGAGCCCCCACAAGCTCGGTGAGCCGAGCAGGCACGCTCAATTCTGCGGCGTGGGAAAATTCGGTCCCATCTGGTGGAATCCAGACAGACACGGCCTCGTATCCTTCTGTCTTGAAGGTCCAAGGGTAGCGAAGCGCTTCATTGATGCAGAACTCCCACCACTTTCTCCTAGCCATTGGATCGGGGAATGCCCAAGACCAAGTCGGATCGTTGAGGAAAGCTTCGGCGATGGCATCTATTATGATGGGCGCAACCGCCGCGTTTGCTTTGTCGACGGTAAGGGTCGTGGCCGCGCTATTCCCGAACGTATCGATGCCGGTGGAACGCCCCGCTTGAATGAAACCAATCCGTTGCGAGCTATCGGGCATTAGATCACTTTAGGGCAGCTTGTTTTAGCGCGAAGATCCAGGTGTGCTGACGTAATGAGTTCGTCCGAGTTGCCACAAATTTGAAGAAGGACGATGGAACACGGGCTATCGGCACTATTCTCGATCCCAACGGAAAGGCGACGATCGCCGCCATCAACAAGAATGAAGCCTTCTACTGAGACGTTGATGTCCTCGGTAAGCCTTATACTGGTGGATACGAGCCGATCCGGGATACAGCGAACAACGTTATACGAATCTACTTTGCTGGATTCGCAAAGTAAGGTGCTGCTTTGCATCGTTTGATTGAACTAACGACGGCGGCTCCTTGCGAAGCCGCCGTCTAAAGCAAGCGCACCTGGATAAAGTCTTCCAGACCGCACTCGTAGGCTGATTGCGAAACATAAAAAATCGATGACAAACGTCGATATGGTTTGCCGTATGGTAAATAAGAATTTCGCAACCGCGATATCTGCCCACGTGGCGCTTCTAAACCGTCGAGATCTCATCACCAACGGCAGATGCGACGACCGTTACGCCACCAGCAACGTTGACCATGAACGCTGGTGCATACACGGCGACCGTTTCTCCACCAGCAAGTAGTGCGAGCTAACTCTGCTACCCCTGCTTGCTCAGTCTTCAGCGCATGGACATCGCTGGTCAGTACGGTCGCGTTTGCGCTTGGACTTAGACCGACATCCGCGATTGCGATCACGCCAAAGAGCGCGATCAACGACAGCAATATTCTCATGATTATTTCTCTGTCTCATCTCAGCATCCCGCAGCGGAGACATCGTGAGAGTGATCCCAGAGCCGCGCAACATACCGTTCAGTGAGGTAAACGAGCGTCAACTCGCGGTTGTGACACCGGGGCTTCTAAGCAGCACAAAAAGGGTTTTAGACCTTGAATAGGACTTTATAGGTGTTTATAGTTTTTATGACGTATACGAATTAACGCTAAGTCCTTGATTTTGGTGGGTGATCACGGGCTCGAACCGTGGACCCGCTGATTAAGAGTCAGCTGCTCTACCAACTGAGCTAATCACCCGTACCAACGCCAATCTTAAGCGAGAGGCCGGAGAGCCTCCCAAGGACGGCGAAGGGGCCCAATTTCGGGCCCCGTGATGGAGCGCATAGCATCGGCTGGCCGCGCTGTCCACCCCCTCCCCGGACCTTCGCGCAGTCTATTGATCCAATTCCAATTTGTCCGACCGTTCCAGCGGGTCGCGTGCGCTGACGCCGGTCATCCTACCGCCGGCTGTCCCGGCCGTGAACGTAGGCCGACATGGCGACCCCGAGGCCGATCATCAGCGTCGTCATTGACGTGCCGCCGTACGAGACCAGAGGCAGCGGAATGCCGACGACTGGAACAAGCCCCGTGACCATGGCGAGATTAATGAAAACGTAGACGAAGAAGGTCATTGCCGACCCTGCGATGGCGAGCCGGGCGAAGCGGTTCTCGCAGCGCCAAGCCATGATCATCATCATCATGATGAGCACGGCATAAATGACGATCAGCGCCAGCATCCCGGTGAAGCCCCACTCCTCGCCTATGATGCTCGCGATGAAGTCCGTGTGCTTCTCCGGCACGAAGTCGAGCTGGCTTTGCGTGCCCTGCATGAAGCCCTTGCCCGTAACACCGCCGGCGCCAAGCGCAATTTTCGATTGCGTGATGTGATAGCCGGCGCCCAACGGGTCCATGCCGGGATTGAGAAAGACTTCGACGCGCCGCTTTTGATAGTCGTGCATGCCCGACCAGATCGCCGGGAGCGCCGCGACCGCAAGCAGTCCGCCCAGCGCGAAATAGCGAAGCGGCACGCCTGCGAGAAACATGAGCGAAAGACCCAAAGCGACGAACAATGCTGCCGACCCGAGATCGGGTTGCTGCAGCGTCAGCAACACCGGGACGCTGATCATCACAAGCGGCACCAGAACGTAGCGAACCTTTCCGACATTGTCGGGCGGCAGCCACAGGTAATAGCGTGCGAGCGCCCCAACGAGGGCGAGCTTCATCAGCTCCGACGGCTGGAACGAGATCGAGCCCGCGCCAATCCATCGCTTGGCGCCGAGCGCTTCGACACCGATGAAAGGCACGAGTGCCAACATCGCCAGCGCCACCGCATAGGTCGGATATGCGAGCTTCATCCAGACGTCGAGGCGGACGGTCGCCATGGCAACGACGATACCCAGCATGATGAGAAAACGCAGCGTATGCCGCTCGGCCCAAGGCTGAAACGAGCCGCCGGAAACGGAATAGAGCGTCGCGGTGCCGATGCCCGAGAGCACGCATACCGTCAGGAGCGTGGGCCAGTGCACGCGCCACAGCTTTTCGCCGAGGCGAAGCGGCTGAGATGTGTTCCAGGCCGCATAAATCGTTTCCATTATCCGGCCTCTTGCGCATCGCCGGTTTGAGATGGGATGCTGCCGCCTTGCGGACCGGTCTTGCTGCGAGCCGGGTTGTCCCTGTCGATGGCGAGATTGAGAATGTCGCGTGCCAAGAGCGCCGCGGCATCACCGTCTCCGCCGTGCTCGATGACGGTCGCGACGGCGTATCGCGGCGCGTCCGCCGGCTCGTAGCAGATGAACAGCGACTGGCCGCGCTTCGCCCACTCGATACTATCGTCGAGGACCTCGACCGCCCGCGAACTCACCGGCGACGCGCCGGTCTTTCCCGCAAGTAGCGGCTTGCCGTCGCCGAGTTTGGCTTTCTCGGCGGTGCCGCCGTCGTCGTTGACGACGGCATTCATGCCCGCACGGACGGCATTGAAATGCGCAGGGGCGTAAGCAAGCGCCCCGAAAGCGGGCTTCGCCGACGAAGCATCGCGCTTCTGCAGCACTGGAACAACAGCCTGTCCGCTGGCGATCCGTGCCGTCATCACCGCGAGTTGCAGCGGCGTCGCTTGCATATAACCTTGCCCCAGACCTGTGAGCAGCGTCTCGCCCCCAAGCCACGTGGAATTCAGATTGCCGCGCTTCCAGTCGGGATCGGGAACGACGCCGGCCTTTTCCTCGCTGAGACCGACATTGTATGCTGCGCCAAATCCCATCGCGCGCGCAGCTCCGGCAATACGCGAGATTCCCAATCGGGATGACATCTCACAGAAGAACACTTCGCAGGATGAGCGAATGGCTTCGTGCAGAGAGAGGCTTCCGTGTCCCGATCGTTTCGAGCAGCGATAGATCTGTCCGCCGTATTCGTATTGCCCGTTGCAAACGATGTGCTCGTCGGGCGAGACGACACCGGCTTGGAGAGCCGCGAGCGCCGTGACGACGGCGAAGGTGGATCCCGGCGGGTATTGTCCGGCAATCGCACGATTGAGGAGCGGCTTGTCCTCGGAATCTGAAAGCTTCTGCCATTCCGCATTTGATATTCCGCCCGCGATCTCGGCCGGATCGAAGCCCGGAACGCAAGCCATCACCGCGATCTCACCCGTTGCGATGTCGAGCATCACCGCAGCGGCTCGGCGCTCGCTTTGCATCCGGTCGACCGCAAGGCGCTGCAGATCGGAATTGATGGTGAGCGTGATGTCGCGACCGGCGACCGGATCGACCGTTTCGAGATTGCTGATGATACGCCCACGCGCATCGACCTCTACTTTTTGCGTGCCGCCCGTGCCTCGAAGATCGGCATCGAAGCCCAATTCTGCACCGCTTTTGCCGATACGCATCTCGGGGAGTCTGGCGATTGCGTCGTCGTCGATGCCAAATCGCTCGACACTTCCGACGAACCCGACGACATGACTGAGCGCCGCGCCGTCAGGATAGCGCCGACGCCACGCGAGATCGGTCTTGATACCCGGCAAACTCGGAGCAAAAAGATTGAGCTTCGCCACCTGCTCGAAGGAGAGATCCGACGCGATCGTCGTCGCGACGTTCCGGCCCTGCTTTCGTGCACGCGCCGCGATCCGCGCGATCTCATCGTCGGTCAGCGGTACGATATGGCTCACGCGCTGAAGCACGCCACCAACGTTCTTTGCGAGCGCGGGTGTAATGGAGACGCGAAACATTTCCTCGTTATCGGCGAGCGCGCGTCCGGACGCATCGAGAATACGACCGCGTTTCGGCGCCAAGACCTGCAGATTGATCCGGTTCTCTTCAGCCAGTGGCGCGTATCGGCGAGCGTCGAGAACTTGCAGATCGAATAGCCTCCACCCGACGAGGACAAACCCCGCCGCCTGCGCGCCACCGAGTAACAGGATGCGCCGCGTAAATTGGCTCTGCCGCGGTCCATCCGCGGCGTCGGAAAAATCCGTCATCAACCGCCTCGGGTTAGCCGGACGGTCCGGACAGACTTCGACAAGGTCCCGAAGACGCCGAGCACTGGCGTAATCAAAAGGGCCGACAGAACGGCGAAGATCGCGCCTCTCGCGTAGGGTTCCGGGTCCAGCATTTCCAGAAAATAGAAGGATGCAGCCAGCCAGGCGAAGACCGTCACCACGACGACGGCTCCCGCGAGAAGCGCGAGTCTACCGACGAAGCCCTCCACGGTGACACGCGAAGCGAATATCGCAACGACATAAGCAAAGAGATAGACCAGCGCCCAATAGCCGAGCGGGCCCTGTGTCAGAACGTCGAGCGTCAAGCCGGCAAGGAAGATCATCCACTCTGGCAACCATGCATCCTGGTCGCGCGTCCAATGATAGATCGCCACGACCGGCAGGAGCGGCAACACGAAGCGATCCGCTGTTGGCAGTCCCCAGGGCAACGTTGCAGCCAGCGTCAGAATTGCGATCGAAATCACCGGCATGAGAAAGCGGAGCCACCTCATTGCGTCTTCCCCAGCGGCGAATATGCAGGTGACACGTCGTTTCGCGCCTGTCCGTCCGCCTTTCGCGTCAAAAGATCGTCGGTGAGGTGGCCGGAGGGATCATCGAAGAAGAGAACGCTGACGTAGTCCAGACGATCGAGGTCGGCACGCAATGTCACGCGCGGCTCCCCGGCGTCACCCGACACCGCGCCAAGACGGAGTCCCATCGGAAAAAGACCACCGGTGCCTGAGGTGGAAACGTCATCGCCGGGAGCAACCTTGGTGCCGTCCTGAATATAGATCAATCGCGGACGAGTACCGTTATCCCCGGCAAGGATCGCCCGTACCGAATTCGGCCCGATCACCACGGGAATGCGGCTATTGAGATCCGTGGCGAGAAGCACGCGCGCGGCATCCGGGCCGGTGTCGACGATACGTCCGATCAGGCCGTCTGCGTTGATGACGGGATAGCCGGATTTTACATTCCGCCGGCGACCTGCATCGATCGTGACGCTACGCGCGAAAGCGCCGGTCGAATCTGCGATGACCCGGCTCGTTAAGAAATTGAGCTTCTGCTCAGGCACCACTTTCGCGAGCGCTTCGAGATCGGCGAGCTTTGTTTCGAGCTGCCGTGCGCGCCACTCCCAGCTTCCGAGTTTCTGATTTTCTTTTTTGAGACGCTCCAGCTCGTTTCCGAGATCGACCTGCGTCGAGATCTTTCGGCCGACCTCGCGTAGCGGTTCGACCGGAACCATCGCGCCTTGCAGCACGGGTGTCAGCCAGGAGGCGACCTCCCAGCGGATGTCGCTGAGCATGCTATGGTCGAGCCGGCTCAGAAGCATCAGGCCCGATGAAACAAAAAATAGCAGAAGCAGCACGGGTCGCACGCGCCTTCCCAGCGCTATGCCACCACCGCGCCGCAGAAAAAGATTGCCGTCCTTGAGCCGCGCCATGGCGATAGTCCGCTGCTCTCAATCAAATAAGTATAATTTCAGGGTTTGATCAAAAGATGCTCACGTTCCTTAAGCGTCCGAAGGATAGCCGCTGATCCCGCAATCACGCATTGTTCCGGCTGTTCAGGTAAATGGATTTTGACGCCGATACGTCGCTCCAGCTCCTGATCGAGCTTCGGGAGCTTGGCCCCTCCCCCAGTAAGATGAATGCCGCGCTCGCAAATATCCGTCGAAATCTCCGCCGGCAGATCCTCAATCGCGTGCTGGATGAATTCGGCAATCTGCTCGACCGGACCTTCCAGCGCCTCTGCGATATCATGAGGACCGAGGACAACCGTCTTCGGCTTCCCCTGCCTTATTTCCCGGCCTCGAATAAAGATTTCGGCGGTCTCACCATTAATGACGCGCGAGGCGGAACCCGCCTCGATCTTGATACGCTCGGCGTTGGCTTCACCGATCAGCAGCTGATGGTTGCGCCTGACGTAGCGGATGATCGCTTCATCCATGGCGTTGCCGCCACAGCGTATCGAGCGCGCCTGCACAACGCCGCCCAAAGAAAGAACCGCGACGTCTGTCGTGCCGCCGCCGATATCGACGACCATCGACCCCTTGGGCTCGTCGATCGGGAGGCCTGCGCCGATCGCCGCAGCGACGGGCTCCTCGACCAGAAACACCTTTCGGGCGCCGGCCGATAAGGCAGTCTCGTAAACCGCGCGCCGCTCGACGGGCGTAGCGCCAGCCGGCACGCAGATCAGAATGCGCGGGCGAATGAATTCGATGACCGACTTCGTGCGGCCGATGAACTGCCTGAGCATCTCCTCCGTCGCCACGAAATCGGCGATGACGCCGTCACGTAGCGGGCGGATCGTTTCGATGCTCTCCGGCGTGCGGCCAAGCATTTGCTTGGCTTTCTCTCCTACCGCCAGAACATCGCGAACGCCGCCGCGAGAGCGGATCGCAACGACAGAGGGTTCGTTAATGATGACGCCACGACCAGCGACGTAGACGAGGGTATTGGCCGTACCGAGGTCGATGGCGATGTTGTCGGAGAGTACTCTGCTGACACCTAAACCAAACATTCCGCGAGCCCCGGCCTACTCTATGCCGCCCAGCTTATGGAAGGGGCGGCGTTATTCAATATCGCCGCCTTGTCCAAAGCAAGGCTTGTGCCCGAATGGTTACAGGCCACGGCCGGTACATACACAGACGAACACGCGCAGGGTAGCATACAGCGATTGCGGCACGCTGCCCCGATTAATGTTGGGCCTATCTGGGCTGAACCGCCTAGATCGCCTGCTGGGCCTGCGCCGTCTTTTGCCGTTTCACGACGAGTTTGTTGAGCGCCGCAACAAAAGCCCGCGCGGAGGCAACGAGCGTATCGGGGTCGGCGGCACGCCCCGTAGCGATCCGGCCGTCCTCCTCCAACCGCACCGAAACCTCCGCCTGCGCGTCGGTGCCCTCCGTCACCGCGTGCACCTGATAAAGATCGAGGCGCGCGTTATGCGGCACGAGTTGCTTGATGGCGTTGAAGGTTGCATCGACGGGCCCGTTGCCGACGCTCTGGACCGTTTTCGATTGCCCATCGACATCGAGCGTCAGCGTCGCCGATTGCGGCCCCATTGTTCCGGCGATGACCGTCAGCGCCGCAACCTTGATGCGGTCGTTCATATGCGCGACGCCATCGTCGACGAGGGCCTCGATGTCCTCATCGTAGACATGCTTCTTCCTGTCGGCGAGCGCTTTGAAGCGGTTGAAGGCGTCCTCCATCGCATTGTCGCCGAGATCATAGCCGAGTTCCTTGAGCTTCGACTTGAATGCCGCGCGGCCCGAATGCTTGCCCATGACGAGCGAGGATTTGCCGACGCCGACGGATTCCGGCGTCATGATCTCGTAGGTCTCGGTATTCTTCAGCACGCCGTCCTGATGAATGCCGCTCTCGTGTGCGAATGCGTTCCGGCCGACGATCGCCTTGTTGTACTGAACCGGGAAATTCGTCACGGCCGAGACGAGCTTCGACGCCCGCGACAGCATCTCGGTCTTGATGCCGGTGCGATGCGGCAGGAGATC
Organism: uncultured Alphaproteobacteria bacterium; assembly: GCA_963710005.1. GTDB lineage: Bacteria > Pseudomonadota > Alphaproteobacteria > Rhizobiales > Hyphomicrobiaceae > Hyphomicrobium_B. The sequence continues at coordinate 12,910 of CAVPYR010000018.1, forward strand.
GTGGCGCGTACGAATACCCATGACGATCTCCTCGAGAGCGGCGTTGCCCGCCCGCTCGCCGAGGCCATTGATTGTGCACTCGATCTGCCGTGCGCCGGCGCGGATGCCAGCGAGCGAGTTGGCGACGGCAAGACCCAGATCGTCGTGGCAGTGGGTCGAGATGACGACCTTGTCCATGCCCGGCACGCGCGTCCTGAGCATCGTGATGAGATCGAAATATTCCTCCGGCAGCGCGTAACCGACGGTATCCGGAATATTGATCGTCGTGGCGCCGGCCTTGATCGCCGCTTCGCAGACCCGGCAGAGATAATCGTGCTCAGTGCGTGTCGCATCCATCGCGCTCCACTCGACATCGTCGGTGTAGCCGCGCGCCCGCGTCACCGACGCAACGACGCGCTCGTGGACCTGATCCTGCGTCAGCTGCAGCTGATGCTGGCGGTGAAGCGGCGACGTTCCGATGAATGTGTGGATGCGGCCGCGCTTGGCTGGCTTGATCGCCTCGCCGGCCCGATCGATGTCGTTGAAGTTCGCACGCGCGAGCCCGCAGATGACCGACTGCTTGGCGAACTTGGCGATCTCGGTCACCGCCTCGAAATCGCCTTCCGACGCGATCGGAAATCCGGCTTCGATGATGTCGACGCCCATCGAGTCGAGAAGCTCGGCGACCTGCAGCTTCTCCTCGAATGTCATCGTCGCGCCGGGGCACTGCTCGCCGTCGCGCAGAGTTGTATCGAAAATTATGATCTTGTCGTCGTCGCGCTGCGGCACTGCCGTCGCGTTTTCAGTTGGGGACGTCATCGCTTTTCATCCTCTGCCCGGCGACCCTCGGGTCTGCCGCGTATCGCTTCTGAAGCTCAATCTGGTGGCCGTCCGATCCCCTGGGCACGAACCCGGCGGACAGCCGGGCGTCATGCGGCCCAGGGGCCGCTAAGGAGGAGCAGCGAAAGCAGGAGTTCTGGCGCAACGGAGCCGTGGCGCTCGCTCCTGAGAGGCGCAGAAAATGCGGCAATGTCGGTCGCGCACGCCATGAAGGCATATAACCCAAAAATTCCGTCCAAAGGCCCGGTTCGGGCTGAATAGCCGATCTCGCTTAGAAAAATCAAGCCGTCCGACGGCCGCGCGGCCTTTGGGCCCGGAAAACCGTTGGCCTGCACCGCGCACCTGGCATGCCCGCGAAACGGGTTTCCGGCCCTTTCCCGTTTCTTAATCGTCAACCATTCGCCTTTTGAGACATTCCCGACATTGATCAGCCTCAGTTCGCCCCGAGCCAATGAAGGCAACAGTGTAGGATGTCAGGTCGTCCACGGAGAAGATCGCGTGACCGCAGCCGTAAATTCCCCTTCCAACGCCCACACCTACACCCCAGCCCTCATCACTTTGCATTGGCTCACCGTGCTGGTGATCGCTGCGGTGTTCACGGCGATCGAGCTCAAGGGCTACTTTCCGAAGGGCAGCCCAGAGCGCCCCCTGCTGACGTCGATCCATATGATGCTTGGCATCACGGTTCTGCTACTGGTCGTCGTCCGCATCGCCATCCGGACGCAAAATCCTGCGCCTCCGATCGTTCCGGCATCTCCCGCCTGGCAGAACGCCATCGCGCACCTGACCCATCTCACGCTTTATGCAGCAATGGTCGCAATGCCCTTGCTGGGTTGGCTGATGACCAGCGCCGGCGGACACGCGGTTCCGTTCTATGGGCTCTCCCTGCCGCCGCTCCTCAGCGAAAACAAGCCGTTGGCCCATAATCTAGAAGAAGTGCACGAGTTCATCGGCAACGCGCTCTATTACGTCATCGGCCTCCACGCCGTTGCCGCGTTGGCGCACCACTATGCGTTCCGCGACAACACACTCACACGGATGCTGCCGATGCGCCGCCGCGCGTAGGCGGATCAGATATTGAGGGTACCCTCGGCGACGCGGACGGCATAGCCACCGATACGCACGCCATCGAGCTTGCCTCGCGCAACCGACATCGTCAGCGAGATCGCACTCGGACGGCCCATCTCGATGCCCTGCTCGATCGCCCGCTTGTGCGTACCGTCGGGCAGCACGTCGAACTCCTGGACGATATAGGCGAAGCTCGCAGCCGCCGAACCGGTTGCGGGGTCTTCCGGCACACCGAGATCCGGCGCGAACATGCGCGCGTGGAACGCCGACTGAACGCGGACGCATTGCCGGGTATAAAGATAGACGCCCTGCACGCCGCGATCGGTGAACGCGCGCACCCAATGTTTTGGCGTCACCCTCACCTTGGCCATCGCTTCGAGGTTGGCGACCGGCATGAATGCGAACGTTGTCGCACTTCGGAGCAGCGTCGGCTTGTGATTCTCGAACCCGACCTCAGTCGAAATCAGGCCGACCGCCGCCGAAATCTCTTCGGGCTCCGACAGCGCTTCGGGTGCGTTCGCTGTTTTGGGAGCATCGAATTCACCGAACGTCGCGCCGCCGCCACGCATGCGCACGCCGACGCGCACGCTGCCGATTTCCTCCTCGAGCGCGATAATCGCGTCGCTCTCGCCGTTGACGAGTGAACTGCGTAGCTCAGCCAGAAGGATGGCAGCGCCAAGCGTCGGATGGCCGGCGAAGGGCAGTTCCCTGCTGGGCGTGAAAATGCGGATGCGCGCCGTGTGACCGGGGCTGGCAGACGCCAGCACGAACACCGTCTCAGAGAGATTGAACTCGCGCGCAATCGTTTGCATTTCCGTGGAGCTGAGGCGGTCCGCTCCGAGCACAACCGCGAGCGGATTGCCGCCGAAGGGCCGTTCTGTGAAAACGTCAAGGACGTGATAGGTAAGCGCCATCGTGCGCCGTCTCCCCGCTGTCGCCGGCGCGGCGAACGTCCGCGCGAGCGGCGGCACCATGGGGCAAGCCTTAGCCGTCGCCAAGCTCTTTTTGGATCGGAACAAAGCCCTTAGCGCGCGGCGAAAAGCGCCTCGATGAGCTCCCGCGCGTAAGCGAGCATCGGGAGGCCTTCGATATCGCCAAGGCTTCCGACCGGGACAATCGATTGAAGCTCCGGATCTGCGCACATCGCGTTGTGTTCGTCGACAAGCCGGACGAACTCGGCCGTCGTCATGGGCGCACGGAAAGGAACCGCGAACGACAATTGAGCATTCGATCGCGCAATGATGAAGCCCTCATCTCTCACGAGGAGATTGCCGACCTCGCCCAATTCTTCGGCGACTTCCCGGGCAGCGCTGAGACTGATCTCGACGGTTCCGTCGGCAAGCACGTCCCGTTCGTCGATGAAGCCTGCCGGAAGACACGCGAAACCGTAGTTGACGTTGCCGGGCCTCTGCTGGACCAGCATGACGTCGCCGTCGGACGACCCAATGAGTGCGCAACCAAAACCGTCAAGAACCCCGGCTTCGGGAAATCCATGCATCCGCCAGTAGAGATAGCTTTTGAAATCGGTGCGCACCAGCGAGGCATGAAGGACGCCATCGGACAACCGAATACCGCTGGTGAGATACACAATGCCGTTGAAGTAGGACGGATTGGATTTCGTCGCCGCTTGCCAATGCGCATCGATCTCGGCGGCGTTTTTTTCCGCATACGGCCAAATGTCGCCATCGACCTTCAAGGAACAGTTCGAAATGACTTTCACGCCATTGACGAATGGAAAGCCAGCGCCCGGCGATACCTGCATCACCACCTACGCAATGTGCCGAAGAGTGATGCGTTCGGACCGACCAGAATCAGTGCAGTCACAAATAAGTCTCCGTCTGATTAAAACTCCAGCGCGCATTCCAGAGCAGATTTCAAATGCTCAAACCGCCAATATCTGCAGCACTTTCCACGATGAATCTCGAATGAACAAATTCGCTTTAGCCTTGGCTTGAGCCAAGTTTCGTCATGACGCGGCCAAGATTCGACACGCATATGACACTCACGACAGCGTCGCTGGGGGGCGACAGTCAAGATCTCCCAGCACCTCTTAGCCGGTTTCAGTTCCTGGTGTTGTACCAGGGCACATTCGGTCGAGGTGCGCGAGGATCCATCTGCCTCCCGATGAAAAAATCATCGGGCTCGCGTTGGCACTTGAGCCGCGCGCGAGCCCCGCCGAATCCGAAGATGCCGTGCAAGCGGCAATATTCGGAAACGGGCGGCAGAGGTCCCCGCTCCTCTGCCGCCCGCGTTAGTCCCGGCCAAACGTCCCGAAAGGGCGAGGGCTGGAAATGACGTGGACCGCCCGCGCTGCCGCACGTAAACCCTCCCCAAGAGCGCGGCAGTGCGGGTCGGTTCCCGTTCGCTTGCCGGAACCCGCAGCGCCGCCGCTGGCGCTGATCAGTTCTTCCCCTTATCAACGAGCTTGTTCTTCGAGATCCAGGGCATCATCGCCCGGAGCTTCGCGCCGACTTCCTCGATCTGATGGGCATCGTTCAAGCGGCGCGTCGCCTTGAAGTTCGGCTGCCCCGCCTTGCACTCGAGCATCCAGTCGCGCGTGAAGCGCCCCGTCTGAATATCGGTGAGCACGCGCTTCATCTCCGCCTTCGTCTCGGGCGTAATGATTCGCGGACCGGTCTTGTACTCACCGTATTCGGCGGTGTTCGAGATCGAATAGTTCATGTTGGCGATGCCGCCCTCATAGATGAGGTCGACGATCAGCTTCACTTCGTGCAGGCATTCGAAGTACGCCATCTCCGGCGCATAGCCCGCCTCGACCAGCGTCTCGAAGCCGGCGCGAATCATTTCGACGAGACCGCCGCAGAGAACTGCCTGCTCGCCGAACAGGTCCGTCTCGCATTCCTCGCGGAACGTCGTCTCGATCACGCCCGAGCGGCCGCCGCCGATTGCCGACGCATAGGAAAGAAAGAGATCGTGCGCGTTGCCGCTCTTGTCCTGATGCACCGCGATCAGGCACGGCACGCCGCCGCCCTTCTGATATTCGCCACGCACCGTGTGACCGGGTCCCTTCGGCGCGATCATGCCGACGTCGAGATCGTCGCGCGGCTCGATCAGATTGAAATGCACGTTGAGACCGTGCGCGAAGAGGAGCGCGGCGCCCTTCTTCATGTTCGGCGCCAGCTGCTCCTTGTAGATGTCCGCCTGCAATTCGTCGGGCGTCAGCATCATGATGACGTCGGCCCACTTCGCGGCGTCGGCAACTTCCATGACCTTCAGACCGGCCTGCTCCGCCTTCGTCGCCGAAGCCGAACCTTTGCGAAGCGCAATGACGATGTCCTTGACGCCCGAGTCCTTGAGGTTCAACGCGTGCGCATGTCCCTGGCTGCCATAGCCGACCACCGCGACCTTTTTTGATTTGATGAGATTGATGTCGGCATCACGATCGTAATAGACGCGCATGGGCGGCCTTTCGGGTTCCCCGGTCGAAATCGACAGTCGGGCTTGGGTTGAAAGCAAGGGGGCCCAGATCAACTTGGATATGGGCGCCCTGAAATCTGGGCGGAACCTACAGAGATCGGCATGAGGATTCAACGGGCCGGGGGTGCTACCGACTGCCCTAACTCGCAATATTCTCGGCCGCCTTTTCGCAGTGCCGCGAGCAACAATTAACCGAACCCTAACTCGAGAAGTGCAGATTCCGCGTATCGAACGCCCCATTGGGACCCGCGCCATGCGAACGCTTGTTCTATTCGGAATTCTGCTTGCCACTGCGGCACTTGCGGGTTGCGGCAACAGCGCAACGGCGGTCTTGCCGAAGAATGCCGTCGAACGCGGTATTTTCATTTCGTCCGGAGACTGCGCAGGCGCTCGGAAGCTGACGATCGATCAGTGCGGCCAAGTCATCGATATGGCCGTGGCGCTGCACCAGAGCAGCGGTCCAACCTATAAGTCGCTTAATGCCTGCGCGGCCGCCGAGGGTCCAGACCGTTGTGCGGCGGGCGTCGACGGCAAATATCAGCCGAACTTGCAGGCCTTCCTCGTCACTTTCGGGGATGCCCCGAACGCCGTACCGCTTTATGCCACGTCTGATGGTTCCGTCGGCTTCAAAGGCCTCGACAAGCAGAAATTCGGCCTGAACGACGACGGCTATACCGTCTCGGACGCCGCCCAGGCCACGGCGCATGAAAACGCCAGGCTCGCGGTAAAGGGCTGACCGACACGACCGGTCAGATCATTTCCCGAACGATCGGCCATAGCGACGCGACGAGCGCGACCGCCATCGCGACATTGAAAATCCGCACCGACTTCGGGTCTTGCAGAAGCGGCCTGAGCGACGTGCCGAAGAACGCCCAGCTCGTCGTCGATATCAGCGAGACCACCAAGAAGATCGCCGAAAGCGCCATCAGATCGGCCCAAAGGTTCTCTAGCGAAACGTAGTTCGCCGCGACACTCAAAGCGACCATCCACCCTTTGGGATTGACCCATTGGAAGAGCGCCGCTTCGAAAAACGTCATCGGCCGCGCTTCGTCGGTGACAACGGGATTGCTCGTTCCGGCTGTCGCGATACGCCAAGCGAGCCACATCAGATAGACGACGCTGACGATGCGCAAACCCGAATAGAGCGGCGGGAACGCCGTGAATATGCGGCCGATCCCGAGACCGACCGCCAGGATCATGATCGTGAATCCGATCGTCACGCCGAGAACGTGCGGGCGCGTCCGGTTGAATCCGAAATTGACGCCGGATGTCAGCAGCATCGTGTTGTTCGGTCCTGGCGTCATCGCCGTCACGAATGCAAACGCGATCAGCGATAGGATGAGATCTTGAGACATCTTCGAATAGCAGCGCGGCGGACCGCTTGCCTCTCTTTGTTGACAAAGGTGAAGCTTGGTAGTGGAACGGTCAGCCGACCGCACCGCGTCCGATGGCTGCGATCCCGGTGCGCGAAACTTCGACGAGACCGAGTTCAGACATGAGCTGAATAAATGTCTCAATTTTCGATGGTTTGCCGGTAACCTCGAAGACGAAATGCTCGATCGACGTATCGACGACCTTGGACCGGAAAATCTCGGCAAGCCGCAACGCTTCGATGCGCTTGTCGCCCTTGCCCGCGACCTTGACCAGAGCGAGCTCACGCTCGATCGAGCCTCCTTCTTCCGTCAGGTCGCGCACGCGATGCACCGGAACAAGCCGTTCTAGCTGATGCTTGATCTGCTGCATCACGGCCGGCGTGCCGCTCGTCAGAACTGTGATGCGCGACAGATGCTTCTCATGCTCGACTTCGGTGACCGTCAAAGAGTTCGATGTTGTAGCCGCGGCCCGCAAAAAGCCCGATCACGCGCGCCAGCACGCCCGGCTCGTTGTCGACGACAACGGACAGTGTCCGCGACACGATCTCCTGCGGTCGGGACGGGCTCGGGTAGTGCGACTGCTTCTGTGGCTCGGACATTGTCGGTCTCTTAAGGTCAGATGAAACTTTCAACCACTGTGTGGCCGGCTGCGTATTCGGGAATGCTCCACGGCTCGACGAGGGCGGCCGCGCGCCACGCCGCGAAAGCGGGATGCGCAAGAACCGCGTCCATGTACGCACGCGTCGCCTCCCGAACTGGAATTTGAAACGTGTCGAAGCGCGTGACGACCGGCGCGTACATTGCGTCGGCGGCTGAGAACGCACCGTAGAGAAAAGGCTGGCCACCCGCAAAGCGATTGCGGGCCTCCGACCAAATATCTTCGACGCGGTCGATGCAGGCCTGGAGCGGCTCGGTCAACGGTGGCGTCGCGAAGCGAGCGCCGAGATGCATCGGACAACCCGCCCGCAGCGTCTGAAAACCCGAGTGCATTTCGTGCGAAATGGAGCGCGCGTGTGCTCTCGCCTTACCCTCACGCGGCCACACCGCGACGCCCGGAAACTTCTCCGCCAAATATTCGATAATGGCGAGGCTGTCCCAGACGGTCACGTCACCGTCGATCAGCGCCGGAACTTTCCCCGATGGCGAATATTCAAGCACGCGGCTGCGGCTTTCCGGCGTCCTCAGCGGAATGAGGATTTCCTCGAAAGGAATCTCGAACGCGGAAAGGAGCAGCCATGGCCTGAGCGACCACGATGAATAGAGCTTGTTGGCAATGACGAGCTTCAGCATCGTTGCTATTGGGCGCCCGTCGTGCCGGGGTCGGGATCGCCGGGCTGCTTTGGCGGGAATACAGCTTTCAGGAAGATCGGCATGCCGTTCTTATCGACCATCTTCTTGAAGGATTCCGCTTCCTTCACGGAAATCTTGTATTGCGAAAAAGCGGCGACGAACCTTTGCCCCATACCCCGCGCGATATCCTCCGGCGCAGGTGTGCCCATGCGGACGCGATCCGCTTGGGGAATGCGCGCGTAGATCTGTGCGAGGACCTGCGAGTGCATGTAATCCTGGGCCAGGCACAACTCGAGGCCTTGCGAGAATTCGCTTCCCAGCATTTGCGTCCGGTAGCAGGCGTCGAGAAACTTGAGAACGCCTTGCGACCCTTGCCGCTGATGAAGCTCGCCGAGCCGCTTCGCAGCATCCTTGATATTGGCGACGTGGTCCCAGGCTTCCTTGGCGGCCGACGCATGCGGCATCGCGACGAGAACCGCCAGAACAAGCGCGGTCAACGCGCCGACGATACCGAAACCTGATCCCCCGCGCTTGCTCACACCAGCACCTTTCCTTCGTCGCCGATAGCATTCTCGACTTCTTGTTCGGAGTTCTCGCCGAGCAGCATTTCGTTGTGCGCTTTTCCGGATGGGATCATCGGGAAACAATTCGCGAGCTTGGCAACCCGGCAATCGAACATCACCGGCCCCTTGGTGTTGATCATCTCTTCGATGGCATCGTCGAGATCAGCCGGATCCTCGCATCGCATGCCGGTCCAGCCATAGGCATCGGCAAGCTTCACGAAATCCGGCAGCGCCTCGGTGTAGCTCTCCGACAGGCGGTTGCCATGCAGAAGCTGCTGCCACTGGCGAACCATGCCCATGTACTCGTTGTTCATGATGAAGACCTTGACCGGCAGGCGGTATTGGACCGCGGTCGAGCATTCCTGAATGTTCATCAGAATGGACGCGTCGCCCGCAACGTCGACGACAAGCGACCTCGGATGCGCGAGCTGTGCGCCGATCGCGGCTGGCAATCCATAGCCCATCGTGCCCAGTCCTCCGGAGGTCATCCAGTGGTTCGGTTCCTCGAAGTGGAGGAACTGCGCCGCCCACATCTGGTGCTGGCCGACCTCGGTCGTGAAGTACGCGTCGCGATTCTTCGTCAACTCATAGAGCCGCTGACACGCATATTGCGGCATGATCATGTCTTTGGAATTCTTGTAGGCAAGCGATTTCTTCGCACGCCAGCCATCGATCTGCTTCCACCACGTCTTGTGCGCGGCCTTGTCGAGCACCGGCGCCTTTGCCTTCCAGATGCGCAGCATGTCCTCGAGCACATAGGCGCAATCGCCGATAATCGGAACATCGACCATGATGTTCTTGTTGATCGACGAAGGGTCGATATCGACGTGGATCTTCTTCGAGTTGGGAGAGAATGCGTCGACGCGACCGGTGATGCGGTCGTCGAAGCGCGCCCCGATGTTGATCATCACATCGCAATCGTGCATCGCGAGGTTTGCTTCGTAGGTGCCGTGCATGCCGAGCATGCCGAGCCATTGCTTGTCGGACGCCGGATAAGCGCCAAGCCCCATCAGCGTCGACGTGATCGGATATCCGGTGAGACGCACGAACTCGCGCAGGAGCTGGCTCGCCTTCGGACCGGAGTTGATGACGCCGCCTCCCGTGTAGAACACCGGCTTTTTGGCGTTAGCGATAAGATCGACCGCTTCGCGCACGGCGGTCTGCTCCGGCTTCAGCTTCGGCCGGTAGGTCTTATGCTGAATATTCGACGGCCCGACGTAGTTGCCGGTCGCAAACTGCACGTCTTTCGGGATGTCGACGACAACGGGACCCGGACGCCCCGTGCGCGCGATGTGGAATGCCTCGTGCAGAACCCGCGCCAAGTCGTTCACGTTCTTGACGAGCGTGTTGTGCTTCGTGCACGGCCGCGTGATGCCGACCGTATCGCATTCCTGGAACGCGTCATTCCCGATCAGATGCGTCGGCACCTGACCCGTGATGCAGACGAGCGGAATGGAATCCATCAGCGCGTCCGTAAGGCCCGTCACGGCGTTGGTCGCGCCAGGGCCCGAGGTCACGAGGCAAACGCCGACCTTGCCGGTCGAGCGCGCATAGCCCTCCGCAGCATGGAGCGCTCCGCCTTCCTGGCGGACGAGGATGTGCCGGATCTTTTCCTGCTGGAAGAGCTCGTCATAGATCGGCAGAACGGCGCCGCCCGGATATCCGAAGATCATCTCGACGCCCTGGTCGGCCAGCGCGGTCAATACGATCTCTGCGCCGGTCATCGTGCGTGCCATGGAACAACTCCTTCGCCTTTCGAAAGTGCGGGGAACCTAGGGTGAGGAGTCTAAATGGTCAACGCTAACTCTGAATAAATGCGAAAATTTCACGCATGTTACATTCCATTTCTTTCATAGAAATAACATTCCACGCAATCATATGTCGTTTGAGCCAAGTTTCCTGCCGTTTGATGTACTGCCGGGTCTCGGCTTTAGCCGCCGACACCGCCTCCTCGGGGTCGATCTTGCCCCGAATCAGCTGAAGGAGCGGCCGCACCCCTATCGCCCGCATAGCCGGTAGGTCCGGATCGAGTTGCAGAGCCGACAACCGCCGCACCTCATCGAGCGCCCCCTCACTCACCATCCGATCGAAGCGCGCATCGGCCCGAGCGTGGAGCTCGGCGCGATCCACGCCCACGACGAGGCGTACCGTGTCCGACTCATCGAGGACTGGATCTCCACGCAATATCTGCCATTCGGCGAGCGACCGCCCCGTCGAGGCAATCACCTCGAGCGCCCGCACGATCCGCTGCGTGTCGGTTGGCGCGAGACGTGCCGCCATGACGGGATCGCGCACCTGTAGATCCTCGTGCAATGCCGCCGCCCCACGCCGCTCGGCCTCTTGACGCCAATGCTCGCGAACGTCGTCGCGAATATCGGGTATCGGAGAGAGCCCTTCGAGCAGCGCCTTGAAATAAAGCCCGGTGCCGCCGACGATGATGGGACGTCGCCCCTCCTCACGAGCCTTTACGATGGCAACGTTAGCATCGCGTGCGAAGCGGCCCGCGGAATAGGCGTCGCTGGCCGGCACGAAGCCGTAGAGAGCATGCGGAACGCCGGCCTCTTGCTCCGCCGTCGGCCGCGCCGAGAGAACGCGCAACTCGCGATAGACCTGCATGCTGTCGGCGTTGACGATGACGCCGCCGGTATGCTCGGCAATCGCGATTGCAAGCGCGGACTTCCCGCTAGCGGTCGGGCCCGCAACCAGGACGGGCCTCAGATGATTATCGGCTGCGCTCATGAAAACGCCTCCTAGCGCACCCACGAGGGCGGCGCTAGGAGGCGCAAGTCGACGGGAAGTGGTAAAGCTCGAATGAACGCCTTAGTAGCTGACCTTCAGGCGCGCACCCCAGACGGCAGCATGATCGACCTCCGCAACCGCACCGGGATCCCAGAAGTACTGAAAATCCGGCGCCAGCGAGATGCCATTCTTGATCTGCGCGACGTAGTTGAGTTCCAGGACGGATTCATGCGTCGCGGAAAACTCAGCATCCGGTGAGTGAAGAAGATCGTTGGAGATCTGCCCGTATCCGAACGCTGCGCCGAACGTGTCCTTGGCGCGGCCCGGCACGAAGCCCGAGAACAGGATGCCGGTATCGAAATAGAAGTCCATCGGGCTGCGATCCTCGGGGCTGCCGGAGATGCGCCCGAAAACATTCACGCCCTTGTCGTCTCCGCCCTTCCAAATTTGTTGATCGATGATGCCATAGATCCCGTAGTCGCTGTTGACTCCGGCTTGGGTCCTAAAGTCCGTATAGACCCCTTCAGGCGCGTTGAATTGCTTCCAGCCGCCGACCTTCACCGTTCCCGGCAGACCTACGTCGTACTTGTAGGCGCCTTCGAGAAACATCAATTCGCCGTCGCCGAAGCGGAATTCCGTACCGTGATTGTTGTCCTTCTGCGGATCATCGGCAAACGGGTTAGCAGGGCTGCCGTTGAAGACCGCGCCTATGAGGGTCAGGTTGTCGTTCGGCGTGTACGTCACCACCGCACCCATCGAGGTCAACGGATAGCCGGGCCCCCCCGCGAGCGTGTTGAGCGCAACAATGCCAGGCCAGCCGAACGTGCCGTTCAGAAAAACGGCCGCCGTATCACTGATGAAAAAGATTGTATCGGCAGCGATCGAACCGAACTTCAGCTTGAGCTTGTCATCGAGCAGCGACTGCTCGAGCCACAATTCGTCGAGGCGGAAGGTCTCGTCGCCTTCGAGATTGCTGACCGCGAAAGGGCCGCCAGCCGACGGGCCTTCGCCATGGATGTAGAACGCGTTGGCGTGAATGGCCGCGCCCTTCCAACCCAAGAGCTTTCCAAGGTCGAGATCGACATAAGTCTCGATGAGGCCGTTATAGCTGGAACCGTGCGGTACGTTACCGGAGGTCACGTCGTAATATTCGCCGGTATAGTTGATCCCGTATTTGACACCGGATGCGGCCATCGAAGCCCTCGCGGCGTCGTAAGGCAGGTCCTGGGCGATCGAAAAATCCGGAACGCCGTTATCCGGCTTGTCCTCGGCTTTGAGCTCGGTCGCTGCTGCCAACGAACCCAGCAAAAAGACCGGCAACGCACCGGTCAAAAGTCTCGATCTCATTCCAAATTCCCTCAAAAGCGTCGCCGCCCGCAGCCCGAAAGAATTCAGGCGCTCATGCCTCGACAATCGAACCCAACCCCCGGCTCAATGGGAACGAAGAGAAGATACTTGACGGGTCTAGTCAACATTAGAATACAGATTTGTAACATTGCTCGACCTCGCAAGAACGCGACTGTTGCCGATTTACAATTTTTCGCGCGACAGGTCAGGTACTGCCGGCCGCAAGTCGCCTCGGGAAAAATTCCCGGGCTTCGCCGGCGTCTTCCGCCGGTGTGCGAATCATTTCGACGAGAGATCAGGCGTGTTGCACTGTTTGTCCGCGAACGGCCACTCGCGTCCCGTCCACCGCCGCCACTGTTCGGACACATGGGGCGACAGCCGCTTCCAAGACTGCCGGACTTCAGTCACCATACGCATCTTGACGATGCGCCCATACCGCCAGACCCAAGACGCTCGGATCTGGGCATAGAGCGCGTCCTTCCACGGCACGAACCAGTTGAACGCCCGCGCGAACCAGCCGATCCGCATCAGCGACGGCTTCGTTAGAATAAAAATGCGCGCGATGAGGGCAGTCGACGCGACCTTTGCTCCGACGAACAGCAGCGTCGCCGTCGCGAAATGACCGTTCGCGAGCAGCCACACTGCCAGAAACTTGAGCGGCAGCAGAAGCGACGTCGGCAGCGCCAGGGCGGCAAGCGCACCATAGGGCGGCAGCCCGGCGACGAAGCGCTCCACCGCGGCAATGGGTGCAAATTTCGCGAGTCTGCCGAGAAGCTCTGAAAGCGGCCGCCATCCCCACTCCTCGAAAAGGATGATCAGCGCTGCCGCGATATTAAGGGCCGCAATCAGCGGCCCGCGCGAGATCTTCCACGCCGTCCTTAAAAGCTCGCGGACAGTCCAGAGCGCGATGACCATCCCGCGCCAGAGTGCGGCGAGCACGCGTTTTGCTGTTTCTCTGAAATCGTCAGTGCTCAATCGTGTCACCTGCTCAAAACCGGGATTGCCCGCGAAGGACCAAGTCTAACACTCACGAATGAACCGAGGATAAGTTTTGCGAAGGCACCGACAACGTCTCTTAACGCTTGCCGCCTTCTCACAACCCAAGCGCGCCCGCTTTTGCGGCAAAAACGGCGCTTGAGAGTGATGCAGTTCTAATCTATACTTTTTAAGTAAACAAAAAGCCGGGCGAGGAAACATCATGAGACTGACCCACCAAATCCTCCTGGCACGCGCGATTACGTTCGCATCCGTCGTCGCCCCGCGGCTCGCCTCCGCAGCCGAGCACGTCATCGAGATGCGCAACCAGGACGATGCCGGCAACCACATGGCCTTCCAGCCGGGGTTCGTCAAAGTCGAGGTCGGCGACACCGTGAAATTCGTGCCCGCGACAAGGGGCATAACGCCATCAGCGTGCCAAATATTTGGCCGGAAGGCATTCCGGAGATTAAGGGCGATTTCAGTAAGGAGGTCGTCTTCAAAGCTGAGAAGGAAGGCCTCTACGTCTTCAAATGCCTGCCGCACTACAGCATGGGCATGGTCGCGCTCGTGCAGGTCGGCAAGCCCGTCAATCTCGACGCGGTGAAAAACTTCGTGGTGACCGGCATGGCCAAGAAGCGCCTGGACGCCGAAGTGGCGCAAGTCACGCCGTAACGGAATCGAGGTCGGCCGGACGCTTTCCTGGAAGGGCTGAAGGCTAAACTCGTACTAACCCCGAGACAGGTCTCCCGGCCCAGGTCTCGGGGTTAGTTTTATGAAATGATTATTTGAAGTCGAGGACGGCTCTTAAATCGTCGATCGTATCGAGAATTTCGGCACTCTTGCCGTTGTCGAAAAGCACTCTGAGATATTGGTTGCCGGCCCCGACGTCGGGTACCAACGAGTAGACTCGATCGAAGTTGATATAGACCTCGGTGCCATCCCTCCCGTCGCGACTCTTGCATTTAACGAACGTTGCCATGGCGAAGTCCTTATGTTGAGCCATCGAGCAGCATCAGCCCGGCTCAACTCGTTCCAAAACCGCTACTTCATAACGAGGTGACTCGCCCGCCTCTTCCAAAGCATGCGCAAGTTCTTCTCGTGCCTTCTCGGCTTGCCGCTGACGCGCCCAAAGGCTCGCATAGAGCCCGTTCTGCGCGATGAGCTCGCCGTGCGTCCCCTCCTCCGCGACGCGCCCCGCCTCGAAAACCAAGATGGTGTCAGCGTGCACGATCGTCGACAGCCGATGCGCGATGACGACGGTCGTGCGGTCCTGCGAAACGCGATCGAGAGCGTCCTGGATTTCTTTTTCCGTATGGCTGTCGAGCGCGCTCGTTGCTTCGTCGAGAAGCAGGATCGGCGGCGCCTTCAAAATCGTGCGCGCGATCGCAACGCGCTGCTTCTCGCCGCCCGAAAGTTTCAAGCCCCGCTCGCCGACCATCGTGTTGTAACCGTCGGGCAGCGCGCGGACGAAATCGTCGATCTGCGCCAGCTTGGCGGCCGCATAGACTTCCGCGTCCGTCGCATCGGCGCGACCGTACTTGATGTTGTAGAAAATCGTGTCGTTGAAGAGCACCGTATCCTGCGGCACGACGCCGATCGCCGACCGCAACGACGATTGCGTGACGTCGCGAATATCCTGGCCATCGATCGTGATCCGGCCGCTCGTCACGTCATAGAAACGCAGCAACAGCCGCCCGACCGTCGACTTGCCCGCGCCCGATGGCCCGACGATCGCGACCATCTTGCCGGCCGGCACCTCGAATGAAATGTCCTGCAGAATGACGCGCTCCGGATCGTAGCCGAACCGCACGTGATCGAACCGGATCGCCCCGCCTGAAACATCGAGCCGCTTCGCACCGGGTCGATCCGCGACTTCCGGATTTTGCTCGAGAACTTCCATCATGCGCTCGATGTCGGTCAGCCCCTGCTTGATCTCGCGATAGACCATGCCCATGAAATTCAGAGGCATGAAAAGCTGCAGCATTAGCAAATTGACCATCGCAAAGTGCCCGACCGTATCTTTACCCGCGATGACGTCGTTCGCCGCCATCACCAGACAGATCGTCAGCGCGATGGTGAAGATGACCGCCTGTCCCGAGTTCAGAACCGCAAGAGAGGTATAGGTCTTGATGCTCGCCTTCTCGTAAGCCGCCATCGACTTGTCGTAGCGCGACGCCTCGCGCTCTTCGGCGCCGAAATATTTGACCGTCTCGTAGTTGAGCAGACTGTCGATCGCCTTCGTGTTCGCGTCGGTATCGCTCTCGTTCATTGCCCGGCGGATCGAAAGCCGCCAGTTGGTCGCGTGGATCGTGAACCACAAGTAGGCAGCGATCATCGCCACGATGGTCACGATATAGCGCCAGTCGAACTCGATTGCGCAGACGACGATGATCATGAGAAATTCGATGATCGTCGGAATGAGCGTCATCAGAGCCATACGACTGATGTTCTCGATCCCGGTCCGGCCGCGTTCCAGCACGCGCGTAAGGCCACCCGTCTTGCGTTCGAGATGGAAACGCAACGACAGTCGATGCATATGTTCGAATGTCGAAAGCGCAAGCTTGCGAACGGCGTGCATCGCGACGCGGGCAAACATGCCCTCGCGCACTTGCACGAGCAGTGACATCACGATGCGCGATAGGCCATAGAGAATGCTGGCGAGCACTGGCGCGCCGATAAGCCACGGCAGCGTCTGGTTGCTCGCCACATGCCCGCCCGATGCCGCGACGAGCGCGTCGGTCGCCCATTTGAGCGTGAACGGCACGCCGACGGTGACCGCCTTGGCGATGACGATGATCACGAAGGACCAGATGACCGTCCGCCTGAGATCCGGCCGGTCCTCCGGCCAGACATAGGGCCATAGGGCTTGGAGAACCCGTGAGGTCTCGCCGGAAGGGGTAAAGCGCGCCAGAAGCCCCTCACGGACCGCCGCGCGCCAATGAGT
This sequence comes from uncultured Alphaproteobacteria bacterium, assembly GCA_963710005.1. Lineage (GTDB taxonomy): Bacteria > Pseudomonadota > Alphaproteobacteria > Rhizobiales > Hyphomicrobiaceae > Hyphomicrobium_B. The sequence goes on from CAVPYR010000018.1 coordinate 29,469, forward strand.
GAAGGCGCTTTGCATTGGCCCTCAGATAGGGTCAAGCGGCAGGAAAGTCCATCACCGGCGCCGGCGGGGGAGATAGAGTCGCTGGCACGGATAGATCAGGTTCGGGTCGCGAATGATGTCGCGGTTGGCGCGGTAAATCCGGAGGTAATACCGGCTGGACTGGTAGTGCCGAAGCGAGATCAGCGAAAGCGTGTCGCCGCGCGCAACCGTATAGTGCCCTGGCACCAATATTTTACGGCCGGCGAGCCGGCAGCGGCCCTGCCGGGCGCGCCGTATCCACGGCTTGACGACCGGCCCGCGCGCCAAATGAGTGCTCGCCTCGCGGACGGCGCGCGCATGGCGATGACGTGGCGCAGGCGCAGTTTCGTCGGCATCTCTCGACGGCTTCTCTTGGGGCTTCGCGTCCGGCTCATCTGTCTTGGCCGGCCTATCGGCTGAGGGAGCAGCCTCAGGCGTCGCATCGGCAGTGTTGGCGTCGCCTTTGTCTTCTTTATCCTCGTCCTCGACCATCGCCTGCTTTTGCTCGGCCTTCTTTTCGGCGGCCTGGTTCTCGGCAACCCTTTTGGCATCGGCCTCTTTGGCCGCCGCGTCCTGTGCGGCCTTTTCCCTGTCCGCTGCTTCCTTCGCCGCGACCTCTTTGGCTCTTTCCTCAGCCTCTTTCGCAGCGGCCGCTCTCTCTGCCTCTTCCCGCGCCGCTAGGCGTTTCGCGTTTTCAGCCGCTTTCTCTGCAGCGTCCGCTAGTTCACGCTGATGCTGCACTTCGGCTGCCTGTCGGGCGGCCAGCTCTTTTTCCTTTGCGGCCTGCTTCTCCGCCGCCTTCCGAGCGTCGGCTTCCGCAGCCTTCTTGGCCTCGGCTTCTTGGATCGCGGCTTCCTTCGCAGCCTTCTCTTTCTCGGCCGCCTCCTGCGCTGCAACCTCTTCTGCTTTTTCCTCAGCCTCCTTCGCGGCGGCTGACTTTGCAGCTTCTTCCTGTGCCGCTACGCTTTTCGCATCTTCTGCCGCTTTCTCCGCCGCATCGGCAAGTTCCCGCTGATGTTGGGCTTCGGCCGCCTCTTGCGCCGCCGCCTTCTCGGCAGCTTTTGCCTTGGCTTCTGCGGCTTTCTGTTCCGCTAACTTCACCTGTTCGGCGAGCTTGGCTTGCGCGGCAAACCGAAGCTCTTCCAGATGCTTTTGTTCGTCGGCTTTGTGCTTCACTTCTGCAAGCTTGCGCTGCTCTTCGATGCGCTGTGATTCCGCTTCGAGTTCGCTCCCGCTCCCTGCGCATCTCCTCGGAAAGCGCTGCGATATCGTCGGGTTTGGGAGTGACGTGCGGTGCGGACGCCGGCTCTGGTGCCTTGGCTCGCTCCTTAGCCTCTCTCGCGGCTTTCTCTGCAGTGTCGGCGAGTTCCTGCTGATGCCTCGCTTCGGCGGCCTGCTTTGCCTGCGCCGCCTTGATCGCCTCCTCCGCCCGGTTCGCTGCGGCTTCTGCGTCCTCTTCCTTCACCTCTTCGAGTTTGCGCGCGATGTCGTCGCCGCCACCGCCCGCTGGCGCGGTCGACAGCCGGCGAATAATCGTGAATTGGAACTCACGGTTCGCGCGCGCCAGCCAGTCCTGAACGCGATCCATGAGCCCGAGTTCTTTCGGTGGCCACAGCGTCGCATCGAGATCTTTGGCAGCCGCATCTTTAGCAGCTTCGGACGATTGACCGTCGGACGGAGACGGCGGAAATGGTCCAGAAACTTTAGCCGGCGCCTGCGGCACCTTCGGAACGTCCTCCGCCAGCGTCGGAATTTGATCCCCGGCTGGCGGCAGCACGTCGTCGTTATCCTCGGCGGCAATCGGCGGAAATTCGCTGTCGATAACCACACGGGCCGCCAAGGGACCCGGCTCGTCGCGATCGATCGCGGCGTCGAGCGGCAACGGCAATAGACCGGCAACGAGCAGAATGCCGGCAACGGCCCCGGCCCGCGCACAGGAGATCGCGGTTTTCCCTGCCGAAACCGTGGCCTCGCCGTGTTTCATAACATCGCCTTGCAATCCGCGTATCAACTAAGCACACGTTCCCGGCTGGCGCCAAGCCCTGCCGGAGCGACGGGCCAAATTGTGCCAAGGCGCGTAACCGAGCCCTCACAAAAGCCGCATGGTTCTTATGCCATGCTCTGGCGGGTCGGGCCCGGCCCACTAAATATTGAAGTTAAATGGTTTGAGAATGGAATGAGAATGAATGAAATGACAAAAATGCCGGCAAAGGCGTTGGCCAATGATGAGAAACTTGGAAGTCCAACCAAAATCGAAGGCGTCTGCGTTTATTGCGGCTCCGGCAAGGGCCTGAACTCCGCCTACGCAATCGCAGCAAGAAAGCTCGGCAAGGCTCTTGGCGACAACGGCATCCGCTTGGTCTATGGCGGCGGCAGCCTCGGTTTGATGGGCGAAGTCGCGCGCGCCGCACTCGGCGCCGGTGGCAAGGTCACGGGCATCATCCCGGAATTCCTGGGCAGCCGCGAACACATGCTGAAAGACGTAGACGAATTGATCGTCGTCGAGAACATGCACGTGCGCAAGCAATTGATGTTCGATCGCGCCGACGCGTTCGTTGCGCTTCCGGGCGGCGTCGGGACGCTTGAAGAACTCGTCGAGCAGTTGACCTGGTCACAACTCGGACGGCACTCGAAACCGATCGTCGTCGCCAACATCAACGGCTTCTGGGACCCCTTCCTGAATCTCCTCGATCACATGAAGGCCGAGACCTTCATACGGCCGGGCCTCGACGTGCACCTCACGGTCGTCGACAAGGCGGAGGACATCCTGCCCGCGATCCTGAGATCCGCAGGCCCAGAAGAACCGGGTAAAGAGGAAGAACTGCTGGAGAAATTCTGATTGCTAAGAGAGGCGGAAGACACTTGGTGCAACCCAGATCCTTGACCCGCATCACCGCCCTAGCCGCACTTGGCGTCGCCGCCAGCGCGTTTGAGGTTGCGCACGCCGACCAGATCTCGCCGGCAGGGCAACAACTCGCTCAGAAACTCGACAGCTTTGAAGTCGAAAAGCACTGGCCCGCGCACCTGCACGTCAACTGGGAAACCGGGGTGCCGGACGGCAAGCCTGAAAAGGGCACCGGCGTGCATACGCATTGCAGTGCGTTCGTAGCCTCCGCCGCAAAGCAGCTCGGCGTTTATATCCTGCGCCCGCCCGAGCACGGCCAAGTGCTTTTGGCCAACGCCCAGAACGAATGGCTGGAGAGCGAAGGCGCCGCGCAGGGCTGGCGGCACCTGAAGGACGGGCAGGAGGCCGAAGACGAGGCCAACCATGGTGAGCTCGTCGTCGCGTCCTATCACAATCACCACGACAACAAGCCGGGCCACATCGCCATCGTCCGGCCAAGCGCGAAGAGCGCCGAGGCGATCACACAAGAAGGCCCCGACATGGTTCAGGCAGGCGAGCACAACTACAACGTCGTCAGCGCCAAGAAGGGCTTTGCCGGACACCCGGCCGCTTGGCGGGATAACGAGATCGAGTACTTCGCCCACGATCTCGGCCATTAACCCGGCAAAGATCGAACGCGACATCGCGGTCCATCCTCACCAAAAATCGCGAAGCTCCATTGCGACCGCCGCCGTTCCCTCTTATCAGCGCTTATGACCAAGACGACCGCAGATCCCCTTTTCCCCGTTGCCCGCATCGGCGCCGCAGATATCGGCGACTTCGTCACCCGCATGAGGGCCGGCGAACGGCGCGCGATCTCAACGGTGATCACCGAGCTCGAACGGCTCTCTGCCGCAGCGCCGGGATTGCTGCAGGCGCTCCAGCCTCACTTGGGGCACGCACTCGTCGTTGGGTTTACCGGTCCCCCAGGCGCCGGCAAGTCGACGCTCGTCAACGCCGTTATCGCTCATCTTAGACAGCACGGCCGGACGGTCGGCGTCATCGCAGTCGATCCGTCGAGCCCGATCTCCGGTGGCGCCATCCTCGGCGACCGCATCCGCATGACGGCGGCGCTCGATGACGACGGCGTCTTCATCCGCTCGCTGGCTTCGCGCGGTTATCTCGGCGGTCTTTCGCCTGCAGCCGTCCGCATCATCGATGCGCTCGACGGCGCCGGGTTCGACATCGTGCTGCTCGAAACCGTCGGCACCGGCCAGAACGAAATCGACGTCGCCGAGGTCGCCGACGTCCGCATCGTCATCGCGGCACCGGGCCTCGGCGATGACATCCAGGCCATGAAGTCCGGCCTCTTGGAGATCGCCGACATCATCGTCGTCAACAAAGCCGACCGCCCCGGCGCCGAGCAGACGATGCAGCAGCTCATCGGCGCTCTGTCGATCCGCGCCACCGCGGCGGAGAAAGTTCCGGTGCTGAAGACGAGTGCCCTTAGTGGTGAGGGCGTTCCCGATCTCGTCAAGACGTTCGACGAGATCGGCAGCCGCGTCGTCGCCGATGGCGCAATAAATCGCCGTCGGCGCCGCGCGCGCTATCTGATTGCCCGCGCCGCCTCCGATATCGTCGCGGCGCGCATCAAGTCCGGTGGCAAGGAGGGGCTCGATCCGCTCGCCGATGCCGTACTCTCAGGAACGATGACCCCGGACAAGGCGGCGCGACGCCTTCTTGAGACGTAAATCAAACAACGCCTGTCATCCCGGGCGAGCCGACTTGCGAGACCCGGGACCCAGAAAGCCGGTTCTCAGGTATGACCCTGGGTCCCGGCTCTTCGCTGCGCTACGGCCGGGATGACAAATGTAATGCCGGCGCTTCCGGCGGGCTCGCGGAACGCGAGTCGGAAGCGCCAAATAATTTAAAGCCATCTCCGGCGCTTGAAATAGAGGTACGGCAGGATCGCCGAAAGCACCATCATGCCCAGCGCCCATGGATAGCCGAACACCCACTTGAGCTCCGGAATATCGCTGAAGTTCATGCCGTAGATCGACGCGACCAGCGTCGGCGGCAGGAATACGACGGCCGCGACCGAAAAGATCTTGATGATCTGGTTTTGCTGCAGGTTGATCAGCCCGAGTGTCGCGTCCAGCAGGAAGTTGACCTTGCTCGACAGAAACGTCGCCTGATCGGTCAAGGCGACCACATCGCGATAAAGAACCTTGGTGCGCGCCTTGGCGTCCTTCGTAACCCTCTTGTCCTGCTGCTCGACGCTCGTGTGGTACGTCAGCACGCGATTGATGCTGACGAGACTTTCGCGGACCTTCGTCAACAGGTCGCCGTCCTGCCCGATCCGCTCGATCGCCGCCTGCAAGTCTTCGCCCGAGGGTGCCGCCTTGTCCTTGCCTTTCCGAAACACCTGGCGCGATACGGCGTCGATACCGGTTCCGACCCGCTCGAGAGCGTCTGCCATGCGATCGAGCAGCGCTTCGATCAGCCCCATCATGATCTGCTCGCCGTTGGCGACCGGCACGGCATTGGCCTTCTGTGCCCGCGTGACGAAATTGGCGAAAGCCTTCGGCTCGGCATAGCGAACCGTCACGAGCGTATTGCCCTTGAGCACGAACGTGATCGGCGTATTGATCGGCTCGTCGCTTTCGAGCAGCGACGCTGCCGTCAGCGTCATGAACTCCGCGCCGTCCTCCTGATAGAGGCGAGCGGAGACTTCGATCTCTTGCATCTCCTCGCGCGTCGGCAGCGAAATCGCCAAGAGTTGCTCGACGTAGCGGTTATCCTGCGGCGCCGGATTGTAGAGATCGATCCAGACGGCCGGTCCGAATTGCGCTTGGCCGAGCAAGGCGGCGCCCTCGGACGGAATACCCTCCTCGGCGAGAATGAGGTGCGAGTTTTCGCGGCAATAGCTGCGCAGCATATGCAGGCCCTCTCTCGTTGTCGGCCGCCGCGCAGCCGCCGAGGAGCCTGAGATCAGGCGACCGGGAGGGATGCCGGCGAAATCGAAGTGTCGCTTCGACTGTCGCAGTCCATTTGTCGATGGTCCTCGTAATCGGCTCGGCAGAGCGCAGGCGAGCGCTCAGGCAGCCGATTTGGCCGGACCCTACTCTTAGGGTCGGCGTTTTTCCAGATGCCGCTGCCTGCGGCGGATATGCCTTCGAGAAATTCTAATTAACGGCCCGCGGCCCGCCCAAGAGCGGTCCTCACGCGGTCGCCAGCTTGCTGTTCCTCACCGAGTAGCCGAAATAGATGATGAGGCCCACGGCAAGCCAGATGATGAAGCGCAGGTGCGTCTCGAACGGCAGGAACGCAATCAACGCCCCGCACGAAATGATCCCGAGGACCGCGAACAGCGTCCCAAACGGCATCTTGAACGGGCGCGGCATGTCCGGGTGCGAGCGGCGCAGCACGATCACGCCGCCGCAGACGAGGATAAAAGCCGCAAGGGTTCCGATGTTGACGAGCTCGGCCAAGACGCCGAGCGGTATGAAACCCGCCATGATGGCCATGACGACGCCTGTCAAGACCGTCGTGCGGACGGGCGTGCGAGTGCGCGCGTTCACAACGGAGAAATATGGCGGCAGCAGACCATCGCGCGAGACACCAGTGATGATGCGCGTCAGACCGTAATAGAGCACGAGCATCACGGTCGTCAGCCCAAAGATGACGCCGGCAGCAACGAGACCCGCCGCGGTGCTGTGCCCAATAAGGAGAAGCGCCTCCGAGGCCGGCGACGACACGTTCAACGACGTATAGGGCACAATGCCCGTCATCAGCGCCGAGACGATGATGTAAATGATCGTGCAGAACGCCAGCGCCGAGAGAATTCCGATTGGTACATCGCGTTGCGGCTCGCGCGCCTCCTCGACCGCGGTCGATACGGCGTCAAAGCCCACGTAGGCGAAAAACACCAGAGACGCGCCGGCAAGCACACCGACCGGCTTGCCGTCGACGTCATGACCAAACCAACCGAACGGCATGAAAGGCGACCAGTTCGCTGGATGCACGTTGAATATTGCAACTCCGACGAAAATCGCGACCGCAATCAGCTTGATCGTCACTGCTGCGGCATTGATCCGCGCCGTCTCTTTGACGCCGATGATCAAAAGAAACATCAAAATGAGAATGACGATGATCGCCGGCAAATTGACGACGCCCCCGGCGAACGGACCTTTCGTGAATTGCTCAGGGAGCCCGATCCCGATCGCGGTCAGCGCATTGTTGAAGTAGCCGGACCAACCGTTGGCGACGGCCGCGACCGACACGCCGTATTCGAGAATGAGGTCCCAGGCGATGATCCACGCGATGAGCTCGCCGAAGGCAGCATAGCTATAGCCATAAGCACTGCCGCAACCGCCGACGGAAGCCGCTAGCTCAGCATAGGACAGGGCCGCGAATGCGCAGGCCACGCCGGCCACGATGAACGACAGCACAACCGCGGGGCCGGATTGAGTTGCGGCGGCATGCCCGGTCAGCACGAAAATGCCTGTGCCGATGATCGCCCCAATACCGAGCAGCGTCAGGTCCGTGGCACTCAAGACCTTCTTCATACCGAATTCCGCATCGTCGTAGGCAACGGGTTTCTTACGGAAGAGATCGGACATGCGAAGGGTCCCTCATCTAAACGTCTTTAGGCACAAACTTTTCCAGCGCTCGAAGACCTTGCCGACCCCGGCGGCCGGCCGAAGCGGCCCCACCGCCGCGCACCCCAGGACTCCACGCCGAGCATCAGCTTCGCCCAGGCGCTACCGGATGTCTACAACCCGATTGCCGAATAATGTGGCCGGCCTAGATCTTAGGCAACAGCCCTGCGCGACGGCAAGGGACGGGACTATGCGACACTTGCCGGGCGCCCCTAAACCCGATAGCGAGTGCGAAAATGCGGGAAGCCGTCTGAGCCCAGTTCCGGTCGGCAATGGAGTATCGACGATGTCCGACGAGGCTGTGGTCGCGCAGACGGGCCCTTACCAGGTGGATCTGACGGAAGGTCAGGAATATTGGTACTGCCGCTGCGGCAGGTCGAAGACGCAGCCATTCTGCGACGGCTCGCATGAAGGCACGTCGTTCGAACCGATGAAGTTCATTCCGGATCGCACGGGCACCTTCAATATCTGTGGCTGCAAAGCGACCGACGACGAGCCCTATTGCGACGGCACCCACAACGTCCTTTAGCCAAGATCGATCGACCGTGCGCTCTCGGCGTTGATCCGTACACATTGGCAAAAGGCCGCCCCACGCAAAAACTCGCGTAAGCCGGCCTTAATGAATTAAGGGCTTTGAAATAAAAAGGGGCGAGCGAATGCAGGCCCGCAATACGACGGATATTAGCGGCCTTGAGAGGCCAGCATGCATTCCGTCATTAGCTGCCTTTCAAGTTTCGACAATTCATCCGGTATATCCCGGCCCGAATCCCGAAATTCGCTGATTCTTTCTTTCACCAGTGCATAGCATTGGCGCGGATCATCTTCCGACTGCTCCATTTGATGGACCAAGTCAGCAAGCTCCCCGCTGCCCATCTGTTGCGACATGTTCTGCTAGTCTCCCGCTGTGGTTTCTCTCGGAGCGCAACGGGGTTTCAACTGTTCCACCCGAGAGAGCTCCTCGACTCATTACATCCTTGGGTCAACCAATGTAGGCCCGCCGGTCGCCAAATAGAATGCGATATTCGACCGTGGACCGACGAATTTTACGAGTGTGGCTTAACTGCCCTGAATAATCGCTGAACGAAGAACAGAATTACGACCCCCGTAATGGGCGAATTAACTCAGGCATTCGTGGCAATAGGCTGGCGACAATTGGACGATGCTTCACGAATTGTTGCAAAGCATTAGCTGCACAGCAGCAGAACCTTTGAGAAGTCGGAAGGCGCAAGTTGCTCGGATAAGAAGCGGTCCCGCGATTGATGCCCCGTGGCCCGTCTGCTACGCCTCCCGCATCGCATCAAGGATTTAGCTCAATGATTCCCCGCTACTCCCGTCCCGAGATGACCCGCATCTGGGAGCCCGAAACGCGCTTTCGAATTTGGTTTGAGATAGAAGCCCACGCCGCGACCGCAAGCGCTCAGATCGGCATAATTCCGGAGGCTGCGGCAAAAAAGATCTGGGAAAAAGGCTCGGCCACCGTCTTCGACGTGGCGCGCATCGACGAAATCGAAGCGGTCACGAAACACGATGTGATCGCCTTCCTGACCCACCTCGCCGAGCACGTCGGCCCGGAGGCCCGCTTTATCCACCAGGGAATGACATCATCCGACGTCCTGGACACCTGCCTCAACGTGCAATTGGTGCGCGCGGCCGACATTCTGATCGCCGATCTTGACCGCCTCCTCGCGGCGCTGAAGATCCGGGCGTTCGAGTACAAGAATACGATCACGATCGGCCGCAGCCACGGCATCCACGCCGAGCCGACCACCTTCGGCATCAAGCTCGCCTACGCTTACGCGGAATTCCAGCGCGCCCGGGAGCGGATGGTCGCGGCCAGAAAAGAGGTCGCCACATGCGCCATTTCGGGAGCGGTCGGCACTTTCGCCAACGTCGACCCGCGCATTGAGGAATATGTGGCGGAGAAGATGGGCCTCGTACCGGAGCCCGTCTCCACACAAATCATCCCGCGCGACCGTCACGCCATGTATTTCGCGACGCTCGGTGTCGTCGCGTCCAGCATGGAGCGCCTCGCGATCGAGATCCGTCACCTGCAGCGGACGGAAGTTCTCGAAGTGGAAGAATATTTCTCGCCCGGCCAGAAGGGCTCGTCCGCGATGCCGCACAAGCGCAACCCGGTGCTCTCGGAAAATATCACCGGCCTTGCCCGCATGATCCGCGCTTACGCGCTCCCCGCCATGGAAAACGTCGCCCTCTGGCACGAGCGCGATATTTCCCATTCAAGCGTCGAGCGGATGATCGGCCCGGACGCAACAGTGACCCTCGACTTCGCGCTGGCGCGGCTCGCAGGCATCATCGAAAAGCTCGTCGTCTACCCCGAGAATATGAAGAAGAACCTGGAGAAGCTCGGAGGCCTGCACAATTCCCAGCGCGTGCTGCTGGCTTTGACCCAGGCGGGCGTAAGCCGCGAGGACGCCTATGCTCTTGTTCAGCGTAACGCGATGAAGACCTGGGAAAAGGGTAAGGACTTCCTGACAGAGCTCAAGTCGGACAAGGACGTGACGTCGAAGCTGCCGCCCAGCGATCTCGATGCCATGTTCGACATCGACTATCATACGGCCCACGTGGACACGATTTTCAAGCGCGTGTTCGGAGCCGCGTAACCACCCGGCTCCCATAGAAAGGCATCACCCGAGAGGCGGTAGCAATGCGAGTGACCTCGTGCCTATTATCACTGATCGGTAATAAAACTGACACGCCACCGTCATGTTCGCTGACGAACTTGGCCCGCGAGTCGGGGGATGTCGGGGTGACGTGAATGTGGACGCCGTACTTTGCGTTCGAATCGGACGAGCACCACGACGATGATGTGGCCGAAGGGCAGCCGGCTGTCACCGCAATCGGCTTGCTCAGAGGCGCCCTTACGGTTGGCGCTATTTCGCTCGCCATCTTTGTTTTTGCTCCGGGAATCGATTTAGCGGTCGAACGGCTTTTCTACGCCGGGCATGGCCAATTCATCGGCAATCATCTCACTTTGTTTTGGTTGGCGCGCCAGGGCTTTAATGTCTTCTTCTATCTGACGTGCGTGATAACCGTTCTCGGCCTGATCATCGCTGCCCGGACGGCCAGCACTTGGCTGGGACTGGGGATTCGCAAGTGGCTCTTCGTTGCCCTATGCTTGGTCACAGGCCCGCTCGTCGTAGCCAACATCGGCTTCAAGGATCACTGGGGCCGGGCGCGGCCCCGGGATGTCGTGGAATTCGGTGGCGGAAAGGCGTTCACAGCCGCGTTCCCTCCATCCAACCAGTGCGAATACAATTGCTCCTTCGTCTCTGGCGAGGCATCGTCGGTCTTCATCGTCCTTTTCTCAGCCGCGCTTCTGTTCAGATCGCGCTCGTTTGTCGCACTCGCCATCGTGCTCGGCGGACTCTCGGGCCTGACACGCATGGCTCAAGGAGGGCACTTCCTCTCCGATGTCGTGTTCGCGGGGGTCCTGATGGCCATCACCGCGGGAAGCATTCAACTCCTTTTCGACACATTGGAGGCGGAGCGTTTCAAAGCCCTCGAGCAAGGCTCGGCGTAGCTGACCGGCCAAGTTGCTTCTGCGTGACATCCGGGAAGCGAAAGTTTAAGCGAGCCTCAGGCGGAAGGTGTTGAGTTCGATGGGGATCATGACGGCTGCAGAACCGCAAGCCGAGATCAAGGCGCAAGAAGAAAGCAGCAATGTCTCATTGCTTCTCCGGGGGGCAGCCATCGTCGGTACGGCGGCGGCCATCGTCTTCTTTTTGTTTCCGGAAATCGATCTGAAGACTTCCGCATTCTTCTATAAGGGAAACGGCGTCTTTTCTGGGAAAGCCGGCGGGATTTTTTACGGCCCTTCGCTGACGACCCCTTCGGACGTGATCCGTATGGTTCTTTATGTCTCCTTCGTCGGCGTTTGCCTCCTTAACGCTTTTGGCCTCGTCGCCTCCATCATTCGCAAACGCGCCGTTTTCGGCCTGAAGACCGGGAGATGGCTTTTTCTCGGCGCCTGCCTGGTGATTGGCCCGGGTATCGTCGGCAACGTCATCCTCAAGGATCATTGGGGGCGTGCTCGCCCCGTCCACCTCGTCGAGTTCGGTGGATCGAAGACCTATTCGCGGCCGCTTGTGCTGTCGGATCAATGCGCCCGAAATTGCTCGTTCGTGGCCGGCGAAGCCTCGATGATGTATGCGACGTTCTTTGCCGCTGCCTTTCTCTTTCCCGCCATGGGCCGTAGACTGATCATCGTCGGCGTCTTTTTCGGCCTGCTTTCGGGCGTGGTGCGCATTTCGCAGGGCGCGCATTTTCTGTCGGACGTGATCTTTGCGGGTGTCGCCATGGCGTTGACCGTCGCCGGCTTTTATCTGCTCTTTAGAGCTATCTCCCGAACTGCCGGGAATGCGCTGCCGCAATGGCCTGGTAATGTCTGAGTCCCGTGCCGGAATCCCAATGACCGTTTCCGCGAAGCCATCTACCGAACCTCCGGGCACGAAGGCCGCTGCCCGCCCGCGCCTTTCCGTCGTTATTCCGACCTATTGCGAGGCCGGCAACATCGCCGCGATGATCGCCGCCCTCGATGCCGCGCTTGCGGGCATCGGCTGGGAAGTGATCTTTGTCGATGACGACAGTCCCGACGGAACGATCGGCGCAATTCGGTCCATTGGCGAACATGACGGCCGCGTGCGCGCGATCCGCAGAGTGGGCCGGCGCGGCCTTGCGGGAGCCGTCGTCGAAGGCATGCTCGCCTCCGCCGCGGACATAGTGGCCGTCGTCGACGCCGACCTCCAGCACGACGAAAAATTATTGCCGCGCATGCTGAGCGCCGTCGAAAGCGGCGACGCCGACCTCGTGATCGGCACGCGTTACGGCCAATCAGGAGAAGCGCGTGAGGGCTTTTCGGCGACTCGGCAAATTTCGAGCGTGCTCGCAACCAGTCTCAGCAACGCCCTGCTCCGGACGAACGTCAGCGATCCCATGAGCGGCTTCTTCATGATCAGACGAAGCGTTATCGACACGATTGCTCCGAATCTCTCGCCCGGCGGGTTTAAGCTCCTCCTCGACATTCTCGCGTCGGCACCCTCCGGCATTAACGTCCGGGAGATGCCTTATGTGTTCCGCCCGCGCCGGGTCGGAAAGTCGAAGCTCGACGGCCTCGTGATTGCTGACTTCCTTGGCCTGCTGCTGGCAAAGATCACCGGCAACTGGGTTCCACCGAGATTTTTCCTCTTCGCGCTCGTCGGTGCGACAGGCCTCATCATTCATTTGGCGGCACTTCGAAGCGCCATCGTTCTGGGCGGCGCATCGTTCAACACGGCACAGGTGTTCGCATCCTTCGTGGCCATGACTTTCAATTTCTTCTTGAACAACGCCCTGACATTCCGCGACCGTCGCCTACAGGGGTTCGACGCGCTGAAAGGTCTGCTGATCTTCTATGTCGTCTGCAGCGTCGGCACGCTCGCCAATATCGGGGTGGCGGACTTGGTCTATAGCCACGATACCACTTGGTGGCGTGCAGGCGTCGCCGGTGCCGTAATGGCCGCCGTCTTCAATTACGCCGTCAGCTCGTCACTGACGTGGCGGCGCTAATGGCCACAGCAACCACCGCCACGTCTCCAGAATCTGCACCACCGGAAGAAGACCTCGATAGCCGGTCGGCAAACAATCTTCTCTTGGCGGCGGTCCTTGCGCTGACCGCTCTTCGGCTCGCGATCGCCAGCTATACTGGCCTGGTCGACGACGAGGCTTACTATCGAATTTGGTCGTTGGCGCCTGCGCTCTCGTACCTCGATCACCCGCCGATGGTCGCTTGGATCATTGGCGCCGGCCGCGCGATTGCAGGCGATACCTCGCTTGGCGTGCGCCTGCTTGCGCCGGTCATTGTTCTCGCCGGAGCGGCAATCCTCTGGCGAACGGCTGAGCTACTTTACGGTCCCGTAATCGCGCGGCGCGCCGTCTGGATCATGCTGGCGATGCCGCTTCTCGCGATCGGCGGCATCATCGTCACGCCGGACCTTCCGTCAGTGCTCTTCGCAGGCCTCGTCATCTGGGGGCTGGCCGAACTCGACCGCAGCCAAAATCCCAGATGGTGGCTGGCTATCGGCCTTTTCGCCGGTCTCGGCCTTCTGTCGAAATATACCAACCTCTTTCTCGGCGCGACCATCGTCGTCTGGCTCCTTGCGCTGCCGGAAAATCGCAAATGGTTTCGCACCCCGGAGCTTTGGGTCGGCGGCCTCATCGCCGCCGCCGTCGCAAGCCCCGTTGCCATCTGGAACGCAGAACACGACTGGGCTTCATTTACGAAGCAGTTCGGACGCGTCGCCCGTAGCGGGTCGGCCGGCCTGAGCTATCTCCTCGAACTCGTCGGCGGCTTCGCGCTGCTGGAAAGCCCACTAATCGCGATACTCGCGCTTGTCGGCTTCGTACGGGTCACACGCGCGGCATTCGAGCGTCGGCGGCAAAGCGACGTTTTGCTGGCGGCGTCTACCCTGCCGATGCTGATCTACTTCTTTCTCCACTCACTTCATGACCGCGTGCAGGGAAATTGGCCGGGGCCGCTCTATCCCATGTTCGCGATCTGCGCAGCCCTCGGCATAGAGGTGGTGCCCCTCGCTTGGCGACGCGCGACGTTTGTGGCCGCGCTCGGCATCGGCTTCGCCATGACGGCTTTCCTTTACGCCCACGCGCTTCATCCGCTGTTCGCATCCCCTAAAGATCCGACAGAGCAGATGCGAGGCTGGCCGTCCCTAGTTGATCAAATCGACGCAAAGCGTCGCGAGGCAGGCGCCGCCTGGGTCGCGACATCCAGCTACGCGACCACCGGACAGCTTGCGATGGGCCTCAAAGGGCGAAGCGAAGTCGCACAGCTCGATCAGCGCATCCGCTATATCTTTCTGCCGCCGATGCCCGCATCGTTGCTCGCCAAGCCGGCGCTCTATGTAGAGCTCGAAAGGCGCGTCGATCTTCCTTTGCTCCATGAAAAATTCGACAAGATCGAGCAAATCGGAACACTGAAGCGCGAGAACGGCAGCGCGAACGGGGCGACCTACGTCCTCTTCCTGGTCTCCGACCCTCCCGCACCGCCGCTCTGAGTTTTCGAAAAGGGCCTCTCTTACGCCGCTTCTTTGTTGAGGCGACTCTCGGCAAGCTTCGTCAGCTTGTCGTCGGCGACGTATTCCTCTTTGAGCGTCTTCTCAAGGATCATCGCGACGTCCTTGTGGCCAAGCAGCTTTGCCCACGACACGAGCGTACCGTAGCGGGTGATCTCGTAATGCTCGGCAGCTTGTCCCGCTGCGATCATCGCCGCGTCGCGCGTGTCGGCATCCCTGATCTCCGACATCAACTCGTCGCTTTCTTCCAGAATGCCCTTGATCGCTGGGCACTCGGTCGCCTTGGCCTTACGGCCGAGCTTTTTGAACACCTCATCGAGGCGCGTGACGTGCTCCTTCGTCTCCTCGAGATGGCCCATGAAAGCCTCCGCGAGCGCCGGGGAGTCCGACGCCTTGGCCATTTTCGGCAGCGCCTTAACGAGTTTGTTCTCGGCATAATAAATGTCTTCGAGCGTATGATTGAAAAGGTCTTCCAGGTTTTTGATTTTCATGGGGGGCGTCTCCTCAGAGTGCAGACGATGCGAACCGGCAACGCCACGCCTCGCGTGCGGTTCCCGAACTGAACACCTCTACGCCTCGGGCCTTTTCCCCAGTGACGCCACGATCTCGATATTCATTGAGTTCTTGCGCGATCCGAGCCGGGAGTTATTTTTGTTTTTCCGCGCTCGCACTGGACCGAGCGATCAAGCACGAGAGACCCGATGACCAATTAGCAGCCGATCTTCGCAACGCCTCCGCCGCGCCAAGCAATTCCGCTTGCGCGTTCGTGCGTCTGCGAAGGAGCCTGCAATGGTCCGATCCAATCTCCCCGTTTACATTGAACCGTCGCGCACCGTCCGCGAGCGGCTAGGCAGCCAAATCGCCAACGTCGCGTTGCTCGCCATCCGCGCCATCATGAGAAACCAGCGCGGTATCGAAGTCGCCTATCAGCAAATTCTATATCGCGGCCACCACCTCGCTTTGTCCTCGCGGATTACGGCTGGTGGCGATCTGGCGATAACGATCGACGTCGGCGACCCGAGCCTTGCCCAGCGCCTGATCCTCGAGGACGAGCTTCGCGGCGCTGAACGGCGGGCACGAGACGAAGACAAGAAAGTCCGCGAAGCCGAACGCAGGCTGCGGCGTGGGACGAGGCGGTGGTAGCGGCCGTCGCGGGAAAGGCCGGCGGCGGAGTTCTGCGCCGGCCCGGACCCGGTCTCTCTGCCGCTCTTCCCTCCGTCGGCGCCGTCCGTTAATCACATCCGCCCATGAAAACATCTGAAGTCGACATCCTCATTGTGCCCGGCTGGCAGGATTCAGGCCCCGACCACTGGCAGAGCCGCTGGGAACGAAATCTCAGAACCGCCCGCCGCGTCGTCCAGCAGGACTGGGACAATCCCGAAGTCGAAGCCTGGGGCGACCGCATGGCGAAATTCGCAGGCGGCGCCACGCAACCGGTCGTCGTCGTCGCGCATTCGGTCGGCGTGCCGGCGGTCGTCCTCGCGGCCGACAAGCTGAAACGCCACGGCGTCATCGGGGCCTTCCTCGTCGCCCCCTCGGACCTCGACTATGCCAACTTCTGGCCCGACACAGGCGGCAGACGTTGGCCGCCCGAAAAGGGACCTCGCGGATTCGAGACCATGCCCGAGCGGCGACTACCGTTTCCCGCGCACGTCGTCGTCGCCAACAACGATCTCTATTGCAGCTACGCCCGCGCCGAACATCTCGCCGGAAAGTGGGGCGCGACATTGAGCGATGCGGGCGAGAGCGGCCACATCAACATCGCTTCCGGCCACGGGCCATGGCCGGAAGGTCTTTTGCAATTCGGTCAGTTTCTGAAGAGGCTCGGATAAAATCCGTTGCGCTCGGCGGCCGGCTCCGCGAAGCGGAGTCGCCGAGCGCAAACAAAAACTTCAGCTCTTCGCCGACTCGATGTCCGTGACCGCCTTGGCGAGGGCTTCCGTCATGAAGGAACGGATTTCAACATCGTCGACCGCTATTCCCTTCGCCGCGAGATCACCCTTCACTTTGCGGAAAACGTCGTCATCGCCCCTTTCGACGAGATCGACTTTGCGAACATCCTTGACGTAGGCCTCGAGTGCCTCGCCGACGAGACCGAGCTTGGCACCGGCCCATTCGGCGACAGCCTTGTTGCGACGAGCCTCGGCCCGGAACTTTAGGTCTTCGTCATGAGCAAATTTACTTTCGAAACCCCGCTCCCGCTCATCGAAGGTCGTCATGCTGTCCTCCTAATTCCCGGACTGCCGCCGGGCTGTACTTTTGGTTGCATCTGCCGCATTTGCACGCTGTGCGCGTATTGCAGACGGCCGTCAAATGCATATCTACGGGAGCGTTACCGCGCGCCCTGAGCTAAATCAACGGCTTGACCGCCGCTCACCATAAGGGGTGCTGCGGCTCATGGTCTACATTGTGTCGCCCCCCTCCTTCGGCTAGTGTCCGAGCAAGACATCCGAGCGCGAAAAGGTGCGCCGCTTCCTTCCCGACACCAAGAAAACACGTTGGAAAATCAAGGCGTCAGCGTCCGTGTACGAACTCGTGAAAAGATCCATATATCGCTATGAGTGAGAGCAAGCTGTTGATCCTCAGAGGTCCAGGAATGAACAAGCGTCGGCGCATTTACGAGGGTAAGGCGAAGGTCCTCTATGAGGGTCCGGAACCCGGAACCCTCATTCAGCACTTCAAGGACGACGCGACCGCCTTCAACGCGAAGAAGCACGCGTTGATCGAGGGCAAGGGCGTTCTGAACAATCGCATCTCCGAATACATTTTTACGAAACTCGGCGAGATCGGCGTACCGACGCATTTCATCAAGCGACTCAACATGCGTGAGCAGTTGATCCGCGAAGTTGAGATCGTGCCGCTCGAGGTCGTCGTGCGCAACGTTGCAGCCGGTTCGCTGTCGACGCGCCTCGGTCTTGAAGAAGGCGCGCAGCTTCCGCGCTCGATTATCGAATTCTACTACAAGAAAGATGAGCTTAACGATCCGATGGTCTCGGAAGAGCACATCACGGCGTTCGGCTGGGCGACCCCGCAAGAGATCGATGAGATCATGCAGCTCGCGCTGCGGATCAACGATTTTCTCGTCGGTCTCTTCCTCGGCATCGGCATCCGCCTCGTCGACTTCAAGGTCGAGTTCGGCCGTCTCTACGACAACGAGCAGGTTCGTCTCGTGCTCGCCGACGAGATCAGCCCCGATTGCTGCCGCCTGTGGGACATCCAGTCGGGCGACAAGCTCGACAAGGATCGTTTCCGTCGCGACCTCGGCGGCGTTCTCGAAGCCTATCAGGAAGTCGCTCGTCGTCTCGGCGTCCTGACCGAAACACCGCGTCCGCGCGGTGCGGGCCCCGTGCTCGTTGCGTCGAACGGCCCGGCAACCAGCCCGATTACACCGGTAAACGGCAAGCCGAACTAACAACTTCCCTGTCACCCCGGACGGCCAAAAGGCCGATCCGGGATGACAAATCTGGAAGCTCTATGAAAGCCCACATCAAGATCACATTGAAAAACGGCGTGCTCGATCCGCAGGGCAAAGCCATCGAAGGCGCCATCAAGGGGCTCGGAATCTCGGGCGTCGGCGATGTCCGCCAGGGCAAGTATATCGAGGTCGACCTCGCTGAGAGCGACCCGGCGAAAGCCAAGGTCATCGTCGAGCAGATGTGTAAGGACCTGCTCGCCAACACTGTCATCGAGAATTACAGCTACGAGATCGGCTGAGCCGCCGCCGCGACCTCGCGTATGGTGGACTTAGGGGGCGAGTCTCACTATTTGCTGGGATCGATTTGACCGGTCAATAGTTCAGATAGGCCAGAATTGCTCCGCGCTTCCGTCATCGTCTTTCCCGGATCGAACTGCGATCGTGACGTGCAAACGGCGATCGAGCGCGTCACCGGATTCGCGCCGAAGATGGTCTGGCACGGCGACGCAAGCGTACCCTCCTCCGACGTCATCGTGCTCCCGGGCGGATTCTCCTACGGCGATTATCTTCGCTGCGGCGCGATGGCCGCGCATTCGCCGATCATGAAGGACGTCGTCGCCAAAGCGAAAGCCGGAACGCCCGTCATCGGCATCTGCAACGGCTTCCAGATCCTCTGCGAGTTTGGCCTGCTTCCAGGCGCACTCCTTCGCAACGCATCCTTGCACTTCATCTGTCGCGACGTGTTCCTCAAGGTCGAGAACGATCAGACGTTCTTTACGAAGTGCTATCGCGAAGGCGAAGTGATCAAGGTTCCGATTGCGCATGGCGAAGGCAACTACTTCGCCGATAGCGAGACGCTTGATCGCCTCGAAGGCGAAGGCCGCGTTGCCTTTCGCTATTCCGATGCCGCGGGCGAGGTCAGCGCGGAGAACTGCCCGAACGGGGCTCAGCGCAACATCGCCGGCATCGTCAACGAGACGGGCCGCGTGCTCGGCATGATGCCCCATCCGGAACGCCTCTACGAAAACGCCCTCGGCGGCACCGACGGCCGCCGCGTCTTCGAAAGCATCTTGCTCTCCACCCTCGAAGCCGCGGCCTGAACGGCCCCAATTGTGATCTTTCGGTGGCATTTACGAAGAGCCACTTGGCGCGCTGCGAAGTCCTTCCTACCTCATTTAACGATTGCGGGGCCGGGCCCCTCTGGCAGTGCCATAACGGTGCTGCGATGTCGGACCGCATCGGGTGTGCCCGGTGCTTTGTCGATTCCACCGGACATACCTTCAACTTCCGATGCGGAGGAAACCGTATGTCCCGTCGTTTCGTGACCCTTCTCGAGCGCGCTGCCCGTATCCGTGAGCTGATCGAACGTGAGCAACAGCTACCGGCACCGAGCGCAACGCGCCTGATGCGCATGAAGCAGCTCTACCTGCATCTCTCGGCCAACCTGCGCAAACTGACGGAAAAGCGCCTCGTCGCGATGGCCTCCGCGCCACGTTTCCGGCCACAGCTCGTCTTTCGCGACGTGAGGTCGGCTCCGGCTTTCTCCGGTCGCTGGTAGATTGGTCAGCCCGCGCCCAGCGGCCGGCTGCGCGTAGCGGAGTCGCTAGGCGTCCAACATCAACACCCAACAAAAAAGGGGCCGCAAGGCCCCTTTCTCGTGCAGTCGAACGCTCCGCTTAGCGGAGGTTCCCGCGCCGCTGGCTATTCCGCGTATCCGCATGAGCAGACCACGACTGGAAAACAGCGAACACGAAGGCCTTCATAACATCACCTGTTTTGAGCTAACCGACAGGACGACTGTCCCGCCTGGATCCCGGGATTAGCCCCCGGGCTAGATTAGTGATCCGCGGACCTTCCGCCAGGGGGCCCAGGCAGCTCTATCATGCGCGCCACACAGCGCCCCTTCGTCGCGGGGAAGGCCAAAAAAGCTTAGCAAAAACAAAACTTAAGCCGGAATAAAAAAAGAAAGGGAGTTGTAGCTCCCTCCCCCTGCTCGAACGGCTTGCAAGCGTGGACTTGAAAGCGCCGAGGCAACCCGCTGCCGGTGTTATTTCGCAGCTGCGTTATGAGCGACGCGCTGAATGGGTTGTATGGTCATCGACGACGCACCCGACGCGCATGCGAACGCAAGCGAACCTTCGAGAGCATCGACCTGCGCTGAAGCGCCTTCGCGGACCGTCAGATTGATCCGGACCGGCTCCGACACCGTCTTGTCGGTTTCAGAATAGGCATCCGCCAACATGAGCGTCAAATTGCAGGCATTGCCGGCGTTCGTGTAATAGCCGACCGCCCGCTTCGACCCGACCGCCAAGGTAATGCCCTTGAGCGGAGCAACGTGATAGGTCGCCGCCTCACCCGCAGACGAAACATCAGCACCACGAAGCAAAGCTAGGCTCGATAAAAGCACAACACCTGTGAGTTTTGCGGAAGTCATGACAGGAATCTCCACTGTCTAAGAGCGGTGAGTTCAAACCCGCGCAGAATTGTCTGGGCGTGACGTCACCGCTGAGGTAGCTAAATAAGCTACTGACCTGCCAAGAAAAATCCCCAAGCTTGCAAATCCGTAATGCGCGTTTTGCAGCGCGAAACGGTCACAGCCCGAACGGGTAGGACGGAAAGTGCCACATCCAAAGCGGGTGACGGTGGTCAGAGGACCGCAACCACCCGCACCGTCAAAACGCAAAAAAGGAAGCGAGGGTCCCGCTTCCTTTGGGTATTGCTTATGCTTGAATTCTTACGCGGCCAACCGTGCGCGTACTGTTTCGAGCACGTCACTCTCAGCGTCATCGCCATGCGTGGCCGAGGGCTGGGATTGGGCCGCAAAGCGCCCGGCATATGCCACCTCCAGCGGCGACGGCCAATTCTGAGTGGGGCGGGAGCGCGCGAAGCTGGCGGCCCGGACTAGGTCAGCAATTGAAACGCCCGCGAAGATCGACGAAAGCCCGCCGGACTTGGGAGATGACATTGAAGTGTTCCTTTTCGTGCCTGTATCGCGGCGCGGCGTACCCGTGCTGCCGTACATCGCCAAACCGGAATTGCTAGTGTTTAAGGCATATAGCCCACCGATTCTGCCAAATAAAAGAGCAACCTACCGCAACGCAGCAATGCGGCGTTCACAGCGCGGAGCTGCCGCAGCGGAGTTTCGCGGGGAGTTCACACGGAGTTCATCCGGAGCAGCGGAAGCAGGCTGTCGCCGGTGCGCTGAACCCGTTCGGTTGCAGGGGCCGGGCGCGAGGACAAGAGGAGGGCAGGCCGCAACAAAGCCACGTGCGGACTTTCCTTATTCCTCAGTGAACTCATATCTCGATCGTTTGAAAGGACATCCCGTGAAGGTCATTGCCGGTTTTCTCTGCCTCGGTCTCGTCGCAGCCTCGCCCGCGATCGCCGAGGACACGGACATGAAGTCGATGGACCACATGAACATGGGAAACATGGACATGGGGAGCACATCAGCTGAATCTTCTCCATCATCAAAGGCTTTCGAGGCCGCCAACCAGAAAATGCACTCCGGCATGACGATGTCGTTCACGGGCGACGCGGACGTCGATTTCGTTCAGGGCATGATACCCCACCACCAGGGCGCCATCGACATGGCCGGGGTCGAGCTGCAATACGGCAAGGACCCCGAGATACGGAAACTGGCTGATGACATCATCAAAGCCCAAGAGATCGAAATCGCAGGCATGAATGCCTGGCTCGCGAAGCATAAGAAGTGAGCAACTGGCTGCCGAAGGCCTCCTCGCATTGAAGTCCATCGTCGACCCACCATTTCCGTCATCCCGGCGAAGGCCGGGACCCGGCCAGGCCTCACAATAGTGGTTGGAGATTACTTGTCTGGGTGCCGGCCTTCGCCGGCATGACGTCACGGAGGTTTCGGCCTCAATTCTTCCTCGCAGCGTCATCGCGACGTTTGGCCATTGGGCTCCGGGGAGCGCAAAGGCGACAAACCGGCTTCGAGCCCATATAAGCGGACGCAATTCGAGCGTCCGAAGAGACCCTGATGACCGAGACGACCACCCGAAAGATCACTCCCGAGATCGTTGCCGAGCACGGCCTCAAGCCCGAAGAATATCAGCGCCTGCTCGACATCCTCGGCCGCGAGCCCCTGATCTGCGAGCTTGGCATCTTCTCGGTGATGTGGAGCGAGCACTGCTCGTACAAATCCTCACGCGTCTGGTTGAAGACGCTGCCGACCTCAGGCCCGAAGGTCATCCAGGGCCCCGGCGAAAATGCGGGCGTTGTCGATCTCGGAGACGGCGATGCCGTCGTCTTCAAGATGGAGAGCCACAACCACCCGTCCTACATCGAACCCTTCCAGGGCGCCGCAACGGGCGTCGGCGGCATCATGCGCGACGTCTTCACGATGGGCGCACGTCCCGTCGCCAACATGAACGCGCTACGTTTTGGCAGCCCCGATCACCCGAAGACGCGCCACCTCGTCGGCGGCGTCGTCGCCGGCATCGCCCACTACGGCAACTGCACCGGCGTTCCGACCATCGGCGGCGAAACGAATTTCGACGAAGGCTACAACAACAACATCCTCGTCAACGCCATGTGCGTTGGCCTCGTCAAGACCGACAAGATTTTCTATTCCGCCGCGAAAGGCGTCGGCCTGCCCGTCGTCTACGTCGGCTCGAAAACGGGGCGCGACGGCATCCACGGCGCGACGATGGCCTCCGCCGAGTTCGACGAGAAATCCGACGAGAAACGCCCGACCGTCCAGGTCGGCGATCCCTTCACCGAAAAGCTTTTGATCGAAGCCTGCCTCGAACTGATGGCGACCAACTCGATCATCGCCATTCAGGACATGGGCGCCGCCGGCCTCACGTCATCGACGTCGGAAATGGCCGACAAGGGCGGCGTCGGCATCGAACTCAATCTCGACCTCGTTCCCCAGCGCGAAACCGGCATGACGGCTTACGAGATGATGCTCTCGGAAAGCCAAGAGCGCATGCTGATGATCCTGAAGCCCGAGCGCGAAGCCGACGCGAAAGCGATCTTCACGAAATGGGGCCTCGACTTCGCCGTCATCGGCGTGACGACCGACACAGGGCGCATGATCATCAAGCACAAGGGCAATATCGAAGCCGATCTGCCCGTGCCCGTGCTTGCGAACTCGGCGCCGCAGTACAAGCGCCCCTATATCGAGCCGAAGAAGCCCGCGAAAATTCTACCCGAATGGGTGCCCGCGCCGAATTCGATCCTCGGCACGCTGAAGGACCTGATGGGCGGACCCCATCTCTCGTCGCGGCGTTGGATCTGGGAGCAATACGATCACATGGTGATGGGCGACACTGTCGGCCGTCCAGGCGGCGATGCCGGCGTCGTCCGCGTCCATGGCACCAAGAAGGCCATCGCTATCGCATGCGATGTGACGCCGCGCTACGTGACCGCCGACCCCGAGGAAGGCACGAAGCAAGCCGTCGTCGAGACATGGCGTAACCTGACGGCCGTCGGCGCCGATCCGCTCGCCATCACCGACAACATGAACTTCGCAAATCCCGAGCGCCCCGAGATCATGGGCCAGTTCGTGGCGAGCGTCCGCGGCATGGCGGAAGCCTGCACAGCCCTCGACTATCCCGTCGTCTCCGGCAACGTCTCGCTCTACAACGAGACCAACGGCGTCGGCATTCCGCCAACTCCCGCAATCGGCGGCGTCGGCCTCGTACCGGATTGGGCGAAGATCGCCGACATTCGCTTGAAGCACGAAGGCAACATGCTGATCGTGATCGGCCGCGAGGAAGGACACCTCGGCCAGTCGCTCTATCAGCAGTACGCCACCGGCAAATTCGATGGCGCGCCGCCTCCCGTCGATCTCGATGCAGAGATCAAAGCTGGTCGCCTGATTCGCACCTTGATCCGCGAGGGGCGCGTGCTGGCCGTCCACGATTGCTCCGACGGCGGCCTGCTCGTCGCAATCGCGGAGATGGCCCTCGCCGGCGGCAAGAACGGACTGTCGCGCGAGGCAAGTGGCGTCGGCGTCGAGCTTTATCCCTACGAGGGCAAGCTCCCCGCACACGCTATTTGGTTCGGCGAGGACCAAGGCCGCTACGTCGTCGAAGTGACGCCGCAGAAGGCCGAGGAAGTTCTGGAGCGCGCCCGCCTTCTCGAACTACCGGCCCGCATCGTCGGCCGCGTCAGCGGCAATTCGATCGCACTCAAAGGCGACACGGCGCTTCCGCTCACCGAGCTTCGCACCGCCCACGAAGGCTTCCTGCCGAAACTGATGAAGAGTGAGCTGGGCACGTGACGAATCGCGTCGCGCAATCGCCCGACATTGAAAACAAAGGAACGAAAATGCGACGCTCGCGCTTCCCGAGGATCACAGCAGTTGCCGTCGCTCTAGCCGCATTCGTGGCATTCGAAGGAACCCATCCCGCAATCGCTGAACCTCAAGGATCGTCCATGACCACCACCCCATCCGGCCTGCAAATCGAAGACACAACCGTCGGCACCGGTGCCTCCCCTGAAACGGGACAGATTTGCGTGATGCACTACACGGGCTGGCTCTATAAGGACGGAGTGAAAGGCGCCAAGTTCGACTCCTCCATCGATCGCGGCAAGCCGTTCGAATTTCCGATCGGCACGGGCCGGGTCATCAAGGGCTGGGACGAAGGCGTCGCGCCAATGAAGGTTGGCGGCAAACGGACCCTCATCATACCGCCCGAACTGGGATACGGCGCACGCGGCGCTGGCGGGGTCATCCCGCCCAACGCCACGTTGATCTTCGACGTCGAATTGCTCGGCCTGAAGTAGCGGTTCTGCTTTCCTTCATTTCCGTCATGCCCGCGAAGGCGGGCATCCGCCAAGCTTCTACTTTTTGGGCTTCGCAACTGGCTTGGACAGATCCCGGCCTGCGCCGGGATGACGTCTGCGGAGTGCAGCGACGGTCACCACCGCAGCTAGCGAGCGAGTGGTATCACGGGATATCTTTACGCCTCCGGAGAATGGCGGCTTTTGCCGTCATTTGTCTGCTCTTCTCTGAGGATTGTTTCGGCATTGTTGTAACTCTCGGCGCCGTCGCTGTTCACTGCAACGGAGCCTCGCATGTCCGCCTTTGATTTCAGGTTGCTGCCTTTCGCGGAAGCCGTCACGCAGCTCGATCTCGCCGGGCACTTCGGCGAATACATGTTCGAGCAATATGGTGAGGATAATCGTCAAGTCCGTGTCTACGACGACGCGGTGATTGATGGCAATCGACCTGGATGCCCTGTTCTGGGCGGGCATCGCTGGCATTTTTGCGAAGCGGAATCTTCAGGTGAAAGGCGACGTGCTAAACTGGGAGATCGACACCACTGCGGCGTTTCTCGTCGTCGGTCGCGATTTGAGCTGCCGCCACCTCATTGCCGGAAGCGCCGACATCCGGGTGCGCCGTGACCTCAAAGCCGAAGGCATCGTCGTTTCGTCCTACAATCACGGCTACATGGAAGTTTCGCGAGACCTCCACGCCAAGGTCGTTGTCGTCGAAGATCACAACACGATCGTCGGCGGAGGTGTGCACGCCATTGGCTTCAGGGAGCCGAACTGCGGCGAGTCGAAGATCAAAGAAAGCGTGTGGGAGAAAGAAATTCTGCCTGAAGTGAGGGACGAGTTTCTTCTTCCCAACGGATTCCGCAAATGCCCAAACGGAAACGTTGACCTCGTCAAAGCCCTGATGGCCGGACGCAAAATATTGCACGGCCAATTGGACTGACGCGCCAAGCTCGTCTTTGGCCGATCGTCGTGTCGGCGCTACTTCTTGCCCTTCACCGGCTTCGCGAAGGTCGCCGTGACGGAACCCGCACCTTGGCTGGCCTTTGCGGATTTTTCCGCAGCGCTCTTTTTCGGCTTTCTGATTTCTCTGTTCGAGCGAACTTGACCCTTGGCCATGTCGGCCTCCCTTTGCTGGCGTTCTCGCTCAGAGTTGCGCCTATTCGTGGCCGATTGATACAGCTTTTCTTGCAACACTCGCGCCCGCGAAGCGGACCTGCTGAAGCGGATGTCGAGCTTGCTAGCAGCAAGCAGGCTGCTCCGCATATTGATACCTGGCGAGTTTCGCAATTTCTTGGCTCAGGTCCGAGCATCGAGGCCTATGGTAGCGATCGATATTGCCCAAGTATTTTTCTCGAGTGACCATGTTCGGATGTTCGCTGCCATGGACCAGGCGCTCCTCCGGGCTCATTTTGTCTTTAATCTGCAGCTTACGGGCAAGACCCTCCTCATTGAGGACAGCGTACCCGTAATAGAAAATCGCCAAGTCGCGCAGCGTCGGTGTTTGATGCCAATGTCGGCCGCCCTGCTCCGGATACCGCGCCGCGTAGTTATGAAGGCTACGGCTCGCTCTCAGGCCTAAATTCAGCTTCGAGGCGGCTTTGCTATCATCCTCGTGATAGCCGTAGGTGACCTGATCATGGAGCGGACGCAGATACGAGGGCGGCTCTCGATTCATCGGATCCACAAAGACGTAGTTGCCGATAAAATGGCGTGCTGGCGCAACGATTTTATCCAACTGCCCGAAATTGCCGAAAAGAAATTCTGTTACGTTGAGCGCCATGCGCCAGGAGCGGCAGGTTCTTTCGAAATCCTCGACTTCCCTATCGATGCAGGCGCTATCGAAGTAAGCATTTCGCGTCGTGTGGATTTCCCACTCTGGACAGAACTGCTTTATAATTTCGCGGCTTGCATCCGTTGAATTGTAGTCGATCATAATGCCGTGATCGAATATCAACCGATGATGAGCGAGCCACCACGGCAGCAGATATTCCTCGTTATAGAAGTGGCAAATAACCGTCCGCATTCTCGCACCCCGCGGTGAAAGTTATTGGTCGATCTTCGCAGCGCCACTTGCGGCGCATTTCAGTTGCAAATTTCTCCGGAATTTATGCTTTGATTCGCCTACGCCCTGAAGCGGATACATCGGCGCATGGGTCCGCAAATCGCAACGTCTACGCGGCCTTCTTCTGCACCTTGCCGCGAAGCTTATAGATCAGGCCCGGCTGCACGATGAACTCGCCTTGCTTCAGCGCGCCATCGTCGAACTCGCCGTTGAACCGGCGTGGCGCGACGCCGGAATAGACGAAGAGGCGACCGAACTCGTCGTAGACGTATTCGGAGAACTCTTTCCCAGCGAGCTTGCCGATCACCGGTCCCGCGGGTCTCGCGTTATGCAGAATGGAATATTCGAGGGGCCGCGAACGGCGGGTTGAAGCGAGCATGATGTTTGATGTCCTCGTGAAATACTATTGCTTGCCGTCGAGCTGCGCTGGCGGAGCACCCTTGAACGGTGGCGCCGCGGAAGAGCGGGAGAGTTCGTCAAAGCAAGCAAGACGCGCAGTCGTTGGTTCAACCGAAGCACAGTCACTGATTTGTGATGGCCATTGGCGTGTATCGCTGTTCGCCAACAGTATGATTCCGAACGCGGCGAACGCGCCGATCAGAAGTGCGAAAATGAGTGCGGTCTCTTTGTCTTCGCGCTGCATTTCCCTCTCAAGCGCGTCTGCGTCGAGTCCGGTTGGCGGTTTGCGAAAGCTCCATGAATCGCTTGACATGATGGTCCACCGTTTTTAGCGCGCATCGATGGCGCGAGACGGAGAAGTAAGCATCTGCCCATAAAGATTCGACCGGGAAGGGGTCACGGAAATATAAGCTTTTCATAAGCGCCGATTCAGCCGCCGCTTGCAACCCAGACAAGCTCCGATCTTGCGTCGAAAACAACGGAACCAAGGCCCGATATGATCGAGGCCCCGAGCTGGGCGGTCGGCTTTTGCATATCTGCAATTCCACCGCAGCCGTTCACGATTTTGCGTATCAGCGACGCGCCGGAGATTTGGCGTATCTCGCGGCCACCGTCCGTTTTCAAAGAAATTCTTGTTTGCGGAGCAGCATAGACCTCGTTCGTCGTAACGCCGCCGCACGTCGCAACCGTGCCCTCTCCTTCGAGGGTCAGAGGAATTCCGGCGGAAACGAGCTTCTCGTAAAGCGTTTCATTGATATCGATCGATGGCGGAATATTTCTGTCATCGTAGCCGGTATCGATCTGCGCCGGGACCGACACGCCGCCAATATCCAAAAAAAGCACGGGAACATTCGGCGTCGCCGGACCAAGCTTGCGCAAATCGCTTGTGAAAAAGCCACGTTGCCGAGCCGCGATCATGCCGCGTTTGCGCAGCACATCGGGATCGCATGGCTCCGCGCTCAGAACCACATCGCCGTGACCGCTACGAAAAGAAAAATCGGCCGTGAGGAGCGACAGGAAATCGGTGCCGATGATTCCGATCTGACCGCCTGGCGGCTGATCAGCGATCCAATATTTCGCGACCTTGAAGCGGCCCGACGGAAAGCTCGGCAACGGAAGATTATCGATCGCGATGTCGCCGCCTTCTGCCCCACTTTGAACGACGTCGCGCGACAGCGAACTTTGCGTCGTTCCGTAATCGAGAAGAAAGGAGCCTCTCTTGTTGCCAGCGGTGAGTTGGATATAAGGCGACGTCCCACCGGTAACGGTCTGAATGTCAAAGCGTTGGCCCGCGCAGCGATACTCCGCCCGCTCAGACCACCGGCTGATCACCGCACCAACGACGAAGCCGCTGATCAGCACGCCAGTTAGAAATACGGAAGCTTTGGATGTCGGCAGCCTCATGTGAGCTAAGACATAGCAGGCCGGCTCGAAACGATTGCAAGCAATTCTATCGCCCGGAAGCAGGAGAGGAAGCGGCATTGGCGCACGCTTCCCTCCTCACATCCGAGTGCCCGCGATAAACGTTTCGCGTTAGGCGAGCGGGCGTTACTTCCGCGCCCCTGCATTCTGCTCCATCTCGGCACCCGAGAGAGACCCGTCCGACGGTTTCGCATTCGGCGTCGCAGTCCTGCCGGTGGTGTCGCTATTGACGCCCGGCTGATCCTGCATCTGCTTCTCCGAAAGGCTGCCCGAGTTCGGCTTCGCCGTCGGGTTCGCGGTCGCACCCGAGCCGTTGTTGCCCGGGAGATCCTTCATCGCTTTCGTCGTCAAGTTGCTGTCCTCTGCGGCAAACGCAACCGAGGTCGACAAGGCAAGCACCATCGCTGCCAGAAATGGCTTCATCATCGGAACATCTCCTGCTCAAGAAGGTTAAGGCTTTTCAGTGCTGGCCGAGTTCTAGGAAGCTACAATCCAGCGCCCTCTCGACCTTGCAAAGCTCAGTACGACGCCTTTTCCGCATTCGTTTCATGAGCTGCAGAATTCATTCGCACAGAGCCTGCGCCGCCCTGTTCCATCGGGAACAGCCCAGCCGGTCGGCATCAGGCAAGAAGGCCCAAATCCGTTCAAACCAAAAGGATTGTGTCATGCTTGGAATGAAAGTCATTTTACCAGCATTCGCTGCATTTACGCTCATTCCAGCTGTGTTCGAAAGCGCGTCTGCCGCTTCTGATCCGACTGGCATCTGGATGGACGATACAGGCCGGGGCGCTGTCGAGATCAAGCAATGTGGCAATAACCTTTGCGGCAACGTCGTTTGGGTCAAGTCGGCTTCCGACGCCAGCGGCTGCGGCAAGCCGGTCATCGGCGACGTAAAGCCCGTCGGCGGTGGCCGCTGGGATAACGGCTGGATCTATTCGCCCGAGAAAGCACGCAAGTACGACGTCGAGCTGACGCCGCTTGCGAACGGCAACCTCAAGGTCCTCGGCTACGCCGGCATGAAATTCCTGTCGAAGACGATGATCTGGAAGCGCGCGCCGCAGGATCTGAAGCTCTGCGGCCAGACGGAAGCGAAGGCCGTTAAGCCGGTCGACAAGAGATCCGAAGTCGAGACGGCTTCGATCACCCCGCCCGCTGCACCGGTCGCTCCGAAGGCCGCGCCCGTCGCCGCGAAAGAAACGAAGCCGGACCAAACCCCGGCCGCCACTGCGAAAGATGCAAAGACCAACGACAAGGCTCTGGAAGCCGAAGCACCGGCCGCTTCACCCGATGAAAGCAAATCCGCCGACGCGGATACCACGAAGGACGACACGACCGCATCCAATGATGACAACGACGGCAACGACATCGCCGCCGCCCTCGGCAAGCTCAAGATCGGCGATCTGTCCTTGGACAAGGTTCTGACCAAAACCAAGTCCGGCAAGTGCAAGGTTGATCTCCCGTGGTTCAAAGTGACCCTGAATTGCGACCACGAGTAACCGCTCGCTAAGCGCCGAGGCCTAACCCCCGTCCTTGGCGCCAGAGAGACGCCCGCTGCCCCTGCCCGCAGCGGGCGTCTCCATATCCGACAAAAGAAAACGCGACGGCAGGATTACCTGCCGCCGCGCTTGAATTTAAATCGGAAGTATCGACTTAAATGAGGTCGATCTCAGCCGGAAGGTACGACGTAACTTCAAGGCCGACTTCCTGCTCGCGAACAGCGGGCTTTGTCCAGGTCTTCATGGTGTCCTCCATTAGACTTCGGGAACGGTTCGTTCCCTATGCACCAGAAGCTAGCAGCGCGCCTTGATAACGTCCAATCGCAATCGCGTGAGACTTTAATAAGAATAGCTGATCGGAGGCCTTGCCCGGCCTGATCGGAATAGGCATAGATCGTCGTCCGAAAAGCATATTCCAGAACCGGGAGTTCACGACCAATGCCAATGGCCGCGGCCGACATCGAACGGATGATCAAAGCCCGCTTTCCCGATGCCGAGATCCAGCTCAAGGACCTCGCCGGCGACAACGATCACTGGGCCGCGCACGTCGTCTCTGCCGCCTTCAAAGGCAAAAGCCGCGTACAGCAGCATCAGATGGTCTACGACGCTCTCGGCGGCCGCATGGGCGGCGTTTTGCACGCCCTGCAGCTTACAACCGCGCTGCCTCCCGATTGACTAAACCGCTAGTCTCGCCCACATCTTTTGGTGAATTGGGTGCGCCGTCTCGGCTGCCCACGGATTTCCAGGCACTCATAGGAGCCCCGTAATGGCCTCTGACACCGTCACGACATCGGCAAATGCGGCGATTGCAAAGATGATCGCCGACAACGACGTCGTATTGTTCATGAAGGGTACAAAGCAGTTTCCGCAGTGCGGGTTCTCCGCGACGGCCGTGAAGATTCTCGAGCACCTCGGCGTTCCCTTCAAGGACGTGAATGTGCTCGAAGATCAGGGCGTTCGCGAAGGCATCAAGACCTTCTCGAACTGGCCGACGATCCCGCAGCTCTACGTCAAAGGCGAATTCGTCGGCGGCTGCGATATCATGCGCGAGATGTATTCGGCCGGCGAGCTGCACGATCTCATCTGTGAGAAGGGCATTCCGCACAGCCATCACCACGGCTGAGGCCTCGGCTCGGACGAGTGCCCGGAATGTCAAAATTCGTTCGTGCTTTAGCCAAGCACGAGCGCTTTTAGTTTTTCTGCGTCGATCGCCTCTACAATACGACCGTGCTTGCCCGCCGTCGTCTCCGCGCCGAGCATCGCGTTCAAGACGGCTTCCTCAACGCTTTCGACAACCGCAAGATAAATCGGATCGAGGTCGTCGTTGCTGACGGCCGTGAACGACAATGCCGGCGGCTCCGGCAGCGGCCCGGGATCGTTCGCTGTAGAGAACGCGAGAAAGATATCGCCTGAGCTGTTACCCGATGGCGTTCCCCCGCGGCCGATACCGATCGAAGCGCGCCGCGCCAGCCGTTCGAGCTGCCCCGGCAGCAGCGGCGCATCCGTCGCGACGATGACGATGATCGATCCCCGCTCGACCGTATAGCAACGCTTCCCAGGCAGCACTTCGCCGACAGGCCTGCCGCACACGGTGAGCCACGGCCGAATGCCGTGATTGGCCTGGACCAGCACGCCGACCGTATACTCGCCGAGCCGCGTCTTGGCGCGACGCGACGCCGTGCCCGTGCCGCCCTTGAATTCATAGGCGATCATGCCCGTGCCGCCGCCGACGCACCCTTCCGCCACCGGCCCCGAGCGCGCGCCATCGATCGCGGCAAGCACGTGCCCTTCGGTGATATGAAAGCCCGCGATGTCGCTCAAGAAGCCGTCATAGGTTTCCGCGGCGACGGGCAATGCCCAAAGATCTTCACCGAGGTCGGAAAAGCGCTTCGCCATCCATTTCAGCGTGGCGTGATGCGCGAGCCCAACCGAAAAGGTATTGGTGATCGTGATCGGGCCCGTGAACCACCCTGCGTCGCGTATCCAATGCGCGCCGGTCATCTCACCATTGCCGTTCATCGAGAAGACACCAGCCCAAACCGGATGACCAAGGTCGGTCGGTGCGCGCGGCAGGATCGCAGTGACACCGGTATGGATGGAGCCGCCATCGTTCTGCAGCGTCGTGAAGCCGACCGTCACGCCCTCGATGTCGGTGATGGCATTGAGCGGGCCGGTTTGCCCCGGCATCGGCAATCCCAATCCGCGAGCCCGCGGTTTGCCGTTCGGTGCGTACTTCACAGGATCAGTCATAAGCTCTCCCTTTCTCGCACGGCATCCCTATCAGCGCCCAGACCTCTTGACTTGACCGGTCGCTGTCTCAATTTTGCCCTACGCGAGTGCTGCCTCGGTCAACGGATGGAATAGGCTTGCCGTCGCCGCGA
Organism: uncultured Alphaproteobacteria bacterium; assembly: GCA_963710005.1. GTDB lineage: Bacteria > Pseudomonadota > Alphaproteobacteria > Rhizobiales > Hyphomicrobiaceae > Hyphomicrobium_B. Next base: position 61,985 of record CAVPYR010000018.1, read on the forward strand.
AAGGAGCAGGACAATTGCAGGTCATGTGGCTGAGCGGCAGGCGCTTCTTTCTCTCGCTGACGATCCTCACCGCGAGCGTGTGTCTCGCGCTCGGCATCACGATGCCGATCCTGAAGCTCACGACCTTCGCGTTCTGGACGACCGAGCATTCGCTGCTCTCGACCGTTGGGGTGCTGCTGCATGATGGCCAGACCTTTCTGGGACTCATCGTGCTCATCTTCTCGATCCTGCTACCCGTCACCAAGCTGCTCTATCTGCTGCTCGTCTCGACCTTGCCGCCGGCCGAGATCGTCCGCCACCAGGGCAGGCTCCGTGCCCTGGAATGGCTCGGCAAATGGTCGATGCACGACGTCTTGGTGCTCGCCTTGACGATCTTCTTCATCAAGAGCCAGGGCGTCTATGACGCGTCGAGCCTCAACGGCGTCTACTTCTTCACGGCAGCCGTCGTCCTGATGATCTTGGCCTACGCCTGGATACGGACCGATGGCATGGCGGCTGCGCCCGAACTCGTCCCCGTGCTTCCGCAGCCCGACGTCGGCCAGCCGACGCAAGCCTCGGGCTGGCGCAATTTCGCGCTGAGCTTCCTGATCATTCTCGCGACGGTGTTCTTCGCGCTCGGCCTCATCCTGCCGACGATCCGCTTCACGACGGTCTATGTCTGGACGAACGAGCACTCGATCCTGACGATCATGTACGCGCTGTTCGAGAACCAGGAATATTTTCTCTGCGCCGTCGTCTTCGCGGTGTCGGTGTTCTTCCCCTTCCTGAAGCTCTTCTATCTGCTGACACTGATCACCGCCCACGACATGCCCGATGATTTCCGCAGGAAGTCATTCGCAACGATGGAATGGATCGGCCGCTACTCGATGACCGACGTCATGGTGCTGGCCCTGATGATCTTCTACGTCAATTCGTCGGGCTACACCGAAGCCCGCGTGCTGCCGGGCGTCTATTTCTTCGCTGCCTCGGCACTGATGACGATCCTCGCCTACGGCTGGGCGAACGCCGAGCCGCCCTCAGGCAGGCCGCGCCGGCGCGCCAGAGGCGGTGGCCCGGCCATCTCGCCGAGCCCCGGCGTCTCCATCGCCCCCGCCCCTCGCCCACGGCGGCAACGCGCCGCCTAAACCTTCGTCATCCTCGGCCAAGCGCGCAGAATGCGCGTCGAAGGCAGGGGATCCAGCGCAAGACTCGTCGCAGACGCAGCGCAATGTCGAGCCTTCGGCACTTCTCATGCTGTATCCCCGAACGTCCTCGCGACGCTCTGCCGTTCGAGGATGACGGATGAGACTGCGCGTTCGAAAAAAAAGGCCGCCTCGAAAGGCAGCCTTTTCCAATTCCAATGCCACTTCGGCCAAAGGCCGAGAGCCCGACCGGGCGACGGCGCGAGCGCTGCCCCCCGCGGAGCTCGCCCGCGCCACTGCGCGGAATAGCCAGCGTGAGCGACTATCTCGAGTAGAACTCAACCACGAGGTTCGGTTCCATCTGGACCGGATACGGCACGTCAGAGAGAGCCGGAATACGCGTCAGCGAAGCCGTCATCTTGTTGTGATCGGCGTTGACGTAGTCGGGCACGTCTCGCTCGGCGCTCTTGATTGCTTCGAGAACGAGAGCAAGCTGCTTTGCCTTCTCGCGGACCTCGATGACATCGCCGACCTTGAGGCGGTAGCTCGGGATCGTCACGCGCTTGCCGTTGACCGTCACGTGGCCGTGGCTGACGAACTGGCGCGACGCGAACACGGTCGGCACGAACTTGGCGCGATAGACGAGCGCGTCGAGACGACGCTCAAGCAGGCCGATCAAATGCTCCGACGTCGAGCCCTTGAGGCGCGAAGCCTCGTCATAAGCGGCGCGGAACTGGCGCTCGGAAATCGATGCGTAATAGCCTTTGAGCTTCTGCTTGGCCTTGAGCTGTTGGCCGAAGTCGGAAAGCTTGCCTGAGCGGCGTTCGCCATGCTGGCCGGGACGGCTCTCGCGGCGATTGAGCGGGCTCTTCGGACGGCCCCAGATGTTCTCGCCGAGGCGGCGGTCAATCTTGTGCTTGGCGCGAATGCGCTTAGTCATCTTCTAGCACTCCATGAGCTATGGCGCGGCTCGAATGAACCGCGACCGTGGAGCGCCCCCTCCTCTTCCCTCATTTGAGGGCCGACAGGCATGGACCTTCAACAGTCCCGCCACGGGTGCGCAAAAATCAAACGCGGGCCCAAAGGCCCGCGAAGAAGAGGGGTTAATACCGGCGTCCGGAGTTGGCGTCAACCATCTCGGGCGGCTTATTTCTTCTCGACCGTCGTCTCGCTGACCGAAGTCGACCCGGTGGAGACGGGAGCGCCGGGCGGAGCCGGGGGCGGCGTCGCGGCCGCGAAATTCGGGGGCGGACTTGCTGCGACGTAGGCCGTGATCATGTCCTTAACCTTCTTTCGCTGCTCCTCCGAGCACGTCTGCGCCGGCTCTTTTTTGTCGTCAACGACGACTTCCTTGTCGCCCTCCTTCTCGACCAGCTTGATCCTGCCGGTCAAAAGCATGACTGTCGTGAGATGTAATTGGCTGATGTAGACCAGCTGCTGCTGCGTCCACTTCTTCTTGGCCTCCTCCCGGCGCATCATCGCCCGGTGGTTCAGCACCTGATCGTCCCGCAGGTCGCAAATCTGGGCGTGAGCCGAAAGCCGTCCCGCCTTGATCACGTCTCTGGCGACATCGATCGGAACCTCGACTTCAAACTTCTTGGTCTTGTCGATGACAATAACCGACCCATCTTGCTTGGAGAATTGCTGCGGCGTGAGCGACCACGCATACTCCATGAATGATCTCACCGCGTGCTCACTGAGCTCCTGCGCGCCGGCGGGCGCTGCAGTTCCCATAAGCGTCAGCGCCATCACGCCCGCCAACACAACCCCCGCCCTCGTGTTCATCCACATCTCCAATTGAGTCCCTAATTTTCTTTATCTATTTAGAATGCGTAATTCGTCCCGCACGCAGCCATCGCCTCGACCACGTTGCATATCGCCAGTATGCCTCTCGACTTGGCATCGCTCGGCCCAAAACTTGGCCATATGAAGGCACTTACACCCCCCCTTTTCGGGCCTTTCCTTTGCCCTGTGAAAGCGTGGCAACTATGCCACGAAGGGTGCGGATTTCTTGCTCCGTCGCGTTGAGTCTCGTCAATAGTGTACGAAGATTTTGCGACACCACAGTTCTGCGATGTGCGGGGTTGAAGAACCCGTTTGCCTCGAGCTCCCGCTCCAAATGTTCAAAGAAACCAATGAGTTCTTCTTTCGTCGCCGCTCGGTCGCGGCCCATGTAAAGCCCCTCGGCCAGAGGCTTCTCGTAGGTTGTAACACGGCCAAGACTTCGCCCGTCATCGCCGCGCATCCATTCGTAACCCGTTAGCAGCACTGCCTGGGCAAGGTTAAGAGAAGCGAAACGAGAATTGACCGGGATCATGATAAGTGCGTCAGCGTTGGCTACCTCGTTCGTCTCGAGGCCATTGCGCTCGCGGCCGAATAAGACCCCGCAGCGCTCGCCCCGCCCGATCCGGGTCCGCATTTCCGCGATCGCCTGCTCAGGCGTCAGCACGGGTTTTCTCAAATCGCGCTGCCGTGCCGTGGTCGCCGCGATCCAATTGAGATCGGCAATGCTCTCTTCGAGCGTCCCGAAAGCGCGGGCGTCATCGATGATGTAGTTCGCTCCCGATGCAGCGATCCGCGCCTTCTCGTTCGGCCAGCCGTCGCGAGGGCTGACGAGACGAAGATCGTCGAGGCCGAAGTTCGCGCAGGCGCGCGCCACCATGCCGATGTTGTCGGCGAGTTGCGGCTCCATCAGAATGATCGACGGCGTTTCGCCTTCCCCGGCGACCGGCTCGCCTCGCATGTGCGCGCGCCTTAGCCCATGCCTGAGCTTGCGAATGACCCGGCGCGCCCAGAACCAGTAATTCTCGCCCGACCACTGTTTAGCGAGCGTTTCGAGACAAGGCGTCGTGACCGTCTCGGTGCCTTCACCCTTGAGGCGGACGCGACCATCGCCGACGATCACTTCCTTCTTGCTCAGGATGTACTGGTCGAGCGTCTCGATGCCCTGCGTCTCCGTACGCCGCTTGCAGCCGGGGCACGTCACCTGATCCGAGATGCACTGTAGACTGGCGCAATATTGCAGGATGGGTTCGAGCGTCGAACGGGTGAGGCCGGGGATCGCAAGCGCCTCGAGCCCCTGGTCGATCGACGCGAAGTGACAGGCGTGGACGACCTCGGCGACGCGCGTGTCCCCGGGCCCGAGCAAGGGCTCTCCGCCGCCGATGCCGATCAGAGGCGCCAAGTCATTGTTTGCTGTCTCCGTTTCGACGTCCAACGACGCCTCCGCGCCCGAAAATGCTTCCGTTACTGGCGTACAATTAGGCGGGTTCCTGCCCAACATCCACGCTTCTTTTTCAAGGGAACTTGAACCACTCTCGGATCTGCCGCACCACTGCGGCGAAGGTTCACTTCGTGAGCCTGATGCCTGCCGTTATGGTCGAAATCCCGACGCTTCCACATTCCTTCGCGAGACATCCCAATGCAGAAAATCAAGGTTGAAGGCACCGTCGTCGAAATCGACGGCGACGAGATGACCCGCATCATCTGGAAGCTGATCAAGGACAAGCTGATCCACCCCTACCTCGACGTTAACCTCGAGTACTACGACCTGAGCATCGAAAACCGCGACAAGACCGCCGATCAGATCACGATCGACGCCGGCAACGCCATCAAGAAGCACGGTGTCGGCATCAAATGCGCGACGATCACGCCCGACGAAGCGCGCGTCAAAGAATTCAACCTCAAGGAGATGTGGAAGAGCCCGAACGGCACGATCCGCAACATCCTCGGCGGCGTGATCTTCCGCGAGCCCATCATCTGCAAGAACGTGCCGCGGCTCGTCCCGGGCTGGACGCAGCCGATCGTCGTCGGCCGCCACGCCTACGGCGACGTCTACCGCGCGACCGACTTCAGGTTTCCGGGCAAGGGCAAGCTCACGATCAAGTTCGTCGGCGAGGATGGAACGGTGATCGAAAAGGACGTCATGAATGCGCCGGGGGCGGGCGTGGCACTCGGCATGCACAATCTCGACGAGTCGATCCGAGACTTCGCGCGTGCGTCGCTGAACTACGGCCTAGCGCGGAACTACCCGGTTTTTCTCTCGACGAAGAACACGATCCTCAAGGCCTATGACGGGCGCTTCAAGGACATCTTCCAGGAGATTTTCGACGCCGAGTTCAAGGACGAGTTCGCCAAGCGCAAGCTCACCTACGAGCACCGCCTCATCGACGACATGGTGGCCTGCGCGCTCCGATGGTCGGGCGGATACGTGTGGGCATGCAAGAATTACGACGGCGACGTGCAGTCCGACATCGTGGCGCAAGGCTTCGGCTCGCTCGGCCTCATGACGAGCGTGCTGATGACGCCCGACGGCAAGACGGTCGAGACGGAAGCCGCGCACGGCACCGTCACGCGCCACTATCGCGAGCATCAGAAGGGCAAGGCCACCTCGACCAACCCGATCGCCTCGATCTTCGCCTGGACGAGCGGGCTCGCGCACCGCGCCAAGCTCGACGGCAACGACGCGCTGGCGAAGTTCTCAAAGACGCTAGAGAGAGTGTGCGTCGCGACAGTAGAGTCTGGCTTCATGACGAAGGACCTCGCGCTGCTCGTCGGGCCGGATCAGAAGTGGCTGTCATCGACGGGCTTCATCGATAAGATCGACGAAAACCTCAAGGCCGCGATGGCAAAATCGGCGTAAGGTTTGCCTGCGCCTGGCGGCCGGCTCCGCGAAGCGGTGTCGCCAGGCGCGAAGAGAGAGCTATTTCTTCTGCGCGGCGATCTGCTGATCGACCTGGGCCTGCATCTGAGCATTCATGACGTTGAAGTCGTTCTGAAGCTTTGCGCACGCTTCCTTATCGCCCTCGCAGACGACTTTCATGACGATGGTCAGGTTATCGCCCTGCTGTTGCACCTTGCGGCAGACAATCGCCGGATAAGCCGGATTGCGCTTCTTTGTGAACGTGTACATCACCTTCGCGTTCTTCGGATCGTCGGAATAGGCGAGGTACTGGTCGGTGTCGTAAACCTTCTGCAATCCTGCCTTCGTCGAATAGCGTGCGATCAGATCTTCGGCTTTGCCGGTCGCATCACCACAAAACTCCTGCGCCGCCGCATTCGTCGGTCCGGCCGAAGGCATTGGCGTCGGAGGCAGCTTGACGATGGCATCATCAGCCAGCGCCGGGGATACGGCGAACAGGAAAGCGACAAAACTCAGCGAACGCGTGAAGGCCATTTGCGATGATCCTCGGGTAACGGAAGCGGCGCCTATATACCCATTTTTCCCGATGGTCATTAGTGAAAAGCTCGCAAGGTAACGAGCCCCACGCTGCAGCGCAGCAAGACGCCTGTCCATCAACATCGTCATCCCGGCTCAGGCCGGGACCCAGCCAGCCTTCAACACACAGATTGCCGATTGTTGTCTTGGTGCCGACCTACGTCGGCATGACGGAGTGCAAGTTTGAACCGCTCACTTCAACTCGCGAGACGCGCCTCGATAGCCTTCAGGGCATCGCCCGCCTTCGCACCATCGGGACCGCCCGCCTGCGCCATGTCGGGACGACCGCCGCCGCCCTTGCCGCCGAGCGCTTCAGCACCGGCTTTGACGAGATCGACGGCGCTCCATGTCTTGACGAGGTCATCCGTGACGCCGACCGCGAGCCCAGCCTTGCCGTCCTCCGTCACGCCGACGACCGCGACGATGCCCGAGCCGACCTGCTTCTTGCCGTCGTCGATGAGCCCACGCAGATCTTTTGGATTGAGTCCCTGCACCGTGCGCGCGAGTAGCTTGACGTTGCCGACGCTGCGGATCGCTTCGCCGTTTGGTGCTGCGCCCGCCGCAGCTCCGCCGCCGAGCGCGATCTGGCGCTTCGCGTCCGCAAGCTGTTTTTCAAGCGTCTTTCGCTCTTCGACAAGATGTTTGAGCCGCTCAACCAAATCTTCCGGCCGCGTCTTGAGCACACCGGCCGCTTCCTTCACACGGCTGTCCTGCTCGTCGAGATAGGCGCGAGCACCCTCGCCCGTCAGCGCCTCGATACGCCGGACGCCCGCCGCGCTTCCGCTCTCACCCACGACGCGAATAATCCCAATATCGCCCGTGCGCGAGACATGCGTCCCGCCGCAAAGCTCGACCGACCACGCCTTGTTGGCGCCGGGGCGCGTGGACCCCATCGACACGACGCGAACTTCATCGCCGTATTTTTCGCCGAAGAGCGCCATCGCACCCGTTGCGCGCGCGTCATCGAGCGCCATGAGCCGCGTGACCACGGGCGTGTTCTCGAGCAGCACGGCATTCGCCATGTCCTCGACGGCTTTGATCTCCTCCGCCGACATCGGCTTCGTGTGCGAGAAGTCGAAGCGCAGACGATCCGGCGAGACGAGCGAGCCCTTCTGCGCGACGTGGGTGCCGAGCACTTGCCGCAACGCTTCGTGCAGGAGATGCGTCGCCGAGTGGTTGGCGCGTGTCGCCGAGCGGCGACCGTGATCAACTTCGAGCTCGACGGCTTCGCCTGCCCTGAAGCTGCCCTTCTCAACCTTGCCGAAGTGGACGAAAAGATCGCCGAGCTTCTTCTGCGTGTCGGTCACACGGAAAAGCGCGCCCTTTGGCCCTTTGACGAGACCCTGGTCTCCGACCTGACCACCACTCTCGCCGTAGAACGGCGTTTGATTGAAAACGAGCGCGCCTTCGTCGCCGGTCTTGAGGGCATCCACTTCCTTGCCGTTCGCGACGAGCGCGGCAACGATGCCTTCCGCCGTCTCGGTGTCGTAGCCGAGAAATTCGGTGGCGCCGGTCTTGTCCTTGATCTCGAACCAGAGCGTCTCGGTCGCGGCTTCGCCCGAACCTTTCCAGGCAGCTTTCGCAGCCTCTTTCTGCTTCTTCATCGCCGCATCGAACGCGTCGGTATCAACGGTGATGCCGCGCGGCTTAAGCGCGTCCTCCGTCAAGTCGAGCGGAAAACCGAAGGTGTCGTAGAGCTTGAACGCAACGTCGCCCGGAAAGACGGCGCCCTTCTTGAGATCGGCCGAACTTTCGCCAAGCAGCTTCAGCCCATTATCGAGCGTCCGCTTGAATTTCGTTTCTTCGAGCTTCAGCGTCTCGGCGATGAGCGGCTGCGCCCGCACGAGTTCGGGATAAGCGTCACCCATCTCGCGAACAAGCGCCGGAACGAGGTGGTACATCAGTGGCTCAACGCAACCGATCTGGGCGGCGTAACGCATCGCGCGACGCATGATGCGGCGAAGCACGTAGCCGCGCCCCTCGTTCGAAGGAAGCACGCCGTCGGCGATGAGGAAGCTCGTCGAGCGCAAGTGATCGGCGATGACGCGACGCGCGACGCGCAAAAATTCAGGACTGCCCTCGACACCGGCTTCTTTCGCGCCGACCTTCGCCGACTCCTGCCGGATGGCCTGAATGAGATTCTGGAAGAGATCGATGTCGTAGTTGTCGTGCTTGCCCTGCAGCACTGCCGCGACACGCTCGAGACCCATGCCCGTGTCGATCGATGGTCGCGGGAGGTTAACGCGGTCCCCTGGACCGCGTTGCTCAAACTGCATGAACACAAGGTTCCAGATCTCGATGAAGCGATCACCATCGGCATCCGCGGAGCCCGGGGGACCGCCCGCAATCTTGTCGCCGTGATCGAAGAAGATTTCGGAGCACGGACCGCAAGGTCCCGTATCGCCCATCTGCCAGAAGTTGTCGCTCGTCGCGATGCGGATGATCTTGCTGTCGGAGAGGCCTGCGACCTTCTTCCAGATCGCGTAGGCTTCATCGTCGGTGTGATAGATCGTGACGAGCAAGCGCTTCTTGTCGAGTCCGAAGTCCTTCGTCAGCAAATTCCAGGCAAGCTCGATCGCGCGATCCTTGAAGTAGTCGCCGAACGAGAAGTTGCCGAGCATCTCGAAGAACGTGTGATGGCGCGCCGTGTAGCCGACGTTGTCGAGATCGTTGTGCTTGCCGCCGGCGCGCACGCATTTCTGCGACGACGTCGCGCGCGGAATGGCGCGCGTTTCCTGCCCCGTGAAGACGTTCTTGAACTGCACCATGCCGGCGTTCGTGAACATCAGTGTCGGATCGTTGCGCGGCACGAGCGGCGACGACGGCACGATCTCGTGTCCGTTTTTTCCGAAGAAGTCGAGAAACGAAGCGCGGATTTCGCTGACGCTAGCCATATGGTGCTTTCGTGCCTGATCTTGAGAGTGATTTGTCCCAAGACGTGCCTCGGAACGGTTTAAGGCCGCCGTTGTAGCGGCGGCCTTTGGACGTGTCCAGGAAAGGAGGCTGAGGCGAAATCGATCCGCCCGCCGCCTCCGCAGCTATCGCTAGCGCTTCGCCTTGGCGACCTTCTTGCCGGTATCCTCGTCAGGAAGGACCCCGTCCTCATCCGGTTCTTCGCCGTCGTCCTCGCCAGCGCCCGGGTTAGCCAGCATCTTTTCGACGATAAGCCCGGCATTGGCGCGAATGGCACGCTCAAGCTCGGCCGCGGCTCGCGGATTTTCCTTGAGATACGTCTTGGCGTTCTCACGGCCCTGGCCGATGCGATCGCCGTTGTAGGAGAGCCAGGCGCCCGACTTCTCGACGAGCCCGGCCTTGACCCCGAGATCGATCAACTCACCTACCTTCGAAATACCTTCGCCATACATAATGTCGAACTCGACCTGCTTGAAGGGCGGCGCCACCTTGTTCTTGACGACCTTGACCCGTGTCTGGTTGCCGACCGACTCTTCCCGCTCCTTGATCTGGCCGATGCGGCGAATGTCGAGGCGGACAGAGGCGTAGAATTTCAGCGCGTTGCCGCCCGTTGTCGTCTCCGGATTGCCAAACATGACGCCGATCTTCATGCGGATCTGGTTGATGAAGATCACCATAGTGCCGGATTTGGAAATCGCCCCGGTGAGCTTGCGCAACGCCTTGCTCATGAGGCGCGCCTGCATTCCGGGCTGCATGTCACCCATCTCGCCCTCGAGTTCGGCTTGGGGGGTCAGCGCCGCGACGCTGTCCACGACCAGCACATCGATAGCGCCGGAGCGCACGAGTGTATCGGCGATCTCGAGCGCCTGCTCGCCGGTATCGGGCTGCGAGATCAGCAGGTCCTCGATCTTGACGCCAAGCTTCTTCGCATAGGTGGGATCGAGCGCATGTTCGGCGTCCACGAACGCACAAATTCCGCCCTTCTTCTGAGCCTCCGCGATCACCTGCAACGTGAGCGTCGTTTTGCCCGAGGATTTAGGACCGTAGATCTCGATGACGCGGCCCTTGGGCAAGCCGCCGATTCCGAGCGCGATGTCGAGGCCCAAGGAGCCGGTCGAGATCGCCTCGATGTCGACCTTGTCGTTGGCGCCGAGGCGCATGATCGACCCCTTGCCAAAGGTCTTGTCGATCTGCGCGAGTGCATGCTCCAGCGCCTGCTTCTTATCCATTTTGCCCCCTTCGAGCACAGTCAAATCCGGCCGTTCCATCGTCGTCACCCTCAATCCCTATGGCAAGCGCCCTGCGCCATCAATTAAGGATAGGTGTACTTGATTTGTTCCAAATCTGTCAATCACGTTTTGTTCTCATTATAGAGAGTTGGCCCTCAGGCCAAGATCGTCGCAATAAGCCGAACTTATAGCGCCTCTCGTCCACTCCTGCGCTATTCGGTGCCCGATCAGCGCTAGACACCGATCCACATCCAACAAGGTGAAAGACGAATGAGCAGCACAGCCAACACCCGCTTCGGCATCCGCGTCGGAGAAGCCCTCGTCGCCGGCGGACCTCCGGGCACCGCGGCAGAGCCGGAAGTCGCCATCGGTGAGATGGATGGGCCGTTCGGCACGGCATTCGCGACACTGCTCGGCGATCAGACCAAGGGCCATACCCGCGTGCTGTCGCTGCTCAACACCGACGTCATGGTCCGCCCGCCGACGATCTGCGTCAGCAAGGTGACCGTCGACAACGAGCGTTACACGAGCATCCTGATGGGAACCGTTCAATACGCAACGGCCATGGGCGTCCTCGATGCTGTGCGGTCCGGCGACTTGCCGAAGGACAAGGTCGACGAACTCGGCATTATCGTTTCGATCTGGCTGCACCCGAGCGTCGCGACGATCGAAAAACTCGATCATAGGGCCCTGTTCGACATCCATCGCAAGGCGACGACGCTCGCGATCCATAAGGCGATGAATTACCAGCCCTCCATCGACTGGCTGCTCGAGAACCAGGATAAGATCATTCACAAATACTTCGAGCGCGGCCTCAAAGGCGAAATCTAAATACCCGCCTCACTTTCGCGCCGGGCGGCCGGCGCAACGAACCAGCGCGACGGGCGGCCGGCTCGCGGAACGCGAGCGCCCGTCGCCAAAAATAAAGTGTCACCCACGAAACAGCGCCCTTCCTCGTCTAAATGCAGTCTCTGGACATGCCCAAGCCCCAGGAGGCTCCCGTGTCCAAGTTTTTCGCCGCGCTGATCTCAGCCGCCATCCTAGCGAGCACATTCACATCCGCTGCAGAAGCCGGACCCGGTCGCCGTTTCGGTTTCTTTCTCGCCGGCCTCGGAGCCGGCGCGATGATGCACAATGATTGGGAGGAGCGGCGCCGCGAAGAAGCCTACGATAGAGAGCGCGCCAGACAGATGAGGGCAGACCAGCAGCGAGCTGCCGCCGCAGCAGCCGCGAAACGCGCTCGTCTTCAGGCCCTAAAGCAGCAGCAACAGCAGGCGGCAGAGCAGCGACAAGCTGCCCAAATCGCGGCGGCCAACGCAAACCCGCCGGCTCCGACCGCTGACACCTCCGCACCGGTTTTGAAGAAAAGCGATCGCTTGCCTTCAGCGGATGACGCTTCGGCAGCATCTGATGCGCCTCAGGCGACGACCATCGAAAAAACGGTGTCCAGTAGCGTTGTGTCCAACACCAACGGCACCGCAGACGCTGACACGGGAGCCGGCTGCCGCAAGTATTCCGCCGCGGCCGATAGTGTGATCGATACACCCTGCCAATAAGGACCCACGAAACACAGCCGCCGAGTGCGGAAGCCTCTGTGGCTTTACCTTTCCGTCTGCGAATGAACTGCACCCCTTGAGCATTGCCTAGGCAAAGCTTGGCACTGCGCGTACTGTTCCTGCAGGGACAGCGCCCGCTCGTCTGTTGACGCAATCTATGGACATGCCAAGCCCAAGGAGGCACCAGTGTTCAAGATCTCAGCCACATTCGTTGTAGCAATTCTCGCAGGCAGCGCATTTGCTTCGACCGCCGAAGCCGGCCACGGCGGCAGTTTCTACGCCAGCCCCTTCTTCCGGAATCAAGGGCGCCAGCCGAGCGTCGACTATGACAGCTCTATCAGGCGCCGCGATCGCGACGTCGATTTCGCCAGAGCGAGAGCTCGTGCCAGAGAGCGCGAAGCCGCAAGGGAGGCCGCAGCTGAAGCAGCCGCCGAGAGAGAAGCCGCAGCGGCAAGGCGCGCTCGTCTTGCCTCACAGCGACAGGAAGCTGCGAAGATCGCAGCAGCCCAGGCAGCGGCAGCAACCACGGCGGCAGCGGCAACAGACACAGCGCCTGCATTGAAGAAAGGCGATCAGTTGCAGATGGGTGCCGCGGCAACAACTCCGACCGTTCAGAACGCAGCAGCATCGACGACCACTACGGCAGCCACCGAAACGACGACTTCAGTCTCTGAAACGCCGGCGTCTGTGGCGCCGGAGACATGCCGCAAATACTCGGCAGCAACCGCCGGTCTCGTCGACACACCCTGCCAGTGATTTCAAACTGTCGCGCATGGCGACTCGCGTTCCGCGAGCCGGCCGCCATGCGCGACTAAGACACCACTACCTCGCCAGCTCTTCTTTCACCTTCGCGGCAAGCTGCGGCAGCGAGAAGGGCTTCGGTAGGAAGGCGAAATCATCCGAGCCCATCGTCTCGCGGAAGGCCTCATTCGGATAGCCCGAAACGAAAATCACCTTGATCGAGGGATTGCGTTTTCTCAGCTCTTTGAAGAGTGCCGGACCGTCCATCTCCGGCATCACGACGTCCGAGACGACGATATCGATCTTGCCCTCGTTGGCCGCCATGAGGTCGAGGGCCTCAACGCCGTCGGCTGCCTCGAGAACCTGATAGCCCTGGCGCTTCAGCGCGCGAACCGCGAACTGCCGGACCTCCGTCTCGTCTTCAACGAGCAGGACGCGGCCGGTGCCGGTGAGATCGGTCGCCTTCAGCTCTTTTTTGGTGGCAGCGAGCGTGTGCGGCAGCGGCGTTGCGACGTCGTCGCCATCCTCGACATAGTAGCGGGGTAGGAAGACCTTGAACGACGTGCCTTTGCCGACCTCGCTCTCGGGCATGATGAAGCCGCCCGATTGCTTGATGATACCGTAAACGGATGCGAGCCCAAGACCCGTGCCTTTGCCGACGCCCTTGGTCGTGAAGAAGGGCTCGAAGATTTTCGCCATCACCTCTGGCGCCATTCCGGTGCCCGTGTCGGCAACCTCGATCAGGACGTATTCGCCAGGAGTGAAGCCGACGACGCCACTCATCTTCTGGCTTTCGCGCTCGGTGACGTTGCGCGTATTGATCGTCAGCTTGCCGCCCGTCGGCATCGCGTCGCGAGCGTTGCGCACGAGATTGAGGATTACTTGGTAGAGCTGATCGCTGTCGGCCCTGAGGTACCAGAGGTCGCGCTCCGCCCGGATCTTGAGATCGATTTTCTCGCCCACTTGCGTCTTCAGCACCGGCATCATGTCGGAAGCCAACTCGCCGACATTGAAGATCGATACCTGCTGCGTCTGCTTTCGCGAAAAACCAAGAAGTCCCTTGACCAAGCCAGCAGCCCTATAGGCGGCCGATTGGATATTTTTAATGTCCTTATACGCCGGATCGCTCGGCCGATGCGTCTGCAGCAGAAGATCCGAGAAGCCGATGATCGCCGTCAGCACGTTGTTGAAGTCGTGCGCGATGCCGCCCGCGAGATTGCCGACAGCCTCCATCTTCTGAGCTTGCGCGACACGCCCTTCGAGCGCCTTCTGCTCCGTCGCATCGATCACATAGAGCGCCGCGGCGGCACCGCCCTGCACGGCAGCGAGCGGCGACATATAAATACGGCGCGTAAACTGCTTTTGCTCGCCCGCCGTAATTTCGATCGGCTGGATGTTGCCGCGACCGGCCAGCGCCTCGGCAAGCCCTGCATCGATGAGGACGCGCTCCTCAGGCTCCGCCGTCGAGCCAAGAGCTTCAGCGGCAAGAACGTCCTGCGCGGGTTTGCCGTCGAGAACCATCCGCATGAAGGCGGTGTTGCAATGGGCGATGCGGCCTTCGGCGTCGAGCGCCGCAATGCCGAACGGCGCCGATTGGAAAAATTGCGATGCGCGCACATCCTGTTGGCCGCGGTCGACGAGGCCCGCCGTAAGCCGATTGATCGCTGTGACCGTGAACCCCTGATCCGCGTGATTACCGACCGGCTCGACGAGCAATGTGAGAGCGACGATGCGGCCGTCCTGACGCGTCAAATCCAGGTCGATGACACGCTGATCGGCTTCCGGAATAGCCGCCATGAGCTTCAGGAGACGGAGACCTTCCGTACCCGCAAGCTCCGCGAGACCGAGCTTGCGCACTCGCAAAGCGCCCACCGGATACCCGAGCCAATGCTCGAAAGCGGCATTGACGTGAAGGATTGCGCCCTCGGCTGACACCCACATGAAACCGGCCGGCATGGCGTCGAAGGCCGCAAGCGAAGCTTCGAGCCTGCCGATGTGCTGAGCCTCGCTGCTCTTCTCCGCCGTAACGTCCGCGATCTGCCATGAGACAAGTCGTTGGCGCGGAGAGACGGCCTCAGATACCTGATCGGGCGATGAAAATGGGCGAACAACGATGCGAACCCAGGAGAGGCGCCGCGCAGGCCCCTGGCGCAACCGGACGTCTTCCCGCCGCGTCTCTCCCCGTTCTGCGGCGCGCGTCAGCCGGAAGAAGGCCTGCGTCCCTTCCGTGTCGCCTGAGAGTGACGCTTCGAGCGCTGAGAAAGGCCCGGCCTCATGGCTGCCTAGAACCTGCTCAACCGCAGCGTTGGCGTAAAGCACCGTGCCGTCGGCTTCGGCTAGGATAAGGGGCTCATCGTCCGCATCGACGGCGGCCTTGAGCACGTCGCCAAGCGCAACCCGGGCGCCGAACCTCAGATGCCCAGCTGCAATACCAAAAAGCATAAACATGCCGAACATCGCCAGAAGCGCGATGACGGTCAAAAGCAAAGGCTCGCCCGAACCGCTGGCAAGCAGTCCGAACACAACGGCGCCGCCGGCGGCGGCTACAATAATTATAGGGAGGAAACCGCCGAACCCTTCCGCCGAGTTTAGCGGATCGATCGGGGCGGCATCGATCCTCAACGCCTCGCGATCCTTCATGGACCGAGAATTCAGCTGATTCTCGAAAATCGAGGCGTCGGATTGGGACATGGATATGGAACTCAAACGCAACTGCAACTGTGCCGCAACGGCGCGGCGCTTTTCGCTTGCCTAAGACTTCGCCTAAGAGGGTTAACATGCGGTCAACTCGGAGCTATCGAACTGTTGACGATCGCGAGATATCGGCACGTCCGAGGAACCCGGCGGCGAGGCAGACATGGAAAGCTATATTTTCTGGACGTTCACGCTCGCCGTTTTGGCGGTGCTTTGCGCGGGCGAAGCCGTTTTCGTGCGCGCCTATCTCACCGGAACGCCGCCGTCGGCTCTTCTTTTCCGTCCAAAAGGCGAGCGCCGCCTGGAAGTCGTCGATCACGCTAGCGTCGATAGCCGGCGCAAGCTCGTTCTCATCCGGCGGGACGACGTCGAGCATACGATCGGCGTCATTTTCCAGCCGTTCATGGCAGTACTCGGATTGGATAAATGAGGAGCGCCCAGCGCTTTCAGCGGCTCGGCGGTCGCGGATTGGCAAAGACCAATAGTTGCAGCCGCGACGATAGCGGAAAACAGCGAATGAATTCGAACTGACACGGCTCAACCCCATAAGCTACGTTCGCGCAGCCGTTGAACCCGAGTTTCCCCGGAAACTTTTAACGAGACGTGAAGAGCCGTTCTCGCAGGTGAAGCTAAAGCTGATAGGGGCCACGTCGCGAGCGCGATGAGCCGGCTTGATCTCAGGAAGCTCACAATGGCCGATTTCGGCGACGTCGAGCAGTCGCGCTGACACCTTAAAGTTTCGGCGTGCCGGCCAGAGGCGCCGCTGTGGGCTCCTGGTTGCGGCCGAAAACCGGTGTCCGTCGCTAAATGAGACAGCGGCCCGAGGGCGAGCCCGCTATTCTTCCCGATAAACCTTTTCGCGCCTCTCGTGGCGCTCCTGCGCTTCGACCGACAACGTTGCAATCGGGCGCGCATCGAGGCGCTTCAGGCCGATCGGCTCGCCGGTATCTTCGCAGTACCCATACGAACCATCCTCGATCCGTCCCAGTGCCGCATCGATCTTCGCGATCAATTTGCGCTGGCGATCGCGCGTCCTGAGCTCCGTCGCGCGATCCGTTTCTGAGGTCGCCCGATCGGCCAGATCAGCATGCTGAGTTGAATCTTCGTGCAAAATCGCAAGCGTCTCGCGCGTCTGGCGCAGGATCTCGTCCTTCCAATCGAGAAGGCGCTTGCGGAAATAAGCCCTGTGCATGTCATTCATGAAGGGCTCGCCTTCCGCGGGCTTGTAGCCGGGCGGAAGAACGATATCTGCAATCTTTACGCGTGCAGCCATCTTCTTATTCGTACCCTCTGACTTTTTTGATGCTGCCGGCTTCGCGGCGGCCAATGTACGTGCCGGAGCGCTCGCCGGACTCGGCGTCTGAGGCGCTGGCTTGCTAACGACCGGGACAGCCTTCCCCGTCGGAGCCTTCGTCTGTGCCACTTTTGCGACGGTCTTTGCCGCCTTGATCTTCGCCGCAGCGGGCTTTTTAGCCCGTGCTGCCTTCGCCCCACCCGCGAGCACTTTATCTCTCTTCGCCGGGGCGCCTGCTTTCGCGACGGGCTTTTTGGCGACCGTTTTTGACTTCGCCGTCTTCGTTCCGGTTGCCTTGCTCATCGTCCGCCTCTCCAGAGGCTGCGTTCGCTCGAGCCGATCATCCTCCGCCGAAAAAAGTCGCAACGTGAGTTGGCCTCGTTCGGCCGACCCTTATCTATGGCTGAAGGCCTCCGAGTCAAGCTCGGGAGGAAGCCATAATGAATTTACCGACGCACAGTTTTTCAGAAGAATAACAATGACTTGCGAAAAAGCTGTGCATCGCGTCGTTAGCGCACCTCGAAGAGTGTGGCGGCAAGGGGCGCGCTTCGGTCACCTTGCTCGCCTCTCTGGGAGCCCCTTACACACCAACCATGACCTTCGAAGGCACCTCCTCCTACGTCGCCACGCCCGATCTCAAGATCGCCGTCAACGCCGCAGTACGGCTGGAGCGGCCGCTCCTGATCAAGGGCGAACCCGGCACCGGTAAGTCGGTGCTCGCAGCAGAGGTTGCAAGGGCACTCGATGCGCCATTGATCGAGTGGCACATCAAGTCGACCACGAAAGCCCAGCAAGGTCTCTACGAATACGATGCCGTCTCGCGGCTCCGTGACGGACAGCTCGGCGATGAGCGCGTCAAGAATATCGCCAACTACATCAAGCGCGGCAAGCTTTGGGATGCGTTCGCGGCTCCGAACCGCTCCGTGCTGCTGATCGACGAAATCGACAAGGCCGACATCGAATTCCCGAACGATCTTCTGCAAGAGCTCGATCGCATGGAATTCTTCGTCTACGAGACCGGCGAGACGATCAAAGCCAAGACGCGGCCGGTCGTGCTCATCACGTCGAACAACGAGAAAGAACTTCCCGACGCGTTCCTGCGCCGCTGCTTCTTTCACTTCATAAAATTCCCGGACGCCGAGACGATGCGCCAGATCGTCGAAGTGCATTTCCCCGGCCTGAAAAATCGTCTTGTCAACGACGCCCTCCGCGTTTTCTACGAACTCCGCGACGTCCCGGGCTTGAAGAAAAAGCCCTCGACATCCGAACTCCTCGATTGGCTGAAGCTTCTTTTGCACGAGGACATTGATCCGGCAGTTCTGCGCGAAAGCGATCCGAGAAAGCTCGTCCCCCCGCTCGCCGGCGCCTTAATCAAGAACGAGCAGGATACGCATCTTCTTGAGCGGCTGGCATTCATGACGCGCCGCCGTAACGAATAGATTTCCGCCCGCGAAGCTCTCGTCCGTAGTTCGCCCGGGGACGGTTAATCAGCCGTCAAACATAATCGCCCCTTGCGCAGAGCTTTGTTTCTTTTGGACGATTTTATTCTACGCGCTATTGCCTTGATTTCCCTCTCGGGTTGCGCACCAATAATCCCGCGAGCATCAAGGCGCCCGCAAATGAACAATGAAAAGATGCGCGTAGGGAGAAATCTGAAATGAGAAAGCTTCTCGTTGCATTGGCCGTCGTCGGGGCGCTTGGCGTTACGGCGTGTGACAACTCCAAAGAAAAATTAGACGCCGAAAAAGCTGCTGCGGAAAAGGCCGCTTCGGACGCCGCTGCGTCGGCGAAGGCCGCGGCCGAAAAGGCGGCCGAGGAAGCGAAGGCTGCCACGGAGAAAGCCGCTGCGGAAACAAAAGCCGCTGCCGACAAGGCGGCCGAAGAAGCCAAAGCCGCTACCGAAAAAGCTGCACAGGATGCGAAGGCGGCGATCGACAAAGCGACCGAACCCGCTCCATCGGTGGCGCCGGCTCCGACGCCACCTACCCCCGCACCCGCGCCGTGAATGCGAGGCATTCCGACAACGCAGTGTAGGCCTTACAAAAAAGACGGAGGCGCAGGGCTCGCAACCACTGCGCTCTTTCCGCTATATGCACGTGCGCCGTAGTGTTCCGTGCTAGGCCACATGGCCTAACTTGTGTCGGCAACGCGCGTATTTGTCGCTAACAGTAACCACCATTGAGAAGCGTAGTGGCAATATAGGTTCCGGCGCGGCATCTAATTAATTTCGGTGCCCCTATTACATAGCAGACGCGGCTCACCTTCCGGCGGAGCGAGACAGCGTCGCGGTCTTTCATCCTTCGCCAGCCCCTCACGCGAGCTGGCCATCTGACGAGCCGTTGGACAATCCCATGTGTGGCATTTTCGGAATTATCGACCTGAAGAGCCGGCGGTCCGTTCCGCTGTCCGTCTTGAAACGCGCCGCCGACGCAATGGTTCATCGCGGCCCCGACGAAGACGGCTATCTCCAGCGTCCTGGTTTTGGTTTCGCCTCTCGTCGCCTGAGCATCGTCGGTCTCGCCGACGGCCAGCAGCCTGTCTTCAACGAGGACAAGACCATCACGGCGATCTTCAACGGCGAGATTTTCGATCACGACGACTGGCGCCAAAGTCTCAAAGCCCGCGGCCACGTCCTGACGACGCACTGCGATACCGAGATCTTCCCCCACATGTGGGAGGAGCACGCAGAAGATATGTTTGCGAAGCTCAACGGACAGTTCGCCGTTGCTCTCTTCGATGAGCGCAAACAGAAATTCATTCTCGCCCGCGATCGCTTCGGTATCTGCCCGCTATTCTGGACGCGCACCACACGCTTCGGAACGGATTGGCTGATCTTCGGCTCGGAGATCAAAACCATCCTCGCGACCGGCCTCGTCGAGCCGAAGCCAGACCGGCGCGGCATCGATGCGGTCTTTAATTTCTTGGCGGTGCCAGGACCCTTCAGCTGTTTTGAAGGCATCAACATTCTGCCCCCCGGAAAATTCCTGACGGTGTCGCGCGGGCGCATCGGCGAAGACGCGACGATCGACGAGCGCACCTACTGGGAAATGGACTTCCCCATCCAAGGACAGGAAACGCGCGGACAGGACGAAAAAAAGCTCGTCGACGATTTCGAACGCGTTCTCTACGACGCCGTGAAGCGCCGGTTGCGCGCTGACGTACCCGTTGCCTCGTATCTGTCGGGCGGCGTCGATTCGAGCACTGTCGTCGCGATGGCCAAGGACATTCTCGGCGCTGCGCCTGCGACATTCACTGTCAAGATCCGCGATCCGAAGCTCGACGAGACCGAGCAGGCGGCGATCATCTCGAAACATCTTTCCGCCGATCCATACATCGTGGCTTGCGGATCCGACGAAATCGTCGCGAATTATCAAAAGCTGCTCGTCGCGACCGAAGCACCGGTGACGGACACCTCGTGCACGGCGCTGATGATGCTCGCCGGCAAGGTTCATGAAAAAGGCTTCAAGGTCGCGCTGACCGGCGAAGGCTCGGACGAATGGCTCGCAGGCTATCCCTGGTACAAGTTTGACCGCATGGTCGAATGGATGGGCAAGGCGACTGCCGGCAAGCTACCGCCGATCACCCAGCGCTACTTTCATCGTTGGCTTGGATGTAACGACGAAGGGATTGCGTATCTCGATCGCTGCGCGACGTCTTCCGGCGGCATGCACCCATTCCAAAGATTCTACGATCTCCTCGGCGCGTCCCGCTTCCGCTTCTATAGCTCCGGCATGCTTGCGGGCCTTGCCGGCCATGACCCCTACGCCGCCATCGATCCGGACGCTACAAGAGCGAGCAAGTGGCATCCGGTCAATCGCGGCGTCTACTGGGCCGGAAAAATCCATCTGCCCGGCCAGCTTCTGAGTCTCAAGGGCGACCGCATCGCGATGAGCCAATCGGTTGAGATGCGCTATCCGTTCCTCGACAACAACGTCTTTGACTTCCTCGCCGGCATCGATCCCAATTGGAAGTTCAAGGGCCTCACGGAAAAATATTTGCTTCGCCGCGTCGCCGAAAAGTGGTTGCCGAAGTCGGTCGCATGGCGGCCCAAGGGCATGTTCCGCGCGCCGCTCGACGGCTTCTTCCTCGAACAGCGCCTGCCTTATGTCGATGAGCTCTTGAGCGAGGCGTCGCTGAAGAAATCCGGATATTTCGATCCGAAAGCAGTTCAGGAGTGGCGCGGTAAATACAAAGGGCTGTCGCCATGGGGATACCAGCGCCCCTCTGCCGAGCTTGGCCTCGTTGCCGTGCTCGCAACGCAGCTCTGGCACCACACCTACATCGACCCGACCCTCGCTAATCTTCCAGACTGGCGCACACTCGCCGGCGTGCCGAGCGATTGGGGCGATCTCGATTTCGCTGAGAGCATGACCGAAAGCGTCGCCTGAACGGCTACGGGGCAACGTCCGGGCTCAGCGCAGTTTGGACGTGCCGTAGCCCGCTGCGAATAGCGCGACAGCCGACGCTACGACCTTATCGATCTCCTCACGCGGCGGCGGCTCGGTGATTGCACCGTAAAGCCGCGGGCGGAAGACGACCGCCTGAACCAATTCCAGAAACTGCGCGGCAGCCAGATAGCTGTCGGGCATGGACAAGCGGCCTGCTGCAACGTGATGGTCGAAAAATTTCGCTAGCGCTGTCGCCATGCGCTTCGGGCCAGCTTCGAAAAACTCGGTCCCGACTTCCGGCATTCGCTCGGCAACGCCGATCACGATGCGATGCGCCGCGACCACAAACGGTTCCGATAGTATCGTCAGAATCTGCGTGCCGAATTCCGTAAGCACGGCTTTCATCGGCTTTTCGACGACCAGCAGCGAGATCATCTCCGAGATATTTCGATCGCGCCGCTCGGCGCAGATCGCGGTGAAGAGATGCTCCTTGTCTTGGAAGTAGACGTAAAGCGTCGCTTTCGAAACTTGCGCCTCGCGGGCAACGTCACTCATGCTTGCCGCGTCGAAGCCGAGCGTCGAGAAAATACGGCCTGCACCGTCCAAGATCTGTCGGCGCTTTTGCGGATCGGTTCCAGCCGCCGGACGGCCGCCGCGACGTTCTTCGCTCCCCGGCTGCCGGGTCGATTGAGAAGCTTCCATGAATCAAATCCTACACGATCCAAACTTTGGGTTCAGCCGAAACCCACACAAAAACGAACCGAACGGTTCAGTTTCCTGTTGATGTCGACTTTAAAACGCTCTATGTCAAGACCTATCTGAACCAACCGGTTTAGTGCGGAACGTCCTTTTAGGGATGGGCGTCATGAGCAGGGACAATTTGAACAGCATTCTGGTTGAGCGGCCGGACGTTGCGGAGAGCAGCGACGCGGCCATCGCGGGCGATGGACGGCTACGCTCGATCTCCGGCTCGAGGAACATTTCTCAGGTGCAACCGGCGAAAGCCGACACCACGCCGAAGGCAGAGTCTCCTTCCCCGCAACCGGGGTCACAGCCTACCACAGCCCGCGAGCGCGCCGCCGAAGCGCCGGTCATGGAAGGTACGGCAAAACCGCGTTCGCGCCGAAAACCGATCTTAATCGGCATCGGCGCGTTGACGCTCATGGGTCTGACCTACTTCGCCTATAACTACATCACTGTCGGCCGCTTCCTCATCTCGACCGACGACGCCTATGTCGGCGCCTACATGGCGATCATCTCGCCGAAGATCGCAGCCATCGTCTCCGAGGTCCCCGTCGTCGACAATCAGTCGGTGAAGGAAGGACAGATGCTCGTCCATCTCGATGACGGCGACTATCGCCTCGCGCTCGATCAGGCACAGGCGAAGCTCGCAACCCAGAACGCCGCAATCAAAACATTCGAAGCGCAGATCAGAGCCGCGGAGGCTTCCGCCGCGCAGGCCCGTGCCCAACTCGACTCCGCGAAGGCAAACGTCGTCAAGGCCGACGCCGACTACTTACGCACGAGCGCGTTGACCGCGAAGGACTACGCCACGAAGGCATCGCTCGACGATACGATCGCGGCGCGCGATTCCGCTTACGCCCAGGTCAAGGCGAACGAAGCCGCGATTCAATCCGCGGAAGCCAACATCGCCCTGCTCCACGCCCAGCGCGACCAAGCCGAAAAGGTCGCCAAGGAATTGCAGGTCGCCGTCAATCAGGCAGCACGCGATTTGTCGTTCACCGTCATTCGCGCTCCCTTCAACGGCGTTGTCGGCAATCGTGCCGTGCAGGTCGGCGATTATGTGACGCCGGGCAAGCGCCTCGCCGCCGTCGTGCCGCTCGACAAAGTCTTCGTCGATGCGAACTTCAAAGAGACCCAGCTTCCACCCATCGTTGCCGGAGAGACTGCGACGGTGCGAGTAGATGCGCTGAACGGGGAAGTCCTGACGGGAGCGGTCGAAAGCGTTGCGCCGGCGTCCGGCTCGCAGTTCTCGCTGTTGCCGCCGGAGAACGCCACCGGCAACTTCACGAAGATCGTCCAGCGCGTGCCGGTACGCATCGCCATCCCGGCATCCGAGGCGAAGGGCCGGCTGCGCCCCGGCCTTTCCGTTGTCGTCAGCGTCGATACGCGCACGACGCCGAAAGACGCGAGCGACCAGGCCGCACAAAAATAGCAGCCGCGATTGCATTCCCTTCTAGACGAAGCGGTCAGCCATGGACGCGACGATCACAACTGGCGAAGAGCCCCGCAAGCTCGAATGGATCGGCGTCACGCCGCGCCAGCTCGCGGGCTTCATCGCCATGGTCTTCGGCATGTTCATGGCGATCCTCGACATTCAGATCGTCTCGGCGTCGCTGTCGGAGATTCAGGCCGGCCTTTCGGCAAGCTCGGATGAAATTCCGTGGGTTCAAACAGCATATCTCATTGCCGAAGTGGTGATGATCCCGTTCTCGGGTTTTCTCGCCCGGGCGTTCTCGACACGCACGGTGTTCTTCACAGCGGCAGTCGGCTTCACGGCGGCGAGCGCGCTTTGCGCCACCGCGACCTCGATCGACCAGATGATCGTCTACCGCGCGATTCAGGGGTTCATCGGCGGCGGCATGATCCCGAGCGTCTTCGCGGTCGCTTTCACGCTTTTCCCGCGCTCCAAGCAAAGTATCGTCTCGCCGATCATCGGTCTCGTTGCAACGTTGGCCCCGACGATCGGGCCGACGATCGGCGGCTACCTGACCGATACCTACTCCTGGCACTGGTTGTTCCTCATCAACGTTATCCCGGGCACGATCGTCGCGATCGCGGTCTTTTTCGTCGTCGACTTCGACAAGCCGAACTACGCCCTGCTCGAACGCTTCGACTTTGTCGGCCTGATCGGCATGGCGTTGTTCCTCGGATCGCTTGAGTACGTGCTCGAGGAAGGCCCGCGCTACGACTGGTTCGATGATCAGACGATCGCGACCTTCGGCGTTCTGTCGGTCTTGGGCGCCATCATTTTCTTTTGGCGCGCGGCGACGGCGAAAGAGCCGATCGTCGAACTCCGGGCCTTCCGAGACCGCAACTTCGCTTTCGGCTCCGCCTTCAGCTTCACGATGGGCATCGGCCTTTATGGCCTGACCTACGTCTATCCGGTCTACCTCGCTCAGGTGCGCGGCTACAATTCCCTGATGATCGGCAACACAATGTTCGTCACCGGCATCGCGATGTTTCTGACTGCGCCGATCAGCGGCCGCCTATCTGCGATTGTCGATCCCCGCATCATGATGCTCGTCGGCTTCATGGGCTTCGCCGTTGGCACCTTCTTGGCCTCCGGTATAACGCCGGATTGGGATTTCTGGGAGCTTCTCATCCCGCAAATCCTGCGTGGCTCGTCTCTGATGCTGTGCATGGTGCCGATCACCAATCTCTCGCTCGGCACGCTGCCGCCCGACCAGATCAAGAACGCCTCGGGACTCTTCAATCTAACGCGCAACCTCGGCGGCGCGGTCGGCTTGGCGATGATAAATACAATTCTCAATAAACGTCTCGACTTGCATCTCGCACGTCTGCACGAGCAGGTCGCCTGGGGTCATCCTGCAGCCGAAGATCAACTCGCGAGCATGCAGCAGAGCTTCTCGAACACCATGCACGCCGACGGCGATATGGCCGCGCTGAAAAAGCTCGCGATGCTCGTGCGCAACCAGGCCAACGTGCTGTCGTTCGCCGATCTTTTTCTCATGTTGACAATACTCTTTGCCTCGGCCGCGCTCTTCACCCTCCTGATGCGAAAGCCCGCGCCCGTCCCCGCGGGCGCCGGCGGCCATTGACAAGCTTGCATGGTCCGTTCGGCACACGTCAGGCCGACATTACTTTGCGTTTTATGAAATTAAGATTTTTCGACCCCCTTGCGTTCGGCAGCGATCTGCCGCATTGCAACGACGCGTCATGATGCTCAGATGCCGCGAGCTTCATCGTCTCCATAGCCCACCCCCAAGCTTGGTAGATTGACGAACATGGCCCAGCCTAACGGCAACGCCGAAAAAAATGTGCTCGTGCTGCAGGGTGGCGGAGCCCTCGGTGCCTACCAGGGCGGCGCTTACGAAGCACTCGCCGCTGCCGGGATTGAACCCGAATGGGTCGCCGGAATTTCGATCGGCGCCATCAACTCCGCGATCATCGCGGGAAATCCTCCCGAGCGCCGAGTACAACGGCTTCGCGAGTTTTGGGACCTCGTTTCGAGCCGCCTCACGTTGCCGCCGCTCGCAACCGATAGCACTTCGCGAAAACTCTTCAACGAAACCAGCGCCGCCCTTGTTGCCTCGACCGGCGCCCCCGGTTTTTTTGAACCGCGATATCCGCCGGCTCTCTTCATGCCGCCGGGCACAGTGCAGGCGATCAGCATCTATGACACCGGCGCGTTGAAGTCGACGCTGCTCGAACTCGTCGACTTCGACTTGCTGAATTCGGGTAAAATCCGTTTCAGCGTTGGCGCCGTGGAGGTCGCGACCGGTAATCTGCATTATTTCGACAGCGCCCACGACACCATCATTCCCGAGCATATTATGGCGAGCGGCGCGCTGCCGCCCGGCTTCCCGCCCGTCGAGATCGACGGCATGCTTTACTGGGACGGCGGCATCGTTTCGAACACGCCGCTACAGTACATTCTCGATGGCGGCACTCCTCGGACCGACATGTGCATCTTCCAACTCGATCTGTTCAGCGCTCGTGGGACTGTCCCGGAAACCCTTTTCGACGTTCAGACGCGCGAAAAAGAGATCCGCTATTCGAGCCGCACCCGGCTCAACACCGACAATTTTAAAATCCTCCAATCGCTGCGTCGTGCTGTGCGGCGGCTCGACGGCAAGCTGCCTGACGAAATCAAATCGGGCTTCGACTGGAAGCTGCTGTCAGCGTATAGCTGCAACGCCGCGATAACGATCGTCCACCTCATTCATCGCCGCGCCGTATATTCCACGCAGTCGAACGACTACGAATTCTCCCGCTACACCGTCAACGAGCACTGGCACGCGGGTATGGACGACGTTGAGCGCACGCTCACCAACCCGGCCTGGATTAACAGGAAGCGACCGGAAGATGGCGTGATGGTCCTCGACCTGACGAAAGATCTTGCCCCCCCACCGCCCCCGGAGACGCACAAATGAAAATCGCCGACGTCAAGAAACGCGCCTACGCGATGCCTTTGACGAGCCCGGCATTCCCCCTAGGTCCCTATCGCTTTATCGACCGCGAATATCTGATCATCACTTACCGTACCGACCGCGAAGCTCTCGAGAAAGTCGTCCCCGAGCCGCTCACCTTCGACGATCCAATCGTCAAATACGAATTCATCCGCATGCCGAACTCGACCGGCTTCGGCGACTACACCGAATCTGGCCAAGTCATCCCAGTCAAATACAACGGCGTCGAAGGCGGCTACACCCACGCCATGTTCTTGAACGACGGCCCGCCGATCTTCGGTGGGCGCGAGCTTTGGGGCTTTCCAAAAAAATATGCGAATCCGACGCTTGGCCCCGACAAGGATTCGTTCGTCGGCACGCTCGACTACGGCAACATCCGGATCGCAACCGGCACGATGGGTTTCAAGCACAAGGCCCTCGACGCAACTGCCGTCGCCAAGACTTTGGCAATGCCGAACTATCTTCTGAAGATCATTCCGCACGTCGACGGCACCGCGCGCATTCTCGAGCTTGTGGATTACCGGCTCGAAGACGTCGTTATCAAAGGCGCCTGGTCGGGCCCCGCCGCACTCGATTTGAGGCCGCACGCACTCGCACCCGTCGCCGAACTGCCCGTACGGGAAGTCATATCGGCTACGCACATTGTTGCTGATCTGACCCTCGGCCTTGGCAAGGTCATCTACGATTACCTCGACACAAAATAGGGAGAGCGTCATGAAACTCGACGGCAAGGTTGCCCTCGTCACGGGTGCAGCAAGCGGCATCGGCCATCAGATCGCACGACGCTATGTCGAAGCCGGCGGCCGTGTCGCTATCGCCGACCTCAACCTTGATGCCGCGAAAGCAGCCGCAAAAGAACTCGGTGGTGAGAAAGACGCTATCGCCGTCGCGATGGACGTGTCCAACGAGGAGCAGGTCAACGCCGGCGTCGAGAAGACCGCCGCTGCCTTCGGCACCGTCGATATCCTGGTCTCGAACGCCGGCATCCAGATCGTTCATCCGATCGAGGAATTTCCCTACGCCGACTGGAAGAAGATCATGGCCATCCATGTCGACGGCGCCTTCCTGACGACGAAGGCTTGCGTGAAGTACATGTATAAACAGAACTCCGGCGCGCTGATCTATATGGGCTCCGTGCACAGCCACGAGGCGTCGCCGTTGAAGTCGGCCTATGTCGCCGCCAAACACGCCATTCTCGGCCTCGGCCGCACAATGGCGAAAGAAGGCGCCAAGCACGGCGTCCGCTCAAACGTCATCTGCCCCGGCTTCGTCCGTACGCCCCTCGTCGACAAGCAGATCCCCGAGCAGGCACAGGAACTCGGCATCACCGAAGAGCGCGTGATTAAGGAAGTCATGCTCGGCGAGACGGTCGACAAGGAATTCACGATGGTGACGGACATCGCCGAAGTCGCGCTCTTCCTCGCGGCCTTCCCGACAAATGCGATGACCGGCGAAAGCATCATCGTGAGCCACGGCTGGCACATGAACTAGAATTCCGCCCGAATTAGCGTCCTCGGGCAACGATCTTTGCACTCACCCCGTTGACAACGGGGTGGGGCCTTCGCTTGTTCTCTTCCCTATATGAGAGGCTGGGGAGAGCCCGGTGGATCAGCTCTTTGCACTATTGTTCTGGGTGATCATCGGAGCGGTGATCGTCTTCCGGCTGCGCGGAGGCACACGCGCAGATATCCAAAAAATCTGGCCGTTCAAAGCCATCGCGCCCGAGGAAGCGCTCGGCACAAAACTGCACAAGATCAGCCAGACGCTGGAGCCCTTTGCCCGCGATTCCGCCCACACCAATGAACTCGCCGAAAACGCCGACTTCCGCACCGCCGTAGACCTTCTCGTCGATCCGAAAACGCCGCTCGATACCGTCGTCGATTACGTGTTCGGACAGAACTGGCCGCTATCCTGCGCCGCCTTCGCTGCTTTGAAAGAACGGCCCGACGGATCGCAGGCAGCCCCAAAAGTGCCGCCGCGCTTCGACGGTTTGTCTGTCTGGCAGATGACATTCGCATTCCAGTTTCTGGAAAAAGCCGATCCGCGCCCACCCGCTGGCGCCTTTCTCATCGGCTTTCGCGACTGGTGGCCCGATAACGTTCTTCTGCGTCACCTCCTTGCCGACCATTTCACGGCGCTCGGCGAGGACGAACTCGCTGACGTCGGCTTGGATGTGATGGTGTTGCCCCTCTGGAAGCGCGAACAAATCAGAGATTTTCTAGCGCTTGTCAGTCATCCGATGGCTCAGCGCCTAGCCGCCGAGATCGTCCCCCCGGCACCCGAACGAGACATCCTCGACTCCCCCTCTTCTCCGTCGCCGTCCACATCGGCGTTCCTATCGTCGATCGGCCGGTTCTGGAGCAACGACACCGAAAGCGCCCTTCTGATTGAAGCCGAAGACTGGAAGGAAGCGCTCGACGCCGCCCAACGGCTGATAAACAGCAAAACGTTGCGCATTCTGCTCGTCAGCGGCGAGCCTTACGTCGGGAAGACGTCGTTCCTGAAGCTCCTCGCCGGACGCATCGGCGCAGACGATTGGCGTATCTTTCAGGCGAGTGGAGCCGACCTTCAAGCTGGCCAGATGTATATCGGCCAACTCGAAGGCCGCATTCGCGAAGCGCTCAAGGAACTCGACGTCGGCCAAAAGATCATCTGGTACGTCCCAGACCTGCTCGGGCTCGCTCTGAGCGGCACGCACCAGAGCCAAAGTGCCAGCATCCTCGATCAGATCTTGCCGGCGATCACGGCGGGCCGCGTCCAGATCTGGACCGAGGCGTCGCTCGCCGCTGCCACAAAGTTGCAGCAGCTCAAACCGGCGCTCAGACGTCATCTCGAAATCGTGCGCATGGAGGAGATGGACGAGGAGGGCGCACTCGGCCTCGCGGGTTCGCTTGCCAAGCGCCTGGAAAAAACGACGGGCGCGACGATCGATGCGAGCTTCGCGAGGACGTCCGTCGACGTCGCCCAAAGCTACCTGACGGCCATGCATCTTCCCGGCTCCGCGTTGTCCTTGATGAAGATGACGGCGATCCGCTCCGAGAAGGCCAACGTCAAACGTCTCGGCCGCCACGAAGTGCTTGAAACGTTATCGCAGCTGACGGGCCTGCCGCTTTCGATCCTCGACGGCACCGAACGCCTGAGCCTCGATGAAGTGCGCGATTTCTTCCAAGCTCGCGTCATTGGCCAGCCCGAGGCCGTAGCGGCCATTGTCGAGCGCGTCGCGATGCTCAAATCCGGCCTCAACGATCCGGGAAAGCCGATCGGTGTTTTTCTGTTCGCGGGCCCGACCGGCACCGGCAAGACCGAGCTCGCGAAGACCGTCGCCGATTATCTTTTCGGCTCCGTCGATCGCATGGTCCGGCTCGACATGAGCGAATATCAGACCTACGAGGGTGCGCAAAAAATCCTTGGCGGCGGCAACCTTCCCGCCGATGCCGAGACCCTGGTCGCGCGGATCAGGAAGCAGCCGTTCTCAGTCGTTCTGCTCGATGAGTTCGAGAAGGCGCACCCGCAGATCTGGGATCTCTTTCTCCAGGTCTTCGACGAGGGCCGGCTGACGGATGCCACCGGGCAGACAGCTGATTTCCGCCACTGCCTCATCATCCTGACCTCGAATCTCGGCGCAACCGCGCATCGCGATACCGGCAGCATCGGCTTCAAACCATCCTCTTCCGGCTTCACAGACGAGCAGATCCAGAAAGCCATCTCGCAAACCTTCCGCCCCGAGTTCCAGAACCGGCTCGACAAGATCATCGTCTTCAAGCCGCTCACCCGCGAATTGATGCGCGGCATCTTGATGAAGGAGCTTGGCCGTATCTTCGAGCGGCGCGGCCTCAAGGATCGCGCCTGGGCCGTCGAGTGGGACGCGACCGCGATCGAATTCCTGCTCGAAAAAGGTTTCTCGCCCGAGATGGGCGCGCGACCGCTGAAGCGCGCCATCGATCACTACGTCATTGCTCCGTTGGCCGAAACGATCGTCGAGCGGCGTTTCCCCGAAGGCGATCAGTTTGTTTTCGTCCGCCGCGACGGCAACGCGCTTCGCGCCGATTTCGTCGACCCCGACGGCGATGGCGATGTCGCAGTCGTAACGCCCGCCGTTACCGGCGCTCGGATCGGAGCACCTTCGAGCCTGTTTGACATGATGCGCACGCCGTCCGGTGATGGCGACGAAATCGCAATTCTCGCCGCCGCGCGGGAGCCTATCGCGGAGCGTATCGAGTCCTCTGAATGGTCGGCTCAGAAGGCGCAACTGACCGGTGAAATCGGTTCACCCGAATTCTGGTCACGCACCGACCGCGCGCAAACGCTCGTCCGCCTCGAGTTGATGGACCGTATCGAAGTCGCCACGGAAACCGCAACCTCGCTGCAATCCCGGCTCGCAAGGCAGACCGGAGCGCCAGGAAAAAGCATCCGCGATCTCGTCGCTCGGCTCGCAATGCAAATTCATCTCGTCAACGAAGGTCTGAAAGATCTGGACGAAAAAGCGCCCGTCGAGGTCGCGCTTATCGTCGAGCCGGCGTTTGTCTCGGACGCCGACGAAAGCGAGGCAGCGAACGCGTGGTGCGCGGAAGTCGGCGCCATGTACCGCGCCTGGGCGCGCAATCGAAACATGAACGCGACGGAGATCGACGCGATACCGGGAGTGGCCGAAGCCGCGCTGATCGTCGCCGGTTTCGGAGCCCATCGCGCCCTCGCCCGCGAAGCCGGGTTGCATATTCTCGAGAAAAGCGAAGGCGGAGGCACTCGCCTGACCGCGCAGGTCCTCATCACGACGCTGCCGCTCGGCAATGCATCGAAGGCCGAGATCCGCCAGACCCTCGCGGCGGCCTTTGGCGGCAAGGCGAAACGCGGGACAAATATCGTCCGTCGTTATCGAAGGGGAGCGACGCCACTCGTCCGCAACGGCGACGGCAGCATTCGCAGCGGCAAGGTCGAAGAGGTGCTGCGCGGCAACTTCGATCTTTTCACACAGGAACCCGCGTAAGACGCGGCGGCAAGTGCAAATCGAGCCGAGCTACGACCCCGCGATTTCCGCGTAAGCGTCTCCGGGCTTCCGGCGACCGCCGTCCATCGCCAAAGAAATCGCCCAGAAGATCAACCCGCCGATGGCGAGCGCCGCGCCGACCCAGCCGGTCGAGCTCCAGCCGTAGCCGTGCGCGATGGCGAGTCCGCCGAGCCACGGACCGATCGCATTCGCCATGTTGAACGCACTGTGATTGAGCGCTGCGGCAAGCGTCTGCGCATCTTCCGCGACATCCATCAACCGCGTCTGCAGCGCGACACCAAGACCGCCGCCGCAGCCGATCATGAACACGACCAGCGTCACCGCGTAGATGTTGCCGGTGGTGAACGGAAAGAGCGCCAGCGAGACCATGCTCCAAACCAAAAGCGCCCCGACCGTCGGCATCAAGGCGCGGTCGGCGAGCCAGGCGCAGACGTAGGTTCCGATCGTCATGCCGATCCCGAAAAAGACGAGCACGATCGGCACGACGTAAGGCGCGACGTGCGTCACCTCCATCAACGTCGACGCCAGATACGAGTAGACCGCGAACATGCCGCCAAAGCCGATGGCACCGATAGCGAGCGTCAGCCAAACCTGCGGGCGTCTGAGCGCCCCCAATTCACGCGACATGCTCGCTCCGATAACGGGCCTATCAGCCGGCACGAACAGCCAAACGAGAAGCACCGTCAAGCTTGCAAGAACGCCCACGACGCCGAAACCGACGCGCCAGCCCAGCGCCTGCCCCAGCCACGTTGCGGCAGGAACGCCGATGACCGTCGCGATGGTGAGGCCGATCAGGACGCGGGATGCCGCCTGGGCCCGCGCATTCACAGGAACGAGCGACGCCGCGACCAGCATGGCGACACCGAAATACGCGCCATGCGGCAGCCCGCTCAGAAAACGAAAGGCAACCATCGCAACATACGTGGGCGAGAATGCCGTCAGCACATTCGCGACGGCAAAGCACGCCATCAGCACAAGAAGCAGCATCCGCCGCGGCCACTTGGCGGCGAGCACCGCGATCACTGGAGCCCCGACGACCACGCCCGCAGCGTAGGCACTGATCGCATGCCCTGCGGTCGGTTCGGTAATGCCGAACGTCGCGGCGAAATACGGAAGCAGACTCATCGCTGCGAACTCGGTCGTGCCGATCGCAAAACCACCCATCGCCAACGCGAAGAGCACGAGCCGAACCTCACCCGGCGTTAGCGTAGCGGGCGCCGCAGGTAAACTATCGAGGCCATCCGCCCGCGCATCCATTCCTGCATCTCTCCGGTCGAGCTTCGCTGCGCCGCGCAAATCACAGCAACTGCATAACTAACGGCATATGTTACGGAATTTGTTCTACGTCGAGACGGGAGACGTCGTCATTTTGCAAATGCGAACTGTCGCAGGCTCATAGCTCGGCCATTTGCGACCGCGGTTACAGGCTTTGTGGAAATCGCTGCGACGGAACGCCCTCCCCGACGAGCCGATGGTGTTCCCTGGGGAACAGCGACAGGCGCCCGATCGGATCAAACGAGCACCTCCCAACAGCCGAACGGCGTCGGGCTCTCGTTTTGGAGGCGGTCATGGAAATGCAGCGATCCACTTTTGCGGTGCTCCTGTGCGCCGTTCTTTCCGTCGCGGCGGTGTCACAACCCGTTTGGGCGGCCGATAGCCTATTGAACAGACACGGTGTCTCCTCACTTGCCGCGAAGACAAAATTGTCGGCGAACCAGCTCGGCAAAACTCAGCGGTTGGCCGGACTTCGCGCTGGCAAATTAGGAAAGCTGAGTGATGGCGTCGCGAAGCACAAGCCGACGCTCATGCGGCAAGCGCACGCCCTCGCCTCGACCGCACGCGGCAACGAGACGAGCGAACTGGCGGACCGCCTCTCGTCGTACCGCTCGCAGTTCACGTCCAAATCCGTGAAGGACGCGATCGCCACGCTCGGCCAGGCAGCAGGCATTCGGGAAGCCTCCGAAGCCTGGTGATCTCGCCCGCACTGACAAACAGTCGGCCGGTGCCGCATAGAGGCGCCGGCCGCAAAACTCCCGGCAAATTTGCTTAATTCAAAAATGTCCTGCCGGATCATGAAAGTAAGCATGCTGCCGAAGTCGATTTGCCCAGGCCGCGGAAAATCGCTTACAGTTCGCCGAACTGGCCGGCGGCATACCGGGCGCGTCGCCTTTCCGGCCGGAGGGGATGATCCATGACGCTTCTCCCGATCAATCAGGCACAACTGAAGCTGGCGCGCGCTAGGCCGGCTCTCGACCTGCCCGTGGACATTCTGTCGATCGCGACGGCCAATCCGCCCCTTCGCATCAGCCAGGTCGATGCGCTCGCGAACGCCGCCGAGGTCTATCCGCAATTCGCGCGGCTGCACAGCCTCTTCTCCAATACCGGCATCGACTACCGCTATATGTGCCAGCCGACGTCCTGGTACCGCCAGCCCCACACGTGGGAGGAGCGCACCGAGGTCTACCAGAAACACGCCCTCGATCTGCTCGAGCAAGTCGCACTCGAAGCCGTCGATCGCGCGGGGCTGTCGCTGACGGACATAGACGCATTCGTGACCAACACGATAACCGGCCTCGCGATCCCGAGCCTCGACGCGCTTCTTATGAACCGGCTCGATTTTTCGCCGAACGTCGAACGGCTGCCGATCTTCGGCCTCGGTTGCGGCGGCGGTGTTGCAGGACTTGCCCGCTCGGCCCGCTTCGCCCAGGGCCGGCCCGGACGCAATGTTCTCTTCATAACGGTTGATCTTTGCAGCCTTTGCGCTCGGCCCAATGATCCAAGCATGGCGATGTTCGTCGCAGCCGCCCTCTTTGGCGACGGCGCGGCAGGCGTCGTTCTCCGGACCTCCGAAGACGTCGGCACATGCTCGGAGCGGAGCGATGGCGCACCTCCGACCGTTCTGGCTTTCGGCGAGCACACGTGGCGCAACACCAGGCACATCATGGGTTGGGATGTGAAAGACGACGGCTTCGGCGTCGTGTTGAGCCCGGAGCTCCCGACGCTGATGCGCGACAATCTCGGTCAGGTGACGAAGGACTTCCTCGACCGCAATGGCATGTCGCTCGGCGACTTCAAGGGTTTCCTGTTTCACCCCGGCGGCCGCAAGGTTTTAGAAACGGCGGAGGAAGTTCTCGCCATCGACCGGTCTGTGATCGCCCACTCATGGGATGTGCTGCGCGACTTCGGCAACATGTCGTCCGCAACGGCGCTCTTCATCCTGCAGCGGGCAATGCAGGCAGGCGACAAGGGGCGCCACCTTCTCGCGGCCTTCGGACCCGGCTTCTCTGCTTACTTTGTGGCTCTCGATCTTTAGAGCCGGGTGTGCCGCGACCCGATCAGCTCATCGAGCCCACGCATACGGGTTGCCGATACGATACCTGTCACTGCGCTCGGCACAAAACGCGCGCCCGCCATTCCAACGCGCCGAAGCATTGCGTTCGCGATCACTGCATCGAGTATTGCAGCGCGCCGAAACTGCGGATTGAAGCTCGCGAGCATCCGGCGCTGGAACTGACCGGCACCCTCGCCTCTCAAAACGGCTTGCGCGGCCGCGATGCCCGATGCCAACGCCAAGGCGGTCCCGTCACCGGAGAATGACGGAATGACGGCAAGCTGATCTCCGACAGGATACACCGAAGCGCCGATAGGCGCTGATCGCATATAGCCGAAAGCCAATCCCGAGACAGCGAGCGGCCTCGGCCAAAGCGGCGCGGCACCATCGATCAGTTCGCCGAAGCATGGCGACTGCTTCGCGATATACCGCGACTGCTCGTCCCAGCTTGTCCCGACAGACTTCAGAATGGCGGCCTCGATGATCCAGGCAATCGAAAGAATACTTCTCTCGACAAGACAGAGGCCGACGTACCCGCCCGAGAACGCGTTCAGATAGACGATATTCCGGAGGGCCGCCCGCGCCTGTTCAGCCGCTTCGATCTGTATTTTGAAGCCGACCATATGGCCTGCCGGCCGCGGCAGTCCGCGGACGTTGTGCTTGCCGCTCGCTAGCGCCGCCGATTGGCACACGAAATCGCCGCGCGTCGTGCGAACGAAGATGCCAGATGCCGTAGTCTCCAACCCTTCGACGGTCGTATCACGGACAACCATTGCGCCGGAACGCTGCGCGACACCGAGAAGCTCCTCAT
This sequence comes from uncultured Alphaproteobacteria bacterium, assembly GCA_963710005.1. Classification (GTDB taxonomy): domain Bacteria; phylum Pseudomonadota; class Alphaproteobacteria; order Rhizobiales; family Hyphomicrobiaceae; genus Hyphomicrobium_B. The sequence goes on from CAVPYR010000018.1 coordinate 97,460, forward strand.
CGAGCACCAGCCGCGACAGCCCCACAGCCTTGAACGGCAACGGAGCAAAGACGCGCTTGCTGCCGTTCGCCAAACACAATGCCTCGATCCGGCTCGCGCCGAGATCCGCGACCTCGATACCCAGATAGCGAAGGAGCACTTGCGCGCCCTCGCTCAGAAATTCGCCGCAGACCTTGTGTTGCGGAACCGCCGTACGCTCGAAGAGAACGATCTCGATGCCATTCCGGGCAAGCTCAAGCGCGAAAGCCGCGCCCGCGAGACCGCCTCCGACCGCGATTGCCTGGACCGTTGTAGCTGGTGAGTTGCCGCACTCAGGATATGGGCGCGTCACGGTTTTTCTCTGCTTGCCCGCGACGCTCCGAAAGTCCCTCGTCCTCCAATATGATTTTATAGAACAACACGGCCGCCCAGACGGCCCCCATGATGAGGCCAAGCGCAACGGCCCCGAACACCATTGGCAATAGAAACGTCTCGGTGATGGTCACCGCGTAATTCGGATGGCGGATAAAATGATACGGCCCGCGGCGAACAATGGGCGCATTATCGAGCGTTAAAATACGGTGCGTCCAATATCTCCCGAGCGTCCCGATGACCCAATAGCGCACAATCTGCAACGCCAGATAAACCATGGCAAGAAATGAAGAGACCGCCGCACCGGCGGGAATAAGAAAATAGAGACTGGCAATCCAGGCCAGATGCGTTGTAGCAACGACGGGATAATACGACCGCCCGACTTCCCTCGCGCCTTCTGCAATCAGGGCGCGCGTATTGCGCGCGGAATAAAGTTCTTCAAGCCCGCGCTGCAGCAGAATAATGATCGCAACGATCTGCGGCCAGCCGATGGAATCTGAACTCATTGGGATGCATTCACCTGAAGGATGACGGCGACGAACCCTGCGTTGTTGGGCATTCTACGATGAAATCCGATCGGCTGGCACGACGCCGGATAATTATCGATGAAAGATGTAAATACGCCCTGACTGTCCACGCGGCCGACTTTGATCCACGTCAAAGAATTGCAACTCTGAGATTTTGACGCGATTGGATCGTCACAAATTGCTGCGTGGCAATACCCGCCTTGACCCAAAATTAATGAAATAGCTTCAGCTTATTTCAAGGTCGCGAAGTGAGGCGGAGATTGCTGAATTATTTGGCATTTCTGCCTTTTAAGGCACGCTCCAGGCGGCCGGCAATTTGCAATCGGAATATTGAGCCTCCGGGCTCGATGGGGAATGGAAGCGTCTGTCATGTCGGTAAGCGGAGCTCGCCTTCGCTCATTCTCCCAAATGAGGGCCTTATACACGGCCGATAGCGGCGGCCTCGCGAATGCCCTGGCAGTCGCGGTCATTTTTGGCGTCGTCGCATATCTATCCGGGGCATTCACCCAAAACAGCGACGGCGTGGCGACCATCTGGCCCGCAAACGGCATTGTGTTGGCAGCGGTCATTCTCGCGCGGCAGCCCTGGCGCCGCCACCAGATCCTCGCCTTGACGTTTCTTGCGAACGTCATCGCGAATTTCTTCGCTCACCGCGGGCTTGCGACGAATATCGGCTTTGCGCTTACGAACACCATTGAGATCTATACCGCATTCCACATTTTGAAAGTTCGGGAACGGGAACCGTACGAATTTCGCAACGTCCACTTTCTGATATCGTTTTTGATTGCCGCCGTCGTGGGCTCGACCATTGCGTCCGTAGCCGCAGCCATCGTCACCACGTTGACGATCGGAACCACTACGTGGCACGTCTTCACGTCTTGGCTTTTCGCCGACTTGCTCGGACTGCTGACCGTCACCCCAGCCCTCGTCCGTCTTCGCCAGGAAAGGCATATCCCACGATCTTCCACCGGCGCCTGGGAGCCGTACGCTCTGTTCGCCGCCCTTGCCGCGGCTATGATTCTCGTCGTCGAGCTGCCACAGCCGGCTCTCGGATTTATCCTCCTGCCGGTGCTTGTCCTGATCGCGTGCCGGCTCGGACCGAACGCAACGTCGGCGGCGGCATTGATAATGTCGGCAATCGTGCTCGCTTGCACGGCGGCCGGGGTCGGCGGCCACACAGATGCCCCGACGATGGGTTGGCTGACCGACATCCAACTCATCCAACTTCGCATCCTGACGGTCTTCATGACTGTGATGCTGATCGCCGAAACGATCGACACCCAGGCGCGTCTGCAGGAGCGCCTTTCGTCCGAAATCGCGCTACGAGACGAATTGAACGAGCACCTTAAGGACCAAGAACATGCAATGTCGGAGCAGAAGGCCGAGCTCGAGAAGGCGCACAACCGGCTGAAAGACGCCATCGAGGTCCTTCCCGAAGGCATCGTGATCCTCGACGCCGACAACCGCTACGTTGCCTGGAACAAGCGGTACGCTCAAATCTATCACCGGGCCATCGACACCATAGTCGTCGGTCGCAGCCTCGAAGAGGCGGTGCGCATCGGCATCGAGCGCCAGATGTATCCCGAAGCAATCGGCAGGGAAGAAGCTTGGCTTGCCGAGCGGCTCAAGAATCTCCGCACGCCGGCCGCGCCTCACGAGCAGCTTCTCGACGATGGCCGCTGCCGAGCGGAACGAGCAGCGAAACGCGGCTTGACGATTTCGAACGTCGCTTCATAACGGTGGTCATAATCCGGTTGCCGATTATCTGTGCAATGTGAATGATAATGATTATGACATAGGCGAAATAGAAACCGGCTTCCGCCGTTTCGCCGCCACGATGAAACAAAACTTTTCACGCATCATCCAAACGGATGATGCCAAGCTGTTCCGGGCTGCTCAAGGTAGCAGTATTGCATGTACCTAATGTATTGTACGGAGGCCGCCCTTGGCAGAGGTTTATGACGCTGCCAAGGGCGGCCTCCTTGATTTCGTCAGCGATATCTACGATTGCGCGATCGAGCCCCATCGTTGGCCCACGATATTAGAGCACACCTCGAAGTTGGTCCGAGGATGTACTGCCGCCATAACAGCGTACAGCCCGGCCAGGAATTCCCTGCGCGTCAAAGCCCGCTGGAATGCGAGCGCGGAATCCGAACGGGAGATGATCGCCAACGCACCGATCAGCCCGGCGGTGCCGGCGATCTGGCTTCTCGGCGTCGGCCGGCCGTTCACCGCCACTGCATTCTTCGACGATGACGAATTTCGCAATTCGCTTTGGTGCGAGAGAGTGCTGCAACCGGCAGACTGCCGCGACGTCGCCATTATACCGCTCACAAAGTCAGTCGACGAATTCTCTACCCTGATGATCATGCGCCGAGAAAATCTCGGACCCTATGTCCCGGCAGAAGTCGAGACGATCCAGGCGCTAACGCCGCATTTCCAGCGTGCCGCCGCAATCGCTGAACTTTTGAATTTCAAGCCGCTTGCCGAACACTGCCGTGGCGACACTCTCGATCTCCTGTCCGCTGGGATCATACTGACCGATGCGAAGGGAAAGATCGTCCACACGAATAGCGCTGCTGAAAGGATGCTCGATGGATGCGTTCTTCTCTGCGTAGATGACGAGCTTTCGGCGCGCGACAGCAAGAGCGCCGATGGCCTTCGGGCCGCGATCGCGCTCGCTGGGAAAGTCCGAACTCATGCCACTCCGAAGGGGGTGACGTCGCTAATCGCGAAAGGATGGGGCGCTCGAGACATCGCTATCTGGGTTCTCTCGCTCGACAACAGCATCCGGCTGCCGCTCGCCGCCTCTCCGGCCGCGCGGGTTGCCGTTTTCGCACAAGAGCTCGGCGGGAACCCACAATCCGCCGCGGAGATGTTCGTTCGTCGCCACGGAATTTCCGCTGCGGAAAGTCGTCTTCTAGCCTTGCTGGCCCAGGGAATGAGTCTTGAAAAGGCAACCCGCGCATTGGGTATACCAAAGCGGATCGCCCGTATGCGTCTCACTCTTCTCCTCGAAAAGACGCACGCGCGGGACGAGACAGATCTCATCAGCCTTATGACAGGCGCGCGATCTCCGGTCCCGGCATAAAACCGCGCTGCAGGCCTCGCTACAATATTTTGCTCTGAGACAGCGCGTTTTAATCTCGCTGCTGCGATACCCTGAACGCAGCCGGGTCTGAATTGACCTGTATCCTTCGCGTGCTGCAATTGGCCCGGGCAATATAGACCTTCACGCCATCAGACCTCATGCCGGCGACGCCATCCCCTGCAACCACGGCCGACGCGACACGCTCGCAGGCGTCTCTCGGCATCCACTGCGTCTGAAGCTCGCCGTTCGCGAGCGTGACGACGAGCAACGAAATATTGTCGAGCGCAACCGGTATCTCGCGCGGTGCAGAGTCATAAGAAGTGGCTACACGCAAACCGGCCGTCCCGCCGGCGGAAGCCGCCACTAGAACGACGGACGCAGCAACTTTTGACGCAGTCGTACAAAACATTACGCAACCTCCCGCTACTGCTCTTAGAGCAGCACGAGACGTCGCCCGCAGCCAATGAGGCTTCGGTAGGATTCCCACACAATTCAAATTCTGCACAGGCGCCTGTGCAAAAAGCTGGAACAGTGCACTTTCCCCGGTGAGGAGCTGGAAGACTATGAACGCGCAATAAAAAACCCCGACCTCTCACGAGGCCGGGATGTTGAAAATCGGCTTGTTGGTCTTAATCGCAATAACGGTAGCCATTGCGCCAGTAGCAGTCACGGCCGTAAGCATCGGCAGCAGCCGCGCCGACGATCGCCGCGCCCACGCCAAGAGCGATCCACCGGCCACCACGCCAGTAGCCACGACCGCGATGACCATAGCCGCGTCCGTAACCGTGCGCATAATGTCCATGACCGCCACGAAAATGGCGGCCGCCGGCATCAGCACTGGTAGCGAAGGTCGCGAGCGGCAGTGCAGAAGCCAGCGCCGCGGCGAGACCAATATATTTTCTCATGTATTTCCTCCTTTGTGGCGGGAAGCTCCCGCCGCGCTGATACCGACCAAACGCACTCGAGTTGACTTGGTTTCAACCTTACGCAGGCGTCATGTCTCACTCCATATGTGGTGGGTAAAAGCGACCGGCTGTATGAGGCCATCAGCCGCCGCGATTTCGGCCGCCAATCCAACCGATATTCATGATGCGTTCAGTTCTGATTGATAATGAATTCGATTGGGCGTGGCCCGCCAAAAAATCGGTCCGCAGCTCCAGTTCTCCTGCTTCGACCAAGCCTCCAGCGGCCGCCGGAACCGTCGCCGCGAGCATCATCAAACCGGCCGTCATCATCATTAATCGAGACATCGCTATACCTCCAAACCTGACATCCAGGTTGGGCGTCACCGCCATCAATTCAAGTTGCACCGGCAGGAGACAGAATTTCTCCCCGCAAGGCCCGTCGTTAGGATAATCGTTTAGCCCCTGGACCGGCGGCCTTGGCGGCCGCGGATTGCCTATTTGACGGCGGAAGTCCGCCGCCGACGGAGATCGGAAATGCTGGGACCCATTCTTGCGCTCATCCTGATTTTCTACATCTTTGGTTCATTCCGGATAATCCGGCAGTACGAGCGGGGCGTGCTCTTCGTTCTCGGCAAATTCGGCGGCGTGCGCGGCCCTGGCCTCACGCTCGTCTACAGCCCAATTCAATCCCTGACGCGTGTTTCGCTTCGCACCGTCACGATGCAGATCCCGTCGCAGAAGATCATCACGAAGGACAACGTCTCGATCGATATCGCGGCCGTCGCTTACTACCACATCTCCGATCCCGAGAAGGCCGTCATCGTCATCGAGAATGTCTACGACGCGATCAATCAGATCAGTCAGACAACCGTCAGAAACGTCGTCGGCCGTTTTTCACTCGATCAACTCCTGGCACAAACAGCCGACGTCAACGAGCAGATCAAGGACGTCATCGATACGCACACCGAGCCCTGGGGCACTCAGGTCACCGCGGTCGAGATCAAGGACATTGTCCTGCCCGAGAACATGCAGCGCGCCATGGCGAAGGAAGCCGAGGCGGAACGCGAGCGGCGCGCCAAGATCGTCGCCGCCGAGGGCGAATTCCAGGCCGCTGTGAAGCTCGGCGAAGCCGCCGACATCATCACTAAGCACCCAGTTGCGCTACAGCTCCGGACCCTTCAGACGATGGCCGAGATCGCGACCGAGAAGAACTCGACCATCATCTTCCCTGCCCAGTTCATGACGACGGTGCAAGAAGCCGTCGCCGCGCTGAAGACGGACGCCAAGTCCGAATAGCCGGTACGGCGACTACCAGCGGCGGTGCGGGCGCCCGCTACGTCTGCTCAACGCGCGGCCACGCCAGTCGGCCTGCCAGTAGGGGCTGACATAGAAATTGTAGTGCGGCCCATATTCCGGAAATAGACCAAAGTACGGGAGCGGGTACGGCGAGGCGTAGTAATTGCCGTTCTCTTGATAGTAGTTGTTGTACGGGCGAGCGATAATTACCGGCGCCGGCAGAGGCTCTTCGACATACGCTTCGCGCGGCGGAGGCTGGCCACCGCCGAAGTCAGCGGCAGAGGCGATGACGTCCCAAAACCTGCGGCGGCGAGTGATCGAACTCAACGCAACCACTATGCCGCGAGGCGCCGTTCCGTCTCTCGAGCCGGCTGAGACTTCGATTCAACGCCGCGCCGGCCGGTATCCATCCGCGACCATTGCCAAGCCTGGTAAGCTAGCGAAACCGCGAACACAGCGAACGTGCAGAAAACCAACAGCAGGTAGAGATTTTCGCCCGACGACATAGCTTTCCTCCATCGAATAATGCGATGGAGCGATAGGAAATATCCCAAGGCTTGAGGAATTGATGGAGGTCAAACGGCGCCGCCTATCCTGTTCGGCGTCAGAATTCTTTCGATTTTGGCAGCCTAAACCAGTTGCAGAGAGGCTCTGCACACGCAGCTACGATCGAGCTGTTACTGCTGCCGGGCAAGCGGGCAAAGTCGCCCGTCGAACTTGTTCCGTCCCCCTCCCAAAGGATCTCGCCGAACGCTGCTTCAGCTAATTAGCCGTGTGGCGCCAAGACATTGATTCGAGTGGTGAGCCCGGTTGGCCGGCAAATTTGGGGGGTCAATTTTGCCGAAGGCATCCGAGAATGTTCTCGCGACGGATCGCGAGCTCAAAGCCGCGGCCGCGGTGCGTGACCGAAGGTCGGGAGGGTCATGCCCTTAAGCGCTCGCCCGAGCGCAGCGGTGTCGATGCCAGCCGTCTCTCCCCGCTCATGCATGTCCTCGGAATTGAAAAAGCCTCGCGGCAGAGCCGAGTTGGTGATCAACGATTGGGGCCGGCGTTAATCGAGCCTTAACACCGACTCGCCGATCGCTATGGGATTGCGGGGAATGACCAACTAGGCAGTTGCGGCAACGGAAAATCATTGTGCCGATCTGCCAACCCGAGGCGTAGGTAATCATGCCTGACCCAGATCTCAGATTGGCAGCATTGGGGATGGTGCTCGTGCCATTCGCGGTCCCCACGAATAACGTCGAGGTCCCGCCGCCGCTACGGAGCGCTCGCGCCGATACAAATTCGCTGCTGGTTGCGACACTCACGAATGGTGAAATCCAAGCTCACTGGCTCCCCAAACAAATCTGTGAGCGGATCGTTTCGGAATTGCGCGCGGGGAGCAAAATCTCGGCCATCAGTTCCGATGGGACAGTTTTTGATATCGCCCGCGCGAACTGCAGTCTGCGCAATTCGCAATTGGGCTTCCCGTCCCTTTCCAATAAGACCCCAATGTGGGTTCAGGCGGCCGTCTCTCGCTCGCGTAAAAAGACTGTCCGGTTGCTTCTCTCGCTATGATGCAGGTGCGCGATGAGCGCGGACGGCAAATGCGAGTTTCCGACGAAGCGTGGAACACCCTCGGTCGCCGCCGCACGCGCGAAGGCTTGGCCCGGTGTGTCTGAGAGCCACGTCTCGAACTCCGGTTCTTCGCTGCGCAGGACCGCCATACGCTCGTGATTGATCGAGACGGTGAGTGCGTTGGGTTTGGTCGTCATGAAGTTGTAGATTTGGAGCGACGCTTTGGTGCGCCGCTCCTTTTTGGCTTTTGGATACTTCCAGCTTAGTAAACCAGGATCGCATCCCAGAAGTCGCATTTGTAGTTCGTCCGGAATTGGGCTTCCGTTTCTGTCGACAACGGAATGTCCTCCTGTAGGAAGCTTCCCGAGCCTGTCGTGAACTTCGCCCATGGCGAGTTTCCAGAACCGTTCGGATTGCCGGAATTCGCAAAGTTCGTCCATGCCGCAACGAGTTTGTCGGAGAGCTTGACTTCGTTGCCTTGGATCTCACGCGGCTGACCGGTGCTCTGGTCCAGGTTCACGCCGAGATTTCCGCCGTGCCAGTTCACGAACAGATACGGGATGTCGATCGTGTGAGCCGCGTTCGCTTTGAATCCCGACATTTGCGGGAAGTAGTACGGCGAGTTCTGGTACGTGAAGTCATACCCGTACGTTGGAACTTTCCCGGCCCACAGCTTGAGCACATGCAGACCACGACATTTGCCCAGGTCTTCTCGTCCTTCACCGCGCCGCCCATGGAGGGCATTTTGTTGTAGGCACCGGTCGTCCATGCCTGTTCCGGTGATAGTTCCATCGACAAACGGTCCGGTGCAGATTTGAGACTGACCAGCCGGGGGGCAGGAAATGCGCAGAGAAGAGCGTGTCCTACCATTCAACCATCTGATCGCGATCTACCTTCGCAGCGCTGCTGGTCGCGATCGGCGATTGAACGGCGCGATGATCAAGCAGCTCGATCTCGATCCGACTACACAGTGGCGGTTTGAATCCGTGACGTGGGAGCCGCCTGGCGCCACCGCGCATGTCACCTTGAGGGCGTTCGTTCCGGAACCAAATTTGGCAAGTTGGTTGTGATGTTACAATGCGAAGGCACTTGGTTCGACTAATCGGAGCACTTTTGATGCTGACCTTCGGGATTGCCTTCCTGTTCGTCACGCTGCCGTTTTTGTTTCGCGGTTAATCTGCCGGTAGCGTTGAAGCGCGAGATCAAGAACGAGCGCTTATCCGACCCTCCCTATAGCGATTGACAAAAGGAGATCAGGCTTCGGAGTGACCGCCGCCCATCAGCTTCTCGTACGTCGTGCCGTAAAGATGGACGAGCTTTTTCAGGTCGAAGATCGACGCGGGTTTGCGCCCGGCCTCAAGCGCCTTGACGTCTTTCTTCTTGCAGCCGAGGGCCTTCGCACTTCCTTTTTCTTCAACGCGCAATCGGTGCGGGCTTTCTGTAGTCGTTCGCCGATGGCCTTGGCTTCTTCGTCCATCGTCATCTCCACACACACCAAATCCTAAAAGCAACTTATCCTGAACACTCAAAAAGGAAAGACGCGATGTCGTAGAGTGCGTGCTCCAGCGGGCGAGCGAGATCACGGGTGTCGACACCGCGGCGATTAACCGTCGCCATGCTTCGCGAAGGCCGGGAGTGATCCCGGCCTTTATTTGTGGGATCGCTGTAACTACAGCCCTAATTATTCCAGGCATCGTCACTGCCGGTCTTCGACCAGCTGTCTTCATCAGACCGGACGGGCGGCAACGGCGTTCCACCGACGATACCGGCACCTCCCGACTTGTCGCCCATCGCTTTGCGCATCTTTGGCGTGAATTTCTCGGACTCAGCGTAGTCCTTGGCATCGGAAAGCGATGCCGACATCGAGTAACGCACGTTCGTCGCCGCCAAGCTCGCCATCGTGACTCCGAGCGACGCTTCATCGAGGCCGATGTTCGCGACGTTGGCGGCGCGGATGCCGAGCGCCGTACCCTGCTGAGCGTTCTCGAGGCCGGCGGCCAGGAACAGGATCAGCCAGCCTTTGTCCTGGCGGGCCTGAACGAGCTCCGAGATCGAAGCGTGCGTATGCTTGCGGCTCTGGTTCTCGGCGCCGTCGGTCACAATCACGAGGATCGCCTTGCCGTCGCCGTTGCGCTTATCGAGGCTATCGATGCCACGTCCGATCGCGTCGTAAAGCGGGGTCATGTCGCGGGGCTCGAAATCCTTCTCCGCAATCATGGCGACCTCGGCCAGGACACCCGTGCGAATCACGTCGATCGACTTGGCGTCAAAGATCATCAGTTCAAAATCGGCGGTCTTGAGATCGCTCGACTTGGCTTCCTCGAGATACTTATTAACGGCGTCGATCGTCGCCATGCGGCAGCTGTTCATTGACCCGGAGCGGTCGAGAACCATCGTAATGGACGTCTTCGTCATTGGGGGTCGGCGCGGTAGCCGTGCTTGCATCTGTCATTTGCTTTTCCTCTACTCCCAGGCGTCCTTGTCGCCGACTTTAAGGACCCTCGTGATGGCGGCCAGCTTCGTCTCGGAAGCACGCAATTTGCTTCGGAGATCGGCCACAGCGACTTGCTCTTGGGCTCCAAGCACAGCTGAGGGTTCAAGGTGCACTTCTTCACATGCAACGAGAAATTGGCGCAGCGTCATCTCGGTGCCGCCACTCTCGATCCTTGAATACTGGCTATTTGACAGCCCCATCGCATCGGCGACGGTCGTTTGTGTAAGACCCGATACGCGCCTCGCGTCGGACAAGATCGCTCGGATCTCGGCAAGGCGCGCATCAACGGATTTCGGCTTCGGGTTCTTCGACATGACTTGTATGTAATGCAAGTATTGGTTGCGTCAAGTGCAAGCGTTGAAATTTAAGTGATTGTTTAAATCCCTGTCCGAACTCCCGGGTGGGTTCGAACGGTTATCCTACTGCCCCCAAAGCGTCGCACCGTTCGCCGGACCGCCCGTTCCCGGTGGCGAACCTGAATACGGCTGGCTGCCAGGCTCAGGCTGCCATTAACGATTGCTGTCCCGGTTCTGATACTCCCGATCATTGCCTGGATAGGAATAGTTATCCGCCGGAGTGTCATTCGGATCGGTACGGACATAGGGCTCAACGTAAATCCCGTCCTGGCGGTCGTAGCCGTCCACGGACTCCTCGGCGCTTGCCGTGATCGGCAGTGCTGCTATCAGACCTATTGCAAAGAACATTATTCGCATTTTGAAATTCCTTTATTCTCGCCCCGCAAGTCGTCGTTGTTGGCCCAACGAATGACGTCGAATCGCTTCTCTGCTTTTTCGCGCATGATGCATTCTACCATGCGTCGGATTCACAATTGCGTGAGCAGAGCCAGCCGTGGCTCTAGGGGTCGGCGCTAAGTGTGTGGTTGGATCCGCTGCCCTTCGACAGGCGTTCCCATGAAAGCCGCTGAGGCGTAATGGCTGGTATCGGTGACGACTGGCGATTGAGACGCCGCGCCACGTCGGCGATACCGATCTGATGCAACATTTGCGACGGAGGCGATTATGATATCGGGCGAACTTGCAAAGCAAATCAGTAGCGAAACGCGGCAACCCCACCGCATTATTCTTGCGCTCCTACAAGATGCGGCCGAGGTCACGGATTACATGGACCCGCTCTATCCCAAAGATCTGCTCGTCACAGACATGAGGGCAAACGAACTAAAGTTGTATCCTGTCGATGATATCAATGACGCTTTAGCTGACCTTCGAGACTCTCGGATCGTCGTCACGCGCGATGATCCCCAAACGGGTCACCAGCGCTATGGGCTCAAAGAGCTCGTGGAGCGCGCCGAAGAGTTCTATCTCGATCTCAAGGATCAAGTTGACGAAAAAGCTGAAGCCTGCGGTCTCTCGGCGATATGGAAACAGGGGTCCGGTTGGCGGTTGGTTGATGGCAGTGGCACAACCGTTGCGGAAGGCCCGATGTGGGTGTTGAACGATTATCTGGATGCCCCTACGCGACTGGGACCTGACCGTTGAAAGCGAAAGGGGCGACCCGAAGCTCGCCCCTGCAGGAGGATGAAAACCCAATGCGATGATTTGAAATGGGTCGTCTAACGAGACGAAGCCCGACGGGTAGCGGCTAACATTGCCAAGCTGCCGGAGCTTTTGAAAAAGGAAAGCTGATTAGGAACTGTGCCCCCGAAGCGAAGTGCGAGGACGCAACGGGGGCTCTCCGTCGGCACAGAGAAGGCGCCAGCGTCGGCCAGCGCCACGCGAGCACCCTATAATTTCCTGAGGGCTCATAAAACCAAAAAGCTCAGCTTACCGAGTAATTGAACGCGGTATTAGCGTCCGCGCTTCTCGAACATCTCCCAGCGATCCCGGTTCGCCGCCCGCCAAGCCGATGTCTTGACCTTTAACCAATCCTTGGTCGGCCCGGACCTGTAGGCGCTGTCCTTCCGCTACGCATCTCATCGCACGTCTCGAGCAGTTTGATCGGGTCGGTAAAGGTGCCTGAGAACTGCAGGTGCTCGCTGTCGGCCGCCATCACGACATCGGCCAAGGCTTTCAGCGCTCCGTAAGGGCGAGCGGCGTGATCCGCACACCATTGAGGTAGAGCAGATCGAAGGCCCAGAGGCAGAGCGGCGCATTGGTCTTGGCGTAATCCATCAAGGTCCGGAAACACGGCAGGCCGGCTTCGTCGCAAGCGACGAGCTCGCAATCGATGATCGCGGATTTCGCCGGGATAAGATCAATCACCGGTTTGATGGCGCGAAACGTTTCGTGAGGTCGGTGCCGTTCTTGCTGAAGATGGTGGCTTCGCCGTCCTCGACGTGGACCTGAGCGCGCCAGCCGTCAAACTTGACCTCGTGAAACCAGTCGTCGCCGACGGGCGGGACTTTCGCCAGCGTCGGAGCCATGGGTTTGATGAATGGATTTTTACGCGGCATGCGCCGAATGAAGGAGTTGCAGCGACAGCAAAAAAGCCCCGTTGGGGGAATTGGTTCATAGAGTTTTAAGCGCAACTCATTCCACAGACGGATCGGCGGATGCGGCGGGGACGGCAACGGTGAATGCAACCCACAGCTTTCATTGGGTGATGCGCTCGGCGCCCGGGTCGTTTTGCCGGCGCACGATAAATGCCACAAGCGACGGACGGCGAAGTTCGATCTTCCGGCGATCGCCAAGTCAAAGCGGGTGATCGAGAAGCATCTCGGGATCAAGCCGAAGGGCTGGGGTTCGAAGTACCGGCGGAAGGTTTCAGGGGAGGTTGTGCGGAAAGTTACGACGTAACCCCACTCGCCGAAGCTCGAAGATGTTCCAGGCCGTTGAATTTCCAGCCCAACTAATCTCGTGCATCGAGAATGGATATCGCTACATTTTCAAAGGCCATATTTTTTCGTTCATGGGGTGGGCCGATGACTGATCTTCCCGCCGACGCACTTCAGGCGAGATCTGCCGAGATCACACACCTTCTCGACGAGCTGGCGTCTACCTTGGACGTAAACTTAGACTCCCTCTCGCGGCAGGAGCAGCTCGCGCTTCTGGATCACGCTCTTGAGATACGCGCGGCATTTCGCAAGCGCGCCGAACGATTTCAAGCGTATTTTGTGCCCACCGATGAATGAGCAACTTGAGGCCATACTGGCTCCGGCGCTGCACCCTTGCCGGCATTTTTGTACGGTCTGCGAAAAGAACGGCATGCGCTACGAGCCGAGCCGTGGCCATATTCCGCGCGGCTTTGGTGGGCTCGTCGCTTCGACAACAGGCCAGAGCACGGGCCTAGGGACCCATTCTTCTTACGCGTGGCATGATGGGCGCGAGTTTGTCTTCCACTGCGTGCCGCTTCCATTTTGGTTTTCTCCTTTGGGGACAGGCTGTGTCCACGATCGCCTAAGCGGGAGCCGGTACGGCGACTAGAACCGACCGTCAAGGGCAGCGCGGCTAGCTCGATCCAAGCCATCGACCAGACGTGGGAAGTGCATTTGACCCCTCAGCTTGCCAATGAACTTCAGGGCAAATTGGGGAATGCGCTCGGCGGAAAAGACAAGACGATTTGAGCAAGCGTCGTCGGGATCCCAACTTATTTCGGGTACGATCTGGAGACGAAGTCTTGGAGTTACGAGCGATGTATCGATTGATGGCAGTCGGATTAGCCATGCTGGCAGCTTCAGGCCCTGCAGCCGCTGGGGTGGGAGAAGCAGCGGACGTGGAGCATGCGCGCATGAATGCGCTCGCCGGTGGCCCGACTAACGAGTACGATGCGTGGTTGCTGGAGCGGTACGAGTGCTATAGCGGCACGCGAAGCGCTTTCTGCCAAGGCTTGGCTCACGGCCGCAACCGTCATCGAGCGTATCGGCGGCAGCGGTGATGGTGCGGTCGCGTGTTAAAGATTTAACACCGACAGCTAAGCCGCCACGAGGTTTTGATCCCAAGGCGGCACTGATGTCCTATGAAGAAATCGAAGTGGAAGCGCACGGTCGATGGAACCGTGATAAAACGATGAATGGACGCCGTCCGGCGCTGGCGGAATAGCCGTTAAGCCCATGGGGCGACCAATGCCCGGCAATAACAGCCCCTTCCACACGAGCCGTCAGTTTTTTCTCTGTTTTGCTCCCTTTATGATCCTAATTCAGGGTCTCGCGATCAAGGCCTGGGTCTCCCCCTTAACCGACGCACTTGATAGCGTTCTCCTCATCTTCCTTTTCGCGTCTGCCGTGTGGGCGGCGGTGACGCCGTGGCTCTTTTCCGCGGCGATGAGGGCAGGGGGCAACGACTTGGTTGGGCATCCCGCTGACAAGCGTCTCGCCAAGATCCGATAAAATCGCCGGTCGCGCTTTGAAGACGCTGTGCGCCTTGGTGTTCCTGCCGGCGTCACTCTGGGTCGGCCTCAAAATGCGAGGTTCAGGGCCGATTGTCCGGCTGCTTGCCGGAGCGGTAGCAGGGATAATCGCCGCAGGGCTTTTGTTCTACGATGCCGCCATGCTTATCTGCATTGCATGGTGGTTTCGAATTTGCCCGGACGTCGTAAAATTTCGACCACCGCCCCGTGACACAAGGCCGCCCGATCAGGTGATGATGGAAGCCGTTTGGCAGGTGATCGTCTTCGTTGTGGCGGTCGTGGTCTGCGCCGTCCTTTTTGGCGATCCAAAGCATTGGTGAAGCCGTGGATTGGTGCCACCGGCCAATGAGTTCATTTTCGTACGGCCGGAAATCACCGTGGAAGAAGACGCTGGATCATCGCGTCATCAAGCGAGAGGACTAGCGAGCAGGATGGGCCGAGGACACCAACGACCACGGTTGCGTGGGAAGCACTAGGGGCCGCTGGCGCCTCGGTGGGCCGGCTGACACCGATGCCAGCCCGTATTTGCGAGTAGACGACCTCGCGAAGATCGACACGGGCAAAGCTGCATCGCGATAAATGAAATCCTAACAAACTGCACAAAACGATTCAGCATCAACCCGCGCCGCGATAACCAGACTTCGAGCTAATTCGAAGTTCAGTCGGTCAACGTGATATAAAAAATCAGCGAGCGGTCGGTTTTCCCTTTAACGGCGTTGCCAGTCGCGGGCAGCTCCAGAGAAAGGACGCAACCTACCGCTCGTATCAGTTCCCCGTCAGTCAAATCAGATCCACCAGCTTGCGCTTGGCATTGCTCGACGGCTCGAGGTAGCGCTGCGTCGTGTTGAGATTGGCGTGGCCGAGCATGTCCTGGACGTCGCGCAGCGAGTCACCGGCGGTGACAGCGTTACGGGCCGGCTGTACAAGTCGAGGAACCAGGCGGCGACGGCATTGGCGGTCAGAGGCGCCCCCGGGCTTGGCGCGCCGCGACCGGAACAGATGATCGCGATCCGCGGTCGTCGTTCTCGGTCTCTCCGGTCCATATTAAGGTCACCGATCAGAAGACCTACGAAGATCGGCCTTCTGACGGAAGCCATTCAGAGGGAGCGCAAGCGCAAATGAACGAGACAATCCCCCTGGTCCGGCCAATGATGCCGAGGCACGGAAGGGCGTCTGTGAGTTTTTGTCGGGCATCGGGGGAACGGATAAGCGCGCGGTGCAGATGGCAGGCGTCTCATGCGATCAATTAAACTAGCTGCTGTGGCGCTCCTCGCTGTTCTGGCCCCGCTTTTCAGCAGGGCGATCGGCGCTTACGTCGGAAAGACTACGGTCGACCAGTTTTCTATCGGCGAGACGGAGGGAGCATTGGCCGAAATCCAGCGCCAAGTGGTCCGACAAGTTCAACCGCAACTGCCCATGAAGATCGATGAATTTATAACGCTCGTGTCCGTTACGGCGGTGGGTCCGACCGTCCTCTATGAATACCGGGTCGAGAAACTGCCCGCTGATATTGACTTGGCCGCACTTAAAAGCGCGACAAAGTCCAGGCTCGAAAACCAAGTCTGCACGAGTTCGATGCGCAAGGCCTTAGAGCTTGGGGCAGTTTACAAATATGTCTACTATGCGTCGGACGGTGTCAGCCTTGCCGAAATAACTATCGCGCTCTCGACCTGCGCTAACATCTGGCATTAGGCCCGTCCGCTCACTCGTTCTCCCGCAACCGTTGAAGCGCTGATCCTAACACGTCACAGAGTTCAGCGACGATCGTTGCGATGCTGATGCTGCAGGTGAGAGTGCCATTTACATTTCTCCCCTCGAGCGCCACTGCATCGCTTACGACGGCCGCGCCTCTCCCACTTTCAGGCCCGACATCTCGATCTCATTCGACGTCAAAGGCCTGACGGTTCGGCCAGTCGCTCCGGCCAGCCCGGATTTCCGTGTTGCCGCCGCTGTCGCCTCTGAAGCGTTTTTAATCGCGACATCGAAGTAGAGGGTTTGGGTAACCTCTCCTAGCTCCTTCGCCGTTCGCGTGACTTCGACGACCCATCCGGCTTGCCATGGTTTATCGATCAAGAATGCTCTCCCCCTAAACCGACCGCTGCTCCAACTCTTCCGCCAGCGCCACGGCTTCTGTCTTTAACGGTTCATCGGCGATGTCGACGAGCTTGAGCGCAAGGTCGATGAACTGCAGAATAAATGAAATCGCCACTAAGCTAGTGATGCGTCTGGACTTCCCGCTGCTCCGGCAATAGGCCTTCAGCTTCCAAGTTGTCGAACGCGATCTGGTGCATCAAGTCTAGCGTCGGACGGTTAAGCGGTCGGCAAAAAACCTGGATCAGCACACCGGGACAGAGTTCTTCGAGCTTCTTGCCGGCCGACAGGATCGGCTCGCCTTCTTCGTAGAAAAACGCCTCGGGCGGATCTTCGAGAAGGCTCAGTGTTTCAATCTCGCCATCTGGCCGAAAACGGACGAAGACCGGGAGATCGGCGTCGCGTTCCATTACAAGCACCACGTATCGTTTCGGGAACTCGATCGGCGGCGGCTCGGGAAGATCGAGGATCGATTTCTTTCTCGACATCTCAGCCCCCGTACTTGCGAACAGTATGACGGTTGATGCCAAGCGCCCTAGCAATATAGACGGCCCCGCGTTCCTCGGCGCGTAGCGCCTTGATCTTGGCAACGAGGTCAGGGGCGAGAGGTTTACGGCCGCCGTACTTTCCGGAAGCCCTGGCCTTGGCAATGCCCTCCCGTTGCCGCTCGAGCATGATCTCGCGTTCGAACTCGCCGATGCCACCGAGCACCGTCAGGATCAACTTTCCGGTCGGCGTCGAGAAGTCGACGCCGAGACTTATAATGTGCAGGCTGACATCCTTGGCCTTGAGCGTGTCGATGATGTCATTGAGGTTGCGGATGCTCCGCGCCAAACGATCGATCTTCGTCACCACCAGCGTGTCGCCCTTGCGAACGTAGGTGATCGCCGCCTCAAACTGCGGCCGGTCGCCGACGCTGGAGACCTGCTCTTGGAAGATCTCTTCGCAGCCGGCGGCTTTGAGTTCGCGAATCTGGGCGTCGAAGCCGGCCTGCTGTTCGATCGTCGATGTTCGGGCGTAGCCGACTTTCATTGCGACCCCTGTCTATTTGAAGCCTAAGACATATATACCATATGGGATAATAAGTAGGAGGAAGCGAGACGCCGCTTAATTTTAATGAGCCACTGGACGCCTCCATTTGGTCGCCGGCCGTCCCTGCCTTCCCCAGGCCCTTTTTGGCTCGTTAACTTAGCCGGAGGCTCGATCTGCAGACATGTTTTTCAATTGAGTCCGGCAAAAGCCATTTCCAGGCTCAGCTCTGGCTGCAGATCGAGCTCATCCCCTTCCGACCCTCCGCTATCCGACGCTGCTCCACGGCTTCAAGTTGGAATTGGGGCGGACGCAGCCCGATGATGAAGAGGCGGACCTTATCCCACCGGACGACTGCATCTGAGGGCTATGGCCATGCGCAAGAACCCAGCTTTCGACGAGCCAGCCGACGCCGAAGCCGTTAAACAGTTGCGGCGTGTGAAGCGCAAAGCAATGTGGAAACCGCCGAAAGCACTCGATCGATCGTGTCGATCCGGAAGGGTCGATTAAGTAAGGACACCGGGCGCGTGAAAAGGCGGCCGCGGTCGAAGTGGAACGATAGACGCAAGCGCTCGTTATAAATTGCGGTCCGGGAATACTTGGGGGGAATTACTCATAACCCAAGGAGTTCAAAATAATGAAAACTCTCGTTGCGACGGCCTTTTCCGCTCTCCTTCTCGGCACTGTCCTGACGCCTGCATTGGCTGATGACCAAACCTCGACGGATCCCACTCGCCACACGATGGGTGATTCCGGCAAACTGCCAGCCACCAACAGTATGTCGACCCAGGTTCCCGAGCAGGGCGCGGGAACAGGAGCAAGCAGCGGAACCTCCGGCTCTCACACAATGGGCGATGAGGGGAAACTTCCCGCGACTAATAGCATGAGCAAGCAGGTTCCCGAGCAGGGCGCCGGCACTCAAAATCCCAAATAATCTGGCTGTGAGCGTCCTAGCGCGGGGGGAGCCAGGACGCTCGGGGCGTTGAGGCCGCCACAAGTCAGGGACTGCGTTCCGATGTAATCTCGTCCTGCCGCCTTGACGAACGACCGGCGGCTTTGAAAGCTTGCTGTCTTTGGCTATGTGTCTTCTCCGGGTTGCTATTCCCGAAGTTGGCCGCTCGCCATCTTCGGCCGTTGTCATGTCGCACTCATTCTATCGTTTCACCCCATGACCGTGTGCCGTGCGCGAGGCGATTGCGATTCTTGATCGCGGCACTCCCGTTGCT
>CAVPYR010000019.1:0-250703 GCA_963710005.1 uncultured Alphaproteobacteria bacterium
GGACTGCCACAAGAGAAGGTGGTGCTGCCGGTAGACAAATGATTGCGACGACGACGCAAACCTGCCCCTCCATCCACGTCGAAAACCCGTGTACGGGCCCTGTGGAACATGTGGTATCATATTACCATATCACGACGTTCAATGAAAATGGAGATCAGCGATGTTCGAGGAGCATTCTGGCCTCGCGCCTGAAAATACAGGCGGGAAACAGGACGGCCGCTTTCGCGAAGGCAAGAGCGGAAATCCCGCCGGACGTCCTCGGGGCGCGCGCAATCGCGCGACACGCCTGGCGGAGGCGTTGATGGAAGACGAGGCCGTCGGCTTAGTGCGGCAAGTGATCGACCTCGCGAAAGCCGGGGACGTGACCGCTCTTCGTCTCTGCTTGGAGCGACTTATTCCTCGCCGCGTTGAACGGGGCCATCGAGTTCGAGATGCCGTCAATCTCAGAGCCGAAAGACGCCGTCGTCGCGCTGTCGCAGATCACGCGGGGCGTGGGATGCGGCGAACTGACCGCCAACGAAGCCCACGCGCTCGTGGCCCTCGTAGAAGCCACCATCAAGACCATCGAGGTTGTCGATCTTGCTCGGCGGCTAGCTGCGCTTGAGGAGCCTCATGCGAAGCAGGCTTGAGGCCCGCATCCAGCGTCTGGAACAGGAGGTCAGGCGTCGGCCATGCCGAGAACACCCAGGGGTCGATGCAGATTTGCGTTGCCTGGGGAGTTTAGAGCTTCAGCGAGGATGTGACTTCGCTCAAGGCGGGGATGACCGGCGACGAGGCAGGGGTGGCGGAGGCCAGAAGTTTGCTAATGCAGGCTCACGCTCGACGCCTCGCGGGCTACGGACAGAAGCGGACAGAGACGCGCTGAGGAGAACAAGACCGTGAAAAACAGGACGCTGTGGGGAGATTAAGCGGTGCGCTTGGGTAGCGTCACAAACTTTACCCGGGCGTCTATCGCTTCGACGTGCTGGACCTCACCGAGTTCCGAGATCAAGCTGCTGGCCGAGATGGCTGAGAAGGCCACGTGCGCCAGTGACCTTGATGCCGTTGCGGATGTCGTCGGTCGGCTTCGTCTCGATGGGAAGGTCATGGACATGGCGGGATGCGTCGAGATGCTCGTCGTTCGCGGTCAGATCGCCGGTCACGACGGGACCTGCTCCCCAGATAAGCCAACTACCGCAAAAATGAGCGGGCCTACCTGACGGGCGCGGGCTTAATGAGCGAGTTGGAAAGACGGCTGCAAATACCCGGCTACAAGTCAAAGTTCACCTCAAGCGGCTTTGCTCGATCTCCAACAGTAGGAATCCAGCGGCCAAAGGCAGAGGGCCAAGCACGGGGGGTTGTTGGCTTACGTCTCTGCCCTGGCCACCTGGTCACGGAAGCGAAAGTGAGGGAAATTCTCTCGCCTACCGCAAAATTGAGTTCATGCTGCGCTCACTTGACAGGCGAATGTTCGTCGCTCTTTGAGAAGATCGCCGTAGCCGGTGATACATTCGTCTTTGCGGGTACTGGCTTGCCCTTTGGCGAGTGCTTCAATCCCTCTTTTGTCGAGGATTCGAAGAATCTTTGGCGGGCAAGATGCAATCAGCCCTCGCTCTTTGAGTTCAATGAGCAGAGCGCCCAAATCATCGACACTGAGTTGGAGATAATCGGCGGCGACACCGCACTCCATCGAGTCGCCAATGACATGGGAGTCACGGCCTTCCGATGCATTGTTGTTAGACAAGGCTAGCAAAAAAGCGGCGACGCGCTCTAGGGGAAATTGGCGACTGCGCGCTACGATGTTCGCACGGCGAAGCTCAAATTCTCGCTCCGTCGCCATCTGCAGTTTTTGTTGAGCGCTGGCGTTGCCTGAAATAGCGCTCGTCAATTGACCCCAAGGCACACAGGTAACTTGGCATTCGCAGATTGCGCTAGCACTGCACGACTGCGTTTCGAGGAAGCCGAGCCCTACAAAGTCACCGGGGAAGGCAAAATCAATGACGGACCGCTCATCGCGCCAGCGTGGCTCGTAGAGACAGATGGCCCCTGCTTCCACGCGGTAGAACGACGTTCTGGCGTCGCCTGCGCGGAACAGAACCTCCTTGGCGGCAAGCCCCGTTGCAATTCATACTCCTATGTGACGTGGCAGTCATCCCACTTCCCGGCAAGCGTTTCGGCTCATGGCGCGCGGCCAACACGGACGGCCTACACGGATGAGGGCTGCCGATGGTGAAGGCCCCGCGCGCCAGTGAAATCGAGGCAGTTGCCGAAGTCGTCGGTCGGCACCGTCTTGATGGGGCTGCCATGGACATGGCGACGCTCGTGCTTCGCGGCGGGGCTCGCTAATGTAGCGTATCGAACGTGACAGTTTTGGCGCGTCGTCGCTGCACCTAAGCCGCTTGGACGTGGAGGACAGCCGTTATGAGCATGCAAGAAGAATTGCAGAAATGGGCTGAGACCCTCACCGCGTTCGAGGGGAAGTACACCACCCACCTTCGCAAGAGAGCAGAGGAACTCGAAGAAGAAGCCGCCGACCTCCGGCAGAAGCTTCTATTGGCGACATCGTCGAGTGTGCGACTGGAGTTCTATCACCCGATCATCGGCGCTTTCCCAATTTGCCCGTGGTGTTGGATTCAGGAAGGTGTGCAACACACCATGCGCCATGTATCGAGCGAGAGCGATGTGATCGACATCGCCCGATGCAACAGGTGTAACAGAGGCTGTGAAGCTCCATTTTGGAGTCGCACTTGAGTAAATGATCGCGGATCGCCATTCCGGCGCTCGTACCCGCTAACATGACCTTTTGTGTCCAAGGTCTTTGAGCCTTCCCCATTGATTTGCGCAATGACCAGCACGTCTGCGGGCTTCCCGAAGGATAATGCCTTGCTTGGTATCATTATAGCGATCTAGGCGGCTGACGGATTGCGCCGCAAAATATCGAAGTTCAATGCGGCCGCGAACGCGACCCAACCAAGATAGGGAATGAAAAGCAATGCTGCCGTAGGGCTAATCGGCCGTGCTATTACGATGAACGCCAAGATGGTCAAAAGCATCGCCGTGGCGTCCACGAATGCCAAGCCAATGCGATGGCGACGGAACATCAGCCATGACCATAGCCCGTTAAAAACGATGTTGGACCCCCAGACGGCGAGAGCAACGCCAACCCCTTCGACGCTCCAAACGAGCCAACCGGCAATCGCAATCATCACATAAAGGACGGTCCACGCGGGACCGAACAGCCAGTCGGGCGGAGTCCAACGTGGCTTGTGAAGCGCCGCATACCAGCTGCCCGGCATGAATAGCGCACCGCTAAGAGCAGTGGCCCCGACGATTCCTAGGAAAGGAAGTAGGCTTATCCAGTTGCTCAATTGAAGTCCCTAGAAGAGATTTATCGCTTCCGCGATGTTCGTACCGTCTCGATGTTGAGGTGGACTGACCCTGCCGGTGGTCAATTTGTGGGGGACCGCTTAAGTTCCAGGATTCGCTTGATAAGCAGTTTCCGAGCGGGGTCCTTCCTCTGGCAATCAACACACGGATCACCGTCAAGTAAGGCATCAAGGCACATCGGGTTGGGTTCATCGCACGCTAGGCTCAGAACTGCCGCCTGCAACGCGTCATTCCAAACACGGCAATCATTTGCTGAGAATCTTGCCAATGGTTTGTCGATCTTTGACGCATCCATGATTTCTGTCCTTCGTTGACGAGTACTTTGAACAAGCTTGTTGAAGCGGGCCGAAGAGATTTGATCGTCAGAACATCCGGCTTAACGGATCACAGTCGAATGCACGCTGCATATCTCTCTCGGCGGCCAGATTGGGCGGCATCAGGCGGGGGGAGACCTGAGGCTCGCACGGGGAAATGGCCGAGCAACCCAACGCCGACCGGGAGGGAATACCGGAAGGCTCTTAAATCAGGACGTACACGGCCTAAAATTCATTGATGTCGCTCAAATGTTTCAGCTCCGTGATTTTCGGCAACGAAATGGTCCGAATGCGCAAACCCTGATCGGCCAAGTGTCCATAAAAAAGCGCGGTACGATCGTCCGGCTAAAGTATGACGGTCACCCCCGACAGTAAGCGCGCGCGGGGCGGCGTTCGTCCGCGTCAACCGGACACTGTGGACGGTGGGGAAGCAAATTTAGCCCCTCCATCAGGTCGGAAAAACCGTGAACCGCCGGGCCGGTCCTAAAGGGCACGTGGTATAATAATATTATATAACTTCGCTCAACCAAAATGGAGATGGACTATGAAGAGGCGCGCATTTAACGCCGGTCAGCAAGCAAGCACGCGGTCAATGCGATGGCCGCAGCGGCCGTGTTGCCACATCAAGCCTCGCCGCGATGCTATCTTGCGACGGTCACAGGGCAATGAGCACGAGCGATAACGTCGCTTGAAACCGAACCCAACATCAGCCGCGCCACTCCGCCTTTGCCGCCCGTTCCGACCACAATGTGATCTATGTCGTTGTCCTCGCCATATACGACAATGGATCGGGCCGCATCGCGGCTTTTCACGCTCGCCGTCTTTGGGGCTGATATTCCGGCCTTCTTAGCGATAGCCGTAGCGCTGTCCAGCACGCGCTTCAAATCTGCGTCATCCCATGCGAAGACTATAACTGGACCACCCATCTGCACATTCACAGCAAGAAGAGTGAGTTCCGCACCCGTTGCTTTCGCTAGTTCTCCTGCCACAGCGACTGCGATATTGGAGTGCTCGGTGTCATCAACAGCGCAGAGCACCTTCTTCGTCATTTCGTTCGTCCCTGATTGACTCAACTCCGACGCGAAATAGACGACGCCAGGCCCTACTATCGCGCCTTGACGTACATCAACGGAAGCAAAGCCGGTTAACAGGTGCCGGTATTGGAGATTTCCCCCAACCGATAAGGATTTTCTGAAGTCTTTTCAGGAATGAACCTTCGCGAAACCGGGGTTTTTGGAAACTCGCACAAGGACGGCTAGCGATTTTGGCCGTGCCGTAAATCGCATGCGGATTTCGCGGGGCAATGGCGCTCAAATCCTAACCCTGCCCGTGGTTCAAAAACTCTCAGAAACACCTGCCGAGTTTAAAGAATTTGAAACCCGAGTCATTACGACAATGACCGGATGAAAAGAGACGAGCTTCAACGGGTCCGCGACTGGGCGGATCGAGAACTGACCATGGGAGTAAACCTCCCTTTGGCGCGCTATCAATATATAAAGCTTCGGGAAGCCGCTGACGCAATTTTGTTCCGTATGGGCTCGGGCCACGCTGTCGCGGATTCACAGCAACGGGAGCACCGTCGCGGACACGGTCACCTTCGACTGGTCGATAACGCTCAACACGACCTCGAAGCAGACGACTGGTGTCTCTGCCCATGTGACGTAGAGCCGTCCTCTTGACCATTACCGCATGAGTGCTGGTTCTTCTTTGCTATCAGCCGCGCCCGCGATCCTCGCTCTGTACGAGCGCCACGCGATGGGGCGATGCGCCCTAGCTGAACCGTCGTCAGAAGTAGAGAGCTGCTTCCTCGTGGCCCCAAGCCCCACCGTATCGGTCTTCGTCGTGGCGTGGCGCGTTTCGCCCCTCTTACTGCGACGGCCCTAACTTGAATCGGGTGCCCCAGTTGACTTACCTCGAAGTGAGGGTGATTTCTCGGTGGCCCCCGGCGTGGATAAGCCTCTGATGTCGTGGGGCGGCTCAGCATAGGAGAAACCATGAAACCTGGCACTTGGGTAATTGTCGCGCTCGTTCTGCTCGTTCTCTCGGTTATCATATCGGTTATGGACCGGAGCTTTCTCACGCCGACGTATCTGGCAGTCCTCGCTATAGCGGTCATGCTCGGCAGCGGCGCAAAGTTTCCGTGGCCGTAGCACGTTCCCGACCTTCTTCGGTTCGGTAAGAACCTTTAGCGATCTGCTTCTGTAAAGCTGTAGTGATTTTGAATAGACTGCTGCGCCTAAAGTGACCCTTGCACGCCAACAATCCACTCACCCATGCCGCTTGTGCTCGAAGAAGAAGCGCAGCATTTCCCTGGTCGCGTCCGGCCCTTTGGGATCGGTGTACGACCCGGAGGTACTGCCACCCGACCAGGCATGACCGCCACCGTGAATGACCCACTCCTCGATGAGACCACGCCCGTTGTCATCACGCTGCACGGTGCGAGTGTAGGCATGACCGGCGGGTACGCGGCCTCGCTCAACAGCCAGATCGAGCTTGGTGCCTGCGCTGGCACGAGCGACGACTTCCGCACCATTTCGCGGATGCACGGTGGTATCGTGGTCGCCGTGAAACACGATGGTCGGGACGGCAGGACTGTCGCCACCTTCCGGTAAAGTCCGGGCTGACGGTGCCGGATGTCGGCCTTGCATGGCGACGAAGGCCGATGGCATGTCGCGGGCGACACCGCAGGCTAGTCCAGAGTGAACTCCGACAGCGGCATAGAGGTCGGGATAGGCTTCCGCGATGACGGCCGCCGCCGCGCCTCCGGCTGAGAGCCCGGCGATGTAGATGCGGCGTTGGTCGATCGCGTAGTCGGCCATGACTTGCCGGGTCAGTCCGGCAATGAGCGCGGGTTCGCCTTTTCCCCGCTGCTGGTCGCTGCTGTTGAACCAATTCCAGCACTTGGATGCGTTCGCCGTCGCAGCCTGCTCAGGATAGACCACGAAGCAGTTTCGCTCCTCCGCCGCGAAGTTCATGCGCGTACCCGCCGCAAAGTCGTCTGGCGCCTGCGTGCAGCCGTGCAGCATGACGATGAGAGCTCGCTGTTCGCCGCGATACCCACTCGGTACATAGAGCTTGTAGGTGCGGCTTCCCGCGTCGTTGCGGAACATTTTTGCCGTGAAGGTACCGACAGAAGGCGCCACGTCGCCGCGAGGCGGTGATTTCTTGAGAGCACGGTGCAAGGCTTGGCCTCCACCCGCATGTCTGAGTCGTCTAACGACATCCTTCAAAGAACCCGCCACGGATGGAACGCTTCGCGATACCGGTTCAACGCTGGCGGTTGGCACAGTGTCGGCAACCGGTTGGCCTCCTCGGCTGGTGACGTCCTCGACCACCACGTCGATTGTCGGCAGAGATCGATTATTCCCGGCTTCCTGGCCGCTTGGCCAAGCGCCTTTGAGTAGCCTTTGAATAAGCGCGGTCGCCTCGCCCAACCGACCGGCCTGCGTCAGACGTGTTGCCTCGATCATGCCCTCAGGCAGCGGTTTGCTCACGGCGATGCTCCTTCGTTCGAATACTGTTCAAGTGCAAGCGCGGGTCGGGCGTATGCAGTAGCCTGCGACCCTCCACCAAAAAATCCTAAGCTTCTACCATCCAGTTACCATCTGTATGGATGGCATATGGATGATGGGCCGACGGATTCAAGGGTAGTGCAGCCAAAAGATTGCTTATGACGATCAGCGACCGCTGGCCTGATGCGTCCAGGCGCCATCGTTCAGCGATGCGTCCCAAACGAACACTGCAAACACCAGCGCTATGGCGATTGTTATTTTCATCAGGAATGCGCCTGAGATCAGGCGGCTTTTGGCGGGCGTTAAGCGAGGTTTTCTGACTACCCAATTCACCATCCAAACCGATGATGAAAAAATCGCCGATGATGGCCTTCCCGCTATAGCCTCGAAATGACCCCGCGCCCCTACCAGCTTTCTTTGAAGGGCCGGGCCTCAACTTCGAACGACCACGCTGAGTGAGGCTGCTCGGTGAGGTGAAACGCGACGTTGGCTAAGTCGTCGGGCGCAATGAAGAAGTCATCGGGCTTGTCCTTCATCATGGCTCGCGTACCAGGCAGGTCGACGACGCCGTCGACGATAATCAGGCACACGTGAATGTTCTGCGGCCAGAGGTGACGCGCCATTGACTCGGTCAGGCTCCTTTGTGCGGCCTTCGCCGGTGCAAACCCAGCCGTACGGGCCATGCCTCTGCGTGAGGATGTGGCTCCGATGACGACGATGTTGCCTCCACCTTTGTCACGCATAGACGGAATGACCTTCTTCGCCGCGAGCAGCAGTCCCAACGCATTTACGCGGAACGCGCCCTCGAAAGCCCGGGGATCGATGTCTTCGACAGTGCCCCATATGCCGGAACCGGCGTTGTAGACGAGCGTGTGCACTGCGCCCATCTCACGCGCGATCGCATCAAAAGCGCCCGCCACAGAGGCTGCGTCAGTTACATCGCAACTGTAAGCGCGTGCATCATCTAAGCTGGCGGCAAGTGGTTCACTCGTCTCGCCTGTCCGCGCGAGGAGAGCTACTGCGTATCCCTCCTTAGAGAAGCGACGGCCTAAAGCAGCGCCGTTGCCCGGTCCCACGCCAACGACGACGCACACTTTTTTCGTTGTCATGGTTGCCCTCCTCGGATTCTCAAAATCGCCTGCGGGACCGGCCCGCAAGTGATTTTAGCAGGGTTCTCGTTTAGCCAACCTCACCGCTCCGCCGATAACCACCAGATAGCCGAAGGCCAAAGCCAGTCATCAGCATTACAGCTAAGGCATGAATTGCGGTCAGCAGTTGTTTCAAATAGCTCCCCCGAAAGCCCATTCCGGGACCCGAATGCACCGCCCCAGGACAGCCTTGATGGCACCGGACAGGCCGGACTAGGGCCCATGATGTCACCAGGACAATCAGGACAAACACCAGGACAAACAGGACGAACAATTCACCGCAGATTTAAAGTTATCCTGGCAATTCGGAAACGCAAGACACCGGGGTGCTGCTGCATATGCTGCAGGACATATGGAAACAAGTGCCAAACTTGAAGCCCCTCCGGGTCGGCGTTGCGCTCACGGGTCTGGCAGCGCAAGAGGCCCATCAGGTTGACCTGTTTGAAAAGCCCAGGAACGCGAAACTCGTACGTGCCATTGACCTCGTGAACGAGAAGTTCGGGAAAGGCGCACTCGTCTACGGAGATGCGGCCCCCAGGCAGAGCAGCAAAATCGCCTTCCAGAGGGTACCAAAGCTCGAGGTCAGGTCCGGTGGAAATCCTTGCGTGTGTGTGAGAGCCTCACTCAGCCGACCCAACGAATATCCGGCTGCTTGCGCGGGACTGGCGGCAGCGCGGCTTTTGGATGCCCAACGATGATCGGGGCAATCGGCACCCAGGTGGTGGGAAGCCCAAGCACATGTTTCCCTTCCGATGTGTTGAGGAAGCTCTGTGCGAAGCCAATCCAACAGGTGCCGAGCCCAAGAGCGTGTGCGGCAAGCATCAGGTTCTCGGCAGCCAATGCACAATCCTCGACGATCCAGGGACCGGCTGAAATCGCAGAAATCGAGATCAGCACTGGCGCGTGATAGAAGATGTGGAAGTTCGGATCGCTGAGCAGCGAGCGAAAGTGGTCGGAATGCACGCTTGCGGGCATCGTCGAAAGCATGTGGGATTTCGCATCCTGCGAGATCCGATCAAGTATGCTTTGATCCCGCACGACTGTGAATGTCCATGGCTGTTGATTTACCGCGCTCGGTGCCTGAATGGCAGCATCGATCAGCCCCCGGATCGCTCGCTCATCGACAGATTCAGCCGTATATTCCCGCACTGACCGACGGCCGGTGAGCGCCTTGTCGAATTCCATTATCCTACCTCCCAAGCACGTGGCCTCGGACCCGTCATATGACCCACCCCAGCAATGAGATGATGGCCGAAAAGCTGCGCCAGACAGCCAATTTACTCGAAGTACAACACCAGGACGGCTATCGACTTGCAGGCTATCGCCGGGCCGCAGAGACGCTCTTAAAGCTGGACAAGCCTATCGATGAGATAGTCCGCAGTGAAGGGCTGGTGCTCCTGCCGATCAACTCGGTCCGCTCTCAAATTCGGTCGAACTGGAACAGGACGTTTGACTCAACCCGCATAGAAGTCTGGGCGCAGGGCCGCTGCGTCCGGACCCACCAGATACCGGCATGTGATAGCTATAGACCATCATGGCAGCAGCCGCGATTTAAACCATCTTGTCGAGAATTCTCGAGATTTCAGTCGCTGAGAAGGCGCGCAACGTTTGCGTTCTGATATAGCCTCGGGCGGCGACGCTCAACGATAGAGCCGTTGCGGTCTCGTCATCGGGAGCCTCGCAGATCGTGACGATATCGCACGTGCCGATCGTCCAATACATCTCTTTGATGGTAACACCGGCGGCCTTGGCCATTTCCTTGAATTTGTCAGCACGCTTGATCGTGTCCTTGGCTTGGTGAACGCCCTTGTCCGTGAAATTTGCAAGCACGATGTAAGTTGCCATGAGAGCCTCCTGATATGCAGCGCAGCCCCGCAGCGTAAAAATCTTACTTTGGGTCTGCGGCCTCTGCCTGCCGACCCTGTGCTTCAACCAACAACGCATTGCATGAAACTGGGCCGGTGACGACTCCGACCCTACAAGGTCGCCGACAAGGCCAGCTTGAGGAAGATCAATTGATTTTACCGCTTGCTCTGACGACGCGGTTCCGAATCGCCAACGCACCGCGTACAGCGAACCAACTTGGGCTCAAGATCACAAATCTTGTCGAGCAGCCTGTGCCGCCTCGCTATAACGGTGCGCCCGGCCAAGAGCACTGGATCATTCGCCAGAGCCCAAAGTCAGGCGAGTTCAGTGGGTGTTGCGCTGCGCAACCGCAAGGCATCGAGCAACGGCAGGCCACCCGACTGCCGAGGCTTGGGCAGAGAGATTGAAACGTCAGTTCGTGCCGACATGTTGCGGGCGCTCATCCGATGATGTTAACCATCTGATACGTTTTGCGATGAATGCGAGCGTTGACCTGGCGCAACGTCGAGGCTCTCGCTCATCGCAGACATTGTTCATTTGATGCGCGTCAAGGCTCCAAGACCACGCGACGGTGCACGAGAGTGAAGTTCCACTTTCCTTGGGATCGCCGTCATGAGTTGTCCGCATTTCGCTCAACGACGCTCAATCAGGCTCGCTGCTATCGCCATCTCGATCGTTATGCTGCACATGGCTGCCGCGCCTCTTTCCGCCAAGACGCTCGCCTCTTTGACTGTGCCCTCCGGAAAAGACCTGTACCTCGAGCATTGTTCGCAATGTCACGGCAATGACGGGACAGGGAACGGCCCCATGGCCAGCATTCTAACGGTCAAGCCAGCCGACCTTACGGAGATCAGCAAACGCGCCAATGGCAAGTTCGAAGCTGACCGCATCGTTGAGATTATTCGTTACGGCGGAGACATTGCGGGACATGGCTCGCGAGCCATGCCGATCTGGGGCGGCATTTTCAGCAGCGAAGGGCAGGGCGGTAAAATCGGCGCGGCCTATTCCCGGCGGGCGATCATCGAGTTGAACGCATACCTTGAATCTATTCAAAAGAAATAGAAGCGATCAGGTGTTTATGAGTTTCGGATCATAGACGGCCGGCCCACCGGAGCAAGGACGGCGATATTAATTCGAATCTTTAAAATTGTGGACCGCGAAGGCCTTCAATTTCTCCACGTCAAGGCGGCCGTATTTCGCAAACGCCCGGATCATCGTGGCGACGCGTTCGCGACTCTCTGTGTCTGTCTTGCTAATGCAAAGCTCTCCGCATGCTAGGTTAAATGCGGCCTGGAGCACATTGGTCTGGTCGTTGTCAGAGTGACTGGTGGAAACTTTCATTGCTACACCACGTGTTGTGTCGGGGGGCACAAGTGTAACTTTCTGTCACCGCCAAGGATGCAGGCCGGTGATGTCAAGACGATGCGCGCAATCACCCTTCAAAGACACACACGTTTCCTACACATCGCGAAACAGCAAGCGACGACTACAGTGGTCTGCTTCGCCCAGGTAAGCGGAAGTCCAAGTCTGCCACCTCGACTTGTGAATAGGTGCGTTCTAGTGAACGTATACGCCGGCAAAGAACATAGCCGCAGAGGCGCCCGCTCGAGTTCTTTCTTTAGCGCTTCAGCTGCAGCGGCGAAATGGTCCCGGTGGAGAGTCTGCCGCCCTTGGCAGCACCCAACACGGCCCGCCCGCCGTCGGCGTTGTCGATGACAAGCGGTTCGTGCATCTGCCGAGTGTCGTGTCCAACCAGACTGTAAGTCCGCGTGGAATCCGATCGACCCAAGCATAGGTGCGGATCGGTAATCCTTCCTCTCGTTCAAGCTGCCGTCGGTCTCGCCGTAGAGCGAGAGCGCCTTGAGTCTGCCGGGAACGTCATCGCCGATGCCGCACGATGGGCAGGTAAGCATGTCGGGGTGGAAGGCGCCGTGCACAAGCAGAAAGTCCGGCAGTGAGATCCAGTAAGGTGCCGCCGCTAGCACGCGAACGGTCAGATCAGCGAGCGAATTGGCGTCCGTCGCATACAAGGACCGATCGCTTTCCATCGGTCACGGCCAGACCATCTCCCAGCCGTGATCGTCGCACTGATGTCTGAACTACTTCACGTGAGGGCCACGGACAAAGTCTTGGAGGTGGGTACGGGGTCCGGCTATCAGGCCGCTGTCCTTTCGAGGCTCGCCCGGGAGGTCTACACGATAGAGATCATCCCAGAGCTCGGCACGACGGCACGGGCCACTCTCACGCGGCTGGTCCATAGCAATGTTAAGACCAAGATCGGCGATGGCTATCAGGGCTGGAAAGAGTACGCTCCATTCGACGCCATCATCGTCACTGCCGCCCCAGATCACGTTCCGCCGGCACTGATCGAGCAGCTCAAACCAGGTGGGCGTATGGTTATTCCCGTCGGCGGCCTAACTCAGGATCTCATGGTGGTAACGAAGAACGCGGACGGCACCACAACCAGCACGGCCACCGTCCCCGTTCGGTTCGTGCCTCTGATGCGAGAATAGTCGCGGTGCACATTGCAAAACCTGATCGGAGATCAGCCATGACGGATGCCAAACGCGCGGCCCGGGTCACTCGCGACACGATCTTGAAATTGCTGTCTGATGAGGAGAACGCCAGGGTCGCCACGGGCGAAGCTGGGGCGCGGCTGAACGAGGGCGATGAGTACCTCGATCTGCTGCACCTCGATCAGGGGGTGCAGCGCGCCGGGAGCATGAAGGGGAATTTCCTTCCGCGCAGCGCAGTTTCCGATGAAACCTGGCACAAAATCCTCACGCATTTGGATGGCGGAACACTAACAGAGCCAAGGCCATTTCAAGCACGCGTGCAAGGAGCTGCCTGCCGACTCATTAATGACACTGGTTTCAAGATCCACTTCGTAGTCTACCTGGCCGTCAATGCACTGCTCATCGTCATCAATTTGCTGACCACGCCGGGCAAGTATTGGTTTTATTGGCCATTGCTGGGTTGGGGATTAGGAGTCGCCGGACACGCATTTGCCGTTTTGCGACACACGAGAAGATCATAGATCTGAGCCAAAAATGAGACACGCCCATTGAGGGTCACCACCCCATCCGTCACCTCAATATCGAGGACTCCCAGTGTTTTTTCTGGCGCCCCGCGCGTGAGGCGCCACTCCCCATTCTCAAGTTCGCGGATTTCCAAGGCTCTGAGGCTAGGCTCCTCGATCAGCCCGTTGCGCACATGTACTCGGATTTCCTTGTCGGTCATCTGGACCGCCGGTTTAACGTGCAGTCGGTCGACAATACATGTGGCCGAAGGCACTAGAGCAGCGACGTGCTCAAGTGCAAGCTTCTTGGCTGCGACGCTTGGACCTCTCCGTCGAGGATCAGCGAGCCATCTTGCTCTATTCTCAAATCGCGAAGATGGAACGAGGGGCCGAGGAGTGGCTCGCTTCTCAAGGTTGCGCGCACCTTGGCGAGGAGCTGTAATTGTTCCTGTTCCGGTATGGGATTGATCTCGACGTCACTCATGCTGAGTGTCCCGAATTTAGACCTCTAGGCGGAAGGTCCTTCAAAGCTTGCCGTCAACAGCGGGCGGTGAACGCCTTGAGACATGCTTCGCAATAAGATCCGGACTAGCAGCGCCACGCTTGCTCAAGAACATCACGAGCTCCCACGCAGCATGCGGCTCATCGAGGTGCAGAATATAGATGTTGTCGGAGGCGTCTTTCACTTTGAAGTATCGATCGCCAACGCCCCACCATTGGTCGATAACATCGGCGACATCGATGTTTCGTCCATCGAGGTGCATGCTCGATGGCGCGGGCGCGCCCCTAGCATCTGCGGCAGTATCGACCTGAATACGCATTGCTGGTTTCCCTTCACTCAATGTGGTGTTTGCCAACCGGTCGCACAATTGTCGCCTGCGGTCCCTTGTCTCCAACTGCCTCAGAGAACCGCACCTCCTGCCCGACCTCGAGACTGTCGAATTTACCGTCGGCCACGCTGTTGCGATGAAAATAGATCTCGCGCCCGTCAGCAGATGCAATGAATCCGTGATCGCGCTCGGGTACGAGTAAGCGGATGATGCCGTGCGGTGGAGTCTCGTGAGCCTTAACATGGCCCTGCCTCTTGCGCACGAGATCCTGCAGCTGGCGGCGCGCCGCGTCGAACGCGTCCGTGATCGTCACTTGGATATCCTCATGCCGTCCGGTCACCGCCGGATCCCGACTTACGGCGATATCCTCAGCGCCGGGAACCGTCAGATGCAAGCGGACGCTATAAGTGTCACCCTTGTGATGGGTATGTTGCGGCCGGGCGATGACCACACGCACCGACATTATGTGATCATAAAACTGCTCAAGCTTCTCGGCCTCCTGGCGCACGCGCTCCTCAATGTAGTCGACGTGTGCGATGTGCTCGAAAACGACCTGCAGCGGAACCTTCATCATTACACTCCGACTTCATTTGTCGTATAGGGCATCGTCTTGCCTCGGCGCTGCGGGTTCGCTGAGTGCGGTGCAACCTGACGAATAGCTTGGTGGCGTGTCGCAGCATTGCGTGAGATCAAACATCCCGAAACACCCCGCGGCTAACCTTTTCCATATCGTTCAATTCAGATTGCACGGGCATCAAGAATGACGATTGTCGCCGAATTCGCCGTTTTCCTCAGCTCGCGTGCTAGATCTCAAGGGCACAGAGCAATCGCATCTTCGTGTCGAAGAGGTCCGCATGCCCCACGCGGTCGCGCAGGCAAGGTCACTAACGTCAACCTTTGATGCAAATAAGCGGGCGGAGGCGTGCGACACGCCGAGCAAGCCCCGCATGTTCAGCTGCCGCCACCACTGCTCCCACGTCCTTGTATGCGCCGGGCGCCTCCTCCGCGACCCCGCGCGTGGAAGGGCTGCGGATCAGGATGCCTTGCGCGGCCAGCTCGTCGATGATGGCGCGGCCGCTCCATCGCTTAAGCGCGGCGTGCCGGGAGAACGCGCGGCCGGCACCGTGGCACGCTGAAGAGAAGGCCTTTTGCTCGCTTATTGCCGTCCCCACAAGGATGTAAGAGCCCGTTCCCATGCTGCCCCCGATAAGCACCGGCTGGCCGATGGCGCGCAATGCTTCGGGCAGGCTCGGATGCCCAGGCCCAAAAGCGCGGGTTGCACCTTTGCGATGGACGAACAACTCTCGCCGCTTGCGGCCGACGGCGTGCAACTCGACCTTACAGGTGTTGTGAGAGACGTCGTAAAGAAGTTGCAAGTCGCAAGTTGGGAAAAAGTGATGGAACACGCGCCGTGCGTAGTGGCCGAGAATTTCACGGTTAGCCAAGGCGCAGTTGATCGCTCCCCGCATAGCCCCAAGATAGCGTTGCCCGACATCTGATTTGATCGGTGCGCAGGCTAGCTCGCGATCAGGAAGCTCGATGCCGGCTTCCGCCGCGGTGATGACCATCTCCTTCAGGAATTCCGTTCCGATCTGATGACCAAGTCCGCGGGATCCACAATGGATCGTCACCACGACCTCGTCTTGCACGAGGCCAAAAGCCCGCGCCGCTGTTGCGTCATAGATCTCGGCGATCGCCTGAACCTCGAAGTAGTGATTTCCGGAGCCCAATGTGCCCATTTCACGGTGCTGGCGTTCCTTAGCGCGCTCCGAAATGAACTCAGGCCGGGCCCCAGCCATCGTGCCGCCTTCCTCGATGCGTTCGAGGTCACGCGTTTCGCCCCAACCCTGCTCGATGGCCCACCGCGCCCCGCCTACTAGCATGGCGTCCATTTCGACAGCATCGAGCGTTATCGCGCCCTTGCTGCCGAGACCCGCGGGGATCTGCCGGAAAAGGGAATCGGCGAGCGATGTCTGCACGCGAAGTATTTCGGCAACCGAAAGCCCGGTCAGCATGGTGCGAACGCCGCAGGAGATGTCGAAGCCGACGCCGCCCGCAGAAATGACGCCACCCTCATCTGGATCGAAAGCCGCCACTCCGCCGATGGGAAAGCCGTAGCCCCAGTGAGCATCCGGCATCACATAGGATGCACCTACGATGCCCGGAAGCATTGCGACATTGGCCGCCTGCTCGTAGACCTTGTCGTCGATGTCGCGAATGAGATCTTCGTCCGCGTAGATGATCGCGGGAACGCGCATTGCTCCATGCGGCTCGATTCGCCAAGTCGTCGCATCCACCCGGGTGAGGCGCGCTACGTCCATGACCAAATTCCTTTAAACGTCGACCACGCAGGCGGCCGACCACGTGTCATTCTGCTCCTTGGCGACCCTCAATTCGGTGTAAGTAGCGCCTTTTGGCTCGCAGGCCGGCGCGTGACGCTCAATGTCAACCGGCTCACCCCACAGCGTGCCTTCGAGTCGCGTCCCCTCTATATGCGCAGAAAAGCGCCCGAACAGCATGCGCCGCGTTGCCATTTCGTAGATGATCGCGTTGAGCCATTCGACGAACAACAGCTCGATATCGGGTGCCTCGCACTTTACTCCTATGGAGCTACGAGGCCTCACTTCCGCATCTGTGACAATCCCCGTCAGGGCAAGTGCCGCTTGCTCGAATGCTTCGGCCGGCGTAGTGCCCCAGCCCCGAAGGCCAACATCGGCATCGTGAGGGAATTGCTCCCATCTTGTCTGCGATGCGTCGACGCGCTCACCCTGCAGGTGGGGACCCGGCGCATCAGGCTCGGTGCAACCAGCAGCCATTTCGTCTCTTCCACTAATGTGAGAGCAGACAGCAAATCGGGCTCTTGGCGAGAAGCTCACGCGTAATGCCGCCGAAGACCCATTCGCCGAGACGGCTGTGCCCATAGGCGCCGGCAATGCTGCGAAACCAATTGCCCTTCTCGGCGGGAACCGCCTTGATGGTCTTGATTTCGGATTGCATCTCCGCGCCATCGACCACGACGTCATCAACAACAACGGGTGGGCGCAAATCCATAGCTGACATGCCGATCAGCATTGCATCGAAGCGATCGGCAAGAAGGCCGGCGAGTTCGATGCGCTCGCACTCTGAATTCATGGGCGTCGACGTACACCATCAGCGATGTCAGCATTGTTCGACTCATCCACTCTGTCGCGCAGCTACACGAGAGTGCCGGCAATCTTGCCAATGCTTATTCGAGGACAAAAGAGATCTTCGCGTTGACGCGGTAGCTCTTGAGCTTGCCGTCTTCGACCGTCGCCTCGAAATTCTCGATCCAGATCGACTTTATGTTGCGAACAGTCTTCGACGCGCTGTTGACGGCCTGTTGGGCTGCATCCTCCCAACTCTTGTTGGATTCAGCCAGACACTCTATGACCTTGAGCATCGTCATGGGGCTCTCCTTCCGTTTTCCAGCGAGCTTCCCGCTAGGAGAGGGCACCAATACAAGGGTTAGCCTTCTGTTCCTTGACCGGCATCAACCCCGCCACGACATCTCAGCTCACCTTTCCAGGTCCGCGCGCGCAATCCAGTCATTGCCAACCTTAACGTATGAGCGCTTGACTGCCGTCCACGCAATGCGGTGGGCAGCCTCCTCCTGGCGCGGATCTCCCGAGTGCGCCGCAAAGGCATGATTAAAGGCCGCCCGGAAAATGTCCTGCGCATGCTCCGGCAGATGCTCCCGGAGAGAGGCAGGAAGAGCGGCGTTCGTCGCATATGGCATCGTACTCCGCACCAATGAGTGACGCAGTGGCCCTCGCCATTGAATCGGAGCCTTCGCCGACGCTGGACGAGTGACATTGCGAAAAATCAAACCGCCGAGAGCGGTACGCTATTAAGTTTGCCTAACGATTTCTCTTTCCGCATAGCGTTAACGTTGTCGAGTTTGTCGACAGCGCTCCGGAGCCAGTAGGCGCCAGTCTTGATCAGGCGCTCGAAATAACGGGCTATCGCCAGTGCAACCAACGTTGCGGTGGAGCTTCGATGCCGCTGGGAGTGGGCGCGTGAAAATGGTCAATCAATGAAGCGCGCCTTGTCTAGAAAACATGCTCAAACCCAAGTGAGGTGAACGATGACAGCGTCGAGAACTGATGACTCCAAGAAACAATCACCCTTAACTAGCGACGAGATCCGACGTCTTGGTGGTCCCCTCGCCGACAACACCGTTGCTGCAATCCTGGCAACAGGCGCATCCATCGCCGATCTGGAAGCAGCAGTGATTTACGCCCGCGGCGAAGGTGACTATGTGGACCAACTCGGCCATCCACTGATCGGCACGGTGGCTCAACTTTCCGATATTTTGGCAAGGGATGAGCTCTACGCCATCAACGACGAGCGCTAGAGCACACTGTGAGCTTCTTCGTCCTACTCGGTTGTCGTTTTGGCTCGCGCCTTGGTCTCCATGCGATACCGATGGCTCTCGCGTCGGCGAAAGCATGTGGGGATGACGGGTTCTCGCCCGCTCGGCGTGCAATCGCTTGATCAGAGCCATAGTGGCGATAATTCCGGAGCCTGGGATGGCGATTGTGCACCACGAAGTCTCAAGTATGGAAGCCAACTCGCCGACGCTCGCCGAGAAGGTCGCATTCCTCAGCCAGCCCACCGCCTATTCGCAGCACGTCGGCGACGTAGACCGGCGCGAGACGCACATGTCCTGGGTCTTTCTCGCCGGCGACAAGGTCTTTAAGCTCAAGAAACCCGTCAGATTCCCTTATCTGGACTTCTCAACTCTGAACCGCCGGGAGGTCGCATGCCGGTCGGAGCTCAGTCTCAACCGCCGCCTTGCCCCGGATGTCTATCTCGACGTCGTTGCCTTGGTTGTCTCTCCGCACGGTTTGTCGATCGGAGGCCCCGGCGTAGTGGTCGATTGGCTCGTTGCCATGCGCCGCCTTGACGAGTACTGGACGCTCGAGCGCGCCATCCTGGAGTCCCGTGTCAAAGCCCGGCAAATCGATGGCCTGGTGGAGACGCTGCAAGGGTTTTATCGGCACGCCAATCGCGTTCAAGTCTCGCCTGCGGCTCAATTGAGGGATTGGCAGCAGAGCCTGGCATACAATCGCCGCGTCCTTCTTGATCCCCGGTTCGCACTTCCCTTTGGACTTATCCGCAGGATCGATCGCGCGCTCAGCGACTATCTCGCGGGTCGCGGAGATGCACTCGCCGAGCGCGCTCGTAGACACCGCATCATCGATGGACATGGCGATCTGCGCCCGGAGCACATCTGGCTCAACGACACGGTCAGAATTATCGACTGCCTGGAGTTCAACGCGCAACTGCGTGCCGTCGATTATTTCGACGAGATCGCCTACTTAAGTCTCGAATGTGAGCGGCTCGGTGCCGCCTGGATTGGGGACTACATCACACGCGGCGTGTCCCGCGCGCTGCACGACGCTCCTCCGCCGGATCTATTTCTCTTTTATCGCTGTCACAGGGCCATGCTTCGTGCCCGCCTTGCAATCGCGCACCTGTTTGAGCCTGACGTGCGAACGCCAGAGAAATGGCCTCGGCGCGCGCGCGCTTACCTGAACATCGCGGCAAGAGACGCGGCGCGCCTCGACGGGCTCCTTAGAACACGATGAGGTCGGTAAGCGCCCGCCCGTCATGGAGGCGCGCGATCGCCTCGGCAAAAAGCGGCGCAGAGGCAATAATATCGAGCTTGTCGCGGGTCGCCCCAGGTGGAAGCCGAAACGAAGGAACCGAATCGGTCACAATGATCCGCTCAAGCGAGGGATCGGCAAGCGCGTCTTCTGCGCCTTTCATGAAAAGACCGTGCGCTGCGAGCGCAATGACCCTCCGCGCCCCGGCAGCGCGGGCCGCCCTGGCTGCTCGCACCAACGTGCCACCGGTGCTGATCAGATCGTCGATAATCAGTGCAGTGGCGCCTTTGACATCTCCCACGAACAGGTCGCCAGAGACGACACCAGCACTGCGATGCTTATCGGCGAAGGCCTTCCCGATGTGACGCCCGCACGTCGCCTCCAGCGTCTCACGAAACAGTTCTGACCGTTTAGCGCCGCCGGTATCGGGAGAGACGACGGAGAGGCTTTCGTCCTTCAACTGCCTCGCGTAGTCGACAAACAGCGGCGTCGCGGTCAAGGCCACGGTCCTGCAGCGGAATGCATTCTCGAACGCTACTGGGTTATGTACCTCGAGCGTCACGATAGCGTCCGTACCCATGGCCTCGAACATGGCGGCAACGTATCGCGTGGTCACGGGGTCGTTGGGCTTGGTGCGGCGGTCCTTGCGCGCATAGCACAGGTAGGGGACCACTGCCGTCACGCGAGCGGCGCCTGCATCCTTAAGCGCGCCCATAAAGAACAATAGCCGGCATAGCTTGTCGTTAGCGCTCGCGATCGGGCCGCTATGCAGGCTTTGGATGACATAGACGTCGGCGGCGGACACGGGGTCAAGCGGGCGCGTTTTGTGTTCGCCATCCTCAAATTCTCGCTCCTCATGGGCGGACAGCGACTGCCCCAGCACATCTGATATGGCCTGTCCGAGTTCACCCGTATCTTTCAGCGCAAATAACCGTAAACGATCGCTCGGGCCAGACCGTGGTCGAGTGTCGCGTGGGCTCCACAATCCAAATTCAATGGCCATGCGCGAACTTTCTCTGCCCGACTTCCTGTCGCCGGAAGCAGCGCCTACGGTTTCATCTCTTGCACAAGAGCAGCGGCCTACGTTGACGCACGTCAATGGCGAGCGAGGAGCATACTGGCAGCACACTTACGGAGATACAGTGAAGGTCTGTGTTGTGGTTTGCAGCCTTGACGTAGCCGAATTAACCAGCATCCGGATTGTGGATGAACTGACCACGATCGTTTCGCGCGCAGCGGCCGCGATCCTGGCCGTCGATCCGGCGACGGTCGCGAGGCGCTCAAAGCCCGATCTTTCCTTGGTCACTGCGGCAGACGAAACGTCAAATAGCGAAATCATCAATGGCGTGTCTCACCTCCTTCCCGGGATGCCAATCGTATCCGAGGAGTCGATTGAACCGGGCAAGGTCGTGCCGCTTGGCCCGATCTTTGCGCTAGTCGATCCGCTCGACGGCACGCGCGAATTCCTCGCGGGCCGCAATGAATTCACGGTCAACATTGCGCTCGTCATCGAAGGCATCCCGGCTGTTGGGATCATCGCCGCCCCTGCACTTGGCTTGCTCTGGCGCGGAATCGTTGGTCAAGGCGCTGAACGCCTTCGTCTCTCACCGGGCGCGGCCGCAGTCGAGGCGAGCGAATTCGCTGCCATCCGCACGCGGCGACGGCCTGCCCAGGGTCTGAGCGCCGTTGTCAGTCGCTCGCACTTCGACATCGAAACCGCGGCGTGGCTTGCCCGCCTTCCCGTCAGCAGCCAGATTGCTTGCGGCTCCTCGATTAAGTTCTGCCGGATTGCTGAAGGAAGCGCCGACATCTACGCACGGCTCGCCCCAACGCACGAGTGGGATATCGCAGCGGGACATGCCATCGTAACGGCTGCAGGAGGGGCGGTGATGACACCCCAGGGCACGTCGCTCGCGTACGGAGGGGCCGCCGAGGAGTTTCGCGTGCCGGCCTTCCTCGCCTTCGGCGATCCTGAGATGGCAAACGCGATCCCGCCCAAAATGTGCGAAACGGCCAGAGGCGCGGCACGATAGCTAAAGGAATTGATTTGATCACGACAGCTCACAGCCTGAAACCCCCGCCAGCGCATCGAGTATACCTTGCTGAGCTTAAACATGGCAGCTAGTCAGCAACGTCACTCGCCAGACACGATCACGCTCTTTCTCGCCGGAGATGTCATGACGGGGCGGGGTATAGATCAAGCGCTGCCCTGGCCCGGTGATCCCCAGATCGTCGAGACTTATGTAAAGTCGGCGATCGACTACGTGAAGCTAGCCGAACGGGCAAATGGCCCCATCAAGCGGCCTGTCACGTTCGGCTACATTTGGGGAGATGCGCTCACCGAACTGGAACGCAGAAGGCCCGACGCTCGCATCATCAATCTAGAGACGGCGGTGACGCAGAGCGCCAATCCGGAGTCAAAGGGCATCAACTACAAAATGAGCCCGGCCAACATGCGAGCCATCACTTCGGCCGGCATCGACTGCTGCATACTGGCTAACAACCACGTCCTCGATTGGGGATGCTCTGGTCTAGTTGAAACGCTATCGGCCCTCGATCAAGCTAAGGTGCATTATGCCGGCGCGGGCCAAGATAGCTCGTCAGCTGCTGCTCCGGCGATACTGGAGATACCGGCTAAAGCCCGTGTGCTTGTCTTCGCCTTCGCTTCCCCAAGCGCAGGCGTGCCTTGCCACTGGGCCGCTGCGCCGGATGCGCCCGGCATCAATGTTGTCAGAGAGCTGTCGCGGAGGGCCGCTGAGCGGATCGGCAAAAAGATCCGCTCAGCCACCAGACCGCGGGATGTTGTGCTTGCTTCGATACACTGGGGTGGCAACTGGGGCTACGAAATCCCGGTGGAGCAGTCCGCCTTCGCCCATTGGTTAGTAGAATCGTCTAGTGTCGACATCGTTTACGGACATTCCTCGCATCACGCCAAAGGAATCGAAATCCATTGCGGCAAGCTCATTTTATATGGGTGCGGCGACTTCATTGACGACTATGAAGGGATAACCGGTTACGAGAGGTTCCGTGACGATCTCGTATTGATGTACTTCCCAACTATCCGGATAGATGATGGGATGCTCGTCGACCTCGAAATGGTTCCGCTCCAGATCCGCAATATGCGCCTCAATCGCGCATCGCGTGCTGATGCGGAATGGCTTGCGAGCACGTTGAGCCGAGAAGGCAAGCCATTGGGAACACGCGTGCAACTTCGCACGGATGACGTGCTGAGGCTCGAGTGGCAGTGAAAGCGTTGGCCGAACCGCGTTCACAGTACGCGGCTTCACCGCACGTATTGATCCAGATCAGAGGGTAGTAGTCCCGGACCTGTAGACTGCAGTTGGCATCAGCCCAATCTAGTTTAACGCATGGAGCCAGATGCCAATGGTGATCGTTCCGACCGCCCAAGAAATCGAGATCTTGCCCCGAAGACTCGCGGGTTTGCTTGCCGTCCCAAAAGCCGCAAAGGGAATTGTTGTTTTTGCGCATGGAAGCGGTTCGAGCCGATTAAGCCCGCGCAACACGCAAGTTTCACGTGCTCTCAACAAGGCTGGGCTTGCCACGCTGCTCTTCGACCTTCTGTTGCCGGAAGAGGCTGACGATCGGAGCAACGTCTTTGACATTGCCTTGCTTGCGAGCCGGATGGAGGAGTCTCTGGAGTGGATCCGTGGTGACGAGGCCATTGCGCATCTCGGTGTCGGACTATTCGGCGCAAGCACGGGCGCAGCCGCTGCCCTGTCGGCGGCCGCGCGTCGGCCCGACCAGGTGTCGGCTGTGGTATCTCGCGGCGGCAGGCCGGATCTTGCGGCCGACGCGCTGGCCCGCGTGAAGGCACCTACGCTTCTGATCGTTGGAGGGCGCGACGAGGTCGTGATCGAGTTAAATGAGACTGCGATGGCTCAACTCAAATGCGAGAAGCGGCTCGATATCGTTCCCGGAGCAACGCATCTGTTTGAGGAACCTGGCACCCTCGAAACAGTCGTATCGCTCGCAACCGCTTGGTTCCTCCGATTTTTAGCAAAGGGCTCAAAGGTGTGAGAATGAAGATTTTCAAGAACCGCCAGCAGGCCGGGCAGCTCCTGGCCGAAGAGATAGCGCGACACGGGTACGATGATCCCATCGTGCTTGGATTGCCGCGCGGCGGCGTACCGGTTGCGGCAGAGGTGGCAGCGAAGCTCAAGGCGCCTCTCGACGTTATTCTCGTTCGCAAGATTGGGGCGCCCATGCAGCCCGAGCTGGCCATCGGCGCAGTGGTCGATGGCGGCACACCGGAGATCGTTCGCAACGAGGAACTCATCCGTGCGCTTGGGCTCACCGAGGACGACTTCCGTGAGGAAGCACAACGGCAGCTCGAGATCATCGAGGCACGCCGCAAGTTATGGGTCGCGGGACGCCCCCGCATTCCCGTGAAGGACAAGACAGCCATCATAGTCGACGACGGCATCGCGACGGGTGCAACAGTGCGGGCGTCCTTACATGCATTGAAGAGGCAACGTCCGAAGCGGACCGTCGTCGCAACACCGGTTGCTCCGTTACAGGCCGTTGAAGCCTTGCGTGGGGAAGCGGACGAAGTGATCTGCCTTGAGATCCCCGCGTTTTTCGGGGCTATCAGCGTTTTCTACCTGGACTTTTCCCAAGTGAGCGATGCCGAAGTCTCTCGTCTCCTTGAGAGTTCGCGTGCTGAAAGCGTTCCAGAAAAAGGCGGCTGAAGACACTCGGGTCGGTGACGTGCGTCATCCGTGCGGGCAAATGGCGAACGCTGGCTCACGTTGATTGGATTGAGCTGGCGCATATAGTCGGTGGAAATGATGGATGCTGTCGCCGAGGCTCTTGAAATCGGCTACCGGATGGTGAAGATCACTGATCCTGAGGGCAACCTCTACGTACTTCGGCTGGACGAGCCCTGCAACGACCGGTCCCTCTTGATGTTCCGCGGTTGCCGCGCCGATGCCAGCGAAGTGGGTTCCCGTTTAAGTCGGCGCAGGGAGACTGGACCTCCGAACCAAAACTGGTCAACCGCAACCGCTCAAGAAGACGAGCTACGACCTGGATCGCGAATATGCCCTATGTCTCGAACGATGATCTGCCTCCAAGCATCCGATGGCATCTCGAAGGACGTCGGATAACGCATTGACAGTCGTCATGCTATCTCGCCGCCGGTCGCTGACCTCCCTGCGGACATTGACGGCGAATGGCCGGCGTAGAGTTTTGCGATCTCGCTTGCGTATTTCGCCTCGAGCTGCGCCCGCCTGACCTTCAGCGTCGGTGTCAGAAGTCCGCTGGCAACCGTCCATGGCTCGAGCGTCAGGTGTACGGCGCGAACTTGAGCGTAGCGCGCGAGCGGCTCCAGCTTCTCCTCGAGCTGCTTCAGCACGGCGTGCTTGGCGGCCTCGACATTCGGCTCGTTGGCAGAAAGCATGAGCTTTCGCGCCAACTGCTGCCAGCGATTCTTGTCGAGGACGAGCACGGCGGCGAGGAGTGGCTTTCCGTCCCCCACGACCAGGGCATGCTCGAAGAGAGAGTCCTGGGTGATGCGAGCTTCGATGTCGCTCGGCGAAACCTTCTCGCCGGTCGACAAGACGAGAAGTTCCTTAGTGCGACCCCGAATGAAGATGCGGCCGTTCCGGATCTCCGCGATGTCGCCCGTGTGCAGCCAGCCGCTGTGATCGAGAGCCTCGGCGGCTAGATCGTCGCCTTTCCAGTAGCCAGTCATCGCAGCGGGCGTGCGCACAATGAGCTCACCACTGTTCATGAGCTTCGACTCGATCCCCTCGAGCGGTCGTCCGACCGATCCGGGCAGGTTGTCGGCGACGGCGTTGGTCGCGACCACCGGGGCGGCCTCGGTGAGGCCATACCCCTCGATAAGCGGGAGACCCAATCCGATCAAAAAGCGCGCCACATCGAACGGCAGAGGTGCTCCACCGCTGACCGTCACCCGGAGGCGACCACCGAACGCGGCCCGCACGTGTGCCCCCACCCACCGGTCGAGATAGAGCCATAGAATGCGCTCGAGGCCCTTCAGCGCGCTGCCTCGACCCTGCCGGGCCTCGAATTGTTTCCAGCCGAGATTGGCCGTCAGATCGAGCAGCGCCCGCCTCAAGGGGCTTCGCTGGGCCCGCGCTTTAATGGCCGTGCAGGTGCGCTCATACAGGCGCGGCACCCCGAGAAACACCGTTGGCCGGATGGTGCGGAAGTCCTCGGGCAGTGCCTCGATCGAACGCGCGTAGGCGACCGTGGAGCCGCCGATCATCGGCAGATAGTAGCCAACCGTCCTCTCGAAGGCATGGGCGAGCGGCAAGCATGACAGGAACAC
The DNA here is from genome assembly GCA_963710005.1 of uncultured Alphaproteobacteria bacterium. GTDB lineage: Bacteria > Pseudomonadota > Alphaproteobacteria > Rhizobiales > Hyphomicrobiaceae > Hyphomicrobium_B. The sequence goes on from CAVPYR010000019.1 coordinate 25,999, forward strand.
GTCGTCGGTGAGAGGAGGGATTACGCGCGCTGCGGCCTCAGCATTCCAGAGCAGAGCGCGGTGGGTGAGCATTGCTCCTTTCGGCCGGCCCGTGGTCCCCGACGTGTAGATGATCGTGGCCAGTGCGTCTGCGGCGAGGGGCTGCTCGGGGGGCGCTTTCGCCGCGGGATCCAAGACATCGCCGAGCGACCTCAGACCAGGGCGTGAAAGATCGCCGCTGTCGGCGCCGAGGCCGTCCCTGATCCAAATGTGCTCAAGGCCGACGAGCTCCGGCCAGTGCGGTAACAATGTGCTCCAGCGGGCTTCGGTATCGATGACGAGCAGGCGGGCGCCCGAATGGGTGAGAATGAAGGCCATGTTGGTGGCGCTGTCGTGGACATAGAGCGGCACCACGACAAGACCCAGCGACAGCGCCGCGACGTCGAAGCCGACCCAATCGCTGCAATTCGACAGCGCGATTGCGATGCGGTCGCCGGCCTCCAATTCGGCTGCCGCGAGTGCCGTTCGGATTTGCGCAACCCGTCCGTCCATCTCCTGCCACGTACGGGCGCGCCATGCGCCCATCAGATGGTCGAAATCGCGGTATGCAACGGCGTTAGGAGAGCGGCGCACCCGTTCACGGAACAACCCGGCGAGCGTGACCGCCACGTCTTGTGGAATGATGTCAGCTGTTGCAATCATGACCGACGTCGATGCCCTCCGGCATTTGCTCGAAGTGTTGCCGGAATTATTCCTCCACTGGCTCCTCGGCGACATTGACCCTCGTCATAGCGGCATCTCGCGGCAGCGCAGAGGGGTCGTACTTATGAGTAAAGGTCCTCCTGCGGAGCTGCCGTCGAACGGCATTGGTCGCCACCCGACCGTGGAGCCGGCCGGCGTGGGAGATAGCCGGGCCGAAGCCGGAGCGCGCCTTCTGGCTATTGTGCGCGAGTTGGCGCTGGAGCTTCAGCCTCGCAAAGGGGTACAGCTCGACGTTGGGATCGACAGTGATCTCGATCGCGACCTGGGGCTGGACAGCCTTGGGCGCGCCGAGCTCCTGCTCCGTCTCGACCAGGCGTTCAAGGTCCGTCTACCGGAGCAGCTCATAAGCGATGCTGCAACCTCCAGAGACCTGCTGGACGGCGTGCTGGCCGCCAAGCCAGGGGGTTTCAAATTTACCGCCCAGCTCCAGCTTCGGCCCATCGAGCTGCCCGAGGCCGTCGAGCCGTCGCACGTCGACACGCTTCTCGAGGCACTCGAAGCGCATGTCCGCGTGCATGGCTCTCGCCCCCACATCCGCCTGTGGGTGAGCGACGAGGAGGAGCGGATCATCACCTATGGAGATCTCGATCGTGGTGCGCGCGGCGCTGCAGCAGGCCTGCTCGATCTCGGACTGCAACCTGGCGAACGCGTGGCCATCATGCTGCCGACGAGCAGCGACTTCTTCCATGCATTCTTCGGCATACTGATGGCGGGCGGGGTCCCGGTTCCAATCTATCCGCCGTTTCGGCGTGCCCAGATCGAGGATCACCTGAGGCGTCAAGCGGGTATCCTGCGCAACGCGCAAGCGTGCCTCATCATCACTGGTGCGGAGATCCGGCCGCTCGGGGCTCTCTTAATGGGGCTTGCCGAGGACTTGCGCGCGGTCGTGACTATCGCCGACCTCTACCGCGTTGAGGGATTTTCAGCGCCAATGCCTGCGTCGTCTGAGACGACGGCGCTCATCCAATACACCTCCGGCAGTACGGGAGATCCGAAGGGCGTCGTGCTCAGCCATGCCAACCTACTCGCAAACATCCGGGCCATGGGCGAAACGATGGAGGCTAGCTCGCGCGATGCATTCGTGAGCTGGCTGCCACTTTATCATGACATGGGGCTCATCGGCGCGTGGCTCGGCAGCCTATATTACGGCGCGCCGACCGCCATCATGCCGCCCCTCGCCTTCCTCGCCAATCCTGGACGCTGGCTCTGGAGTATCCACCGCCATCGCGCGACATTGTCGGCAGCTCCGAACTTCGCCTTCGAGCTTTGCCTGAAAGGCGTGCGTGATGAGGACCTCCGGGGTCTCGACCTCAGCTCACTGCGCATGGTCGTCAATGGCGCCGAGGCCGTCAGCCCGAGCACGATCGAGCGGTTCACGGATCGGTTTCGCGACTTCGGCTTTCGGCCCGAGGCGATGGCACCGGTCTATGGCCTTGCCGAGTGCTCGGTCGGATTAGCTTTTCCGCCCGTCGACCGCGCTCCGATCGTCGACCGCGTGCAGAGGTCGGCGTTGGCTGTCGATGGCGAGGCTCGCCCGGCGGCACGCGATGATGTAACCGCCCTCAAGTTCGTCGCCTGTGGTCGCCCTTTGCCAGGACACCAGATCCGGATCGTCGACGAGGCAGGCCGCGAAGTCGCCGATCGGCATGAGGGGCGGCTGCAGTTCAAGGGTCCCTCGGTCACGAAAGGTTACTTCCGAAATCCGGGGAAGACGCTTTCGCTGTTCGACGGCGACTGGCTGGACAGCGGCGATCTCGCCTATGTCGCGGGCGGTGACGTCTACCTGACCGGCCGCGTGAAGGACATGATCATTCGGGCCGGCCGCCACATCTATCCGCACGAACTTGAGGAGGCCGTGGGTCGTATCGAGGGCGTACGCAAGGGCTGCGTCGTCGCCTTCGCGGGTCGCGATGAGCGCACCGGCACCGAACGACTTGTGGTAATGGCCGAAACCCGCCTCACAGAGGACTTGGACAAAGCGCAGCTCAAGGAAAGGATCTTGCAGTCCTCGCTTGAACTCCTCGAAACCCCGCCCGATGAGATCGTGCTGGTGCCCCCCCGTACCGTGCCCAAGACCTCAAGCGGAAAAATCCGCCGTTCTGCAGCGCACGCCCTCTATGAAAGTGGGACGATTACCCAGGGTAGCAGGGCACTTTGGCTGCAGCTGACGAGACTGGGACTACAGGGGATACTGCATCGTGCCCGCCGTACCGAGAGGCGCGGCGTCGAGTTTGCTTACGCCGGGTATTGGTGGGCGCTGCTCGTGGTCTTTGGTCTTTTCCTTTGGCCGCTCGTGGCCCTTCTGCCGAGACGGCCGCTGCGTCACGCGCTCCTCGGCGTTGGAGGGCGCACATTCCTGCGCCTCACGGGTATTCCGCTCGAGGTGGAAGGCCAATCCACGATTCCCGAAGGGCGCGTGATGATCATCGCTAATCACTCGAGCTATCTCGATGGTCTCGTTCTTTGTGCGGCAATCCCCGGTGAGTTCAGTTTCGTCGCCAAGCACGAACTCAGCGAGCAGCTCGTGGCCGGCACATTGCTGGAGCGCCTCGGAACGATCTTCGTCCGCCGGGTCGATCCGAAAGGCGGCGTCGAGGATACCGAGGCCATCGTACGGGCGGCGCAGACCGGAGCGCGCCTTATGACACTTCCCGAAGGCACCTTCTCACGAATGCCGGGGCTGCTTCCGTTTCGACTGGGAGCCTTCCTTGCCGCTGCTCAAGCGGGGATTCCGGTGGTGCCGGTGACGATCCGCGGTACGCGCATGATTTTGCGCGGCGATCAGTGGTTTCCACGCCGTGGTCGCATCTCGGTGCATGTCGGCGAGCCGCTCTTTCCCGGCGGCAATGACTTCGCCGCGGCCGTGCGCCTGCGCGATCGCTGCCGCGCCATCATCTTGGAGCGGTCATGTGAACCTGATCTGGCGCGGGAGCGGCTGGAGCTGGCACCGGATTGAGCCGACCGCTCGGTGCATCGAGTAGAGCGTGGTTCTTGCGCCGACGTAATACTTGCTTCATCTCAGCAAGCGGAAAGACTTGGCGATTTTTGTGCGCCAGAAACTTACGCCCAACAGCGTTTGGGCGACCGGCGACGGCTGATCGTCGTTGCGGGCCTACAAGAGATACGGGAGCCGCACACAGGAAGCAGCGGAGCGACCATACGACCGCATGCGCAAAGCACTCTAGCGCACCTAGAAATGATCAGCCGCGTAGGATTCAGGACGGCTTGCGCAGCAGGATAGCTCTTGTTGCGTCCCCCTTTGGCCGATCCTCCTCCGGCAGCGTTCCGCGCACCAGGTACTGAACATTTTCAGCAATATTCGTTGCCCGATCGCCGACGCGCTCAATGCCACGGGCCATGAACAGTAGCTGCGTGTTTACAGAGATGCGCGCGGGGTCTTCGATCATGCGCATCATCAGCTCGCGAAAATGGGCCGTATACATTTCATCCAGTTCTTTATCGCGACGCCAGACCTCCTCCGCCTTCCGGTCGTCCCCGCTTTCATAGGCCGAGAGTGCGTCTTGCACCATGCTGACCGCAAATCGACCAAAGTCGAGAAGCGAGCGTATCGGCTCTCCGCCGTCGGTGCGCAGCGTGATGAAGCGTTCAGCGAGATCGGCGGCGTAGTCGCAAACCCTTTCCAGCTCGTTTGCAATTCGCAGGGCTGACAGTACGACACGCAGATCGACCGCCACTGGTTGGCGCAGCGCCAATATCCGGATGGTGAGCTCATCGATCTCATGCTCCATATGATTGGCCTGGGGCTCGCGCTCAATGATCCGCCGAGCTAAACCAGCGTCCAATCGTTCCACCGCATCGAGCGCACTCTTGAGCTGCTCATGCGTCAGTTGGCCCATGCTGATTACTTTCTTCTTCAGTAGGTCGAGCTGCTCGCTATAGGATTTCACGGTGTGTTCGGTCATGTAAACCTCCTAGGCATGGTGCGGTGAGGCGTTGCCATCCAATTAATGGTGTATTTGGAGGGTAGGGCCTATTGGCGGAGGTCAACACGGCCGGCCGTCGTTGATCGAGGTCAAGATGCGGGAGCGTTTACTCAATGACAAGCCGTTCCACCTCGTGCCGCTCGGGCAATATGTATAGGGTCAGACATTTATTGTTGGCCACCGATCTCACCGAACGATCGCAACGCGCATTCGAGCGAGCGATCCAGCTCAAGAGTGAGGTTGGCGCCAGCGTGACATTGATTCACGCTCTTGAGCCCGGCCTTTTTCCGGCGATCGGCGATGAGCGTTACGCAGACGCAGAGGACTCAGACGAGCATCAAAATCGGCCAAATTTCGTTTAACGTGACAACGCCGGTTTGGGGCCTCCTCCACCGGAGACTCCGTTGATCGAACGAGGTCGGCCGCCTGGGGGCTACATTCCCATCTCCGCTCCACCTGCTGTCTCCGACTTCGTTTCGGGCAGCTCAGTCATGGTTGCCTCTGTCAGAAGCAGAACACTCGCTACTGAGACAGCATTCTCCAATGCGATACGAACGACCTTTGTTGGATCGATGATGCCGGCTTCGACCAGGTCGACATACTCATTGCGAGATGCGTCGAACCCGAAATTGCCTTTTCCTTCGAGCATCCGTGCTACAACGACACCACCATCCACAGCCGAGTTCTCCGCAATCTGCCGAACTGGAACCAGAAGCGCCCGCTTGAGGATTTGGACGCCCGTCCTTTCGTCTCCGTCAGTCGTGGCCTCGAGCTTTGCGACAGCGTCTACGCACCGCAGCAGGGCCAGGCCACCTCCGGGCACTATGCCTTCGCTAACTGCCGCTTTGGTCGAGCTGATGGCGTCGTCGAGAGCCTCCTTTTTCGACTTCATCTCCGATTCCGTGGGAGCACCGACGCGAATGACTGCGACCCCGCCAGCGAGCTTGGCCAGACGTTCCTGCAGCTTCTCGCGGTCGTAATCCGATGTCGTCTCTTCCATCTGAGCCTTGATCTGCTTCACCCGCGCGTCGATATCTGTCTTCTTGCCTGCACCGCCGACAATGGTGGTGTTGTCCTTATCGATCGACACACGGTTCGCCTGCCCCAGCATGTTGAGCGTGACGTTCTCGAGTTTTACTCCGAGATCCTCGCTGATGACCGTGCCCCCAGTCAGGATCGCGATGTCTTCGAGCATCGCCTTGCGTCGGTCGCCGAAACCCGGTGCCTTCACCGCGGCGGCCTTGAGGCCTCCCCGCAGCTTGTTGACGACGAGGGTTGCAAGGGCCTCACCCTCGACTTCTTCTGCGATGATCAGGAGCGGCTTACCCGACTGGACGACGCTCTCAAGAACGGGCAGCAGTGCTTGCAGACCTGAGAGCCGCTTTTCGTGGATTAGGATATAGGGATCCATCAGCTCCACAGTCATTTTCTCGGGGTTGGTGACGAAGTACGGCGACACGTACCCTCGATCGAACTGCATGCCCTCGACGACGTCCATCGTCGTTTCCGTCGTCTTGGACTCCTCAACGGTGATGACGCCTTCCCCGCCCACCTTCTCCATGGCCTCGGCCACCAGTTCACCGATTGCCGGGTCATTGTGCGCCGATATGGTCGCGACCTGCGCTTTCTCCTTTCTCTCCCTCACCGGGCGCGACATGGCTTTGAGGGCGTCGACGGCGACCTTGGCTGCGCGATCGAGACCCCGCTTGATGTCAACCGCGCTGGCACCGGCTACGACGTTGCGGACCCCGTCCGCGAAGATGGCGTGCGCCAGGATAGTGGATGTGCTCGTTCCATCACCAACGATCTCCCCCGTCTTCTCTGCGGCCTGACGCAACATCTGGGCGCCGAGATTTTCCTCCGGATCCTTGAGATCGAACTCCTTGGCGATCGTGACGCCATCATTGCACACCAGAGGCGCGCCCCATTTCCTCTGGATCAGCACGGATTTGGACTTGGGACCGAGCGTGACACGGACGGCATCGGCGAGCTGAGCTGAGCCGCGCAACAGTTTCTCTCGTGCTTCGGACCTGAACAGAACCTGTTTATGTGCCATCTGGCCCACCTCATCTGAGCAAATCGAGCGCGCACCGGACACCTGCCCGCCACCACGCCGCCAACAGCCGAAGCTTCTTGCCGTGATCCAGGCAATAACCTGGATCATGGCGAAGCCCCATTGAGCCTTCAGCTCTTACCGATGGGAATGCGCTTCTCGGCCTTCACGGCCTCAGCGCGCTTCGGCATCGTGACCTTGAGGACGCCCTTGTCGAAGGTTGCTTTCACCTTGTCGGCATCGATGGTGTCAGGCACTCGGAGCGATCTCTGAAAGCTGCCGTAACTGCGCTCCATGAGGTGGTAGTCGTCCTTCTTCTCCTCACGCTCGGACTTCTTCTCACCCTGCAGTGTGAGCATCCCTTCTTTCAACGTCACGCTTACGTCCTTCTCATCGAGGCCTGGCAACTCGGCTTCAACGACCAGTTCGGACTCCGTCTCGCGGACATCTATACTTGGCACGACAGCATCCTCCGCCTCGCTTCGAGAGAGGAGGGGAAACCGACCGAAGCCGGGCCCGAGGAATGAATTGAAAACGCGGTCCATCTCGGCTCGCACAATCCAGCCAAGCCGGAGTGCGCGCGTTGATGTCAGTCAAGCCATTGTCATTCAGTGCACGAGCCCAACGTCCGGCTAGGGTCAAGACTCGGACCTCACAAGAGCCGAAGCCCGACGTCAACTCTCACCCAACAGCAGCCGACCGCAAGTTCGGGCCAAGATCAGATCTTCGCATCATCACGAAAGGCGACTATCCTCTGATTTCAATCAAGGCGGTGCCGCATCGATCTGAGGACTCCTTCGCAGGAATCGCCGATATCAACTGCGACAGGAGATCGAGCCTTGACGCGCCACAAAAATCTGTTCCTTGCCGGTGCGCTGACCGCCACGATTGCCGCCGTCCCAGCAATGGCACAACAGCCTCCCATGGCGAAAGGCGATCCCCGCGAGGCGGTCGCGCTCGCGCCTGGAGAAGTGGAGACGCTGCTCGCCGGCATGCGGACATATCTCGAATCGATCCAAGGGATTGTCGAGGTCACGGCTGAGAACAAGATCGCCCGCGTATCCACCATCGCCTCCAAGGCGGGCTCCAAGTTGCTGCAGGGTACGTCTCCCATGACAGGATTGAAGGTGCCGCTTGGATTTACATCAATGAGTCTCGATACACACGACAAGTTCGATAAGCTCTGAGAAGGCCGAGCATGGTGCATCGCGCACCGAAATCCTAAACGATCTGAGTTCCATCATGAGCAACTGCGTTAGCTGCCACGCGTCGTATCGATTAGCGCCTGCCGGTCGACCTGCAAATTAGAAGGCGAACGCTCGGTGAACGCGCAAGCTCCTTATCGATGGGAATGGCGCATGTTCGCGCCATCGCCGGCCGACCTCCAATCCAAGATCGGCACAGCAGCGAACGTGCCAGCCTCTGAAAGCACTGAGATCTACCTCCTCGGAACGCGAAATGACCTGAACCTTAAAGTCCGCAATGACACGCTCGACCTGAAGCGCCTCGACCAGACCGACGAGAACGGGTTGGAGTTGTGGAGACCCGAAGGGAAGGAGCGATTTCCCGTATCCGCTGAAAGCGTTGCAAAGCTGCTTGCCCCATTCAGACTAAACTTCACGTTTCAAGGGGCGATTACTGTTGAGGCATTTCTCGCTCGCGTTGCGACAGCCAGCGAGCTTCAAGTCATCGACGTCAAAAAGTCGAGACGCAGTTTCTCCTATAGAGGATGCTTGGCGGAGTTTACCGAGGTCACTGCGAACGGGCGGACTCGGCAAAGCTTTTGCCTCGAGAGTGAGGACCGCGAACTCCTGCTCGCCGCTCTCAAAGACCTGAACCTCCCGCCGAAGGCCAACGTGAATTTCCCCCGCGGCCTGAAACAAGAGTTTGATCTCTCGGGGGGCCTACGCGGGCCAAACACTGGCGGCAAATTCGAGATCGAGCGTAAGTTTCTTGTCGATATGAGCAAGTGGAGGCCGTCCGAACAGGGAACCGCTTACCGGCAGGGTTACCTCTCGTCCGCAAAAGAGCGCGTCGTGCGCGTCAGGATCGCAGGAAATAAAGGGTTTCTGACGATAAAGGGGTTAGCCGCTGGCATCACGCGCAGCGAATTCGAGTACGCGATCCCGGTCGACGACGCATCATTCATGCTGGAGAACCTCTGCGAGCGACCGATCATCGAAAAGACAAGGTTTCGAGGGCGCGTCGGGCACACGGACTGGGAGATCGACGTGTTTCATGGCGACAACGAAGGGCTCGTCGTCGCCGAAGTCGAGCTTGCTTCGTCGACAGAGACATTCGATAAGCCAGATTGGGCGACCCGCGACGTGTCGGATGATCCCCGCTACTTCAACAACAATCTGATTGCGCATCCTTACAAGACGTGGCCGTCGACCACTCAGTAAGCGACCACCGGTCGCGTTCGTGTTTCAGAGACCAGCCGATGACCGACCGCAGATGCACGGCGGTGTCCGCGACTTTTTTTGGGCACCCGACATCGCAGGCTCGGTTATCGAGGACCGCCAACCTGTCCCGATGCGCGGCGGACAAGGCACGTCCGCCGCAAGTCACCGCGCGTAATGTAGCTATGCGTCGGAATGCGGTTTTGCAGCTCGGGCGTTGCTTTCTAGCGCGGCGAAAATGGCCGTCATGAGACTGCAAATTAGGTTCAAAAACCACAATGATCGTTCGAAAACAGAGTGGCGGCAGAGAACGTTTCAGAAGTTTTGCTCAACACTTGGCGCAGCGCAGGTCGCCGCGACCCTGAGCGCTTGGCGTCACAAACGAGGCTGCGTGCCCTGCTGCATAGCCTCGGCGACCAGCCGGCCAAGTTCCTGGGCTTGCATTTGCGTAGATTTCGCCCGAGATGAACTTCAATGACATTTCCGATGCCGCGCTCCAGGAAACCTATACCTATTTGGTGGATCACCTGCGCGGACTCGATCTCGCCTACCTCCACGTCGCATTGTTCGGCGCCAGCATCGACTATCACGCGCTGCTGAGGTCGCGGTTCCATGGCGCCTACCTGATGGGCGGCGGGCTCGATCAGGCCGCAGCGGAGGCTGCCCTGGCCAGCGGACGAGCCGACGCGGCCGTATTCGGCGGCGCCTTTCTCGCCAATCCCGATCTGCGCGAGCGGTTCCGCCGCAAGGCGGCGCTCAACGCGCCGGACAAGGCAACGTTCTACACGCCGGGCGAACGTGGCTACACCGACTACCCCGCGTTTAGCGCAACGAATCAGCGCGAGCGGTTGGTCTGATTGCTCAAGAAATCCGGATCAAGTCCGAGCGTTGAGCGGATCTGCCTTTGTCTCTCCTTGTTCCAGGATGTGCCACTGCGTGTCGGCTCGTCTGAACGGGCAGGCGGCCCCTAGACCCCGCACCAAAAATTGCTAGGTACGCAATGTGCCAGAGCGAGTTGGCTCGAAGTCGGCGCGTCGCCTCACAGTGGGAATGAGCTATCGGCGCGAGGACATAGGCACATGCGGGTACAGCGGCAATCAGAGCGACAAGGCTGTTCGCTGCCGATCACTGTGAGTGCCATCGTGCTGGCGTTCATGGGCCTCTCGCTCGCCATCACTGCGACCGGCACGGCACGGTTTGCCGTTGCCATGGGCTATCGTGCGGAGGTTGGCTATGCGGTCGGCGCTATCTTCGACTTCGCCAAGGCTCTGCTGCCTGTCGCCTTACTCGCTCTCGTCGCACGGCGCGCTTTCGTCTTCGTAGTCATTATCGGATCTGCCTGGATCGGCCTCGTAACCTATAGCGCGCTCGCGACGCACGCGACGGTGAGCACAGCCATCGCCGCAATCGAGCGTTCAGGCTCCTGGAAGATGGAAGTGCGGACCGACACAAAGGCTGAGTTGGACGCCGTTGAGAAGCGTCTCGCAGTTCTGGCTCAACCGAAGCCGCCAAGGCCGACAAAGACTCTCGCCGAGGCATTCGCAGCTGAGAAAGTGCCGCCCGGGGTCTGGCAGGACAGTCAGGAATGCCAGAGCATCCGCGACAGCAAATATTTTCAATCGGCTTGCGCCAAGGTCCTCGAACTGCGCCGTGAGTTGGCGGCTGCTCAGGACTACGAGCAACTTGATGTTCGGGCCAGGGAGCTGAGACAGGTCCTTGCGGACACACCTCTTGTCGCGACTTCCGATCCGCTTCCAGAGGCGTTTGCCGCCACGCTCGGCCGTCTGCTGCCGCTCGACGGTCGCGTCGGCGTGGCTCTCCTTCTCACGTTCGTCATCGAGATCATGAGCTGCTTTGGACTCGCCGCACTGCGGGCTCTCGGGGAGGATCGGGGGAGGGCGAGTCATAAGAGTATTTTGACACTCCCTGAGGATGTCGGCGGCAATGTCGTCGAGGCCGTCAGAGAAAGCTCCCCGGTGACCAGCGAGGTCTTCCCTGAGGGAGCAGAAGACGTCCTCCCCGACACCTCCCTAAGGTCCCTAAAGCCCGCCAATCTTGGGCCTACGACGGATTGCCGAGAAGGGAGGGAGCGGCTGCAAAAACCATCCTCGAACGTTCTCCAACTCTCCGCGAAGATGAGGAAGGGAGGGAGTGGCAAGGGAGCGTCTTGGAGACCCTCAACGTCGTCCGACACAGTCGTTCATCTCGCGGGCTCACACGTCGCAGCGTTTGTCGCCTACTGTCTCGTGACGGTACCGGGAGCGTCACTGGCTTCAGCGGATATTCGGTCGGCGTACGAGGCTTGGTGTTCCGCGAACGGCCATATGCCGCTGTCTCAGCAGAAACTCAGCGCCGAGCTGCTCCGTCTCGGCTGCTCGAAGTGGAAGTCTTGCGGTCTTATCCGCTACCGTGATCTGCAGCTCGCGGGATGAATGTGGGGCGTGACCTCACGCGAGAGATTCCGGGGCGGTGCCACCACCGCCTGCAACGTGCCTGAGGTAGGCCCTCGTGCAGGTCAAAATGGTGGTTGGGATCTATCAATCGCAGGGTCGTCCACGTCGGAATTGGACAATCATTTTGATGGTCAGAAAGCGCCAAGCACACGAACTATGATTGGCACTGCATTGGCACTATAACCATTGCAGCTTACATCAGATTTCAGCATAACATATTGATTTTATTGGCGCGCCGGGAAGGATTCGAACCCACGACCCCCAGATTCGTAGTCTCGGGTCTTTGAACTGCATATGGTCGTATGATTGTCAAGAATGTTGTACGCCGTCGCATGGATATTATTTTAAAACAGCATGTTGTCTGGTCATTCGACGCGACGGCATACGACGTGGTTGACAACGACGACACCCCGCGTAGCGTGACAGGAGCGTGACACAGTTGCGCCCGTTTTGCGTGACGGATATAGGTTGCGGCATGCCGCTCCTTCGCAATAACGCGCGTGTCGTCTCCGCTGCAGCTCCCGTCGGGGGCACGCGAACGCGCTATGGCATCGAAGGCGTAAAGGGCCTGCAGCTCGACTGCACTGTTGATGGCGCCCGTATTTGGCGATGTCGCTATCAAGTCGGGAACGGCGGGCGCAGAACGGAACGGACGCTGAAGCTGGGTTCATTTAATTCTGGCGACGCAGACTTCCTAACCCTAGGGCAGGCGATCGACCGCGCACACGAGACCCTCGTTGCTGCGAAACGCGAGAAGCGCGATCTATTTGCCGAACAGCGCGGGATCGGAAGGGGCGCGAGCTTTGATTCACTTTTCTCCAAGTGGCTTGAGCGGCACGCGAAAGTTCACAAAAAGTCGTGGGAGGCTGATGAGGCGTTATACAACCGCCACGTCAAAGAACGCATTGGCTCGAGAGCAGCAAATGAGCTGAAGCGGGGCGACATCATCAGTTTCCTCAATGATATTGCAGACGACGTAAGCGGCATCCAGGCCAACAGGTGCCAGAGCCTAGTCAGCGGCATCATCAATTGGGCGGTCTCAGAGGATTTGCTTGAGGTTTCGCCGACCCACGGTATTACCAAGCGCGGCGTCGAAATAGCGCGCGAACGCGTCTTTAGTGATGCCGAATTGAGAAAGTTTTGGGGCGCACTGAAGCCGACACGAATTGACGACGCCATCAGGCTGCTGCTGCTACTCGGGCAAAGGCGCGAAGAAGTCTGTTACGCCGACAAATCTGAGCTGTCCGAAGATGCGTGGTCAATTCCAGGAAAACTCACGGGGCGGACGAAGAACAAGCTGCCGCACACCGTCCCTCTTACGTTTTATGCACGAAAGCTTTTTGGCGATGGTTTCCATATTTACCCTACAACACTGTCGCATCGCGTGCGTGACATGGTTCGAAAGCACGGCATCAACGACTTTCGGTTGCACGACCTTCGACACTGCACAGCAACCGGTATGGCTCAACTCGGCATTCCTCGCGAGCTCCGTGAGCGCGTTCAAAATCAGATAACGGGCCGCCGGCAAAGTATCGGCGCGCGCTACGATCAGTACGAGTATCTCGCTGAGAAGCGCGACGCGCTCGCGCGTTGGGAAGCGCATCTGCTTAGCATCGTGAGCTAGACTCGTCGTTCTGGGCGGTCGGGCCAGGTGCTGACCGGAATCTATGCGGCCATACCGGTGGACGGTTTCGTCAAGGTAGGAGACGTGGTTGCGGTGCTAGAATGACGCGGAAGTGACCAAACGCCTACCATAGCCGCGGGGTCGCATTCCAGGAACGGGAAGTATTCGAGCGCGAAAAAGTTGACTTCGAAAAAGCCCTTGAGCTGTAGCCGGAAGACCGGTGGGCGCGGCAGCGGCTCCATGAATTAAAAGACAAGCTGAATAAGCTCGCCTAGTGAGCGGGCATTTCTATTGGAGAGCGGATATGAATCGCGAACGCCGTTGGATGCTCACCGCTTCGGTTCAAGCCGCACTAAAATTTTTTCTATCCGTTCAAGCTTCGCGTCAATATTCCGCAACTCACTTTGAACAGCCTCGGTTAAATTTAGAAGACCAGCATTGGTTTTTCCAGCCAGGCCACTGTTGATCGACAAGACCCTTTGTTCGTTTTCTCTGAACGCGGCGATCGCTTTGCTGAAACTCATCATTCAACCCTTTGAAAAAGCGCTTCATCCGAACTCCCGTTCAGACCACTTGGATATTATTGCGGTCGTTTGCACGCAGCCAGGGTCATAAGTGGAAGCGGAAGTGGTCTGACCATAATGTCCGCGAGTGCGTCATGCGCAGCTAGAGTCCTCGGGCGGAGGTAATGCCGAGATAGCGCCCCAATGCAGAAGTTGCGGAGTTTCCTCCAGGCGCGTGCGCCAGATCGTGCTCCGATAACTTCGATAAAGATGTACGAGCGCGCCGATATCCGCTGCAGTAAACTCGCGCGGAAGGCTAAACGTAGAAGTTTCCTGCATTTCCACACTCGTATCATCGGCCTTGGCGTTTGCGCTTCCGCCCTAAAGCACGTTTCCATTTCGGCGGCCGGACGTGCATAGTGAATGACGATCGTCTTGCTGAGCGTCCTCTGAGAGCTCATTATTCCGGGAAGCGGCGAATGCTGCCCCGGATCATAAGATGAGTCAGCTCAATTTGCGGGCAGGCTATTCCGCCGGTTCCAGCCTTTTTTCTCTCGAGAGCCGCTTGTTTTCGATCTCGCGCGCTCCCCGTTCCTCCTGCCATTCTGACGGGTGGTTGGAGACCGTCACCTGAACGGCCGTCACCTTGTATTCGGGGCAGTTGGTCGCCCAGTCGGAGTTCTCGGTCGTGATGACATTGGCGCCGGTCACAGGATGGTGGAACGTCGTGTAGACGACCCCCTGCGGCATGCGATCGGAAATCTTCGTCTTCAGCGTTGTGGCGCCGACACGGCTCGCGAGGGAGACCATGTTTCCGTCCTTGATGCCGCGAACCTCGGCGTCGTGCGGATGGATCTCGAGTATGTCCTCGGGATGCCAGGCAACATTCTCGGTTCGCCGCGTCTGCGCACCGACATTGTAGTGCGCGAGGATGCGGCCCGTTGTCAGAATGAGCGGGTAGTTGCGGTTCGTGCGCTCTGTCGTCGGCACGAAGGCCGTGAGCATGAAGCGCCCCTTTCCGCGCGTGAACTCATCCGTGTGCATGACCGGTGTGCCGGTCGGATGCTCATCGTTGCACGGCCACTGGATGGAACCGAGCTCGTCAATCTTGTCGAAGGATACGCCCTCGAACGTCGGCGTGACGCGGGCGATCTCATCCATGATCTCTTCCGCTGAACCATAATGCATCGGATAGCCCATGGCGGTCGCGATACGCGAGACGACCTCCCACTCCGGCATGCCCTGCTTCTCGCGCATGACCTTGCGCACGCGGTTGATGCGGCGCTCGGCGTTGGTGAACGTGCCATCCTTTTCAAGGAACGAAGTCCCCGGCAGGAAGACGTGGGCGAACGCCGCCGTTTCGTTGAGGAATAGATCCTGCACGATGACGATATCCATCGACTCGAGCGCGTGCTCGACGTGGTGCGTATTGGGGTCGGACTGCGCGATGTCCTCGCCCTGAATGAAGATGCCGCGGAACGAGCCATCGGCGGCGGCATCGAACATGTTTGGGATGCGCAGGCCCGGCTCGCTGTCGAGCTTCACGCCCCATTCCTTCTCGAAGATTGCGCGCGTCGCGGCAACGGACACGTGGCGGTAACCGGGCAACTCATGCGGGAACGAGCCCATGTCGCACGAGCCCTGCACGTTGTTCTGGCCGCGAAGCGGGTTCACGCCGACGCCTTCGCGGCCGATATTACCGGTCGCCATCGCGAGGTTGGCCATCCCCATGACCATCGTCGAGCCCTGGCTGTGCTCAGTGACGCCGAGACCGTAGTAGATCGCGGCGTTGCCGCCGGTGGCATAGAGGCGAGCTGCCTCACGCACCTGCTGCGCCGGGACGCCGGTGATTTGTTCGACTGCTTCGGGCGAATTTTCCCGTTGCTTGATGAACTCCGCCCAGCGGAAGAAGTCGGCCGGCTCGCAGCGCCGGTTGACGAACTTGCGGTCGATCAGGTTCTCGGTCGCAATGACGTGGCCGATCGCATTCATCATCGCGACGTTGGTCGAAGGCTGCAGTTGCAGATGGTAGGCCGCCTCGACGTGCGGCGAGCGCACGATGTCGGTCCGGCGCGGGTCGATGACGATCAGTTTGGCGCCCTCGCGCAGCCGCTTCTTCATCCGCGACGCAAAAACGGGATGCCCGTCTGTCGGATTGGCGCCGATAACGAGGATCACGTCGGCCTTGTCGACGCTCTTGAAGTCCTGCGTCCCGGCGGATTCGCCAAACGTCTGCTTCAGGCCATAGCCGGTCGGCGAGTGGCAGACGCGGGCGCAGGTGTCGATGTTGTTGGTATTGAACGCGGCGCGGACCATGCGCTGCACGACGTAAACTTCCTCGTTCGTCGTGCGCGACGAGGAAATGCCGCCGATCGAACCGTTGCCGTACTTCTGCTGCGTCTCTTTGAGCCGCTTGGCGGCGTAATTGATCGCCTCATCCCACGAGACGACCTGCCATGGATCGGCGATCTTCTCGCGGATCATCGGCGTCAGCACGCGGTCCTTGTGTGTCGCATAGCCGAATGCGAAGCGGCCCTTGACGCAGGAGTGGCCCTCATTGGCGCCGCCATCCTTGTAGGGCACCATGCGCACAACTTGGTCGCCCTGCATCTCGGCCTTGAACGCGCAACCGACGCCGCAATAGGCGCACGTCGTGACAATCGAATGCTCGGGCTGGCCCATATCGATGACTGACTTTTCAATCAGCGTCGCCGTCGGGCAGGCCTGTATGCAGGCGCCACACGAGACGCATTCCGACGCCAGGAACTCTTCGTTCATACCGGCCGAGACGTGCGAAGCAAAGCCGCGACCACCGATCGTCAGCGCGAACGTACCTTGCACCTCTTCGCAGGCGCGCACGCAGCGCGAGCAGACGATGCACTTCGATGGTTCGAAATGGAAATAGGGGTTCGAGATGTCCTTGGCTTTGAAGCTGTCGTTCAGGGTTCCGTCGGCGCGCTTGGCGAACACGTGGTTCTCGCCGTCATAGCCGTAACGGACTTCGCGCAGGCCGACGGCGCCCGCCATGTCCTGCAATTCGCAGTCGCCGTTAGCCGCGCAGGTGAGGCAGTCGAGCGGATGGTCGGAAATATAGAGCTCCATCACGCCGCGGCGGATGTTGGCGAGCCGCTCGTTCTGTGTCGTAACCTTGATGCCGGGAGTAACGGGCGTGGTGCACGAGGCGGGCGTGCCATTACGCCCTTCGATCTCGCAGAGACACAGCCGGCACGAGCCGAAAGGATCGAGACTGTCGGTGGCGCAGAGCTTCGGAATCTCAATGCCGAGCTGCATCGCCGCGCTCATGATCGAGGTGCCTTCGGCGACCGTAATCTCGCGGCCGTCAATCTCAAGCGTCACCATCTTGGTGGCGTCGGTCAACTCGGGATGCGGCGTGCCGAAGTCCATCTCTTTAATGAGTGTCATCGGCTTCACATGGTGGTTCATGGTGCGTCCTCTCCAGGGAGAAACAACCACGCCAGGGCGGTAGCGATCTTAGCATGCTGGCTCAATAATCGACGGTCCTTACAGCGCAAATTAGATGAAGTTGGCACGACCAGAGCCGATGGAGGGCTCTGAATCGGTGTGAACGTCCAAGAAAGTTTAGATTCCAAGCTGGCCGATTGACACCCGACCTCGCTCTGGAACGCTTACCGCTGGGCGGCTAGTTTCACGACTGAATCACTACCGGCCACGGTGGAATGCGAAATATTTTTTGTGCGGTGCAACGTCCTTTCTGGCATCGCTCTGAGCGCGAAATCATCTTCCGCGCAACACGGACTTGACGATCGCATTGCTGCATTGGTTAGAGCTGCTGGGGCTCAAATGGCTCAGTCTAGAAGGGCAAGGCGGGTCTCGTCGGCCGGCAGGCGATCTAGAACTGCACTCGAGGAGATGCTCAGCAGGAACGGCCGCCTCGAAGGTCACGCCGTTGGCTTTCGCCACCACGTTGCAACCGATACTCAACGAAGTAAAGCCGCTCTTTCGAGATCCGTGCAGCAGCGGCTTGTTCCTGCTTGGGAACACCATACCCATGGCGCGATGCGCGGGAGCCGTTTGATTTGACGCCAACGGCACGAATTCCGACAGCGTGGATCCATGCAGCTGCCGCCCATCACCAAGCGAACAGGCCAGCACTAAAGGATTCTAGAGGCACGCGGATGATATTCCGAGAATGTCGATCCACGTATCTATGTTCAGAGAAAGAGGTGGCAGCCCGAAATAGGATAATTAGTGGTCTGTCGATCCGGGATGGTCTATCAATCATTAGCCTGAACTTAAAAACCACAAAGTTTAACTCAAACGAGTGACCAGCCTAATGGCTCTGCGCTCTCGAAGCCCGCTTGCGTCTGCCCTTTCGGTAGCCATGCCGTATTCGGTCTTAGATGCCGAGGAAAAACTCAAAATCGGATTTCTTGCCCCGTTGACTGGAAAACTAAAGTCCTGGGCTGAGCCAGGACTGAATGGTTGCGTCATCTGGATGGACCAGTTGAACGAGGCTGGTGGTATGAAGGTCGGAGACCGGCGATACCAAGTCGCGCTAGTGCCCTACGACACGGAGTTCAAACCGGAAAGGGCTCTGGCCGGCGCCAGAAAGCTCGTCCTTGAGGATGATGTAAAATTCATCGCCGTGCTCGGCGGTAACGATATTACAAGGCCTTTTCGTGAGTTTATAAATGAGCATAGAATGCTCGTCTCGACACTGCTACCGAGCGATCTCACACCCGATGCCCCGACGCTCGTGGCGCTGAGCGAAGTTCATCCGATTTACAACGTGACAGGGGTTGATTGGCTGAAACGGCGGTATCCGGGGCTCAAAACTGCAGCTCTATGCACTCAGAACGACATGCATGGTCTGCCGTCAATTGCGACCTATAAGGCAGCATTCGAGGCGGCGGGCATCGAACTCGTCGCGGAACATCTTTTTCCAGTCGAGACCACAGATTTTGCGCCGATTGTTGCAGACCTCATGGCACGCGAGCCCGATATCTTGTGCTGGGACACGGCCTATGAGCCGTTCGTACATGCCTTGACCGTCGAGGCTTTCAAGCAAGGATACGCGGGACGAATGTTGTCGTGCACGTGCGACAACTATCGGGATCTCATCGACAAGACGAGCCAGGAATTCATGGAGGGATTTGTCTTCCAGTTTCCTGACTTCGATGACCCCCAGCTGTTTAATCCGCAGGTCAACTTTGCCAATCCCAAGGCATTCTACGACGAATTCTGCCGGCGCTACCCTGGGACGTGGAGCGCCGTGTCTTGGGAGTACGCTTCAACTCTTGAACTTTGGAAGTCGGCCGTTGAGAAGGCACACACATTCGATCCATATGCCGTGCTATCCATGATGAAGGTCGGGGGCGTCGGTCGTCATGCTTTCGGTGATGCGAAATGGTGGGGAAGGGAACTGTTCGGGATCGATAACGCGCTTGTTGGAGATTGGCCTGTCGTAACGATTCAAAAGGGCCGCGCACGCATCGTGGAGTTTGGATCGATCACGACATGGTGGTCGAAGCATAAACACCTTCTGATCAAACACATGAGAATGATGGACCTAATGTGGGATCAGCGCGAGCGTAATAACGCTCACCGTGACGTTTCGATTTTTCTTGATCGCTAGGGCGAGTAAATCATGTCGTCCTGCATGCTTGCGATATGAAGCTTCATGAAAGCGACAGCGCTTTCGATGTCGCGCATCTCAAGGGCCTTGAAGAGGGAGAGAAGCCTCTTTTTGTTGTCAAGGATGCGCCCGGGAGAGAGCGTTTGCTGTTTGATCGCGCACCATTGCGGCTGTCTTCGCACTTCGTCGATAATTTTGTACATGCCGATGAGAAGCCGATTGTGTGTTCCTTCTGCAATCGTCATCAGAAAGTCCTTCTCAAGTCGCGCGAACTGGTCAGCATCAGTGACGACCCGCTCAATTTGCTCCAACAATTCGCGAAGATTGGACATGTCACGGGATGACATGGAGATTGTAGCCAGTCGGACGATCTCCGGCTCAAGTATGGAGCACGCGACACCCAACTCGAATGGAGACGCCCGCTCGGCAATTGACCGTATGTCCAGATTGCCGGAAGCGGTACCCATCCCAATCGTCAATGGGCTGCCGCCGCCACGCCTTCGGTAGGTGACGAAGGTTCCACTTCCTGCACGCCGCGCGACGACGTCGTAGCTCTCAAGAAATTCGAGAGCTTGACGGATTGTGGTCCGCGAAGCGTCGAATTCTTCTGCAAGTTCGCGCTCGGTCGCAATTCGAGTGGCGTAAGGATATCGGCCTGTAGCGATCCTAGAGAACAACTCACTTGCGATTGCCCTTACTTTTTCTTTTACGAGTGGTTGATTGGTAGAATCCAGTTCCCACGGTGGCAATTTGACGTCCATCTTCATTCCTAAATCTTGAGTTCGTCCGAAAGGCGCGCCGCATCCACTAGCGCGTTCAAATGGACCGACACGAGGAGGCATCGACACCCAAGCGACGCAGTTTTCGATGCGTCTCCCCGGTGTTGAAAGATCGAACGTTGCCTCTGTTTCCTCGTCGGGCCCAGGTAGGTGCATCGATGGGATCGAGCCCAATTTCTTCGCTTTTCTTGTCGCGTATGACCTTGATCTCAGGCAAGTCTCGGCCAAAGACCTTCTCCAACTTTTCGATAGCATCATCGAATGCGCTAGGATCGTCGCGTTTCGTCGACAGTCGGCAGCGGGTTACTCGTGTATTGAAATTGGTAATGGCCGCGCCGGCAGCGTGAAGCGACAGATAGTGGCGACGATAGATGTCGGCAAAGGCATCGCTATGTTGAGCTGCCAACAGGTATTGAAAGATTGATCCGCGCCCCGCGATCGGCACCTCCATCTGTTCGACCCATTTCGTTGCCGCGATACATTGCTTCTCCGCTTCGGTAAAGCGCTCGAGGTTTGCCTGGATATCGCCGTCTAAGAGAGGGGACAGGCCTTCATTGTTATGGGCCGTGGCGACTCTCGGGTCGGTTGGCGCAAACGACAGAGACCGATCGAATGCTTCGTGCCAGTAGGTTGCCGCCTCGCGGCGCTTTCCGCGGGACAGTGATCCAAACGCAGCCACGGTCAGCCGCTCCCAATGGCGCGTCTGCGGCGTCGAATGATGTGGACTTAATGAATTGCCGCACACTGACTTGGCACCATTCCGACTAGGAACCAAAAGCTACCAAAAAGCACCAAAAGATACAACTCTGCCTCCTGGATTTCTACCTCCTCGATCAATTTTTTGGCCAATTTGCCGCACCAAGACCCAACAAGCTCTTTGAGTCCCGTTGCTTCTGCCGTGATGAGAACAAAATATTCTTGCTCATAAATTTTTTTGGTTGCATCTCGCATTTCCATGTGCATTATGGTCATATTTGGTATTCTATGGTTAAATACGGTTGATATTGGTCTGGATCGATAAGTGATTAATCGATAAGTGATTAATTGAGGTGCCTCAATGTTTTCTCCGAGGCCCCGGCGACGCTGGTGAACGGGTGGTGCACGCTGACGACATCGCCCATTTAACCATTTAAAGAGACTGACCGACGCAGCAACAAAAAAAGCTTGGAGGAGACGCAATGACGACGGACAGGACTTTGGAGCTTCCCGCCGACCACGCATTACATAGGTCCATAGATTGGCGAGGCGCGTTTTGGGTTGCGAGTGGCGTCCCCGCGCTCGTCCTGTTCTCAATCGGCGGTATCGCTGGTACGGTCGGCACGGTTGCCTTCGTGATCTGGATCGCCTCCATGATCATGGGCTTCATCCAGTCCTTTACGTACGCCGAAATCGCAGGCCTCTTTCCCAACAAATCGGGCGGCGCATCGATCTACGGTGCTGCAGCCTGGATTCGTTATTCGAAGTTGGTCGCGCCTCTGTCGGTATGGTGCAACTGGTTTGCCTGGTCGCCCGTTCTCTCTCTCGGGTGCTCGATTGCGGCAGCCTATGTCTTGAACGCGCTCGCGCCGGTTCCGGCCGCCGATTCAGCTGGTGTGCTCGAGTGGGTCAAGGCTCACGCCGGTTCGATCGCCGCCGATAGCCCACGGGTCACCGAGTGGCTTGCGGCCAACGCCGGAAAGGCCGCCAGCGACGCAATCGCGGCGCTGCAGTCTGCCGACGGCATTGCCGCCTTATCACCGGCTATACGCAACTGGACCCTATTCTCCCACTCCCTCGGTCCGGTCGGCTTCTCGCTCAACGCCGCATTCTTTATCGGTGCGGCTCTGATGTTGTTGACCTTCGCAATTCAGCATCGCGGCATTCTGGGTACGGCCAATGTGCAGAAGTACATCGGGTTACTCGTGATTGTCCCGATGTTGATCGTCGGGGTCGTCCCGATTGTGACTGGTCAGATCAATTGGTCGAACTACTCGCCGCTCGTGCCCCTTGCGGCGGCCTACGCTCCGGCACCGGGGACATGGAATGTCGCAGGGTGGACACTCGTCCTTGGCGGCATGTTCATCGCCGCGTGGTCTACATACGGCTTCGAGACGGCTGTTTGCTACACAAGCGAATTCCGCGATCCGAGCAAAGACACGTTCAAGGCCATCTTCTATTCGGGTCTGCTTTGCCTTCTCATTTTTTCGCTGGTTCCGTTCACGTTCCAGGGCGTGCTCGGTCTTAACGGTATGCTCGCGACGCCGATTGTTGACGGTTCCGGTGTGGCGGAAGCTATGGGCAAGATGGTCGGCGGCTCCGGGTTCGTTATGAACATCATGGTCATGCTGATGATCCTTGCGCTTTTGCTGTCGATCATGACGGCCATGGCCGGATCATCACGTACTCTCTACCAGGGCTCGGTCGATGGCTGGCTGCCACGCTACTTGACCCACGTCAACCAACACGGTGCGCCGACGCGGGCCATGTGGACTGACCTCTGCTTCAATCTCTGTCTCTTGGCAGTTGCGTGTGCTGATGCGACCAGCTTCTTCTTCATCCTTGCAGTGTCGAATTGTGGCTACATTATCTTCAATTTCCTGAACCTGAATTCCGGCTGGATCCACCGAATCGACAGCGACCACATCTCGCGCCCGTGGCGCGCGCCGACTTGGCTGCTTGCGCTCGGAACGATCTTCGCATTCGTCAACGCCGTGTTCATGGGGGCAGGTGCGAAAGTTTGGAACCCGAATGCGCTCTGGGCAGGCCTGTTCACCGCGAGCCTCATCATTCCAGTGTTTTGGTTCCGGCACTACGTCCAGGACAAGGGCCAATTCCCGGAGCATATGCTTGATGATCTCAATTTGACCGCCAACGATATGACGTCTCGAAAGGCGGGCATGTTGCCGTACGTCACGCTCATTGCGGGTCTTGCCGTCGTCCTTATTTCGAACTGGTTCTTCCAGCTAGCCGGCTGAAGTCGGATGGGCGCGGGGACGGCGGCTTTAATGCCTCCGCGCCCCGTTACTCAAGCTCTCGTGCCTTTCTTGGCAAGCCAGCTCACTGCCACTCGGATGGGCTGACCGAGACATTTGCTCCAAGATCGCTTGAATTCAGAACGGTTGATATAGAGAACAGCCAATGTTGGTTCAGGGAATCAAGAGTAGACCGCAATATCCCGGCTTGACAGCCGATACCTACGCAACCAATCACGTCTTTATTGCCGACGGGGAAGGCGCACGGGCGATCCTCGATCTCTTCGCTGGACTCGACATCCCGTTAAAAGGTCGCATCACAATCGTCTACGCCGAGACATCCCCGGCCAGTTCAAGTCTCGTCTTTCGTCTCAACCAACTCCCGGCGGAGTGCGTCCACGTCTTGCCCACGGTAATCACCGCCATAGGGAGGCTCGGCGCCATTCTTTCGGGCGCCAAGATGGGCACGCGGATCTACGCTTCCGGCTCGGAAACACTGATTGGTCTCGCTGTTCAACTTGCCCAGACATCTGGATTGGATCCGATGACGGTCATGACGGAACATCGAGGTTCGCTCGCTCGGCGCGTTCAGTGTGTGCATTGCAAGGGCTTCACGGACAACGTGGTCACCAACGTGGTCAAGTGTGATCATTGCGGAACGAACCTCCTGGTTCGCGATCACTATTCCAGGCGCTTAGCAGCGTTCATGGGTGTCGCAGTAGACGCCGAGGTACCGGGCGAGCTTCCCGAAATCAGGGACGACTTCAAATGAGCGGAACCGACATTGCCGTTCGCGTTGCGCGGATCGACACCGTTGCGGAACGCATTAAGCGAATCCGATTGGTACGCACCGACGGAGTGCCGTTGCCGACATTCTCCGCCGGATCGCACATTGTTGTCGGCATGCGCCAAGGCAATCGAACGATCAAGAACCCATATTCCCTGATGGGCCCACTAAGCGATACGAGCGGTTACGAAATCAGTGTCCTAAAGACCGAGAAGTCTCATGGCGGGTCTCAATTTGTGCACGATCGGCTCTACGAGGGTGCTTTCGTAAGCATAAGCCATCCATTTAGTCTCTTTCCCTTGGACATGCGTGCTCGCAAGCACCTGCTCATCGCAGGCGGCATCGGCATCACTCCGATCATGTCCATGGCGGAGCAACTGGCACTTCTCGAGAAGCCGTTCGAACTTCACTACTCGACACGCACACCTGCTTCGGGCGCCTATGTGGAACAGCTAAAGGGCAAATATGGGCGCAAGGCGCACCACTATCAGACCGTCTCCGAACGCCGCATGGATCTGGTGCATTTGCTCGGCCAACAACCGCTCGGTACGCATCTATATGTTTGCGGTCCGGAAGCAATGATCGACGCAGTATTGCAGATCGGGAAAGAGGCGGGGTGGCCGAGCCAGCATTTGCACGCGGAACGCTTCACAGCACCCCGCGGCCGCCTTCCATTCACTGTGCAGCTCGCGCGTTCTGAGCGGTCAGTCGACATCAAAGAAGACGAGAGCATTCTGCAGGCTCTTGAGTCCGCCGGACTAGAGCCGCCTTTTCTCTGCAGAGGAGGCGCTTGCGGCCAGTGCGAGACGAAGGTTTTGGCGTGCGACGGAACGCTTCAGCACAACGATCACTACCTCAGCGACGATGAGAAGATGTCGGGTGAGAAAATCATGATCTGTGTTTCGCGGATACGCGGATCGCGGCTGACTCTCGATTTGTAAACACACACTGCATTGGAGTTACGAGGACGTCATGAACCAAGAATTCAAGACTGAAACGTTTAGGGACGATTTCACCTTCTCGAACAGCCCGGCGGCCATTCTCCGCTTTCCGTTCCCATTTTGGGAAGACAAGTACATGTATTCGGTGAATATCGAACCGCACACCAAAGGTCCCGTTGGCTCGATATACGAATTTCCGATCGATATCGACGAACACTACGTTTCAGAAATGAAGGATCGTGCCCTCGTTCTGAAGGAGGATCCACTTCGATGCCAAGCTCTTCCGAATATGATGGTGGCACAATGGGATTTATTGGAACTTCTGATGACCTCGATGGCGCGAGATTACCCACAATGGTTCTCGCTACAACGAGATGGCTTGAAATGGCATTGGATCAATCGACCTCTCGGAATTGAACAGAGCTTCGTCTTCGGCGAAGTTGACACTCTACCGCAAGAGCCAATGGAGTACATCACGCGCCAATGCCAAGGCGACTTCACACTTCTCGACCAGAGGGAGAACAGCCTCTGGATGGATGCGGGAATAGCAACGACGCAAGCCGATTGGTCGATCGACTTCGATGTCGGCATGAACTTCATGGAGTGGCACGGGCCCGTACCTTTGGCGCACGAGGCCCGCGTTTTTGATCGCGCCCTGAAGTTTCTATTAAATCTTCAACAGGAAAGTCCAGTGCGACGCTTGAATTGGACGATGACCATCAACCCTCGGCTGGATACGAGCCCGGAAAACTACAACAAATGGGGCAAAGATCGGGCCGCGGTTACCGCTGGCAATGTAGCCAAAAAAGTTCATTTGCGCGTGGAAGTCCAGGCTCTTTGGCGCTTGCCCCGGTCAAACGCAATCGTGTTCTCCATTCGTGCCTATCTGATTTCACTCGAGGAGCTCGTTACGGTTCGCAAGTGGGCGCGACGCCTGCATCGCGTGCTGCAAACGCTTCCACCAGAACTGATCGACTACAAGGGTATCACGCGCTACCGCGATGTAACGATCGACTTCTTGTCGCGATATGACGACGGCTTGCCTACATCAGCCGGTGGCGCTCCGGACTAAGTATTGACCTCAAAGACCTGGTCTCAAGAATTGCGTTTTTGATCTTCGAATTGACATTCGCAAATCGAACTCCAAGGAGAAATAGACATGAGTGCTGCACACAAGACGAGTGCTTCTAACCTGCCACGCCAGTCGATATTGAATGATCGGCACCGCGCTTTGGGATCGGATCTCAGTCAATCGTGGAATGATATGCCTATCCCGCAGTTCTACGCGACCGATCCCTATGCAGAGATTGGGGCGACTCGCTATCGAGCTGGTCTCATCGATGTGTCGATGCTCAAAATAGTCAATGTATCAGGACCGCAAGCGACGGCATTTCTTGATTACTTGCTGACGTCCGACATCACGAAGATCACGGCGGGGCAATCGCATATATCCAATATCGTCAATGAGAACGGCGCATTGATTGACGATGTGCTTGTCTATTGCGATGGACCCAATCAATTCCGCGTCTCCCACGGTGGTGGGGCATGCGAAGAGGCGATGCAAGAGTTTTCCAAAAAATTCGATGTGTCATGGGTGCGGGACAATGATATACACATCTTGTCTTTGCAGGGCCCGCTTGCGCTCGAAGTGCTTGCGCCGCATACACCGATGGATCTGGCCAAGCTCGCGTACTTCACGCATCAAAGGACAAAGCTGTTCAAACGCGACGTGTCGATTGCGCGCGGAGGATATTCGGGAGAGCGCGGATATGAAGTTTTCTGCGCAAAGCGGGACGCCGTTGACGTGTGGGATGCCATTCTTGCTGCCGGCAAGGACAAGGGTGTAATGCCTGTTTCGTGGACGTGTCTCGACATCGGACGAGTGGAAGCCGGTCTTCTCTTCTTCCCGTTCGACATGACGCACGGAGACACGACGCCTTGGGAGGTCAAGGCCGATTGGACCATTGATCTCAACAAGCAGAATTTTCGGGGCAAGACGGCAGTCGCGGCCAGCAAAGGCCGGGAGCGTTCCTTCATCTCCGGGCTCGAGGTCCAGACGAGCGAAGCTGTGACGCCTCTCGCCAAGGTCATGTCTGATGGCAAGCAAGTAGGCGTCGCCACCAGCACCGCCTTTAGTCAACATCTGATGAAGTCTCTGGCGATGGCTCAGATCGCGCCGTCGCACACCCGGCTCGGCACTGCGGTTGAAATTCACGACGGTGGTAACGTCTACGCTGCGACTGTCGTGCAGATACCGTTCTATGATCCCATGCGCTTAAGGACCCATCCCCTATCAGAGCGAGGGGCAGGCTAATTGATCAGCGTCGCCGCGCCAGAGTCGGTCCGGCGACGACCGGACTAAAGATATATAGACCAAACAGAACCCCCAGGGAGCGGCTCCCATGCTGGTGCGGGACCAAATACCGCCGAGTGATGTGCTCGTGGTTATTCACCGGGCACGTCCAGCAATAGCAGGCCAGCCGCGACTAACAGAGCCGCTGACAGAACCGCGCCTCGATCTCAGGATCAACATCCGCCAGCACCATTTCGTTTGAGGCAGGATCGGCGCGGGCAGGGGCGTTATATCGAACTCCAAGGAGAAATAGACGGTGAGTGCTGCACAGAATATAAGTGTTTCTAACCCGCCACGTGGAGCAAATTAGTTTTAAGCTGGTCTCGTTTGGTCGCGCCAAAAAAAAAGAACTTCAAAGGGAGGAATTGATGGCACGGAATCCGAAGCATGACATTTTGTTCGAGCCCGTAAAGATCGGGCCGAAAACTATCAAGAACCGGTTCTACCAGGTGCCGCATTGCATCGGTGCCGGTTCGGAAAAGCCGGGCACGCAGGCAGCCAATCGCGCGATGAAGGCGGAGGGCGGCTGGGGCGCCGTCTGCACGGAATACTGTTCGATTTCCCCGGAATCGGATGACACCCATCGAGTCTCTGCCCGCATCTGGGACGAGGGAGACGTCATCAATCTTCGGCACATGACCGACAGCCTGCACAAGTACGGAACACTTGCGGGCGTCGAACTTTGGTACGGCGGCGCGCACGCTCCGTGCATGGACTCACGCGCCGTTCCCTATGGCCCCTCGGCGCAAGCCTCTGAATTCGAGTATCTCACCTATTGCCACGAGGCCGATCACGACGATGTTAAGCATCTTCAGCAACTGTACGTCGACGCGGCCAAGCGGTCCGTTCAGGCTGGGTTCGATATCATCTACGTCTACGGCGCGCATAGTTATCTGCCCCTGCAGTTCCTTTCGAAATTCTACAATCGCCGTTCGGACAACTACGGTGGCTCTTTTGAAAACAGAGCGCGCTTCTGGGTTGAGACGCTCGCCGCGGTCAAGGCGGCAGTCGGTCATGAGGCGGCAGTGGCAACGCGCTTCGCGGTGGATACGCTCTATGGCGCGGATGGTGTCGAAGCGCTCGACGATGGCGTCAAATTTATTGATCTGGTCGACCGTGAGGGTGTTGTTGACCTCTGGGACCTCAGCATCGGCGACATCGCCGAGTGGGGTGAGGATGCAGGCCCGTCTCGGTTCTACAAGGCGGGACATCAGCGCAACTGGACGGATGGTGCAAAAAAGATCGCCAAAGTTCCGGTCCTCGGCGTAAGCCGCGAGACGAGTCCTGACGACATGGCTGCCCGAATTCTTGAAGGCCGCCTTGATATTCTGGGCTTCGCTCGGCCGTCGATTGCAGACCCGTTCATTCCCAAAAAAATTGAAGAAGGCCGTTACGAAGATATCCGCGAGTGCATCGGCTGCAACGTCTGCATCTCTCGCTGGGAGATCGGCGGCCCGCCCATGATCTGCACGCAAAACGCCACAGCCAACGAAGAATACCGTCGCGGCTGGCATCCCGAAAAGTTCGCCAAGACCAAATCGTCGTGCTCGGTTCTCGTCGTGGGCGCTGGACCGGCGGGCATGGAGTGCGCGCGCGTACTCGGCGAGCGTGGGTATGATGTGCATTTGACAGAAGCCGAACCCGAGATCGGCGGGCGCATTCGTAAGGTCGCGAAATATCCCGGCCTCTCCGAATGGGCGCGCGTGACCACGTACCGACAGCTCCAGCTACAGAAGCTCAAGAACGTCGAAGTTCATACCGGTGTCGGTAAGATGTCGGCTGATCAAATCCTGAGCTACGGTGCTGATAAAGTCGTGCTGGCAACGGGTTCGCATTGGGCGACCGATGGCACGAGTTTCGTCAGCCATTCGTCCGTTGAAGGTGTCGACGCTTCGTTGCCGCACATTTGCACACCAGAGCAGATCTTGATGCAGAACAAGCCAGTCGGCGAGAACGTGCTCGTCGTCGATTGCGACGGCTATTTCACGGGTGTCTCGATCGCCGAATACCTCGCCGATCGTGGCAAGAAGGTGAAGATCCTGACGCCGCTGAAAGGTGTCGCGCCATACACGCACTTCACGCTCGAGGCCCCAAACTTGCATCGCATGATGTATGAGAAGCACATCCATGAGCTGACGAGCCATTGGCTGTTGAAGGTCGAACCTGGCAAAGCCACTGCGTTCTACCTGTTCCGTGACGGTTATAAGCGTGTGGCTGGTCCGAAGACAGGCGAACTTCCACGCCGCGCCGGGACGGACGTCGTTGAGGTTAAGTACGACACACTCGTCCTGGCCACCGCCCGGGTACCCAATGACTCGCTTTGGCGGGAATTGTCAGCGCGCCGCTCTGAATGGGCCAAGGACGATGTTCATGCGATCTATCAGGCTGGCGATTGCTACGCACCGGGCTTGATCGCCCAAGCGGTCTTCGAAGGTCATCGAATTGCGCGTGAATTCGAATCTTCAAATCCGCAGCGCCCGCAACCATGGATTCGCGAGCGTCAGGTTTGGGGACATGAGACGTATCCCAAAATCACTGATCGCGAAGTGATCGGCTGACGGTTCTTCCGGTGGTGCCCAGAATTGCGCAAGCGGCTGGGCCCGCCGGGCTCTTGTTCGAGGTTGTAAAGCAGGCGCATCTACGGCCGCCTCTTTCGACAACGAACGCTGCGGTTGATCCCGGAAACGGTTAAAAGGAATTCTGGCCTTGGAGTCACGAGAGGTATTCTGGCATCTTAGCACTCAGCAGGTGATGATATTCTACGTGATCGGCACCGCGTCGATAGCCGTGTTTCTCTATGGCATCTACCGCCACATCGCGAAGTATGCCGGCGGCCGGGCGCTTACTTCATCTCTAGATTTGCAACAGATCCCTCGTGCGCTGCGCGATATTTTTTCGCACAGATCGCTGCGAAGGCGTGATAAGCCGGCCGGTCTCGCACATACGGGTGTCTTCTATGGCTACCTGATCGGCTTCATCGCGACAACGCTCTACTTCATTCAAATCGACATTATCAAGCCGCTTGCCGGTGTGACCTTCATAAAAGGACCATTATACCTCAATATGAGTTTGCTGCTGGATCTCGGTCATTTGGCCCTGATCATTGGCCTGATTTATCTGATGATCAGGCGGGCTACATTCAATCTCCCTAAGCTGAATTATCTTCGCGCCTACCAGAAAGAGACGGAGCTGCGCCCCTCTGCGAAAGAGTGGCGGGTTGAAGACTGGGTCTTTGTGTCGGTCCTGCTCGTCATAGAATTCTCGGGGTTCTTGCAGGAGGCGTCGGGGCTCATCGTCGACAAGCCGGCATGGGCGGCTTGGTCGCCCGTTGGACTGGCGGTCGCAAAGCTCCTCACGTCAGCCGGCATGACTGTCGATTCAGCGGCTACCATTCGAGGCATAAACTGGTGGATGCACGGCATCCTTGCGTTGGCATTCACCGCCGCCATCCCCTGGTACAAAGCCAAGCACATCATTGCAGCCGTCGGCTCACTTCTGGTCCGGGATACCCGGCCGCTGGCGTTGCTCCCAAGCGAACCAAAAGATGCCGAGAAGGCCGGAATTTCCTCGATCGAGGATTTTACATGGAAGGACATGCTGCATCTCGATGCCTGCACCAAATGCGGCCGTTGTCACGAAGCCTGCCCGGCGCGCACAGCAGGCTACCCGCTCAGCCCGCGTGATTTCATTCTCGACCTTCGAACGTACAATGACGAGGCGCAGGGGCACGCGTCACCGTTAGTCAGCCTCGTCGGCGGAGTTATTGCTCCGGAAACATTGTGGGCCTGCCGGTCGTGCGGGGCGTGCCAAGAAATCTGTCCCGTCGGGATCGAACATCCCTCGCTCATCGTGCGCATGCGGCGCCACCTCGTCGAGCAGGGTAACATGGATCCCCTACTGCGCAATACGATCAACGCAATTGGCGATACCGGCAACAGCTTTGGCGAAACCTCGCGCAAACGGCCACAGTGGACCAAGGCTCTTGAGTTCAAGGTCAAGGATATCCGCGACGAACCCGCCGAGACACTATGGTTTGTCGGCGATTACGCTTCCTTCGACCCGCGTAATCAAAAGGTCAGTCAGACGGTCGCTCGTCTGCTGAAGGCTGCAGGGGAAGATTTCGCGCTTTTGCATGAAGGCGAAAAAACCGCCGGAAACGATGTGCGCCGTGTCGGCGAGGAAGGATTATTTGAAGAGCTTGCGCGTCACAACATCGAGCAGATGACGGGCGCCAAGCCGTTCAAGCGCATCATAACGACGGACCCGCACAGCTACAACACGATACGCAATGAGTATCCGGCCTTCGGTGAGGTTGCCACGATTACGCACTACAGCACGCTCCTCGCCGAGCTTCTGAGATCCGACCGGCTCAAAGTGAAGAATCGTCTGAACAAGCGCGTAACTTTCCACGATCCCTGCCATCTCGGCCGCATGAATGGCGGTTATGAGGCGCCGCGCGAAGTTCTGCAGCTGATCGGCTGCGAACTCGTCGAGATGCCAAGAAATCGCGACAACTCGTTCTGCTGCGGCGCCGGCGGTGGCCGGATCTGGATCCCCGACACGCCCGGAACGGAAAAACCGTCGGAGAACCGCGTGCATGAAGCGGCGCGGCTCGGCGGGATCGATGTCTTCGTTACATGCTGCCCAAAGGATCTCGTGATGTTTGAGGATGCGCGCAAGACAGGTGGCCACGAAAAGGATTTCGTGGTGCAAGATCTGGCCGAGCTGGTCGCCGAAGCCATCGAACTCAAGTCGCTCAAGCTGCAAGATCTGCCGCCGCTCGCCGATCGGATCGTCAAGGCAATCGCCACGCAAATATCCGATGCCGTGGCTACACGGCTCGACACCGTCATAGCCGCACGACTTGCGAGTTTGCCTACGGCGGCCACGATTTCCGCTTCTGTCGCGGAACCAGGCACGAGCGCCCTTGCGGCCGCGTCAACTGTGGCCGCTGTGCCGACCATGCCGGTCGCGGCGCGTGCCGACGTTGCACCTGCCGCGGAGGTCGCTCCAGCCGTAGCCGATACTCAACCTCCTACACCTGTTTCAAGAGCAATGGAAACCTTGAAAGCCGTCGATTGGGGCAATCTCATCGCGGTGCGCCCGGCCCATTACGCAGGGTACACGGCGCCGCCCAAGGACGGCCCGCGGATTCTCGTGACCGTCAAGCATGTGGCGAAACTCGGTGACGAGCACGGTTTTACCCCCGACGGCCGCGATGTGCGTCGTGAATTCATGGAGTTCTCCTTAAACGAGTGGGACGATGCGGCCCTCGAGGAAGCGCTGCGATGCGTGGAACGCATTGGCAAGGGCGAGGTTGTCGCCGTCAGTGTGGGCAACGCCGATGCTGATGTGTCTTTGTTAAAAGCTTTAGCCAAGGGCGCTCATCGTGCCGTCCGGATATGGGATCCTTCGTTGACGAATGCTGATCCGATCACGGTAGCCAGAGCTCTTGCGGGGGTGGCAGTACTCGAGTCGTGCGATTTGATCTTATGTGGCGTGCAATCCAGCGACCAAGCGCACGGAGCAACCGGC
Organism: uncultured Alphaproteobacteria bacterium; assembly: GCA_963710005.1. Classification (GTDB taxonomy): domain Bacteria; phylum Pseudomonadota; class Alphaproteobacteria; order Rhizobiales; family Hyphomicrobiaceae; genus Hyphomicrobium_B. The sequence continues at coordinate 58,682 of CAVPYR010000019.1, forward strand.
ACGGCGATCGCGCGTATTCTCGACGTGCCGCACGCGGCCGTCATCGTCGAGATGGAGTGGGACGGCCAGAACAAGGTGACGCTCGCCCGCGAACTTGAAGGCGGCATGCGACACAACATCGAGCTCGCAACGCCTGCAGTCGTCTCAATCCAGACGGGTATCAACACGCCGCGCTTCGCGACCATGAAGATGATCAAGCAGGCTAAGCAAAAGCCACTGGTGGTGGTCGACGGAGCGGACGTTTCCGATGGCAGCGGCGGATATGTCGTACGGCGCATGTACGTCCCAGAACAGACCAAAGCGGAAATGCTGAAGGGTACACCGCAGGAGGTCGCGCAGTTTATTGCGAATCTCGTGCGCGAGAAGAAAGGGTCCTGACCATGCCGGGAATTTTGATCATAGCTGAACACCTGGATGGTGTGGTTCGCGACATAACCCGAGAAATGATCGGCGCGGCGCGATCGATCAAGGAAAGCTACGGTGGTCCGATCGTCATTGGAGTGTTGTCCAGCAATCCGGACGCACTGACACCAAGCGTCAATCTCGAAGGCGTCGATCAGATCGTTAGGGTGAAGCTCGCCGGCGATTATTTCGATCCGCAAGTCTACGAGGAAGCGGCGATAGAACTCGGAAAGAAACTCAAGCCGGGCCTGATTCTATTTGGGCATACCGTCAACGGCATGGGTTGCGCGTCGGCCGTCGCCGCGCGCCTCGGTGCAGGCTTTGCAAGCGACGTTCTTGGTCTAACAGTCGAGAAAGGCGATATCATCGCTACACGCGGAGCCTACGGCAACAAGGTGAATCTCGAAGTCTGTTTTCCGAACAAGGGCATTGTGGTTCTGGCACTGCGCGGGGCCACGTTTCCGGCGCCAACCGGCGCCGGAACGGCTGCTTTAAGTGACGAGACGCTGGACGTGACGAATGCGGCGCAAAGTATGAAGCATCTTGGTTATCTCGAGGCGCCGCCGTCGGACATCGACATCTCTAAGGCTGAGTTCATTCTTTCCGTGGGACGCGGGGTTCAGGAGAAGGAGGACCTTCCCCGCTTCGAATCACTTGCCGAAAAGATGGGTTTCACGTTCGGCTGTTCACGCCCGATCGTCGACGCCGGCTGGCTACCCAAAGCGCACCAGGTCGGACAATCCGGAAAGGTTGCGAGCACATGCAAGGTCTACATCGCGCTCGGGATCTCCGGCGCGGTGCAGCATCTTTTCGGGATGAAGCACGTGGACACTATTATCGCCGTGAATACCGATCCGGAAGCGCCAATCTTTAACGTCGCCACCTACGGAATCTGCATGGACCTGTTCGAGCTGACCAAGGAGTTGGAAGCACAGTTCAACACTTAAGTGGAACTACCAGCGCTTTAGGCGGGGGAGCGTTTGAAACGCATAAGAGCGCGGTTTTGAGGAGTGAGTAGAATTTCAATGGCCTCGGATTTAATGGATCGATCCGGCACTTGTCCTACGGGATGGCCGCCCGGTGGCACTGACCGACGCCGAGATTGACATCTTGTTGCTGTTTGCCAGAGACCGTGTCGGCGACGTGTCTCGGGGGAGCCGCAGCCAAGCTCAGCGCTGATTGCCAGTCTGTAAAGAGCTCCGACCACGCGATGGGAGCGGGACAACACGCTGGACATATGACGGGATGGGATTAGAATTCTGTGCCAGGCATCTCTGGTGAAAAATGGGTTTATTGGTCTGATATGAGTTAAGCGCTCGTGGTCGATGGTCTTCTGCAAATGGCAGATTGAGAAACGGCGTCGGCTGGCATGCATGTGGTCCCGCCGAATGGCATGAACGTGTACTGTCTCTAAGCGGGATCTATTTATTCGCTGCGGGTATTGGGATTGGCTGGTACATCGCCGCGATCGTAGCTTAACTGGTCTTGCGGGCATTAACGATGATGGACCCCACCACGATCCGCACAACTTGCCCTCGGGATTGCTACGATGCGTGCGGAATTGTGGTGAAGAAGTCGGAAGACGGCGCGATCAACGTGGTGGGCGATCCCGAGCACAGTGTCAGCAGGGGAGCGTTGTGTGGCAAATGTTCGATTGCCTACAATGCGACCTGGCGTGATCCAGGTGTGCGCCTGACGCGCCCCTTGAAGCGGGTCGGGCCCAAAGCCACGGGAACTTTTGAGCCTGTAAGCTGGGATGATGCACTCGCCGACATCGCAAGTCGCCTCAACACGATATGCGACCGCGATGGCGGGGCGGCCGTTCTGCACACTCACTACACGGGAACATGCTCACTGATCGCCGGCATCTTTCCCTTGCGGTTCTTCAATCGCATCGGCGCTACCGAAGTCGACCCCGACACAGTGTGTAACAAGGCAGGGCACGTGGCGCTGCAGCTGATGTACGGGGAATCGACGCGCGGCTTCGACCCGCGCACGATCGACGGCTCGGAATGTGTGATGATCTGGGGTGCCAATCCATCGGCATCAGCGCCGCATGTCCACCAGTATTGGCTTTCTGAGGCGCGAGCGTCCAAGATCGTCATCGATCCTATTCGCCACGAGACGGCGGCGGCGGCCGATATTCATTTGCAGCTGTATCCAGGGACAGATGGCGCGCTCGCGTTCGCGATGCTACACGCCATACGGGCGGCAGGCCGCATAGATCGGACCTTCTTAGCCGCGCACTCAAGCGGCTGGGAGGAGATCGACTACCAATTGGACACTTGCACTCCGGCGTGGGGTGAAGCGATCACCGGCGTGCCCGCGCGCCTCATCGAAGACGCGGCGCTCACGTATTCCGCGGGACCTTCATTGCTGTGGATGGGGCAAGGCTTCCAGCGCCAGTCCTTTGGCGGAAATGCCATGCGCGCGGTCGGACTTCTGCCCGCCGCCACGGGGAACATCGGAAAGTATGGAGCCGGTTTTCTCTATCTCAACGGCTGGGACACGCGCGGCGTCGATCCGGCCTATCTGACGGCAGCGCACGTCAATCAAAAGCCTGCGCCCTCGATCAGCCATATGGATCTTGCTAGTCGGCTCGAGTCGCCTCAGACGAAGGCACTCATCACCTGGAACAACAACATCGCTGCCTCGAGCCCCGAGCAGCGGCGACTGAGGCGAGCCCTCGAGCGCGAAGACCTATTGCAGGTCACGCTCGACCTGTTCCAGACCGATACCGCTAATTACGCCGACTATGTGCTACCGGCCGCGAGCTTTCTCGAGTTCGACGACGTGGTCATGTCGTATTTTAACTTCTCCATTTCGGTGCAGGTGAAGGCGCTACCGGCGCTCGGCGAGTCGTTGCCTAACCAGGAGATCTTCAGACGTCTCGCGCGGGCTATGGGTCTTGCTGATCCGGAACTGTTCGAGACGGATACCAGCATGATTGACAGGCTCCTTGAGCAGGCAAGGCCGGGCCTCAAGTTCAATGAACTGGCCGAATTCGGTACGGTATTTCATCCGGCCAATCCGGTGGTGCAGTTTGAGCATCATGATTATAGAACGCCCTCAGGCAAAATCGAATTGACCGGCAGCGCTTTCATCGACGCGGGACTTCCGCGTGCACCCTTTCCCTCATCCGAGGCGCGGCCTGTTGGCGGAGAGCTGCGTCTTTTGTCTCCGGCATCGAAATGGCTCATGAATAGTAGCTTCGGCAACGACCCAAAGATCCTGAAGCAGCTTGGAGAGGATGAGGTGTTCATGCACCCCGATGAAGCGCGAAAACGTGGAATTGCGAACGGTGCACGCGTCAGGATTATGAATCCAACCGGCGAGATTACGCTACGGCTCGCCGTTTCGGCCGATGTGCCGAGGGGCGTCATTCTTGCGCACAAGAGCCGTTGGACGGCTAAGGGCGCCGAGGCAAACGTCAACGCGCTTAATCCAGGCAGAAAGGCAGATCTCGCCGAGAGCTGCGCAGTCCACAGCATCAATGTGTCAGTGTTCCCAGGCTGAAATTGGCCTGCTCTCCTGAACCGATACCAATCTGCGTAAGCAAATCCGGCTATTTCCAACCTCAATGTAGGAGTGCCCTCGACATCAAAGTTTTACCATGACGTGGCGGGCCACCGTGTAGCCCTCGAGTGCGTACATCGACAGGTCCTTGCCGTATCCCGACGACTTCGAGCCGCCGTGCAGCATCTCGTTCAAAAAGATGAAATGGGTGTTGACCCAGGTGCAGCCGTAACGCAACCGCGCCGCGACCTCCACACCGACGAGGACCCCTAGCAGGCCGACACGATCAGGCGCTGGCTTTCCGGTCTTGGTATCCACAGCCCGGCAGCGTTTGTACAGCTCCCGGTCTCTGGCTTGTTTGATGCTTCAACGTCGGCGTACAATACTCCGAGTCTCGTGAGCGAGGCGGATCCGTTGCTCCCCGACAGCCTTCACCAGCCTAGTCTCGCGTGGATTAGGAAATACCGCGACTACATGCGATCGGGGCGAGGGACGACCAGCGGAGTTTGTCCCTCAGATTTCTTCCTTAAGACCCTTTTCGAAGTACTCGTGGATGATCTTTTCTTGATTCGGCAGCAGCCAATCAATTGTAGTTTTTTGAGGTTATCGCTTTGTGAACGGCCTGCGCCGTCGCCTTACAATGAATCTCGAAGAGGATCTTGTGATCAAGATCTTCGACTGTAGCGACTACAGGGTTCATCCCACGCGAATACCTATGCGCCCGTTAATGTCATTTTCTTGCCGCGTGTTCATGATCGACATCTCCATTCGAGATAGAATTGGAAGAACCTGGTCCTCAGTCATGTCGGGTTCTAGGGCTACAAAATTGTAGAAGATGCCTTGGGCAGCGACACCTGCCTCGACGACAAAGGCGTCGCCGGGCCCGACTTGGACTGGTTGACCACCATCCGGCGTAATGGTGATCTTGCCGGAGATGAGGTGGACGAACTCGTATTTCGAGTAGCTGGCGTGATAGGTGCCAAGGGTCGCTTCCCAATAGACAGAGATCATGGATCCGTCGGCGGATATGTTCTGGATCCAAGTTTTTTCATTGTGGCTCGCCGGCGACCGCCTTCCAGCCGTCTAGATCAGTCGTGACTGCATTCGAGCAGTTTTTCAATGGACGGTCTTGTCATGGGGCGTCTCCTGGTTTTTCGGAATTCGCGTTTCTGCCTGAAAAGCCCGGCTATTTGTTTTTGAACTCAGCAGCTGAATGCATGAGCCAATGGGCGAAGCTATCGGCGAAACTGCGAAACATCGCGATCTCATATGTTGGGGCTTCGTCGATTTGCCAAAGTATCACGCCGATGTGGCTCGCATGAGTGATCGCGACGGCGTTTGCTTTAAAAGCGCGAGGATGCAAGTCAACGGGCACGCCCTTCGCCAGAACATCCCTCGTACGCGGGCCGAAAATCCGAATGACGGCGCGAGCATCCGATTGATCGACGACCGATCCGAGCCCGGCGAGCACAGGTTTGAACTCCACTTCGAGATCACGGCCCTTGCTACGTTCAGCGATGGCGATCCACTGATTGGGGCCGGACCAAACGAAGGAGATGTCCTTGCCCTGGACGCGCTCCGGGGTTTCGGGAAGATCGACTCCATAAGTATTCCGGATGGCCGACAGAAGTAGCGCTTTCTTGTCCTTGCCGGCCGCGAAACTTGCCAACGTCAGATTGTCGAGCTCATCAATGGTCAATTGTGGACTGTTCAACGGTTTCCAATCTGTGAAGGCGGACCTTGCCGCCAGTGCCTGATTAGCCACGTACTTTCTCCCCATTTGGATCGACGAAGCAAGGCACAACGACTTCCACCAGCGTGTCGCCGCTACGCACTGGATCGTAAGCACGAAGCACCTCACCAATGCGTTCTGGTCCACGCCTTAGCAAGCCGAGACCGATCCAATGTCCCAGCGACGGGGAGTAGGCGACAGATGTCATGTGCCCTTCATCGTTGGCAGCGATGACTTCGGCATCACGCGCGATAAAATGAGCCCCCGATCTGAGGCGTGCCGTTCGATCAACTGGGCGGAAGCCGATGAGAGATGGCCGCGTCGCGTCGAGTAGTCCGGGGCGGGTGCCAAGCACGCGACCTATAAAATCCTTCTTGGTCGACACCATGCCACCGAGTCCCAGATCTTTTGGCGTGGTCGTGCCATTGAGTTCGGGGCCGCTAATGTGCCCTTTCTCGATTCGCATCACGCCCAGAGCTTCGGTCCCATAAGCGCAGACTCCGAATTCCTGCCCTGCGTCCATGAGACGGCGCATCAATGCGTCACCAAAGCGGGCGGGAACGCCGATCTCGTAGGCGCGCTCGCCAGAGAACGATAGCCGGAACAGCCTCGCCTTGAGGCCCCCGCAGACACTCACGTCGCCAACCTGCAGATACGGGAATCCCCTGTCGGAAATATCGAACGCCGGATCGACGATTTTGCGCAAGAGTTCGCGTGATTTCGGCCCTGCGACCGCATATTGCGCCCACTGCTCTGTGGCGGAGATCATTTGAACGTCGAGTTCGGGCCATAGCCATTGGTGGCAGAATTCCATATGCTGGAATGCCTTGACAGCGTTGGCCGTCGTCGTGGTGACGAAGTAGTGGTTGTCGCCTAGGCGAGCTATGGTTCCATCATCCAGGAAAATCCCATCTTCGCGCAGCATGCCGCCATAACGCGCCTTGCCAACGCCGAGGGTTTTCATCCCATTCATATAGATTTTGTCGAGGAACGCTGCCGCGTCGGGCCCCTGGATGTCGACCTTTCCGAGCGTCGACACATCGCAAATGCCAACTGCGCTGCGCACAGTATTGACTTCGCGTGTAACGGTTTCGAGCCAATCACTTTCGCCCGCGCGAGGAAAATAACTTGGACGGAGCCATAAACCCGTCTCGACGAAGGCGGCGCCTTGCTCCTTTGCCCATGCGTAAGATGGAGGCAAACGCGTTGGCTTGAATTCCTTTCCGCGGTGGTGTCCCGCCAAAGCACCCAATGCAACCGGTGTGTATGGTGGGCGAGCGATTGTCATCCCAGTATCTGGAATTGACTTCTTTGTCAGTTCGGCCATGATCGCGAGGGCGTTGACGTTCGCGGTCTTCCCCTGGTCTGTCGCCATGCCGAGCGTCGTATAGCGCTTCAAGTGCTCGACCGCGCGGAATCCCTCCCGTTCGGCTAGCTCGATGTCAGGTGCCGTGACGTCATTCTGCTGATCGACGAAGGCTTTGTCGCGAGAGCCTTTCACACGCCACAGCGGAGAAACAGCGTCGCTCTCGGCTGCTGCTCTCGGTGCGGTGGCATTTACGCATTCATGGCCACTTGCCGCAGCAGCAGCGGATCCGGCTGTCGTGGCCCCTTCGAGCGCGTCCTTCAATGCGAAAGTACACGCAGCGGCTCCTGCTATCGACATTCCGGTCGGAAGCACGCCGGCCGTGAATGTAGAAAACTGGCTGTTCCAAATTGGCCTACCGCTTAAATGCGTTGTGAGCTGGATATTTGGGTTCCAGCCACCGGACACTGCGATCAAGTCGCAGTTTAATCTCAACTCTTGACCGCTAAGCGTGCGGATCAGAGCGCCAGAGACGCGCTTCTTGCCAATTGAATCGGTGACTACGCCGCCCGAAATCAATCGGGTCTTAGCGGCGCCTGCAACTCTCCTTATGCTTTCGGATGGCTCTGGCCGAGAATCAACCAATGCTACAACTTCAGCGCCCGCGCGCTGGAGTTCGGTGACAGTCGTTGCAGCGTAGTCATTGTTTGCAAAGACCACCGCTTGGTGTCCCGGCACGACACCAAAACGGTTGATGTAAGTACGAACCGCTCCGGCCAGCATGACGCCTGGACGATCATTTCCACCAAAGACAATTGGGCGTTCCGTAGCGCCCGCAGCAAGGACGACCTGCCTTGCGATGAAACGCCATAGTCGCTGGCGCGGCAGTCCGTCTGGTGCTTTTGCCAGATGGTCGCTGACACGTTCAACAGCGCCATAGGTACCGCCATCGTAGGTTCCAAAGACCGTGGTGCGGCGCATGATGCGCACGTCACCCATTGCAGAAAGTTCGGCTTCGACAGACGAAACCCACTGGGATGCTGGCTTGCCATCGATTTGAGCCGCATCGTCGATGCAACGGCCGCCAAGCGCGAAATTCTCGTCGACTAAAATAACGCGGGCGCCCGACCGCCCTGCGCTGAGAGCTGCCGTCAGTCCGGCGGGTCCGCCACCGATGACCAGAACGTCGCAAAACGCGGTCGATTTTTCGTATGTATCCGGATCAGCCTGATCGGAGGCGCGGCCAAGGCCCGCCGCGCGACGAATGGCCGGCTCGTAGAGCTTCTCCCAAAACGCGGCAGGCCACATGAATGTCTTGTAGTAGAAGCCTGCAACCAAGATGGGTGAAAGGATCGAATTGACGGACATGATGTCAAAATTCAGCGACGGCCACCGGTTCTGGCTCGTGGCCTCGAGCCCATCGTAAAGTTCCGTAACCGTTGCCTTGGTGTTGGGCTCGCGGAACGCTCCTGTGCGAAGCTCGACCAGAGCATTAGGTTCTTCTGAGCCGGCGCTCAGAATTCCGCGTGGTCGATGGTACTTAAATGAGCGCCCCGTCAGTTTGACGCCATTTGCGAGCAACGCTGAAGCGAGCGTGTCACCCGGGTGGCCGGTATAGGTGGTGCCGTCGAACTTGAAATGGATCGTGCGGGTTCGGTCGACGATGCCGCCGGTCGACAAGCGGTTCGGTTGAGACGCCATCAAAGGATCCCTTTTGTTGCAGAAGCTCGCTTGAGTGCGACGTCGCGCGCAAGCTCGACGGACGTGATTGCGTGGGTCGCGATGCCACGAGTTACGACGAGCCAGGCATGACATCCTGCCGCGTGGTACCAAAGCTCACGGTGCAAACCCGGCGTGTTGGTCCGCTCGAAGACGTAACCGACAAAATCAGCCATCGCACTCTGAGCCAACGCATCCGGGCGCGCGATCGTCGCATCGCCTTGATATACGAATTCGTCGAGACCGCGTTCGCCGCAGCATGGACAGTTGATCCGCATCTGCCGAATTCCTTTCGTGATCATGCATTCAGTGGAGATTGGGATGGGGTCCCATGCCCTTTTCATCAATCGCTTTGCCGGTCGCAAACCTGTCGAGACGATAGGCCTTGGCGACGGGGTGAGGTTCATCGCGGGCAATCAAATGTGCAAAGCACAAGCCGGATGCAGGGGTCGCCTTGAAGCCGCCGTAGCACCAGCCACCATTGAGATAGAGTCCATCAACTGGGGTACGGTCGATGATCGGGCTTCCGTCCATCGACATGTCCATGATGCCGCCCCACTGACGCAGGAGGCGAACCCGTCCGATCCGCGGCATGAGGGCCATGCCCCCCTCGCAGACATCCTCCACTACCGGAAGATTGCCCCGTTGCGCGTAGCTGTTGTAGCCGTCGAGATCGCCACCAAACACCAAGCCGCCCTTGTCGGACTGACTGATATAGAAGTGTCCCGCGCCGAACGTCACCACTCCATCGATGAAGGGCTTTATCGCTTCAGTGACGAAGGCTTGCAGGACGTGGCTCTCGATCGGCAGCCGCAGGCCGGCCATCGCCGCGACACGCGAAGAGTTTCCGGCGACTGCCATTCCGATTTTCTTGGCGCCGATAAACCCGCGTGATGTCTCGATCCCCGTTACCCGGTTGCCCTCTTGTCGAAAGCCCTTCACTTCACAGTTTTGAACAATGTCGACACCTCGCCGGTCTGCGGCCCGCGCGTAGCCCCATGCCACGGCGTCATGCCGCACCGTCCCACCGCGCCGTTGCAGCAGCCCCCCGTGAATTGGGAACCGGCCGTTGTCGAAATCGAGGAATGGCACCATTTTTCGAACGGCTTGCTGATCAAGCAATTCAGCGTCAACGCCGTGAAGCCGCATAGCATTTCCGCGTCGCGCGAAAGCATCGCGCTGGCCGTCGGAGTGATAGAGATTGAGTACGCCACGCTGGCTCACCATGGCGTTGTAATTTATGTCCTGCTCGAGTCCTTCCCACAGTTTCAAGGCCTGTTCGTAGAATGGAATGTTGTCGGGCAGCATGTAGTTCGAGCGGACAATTGTAGTATTGCGTCCAACGTTTCCGCCACCGATCCAGCCCTTCTCGATGACCGCAATCCTTGCAAGCCCAAAATTCTTAGCGAGATAGTAAGCCGTCGCTAGGCCATGCCCGCCGCCGCCAATGATCACGATGTCATAGTCGGACTTTGGTTCTGCATCGCGCCAAGCAGGTCCCCAACCGGTGTGGCCCCGCAGTGTCTCCCGGAGCACGGCAAATATCGAGTAACGGTCGGATGGCATGTGATCGCTCCTGTCGGCGAGTTGTAGGTTTGGAAACTACAGGTGAGTGGATTGTAGTCGATATAAGCCTGATTTATACTGTTGTCATGAGTGAGAAAGCGCAGGTTCTGCCGTTCGATCTGAGGTCTTTGGAGATCTTTCTGGCGGTTTGCGAGACAGGCACCATGGCCGGAGCGGCACGTGAACTCGGAATGACCCAACCAGCGGTCTCGCTTGCCGTCGCCGAGATTGAGCGGAAAACCGGGATCAGCTTGTTTGATCGTTCGGTGCGGCCCCTGGCACTGACATTGGCCGGCGGATTACTGCGGCAGCACACAAGTGCGCTGATCGCTGATGCCCGGCAAATTGTCCCTCTTCTGCGTGAAACGAAACACGGCAAAGTTCCGCTGATTCGGATTGGGTTGGTGGACTCGCTCAGCCGTGCGCTGACTGTTCAGCTGTCGAAATATCTCTTTTCGTGCGCCGACGAGGTTTCAATTCTATCAGGTCTCACTGCAACGCACGCCAGCGAGTTGCTGACGCGTCGGCTTGATCTTTTCGTTGGCGTCGACGATCTGGAACACTTACCAGGGCTTGAACGGTGGGAACTTATCAGGGAGCCCTATGTATTGCTTTTGTGTCGCAATGCGGGCGCCGTTCGCACGGTCACTGATCTGAAAAAACTCGCGAAAACCGTGCCACTGATGCGCTACAGCGCCAGATCACGGACCGGACTCGAGATCGAACGACATCTGCGTCGACTTGGAATTGACGTTCCACGCTCTTTCGAATTCGACACTCCTTACGCCGTTGCTGCAATGGTGGCTGCTGGAGAAGGATTTTCGATCACGACACCGCTTTGCATCTCGGAGGCGATGTTGCCGAACAAAGATACTATTACGGTGAGGCTCCCTGGTCCTCAGATTACGCGGAAGCTAACAATGGTCGCGCGTCAAAGGGAACTGGGTCAAATTCCACGCGATCTTGCGCATTTAGCGAGGAAGGTGTTGCTGGGTCCTGCGTAGCAGATCTGAGAATTGGAGAGTAACGCCGATTGTTGCGGTCTCCGCAAAAAGTCTAGAAAAAAGAAGGAGCCCTACGCTCGCGTGTGAGTAGCCCCGCGGGGCCAATCATCGTCAACTCGTCACCACGTCGTACGTACTGATAGCGATGGAAATGGAAGCCGCGGAGAAAATTATCATCGCAACGAGTTGCGCGTGCCGTAGTCCAGGAACACAGCGAAGTAGCAGCAACACAAATGCCGAGAGTGGATGGAGCGGGTGGATGGAGTCGCGCTTGATCGAATCAGGCAGCCACTTCTTGCGAAACATAAGCATATTGAAGGCCATGTACGTGTAGCCAAGCAACCCGACAGGATAGAGAATGTGATGTCCTGATCGAGTAGTGCGAAGCACGGGAATATGAGCGCCGCCGGCACACCCCGGCTCTCGCCGGATCGCTTCTATCTCGCAACGGTCACTGGGCAGTGCGCTCTATTGACAACGTCGCTCGAGACAGACCCCAACATCAGCCGCGAGACGCCGCCTTTGCCGCTCCTGCCAATGACAATGTGGTCGAACCCGTTATCTTCGGCAACAGCCACGATGGCTCGTGCCACATCACGACCTATCACGCTTTCCTTTTTGGGATCCAGCACTCCGGCCTTTTCTGCCGCGGCTGTTGCGTTATCTAAGACATGTTTGAGTTCTTCGTTGTCCCACAGGCAGGAGACACCTCCGATTCCCTCCAGCTCGTTGACCGCGAGCAGCGTCAGCTCCGCGCCCAAAGCCTTCGCCAGCTGTGCCGCCAGCGCGACTGCGCCCTTAGCGTGCTCGGAGTCGTCAACCGCACAAAGTATTTTGTTCATCATGCTCCTCCTTGATGTTTCAAATTCAGCTAATCGAGGGGTTTCAAAACGGCGTCACGGCGTGAACCTCGCCTTGAGACAAATCTGCCGGGACTATGGCATCGAGATTCCATTTATGTCAATAAATGTTCATGATAAGAAACAAACGATGTACCCATCGATCCACCTAGTTGAACAAGCAAGATCGGGCAGGTTAGAAATACACATCAAATAGAATACTCATATATATCAATAAAGTATACCTACGCTTACATCGTCTGTTCGGTCAGCAGCTATGGTAAGAGGCGACGAGGAAGCGATGATCTCGATGACATTCGGGTGGCCGACCTATAAGAAACTAATTTAACCTGACTTTGACGAAGGCGGTATCTTGACGGAGATTGAACCGGGAGCTGAGTAGACAAGATGGCGCTGGAAGCTAAAGCTAAAGCTAAAGCTAAAGCTCGACCTTCGCGAGCATTCAAGGGGCTGGCAACGGGATCTGGTGCTCCCGAGGTCGGCGCAGGCACTCTTGAGGACGCCATTGGCGCGCAGGTGCGAGATTTCAGAAAGGCCGCCGGATTGACTGTCGCGGAACTCGCGACCGCAGCAGATGTGTCTACTGCGATGGTATCAAAAATTGAGAACGGTCAGATTGCGGCTTCCCTTTCAACATTGCATCAACTAGCCACCGCCTTGAATTTGCCGCTGACAATGTTGCTCGCGTCGTTCGAAGGCCATCGGGGATGCACCTACGTCAAGAAGGGGCAGGGACTAGATATAAAACGACGAGGCACGAAGGTTGGGCATCAGTATCAACAGTTGGGTCAGTCCGTTAGCGGTAGCATTGCCTTTGAGCCTTATTTGATAACGCTGAGCAAGGGCGCAGAGCCATATACGCAATTTCGGCACGAAGGGCTCGAACTCATCTACATGCTCACTGGCGAAGTTTCATATCTGCATGGAGAGCGCAGCTATCACCTGGAGCCCGGTGATTGCATGCTGGCGCGACAGAGAATCAAGCGGCGGGAGGCGCACTGCCGACCGCCGGGACTCTCTAAGATTGGGTGCCACGGGATCGCAACTTGTCTGTGTGTCTGAATGAGTTTGCTTAAAGTATCGGCCGATTGGCAGGTAACGTAAATGCCGAAGCGAGCATCGCGCAAAGGAGCCCGAAGTTTGGATGCTGCGGACGCTACTACTACTCGTGTTCACAGGCTCTCGCCGGGTGACAACTCAACGGAGAACGAGCCGCGACTTTATGATCGGGTTGGTGGCGAAGGTGGCTTGCGCGCGCTGGTGGAATGTTTTTACGACATCGTAGAATCGGAACCCGAAGGTCGCTCTTTGCACGTGCTGCATCTGCGTGGGCACGGCGTCGCACATTCACGCATCGAGCAATTTAACTTCCTGTCGGGCTTCCTTGGCGGACCAAGCCTTTATGTACAGAAGCATGGTCATTCGAACGTGCGCACGATGCACGAACACGTCGAGATCAACGCGGAGGCGCGTGACGCGTGGCTCAATTGCATGTCTATTGCCATCGATCGTGTGGCGTTGCCTCTCAACACCAAGCAGGAGCTGATGCGCCACTTCAGACGCGTTGCAATGATGTTGAAGAACCGCGACTGAGCTCGATCAGCATGTGAAAACCGCTTCATCGGCCGCCGACCTATCATCGCCTTTGGCAACTCCGATGGCGATCTTCCGGGCTCGTGCATCAGTCGCCGGATCAACTGGCGCCGATTGCTTCTATTGGGCGTTCGCATCTATTTTTTCGCATCTATTTTGTTGTGTGGGCGCCCATTTTTTTATTGGTTCCTTCCTGTCAGACAGACGACATTAGCATTGCCAAAGGGCGGGTCGGAAGGCGCCGAACGAACGCCCGCTTGAAGGTCGAGATCGGAAAGATAGAGCCGAGCCAGGACGGAAACTGAATGAGCCAGGATAGCTAAGATTGCTACGAGGTTGTTTCTCCCCTGTCTTGCCCGGCAACTGAGCTGGTGTGTTCTGATGATATGATCCGGCGTCGAGAAAACTCATCTCACCGGAGACAAGCCATGCCCGATCACATCTACAAGCACATTGAGCTAACTGGGACGTCCGCGGTCTCAAGCGATACGCGATCTTGCGGAAGTTGCGAGAAATGCCATTTTCGAAACAGGCATTGCCGGCTTGAAAGACGAATGATGCCATGAGCCGAGAATCGTCAAGCCGCCAGAAATACATCGTTCTTCGGTTTGGTCAATATATTTTCGTCATACGAAAATCACGTTGGGTTCGATAATCAGCTCATTGCGGTACGAGTCGAGTGAATAAATGAATGGAATTAGGCTCGCCAGACGAGCGTTTGAGCGTTAATTTTGACAGCGAACTTGGTACCCGTTGCGGATACCTTTGGCGCATGATGATGAATTCGTGATGCGCCAGGAGCAAGCCGGTCCTTGTCATTAACAAGAAATATTTTTAACCAATGGTATTCCGGTAAGTTTCTGTGTGCCGAGGGTATTGGTGCCAATCTACCGGTCCGAGGCGGCCGCAAGGTATCCTCGGCCGGAGGCTGGGTTCAAAAATCTGGCCGCCGAGCGAATGCGGTAAATTTGGGGAATTGCGTTGGTGGGAATTGAAAGGGGAGATAAGTGGAAAATGGCGCGGAAGGCAAAGTCTCTAGTTCGAAGATCGCAAACGCCAAGAGCACTAACAACCGGTTCGAGGGCGCCAGCGGTAGGCGCGCGTACACTACAGGATGCCATTGGTGCGCAAGTGCGCGATTTTCGTAAAGCCGCCGGATTGACAGTCTCGGAACTCGGCACAGCGGCAAGTGTCTCGACTGCGATGGTGTCAAAAATTGAAAATGGGCAGATTTCGGCTTCGCTATCGGTCCTGCAGCAAATGGCGTCGGCGCTCAACTTACCGCTCACAATGCTACTTGCGTCTTTCGAAGGGCGTCGGTCATGCTCGTTTGTAAAGAGGGGCAAGGGGCTTGAGATCAATCGTCGAGGCACGAAGGTCGGACATCATTATCAGCAGCTGGGTCAGTCCATTGGCGGAAGCATCGCCTTTGAGCCTTACTTGATAACGCTCAGTAAGGATGCAGAGCCCTACACGCAGTTTCGTCACGAGGGTCTCGAACTTATATACATGCTCACCGGTGAGGTTACCTATCTGTACGGAGAAAGCAGCTATCATTTGGAGCCAGGCGATTGCCTCCTGTTTGACTCCGCGGAGTTTCACGGCCCTGAAACTCTCATCAAACTTCCAATGACGTACCTCTCGATTATTGTGTATCCGAGAAAGTTGCAGATCGGTTAGAGCTGCGGACACGATCTACTTCGGACCGCCAGGTGCCCCTCACGAAGTACAAGTCCGTACTTATTTCAGTTCAATCCACAGAACGATCGATCGATACACTGTCAAGTAGCAACCCGAGAGGCCGGACCGGTCACTTCGGCCAGGTCGCAAACTTGCCTGGCGTGGACCTCTTTTGCCGGTTCAGAAGTTGCGTCAGAAGAAAAATTTTTTCTCATAGATTGACAAGGCGGTTAATCTGCGATAGGCTGTTTTATCTCGCGATAACCGATGGGCAAGTTTCAGATGTGTGGAATTGTCGGACTCTTCCTAAAAGACAAAGCGTTAGAATCAAAGCTCGGCGCTCTAACGAATGAGATGCTGGCGACGATGTGCGATCGTGGGCCCGACTCGGCTGGTTTCGCCGTCTACGGTGCCCCCGTGAAGGGCAAAGCGAAAATCACGCTTCAGTCTCCCGACCCCGAGACAGAATTTAAAGGGCTCGAGGTTTCGATTTCCAAAGCGATCGGCGGCGACGTCAGCTTGCAGGTTAAGTCGACGCATGCCGTGCTGACGGTTCCGGAAGACAAGGCTGACGCAGCGCGGACCGCGATCCGGACGGCCCATCCGTCGGTGCGCATCATGGCCACGGGCTCGTCGATCGAGATCTACAAGGAAGTCGGCTATCCGACGGAAGTGTCGAAGCGTTTCGACCTTGCAAAGATGACGGGTACGCATGCAATCGGCCATACGCGTATGGCCACAAAGTCGGCGGTTACTACGCTTGGTTCGCATCCGTTCTCAACGGGTCTTGACCAGTGCCTCGTGCACAACGGCTCGCTTTCCAACCATAATAATCTGCGTCGTGAGCTTCGTCGCGACGGCATGACCTTCGAGACGCAGAACGACAGCGAGGTCGCCGCGGCCTATCTCACCTGGCGTATGAACCAGGGCATGAACCTCGGTGAGGCTCTGACCAAAAGTCTCGACGATCTCGATGGATTCTTCACGTTTGTCGTCGGCACGAAGAATGGCTTTGGCGTCATTCGTGATCCAATTGCTTGCAAGCCGGCGGTCATGGCGGAGACCGATCAGTACGTGGCATTCGGTTCGGAATACCGTGCTCTCGTAAATCTTCCCAGCATTGATAAGGCAAGAGTTTGGGAGCCCGAACCTTCGACGGTCTATTTCTGGGAACGGTAAAAAAAATTTTAGGGAGCGCGATCTATGCGCAAAGTTGATCTCGCGAAAATTCCGCTTCGCGATCTGAATGAAGACTTGCATCGTCAGTCGGCGGGCACCAACGAGGCGACCTGGGAGATCGTCAACCCCATGGGCTTCCATTCCGTTGCCGTTGGGGTCGACGCCCCAATCTCGATCGATATTCGCGGCAGCGTTGGCTACTACTGCGCCGGAATGAATAAGCAAGCCTCAGTTACCGTGCACGGTTCAGCCGGTCCCGGTGTTGCCGAAAATATGATGTCGGGCAAAGTTCGGATAACGGGCGATGCCAGCCAATACGCCGGGGCGACGGGCCGTGGCGGGATGCTCGTGATCGAAGGAAATGCTGCGTCGCGCTGCGGTGTCTCGATGAAGGGCATCGACATCGTCGTCAAGGGCAACATCGGTCACATGTCGGCGTTTATGGCGCAGAGCGGCCACCTCGTAGTTCTGGGCGACGCGGGCGATGCCCTTGGCAACTCAATCTATGAGGCCAAGCTTTTCGTGCGCGGCAAAGTCAAAAGCCTCGGCGCCGATTGCATCGAAAAAGAGATGAGGCCCGAGCATCATGATTCCCTCGGAAAATTGCTTGAGAGGGCCGGAGTTACAGGCGTCAAGACCAGCGAGTTCAAACGCTACGGATCGGCGCGCAAACTTTATAATTTCAACATCGACAATGCGGATGCTTACTGATGTCGTACCATAACCCACCAACCACGCCGCGTAAGTCCTCGACGTTTGATGACTATACGCTCTCAGAGATTCGACGCGCCGCACAAACCGGTATCTACGACATTCGCGGCGGTGGTGCTAAGCGTCGGGTTCCGCATTTTGACGATTTGCTGTTCCTAGGTGCGTCGATATCGCGATACCCGCTGGAAGGATATCGAGAGAAGTGCACCACCAGCGTCACGTTAGGTTCGCGGTTCGCCAAAAAGCCGATCGAACTCAAGATCCCAATTACCATCGCGGGCATGAGCTTTGGCGCTCTGTCAGCCCACGCCAAGGAGGCCCTGGGCCGAGGTGCGTCGATCGCCGGGACCTCGACGACAACTGGTGACGGCGGCATGACTCCTGAAGAGCGCGGACAGTCGAAGACGCTCGTTTATCAGTATCTGCCTTCACGTTATGGGATGAATCCCGATGATTTGAGAAAGGCCGATGCCATCGAGGTTGTCGTCGGCCAGGGCGCCAAGCCTGGCGGTGGCGGCATGCTGTTGGGACAGAAAATATCCGACCGCGTCGCCGAAATGCGCAACCTGCCGAAGGGCATCGACCAGCGCTCCGCATGCCGCCATCCCGACTGGACGGGGCCCGACGATCTCGAAATCAAGATCCACGAAATCCGCGAGATCACAGACTGGGAGAAGCCGATTTACGTCAAGGTCGGCGGCACGCGCCCCTACTATGACGTTGCACTCGCGGTGAAAGCTGGTGCGGATGTCGTTGTGCTCGATGGCATGCAGGGCGGTACCGCAGCGACGCAGGAGGTCTTCATCGAGCACGTCGGCCTGCCGACGATGGCGTGCATCAGGCCCGCTGTGCAGGCGTTGCAGGATCTCGGCATGCATCGGAAGGTGCAGCTCATTGTATCCGGCGGCATCCGCAATGGTGCGGACGTCGCAAAGGCACTGGCACTCGGCGCGGACGCGGTTGCGATCGGCATCGCGGCACTTGCGGCGCTCGGCGACAACGATCCCGCTCACGAGGTTGAATACAATGCACTCGGCACCACGGCCGGCGCCTACGACGACTGGCATGAGGGCAAGGACCCGGCAGGCATCACAACGCAGGATCCGGAGCTGATGGCCCGCTTCGATGCGGTGAAGGGTGGCCGGCGTCTCGCAAACTACTTGAAGGTCATGGCGCTCGAAGTTCAGACGATCGCAAGGGCCTGCGGACACAACCACGTGCACAACCTCGAACCCGAAGATCTGGTGGCCCTCACGGTCGAAGCAGCAGCCATGGCACGGGTGCCGCTTGCAGGGACGACGTGGATTCCAGGACACGGACAGGGCGGTTTGTAGCCGCCCGTTTTTCTCACTCGAAAACAAGAAATCTCAGAAACCCAGGGAAACGCTCATGTCACAAGACCTCGCTACGCTAGCGAAAGAACGCGGCGTCAAGTACTTCATGATCTCCTACACGGATCTTTTTGGTGCCCAGCGCGCGAAGCTCGTTCCTACTGCGGCAATCGCCGATATGCAGAAGGACGGAGCCGGATTCGCCGGTTTTGCGACCTGGCTCGACCTTACGCCTGCGCATCCAGATCTATTCGGCATGCCAGATCCGTCGTCTTTCATTCAGCTCCCTTGGAGAAAGGATGTCGCCTGGGTCGCAGCGGACTGCATGATGGAAGACAAGCCCCTCGCTCAGGCGCCTCGTGTCGTGCTTAAGAAAGTAATGGCAGATGCAGCCAAGGAAGGTCTTTACGTCAAGACGGGAGTGGAGTGCGAGTTCTTCCTGACGAAGCCGTGCGGCACGGCTATTTCTGACGACGCGGATACCGCAACGAAATCCTGCTACGATCAGCAGGCTATGATGCGTCGCTATGACGTCATCTCTGAGATCTGCGACCACATGCTGGAACTCGGATGGAGGCCTTACCAGAACGATCACGAGGATGCCAATGGCCAGTGGGAGATGAATTGGGACTACGATGACAGCCTCATCACCGCTGACCGTCACTCGTTCTTCAAATTCATGACCAAGGCTATTGCCGAGAAGCACGGTTATCGTGCCACGTTTATGCCCAAACCATTTCTGGGGCTGACCGGCAATGGTTGCCACGCTCACATCTCGGTCTGGGACAAGGCTGGCAAGACTAACATGTTCTACAATGCGAGTGATGAAATGGGCCTTTCACCGCAGGGCTATCATTTCCTTGGTGGCATTATGCGCCATGCCGAATCCCTCTCGGCCATCACGAACCCGACCGTCAACTCCTACAAGCGCATTAATGCACCGCGCACAGTGTCTGGAGCAACGTGGGCACCCAATACGGTGACATGGACCGGCAATAATCGCACGCATATGGTGCGCGTTCCTGGCAAGGGCCGCTTCGAACTTCGGCTACCTGACGGCGCAGCGAACCCTTATCTATTGCAAGCAGTGATCATTGCTGCCGGTCTCAGCGGCATCCACAATAAGGCCGATCCTGGAAAGCGGCTCGACATCGATATGTACCAGCTTGGGCACACCGTTACCGACGCCCCAAAATTGCCGCTTAATCTGCTCGATGCCCTCAGAAACTTCGACAATGATACGGAGTTGAAGCAGATGCTCGGCGAAGAGTTTGCCGCCGCCTATCTCAAGATGAAGAGGACCGAGTGGAACGCTTATTGTTCTGACCTCTCACAGTGGGAGCGAGACAACACCCTGGATATCTGAAGGCTTGAGATCTGGCAGGTGTCGCGCTGACGGACCAACTTGGTCTGTCATGGGTCGATGGCGGCCGACAAAACGCGGCGATCGAGAAGTTCCGTCGGTTCGCCTGACTAAGCAATCTTCACGTCGTAGTCACAGAGCGCGGGGACCGAGTTGTGAAGTCGGAACGGGGCGAAAACCCTGGTTTAAAAAGGGATGCCGGGTCCGTAAATCGGCATGTCATTAGCGTCCGGGAGACATCATGGAAAGCTGCGGTTATCACTCCGATGAGCTAAAACAGCTGCGCTTGGTACTCGATAGCATCATCTCCGAGGCCAAGGAGCGGAGATTAGACTTGCCCGTCGAGGACATTATCGAACGCATGTTTGACCTGGCCGACGAAGGCGAAAGAGACCCTGAAAAACTCAGATCAGCTGTTTTGGGTGAGCTCATTAGCGCCAACCGAGCAGCTTGAGAAAAACGAATTGATTGGCGCATGACGTCACGTAGCGGCAGAAACTGTCGCGGTCGCGAGCCTCTCGCGTTGGCATCAAGCATGGCCCGTGCAACTTCGTGTGCGATCCTAGATGAGGGGACCCGGGAAGTGGACAACAAGCCAACGTACTGTTCTCTTCGAGGGGCGCTGCTTGAGCCTTTATTCGAGAGCAGACAAGGTCTCGGGAACAGGTGGCTTAATCGGTTGGAGTAAGAGTGTCGTGATGGATTTGGCTCTCAAGACCGATGACGTGCAGGCGCAAATCCGCTCGCTTCCGTTCTGGAAAGGCCCGGTCACGTTGCGGCCCCTCCGGGGAGGGCTCTGTAACAAGAGCTTCGTCGCCAATGACGCGGCAGGGTCCTTCGTCGTGCGCATCGGCCAGGACATCCCGGTCCACGGCATCTACCAATCGTTCGTGCAGTCCGCCGTGCGAGGAGCTGACATTCGGTGAGGCCGGCGTTCGTCACCTATGGCTCTCTCGCGATTGCGATATTATGTGAGGTGTTTGCCACCTACCTGCTCCAACAGTCGCAGCAGTTCACTAGGCCTTTGCACACCGTTGGCTTAGCGCTCTTCTATTCAGCGTCGTTCTATTGCCTGTCGATCACGCTAACGCGCATGCCCGTCGGCATCGCCTATGCGATCTGGAGTGGGTTGGGCATCGTTCTCATCTCTACAATTGGATACTGTGCCCTGGGCCAAAGCTTAGACACGGCGGCGATCGTTGGCCTGGCCTTCATCATCATAGGCGTGGTGATTGTGAACGTGCTCTCGGGTGCCGCACCACACTAGTTCAGCGAGCAGCCCGAAGTGCATTTCATTGCAGCACGCAAGGCAAATGCGTTTCGCCTTCTGGTGCTTCAGCGCCTTGTGGGTCTACAGTGTGGTCCGCCATTCAGGCAGGACACCTTCTCGACGGCAAGCCTGTTAGTCGGCGATGACATGGATCGTCCCCGTCATGTTCGGGTGAATTCGACAGAAGTAAGCGAACGTGCCGGCGTGCGTTAGCTGCAGTTGCGCCGACTTGCCGGCGACAATCGCAACGTCCCATTCTCCACTCTTCGCGGTCGCCGTATGATCGACGAAGTCACCATTCACCCATTCGATGGTGTCACCCACCTTGGCCTGGATCTCCGACGGTGAAAAGGCGAGACCGTTGATCGTCACTCTTGCGATCCCGCCTGCTGAAGACGGCGCGGCGAGGGCGATTTGCAGAAGCCCAGCAAGGACGGCACAGCATTTAAGCTTGCGCATCGTCCGCTCCGCTAGTGAATCGTGCTCGCCAAGTGCTCGGCGTGCTGCTCGTGGCCCTGGAAAATCTTCAGACCGGTTTCGAGCAGGCTTTTGAGTTCAGAGTTGTTGGCCGAGGGAATGAGCGTCGCTTTGAGGGCCTGATTGACGGTCTTGTGGTAGGCGACCTCGTTGTCGACGTAGGCCTTGTCGAACGCGGGGCCAGAAAGCTTCGCCAGCTCGGCTCGCTTCTCGTCTGCCTGTTTCACAAGTCCCTTGCTCGTTTCGTTGTCCTCTGGCGTGACGTTGAGCTTTTTGACCAGCGCCAGCGCCTGATCGTTCACCGCCTTGTGGTCGCGCACCATATCGTTGGCGAAGGCGCGCACGCTATCGTTCTTGGATTTCTGCAGAGCGCAGGTCTGCGCGGCCTTGATATCGAGGTCGCCCGCCGTGTAGGCGATATGGGCGATCTGGGGATCGGACGGCTTGTCGGCCGCCTGTGCAGGCGCTGTCGACCAATACCGACAAGATCACTGCGGCGAAGCCACACATTCGAGAATGACGCATCTTAAGTACCTCCGTGGTTGTCGAGCCGCGAGTGGCTCTTTGCTTCACGAAGGATTGGATGCGGTCGCGCGACGAAGGTTCCCGGCTATCAGGAAGACAGATTGAGGCGCCGTACAACGGCGTTCGTAATCCGCTCGCAGCGCTTGCCCTCGAAGGGAAAGACATCACTGAACAGCGGACCGATGTGATCGGCGAGCGCGGTCTTGAGCAGCCGCCGGGCGCGGTGCAACCGAGTCTTCACGGTCTCCGGGCGGAGCCCGAGAAGGTCCGCCGTCTCTTCGATGCTCATGTCTTCGATGACCCGCGCGACGAGAACGGTGCGAAACTCCTCGGGGAGTTCATCAATGGCACGTTCCAGCAGTTGGCAGATCTCGCGTTGCGCCATGGTACGCTCAGGGTCCGCGGATTGATGTCCGGACAATGGGAACGGAATGATCTGCGCCTCCGGCGCGCACGATGGGTCGATTTGCGCGGCGGGGAGCTCGATCCGGCGGCGTCGCCGCTGCAAGGCTTCGTTCAACACAATTCGGGTTAGCCACGTGGCGAGGCTTAAATCGCCGCGAAATTCCGCAAGATGCGTCTGTTAATTTGAAACGCCGCTTCGATCTCGGCATACCCGACGTATTGCGGCAAACTTTGCTTTTTCGGTGCGGACTTCATACCGGATCATGAGCCAATTCGCGCTCTCTGCCGAGCCTCGTTGGTGTGTCTAGGGTGTGTCACAAGCCGATGGTGCTGGGCGGCATCTAGGCAATAATTTCTATATAAGTTATTGATTTAATGGTGCGGACGGAGGGACTCGAACCCTCACGACGTTACCGTCTCAGGATTTTAAGTCCTGTGTGTCTACCGGTTCCACCACGTCCGCGCCGCTCGGACCTTATGGCGAGTCAGAGGGTTGAGTGCAACAAGCTGAGCCAGAAATGCCCGCGAAATCAAGTATGACTTTCGTCGGGAGGCGGCGGCGTTGCCGGAGCGACGTCGAACACGTGGCGGGCCTTCTTCATCAGAGCCAAAAGCTCGTCCGGTTTGTCGGGGTCGACCGAGTGCGGGTACTGCGGGTCCGAGCCCACAAGCTTATTGGAAACGTTGCCGTCCGAATCGATGAAGAGCGTGCGCGGCACGTATGACCCGTCGGGCTGGAAAGCGCCGTTGATCTCTTTCTCCGCATCGGCGTCGACGAGGATCATCACAAAATCGCGCGAGGCGGCGACGACGGCAGGGTCTTTAAAGACCTCGCGGAAGCGCTTGCATACCGAGCACCAAGTCGCGTGGAAGACCATGATAACCGGGCGGCCGGTTTTCGACGCCTCATAGATGCCCGTGCGCGCGTCGCGCCAATTGATCTCGGCGCCGTTCCATTGGTCGGCGTGGTTCGGCGTCCGCGCATCAGCGGAAAAGGGCAAAGCTATCAGCATGAACATGGCGCAAACGAGCGGGCGAATCATGCTCCGATCTCCAATATTTTGGTCCCTTTCTTTGTGTCGCTTTTGGCGGGCGATGACAAGGTGATCATTGTGCGCGCATTAACAACTGGTAATCCTCGCGCCGAATTAGCCGACGGCGGGCTGGTTCGCGGCAATTCTATTTTGATAGGCCTGCAGATGGATGTAGGCCGTTTCCAGTAGCGGCGTCGGAACGGTGTGCGCGCGGCCGCGCTGGATCATGTCGCCGACGATCTGATCGGCTTCGATGCGGCCGCCACGCTGAATGTCTCTCAGCATCGAAGCCGACATGGTCGATTTGGGATCCATCAGCAGCGGCCGCATCAACTCTAGCGTCGCAGCTTGTGGCGAGTAGCCGTTTGCGGTGGCGACGGCCACGCATTCGTTCAGGACATCGGCCATGAACTCAGGGCCTCGGCCCGTGCGGATGATTTCGCCGACGGTTGCCCGCATCAGGCAAGTGGATGAAGCGAGAGCTGCTATGAAAAACCATTTGTCCCACATCGCAGCGACGATGTCGTCGGGATGACGCGCCTCGAAGCCACGCACGAGAACATCGTGAAGTTTAGCGGACGCGGTCTTTTGCTCCGGAAGCCGCGGCCCCTGCGTAATCGACGCGAACGGCCCGAACTGGCGGATCGTCCCGTCGTCGCCGAGCGTGGCTGAGATGTGGCACGTACCGCCAAACACTCGCGGCGCACCGAAGACATCGTCGAGATGCTCGAGATGCTTCAGCCCATTGAGTATCGGAAGCACCAAAGTGTTTTCGCCAACGGCGGAGCGGATGGTTTCGATCGCATCGGCGAGGTCATAGGCTTTGGCGCTGAGGATAACGGTATCGAACGGGCCGACGATCTCTTCGCGTGTGATTGCCTTCACGGGCGTCGTTACGTTCCCGAGCGGGCCTTCAATTTTGATGCCGTCGCGTGCCAGCTGGTCGCGCCGCTTTGGCCGGACGAGAAACGTTACGTCGACACCTGCCTTTGCCAGCTGCCCGCCGAAATATCCGCCAGTCGCGCCGGCGCCGAGGAAGAGAAGTCGCATCGATTAGCCTGTTTCGATCTGGACGGTACTGTAGTGGATCAGAGGACGACGATCATCTTCGCCAACGAAAGGATCACGTTTCTTCACGATCTTCGATGTTTGAAGCACGGGGAGTTGTTTGGCGGTGATCGAGGAAGCTCCCTATGTCCAGGATGACGCGGAGACACCTCCGCCGCAAAAGATAATGGAGTTTACATGATCCGCATAATGTTAATTGGCGCAGCGGCCGTTGGCTTTGCTCTTCCGGCTGTCGCCGAGGAGGCATCCTCTATCGACGCTCAGAAGTCGGCAGCTTTCAGCGCTGTACTCGCGAACGCGGCAAACGCCCAGCAGGCACGCGTTCAGCTTGCACATCAGGGTTACACCGGCATTTCCGCGCTCAGCCGTGATGAATCGGGCCGCTGGGTCGGCACGGCGAACAAGGACGGCAAAACTGTATTCGTCGCAGTGATAGAGCCCCGCGCACAGACCGTCACGACGAACTAATTTCATTACACTGAAGTGCCGGCTCCATTTCAGCGAGCCGGTATAACTCGGCGCCCTTCCATTCCGGACGGGCGCCGAATTTTTCGTTGATGAAAGTTCCGTGTTGTCATCCCGGCCGAAGCGCAGCGAAGAGCCGGGACCCAGATGTTTCGCAACCGGTGATGCTGCTGGCTGGGTCCCGGGTCTCGCAAGTGGGCTCGCCCGGGATGACAATCCCAGCTAAGTCTTCTTCTCCGGCGCGACGACGCGGATGGAAAGTTCGCGTAGTTGCTTTGGTGAAGCTTCGCTCGGAGCACCCATCAGCAGATCGGCGGCCTGCTGGTTCATCGGGAAGAGCGCGACTTCGCGCACGGTGTTGCCGCCCGTAAGCAACATCACGATGCGTTCGATACCGGCGGCCATGCCGCCGTGCGGCGGGGCGCCGTACTGGAAAGCACGGAATAGACCGCCGAAACGCTGCTCGACGACATCGGCGCCAAGACCCGCTATGCCGAAGGCTTTGATCATCACGTCGGGCTTGTGATTGCGGATGCCGCCTGACGCGATCTCATAGCCGTTGCAGACGATGTCGTACTGGTAGGCTTTGAGTTTCAATCGATCTTCCGTCGTCGTCGCAGCATCAAGCGCTTCGCCGCCGCCTTGCGGCATCGAGAACGGATTGTGCGAGAAGTCGATCTTCTTGTCTTCCTCGTTCCATTCGTAGAACGGGAAGTCGACAATCCACGCCAGCTCGAACTGGTCTTCCTTCACGAGCTTCAGCTCGTGGCCGACGCGGTCGCGCGCGAGGCCGGCGAACTTATAAAAGTTTGCTGGGTTGCCCGCGACGAAGAAGACGGCATCGCCATCCTTCAGTCCGAGTTGGGACTTGATTGCGGTTGCTCGCTCGGGCCCGATATTCTTCGCGACGGGGCCGGCTCCGCCTTCCTCGCCCTCGCGCCAGAAGATGTAGCCAAGGCCCGGCTGGCCTTCGCCCTGTGCCCACGAATTCATGCGGTCGCAGAAGGCGCGGCTGCCGCCCGTCGGAGCGGGTATGGCCCAGATGCGCGCCTTCGCATCCTTCTCGATCATGCCGGCGAAGACTTTGAAGCCCGAGCCGCGGAAGTGCTCGGTGACATCGGCCATCTCGATCGGATTGCGCAGATCCGGCTTGTCGGAACCGTACTTGGCGATAGCCGTGTCGTAGGGAATGCGCGGCCAGCCCTTCGTCACTGGCTTGGCTTTTCCTTGCCCGCCTTCGGCAGGACCCGCGAATTCCTCGAACAGCCCGGTGATGACCGGTTCCATCGTCGCGAAGACATCGTCCTGTTCGACGAAGCTCATCTCGACGTCGAGCTGATAGAACTCGCCGGGCAAACGGTCGGCACGTGGGTCTTCATCGCGGAAGCACGGCGCGATCTGGAAATAGCGGTCGAAGCCCGAGACCATCAAAAGTTGCTTATACTGCTGCGGTGCCTGCGGCAGCGCATAGAACTTGCCTGGATGAATGCGGCTCGGCACGAGGAAGTCACGGGCGCCTTCCGGGCTCGAGGCCGTCAGAATCGGCGTCGGGAATTCGTTGAAGCCAACGTCATGCATGCGGCGGCGGATAGAGCGAGTGATCTCCAGGCGCTTCATGATGATGGCGTGCAGCGTCTCGCGGCGAAGATCGAGGAAGCGATATTGCAGACGCAGGTCTTCGGGGTAATCAGGCTCGCCAAAGACCGGGACGGGCAATTCCTTCGCCGCCGAAAGCACTTCGATCTCGGTCGCGTAAAGCTCGATCTCGCCAGTCGGAAGCTCGCTGTTGACCGTGCCCGCGGGCCGATTGCGGACCTTGCCGTCGATGCGTACCACCCATTCCGAGCGCAATGTTTCGGCGGTCTTGAATGCCGGGCTGTCAGGGTCGGCGACGACCTGCGTCAATCCGTAATGGTCACGAAGGTCGATAAAGAGCACGCCGCCGTGGTCGCGCACCCGGTGCACCCAGCCGGAGAGGCGCACATCGGAGCCGACGTCGCTCTTCCGGAGAGCGCCACATGTGTGCGAGCGATAACGATGCAGCTTAGCCTCGGCCATGGCCGGAAACCCTTTGATCAATGTGGGTGAAAATCGCCGCGGAAAAGCGCATGGGGGAGGGCGAAAGTCAAGGTTACCGGCTCGCGGATCAACGTGTGGGCCGGAGGCGCGAGGGTGCCGGCAGCTGACCGCGGGCTTTCTTTACCCGGGCTTGCCGGCCCTCGGGGTGGGTCGCCGCGCAAAAAGGATTTGTCCGCGACCAAGCTGATGGCGACAACTTCCAGGTCATGCGCTATAGGCGACGCTGATGCGAATGATCACGACCACGTCCGAACTGTCAGCGCTCTGTGACGTGCTGGCCAAAAGTGAATATGTTGCCGTCGACACCGAATTTCTGCGCGAGCAGACGTTCTGGCCGTTGCTGTGTCTCATCCAGCTTGCGGGGCCCGAAGCCGAGGCCGTCGTCGACCCCCTCAGTCCCGATCTCGATCTCACGCCGTTTTACCGGCTGATGGCGGACACCACGACCGTGAAAGTCTTTCACGCGGCACGCCAGGACATCGAGATCATTTTTCTGAAAGCGGAGATCGTACCGACGCCCGTGTTCGACTCACAGGTCGCGGCGATGGTCTGCGGCTATGGCGACAGCATCAGCTACGTGAACCTCGTGAAGAAGACGACGGGCGTCGATCTCGACAAAAGCTCTCGCTTTACGGATTGGAGCCGGCGGCCGCTGTCGGAAAAGCAGCTCGACTACGCGCTCGCGGACGTAACGCATTTGAGAGACGTCTATGTTCGCTTGAAGCAAACGCTCGAGAAGACCGACCGCACGCCATGGCTGCAAGAGGAGATGGAAGTCCTCACCAGTCCTGCTACGTACGACGCGAAACCGGAAAATGCCTGGCAGCGTCTCAAGCTTCGCGTCAAAGGACGGAAATCGCTGGCGGTTCTTATCGAGCTTGCGGCCTGGCGGGAACGTTTGGCGCAGTCGCTCGACGTACCACGCGGACGCGTCCTCAGAGATGATGCGCTGTACGATATCGCAAACCAGATGCCGGCAAGCGCTGACGCTCTCGGACAGCTCAGGACGCTTTCGGACGGCTTCGCACGCTCGCAGCGGGCGAAGGAGATCATCGACGTCGTGAAAGCGGGTCTCGCACGCGATCCGAAGACGTTGCCCAAGATCGAGCGTACCGAGGCGCTTTCGGCAGAAGCAAGCGCGACGCTGGAATTGCTGAAGGTGCTGCTCAAGGCGGCCGCCGCGGAGCATGGCGTGGCGCCGCGAATCATCGCGGACAGCGACGATCTCGAACAGCTTGCAACATCCGACGAGGCCGACATCCTGGCGCTGCAGGGCTGGCGGCGGACGCTCTTCGGCGATGCCGCTCTGAAGCTCAAGCGGGGCGAGCTGGCCCTGACGCTGGTCGACGGCGAAGTTCGCGCTGTGCCTGCTGCAAGGCCTCTTTAATTGCGATTGGCGACTCGCGTTCCGCGAGCCGGCCGCCAATCGCAGGCCAGCTAGATTACTTGCGGCCGGGGTCGTAGCCGTGTTTCTGGCGCCACTCGGAAAAAAAGTACGAGAGGCTGTCGTCGATATCTTGCGGTAAGATGATCTTGGTGGTCACGAGTTGGTCGCCCGCCGAGCCGCTCTTGCCGCGGACGCCTTTGCCTTTGAGACGGAAGGTTTTCCCCGAGCTGGTGCCCTTCGGAATGCTCAGCTGCACGCGACCCGTCGGCGTCGGCACTTCCACGCGGCCGCCGAGAACTGCTTCGTCAATCGTGATCGGCAGGTCGAGAAGAATATCGTCGCCTTCGCGTTTGAAATCCGGGTGCGGCCGGATCTTGATTTCGACGAGAGCGTCACCGGGATCGGCTCCCGGGCTCCCGGGCGTCCCTTTGCCCTTCAAGCGCAAAACCTGGCCGTCGGTCACACCTTCCGGCACCGCGAGATCGAGCACGCCGCCATCCGGCAACGTCACGCGCTTCTTGGCGCCGAGCACCGCTTCAAGAAAGTCTATCTCAAGCGAATAGCGGAGATCCTGTCCCTTAGCGGAGAAGCCGTGCGCTTCGCGACGTCCGGCCGAACCGGTGGCGCCGAAAACATCCGAGAAGATGTCTGAAAAGCTGAAATCGTCGAATCCGCCGCCAGAGCCGGCCCGGCCTTCAAAACCCCGGGCTGTGTGTGCGCCACGTCGGGCGCCTGCGGCACGGTTCCATTGAGGTCGGCGCACGTCGCCCTTGGCGTCGATTTCGCCAGCATCGTATTGGCGGCGCTTTTCCGGGTCGCTCAAGATGTCGTTGGCTGCGGTTATCTTTTTGAAGCGCTCGCCGGCTGACGCATTGCCGGGGTTGACGTCAGGATGGTTAGCTTTTGCAAGCTTGCGGAAAGCGCTGCGTATTTCATCCTCTGTCGCTCCGCGCGGTACGCCGAGAATGTCGTAAAGGTCTTCCGCCATGGAGGCCGTCTTCATCCTGCAAACTTTTATCGAGACTATCAGAAATTGTTGCGTCGCAAGCGAGGCGTACTGCCTCTCAACCGCTAATTCGGACTTCCGCCCGCTTGCCGACCAAATCGGCAAGTGCCTCGAATCGGCGCCGCAGCCGCTCCCCGTCGAGGGCCGCGTAGGCCTTCGGGATGGTCAGAACCAGTGCCCCGCTTTCGTAGCTGAGCGGCGTCTGGTCGATGACGCCCGCCATGCCTATCGAGAGCATATGGGCCGCTCGGATCGCCGCGCCAAGGATTCTCGCCCGTCGCTGAACCCTCTTGCTGACGAGGCTGCGAAGCCTGTCGGAAAGTTGAGCGCCGTTATCCTCGGAGTTCTCGTGGCGGTGGAAGACCGATAGGGCCAGGAAAATGCGGCCCTGATGGTCGACGCCGCCGAGCCCGGCGTGGGCGATGGTATTGACGCTTTGCTCGCCGCGATAGTCTGGGTGAGCCCGCCAGCCGACATCGGAAAGCAGGCAGGCCGCGTGACGGAGGCGGCGTTCATCCGCCGTCTCTTCGAGGGCGGGATCGGAGAAAAGCTGATCGGTCCACGCGCAAAGCTCGAACGCATGCTCGACGGAGCGGGACCGAAGCGCGGCGTAATCCTCGCAGAAGCTGATCAGCGGATCACGGGCCTGCTCATAGGGCGGCAGAAGGCTGTAGATGAGTCCTTCGCGAATTCCGAAAACCGAAAATACGACCTGACGCGGCTCCATCTGCCGAAGCAATCGCTCGAGAACGAGGGCGCCGAACGGCAGCACCTCGCGGCGCGCCCTGGCGACGCCGGCAATTCCTGGCAGATCGAGGGGCTTTTTCACTTTGCGAAACTGCTCGCAGAGGTCGAGGGCTTCGCGCGTCGTCAATCGATAGCCCTGCATGACACGCAGCGGATAATCGACCCGATCCATTTGCATCTTGGCGAGGGACCGCCACGTGCCGCCGACCGCATAAAACGTCCTGCCCGTGCCGTTTTTGAGCCATGTGAGGCTCGCAAGAGCGCCGTCGATGACCTCGATCGCGCGTTCGATCTTGTTGCCGGTGGTGTCGATGAGACGGAGCCCACCTAGCGGCAAGGTCGTGGCCTCGTTCAGATGATCCTGCGCCAAATCGATCAGCTCGAGGCTGCCGCCGCCGAGATCGCCGGCGATGCCGTCGGCATCGATGAAACCCATCATGATGCCCTGGGCTGCGAGACGAGCCTCTTTCTCGCCGGACAGGACCTCGATCTTGGCGCCGATCGCGCGCTCGCCGCGTTCGATGAAGTCGCGGCCGTTCTGCGCGTCGCGGACGGCGGCGGTCGCGATGACCTTGAGGTTCTTTACGCTCAGGATTCGGGCGATGACCTTGAAGCGTGCGAGAGCCGCCAAGGCGCGTTCGACAGCTTCGGTGCCGAGGCTGCCCGTCGTGGCGACGGAACGGCCGAGACCGCAAAGAATCTTCTCGTTGAAGACGGGGGTCGGCGCGCGAACGGCACCTTCATAGACGACGAGACGCACCGAATTCGAGCCGATATCGACAACGCCGATAGGCTCCATTTCCGCGGTACGCTCGTTCGCGCCCGAGATTTCTTTCCACCGTGTCAATTTTAGGCTCCCCGGCCTAACCGGGTTGGCGGAAACGTTGCGGGAAACTCTGCTTCAGAGATTGTCCGCGGCCCGAAAGCGAGGGATTTGTCATGAAATATTTATGGGCATTGAAGGCTTCCTCCCCCGGACCCGGTTGCATCCGAGTCGCGCTGCCGTCGGCGTTGATCCGCCAGCTCTGTTGATTGTCTCTCAAGTTCGCAACCATGATCTGATTGAGCACTTGTTCGTGCACAGTCGGGTTCTTCACCGGCGCCATTGCCTCGACGCGACGGTCGAGATTGCGCGGCATCATATCGGCGGAGCTGATGTAGACGGCGGCCTTGGGAGAAGGCAAGGCCTCTCCGTTGGCAAAACAGTAAATGCGCGAGTGCTCAAGGAAGCGCCCGACAATGCTTTTCACCCGAATGTTGCTCGAAAGCCCCGGAATTCCCGGCCGCAAGCAGCAGATACCCCGGACAACGAGTTCAATCGGAACACCGGCGTTACTCGCGTCATAAAGCGCCGAAATGATCTGGGCGTCGACGAGCGCGTTCATCTTCCACCAGATGCCGCATGGCTTGCCGGCTTTCGCGTTTCTTATCTCCTCGGCGATGTGTGTCATAATCCGGTTGCGGATGCCGTGGGGGCTCGCCGCCATGCACTCCAACTCGACGGGTTCGCCGTAGCCGGTGACAAAATTCATGATGCGGGTGATGTCGCGCACCATCACGGGATCAGTCGTGAAAAGCGACAAGTCGGTATAAACACGTGCCGTCTGCGGATGATAGTTGCCGGTTCCGATGTGGCAGTAGGTCGTCAGCTCGGTTCCCTCGCGGCGAACGATAAGACCGAGCTTGGCGTGCGTCTTCAGCTCGGTGAATCCATAGACGACATGCACGCCTGCGCTTTCCAGATCGCGCGCCCAACGAATGTTCGCGGCTTCATCGAAGCGCGCCTTCAGCTCGACGACGGCGGTGACCGATTTGCCGGCCTCGACCGCTTCTTTGAGCGCTTGAATGATCGGGCTGTCGCGCGATGTTCGATAGAGCGTCCACTTGATCGCCATCACATTTGGGTCGGCGACGGCTTGGCGCAAATACTGAACGACGACGTCGAAGCTCTCGTAGGGATGGTGGACGACGATGTCCTTGTTGCGGACGGCCGCGAAGCAGTCGCCGCTGAATTCGCGGATGCGCTCGGGAAAGCGGATCGCGAACGGTTTGAAGATGAGATCCGGGCGGTCGGCAACGATGAGCTGAGATGTATCCGCGAGCGCCAGGATGCCTTCTTTCACGAAGATGCTTTCTTCGCGCACTTCAAGCTCGTCGATGACGAATTTGCGCAAGCGTTCCGGCATCCGGGCTTCGATTTCGAGCCGGATGACGTTGCCTCGCCGCCGCCGCTTCAACTGGCTCTCATACGAACGAACAAGGTCTTCGGCTTCTTCCTGGAATTCAATGTCACTGTCGCGCAGGACGCGGAAAGCGCCTTGGCTTTTGATCTGGAAGCCGGAGAACAGCTCGGTCAAGAACATGCCTATGACGTTCTCGAGCTGAATAAAGCGAACTTCCTTCGGCTTCTCGGGCTCGGACTCAAGACGAACGAAACGCTCGAGCTGTCCGGGGATGGGGATGAGGCCGTTCATCGTCTTGCCGTCGGACGGCCGGACCATTTCGACGACGATTGTCATCGCCTTGTTGGGCATGAACGGGAAAGGGTGCGCGGGATCGGCGGCGATGGGCGTCAGTATCGGAAAGATGTGCGTCATGAACAGACGCTCGAGCCAATCATGCTGGGACTTGGTCAGCTCATCGGGCTGCAAAACAAAAAGTCCGGCTCCCGCGAGTTCGTCCTTGATCACCCGCCAATTGGCTTGCTTGTCGGCCACCAAGACGGTCGCGAACTTATTGATCGTGGCAAGCTGCTGCATCGGGGTCATGCCGTCCTGAGACAGCGTCGTGATACCGGCGCGGATTTGCCCGTAAACGCCGGCGGCGCGAACCATGTAGAATTCGTCGAGGTTGGCGGCTGCTATCGAGAGGAAACGCAGGCGTTCGAGGAGCGGATGGTGCTGGTTGCCTGCTTCTTCGAGGACGCGGCGGTTGAACTGAAGCCAGGACAGCTCGCGATTGTAGAAGCGGTCCGGCCCCTCCGGGACGGACTGAACCTCGGATTTGGCGCCACTTCTGCTTTTCACGGTTGCCATAGTAGGGGAAAGCTCCGAAATCCGGTCGAGAGATCAAGATTGTAGACTACACCCAAATGACGAACGGGTGTGCCATTGGTAAATTATACGCTGATTCAATACCCGAGCGCGTCGAGCGTCGCAGCGGCAATCGCGCGCGTCACACGGCGTTGGAGGACGAGGGCTCGGCGATCAGCTTCCGCGACAAACCGTTCCGCAGCTAACATGGAGCGCTCCATCCGGACAATAACGTAGTCGACGAGATGCGGCTCAACGCTTAGCTGGCGATCGGCGAAGAGTTTGACGAGAACCGCCCGAAGCAACGCGTCGTCCGGCGGATCGATGGTCGCGAGAGGCAACGCCTTCAGCCGCGACCGGAGATCGGGAAGTGTGATGCGAAGGTCGCCGGGGACCGTATCGGTTGTCAAAAGAATCTGCAGTCTCTGCTCGCGGACAAGATTCAAGAGATGAAACAGCGCCGCCTCGTCGGCGACATTCTGAACATCCTCGATAAGAACCGCTCCGGCAGCAGCGATCGTCGGCACTGCCTCGCGCGAGATCGTGGAAGCTTCCAGTGCCGTGGCGCCGGCTCGCTTCAGCCAGACGTTGGCGAGATGGGTTTTTCCGCTGCCCTTGGGGCCGGCAATCACGGCGGCTCCGATCGGCCAGTCGGGCCACCGATCGACAAGCGCAACTGCGGCGGCATTTGACTCGGAGACGAGAAAATCTTCGAGCCCCATTGCCGTTCTGTGCGGCAGTTCAAAGACAAGCTGCTCTGGGATCGTGGTCATGTGATCGTTCAAGGATTATCCTTCGGCACCGCTGCGACGTCGCCCCGATAAACGGACGACGCGAGGTAAGCGCGGAGCGCAAAGCGTACGAGCACGCCGATTGCGGCAGAAACCGGCACGGCGACGAGAAGGCCGAGGAATCCAAACAGATAGCTGAAGGCCAACAGCGCGAAAATCAGCCAAACCGGATGAAGTCCCACTTCGGAGCCGACGATATAAGGACTGAGCACGCCCGACTCGAGCGCTGAGCCAACCAGCATGATTCCTAGGACGATCAGAATCGGTGTCACGTCTGGCCAGAACTGGACCAGGGCCAGGAGGACGGCGGCGATCGCCCCGAGCGACCATCCGAAGACCGGAATGAATGCGGCAAGGCCCGTCAGCGATCCCACAAGCAGGCCGTAGTTCAAGCCGGCGAAGCTGAGCGCGATGGCGTAGTAAAAAGCGAGAAGAATGCACACCACGCCCTGGCCGCGTATGAAGGCGGATATCCGGCGGTCGATTTCGGCCGCTAGTGCGCGGATCTGGTCGGCTTCGTCGCGTGGCAACCAAGAGTCGAGATTGGCTACCATTTTCGGCCAATCCAGAAGCGCATAGAAGAAAACGACCGGTGTAATGAGTATCAACGTGATGAAACTGAAAGCCGCCGTGCCCTGATTCCAGAGGCTTTGGGCGAGCCCTCCCAAGAGGGACGGGGCCGCGGATGTTAAGCCGTCAAGGGCCGTGCGGACCGCGGTTTCCACCTGGGGGTATTTTACTCCCAGATGGTCGCGCGCCGACGTTTCGATCAGCTCTTTCAGACGCCCGATTTCTCGCGGAGCCGCTTCGACGAGGCCGACGGCCTGTTGAACCAGTATCGGCACCACGAATACGAGCACGAGGGCGATGACGCAGATTGAAAGCGCAAGAAGGAGAGCAGCGGAAATCCAGCGCGGGAGGCCGGCGCGGCCCATAGCGTCGACGGCGGGGCTGAGAAAATAGGCCAGCGTGAGCCCTATCGCGAACGGCAGAAGCACAGGCGCGATCAGTTGAACAATGTAGGCGAACAGCAGCGCAGTCGCCGCCCAAAACAGCGCGTGCCGCTCAAAATGCATGGATTTCGATCCCCAACCGTTATCCGCCAGCCAAGCAGCATGCGTTGGAACGCTCAGCTTTTCGAGCCGGGAGTTTCGTAGAGCGTCATGTGTCGCAGCCATACGCGCAAATAGGCAACGAGAGAGCTGATCGTCGTCGCGGCCGCGAGAAGCGTCAATAGCTGCACCGGGCCCTTGAGCTTCAAGTCGAACGCCTCGTCCGCGAGCACCGTTCCGGCAAGCACGATCTGGGCAACGGTGTTCATCTTGCTGATCGCCAGAGGCTTCATCGGGGTCGGGTGATTGAGCAGCCAAGACAGGACGACAGCAATGACGATAAGCACGTCACGCGACACGACCGTGATCACCAGCCACGAGGGTAAGCGCGCGGTCACGCCAAGTGCGATGAAGATGCAGACGATCAGCAGCTTGTCGGCAATGGGGTCGAGATAGGCGCCAAGCTCGGTTTCCCAGTTGAAGCGCTTGGCGAGAAAGCCGTCGACGGCATCCGAGATACCGGCCACGACAAAAACCAGGAATGCAGCTTGAAGCTCGCCCGTCAGCAACAGCCAGAAAACCACAGGTACAAGGATGACCCGGCCGAGCGTAATAAGATTTGGAATGCTCACGCCGAAATTTTCCCCATCTTTCCCGTGGCCTGGGTGAAGGTTGCGAATGACCAGGCGGCGCGAACCTAGCCTCTCGAAGTTTGTCTCGTCGAGAACATCCTCCTTTGCACTGCGGTAGAGCAGCGGCGGAGAACGCAGACGCAGGCGTCTTTCAGACGCCGCGCGTACAGGGGCCAAGCTCGATATATTAACGTTTTCAGTTACTTGAGCGGAGAACCCAGCCTGAATCCGTGTTGCTCAGGCTAAGTCCCCGTGACCCCAGCGCATTCGCCAGGCTTCGCACACCACCCGGATATTTCAAGGAGATGTCGGCGCTGCTTTCCGAAACGGTCGCGATGTTGAGCGCATCGACCCCGGGCGTGTCGAGGAGTTGGCTGCGAATCTGATCCCATTGGCCAGAACTGCCAAACTCCGCGACCAGGCTGACATCCTCGCCATTGCCGCCGGTTGAGGCGGCCCACACCGGCGTATCGGCCGCTGACGCCGCTGGTTGCGTAGTTCCGGATTTAACGGCCTTCCAGCGGCCCTCGATCACTCCGAGTGCCACCACCGCGGCGAGCTGAGACGCATAGTCGAGATCACCGTTCGAGATGCGGTACGTCCGCTTCAGGAGCAAAGGCCCGACGGCATCCCTTCCGGCGAGCGTCACGGTGAGCTTTTTGGTCGTCATATCCGGCTCGACGACCGCCATGACGATAAGACCCGTGCCGTATTCGGTTTTGAGGGTACGAAAACCGTTGTCGTCGCCGGCAAGCAGCGCACTGATGGTATCGGCGTGGATGGACGGCTTCAGATCCTTGATGGCTATCGGTGTAATGGTGTGCTGCAAATCAAGTCCGGTCCATGCGCGGCGCCAAAGGCCGGTGTCGTTGTTCGCGGTCGGTGGATTGCCTTGAAGCATGACGGTGATGACCGTGACGGGAGGCGCCTGCTCATCGACAAACGGTATGCCTTGGCGCGAGAGAGCAGCGCGGACCGCGTCGGCCTGGAATGAGAAATCGAGGCTCGCGATATAGTCGGTCGCGGAATTGCGCTCCGAGCGCACGGAGACGCCCGACACTAGGTCTCCGGCTTTTACATCCGAGACGCGCGTCAACTGTTTATAGGCGGTGACCGGCACGAGACGCTTCAGCAGTGAGCGGAATGCGGCCTGCTGACCATCTGCAAGTGCCTGATCCTTGGCAGCGACCGCGTTGGCGGCCGTCGCCTCGACAGGATAATTACCGACCGTATACACGGCATCCGCGTTCGCTGAGATTGCGGGACGCGCAATTAGGCCGGCGGTCGCCATGCAGATGGCTAGACCAATAGCGATGCAGCGGCCTACGGACACCCCTTTAACCCCCCGTTTTCGCGTTTCCGGTCTTGTATATGGCAAGCACAGGAGAAACCCCCGCGGAACCTGCCAACGAGCCCTTCGTTGCTCTTAGGACCAGTCGCTGCTACGACCCCCATCACGGGTTGGCAATGGGGCAAAAGTGAGTTTAACCGAGGCTCTCCCGTCTGCGATATCTCAAGGACGCAGGCCCCATCTGAAACCAGTTTCCCCACTGACGACGAGGATCGATGTCCGCGGCTGACGAAAAATCGCACAGATCCATCACCTATGCCGACGCGGGCGTTGATATTGACGCGGGAAATGCGCTGGTTGCAGCCATCAAGCCGCTCGCGAAAGCGACGAGCCGGCCCGGCGCCGACGTTGATCTCGGCGGTTTCGGTGGCCTCTTCGATCTGAAGCGGACAGGTTACCGCGATCCGATACTTGTCGCGGCGAACGACGGCGTCGGTACGAAGCTCAAGATCGCCATCGATACAGGGCGGCATTCGACGATCGGCATCGATCTCGTCGCCATGTGCGTCAACGATCTCGTCGTGCAAGGCGCGGAGCCGCTGTTCTTTCTCGATTACTTCGCGGTCGGGAAGCTCGACATCGGGGTGGCGCGCGAGGTTATCGCTGGCATCGCGGATGGCTGCCGGGATGCGGGTTGCGCGCTGATCGGCGGAGAGACCGCCGAGATGCCGGGCCTGTACAAAAGTGGTGATTACGATCTTGCGGGGTTCGCGGTTGGCGCGGTCGAACGCAATGAAATTCTGCCGCGTGCCGATCTCGCCGTCGGCGATGTCCTGATCGGGCTCAAGTCATCGGGTGTGCATTCGAACGGCTACAGCCTCGTGCGCAAGCTCGTCGACCACGCACGTTTGGATTGGGACGCGCCCGCGCCGTTTGGATTTGCTCAGAACCAATCAGTGGCGGAAGCGCTGCTTACCCCGACGCGCATTTACGTCAAACCGCTTCTCGCAGCGATCCGGGCCACCGGTGGATCTGGGTTGAATGGCGGCATCAAAGCTCTGTCGCACATCACGGGCGGGGGTCTTTCCGAGAATGTCCCGCGCGTCATGCCGAAGGACGTCGCCGCGCGCATCGATCTTTCGTCGTTCGAGGCGCCGGGAGTTTTCGGCTGGCTTGCCAAGACGGGCAACATCGGTGACGCCGAGCTGCTTCGGACGTTCAACTGCGGCATCGGCATGATCGCGGTCGTATCGAAAGCACGAGTTGACGATGTCATGGCCGAGCTGAAGTCGGCGGGCGAAGAACCAGTGGTCATCGGCGACGTCATTCCGCCGACCGGCGAAAAATCCGAAGCCAAGGGCAAAGGCGAAGCCTGGGCCGTGAAATACGAGGGCAAGCTGCGGTTTGCTTGAGCTCTGGCCGCCCTACGGCAGTGAGAAAGCGGTCAGGGAGCCGCCGAGGCTGGTGTAGGCCGAGAGGCTCGCGAAGCCACCGACCGCGCCGGATCCGTCATCGGGATTGGTGAGGCCAGCGGCTAGACCGATGCCGGCCCAGCCGCCGATGCCAGAAAACACGGCCACATACTGCTTTCCGTCGTGCATGTAAGTCATCGGATTGCCGACGATGCCCGACGGCGTTTTGAACTTGAACAGTTCCTTGCCGTCCTTCTGATCTACGGCTTTCAAATAGCCTTCGAGTGTGCCGTAAAAAGCGATGCCGCCCGCGGTCGTCAGTGCGCCCGACCACACGGCAAATCGCTCAGGCTTCGACCAGACGATTTTACCTTTGGCGCCGTCCCAGGCAATGAAGCCGCCGGTGTTGTTGTGGCTATCGGGCGCCGGATACATCGTCAGAGTGGCGCCGACATAGGGCTGGCCGACGGCATAAGAGACTTTGAAGGGCTCGTAGTCCATGCACATTTCAGTCGTCGGGACGTAGAACAATCCCGTCAGCGGCGAATGCGATGCCGGCTGCTCGTTCTTGGCACCAAGCGAGGATGGGCAAATGCCCTTCGTCACGTCGTCCGTGCCTGTTTCGAAGGGCGCATATTTGCGAGCAACCTGCGGCCGTCCGTACTGCGGATCGTTTCTATCCATCACGATCCCGGTCGCCCAATTCGCAGACGGGTCGAATTTCTCCGCAACGAGAAGCTCTCCAGTTACGCAATCCCACGTATAGGCGAAGCCGTTGCGATCGAAGTGGGTTATCGTTTTGCGTTTGACGCCGTCAAAATCGAGCTCAGCGAGGATCGGCTCGTTGATGCCGTCGTAATCCCACTGATCGAACGGCGTCATCTGGTAGGCCCATCTCGCAATGCCGGTGTCGGCATCGCGGGCAAACATGGTCATCGCCCACTTCTGGTCGATCGGCTTGCCGTCGCGGCCCGCGCGTTGCACCGGATTCCAGGTCGAAGGATTGCCGGTCCCGTAGTAGATCAGGTTCAGGTCGGGATCGTAGGCCATGTAGCCCCACGTCGGGCCGCCGCCGATCTTCCACTGGTCACCGTTCCAGGTGTTCAGCGACGAGTCCTTTCCAATCGGCTTGCCGAGCGACATCGTTCTTTCGGGATCGACCAGGATATCTTCGTCCGGGCCCATCGAGTAGGCGCGCCAGATTTTGTGGCCTGAGTTCAGGTCGTAGGCCGTGATGTAGCAGCGAACGCCGAACTCGCCGCCGGAGACGCCAACGATCACCTTGTCCTTGACGACCAGCGGAGCGCCGGTGCCGGACGCTCCGTTCTTCGCATCGTCGTCCTTGACCTTCCACAGCTCCATGCCGGTTTTGGCATCGAGCGCGATCAGCGATGTATCGGCCGCGTGAACCAGTATCTTGTCCTCGGCATATTGCACACCGCGATTGACGGTGTCGCAGCACATCACCGCGACGGCGGAAGAATTCCTGCTTCGGCTGGTACTTCCAGATGATCTTCTGATCATGGGCGAGGTCCAGGGCCATTACGACATTCGGAAACGGAGTGACGAGATACATCGTGTCGCCGATGACAAGCGGACCGCCTTCATGGCCGCGCAGTACACCGGTCGAGAACGTCCAGGCGACCTTAAGATCGCCGACGTTAGAGGCGTTGATCTGATCGAGCTTCGAATATCGCTGGCCGCTGTAGTCGCCCGACTGGATCGCCCAATTCGCGGGATTGCCCGAAAGCTCGATCACGTCCTGGTTGGCGTTCGCTTGCGGCGCGAGGCCCGTCGCAGCGATGACAGCTGCGACGCCTAGCCACTTTCTCATTCCTACCTCCGAGGCCTGCCGCGGCGCCTTCATCAATGAACAGGAACCACAGCGCGGCGAATACCAGAGCTGCGGGAGGCGGGGATTGAAACGCGGCAAGCTGAAGCGTCCGGCTCGCTCGCCCCCGGAAATCCGCTCGTGCTCAATCTAGGCATTAACAGCTTGCAATGCGCGATGCGAAAGGCGCCACGGAACTGTAAAATTTGGGAGCTAGTTAGCGGCCCTACGGAAGCCATTTGGGAGAAACCACATGTCTGGCAACACTGCGGACCTCGTGGTCGGTGAAATCATTGAAATCAAATATCGGGTGCCGCGGCCCGCGGCCGAAGATAACGCCGAGGCGCGGCTTTCCGACCGATGGATCATGGCCGAGATCATCCACCAGGACGACGACGCGCCTCCGATGGCTCGCCTCGCCGATGGCCAGCTTACCGACATTCGGGCCTACATGACTTGGCGCCGTATCCCCGGATTTGCCGCCAGCGACTTCTCCCGAACTGCCGGTTGAGGCCAGAAATTGGTTAAAATGGGGGTTGTTTCGGCATTTGCGCGCAACTGTCATACAAACGAAAAGAGCTGACGTCAGAAGCGGGACTGTAGTGAGCTACTAGATTCGGAACCGCTTCTCGTTATGCGCTCGGGCCTATCCGGCTACCTCGCGGAATCACGCCGCCTGCAATCGGCTAGCGGCTGGCTCCTACGTCGACCGGTACGCACCACGCCGCGCGGCTCCATGACAGAGTGTTCGCCCGACAAGCGTTCGACGAGTTCGTGCTCAGTCACGCCCTGTTGCTTACTTCGGAGCATCGGCTCAACTCGGCCGAACCCTGGCGAGACAAGAGTGTCGCGCCCCAACATCGAGGTAGCGTGATGCGAATACTAATCGCCACCGACGCCTGGAAGCCGCAGGTCAACGGGGTGGTGCGCACCTATGAGAACCTGAAGCGCGAACTCGAAGCCGCTGGACATTTCGTTACGATCCTGTCGCCCCTGGACTTTGCGACGCTTCCCTGTCCGGGCTATCGCGAGATCAGGTTGGCGCTCGCCCGTCGGTCCGTGATCGCCTCGCTCCTCAAACGCGGCGAATACGATCACGTTCATATCGCGACGGAAGGCCCGATCGGGTGGGCGACGCGGGCGGTCTGTCTGCGTCGAGGCATTCGCTTCACGACCTCGTTCCATACCCGATTTCCCGAGTATATCGAAGCCTATACGGGCCTACCTGCCTGGATCAGCTATGCGTTTCAACGGCGCTTTCACCGGCCGGGAATCGGCATGCTGGTGGCGACGCCTTCTCTCAAAGCGGAGCTGGCGCGGCGCGGCTTCAGACGGCTGATGCTCTGGTCGCGCGGGGTCGATACGGCGCAATTCAAGCCGCGTTCGCCCTCCGACAGCAAGGCGATCGCCGAAAAGACAGGGCCAACATTTCTCTATGTCGGGCGCGTGTCGCGCGAGAAGAACGTCGAGGCGTTTCTCAACCTAGACCTACCCGGACGGAAAGTGGTCGTGGGTGATGGTCCCATCCTCGGCTTCTTGCGCCGGCAGTACCCGGACGTCATCTTCAAAGGCGCGAAGACCGGCGACGACTTGGCGCTCGAATATGCGAGCGCGGATGTATTCGTCTTCCCGAGCCGAACCGACACGTTCGGCCTCGTGCTGCTCGAAGCGATGGCTTCGGGGCTCGGCATCGCGGCCTATCCCGTGACGGGTCCGATCGACGTGGTCACTCCGGGAGTTACCGGATGCCTTAGCGAAGACCTCCGAGCCGCAGCAATCGCGGCGCTCCAGCTCGATCGCGATCAGATCCGTGTGCAAGCGATGCGGCACGACTGGTCGCGTGTTGCCAATATCTTTCTGGCGAATATCTACCAAGCTCGGCGAGCGATCGGATTCGGCAAGCGGGTCATCAGGACTAAAGCTAAGTCGCCGCAGATCAAGCCGAGCGCGCGGCCCGTCAGCTAGCGATTTTTCGACGGGCGTCCGCGACTCCGGCAGTCGCGTTATCGGCCAGCGGACCGCCTATGACGCCCTTAATGACCTCGACCGCACGGGCAGTTCCGTCTTCTTGCTGCATCGCGCGGCCAATTTCAGCGGCTCGGGCGGCGTAATGGGGATTGGTCGCCAGATCGCGAATTCGCGCGGTGAGTGCCTCCAAGGTCCAATCCTGGATTTGGAGCAGCTCGGGTCCGGCTCCGAGCTGGAAGACGCGGTGTCCCCAGTATTTTTGATCCATCATGAACGGACAGATGAGCGTTGGACGACCCGCTTGGAGACTCGATGAGGTCGTGCCAAGGCCGCCGTGGTGAACGACAGCGCCGACCTCGCGAAAGAGCTGGTTGTGCGGAGCGTACTCATCGATCAGGTGGAGTTTTTCCGATAAAGGAAGCTGGTTGAACTCCCCCCGGCCATTTCCAACAACGGCACGCTGACCCGCTGCCTCGCAGGCCTTCAAAATCATTTCCGAACGCTCGAGACCGAGCGCAGGCATGCTGCCGAAACCGATGTAAATCGGCCGGGGCCCGGCGGACAGAAATTCGGCCAAGCGACCCGACGGGCGCCAAGCCGGGGCATCGTCATTGAACCAGTAGCCGGTGAAATTTATCTCGTCGCCCTCGGTATTCGCCCGAGGCTGCAGGACCGGGCTGACTGGGTAGATCACGGGCGCGCGCTTGCCTGCAATGTAGTGGGGATGTCTCAACCGATATGACCGGCGAAGCCCCAGCGACTTCGTGCGGATCTCGTTGATAACCGAGAGATACGCCAGTCTCTGCAAGCTCAGAGTCGAATAGCCGTGGCGATTCCACGCCGGCTTGCCGGTCCCCGGAATGACCGACAGCAGATTTTCCGCGGACGGCGACACGGAGCCGAGGCCCGCGAGGATCGCCGGAATGCCTTTTGCTTCTGCCAATTCGCCCGCCACCGAAACGGCCGGATGAAAAAGGATGGCATCGGCATCGGCGGTCGCCGTTGCCGAATCACGGCAGATGCCCTCGAACAAGGCGCGCATGTCGCTGCCTGGCAAGAGCCACTTCTTGATCATGACCAGAGTATGGGCGCCGGCCACTTGGGCCATCTCGCCCTCTTTCATCAATTTCGAGAAATCGGATCCGCACCGGCGGTATTCGAGCCCCTTACTTTCCACGAAAGCCCGAAAGTCTTCCGGAGCGGCGAGGCTTACGTCATAGCCGGCCTCTTTGAGGGCGAGGCCCAAAGCGACCATGGGACCGACGTCGCCTAATGTACCCACGGTAAGAATAGAAATTCGACGCGCCATTGCCATCCGACTGTGCAGCTAACGGACAGTCAGCGGCGGAACCACCGCCGACTTGGTCTGTCGCAAATTCATGCGATCGTGGCCCCGATCGCTAAGACAATGCGACAGGCGATGCTGCCCCGCAACAATGGTCGAGGACCATGGCTAACAAAGCACGCGTTCGTGGCCGGGATGTCTCAGTGGCAGATGCACTCGCGCACCGAAGCTCGCTCTGCTAGACCCGCGGCATGAGCACGAAAAAACGTACTGCCATTCTGATCTCGGGCCGCGGCTCGAACATGCGATCCCTCGTTGAGGCCTCACGGGCGTCCGACTATCCGGCCGAAATCGTGCTGGTCGCCTCCAACCGGCCGGACGCGCCCGGCGTGGCGTGGGCGGTGGAACACGGACTCCGAACGGTCGTCATCGACCACAAGAAACACGGCTCGCGCGCGGCCTTCGAAGCCGAGCTGCAGACTGCGCTCGATACTTACGAAGTCGAA
Organism: uncultured Alphaproteobacteria bacterium; assembly: GCA_963710005.1. Taxonomy (GTDB): domain Bacteria; phylum Pseudomonadota; class Alphaproteobacteria; order Rhizobiales; family Hyphomicrobiaceae; genus Hyphomicrobium_B. The sequence continues at coordinate 102,907 of CAVPYR010000019.1, forward strand.
CTTATCGCCCTTGCGGGCTTCATGCGGCTGATGACGCCGGGCTTCGTCGAGCACTGGCGCAACCGCATGATCAACATCCACCCGTCTCTGCTGCCAAGCTTCAAAGGGCTTCACACGCACGAGCAGGCGATTGCCGCGGGCGTAAAAATTGCGGGGTGTACGGTTCATTTCGTTCGAGCGGAAATGGACGACGGTCCGATCATCGCTCAAGCTGCGGTTCCGGTGCTTTCAGGAGACACTCTGGAAACATTAGCGGCTCGCATCCTCGAAGTGGAACACCGAGTTTACCCCGCGGCGTTAAGACTTGTAGCCGCAGGGCACGCCCGTTGCGAAGCCGAGAAAGTCATTACAGTTCAGGATATTAGCGATACCGGCGCACTCTTCTCGCCGGCGATCTGATCCACAGCATCATTTGCTAGTTACCTTGCGCTGGCCGTCGCATGGACAGCCACCCCCCAAACCATGGTATTTCAGCGACTTCCGGAGAGGGAGATCCGGCGACCTAAGTGCAGAGCGCAGCTCTTGAGCTGTTCAAAGCGCCCTCATGAGGTGCACATGCGCACGGCCCCGCCGGTCCCGAATGGAGACATGCCTATGGAAACGACCCCCAGCCACTCACTGGGTCTCGGCGACGAATCTAGCATCTGGTTCAATCTGACGCCTCTGCTCAGAGGCGATCCCGAAAACCCGATGCGCATCCTCATGCAGATGACGGACCGTTACGGGCCGGTCCTTCCGGTCAACATGGCGAGCCAACGTGTCGTGCTCATTTCCGAGCCCGAATATTTCAAGCATGTGCTCGTTACGAAGGCCGACAACTACATCAAATATTTCGACGGGCTGAAGCCGATCTTCGGTAAGTCGATGATCACGAACGACGGAGCGCTCTGGCAGAAGATCCGGATGCCGCAACAGCCAGCGTTCCACCCGGATATGTTCGCGGAGTACATTCCGTACTTCCTGAAGGCCATCGACGCGAAGACGGCACTCTGGGCAGAGCTCGCTAAGACCGGCGAGACGTTCGAGATGGTCGAGCAGACGTGGACGCTCGCCGCGGACATGATTTGCAAGGCACTGTTCGATCGCGACATGCCGTTCAATCCGCACGTCGTCTTCAAATGCGTGAAGACCTACACCGACGTCATGAACCACCGCGATATTCGCCTGCGTAAGCAGGCTGGCGAAGTGTTCGAGATGTCGGACGAAGACGCCGCGAAGGCCATGGAGGTGTGGGCCAGCGTTCCGCCCGCCGTGATGGGCGCTGATCCGCGCGAACATCGCGAACGCACACTTCTCAAGATGATCGAAGCCGCGGTCGCGGATCCGAGCGTTCCGGAATTCGACCAGCAGCAAGCGATCGATGAGCTGAAGCAGTACCTTTGGGCGGGCACCGAAACGACGGCGCTGACACTCGCCTGGGCGCTTTACGAGACGTCGCGGCGGCCTGAAGCGGCCGAGCGCATCCGCCGCGAGGGCGAACAGGTCTACGGCGATCGCGAGCCGACCGCGGCCGACTACTCGGGTCTCGCCTATACGCGCGCCGTCATTCAGGAAACGATGCGTATCTATCCGCCGGTATGGAGCTTGATCCGGGTTGCAGCCGGCGAGGATGAGATCGGCGGCGTCAAGATCAATCCGGGCGACCGCGTCTCGATCTTCAGCTATGGCGCCCATCACAACCCTAAATTCTGGCCGGAGCCCGAATCCTTCCAGCCCGAGCGCTGGATGGCCGGCAACGCCAAGAAGCAGGTCAAGTACAGCTACATTCCGTTCGGCGCGGGCAAACGTTCCTGCATCGGCGGCGCGATGAGCCAGGTCGAGAATACGTTGGCGCTATCGCTGCTGCTCCGCCGCTTCCATCCGGAATACGTTGGCAAGGACCCGGCCGGCCTCAACGCGACCGTGACGCTGACGCCGAAGGGCGGACTGAAATTCAAGATCAGAGAGTTGAGCTGATCGACTCTGCGAAGTTGATTGGTGCGAAATGGCCGGGAGGGACGTCTCGGCCCTTTTTCATTTCCGCAACATTGGAGAATTGCACCGCTCACAACGATCGCAACATGCGGAAACTCGATTTGATCCGATGGCGACGACAGACTTTTCCACAGCTAATATCGCAGCGCGTCCACAGGCTTTCCCCACGCCAAATGCTCAGCTAAATGCAAATTCAAGTTGCATAGGGATCGCATATGCGAGACTGCAGGGTGTTCAAGTTGAGTTAATGCTGTCATATTCGCGGCACGTTAGTGAATTAATAGGAATTTCAGGGTGTCACTTCCCCCGGTGACATTTACATACGTTCCAACTCCAGGAGGCCCCCACCATGGAGTCCGTGAGAACTGTAGTGCTCGGAAAACCCGTATTCCTATTGACGGGTGCAAAATCGCGAAAATCGAAAGGCAGTACTTCGGCTGCCCTCGAAGTCGAGGCACCAGACAAGTTGCTTGAGACCGCGCGCCGTAATCCCGATGCCGTCGCATTTGGATTTGTCGCGGGGAGCTGGGTCGCGGCCGCCTAAGCGCCGTCTACCGTCCAGCTTCCTCGGTGCTCAACAGGCGCACCTACCAGGAACTGGGCGAAGCGCCCCGAGGGCCTGCACGCACGTACCGCGTCGTGACCCTCGCGGCGACCTTAAATTTCACCTCCGATAATACCGGCGACACGACCTGCTATGAGGGCCGCGCGAACGGCATTAGAAATCTGCTTTTGGCAATCATCTGGATTGCGGGGGCAGTTGGGTATGGACGCGGGTCACGAAACGGTCGTCGCCGATAGCAAGGCAAAACCTCTCTATTCACAGCTCTATTTCCAGGTCCTCGCGGCAATTTTCCTCGGCGTCTCGCTGGGACATTTCTATCCGGCCGCAGGGGAAGCTATGAAGTCATTCGGCGACGGCTTCATCAAGCTTATCAAGATGCTCATTGCGCCGATCATTTTCGTCACCGTGGTGCACGGCATCGCATCCATGCGCGATCTCAAAAAGGTCGGGCGGGTCGGCGTCAAAGCGCTCATATATTTTGAAGTCCTCACTAGTCTGGCGCTGGTGATCGGGCTGATCGTCGTCAACGTTTTGCAGCCGGGCGCCGGCATGAACGTCGACGTCAGTTCTCTCGATACGAAGGGGGTCGAGAGCTACATTGTGAAATCCAAGGAAGAGTCGGCCGTTGGATTCATCCTCGACATCATTCCAAACACGTTCTTCAGCGCCTTCGCCGAGGGCAACATCCTGCAGGTCTTGCTGATCGCGCTGCTCTTTGCCTTTGCGCTGCAGTCGCTGGGCGACCCTGGAAAACCTGTGCTGACGCTCGTCGATCAAACCGGCGAGGTTCTGTTCAAGATGGTCGGGTTCATCATGCGCCTGGCGCCGATCGGCGCGTTTGGCGCGATGGCATTCACGATCGGAAAATATGGGATCGACAAGCTATCGAGCCTCGCGTTCCTTATGTTTGCGTTCTATCTCACGTGCCTCATCTTCATCTTCGGTGTGCTCGGGCTCATTGCGCGCTTTTCTGGATTTTCGATCTTCCGGTTCCTCGCCTACATCAAGGACGAATTGCTGATCGTGCTCGGGACGTCGTCCTCGGAGAGCGTTCTGCCGCGCATGATCAAAAAAATGGAGACGCTGGGCTGCGAAGAAAGCGTCGTCGGCCTCGTAATCCCGACGGGCTATTCGTTCAATCTCGACGGCACCTGCATTTACCTGACGATGGCCGCAGTTTTCCTAGCGCAGGCGACCAATACCGACCTTTCGATCTGGCAGCAGCTCGCCATGCTCGGCGTTTTGCTTTTGACGTCGAAGGGCGCCGCCGGCGTTACGGGATCGGGATTCATTACGCTTGCCGCGACACTTGCTTCGACCTCCCACATTCCCGTCGCCGCGCTGGCGCTGATCCTGGGCATCGACCGGTTCATGTCGGAGGCGCGAGCGCTGACCAACCTCATCGGCAATGGGGTTGCGACGATTGTCATTGCGAAGTCCGAGAATGCGCTCGATGAAGCAACGTTCGCGCGCGAGCTTGGCGCGAAGAGCGCGCCGCTGCCTCAGCCCGCGTAAAGGTCGTCCGGTCCGAATGGCAGATCTGTGACGCCCGGCTTGATGCCAAATCCGGTCAGCAGGGCATTAACCTGGCCCCGATGATGCGTCTGATGATTGAAGATGTGAGCAATGAGCAGGGACTTGAAGCGCGTCATCTCGCGCCCGTTGGCGCCGGAGACCCAAGTTAAATTGCCTTCGAATGCCGCCGGCTCGATGTGGTCGGCCCAATCCTGGATGACCGCATCGAAGCGTTGGCGTTCCGCCGTCAGCAGCTCCCAGTCGTCGAAGAGTGCAAGTCCTTTGGCAATTGACTGCTTCGCCGGCGGCGGGGCCGCCCCGAACCGCGCCAGCCACGTTTGATCTGCCCACAGAATATGATTCAGTGTGGCGTGGATCGAACCGAAGAATGCGCCCCGGTCCTCCTTGCGCTGCGCGTCGCTCAGCTGCTCGCACATGCCGTAAACGCTGGCGTTTTGCCAAGCGTTGTAGCGGGCCATGGCGCGAACGTAGGAGGGCGAGATCATGGCCTGTCTCTGGGGCGGTTATGGCCGTCAAACACGGACAGCCGATGCGGCGCCGGTTCAGCCGACGATTTCATCAAGGCGGAAATTGAGGGCGATCTCACGGTCCGCGGCGGCGGCGCTGTCCGATCCATGGGTCGAATTTGCACCCTTGGATTCCGCAAAAAGCTTGCGGATCGTGCCGGCGGCGGCCTCTTTGGGGTCGGTCGCGCCCATCACTTCGCGGTATTTTGCGATGGCGTTTTCGCCTTCCAAAACCTGGAGAACAATCGGCCCCGATGTCATGAATTCGACGAGTTCGCCGTAAAAAGGCCGTGCCTTGTGTTCTTCATAGAATTTCTCAGCCTGCGCCGCGGTCCAGCGCACACGCTTCTGAGCCACGATGCGCAGGCCGGCATCCTCGATCACGGCGTTGATTTTGCCCGTAAGATTGCGGCGTGTCGCGTCCGGCTTGATGATAGAAAACGTGCGCTCGATGGCCATAAGTCTGTCTCGCTTTACGGGTTTTATGCGGGTCCCGCGGGCTTATAGCGATGCGAACGGCCGCCAGCAAGCGCCGGACGTAGCCACCCCGAGCCTTCGGTTGCACGTCACACGCGAGAAGAGGAGGATTACCGCATAATCGCCCGATTGACGCGCGCAATTGCGTATGAACAGTGTGGGCCGGCGCGAAGCGCACGGTCGAGGGGTTAGGCATTAATGCCTACGTGTGCGAAGAAGCGATGATGACGGCACAGGCCAACGAAATTCAGTGGTATATCGCCCGGGACGGCAAGCAGCACGGGCCGCTGACCGACGTCGAGATGCGCACATTCGTCGCGCACAATTATCTTCGTCTCAGCGATCTCATCTGGCGTCCCGGGATGCCGGAATGGCAATCGGCACCGACAGTTTTCCCGACCGCGTTTGAAGCGCTTGGGCAGGAACCGAAGCAAGCGTCCAGCGGCTCGCACTTGCCGGTCGTGCAGAGTCAGCCGGCGCAATATCCAAAGACGACGTCAGCACAGCATGATCCGCTCAGCACCGACTTCGACGGCGAGACGGGCGCGCGGCCTGAGCGAAGTTTCGCCAAACGACTGGCGCTCGCAAGTGTTGCGATTACCGTGATCGGGGGCGGCGCGTTTGCGCTCACGACCTATCGCGGGACGATCATGGATATGGTTGCGGGCTCATCGAGCGGCAGCACGGCCAACACCGCGCCCGTCGTCGCAGCTCCGTCGGCAGACACGCCGGCTGGCGCGAGCGCCCAAGCGCAGCAACCGGCATCGAGCCCGTCGAACGATCCATCTGCGACGGCGTCTGCTACGCCACCGGCCGCGAGCGACGTCATACCTCCGCCTCCGCCGCCGGCAGACACGACGACCTCGTCGGTGTCTTCGCCCCCACCTGAACCGTCACCCAGCCCCACCTCCAACCCAGAAGCCTCGAACACGCAGACACAAGTTGCGGCCGTCGATCCGCAGCCGCCGGCGCCACCACCGGCTCCGACGATTGACGGATCTCGGCTCGATCAGCGTTTGCAGAAGGTGCAGGTCTGGGCACTTATCAAGAAGGAGTACCCGGACTGGTACTCCGCGCAGATCACGGCTGCGAATAAACTCGTCGCCGACAACAAATCCGATAACGATGTCGCAGCTCTGCTGGCTCAGGGCATCGTCAATCTCAGGCGGCAAAATGCAGAAAAGGCGCTCGCTGCAAGTTCGGACAAGTTGCAGGCGATCGCGGTTGCTTTCCTTGAGCATCTGAAGTCACTCAGAGCTCAGAGCGTCAGCGCTTGCTTCGGTTTCATTTCGAAAGGCGAGACGAGTCCTGCGGTCGTGCAGATGATGGAGCATCCCGAAACGGCGACGGCGCTCAACAATCAGGCCGATGCCGTTTTCGAAGCCATATCGGAAGGCGCAAAAAGCCCGGTCAAGCACGACTCCGCCGTCAAGAGCGACTACGACATCCTGATCAAGGAACTCGGCAAACTCGGCTGGAAGGAAGAAGATCTGCAAGTCTTCTCGAATCCGAAACTGCTTGCGAAGCGAGAGCCGGAGCAGGTCTGCAAGATGGTGCAGGAGTGGTTCGTCGCGCACCTCGCTGTGCAGGACAAAGCCGTCCGAGATCGGCTCCTGTACGAAACGCTGAAGCCTGTCGTGTCGGGTTGATAGGCGGATGCTTTACACCGCGATCAAGGTTCTCCTGACCGCGGTGCTGGTGGTTGCAATTTCGGAAGCCGCGAAACGTTCGACACTCCTCGGCGGGATCCTTGCATCCTTGCCGCTGACGTCGCTGCTGGCGTTCATCTGGCTTTATGGCGAAACCGGCGACACGGGAAAGATTGCGAGCCTTTCGGTCAGCATCTTCTGGTACGTGCTGCCCTCGCTCGTACTTTTCATCGCTTTGCCGATGTTGCTCGGCCGCGGCATCGATTTCTGGCTGAGCCTCCTGATCGCTTCGGCGCTGACCTTTGCGGCCTATCTTTTGATGACGGCTCTGCTGGCGCGCTTCGGCGTTACGCTCTGACCCGGTGACAGCGGCGGCCGGACGGGCTATCGGCATCGCATGCTGCACATCAATGATCTCACCTGTCGTATCGAAGGCAGGCCGATTTTGAATTCGGCGACCGCCGCTATACCGTCCGGCCACAAGGTCGGGCTCGTCGGGCGCAACGGCGCCGGCAAGACGACGCTGCTGCGTCTTCTGAAAGGGGAGATCGCTCCCGACGATGGTTCGATCTCCATTCCGCGCAATGCGAAGCTGGGCCACGTTGCGCAGGAGGCTCCGGGCGGAGACGACAGTTTGCTCGACTGGGTGCTTTCCGCTGATGCGGAACGCGCGAGCCTGCTCGCCGAGGCCGAACATGCGACGGATCCGCATCGCATCGCCGAAATCCAGATGCGGCTGACGGACATCGACGCGCATTCGGCGCCGGCTCGCGCCGCGCGCATTTTGTCGGGCCTCGGTTTCGACGACAATGAGCAGCGGCGTGCCTGCCGGGAGTTCTCAGGCGGCTGGCGCATGCGCGTGGCGCTCGGCGCGATCCTGTTTCTGAAGCCCGACATCCTGCTGCTCGACGAGCCGACGAACTATCTCGATCTCGAAGGCACGCTCTGGCTCGAGAACCATTTGAAGAGCTACCCGCACACCGTTCTGATCGTCAGCCATGACCGCGATCTTCTCAATACCGCAGTGTCCTCGATCCTGCATTTGGACAAGGGCAAGCTGACCCTCTACGCGGGCGGCTACGATGATTTCGAGGAAACACGGCGCGAGAAGCAGCGCCTCGAAATGAAGCTCATGAAGAAGCAGGACGAGCAGCGCCGGCATCTTCAAACATTCATCGACCGCTTCAAGGCGAAGGCCAGCAAGGCGGCGCAGGCGCAGAGCCGCGTCAAGGCGCTCGCAAAGATGCAGCCGATCGCAGCGCAGGTCGACGACCGCGTCGTGCCGTTCCATTTCCCCGATCCACAGAAGGTCATCGCAAGTCCGCTTCTGCGCATCGAGAAGGCGAACGCGGGATACGAGCCCGAGAGGCCCATTCTGACCGGTATCGACCTTCGCATCGACAACGACGACCGTATCGCGCTGCTCGGTCAGAACGGCAACGGCAAGTCGACGCTTGCAAAGCTCATCGCAGGGCGTCTCAAGCCGCTGTCCGGAAACGTGTTCGGGGCGCAGAAAATCGACGTCGGATATTTCGCGCAGCATCAGCTCGACGACTTGCAGCCGAATGCGACGCCCTACGATTACATGGTGAAGTTGATGCCGGAGGCGACGGAAGCGCAGCGGCGGACCAAACTCGGCACGTTCGGTTTGAGCGCCGCCAAGGCGGATACGGCGTGCGGGAAGCTTTCGGGCGGTGAGAAAGCGCGGTTGCTGCTGGCACTCACGGCCTTCCATGGCCCGCATGTCCTGATCCTCGACGAGCCGACGAACCATCTCGACGTCGATAGCCGCGAAGCGCTGATCCACGCACTGATGGAATACAACGGTGCGGTCATCCTGATCAGCCACGACCGGCATCTGATCGAGGCGACGGCCGACCGGCTTTGGCTGGTGCGCAACGGCGCCGTGAAGCCCTACGACGGCGATATGGAGAGCTATCGCGCGCTATTGCTCGAAGAGCGCGGGGCAAGGACCGCGGAGCGCCGGGAGGAAAACGGCGGCGAGATGCGCGCGTCGCGTACCGACCAGCGCCGCGCCGCCGCCGAAAAGCGCGCGGAGCTTGCGCCATTGAAAAAGGCGATGCTTGCGGCCGAAAAGCAGATCGAGAAGCTTACGAAGGAGATCGCCGCCCTCGATGCGGTGCTCGGAAATTCAACAATTTACAGCACCGAGCCTCAGCGCGCGCAGGCCGCCGCGCAGCAGCGGGGTCAGTTCGTCCGCGAGCAGCAAGCCGCGGAAGACGCTTGGCTCGCTGCGACAGAAGCATACGAAGAGGCGTCCGAAGCGGCGGAAGTGTAAGCCTGCCCGCCGGATCCCGTCTTTTTTAGTGCGATTTGAACAAGATTGGTCGCCTGGCGATTTCGTCGCGATTGTCCACATCTGGACGAAACGGGATTCGGAACCCATTTCACCTCGACGACGTTCAAATGATCGCGCAGGCAGAGTGCCCCCCGCGTACTGCGCAGCGAGAAACAGCCATGAACCAGAAATTCGTCTATCACCCCCTCAATCGCACGAACGCCCCTCGCGCACGTGTCGCGAGCGCGAAGTTGGTGGTTTCGGAATATCTCGCTTACGTCACGATGCTCTCGGCAGCGGTCGTTATCGCGATCATCACGTTTGCTTATGCGGCGAACATCACGGTCCATTGGCTCAATGCGATGAGCGGACCCGGGTTTTTCTCGTCAGAGGTGCAGCCGGTTGCCCACCCAAGCGACAAGGCTACCGCGCCGGTGAAGTTCGCGATGGTTGTGCCAGCAAAGAACTGAGTTTTCCTCCACGCTTGTCTTGTCGTCCTCGGGTTTCGCCCGAGATTGGGTTTTGTTTCAGTCATCCCGGCGAAGGCCGGGATCCAGTCAAATATCAGAATTCGTTGTGTCGAGGTCTGTCTGGGTCCCGGCCTGCGCCGGGATGACGTTTGTAGGACAATCGGTGATGCTAGCCGCTGATCTTTGAGAAGTCGGCGACGGTGAGCGTTGCGGCGCGGATCTCGGATAAGAGCCGCAGGCGGTTTTCGCGAATTTTCGGATCGTCGGCGTTGACGAGAATTTTCTCGAAGAACTGATCGACCGGCGCGCGCAGTTCCGAGAGGGCTCGCATCGCGCCTGCGAAATTCTCGACCTGAATTGCTGCGACGGTGTCCTGCTTCACTGCTTCGATGGCGGCAGCGAGGGCTGCTTCTTCTTTTTCTTTCAGCAGCGCCAGCTCGTAAGGGCCTGCGTAAGATTTCTTGTCCTTCTTTTCCTCGATCGAAAGGATGTTCGCGGCGCGTTTGACGCCAGCGAGCAGGTTGGTGCCGTCGTCGGTTTTCAGGAATGCGTCGAGGGCTTCGACGCGGCGGACGATGAGGGCGAGGTCGTCCTGGCCGCCGAGCGCGAACACGGCATCGATCAAGTCGTGGCGTTTGCCCTGGTCGCGGAGGAAGACTTTCAGGCGGTCGGCGAAGAAGGAAAGGAGGTCAACAGAATTTGCTCTGACCTTCTTTCCCGACCAGTCGACCAGAGCTATGCCGTGAGCCACGAACATGTCTCCAGACTTCTTCTTGGCTTGCGCCAAGGCAAGCGTATGCATGGACTTTTCTACCAGTGTCGTTGCAGTCTCAAGTACACCTAAGATCGGCACGCGCAGATCATTCTCCAGCACGATGCGGATGACGCCCAGGGCGGCGCGGCGGAGCTGGTAGGGATCGCCGGAGCCGGTCGGCTTTTCGCCGATCGCCCAGAAGCCGACGAGCGTATCGAGCTTATCGGCGAGCGCGACGGCGACAGCAACGGCGTCGCCCTGGTCTTCGCGCGGCACGATGTCGGTCGGGCCCTTCGGCTTATAGTGAAGCTCGATGGCGCGGGCGATCTCCGGCTTGGTGCCAACGTGCTCCGCATAGTAGCGGCCCATCAATCCCTGAAGCTCGGGAAACTCGCCGACCATCTCGGAAACAAGATCGGCTTTGCAGAGGCCCGCGGCGCGGCGCGCGTCCTGCGGATCGGCATCGCACGCGCCCGCAAGCTCGAACGCCAGTTGCTCGATCCGCTCGACGCGGTCTTTCTGGCTGCCTAGCTTTTCGTGGAACGTTATGCCCGCAAGCTTGCCAGCCATCTCGCCGAGCGGATGCTTCAAGTCCTGCTCCCAGAAGAACTTGGCGTCCGAAAGCCGCGCGCGGATAACCTTCTCGTTGCCGGAAACGATCTCAGCGCCGCCGTCCTTGGCGACGAGGTTTGAGACGAGCAGAAACTTGTTGGCGAGCTTCTTCGATTTCGGATCGCGCAGCGAGAAGCACTTCTGATGCGTCTTCATCGAGGTCATCAGGACTTCTCCCGGCACTTCGAGAAATGCCTTTTCAAAAGTGCCCATCAGCACGACGGGCCATTCGGTCAGGCCGGCGTTCTCGGCAAGAAGCGCTTCGTCCTCGACGAGTTCGAGCTTCGCTTCTTTCGCGAGCTTATGCGCCTGCTCTGAGATGTTGGCGACGCGTTTCGCCGGATCAAGCATCACATGATGCGCGGCAAGCTTTTCCGCGTAATCGGCGAAGCTCTTGACCTTGAACGGTCCCGGCCCAAGGAAGCGATGGCCGCGCGTCTCGTGGCCTGTCGGCAATCCTGCGATCTCGAATGGAACGACCTTGCCGCCGAGCAGGCACAGCACGGATTGCAGCGGGCGCACCCAGCGCGTCCACTCTTCAACCTCGATTATCGCTCCTGAATCATCGACGATGGCTTCACCCCTTTCGCCGAGAAGCTCGATAAATCGCGGCGAGCCCCATCGCATCGATTTCGGCCACGGGAACTTGGCCGCGACCTCCGTCACAGTCTCGGCGATGATCTCAGGCGCCGCACGGCCAGGCTTATCGATCTTCGCGACGTAGTAGTCGCCCTTTTTCTCGTCTTTGACGACCGTCGCGTCCTCGATCGACGAGAGGCCGGCGGACTTCAGGAAGCCTTGCACCGCCTGATCCGGCGCGCCGACGCGGGGGCCTTTTTTTTCCTCTGAGATGGCCGGCGAGCCTGCGGGCACGTCTTCGAGGACGAGCGTCAGCCGCTGTGGTGTCGAATAAGCTTGCGCTTCGCCGACTTCCAGGCTGCGGGCCTTCAGGCCATCGACGACCAGGCGTTTCAAATCCTCCGCCGCGCGCAATTGCATGCGCGCCGGAATCTCCTCCGACAGGAGCTCGAGTAAAAGTTCGGACATAGAAGATCGATCTCGTGAGATTGGCCCTCCTGTCATACAGGAAAGGGCAGGGATGAGGGGCGGAGAGATTCAGGGTGCCTAACGGCTCCTCACCCTAAGCCTCTCCCCATTGCACGCCGCAACGGGGAGAGGAAACGCTTTATGGGTTTGCCGGAGCGGGCTTCGGAGCGGGAGCCGGGCTCGCCGGCGCGGCTTCCGGCGCGGGCGCCGGCGGAGCGGTTTCCGCGGCGGGTGGCGCTGCTGCTGGAGCCGATTCGGGCGCTGCCGGAGCTGCAGCCTTCATCGCGGCGCCTTCTGCCGGGGCAGCTTCCTCCGCTTTCTTATGTTCCGGAATGATACCTTCAGGAAGCGCTACTCGTACCTTGTGGCCGAAATCCTTAACGGCGCCCGTGGTATCGAGATAGCCGATGCCGACGGCAACGAGGGCGACAAAAAACGCGAAGATCCAAGGCATTCGCCTTAGAGCAAAGAAGCCGATAACGATCAGCGGTACGGCAGCCGCAATAATGCCGAGGGTCGTGTCGTTCATGCGCGTCCTCCTCCGGTCTTTAGCCACGCGCCGCAACAGGCTTTCGCCAGCTCCCGAACGCGTAGGATGTAGCTCTGGCGCTCCGTAACCGAAATTACTCCCCGAGCGTCGAGCAGGTTGAAGATATGGCTCGCCTTGATGCACTGATCGTAGGCGGGGAGCGCGAGCAAGTGCTCCTCGCCACCTTTGGCGCCGGCCTCAAGCAAAGCTTTGCATTCGGCCTCAGCGTCTCTGAAATGGCGAAGCAGCACCTCGGTATCGGCGTGCTCGAAGTTGTAGCGTGAATACTCGCGCTCAGCCTGCAAGAAGACGTCGCCATATGTCAGGCGTTTGGCATCTTCGCGACCGTTGAAATTCAGATCGAAAACGCGGTCGACGCCCTGAACGTACATGGCGAGCCGCTCGAGGCCGTACGTGATTTCGCCCGCAACGGGGTTGCAGTCAAAACCGCCGACCTGCTGGAAATAGGTAAATTGCGAAACTTCCATGCCGTTGCACCAAACTTCCCAGCCTAAACCCCAGGCGCCGAGCGTCGGGCTCTCCCAGTCGTCCTCGACGAAGCGAATGTCATTCACCGACGTATCGATGCCGATGGCATCGAGACTCGCGAGGTAGAGCTCCTGGATATTGGCCGGAGACGGCTTCATGATGACCTGAAATTGGTAGTAGTGCTGGAGCCTGTTGGGATTTTCCCCGTAACGGCCGTCTTTAGGACGGCGGGAAGGCTGTACGTAGGCAGCCGACCAGGGTTTCGGGCCGAGGGCGCGCAACGTCGTCGCCGGATGAAAGGTTCCGGCTCCAACTTCCATGTCATAGGGCTGAAGAATGACGCAGCCTTCGGCGCTCCAGAAGCTTTGCAAAGTCAGGATGAGATCCTGAAAGGCTTCTTTCGGGCGCAACGCAGGAAGCCGTCCGGCCCTCGTGGAAACCGTCGTCTGGGGCATGTGTTTTGCTCGTTCCGGCTCAATTCGCGGCGGCAATATACGCGTTCAAGCCACCTTGTCACGCTTGGAGACACCGATTTCGCGGGCTTTCCGCAGCGACGGCATGTTCGGCCTAAGGGCGGTTAAATACGTTCGGCGTCAGAGTGCTGAGGCAGCGCAAACTTCTTTGCGCGATAAGCTCAGAGTGGGTTCTACCGGAGACTTAGTTTTCGCGTTTTGCACGGGGCCGGTAGACGCCCGCGGCTTCGTCCCATTCGAGATTTCCGAGATCGCGAACGGGCGCTGTCGCGCGACGCATACCCTGCTCGTCCTTACGGCCGCCAGCTTGAGCGTGTCGCGCCAAAGCCGACAAAAGCCTGTAACCGGCGAGACCGGCGACACCAACTACAGCAAGAAACATGACTGGGGGCATTGCGGGCCCTCCGGGCCTAAATCCCAAAGCGCGACCAGAGCGCGCGCTCCTCTATAGCCGACACCAGATCGTCGGCAAAAGCAAGACCAGTGTGGCCTAATCCAGAAGCGCCAGGCGCACGGCGGAGCCGAGAAAGGAGCCCTGCTCGCTCGGCCTCGATGACTTTGAGCCGCACCTTGTCGCCGAATACCTGGCGCATCTTCGACCGAATATCGGTGATCCCGTCGATTAAGCCGAATTCTTCAGCTTTTGCCGCGGACCAGAAGGCGCCCGAGAAGAGGTCCCCGTCCGGCGCTTTGAGCTTGCCGAGACGGCGTTCCTTGACGAGGCCAATGAATACGTCGTGCACATCCTGCTGGATCGCCTTAAGGCGTGAGATGTCATCGGGATCTTCGGGGAGGAATGGATCAAGCTGGTTCTTGTTGGCGCCGGCCGTGTAGACGCGCCGCTCGACGCCAATTCGTGCCAATAAGTCCACGAAGCCGAAGCTGCGCGAGACGACGCCTATCGAGCCAATGATCGAAGATGGGTCGGCGTAGATTTCGTCGCCCGCAATCGCGAGAAAGTAGCCGCCAGATGCAGCAACATCCTCGCAAAAGACGTAGACGCGCTTTTTCTTCTCAACCGCCATCTGGCGAAGGCGTTTGAATATGAGGTTCGACTGAACCGGCGAGCCGCCCGGTGAATTGATGACGACCGCGACACCCGGCAGTTTCGAAACCGAGAACGCCTTTTCGATCGCGCCAGCGTAGGCCGCAAGGCTCAATCCCGGCCGCAGCGGAGTTGCCATCCCGATCGGGCCGCTGAAGCGCAAAACCGGTACGACGGGCTGACGTGAAAACGGCCACATAAAGCTAAACTCCTGCGAGCAATTTGCTGGTGCCACGCCTTAGATGAAAGAGCGGATGATCTAGTGCAATCGGAGGCCCGCTGCCAGTGGCGATCAGCCGCCGAATTTCGACGGAAGCGCCGCGCCATAGCGGAAAACCGCCTCGATTTCCGGCAGAAAGGCTTGATCCGGACCGTGCAATACGAGGCCGGGTTTGATCGAAATCGGCGCGCGGCTGCCTTTGATGCCCGTGACGATCACACGAATTGCCGATTCCGCTGAGCGCGCGTGGATAGGCAGCACACTTATTCCGCCAAACCGTCCCTCGAAAGCTGACAGAATGCGGGGCAGCGCCTCGGTCTTGTGGATCATGGCGACCTGCCCGCCCGGCGCCGCCATGCGGTTCATGAACCGCGCCCACGTCTCCAATGCGTCTTGTGGCATCTGGTGTGCGGCCGCCTTGAGCCTGCTCCCCGCTGCCGTGCTTCGGCCTTCCTCATGGTAGGGCGGGTTGGCGAGAACGATTGCAAAACTTTCGGACGCGGTGCCTGCCTTGTCGAGCGCGCCTGACGCGCGTGCAATATCGGCTTGGACAACCGAAACGCGCATCGCCAGGCCGTTGTGGCCGATGTTATGGCGCGCGAGGGCGACCAGGTTCGGCTCGCGCTCAAGCAGCACAACGCTCGCCCTGGGGCACCGTGCCGCCACGCAAAGTCCCACGACGCCGACGCCGGAGCCGACGTCCAGAACCGGCCCGATGCCTACGGATTCAGGTCCAATGGACGCAGCAAGAAGTACCGCGTCGGTTCCGGCACGGTAGCCATTGCGCGGCTGGCGCACGACCAAAGCATCGCCAAGAAAGAGGTCCTCGCTCGACGTATCGAGGACAGACTGGTCGGGCTCATGTGCGTTCATATCCGACCACCCACTCGCCAAGCCCGGCATCTCTTAAGACCCGGCTTGCGCGGTTCCAGGCGTCCTCGGCAACGACAAGACGTCGCGGGAAAGCGCCGATTGACCCTTCCATAAGACTAATATTTCGATCAAATACCACCGCTTCGATGCCCTGATCGGCCAGCAGTGCCTCGATATAACTGATGAGGACCAGGTCGTTCGTCAAAACCAACTCGCGCATGGCAATTCCGAAGATGAATGACAGCCCGGTCCGGGCGGAGGCTGCGTGACGGCCTAAAGACAACAACCTATATTAGCATGGCATAAAAAATTGGAGTGCAACTTGGGCCGCGTTATTCCGCTCGAAGACATTCGCGAAACAGGTCAGAAGCTACAGCCGCTTCTCGACCTCGTTGCCGACGACCTCGAAGCCATCAACCGTATTATTCTCGACAAGGCGGTGTCCGACGTCGAGATGATCCCAGAACTTGCTCACCACCTCATCGATAGCGGCGGCAAGCGCCTCAGGCCGATGCTGGCGCTGGCTACAGCAAAACTCTGCGGATATTCTGGGAATGGCCATATCCGCACCGCCTCTGCGGTCGAATTCATGCACACGGCGACGCTTCTCCATGACGATGTCGTCGATGAGAGCGCAACGCGGCGCGGGCGCAAGACTGCGCGCATGATCTGGGGCAACCAGGCGAGCGTGCTCGTCGGCGATTTTCTTCTCGGCCAAGCCTTCAAGATGTTCGTCGACGTCGGCTCGATCTCCGTCCTCCGGATCATGTCGAATGCGGCAGCGACGATCGCGGAAGGCGAAGTCATGCAGCTTGCCGCGGCTAAGAACACGTCGACCACCGAAGACGATTATCTTTCGATCATCAACTCCAAGACGGCAGCGCTTTTTTCTGCTGCAGCCGAATCCGGTTCAGCCCTGGCGCGGCGCCCCAACGAGGAACAGGCTGCGCTTCGGTCCTACGGAAAGAACCTCGGTCTGGCATTCCAGCTGGTCGACGACGCGCTCGACTACGCTGGCGACAGCACGCGTCTCGGCAAGTCGGTCGGCGATGATTTCCGCGAGGGCAAAATCACGCTGCCGGTCATTCTTTCATTCCGGCGTGGCTCAAGCGACGAGCGCCAGTTCTGGAACCGCACCATTGCCGATGGCGACATCGGCGAAGGCGATTTGGAGCACGCCATAACCCTCATGCGGCGGCACAAAGCAATCGAGGCGACATTCGAGCGTGCGCGTTCCTATGGCGCAATCGCGCGAGATGCGCTGGCAATTTTTCCAGCAAGCCGAGAGAAAGACGCGCTTGAGCAGGTCATAGGCTTCTGCATCGGCCGTTCCCATTGAGGCTCTAGATCAGTCGCGTCGAGACGACCCACCATCCGGGATTGCGAGCCTTGAGCGCGCGGGCTCCGTTTGAGGCCGCCTGTTCGTTCTCAAACAGGGCGAAGCACGTCGGCCCGGCGCCCGACAACTGCGCGAGCCGGCAGCGCGGCAGCTTTGCGAGTTCCGACAGCATGGCTCCTATTTGAGGAAATAACTGGCGGGACGGTGCTTCGAGGGAATTACCGCGTGTCGCGGCGTACCTGATCAAATCGCCGACGGATGACAGGATCGGTTGCTTTTCCTTGCTTGCGTCCGTGGGCAATGGAGGCGCCGCGAGTAGACGAAAAACCTGCGCCGTTTTGTTTCCCGGCACTTCGACGAGAGGATTAGCGAGCACAGCGAAAATGTCGCCCGGCAAAGCGGCGTCACTGATTTCTTCGCCGACGCCGGTCATTATCGCGCTGCGGCTGCGCAAGCAGACGGGAACGTCGGCGCCGAGCGTGCGTGCAATGGACGGTAAATCGAGGTTCGCGATTTCCGGATATGTCGCGCTCAGGAGCCGTAGCGCTGCTGCTGCGTCCGCCGAGCCGCCACCGATGCCGCTCGCAACCGGCAGGTTCTTTTCAAGCGTCAGACCGCCAGTGTTTAAATTTGGGACCAAGGCAGAAACTGCCCTGATCGCATCGTCGACGAGATTGGCGTCGCCGATCCCGCTCGCGAATGGCCCCTCGATTTTGGTTTTGGGATTGGCTTCGGGGCTAAGCGTTAATTGGTCGCCCGCATCGCGCGCGAATGCCACCAGACTGCGAAGCTCATGATAGCCGTCGCCGCGGCGTCCCAAGACTTCGAGCGTCAGGTTGATCTTGGCGGGCGCGAATTCCGATTTCGACATAGGCACTCAACGGCCTTCAAACAACATGAAAACGGGCGCCCGCGGCGCCCGTTGATCGTCGTCACTCGACTTTGCACCACTTGCCGTTACTCCACGGCCCTGCCCGGCTGCGTCCCGGCCTTGTTTTCGCTGCGCTTGTGCAATCCTTCGTCGGTCTGAACCTGTCGCGTCTTCTCGACGTTCTTGGCTTCGCCCTTAGAATCGAGACCGCGCTCAAGCTTGGCTTTTATCTTGTCGACGTCTTCCGGTTCCGGTTCGAGGGACAGAGCCTGGCTCCACTGGAAGCGCGCCTCGCGCTCGCGTCCGACTTTCCAGAAGGCATCGCCCAAGTGATCGTTCAAAGTCGGATCTTCGGGTTTGATCTCAACGGCGCGTTCCAGGAAGCGCACGGCCTCCTTGAAGTTCCCTTGCTTATAGTGGGCCCAGCCAAGGCTATCGACGATGTAGCCGTCGTCAGGCTTCAACTGTACGGCCTTCTCGATCAGACGGGTGCCTTCCTTCAGGTTTTTGCCCTGATCGACCCAGGAGTAGCCGAGATAGTTCAAAATCAACGGCTGGTCGGGCGCGAGCGTCAGTGCCCGCTTGAGGTCGGCTTCGGCTGCGGGCCAGTTTTTCAGCCGCTCGTAGGACGTGCCCCGCGCGTAGTAATATCCCCAATTGCGAGAGTCGGATTTATTCAGAACCGCAAGAGCTTTGGTGAAGTACGTCACTGCGCCGGCATAGTCTTTGCGCGCCCTCATGATGTTACCGAGAGCTTCAAGCGGGCGGACGTCCTTGGGATCCTTTTCGACCAGCTTTACGAGAATGGCCTTGGCGTCATCGGTCTTCTCGAGCGAGTTGAGATCGAAGGCCTTGCGAATGTCGATGGCGCTTTGCAGCGGCGTCCCTTGCGGGATCTTGTCATACGTCACGATCGCGTCGTCGTAACGCTTCACAGCTTCCTGAGCGTTGGCAAGCGCGGCAAGAGCAAAAGCGTGGTCGGGCTTGGCGTCGAGGGCGAGCTGCAAATAGATCGTTCCGAGGCTGACACCGCCTTCTCCGGCGAGCGCTTCACCCAGTCCGTAGAACACTTCCGCCAGGCCATCCGTCGGATTGGAAATCAGAAGCGGCGGCTTATCCTTGCGATTGATGGTGTCGAGCATCTCTTTCGCGAGAGGATGTGGATCGCCCTGCGTCTTGGCGAGCTGTTCCTTGATGACCTGACGCGCGGTTTTGAAATCGCCGTAGTGGGCCGCCGACTGGGCATAGGCGAGTGATGTCCTGAGCGTGCGGCTGTCCTGCTTGAAGACTTTTTCGTAGGACGCACGCGCATCGGCCTTGCGACCGGCAAGGTCGGCAATCAGAGCACGATGATAGCGCAGATAAAATTGTGCCCAATCGGGCTGCTTCGGGAGATCGAGGGCTTTGAGTGCGCCGTCCGCGTCACCGGCAGCAAGGCGCGTCCAACCTACCGCTATCGCGCTCGTCAGCTCGCCGATGGGATTTTCGGAGGCCGCGGTGAAGTGCTCTTCAGCCTTCGGGTAATCACCGGACTTGAAAGAGGTCACCCCCAGGAGAAACTGCGACATCCGATGCGACTGGTGCGAGGCTGCCAATTGCTCTGCGAGAGGAATGGCCTTCGGCCAATTCCCAGACATCGTCTCCATCTGGAAGGCCTGCTCGAGCAACACGTCGTTCGATGGATCGCGTTCGAGTGCCTTGCCGTAAAAATCCGCAGCTTCCTGCGTGTCCTGCGCAGCACGAGCAAAACGGCCGGCGAGATAATTGCCGAGTATTGATGTCGACACCTCGTCCTGACCCGGGTCTTGGTCTTGAGAGCGGGCCGGAGCCTCGCTGAAAAACCCGGCGACCGTCATCACGATCGCACCAAGGCCTACACTCAGCATACGCCCGAGGGATCCCCGCATAGATATTTTCCCTTTGCTGCCGGAAGCCAATTCGATTCCTGCGGGCCCAAGCCTAGCAAAGATATTGCTGGCTTGGCGACACGCTTTACGTGAAAAATAAGACATGCGCCGAAATTGCTAACTGTTATGGACTCTGCCGACGCCCAACTGCGCAATATTCCGGCGGCGCAATGGATGCGCTTCAATGTCATTGGACCCGTCAGAAGGCCCCCGAAACCGCTCCGAGGCCTCGTAGCTCAGCGTTACATTCCGGCGTAATTGGGCCCGCCGCCGCCTTCCGGACATGTCCAGTTAATATTTTGGCTGGGATCTTTGATATCGCAGGTTTTGCAGTGTACGCAGTTCTGCGCGTTGATCTGGAATTTCGGATCGCCCTTGTCATCTTTCACGATTTCGTAGACCGCTGCCGGGCAGTAACGCTGCGCTGGCTCGGCATACTGCGGCAGATTGACGGCAATAGGCACGGCCGGATCCAGCAATTTCAAATGTACGGGCTGATCCTCCTCGTGGTTGGTCGCCGAGAAGGACACATTCGTCAGCTTGTCGAAGGTCAGCTTGCCGTCTGGCCTCGGATACACGATCGGCTTGAAATCAGCGGCCTTGCCGGTCGCGGCGGCGTCCGTCTTGCCGTGCTTCAGCGTATATCCGAGACCGACACCGGAAATGATTGTGTTGAGCCAAAGATCGGTGCCACCCAGCGCCACGCCAACAAAAGTGCCGAACCTCGACCAGAGCGGCTTCATATTGCGAACGGGTTTCAGGTCACGCGCAATGTCGCCGGTGCGGACATCCTTCTCGTAGGCATCGAGCTTGTCATGGGCCCGTCCCGCCGCGAGCGCGTCCACAACGGCGTCGGCCGCCGCGACGCCGGAGAGGATGGCGTTATGGCTGCCCTTGATGCGCGGCAGGTTCACCATGCCAGCAGCGCAGCCGAGCAGCGCACCTCCCGGAAAAACGAGATCCGGCATCGACTGCCAGCCACCTTCGGTGATGGCGCGAGCACCGTAGCCGATGCGTTTGCCGCCTTCAAAAACACCACGAATGGCAGCGTGGGTTTTGAAGCGCTGAAATTCGTCGTAGGGCGAGAGATAAGGGTTCGCGTAGTTCAGATGTACGACGAAGCCAACGGAAACGAGATTGTCTCCGTAATGGTAGAGGAATGAACCGCCGCCAGTGCGGTTATCCAGCGGCCAACCGAACGTGTGCTGAACATAACCCGGCCGATGCTTCTCTGGCGCTACCTGCCAAAGCTCCTTCAGACCTATGCCATACTTCTGCGGCTCGTGGCCCTTGGCCAATTCGAAATGGCGGATCAGGCCTTTTGAGAGCGACCCGCGTGCGCCTTCCCCGATCAGCGTGTACTTGCCACGCAGCTCCATACCGCGAACGAAACTGTCCTTTGGCTTGCCGTCGCGACCGACACCCATATCGCCCGTGGCAATGCCAGCGACTGCGCCGTTCTCGTCATAAAGAACCTCGGTCGCGGCGAAGCCCGGATAGATCTCCACACCGAGCTCGGCCGCTTGCTCGCCGAGCCATTTGCACACCGAGCCGAGGCTTACGATGTAATTGCCGTGGTTCTTCATGAGCGGCGGCATCGGCCAGTTCGGCAGGCGGACGTCGCCTTCGGGACCGAGGACCAGGAATACGTCCTCGGTCACCGGCGTCTCTATCGGCGCGCCGCGCTCCTTCCAATCCGGGAGGAGGCGATTGAGTCCGATCGGATCGATGATGGCGCCCGAGAGAATGTGGGCACCGAGTTCGGAGCCCTTCTCGACGACGACGACGGAGATATCGGCGCCCGATGCCGCAGCTTTCTGCTTCAAGCGTATCGCGGCTGCCAGGCCGGAGGGGCCGGCGCCAACGATCACCACGTCGAAGTCCATTGCCTCGCGTGCCGGCAAGTCGGCTTCGTCAGTGGCCATCGTCACCTCGGTTTTGATTGCTGAAAACCCATTAATCTCGATTAGGTCGCGGCGGGGGAAGCGTCAAGTTGACCGATAACGCACAGGGACAGTGCCCGGACGCGTGCAATTCGCCGGCTGCGTCCTTATTGTTGTGACCCGATGGCGAGATCAAACTCTCAAGATGAAATGCTGGCGCTGCTCGGTTGGTTGCAAGCCATGGGCATCGACGCTGCCGTGGGCGAAACGGCGCATGACTGGCTTTCGCGCGGAAACGAGCCCCCGGGGGCCACATTTGCTTGGCCGAGGCCCGATCATATGGGCGCGGAGAGTGCGGCCGCAGCCGCCGTCGCTCGGCCGTCCGTGGGTCAATCTGTGCCCCGTGCAAGGCTGCCTGAAAGCCCTTCGCAGACCGAGCCGGCGGCGAGGCCCCGCGCCGCGACACCGCTCGGTGCTAGCGAAGCCGAAACTGGCGCCCGGCGCATCGCGCGCGCGGCCAATACGCTCGATGAACTCGAGGCGGCGCTCAAGAACTTCGACGGTTGCGGGCTCAAATCGACCGCGACGAAACTTTGCTTTTATCGGGGTGCGCCGCGTACCGACGTGATGATCATCGGCGAAGCCCCCGGCCGTGACGAGGACCTTGCAGGAAAGCCGTTCGTCGGGCGGGCCGGGCAATTGCTCGATAAGATGCTCGGAGCGATCGGGCTCTCGGAAGCCGACGTTCACATCACCAACATCGTCTATTGGCGTCCGCCCGGCAATCGCACGCCGACGCCGCAGGAAGCTCTCGCCTGCCGGCCGTTCCTCGAACGGCAAATCGAACTCGTATCGCCGAAGATGCTCGTCGCTGTCGGGGGCTCTGCCGCAAAGGAGGTGCTCGGCGCCGCGGAAGGGATCATGCGCCTCAGGGGCAAGTGGCGGGAGGTCGCGATCGGCGACCGGAAAATTCCAGCGATAGCGACCCTGCATCCGGCATATCTGCTCAGAACGCCCGCCGCCAAGCAGCTGGCGTGGATGGATCTGTTGCAGATACGGTCGAAGCTTTAGGGCGGCACGCTCTCGACTCGTGCGTCAACAACCTCTGTCTTATTGGCAGTTGCATCGAATTTTAGATGTTAACTTAAGCGACGGCAACTCTCCTGCCAAAAAATGCGCGCTGGACGGCTGTCGGGCGAAGGGCCAGGCTCAGCACGTCGATTATCACCACGCGAGGGTTGCGATGGCCGGCATTGATACCGAACGCCAGTTCGTTCCGGTCAGGATCGCCGTCCTGACGATGTCCGATTCACGAACGGCCGCCGAGGATACGTCCGGCAATTTTCTGGAGCGTTCGATAAGTGAGGCGGGGCATGTTCTTGCCGACCGCAAGCTCGTGAAAGACGACAAGGCGGCGATCAGAAGCATCGTCGAAGGCTGGATCAACGATCCTTTAGTCGATTGCGTGATCACGACAGGCGGCACCGGCTTTACCGGCCGAGACGTCACGCCGGAAGCGATCAAGCCACTCTTCGAAAAAGAGATCGAAGGGTTCGCGATCCTCTTTCACATGCTGTCGTATCAGAAGGTCGGCACATCGACGATCCAGTCGCGCGCGTGCGGCGGCGTCGCTCGGGGGACCTATATTTTTTGCCTGCCGGGATCGCCAGGAGCCTGCCGCGACGCATGGGATGGAATTTTGAAATTCCAGCTCGATGCCCGGTATCGCCCGTGCAACTTCGTCGAGATCATGCCGCGGCTCGAGGAACACCGCAAAACCGGCTGAACCTGCGTAGTGTTCAGTGAACCTGCTCAGGTACTGAGGAATCCCTCAGGGCCGATACCAACGCATTGCTTATTGCTGTCAACGATGCGGTAGCCCTGAGCGCCATATTTAGCCGTCATTTTCGGCAAATGAGTATTGGCTTGGTCCATGGCCTCCTCCGCGGTCGATCCGAGCGCCAGCTCCGTATAAATAGCTCGGGGTTCATTGCCGACTGAGGTCGCAAGATATTCAATGATATGCATGGGGTCTCTCCCTTGCTTCGCACTAAGCATAGCACAAAGCCTCGTGCCGGGAGACCCATGGACCGCTGCACGCTCGACAAAATTCGGCCGGATGAACGCTAGGGCGCCGTCTCAACGTTTCCGTAGAGCCGCGCGATGAAGCTGACCGGCAAACCCGCGCCGTAGAGCACATGGCACATCTGGTTGCGGACCGATCGCGACAGATAGCCGTCGCGCTTGTATCGCTCGGCCGATGTCAGGGCATTGGCGTCGAGCATCGCGAGGCGGCGACGGCCAAGGCGGCGGGCCAAGTCGAGGTCTTCCATGATCGGGAGATTTTTATAGCCGCCGACCGCGTCGAACAGCTGACGCGGTATCAGCAGACCCTGGTCACCGTAAGGGATACGAAGAATCTTGCAGCGCAGATGGACGAGGCGTTCGAGAAGCCTCGGAGCGATACCCTTGTCGTCAAGGCGGAACGTGAAGGCGCCCGCCGCCATCGAACGCTCGCCGCGATCGACCCGGCGCATGAAGCTGGTGGCGCTGCGCTCCCAGCCGTCTTCGAGAACTGTATCGGCGTTGAGAAAGAGGAGCCACGGAAAGCGCGCCAGTGCCGCGCCTTGAGCCAACTGGCCGCCGCGTCCCGGAGCGCTGACAACGACATCGGCTCCAGCCTGATCGGCCACCTCGGCCGTGCTGTCGGTCGAACCACCGTCAACGACGATGACCTGCCGGACGATGCCGTCGACGGCTGAGGGAACGAGCGCCGAGAGCGTCGCCGCCAACGTATGCTCGGCATTACGGGCGGGAATGATAACAGAGATCATTTGCATTTCCTGACACGTCAAAGGATGCGCGGCAAGGAGCGCCAAGTCGCGGGCCTTAACCAACAGCGGTAGAAAATCCGTCGGTTTTTTGTTCTTTATTTGTTCTTGCCGGTCTGCTACAGGTCGAGGACCTTGAGCAACGCTTGCGAGAAATGGCTTCGAACAAAGGACAATCGGCTTATCCGACCGCGCCTCATGTCGTCGATTTAGAGCGGCGGCGTGGGCGGGGTGCCCGTTCTAACAAGACGGGGCGCTTCGAGTCTGAGGCTCATGAGGAGTTCGACGACGGCTGGGAAAGCCTTGGCGATCTCGAGGCGTTCAAAACCGAGGTTATCGAGGAAGCCGCCAAATCGATCATCTCGCATAACGACAGCCCCGATGTTTCTTTCGACAGCTCGATAAATCCTTATCGAGGCTGCGAGCATGGCTGCATCTACTGCTACGCGCGCCCAAGCCACTGCTATCTCGGACATTCCGCCGGTCTCGATTTCGAGACGAAGCTTTACGCCAAGCCCAACGCCGCCGCTCTCCTGGAGAGGGAATTCAAGAAGCCCGGTTACAAGCCGGAGACGATTGCGATCGGGGGGAATACGGACCCGTATCAGCCGATCGAGCGCGAGCGCCGGATCACGCGCTCGATCCTAGAGGTGATGGCCGAGACCAATCACCCCGTCGGAATCATCACGAAATCGGCTCTTGTTGTACGCGACATCGATATCCTCGGACCGATGGCCGAGAAAAATTTAGCGAGGGTCGCGGTGTCCATCACCACGCTCGACCGCCACGTTGCCCGCGCGATGGAGCCACGAGCCGCGACGCCGACGAAGCGTCTTGAGGCGGTAAGGCGATTGTCCGAAGCCGGAATACCCGTCACCGTGATGGTCGCGCCGATCATTCCGGGTCTAACGGACCACGAGATCGAACCAATTCTCGAAGCTGCACGCGAAGCCGGCGCGCGCGATGCGGGCTATGTGCTGCTGCGTCTGCCCCTCGAGATCAAGGATCTCTTTCGCGAGTGGCTACGCGAAGAATTTCCCAACCATGCCGACAAAGTCATCTCGCTGCTCCGCGCGATGCACGGCGGAAAGGACTACACGCCGGACTTCGGCATCCGCCAGCGCGGCCGAGGGCCCTATGCGACGCAAATTGCGCTCCGCTTCCGGCTCGCGAAGAAGCGTCTCGGCCTCGGCGAGGATCGAGTTGCGCTTAGAACCGACCTCTTCATAAGACCGGGTAGCGGGGGACAACAACTTAAGCTGCTTTGACAGGCAGGTAGGTGCGATGATCAATCTGGCGCATGAAGATCGCCGATTCGCGCATCAAGCCGACGTTCGAACTCGAAGCTGCCGAGCATCAACTCGGCTCGCGGCCGATCGCGGGCGTGGATGAAGCCGGACGTGGACCGTGGGCGGGGCCGGTCGTTGCGGCGGCAGTCATTCTCAATCCCGATAAAATCCCGGCGAACATCGACGACAGCAAAGTGCTGGACGAAGATTCCCGCGCGTTCCTCTACAGACGCATCATGAAAGTCGCGATCGTCGCCGTCGGCATTGCCGAGGTCGACCGGATCGATCGCGAAAATATTCTCGGCGCGACGTTGTGGGCCATGGCCCAAGCCGTCAGCCAGCTCGCCGAGAAGCCAAAGCTCGTGCTCGTCGACGGCAACAAGGCGCCGCGCGTTGCGATGGCGACCCGCACCATCGTCAAAGGCGATGCCAAGTGCCTTTCGATCGCGGCGGCGTCGATCATCGCCAAGGTTACGCGCGACCGCATCATGATGGAATTGGCGCGCGACTATCCGGGCTACGGCTTCGAACGCCACAAGGGCTACGGCACGCCCGAGCATCAGGCGGCTATCGACAAGCTCGGCGTGTCGGCGCTGCATCGGCGTTCGTTCAAGCCCGTACAGCTCGCGCTTGGACTCGGGCTCGCCGACGCTTAGTCCGCAAGCCCCTCAAGTTGCCGATAGAATCAAAAAATATAAATCTCTTGCGGGCAACTCGCGCGTATCCAAGCGGCCTTTTGATCATGTACAAAGCTCGACGGCCCGCCGCATGAGTATGAGACGGGCACGCAGTAATCGTAGCGTAGCAGGTTCAGTACATGGGTTCGCGTCGCGTCAAAGGCCGCTCACCGAGCGGCAAGATTCTCGTTGGTGATTGCATCGGTGAATTGAAGAAGCTCGCAACGGCGAGCGTCGATCTCGTCTTCGCCGACCCGCCTTATAATCTGCAGCTTGCCGGCGATCTTTTGCGGCCGAACAACACGAAGGTCGACGGCGTCGATGACGCTTGGGACAAGTTTACCGACTTCGCCGCTTATGATTCATTTTGCCGCGCCTGGCTCGCCGAATGCCGTCGCGTGCTCAAGCCCGATGGCGCCCTCTGGGTCATCGGCTCTTATCACAACATCTTTCGTATCGGTGCGGCGATCCAGGATCTCGGATTTTGGATTCAGAACGACGTCATCTGGCGCAAAGTGAACCCGATGCCGAATTTTCGCGGCAAGCGTTTCACCAACGCGCACGAAACGATGATCTGGGCGGGGCGCGATCGCAAATCGCGCGTGACGTTCAACTATGAGAGCCTCAAGGCTTCGAACGACGATCTGCAGATGCGTTCGGATTGGCTGTTTCCGATCTGCTCGGGACCAGAGCGCTTGAAAGACGACGGCGGACGCAAGGCGCATCCAACACAAAAACCCGAAGCGCTCCTGAATCGGATCATGATCGCTTCGACGAAGCCGGGTGATACGGTGCTCGACCCGTTCTTCGGCACTGGCACGACAGGCGCGGTTGCCAAGCGGCTTGGGCGCAAGTTCATCGGAATCGAACGCGACGTCGATTATGCAAAGGCGGCCGACGAGCGGATCGCAAAAGTTCAGCCGCTCGATCTCGAGGCGATCGACACGTTGCCCTCGAAGCGCAGCGAGCCGCGAATTCCCTTCGGACAGATTTTGGAACTCGGCATCATTGAGCCGGGCCGCAAGCTCTTCGACTCACGCCGCGAAGTGCGTGCGGAAGTCCGCGCCGACGGCACGCTGTTTTATGCCGGTCAGCAAGCTTCGATCCATCGTCTCGGCGCCATCGTGCAGGGCAAGGCCGCGTGCAATGGCTGGACGTACTGGCACTTCGAAGCGGAAGGGAAGCTGAAGCCGATCGATGTGCTTCGGTCCGAAGCCAAGCGCCAACTTGGGCTTAACAGCCGGATCACGCTCGAAGCTGCGGAGTAGGTTCTTCAGTTGTCGGCCAGGCCGTGCGCGATGACTTTCTTCATCACGCTCGGCAAGGCTTGCGCGTGCAGATCGCGCCGCTGAACCCAGCGGCAACGCTCCTGCTCGGCCCATAGCGTGAAGCTCGCATCGATCGGAACGAGCGCCCGGTAGACGATGAGCTCGAGCCGGAAATGGGTGAAGACGTGGACGACGGCGCCCGGGACCGGCAGCCATGCCGCCGTAATGGGCGCTGAACGCATCGCCTCTTTTCTTATGGGCACGACGTCGCCCCATGGCGTCGACGGCACTTCGAGCATGCCTCCGAGCAATCCAGCTTCGGGCCGCTGACGAAGCAGGACGGCGCCGTCTTCCCTCTGCACGAGAAACGCGATGCCGTAGCGCGACGGGCGGGCGGCCTTGGCGCCTCTCATCGGCAGCAGCTCGGCGAGATTTTGAGCGCTGGCGGAGCAATCCTGCTGCACGGGACAGACGAGGCATGACGGCTTCTTCGGCGTGCAGATCTCGGCGCCCAAATCCATCATGGCCTGGGCGAAATCGCCGGCACGACGTTGCGGCGTCAATGTTGCGGCCAATCGGCGGATTTCGGGTTTGGCGCCGGGAAGCGGCTGCCTGACCGCAAAGAGCCGCGACACGACGCGTTCGACGTTGCCGTCGACGGGCGTCGCTTTTTCTCCGAACGCGATGGCGGCGATGGCGGCGGCCGTGTAGGGGCCAATGCCCGGAAGCTTTAGAAGCTCATTTTCCGCGCGCGGGAATTCTCCGCCGTAGTCG
This sequence comes from uncultured Alphaproteobacteria bacterium, assembly GCA_963710005.1. Classification (GTDB taxonomy): domain Bacteria; phylum Pseudomonadota; class Alphaproteobacteria; order Rhizobiales; family Hyphomicrobiaceae; genus Hyphomicrobium_B. Next base: position 131,264 of record CAVPYR010000019.1, read on the forward strand.
CGCACGACGGCGTCGGCGCAGGCCTTCAGATTGCGGGCGCGCGAGTAATATCCGAGGCCTGCCCATTGTTGCAGAACCTCTTCCAGCTGGGCGGCGGCGAGTGCCGAGACCGTCGGCCAGCGGGCCACGAACTTCTGGAAATACGGAACGACAGCTTTCACTGTCGTCTGCTGCAGCATGATCTCCGACAGCCAGACGCGGTAGGGATCGGCCTTCTTGCGCGGACCGTAACGCCAGGGAAGATCGCGGCGCTCGGCTTCGTACCACGCGAGCAGCGCGCGAACCGTCAACGGCCCAGCGGGTCGCAGCGGCAGTTGCTGCTGCTGTTTACGAAGAGCTGCATTGTGCTGGACCGCGCCCATGCGCCCTTTATCTCCGGTTGCGCGGGAACCTCGAATCGCATCGACAATGGTAGTCCTCATTTACGTCGCCACAAGCCTGCCGAGACGAGTGACCGCAAGTGTCGAATAGGGAACCCACAGCTCAAATGCGGACGTTGCCCCCTGATGCACGTAGCAGCGGCAAAGGCCAGTTTGCTCGGGCGGTCGGCGCTTTCGTGCCGAAAGTAACGGCTGCGGCGTTCGAAAAATTCGGCTTTCACAGCGCCGAGATCATGGCTTCATGGGAAACGATCGTCGGCGCCGATTTGGCGAGGCTTACGCGACCTGAGACGATCAAATGGCCTCGTGGCGCACGCTCCCATGGGGATACTGCCGAAGAGGGCGCCCGGAGCGCGGGCGCGACGTTGATCGTCGCAAGCGACCCGGCTTTTGCGCTTGATATCTCCTACCGCCACCAGGAAATCATCGATCGAATCAACCGGTATTTCGGCTATCGCGCGATCGGACAGCTCAAAGTTCACCAGGTGCCGCGCGACGCAAAAGCCGGGCCCAAAGCGCCGGCAGCCCTCAAGGCTCCCACAGTTGGCATCACAGTTTCTCCGGGAGACCTCAGCGCCGCGCTCGACGCCCTCGGCCGAAGCGTCGCGGCATCCGGAACGCGCTGACGCCGTCGGGCAAATTACCGACCATTCAGTTGCTATTCAGTACGGTTTCGGCTTATTCCGGCGCCAGAACCGTGCTAGGCGGCGTCTACGACCGCCGATCCCATACGGCATGCATCCGAGAGGAGTTAGGACCTTGATCGAGTTCAGAAATTTTATTCCGGGCCTTTCCTCTGAACGGCGCGGCTTTGGCCTGCTGGCCTTGGCTGCCGTCGTTGGCTTTGCGTTCGCCAGCACCGAGCCGAGCTTCGCGCAGCGCAAAGACGGGCCCGCCGAGGTTCCTGTCGAAGAGCTGATGAAGACGACGGACCTCCCTGACCTGACCATCGGGCCTGCGGACGCGAAGGTCACTGTCGTCGAATACGCCTCGATGACGTGCCCGCACTGCGCACACTTTGCGAACGAGATCTTCGACGACTTCAAGAAGAAGTACATCGACACCGGCAAGGTCCGTTATATCTTCCGCGAATATCCGCTCGATAATCTTGCCGCCGCCGTGTCGATGCTGGCGCGCTGCGCGGGGGGCGATAAGGCCATTCCGCTGATCGAGACATTCTATGCGAAGCAGCAGGACTGGGCCTTTGCCAGCGGTAGCCCTGTGCCGAAGCTGTTCGATATCGCGAAGCAGGCGGGCTTCACCCAGGAAAGCTTCGATAAGTGCCTGACGGATCAGAAACTTCTCGATCAGATCACGGCACAACGTACGCGCGCGAGCGACACGTTTGGCGTCAATGCCACACCGACTTTCTTTATCAACGGCAAGCGGTTGCAAGAGGCTCCCTCGATGGAGGGCTTTGATAAAGTGATCGGGCCGCTGTTGGCGGCGAAGTAGCTGGAAATCCTGATGCTCGTCCGCTCGCTGGGCCTTGCCGTCACCGTCGTCTTCGCTGGTTGGCTGTCAGGCTGCGGCGCGACGTTGCCGACGCTCACTCCAGGGGCCACGGCGAGCATATCGAGCGACAGCAGCAACCTCGGCGCCGCCTATCCGACCACCGGCGCCGGAAGAACCGACGACGGCATGCCGACGCCCTTCAGCGATCCCAACGCCACGGCGTCGGGCGGGCGCGAAGTCATCCAGAACCCGACGGTCGCCGACATCATGGCGCCGAGTCCGCTGCCGGAAATGAGCTGGGGACGGCCCGACGCGCCCGTCACCATCGTGCAATACGCCTCGCTCACCTGCCCGCATTGCCGGAATTTCTATCTGACGACATACCCGGAATTGAAAAGCCGGTTTATCGACACCGGAAAGGTTCGATATATCCTGCGCGAGTTCCCGATCGGCAAAACGTCCGGCAATGCGACGATTGTGCTGCGCTGTGCGCCGCCTGATAAGTATCTGGAACTCTACGGGAAGTTCATGCAGCAGCAGCCGTCTTGGGTGTCGCTCGAAGTGCGGCCAGACGCCATTTTCGCCGTTGCACGACAGGTGGGGATGACTCGCCCGCAGTTTGACGCTTGTCTGCAGAATCAAGGCATGATCGAAAACTTGAAGTGGGTGAAGGAGCGCGGGCGCAAGCTCGGCATCGTCGGAACGCCGAACTTTTTCATCGGTACCAAGCTCATCAAGAAAGAGCTGACGATTGCGGAGATCGCCGACTACGTCGAGCAGGCCAATCAACGCGGTACGCCAACGGCAGCCGCGAGCCCCTAGGGGACGGTTTGCAACGGTCCTGAGCCACGACGACACGGCATCGAGGACTGACAAGAAGAAATGAAAATCACCCGGCTCAGGCTTCTGGGATTTAAGTCCTTCATCGACCCGACCGAGCTTGTCATCGAGCCCGGACTGACGGGAGTCGTCGGCCCCAACGGTTGCGGCAAGTCGAACCTTCTCGAAGCGCTTCGCTGGGTGATGGGCGAGAGCTCGCACAAATCGATGCGTGCTGCCGCCATGGACGACGTGATCTTCTCCGGTAGCGGAGGCCGGCCCGAGCGATCGAGCGCCGAAGTCACGATGTTCCTCGACAACAGCGCGCGCAAGGCGCCGGCCGAATTCAACGGCGGCGACGTCATCGAGATCACGCGGCGCATCGAGCGCGAGGCGGGTTCCGCTTACCGCATCAACGGTCGCGACGTGCGCGCGCGCGACGTCAAAGTCTTGTTCGAGGATGCGGCGACCGGCGCGCGGTCCCCGGCACTCGTGCGGCAGGGGCAGATCGGCGAACTCGTCAACGCAAAGCCTGAGCAACGTCGGCGCATTCTCGAGGACGCAGCCGGTATTGCGGGATTGCATACGCGCCGGCACGAAGCGGAACTCAAGCTCAGGGCGGCCGAAGCGAACATCGAGCGCTTGAGCGACGTCGTCGGACAGCTTCAATCGCAAACAGAATCATTGAAGCGACAGGCTCGGCAGGCGCGGCGCTATAAAGAGATTTCGAACGAGATCCGTCAGCAGGAAGCTCTCTCTTTCCATCTCACTTGGCAAGATGCGCACCAGAGCGTCGAGCACGAGGAGGCGCAGCTCACCGCCACGATGATGCGTCTCGGCGGGGCGACGGAAGCCGAAGCCAAGGCCTTCAACGAAGAGCTTCGTCTGGCTGAAGGCTTGCCGCCGCTGCGTGAAGCGGAGGCGGTCAAGGCGGCTGCGCTGGCGCGCTTCAAGATCGAGCAGGAGAACCTCGAACGCGAGGCGGCTCGGGCCGCCGAACGCGCCCGCGAACTCGAAGCGCGCGCCAAGCAGCTCGATTCCGATTTAGCGCGCGAAACCGGCTTCATCCACGAAGCCAAGGAAACGCTGGTCCATCTCGAAGCCGATCTCGCCGCCATCAAGGAGGCCGATCATAAGGCGGTCGACGAAGAAGCCGCAGAAAAAGGGCGGCATGAAGCGGCTGAAGCTCGGCGCGTTGAGACGGACGCGCATTTCGCCGATATCACGCATCGCGCTGCAGAAGCTCGCGCCAAGCTTCGGAGCCTTGAATCCGCGCTCACGGAACGCAAAGACCTCGTTGCGAAGATCACGCGCCAAATCGCGGCGTTCGATGCGCAGATCGGGGATCTGACGGCGAAGGCGCCGGACGGCGAACAGGTTTCCGATATGGCTCAGCGTGGCCATGCGCTTGGTCAGGAAATCAGCAAGATCGAAGCCGATACTCTGGCGGCCGAAGAGACCGTCAAGACGAAACAGGCGGACGCCAGGGCTCGGCGGGATGATGCGCAGCGCGTCCGTCTAGCAGCCAACGCGTTTTCAACCGAGCGCGATACCATCGCGAAGCTGCTCGCGCGCGCCGACGACGATGCTTATCCGCCGGCCGTCGATCATATTCGCGTGTCGCCCGGATACGAGACTGCCCTCGGCGCGGCGCTTGGCGATGACCTCGAGGCGCCGATCGCGCCGGAAGCCAGCGTGCATTGGCGCCGTCTCGATCTTCCGGCCGAAGACCACGCGCTGCCCGCCGATGCCGAACCACTCGTCATGCACGTCGAAGCTCCGCAGGAGCTGACGCGGCGGCTTCGTCAGATCGGCGTCGTCAAGCGATCGGAAGGCGCACGTCTGCAACCGCATTTGAAGACCGGCCAGCGTCTCGTTTCGCGCGAAGGCGATCTTTGGCGTTGGGATGGCTTCGTCGCTGCTGCGGGTGGCGTCACTCCGGCAGCCCAGCGACTGGCGCACAAGAACCGCTTGGCGGAACTCGACCGGAGCGCGCAGGCCGTTCTCAACGAGGCGAAGGACACTATCGACGCCGAGCGCGCTGCAGCCACGGCCGCGCAGCAAGCCGAGGCCGAGGAGCGCCGGCTGCGTCAGCTTTGGCGCGAAAAGCAGAACGAGTTGGCGCAAGTTCGCCAGCAACTGACGGGTCTCGAGAAACTTCAGCGCGAGAGCGAAACGCGGCTCGCCGCGGCAACGGCCCAACGGTCGCGCGCCGACGAAGAATTGACGACCGCGCAAGCGCGCCACGTCGAGATCGAAGCGCACATCGTGACGATGAGCGAAGGCGAAGACCTCGAGCCGCTGCTCAAGACCGCGCAGGCCGAAGCCGAACAGGCGCGCCGCGAGGTCGCCGAAGCGCGCGTACGTCTCGGCAGCCTCGAACGCGACAAGCAAATCCGTGCGGAGCGGATTCGCCATGCGAACGCCGAAATCGCCCGCTGGCACAGCCGGCAGGCGAGCGCGGAAGCGCAAGTTCAGACGCTGGAGGTTCGTCTCAAAGAGGCGCGAGACGAAATCGCGGCGACGGCGGATCTGCCGGCTCGCATCGCCGCCCAGCGCGAGGCTTTGCTTTCGGCGCTGTCACGCGCGGATGAGGAGCGCCGCGCGGCAGCCGATACATTGGCTTCGGCGGAAAACGCCATTCGGGCCGCGACTGAATCTTTGAGAACGATCCAAGCCGAGGTATCGGCGGCGCGGGAGGCCAACGCTCGCATCGAGACGCGCCTTGAGAACGCGCGCCAGCGGCGCCAGGAAGCGGCAAGGCACATTCGCGAAACCTTCGAGGTCACGCCTGAGAACTGCCTCGCAATCGCGGCGCTTCCCGAAGCATCCGCCATTCCCGCGCTTGCCGATGTCGAAAGGCATCTGACGCGGCTCAAGGCCGACCGTGAGCGCCTCGGCGGCGTCAATCTTCAGGCGGACGACGATCTGGTTGAAGTATCGAAGCAGCTCGAAGGCCTGGTGGCCGAACGCGATGATCTGGAGCAAGGCATAGCCAAGCTCAGGGTCGCAATTCAGCAACTCAATCGTGAGGGCAAGTCGCGGCTCGATGAAGCTTTCGCGACCGTCAACGCCCACTTCGAGCGGCTGTTTACGCACCTGTTCGGCGGCGGCGAAGCGCGGCTCGAAATGATCGAGAGCCCGGAAGACCCGCTCGAAGGCGGGCTTGAAATCATCGCCAAGCCGCCGGGCAAGAAGCCGGCGACACTGTCGCTGCTATCCGGCGGCGAGCAGACGTTGACGGCCTTGTCGCTGATCTTCGCCGTGTTCTTGACCAACCCATCGCCGATTTGCGTTCTCGACGAGGTCGATGCTCCGCTCGACGACGCCAACGTCGACCGCTTCTGCCGTTTGATGGAGCATATGGCAGCCGATACCGCGACGCGCTTCCTGGTCATCACTCACCATCCGATGACGATGGCGCGGATGAACCGGCTCTTCGGCGTGACGATGGCTGAAAAAGGCGTGTCGCAACTGGTGTCCGTCGATCTGCAGACGGCGCAAAGCTTCCGCGAAGCGAGCTAATACTCGAAACTAATTCGGATTTCTCATTTCTCGCGGAGGCGTGAGGCTGCCCGGGCGGGAACCTGGCACATGGGCAGACGTTCCGACTGTTAGGAGAAAGGATGCCGCCCAGTGCAACCGCAACAAGATCCCCCGTTCCGGCGTGTGCTCGACCCGACGGAAGCCCGGCAGGCGAGCCCTCGCAAAATGAACTTTCGGGTTTTGCTTGTGTCGATGGCGCTGGCAGTCGTCGTCGGTGTCGTATTGGTCGCCAACTTCTGGAAGCCTACCGGCATGGACTATTCCTCGGGCGGCAAGCTCAGCGAGCAGGGCGCAACACCTCCCGCGCAACCCTCGTCAGGAGGCGCCCCGGAAGCCGCGTCGAGCCCGGGACCGCAAAGCCCACCGAACCCCTAGAAATTAGCCAAAAGTCGAACCAAGTTGCCTAGCCTTTTCCGTATTCGGGAAAGGCCCCTTTTTCTTTCGCAGCGCACTGAAAATAGTTCACGAAAGCCTGCGCGGTTTAGCCGTACCCTGAGTACAGATGGGCAGCTGCCCAATTCCTTGACACCCCCAGACCCCCTATCTATGGTCCGCGCCGTCGATCTCCCCTGGGCGGCCAGTTTTTCCGCGATTTCTAAATGGTTTGAGCCATGTCAGCCGATGGCAAGGGTCAGCGTCCGGAAGATGGTCAAATTAGCCCGGAAGACCGCGAAGCCATTCGCAAGCGGTCGGCGGAACTCGGCCAGAAGCTCGATGCGCTCAAATCGCAGAAAGCCAAGGTCGAACGATCGACGGGTGAAGTCCCGCAGCAGCAGTCTGCCTTCGGGCCGGCCTTCAAGTTCGCGGGTGAGCTGATCGTCGGAGTTGTCGTCGGCGGCGGCCTCGGCTGGGCGCTCGACAGGCAATTCGGTACGGCGCCGTGGCTGATGGTCGTTCTGGTCATCCTGGGCTTCGCGGCGGGTCTTCTGAATGTTGTCCGCGCTGCCCAAGAGGCGCAGACAAAAAACGAACCGCTGCAAAAGGCGGCGCCGTCCGTCAAAAATGACGACGACGAATGAGACACTAGGGGGTTGACCTTGGCCGCTGAAGGCACCGGACATCACAGTCCGATGGAACAATTCGAGATCAGGAAGATCGTCGATCTCGATCTTTTCGGTCACGATATTTCGTTCACGAACTCGTCGCTGATGATGGTCGTGGCACTCGCCCTCATTTCCGGCTTCATGATTTTCGCGATGAGTGGCCGCTCGCTCGTGCCCTCTCGCATTCAGTCCATGGCCGAGATCGTCTACGAATACATCGCCGGCATGGTGAAAGAGAACCTTGGCGAAGAAGGCACGAAGTTCTTCCCCTGGGTCTTCTCAATCTTCATTTTCATCCTGGTGTTGAACCTCGTCGGCCTCATCCCGGGTAACTTCACCGTCACGAGCCACATCATCGTGACCTTCGCGCTAGCCGCGATGGTCTGGATCGTCGCGACGCTCATCGGGTTCTGGAAGAACGGCCTCGGATATCTGAAGCTGTTCGTGCCTTCGGGCGTGCCGATCTGGCTGATGCCGGTCATCGTCCCGATCGAGCTCATTTCCTATTTCATCCGCCCGATCAGCCACTCCGTGCGTCTCTTCGCCAACATGATGGCGGGCCACACGATGCTTGAGGTTTTTGCCGGCTTCGCCGTGATGCTCCCGTGGTGGGGCAAGATCGCGCCGACAGGCTTCATGGTGGCTTTCACGGGTCTTGAGCTGCTGGTCGCATTTCTTCAGGCGCTCATCTTTACCGTTCTCACCTGCATCTACCTCAACGATGCTGTGAACATGCACCATTGATCGGGTCCGGTTATACGGACCTCATAATTCCAACGCAAAAAGCGAAGCAAAGGGAGACTTTGAAATGGAACTCGCAGCAGCAAAGATGATCGGTGCGGGCCTTGCGTGCTCGGCTCTGATCGGCGCCGGCGTCGGCATCGGCAACATCTTTGGCAACTATCTCTCGGGCGCGATGCGCAATCCGTCGGCGGCTCCGGGCCAGTTCACCAACCTGCTGATCGGCTTCGCTCTTGCCGAAGCAACGGGCCTATTCGGTCTTCTGATCGCGCTCATCATTCTTTACGGTTGAGACTTGGCCGCGAAGACTGAGATAAGCCCAAGCAACCGGAGGCTATGATGTTTGCCGGCACGACCATGCTGCTTGCGGTCGCCGCTGAGGCGGCCGCGGAAGCCGCCCAATCCGGGGCATTGCCGCCCGAATCAGTTGGCTTGCCGCAGCTCAATTCGCACCACTTCCTGCCGCAGCTTTTCTGGCTCGCGGTGACGTTTCTGACGTTGCTTTTCGTCATGTCGAAGATCGCGCTGCCGCGCGTCGGCGAGGTGATCGAAGAACGTCGCGACCGGATCAAGCGGGACCTCGATTCCGCAGCCCGCCTCAAGGCAGAGACCGACAAGGCGCTCGCCGACTACGAGAAGGCGCTCGCGGATGCTCGTGCCAATGCCTCGGGCATTGCCAAGGACACGCGCGAAAAGCTTGCGGCTGAGACGGAAGTTGAGCGTCATCGCGTCGACGAGCAGATTGCAGCGAAGCTGCATGAAGCCGATGGGCGTATCGCCGCGACGAAATCCAAGGCTTTGTCGGCCATCGGCGACATCGCGACGGAAACCACGCGGGCCGTCGTCGAAAAGCTCATCGGGCACGACGTTTCGCCCGACGATGTGAAGAAGGTGCTTCGTCCGGTAGCGGGCGAGTGAGGATTTAGAAATGTTCGATCCCAACGATCCGCTTTTCTGGGTGCTCGTCGCCTTCGTCGCTTTCCTGGCGCTGCTCCTTTATTACAAGGTGCCGGCCATCGTCGCGAAGGCTCTCGACGATCGCGCCGACGCGATTCGCAAGGAGCTCGACGAGGCACGCAAGCTTCGCGAAGAGGCTCAGTCGCTTCTTTCCGACTATCAGCGGAAGGCGCGCGAAGCCGAAACGGAAGCGCAATCCATCATCGAGCAGGCGAAGCTCGAGGCCGAAGCTCTTGCAGCCGATTCTCGAAAGGCGCTTGTGGAGAGCCTCGAACGGCGTTCGAAGATCGCCGAGGAAAAGATTGCCCGTGCCGAATCGCAGGCGGTCAGCGAAGTGCGCTCTGCGGCCGTCGAAACGGCCCTCGCCGCTGCGCGGGAAATCCTCAAGACGCGTGCAGGCGGTTCCACCGGCGAAGCACTGATAACCCAGTCGATCAGCGATTTGCGCGGCAAGCTGAATTAAAGCCGCCTCCCATCGCTAGAAATTCAAAAGGCCAAGCTCCGCGCTTGGCCTTTTTTGTGTATGCTGGTTGTGCCGTAAAAAAAGACGCGTCAGCCGGAACTCGGTGCTTTGCTGTCGAAACCGACGATGAGCTCATATTCTCCGGGTCGCGATCCCTCTTGGATTGGGAACGTCACGGTCCGCACGGCCGAGAAATAGCTGATCGGCTTGTCGAGCCCGACGTTGACGTCGACCTTCACGCTGTCGGTCGTGATCCTGGTGCGCTTCGAATCGTTGACGGCAAGAGTGATCGGCAATGTGACGCTACCGGGTTGGCCTTTCGGACCGAGAAGCAGGCGACCGGAAAAGCCGTATTTCACCGTCACGCGGCCAGGCTCGATCTGGCATTCACGCGCCGTCTTGGTAATTTCGCCACGCTGAGCGACGGCGAGCGCATCGCCGACGTGGCCGACCTGGTAGAAGGTGATGTAGTTGTCATGCGGCGCGATAAGGAGGCGCGGGCAGCCGGCGTCGACTTCGCCGACGAAGGTGCTCCCCGTCGCGCTCGGGTCGCCGGATTTCGCGGCGTCGAGCAATTGGTCCTCCGAAACCGAGGAAACCTGCGTATTTTCGGACGAGCCGCCAAACATGCCGCCGCCGAGACCCGACGTCAAAGACGACATTCCACAGCCGCCAAGGGCTGCCAACGGCACGGCGAGCGAAACGGCCGCCAATACCCGGGCCGCCGATGCGAGGTTGCCACGCACCGCCGTCACATCCCTGCTACAAGGATGCCGATAACCCGAATTGTGCAACGCTGTCCCCCGAGGTTCAAAGTCCCGGCCCCTTGTATTGTCAGAAAAGCACCGTAGCATCCGACGGCATTGGCCCCCAAACGCATTTTCATGCGTGCCGAACGAGCATAAAGGACGTCTTTCTTCCATGTCCGCCCTTAACCAAACCGAAGCAACCGTGCAAAAGCCACCTCTCAAGATCCTACTTGCTGCACCGCGCGGGTTCTGCGCCGGCGTCGATCGCGCAATTCAGATCGTAGAACAGGCTTTGACGAAATTCGGCGCTCCCGTCTACGTCCGTCATGAAATCGTGCACAACCGTTATGTTGTTGATTCCCTGAGAGCGAAAGGCGCCGTTTTTGTGAAGGAGCTGGATGAGATTCCAGATACGTCCCAGCCCGTGATCTTTTCAGCACATGGGGTCAGCAAGGCCATTCCGGCCGCGGCCCGCAACCGTAATATGTTCATCGTCGACGCAACCTGCCCGCTTGTTTCGAAAGTCCACATGGAGACGGCGCGACATTACGAGCAAGGCCGCGAGATCATTCTTGTCGGCCATCGCGGCCACCCCGAAGTCGTCGGCACGCTCGGACAACTTCCCGAGGGCGCCATCACCTTGGTCGAATCGGTGGAAGACGCGCGGGCGTTCACGCCACGGGATATCGAGAAGCTTGCCTACGTCACGCAGACGACTCTGTCGCTCGACGATACGGCCGAGATCGTCGCTGTCCTCAAAGAGCGTTTTCCCGGAATTGGCGGCCCGGTCAAAGAGGACATTTGCTACGCGACAACCAACCGGCAAAACGCGGTCAAGGCATTGGCACCCCGCATCGACGGATTGATCGTGGTCGGCGGGCCGAAAAGTTCGAATTCGCTTCGCCTCGTCGAGGTTGCCGAACGCGCGGGTTGCCGGTTCTCGTTCCTCGTAGAGCGCGCGGTCAACATTCCTTGGGAGAAGCTAGAAGGCGCGGAGACCGTCGGCATCACGGCGGGTGCTTCAGCGCCAGAAGTCATCGTTGACGAAGTAATCGAGGCGTTTCGCAGCCGCTATGACATTACGATCGACGTCGTCACGACGCTCGAGGAGCGCGTGATCTTCAACGTGCCACGTGAAGTCAGGGTCGCGCGCGCTCCGCTCGAACAGCACTAGCTCCATTCGGCGCGCGGGAACATGGCGGTCTATACCGAAGTCAGCGACGACGAGCTTACGCGCTTCATCGCCGGCTATCCGTTGGGACGCCTACTCTCGTACAAGGGGATCGCCGAGGGCGTCGAGAACACCAACTATTTGGTGCACACGACCAGCGGCACCTTCATCCTGACGATCTATGAAAAACGCGTCGATCCCGCCGATTTGCCGTTCTTTCTGGGGTTGATGGAACATCTTTCGGCGCGTGGCGTGAACTGTCCGTTGCCGGTGCGTGATACCAGCGGCAATGTTCTCAACGAGCTTGCCGGACGGAGCGCGGCGCTAATCACCTTCCTCGAAGGCGTCTGGCCGAAGCGGCCGAAGGTCGAGCATTGCCTAGAGCTTGGGACGGCGCTCGCCCGAATGCATATTGCGGGTGAGAGTTTTGCGTTGAAGCGCGCCAATGCATTGGGTCTCGCCGGTTGGCAGCCCTTGTTCGATAAGTTTTCATCACGCACCGAGGAAATTTGCGCGGGCCTTCGAGATCTGATCACGTCGGAGCTTCAATTCCTCGAACTCTCGTGGCCCAAGGCTCTTCCCACGGGGGTCATTCACGCCGATCTTTTTCCGGACAACGTCTTCTTCGTCGACGACAAGCTCTCCGGCATCATCGACTTCTACTTCGCCTGCAACGATGCACTCGCTTACGACATCGCCGTTTGCCTCAACGCGTGGTGCTTCGACGCGAAATCGGAGTTCGATCCAAAAAGGGGCGGTGCGCTTATCGAAGGTTACAGCAGCGTTCGGCCCTTGAGCGCCGCGGAACGCGAAGCCCTGCCGATCTTAGCCCGCGGCGCTGCGATGCGCTTTCTGCTGACCCGCAGCTACGATTGGCTCAACACGCCGAAGGATGCGCTAGTCGCCCGCAAGGACCCCGCTGATTATGTTCGGCGGCTGAAATTCCACCAATCGGTCGGCGCCATTGCCGATTATGCTTCATAGCTAACGCCATGACCGAGAGACCAAAAGTTGAGATTTACAGCGACGGCGCCTGCTCCGGAAATCCTGGGCCAGGCGGCTGGGGCGCCATCCTCATATCCGGAAAGCATCGCAAGGAGATCAGTGGCGGCGAGCGCTTGACGACGAACAATCGCATGGAACTCAAGGGGGCGATTTCGGCGCTCGAAGCCTTGAAGAAAAAAAGTGACGTCGATCTCTATACCGACAGCTCCTACGTCCGGAACGGCATCATGTCCTGGATTCATGGCTGGAAAAAAAATGGCTGGCGCACCGCTGATAAAAAGCCCGTCAAGAATGCCGAGCTTTGGCAGGAGCTTGATGCGCTTCGCGACAAGCATCACGTGACGTGGCACTGGCTGAAGGGCCATGCCGGCCATCCGGAGAACGAGCGCGCCGATGAGCTGGCGCGTCTCGCAATGGCGCCGTTCAAGTCAGGAGCATCGGTTGCCCTGCCTGCCGACGATTTAGAGTGAGCGATCGATCATCGAGCAGAGATTGGCCGCGCTCGATTTTTCCGCGATCGGCGGGCTGTCCTCGACGTTCAAGACTTTCACGACGCCGTCGTCGACGAGCATCGCGTAGCGCTTCGATCGGAGCCCGAGGCCGAAGTTCGAAAGATCGATCTCGAGGCCGATCGCCTTGGCGAAATCGCCTGAACCGTCGGCCAACATCTCTATCTTGCCGGTAGCGCCGGTATCCTTCGCCCAGTTCGTCAGAACGAAGATATCGTTCACGGCCGTGCAGGCGATGACGTCGATGCCCTTCGCCTTCAGCTCGCCGACGCGCTCGACGAAGCCCGGCATGTGGCTTTTGCTGCACGTCGGCGTGTAGGCGCCGGGGACGGCGAAGATCGCCACCTTCTTGCCGGAAAAAACATCGCTGACGGTTTTTGGCTGCGGCCCGTCAGCACCCATTACGGTGAACTTGCCGTCCGGCAGATGGTCTCCGACCTCGATCGTCATAGCGTCCCTCTGAGTTTTCCTACCCGCGGCGGGCGGCTTCTATGTAGCGCCAGTAAAAAGCTACTCAAGAGTAATCGTCGTCTCAGACTGGCCCTTGCCGTCGATCATCGTGACCGTCAGCGGCTTGCCTTTCAGATCCTTGATGTTGACGCCGTCGGTCAAATCGACTTCGAAGACGGCTTTGCCTTCGGCATCTGCTGCCCGTTTTGGCAAGGGCACATAGACGCCGCCTGGCGCTTCGACGAATGCGTCGGCGTTCGCTGGTGACGCCGTCTCGACGTTCAACACAAGCTTTGGCTTTCCGGAGCTTTGATCGAGGCGCCAAGCGGAAAGGACCGGATCGATCCCGGCGCGCGGATGCGCGACCGGTACGTGGTCGAGGACTCCCGTCAGCTCGTCGGAAGTGCCGACATCCGGCGGAATGACAACCTGCAAGTCGGCCTCGGCCGGGATGCAAATGTCCTTGCAGACGCCATAGGAGACCTTGCCGTGGAGGGTGACCGGCTTGCTCACGTCTTTCGGCTTTAACAAAACCGGAAAGAGCACTCCGTCCTTATATCCGACGACGTCCCCGGCCTTGTCGTGCAGCCGATGCGGAGCCGGATAAAGGACGGTCGCCGACGCGAGGTTGTCGGATCCAAGCCAGTCGAAATCGGGTGGAACGCCGCCTGCGTCACCCGGTGTGCGCCAATAGGTCTTCCAACCCTCCGGCATGGCGACGTCAACCCCGGCGTAAAGCCCTGTCTCTCCGTTCCTCCATGCATGCCCGGCCAGAAGCCGCGCCTTGTTGTTGAAGCCCTGGTACCATTCGGAAGCTACCGGCCCGGGTTCGCTCCACGCCGAGGCCGCGCTCAAAGCCAAAAACGCCAAAACCAATCTGATCACAATCACTCGCCTTTCGATGCCCAATTTTTGGCCGGTACGCTTGGACCGGTTATGCCTCGAGTGCACCATCCCCTAATATGCGGCGCAGGAGCCCCACGTTACAGCGCCGTCCAATTTACGTTCTTTTGGGCATCTTCACGTCGCCGTCCTATGAGGTTAGTCTGCGGAATATGAAGGTAAGCCGACAGACGGGCCGAACAAGCGGCTCCGACATCAAGCTCGAGGGGCAGCTGCTCATCGCCATGCCAGCGATGTCGGACCGGAGATTTCAACGGTCGGTCATTTACATGTGCGCGCATTCGCAGGAAGGCGCCATGGGCCTGATCATCAATCAACGCGCCAATCACATTTCGGCGCCCGATTTGCTCGAGAGGCTCGGCATTTCGGCTCGCAACCCCAACGACGAGATTACGAGCGAAATTCTTTCGCTTTCCATTCAAGTCGGGGGGCCTGTCGAGACCGGCCGCGGGTTTGTGTTGCATAGCTCCGACTACTTTTCGGAAGATTCGACGCTGGCGATCGAGCAAGGCGTTTGCCTGACGGCAACGATCGACATCCTGAAGGCTATCGCACAGGGGCGCGGTCCCGCGCGGGCGCTTCTGGCGCTCGGCTATGCCGGCTGGTCGCCGGGGCAACTCGAAATCGAAATGCAGGCCAACGGGTGGCTGCATTGCCCCGCCGACCCCGACCTCATTTTCGACGAGGATCTTGAGACCAAGTATTCTCGGGCGCTCGCGAAAATGGGGATCGATCTCTCGCATCTCGTCAGCGACGCCGGACACGCTTAGAGAACGTCCCACCTTTTCCGAAATCTCAGACGCCGCCCGAGCCGGCATTGGAAACTTTTTTCGGCTCACCGGACAACTCGCTGGTGGCCGGGCCGCCGCTGGTCCTGCCAGTCGGCAAAGGTGAGCCGGCGAGTCTCGCTAGGCTCGCCGCAATTGAGGGCGGCAGCGTTGAAAAATCTGGCTGGGTGGAGGGCAGGGACGGGAAGCCTGCGCCATTCGTGCCATCTGCCGGCAAAAGCGGCGGTGCCGCCGGCGGAAATCCGGTCGGCGTGTCGCTTCGCAAGGACGCAGGAACAAAAGACGGAGCAGCCGGGGTTTGTCCCGGTGGCGGCGGCGTCGCGCTTGCGCGCGCCAGCGCTTCCGCAAGCGGCGAGACGATATTCGGCGGCGGCTCGTTGGGTGTTCTGTCCGGCGCGGACCTCGCAAACGGCGGGGGCGGAGATCCAGTAAGAGGATTTGGCGATAGCGGAGCCAGCGTGGGCTGCGGTTGTTGTGGCGGCTGGGCCCGTGGCATGGCGATCAATGGCGGTGTCGTCGGCGCACTGCCATTGCGCGAGGGAACGCCGGCAGGTGACGCCTTCGCTGCACCGTTGACAGTGGCGGCGAGAGTTGCGGAGCCGTTCAGATGCGGTTTGCCGTTCGCGGCGGGAGTTGCAGCCTTTTGGCGCTGACGCACGACGGAGCCCGACGGCAATGCAGCCTGTTTCGCTGACGAACCGGCCGTCGCCGGTACGGCGGCCCCGTTCTGGTCTGCTGCCTGGGCTTTAGCGGGAGAGGGAAGCGCACGAGTCTGCTTCTTCGTAACCTCTTTCGTCGCGCTCTGCTGTTTTGGCCGGAAGAACCCGCGCGGCTGCATCTTGCGCTCGGAACGGCGGACCATTTTCAAAAGTTGCGAGACGGCACGGTCGGGAATCGGCTCTCCGAAATGGTAACCTTGCGCGTATTCGCAGCCGATCGACCGCAAGAATGTTGCCTCATCGGCGCGTTCGACGCCTTCAGCGGCGATCGTTTTGGAAAGCTCATGAGCCAGCGCGACCATGGATCGAATGATCGCGGCTCCGTTCCCCGTGCCACTGCCGCGGACAAGCTCGCCGCTAATCTTGATCGTATCGAAGGGGAAGCGATGAAGATACGCAAGCGAGGAAAAGCCTGTGCCGAAATCGTCTAGGGTGAGCTCGACGCCCGAACCGCTCAAAAGCTTCAGAACCTCCACTGCCCGTTCGGGATTGTCCATGATCAGGCTCTCGGAGATCTCCAGCCGCATCGTGCCGAGGGGGGCGATGTTGCGGCCGAGAACGTGGCGAATTTCCTGAACCGACTCCGGCCGGAAGAGCTGGCGTCCCGAAACGTTCACGGAAACGAAGATCGGGCGTTCGGAACGCGGCAGCTCCAAAACCCACCGCGCGACGTCCTTGGCCGCTCTCAACAGAAGATGCGAGCTGAGCTTGATCAAAAGCTCCGTGTCGTCGGTGTCGGCAATCACCGCGACGGGGTTCACCAAGCCGAGCCGCGGGTGCTCCCAGCGAAGCTGGGCTTCAAAGCCAGCAAGCTCTTTCGTCGGCAGATAGACGACCGGCTGATAGAGAACCTTGAGCTGGCTTTTTTCGATCGCCCGCGCGAGATCGCCTTCGACCTCCCTGTCGGAATCGCGGTCACGGCGCATTCCTGGCTCGAAGAGCTCGATGCGATCCGAACCGCT
The DNA here is from genome assembly GCA_963710005.1 of uncultured Alphaproteobacteria bacterium. Lineage (GTDB taxonomy): Bacteria > Pseudomonadota > Alphaproteobacteria > Rhizobiales > Hyphomicrobiaceae > Hyphomicrobium_B. The sequence continues at coordinate 147,924 of CAVPYR010000019.1, forward strand.
TTGCTTGGCGCGATACATCGCAAGCTCGGCGTCTTTCAGGAGATCACCTTCCGCGCCCTGCGTCCCGTCCCATAGCGCGATGCCCATCGAGCCCGTCAGGATGACTTCCTGGTTCGCAAGCGGTATCGGCGCTCTGAGCGAGCGGCGCACGCGTTCCGCAAGAGTCGGCAAGTTACGAGCTTCACGCTCGCCGGTGAACAGCATCGCGAACTGATCGCCGCCGACTCGCGCGACCGTATCCTGCGGCCCAAGATGGCGTTGGAGACGGCGCGCCACCGTCAGCAGGATGCTGTCGCCACGAACGAGCCCGAAGGATGAGTTCACGCTCTTGAATTTGTCGAGATCGACGAAGATGACCGCCGGTTTCACGGTGTTGTCGGTCTTGGCGCGAACGATGACGGCCTGCAAGCGGTCGAGAAATAGCTCGCGATTGGGAAGCCCCGTTAGACTGCAATGCACGGCATCGTGCAGCAGGCGCTCGTGGGCGCGTTTACTATCCGAGACATCGCGCAACAGACCGACGCAGCGCAACGTCCGTCCATCGGAATTCGGGACGCTTGCAGCTTCGAGTTCGAACCAACGCCAGCTGTTGTCGGCGTGGCGCAAACGGAAGTCGCTCTTTATTCTGATGCCGGAGCGTTCCTGAGCCGACATCAGAGTGACGCGGAAACGTTCCTTGTCGGTCGGATGGACGTGCTTCAAGAACTCATCGACCTTGGCTGACAGCTCCCCGGGCATCAGGGACAGGGCGACCTCGACCTCCGGACCGACCTTGATTTCGTCACGCCGGATGTTCCATTCCCAGACTGTCGATCCGGACGCAGCTAGAGCCAGGGAGCGAGCTTGCATCTCGGTCGGCGCGCCAGCGTAGGAGGTATCAGCCGAGCGGAACGCGAACTGGGTTACCGTGAAGCCCATAAGAATGACGACGAGGACGAGCCCTGCAACAAGGCTTGCGACGACGACGTCGCCGGACATGCGGCCGCTGAGCGTCATGCCGGTCGCGAAAATCCATACGAGAAAGAGGAGCCAAGTCGGAACGAGCGAGAGCGCCCGATCCTGGCCTTTCATCGCCAGAAAAATGGTGAAGAGGCCGCCGACGCCACCGATCAAGAGGAACGACAGACGCGCAAAGGTGGCCGCAAGGCGCGGGTCGATGACAGCCACGGCGATCAAGGTGAGCTGCGCCACCATCCAGACGCCGATCATCATCCGGACGATGCCGTGCCACAGTCCGAGGCGAAGGAAGGTCGAGAGGAAAATGACGAAGCTCGACGCCATCGCCGCTTCGCCCGCGGCGCGATAGACGGCGTTATCCTCGGGCCGCAGGTTAAACAGCTTGTGGAAGAAGCCGAAGTCGACGCAGAGGTAGTTGAGGACGGTCCAGGCGACGAGCGCGGCCGCGGGGAAAATCAGCTTGTGGTTGGCCGCGAATATCGCGGTCAAAAAGATCGCGAGGAGGCCGGTCAAACCCAGCATCGCGCCATTGAAGAGCTGCCGATCGCGGCTCTTGATCTCGTAATCGATCGGCTGCCACAGATACATTCGCGCGTAGCGCTCGCCGGCAAGCTCGGCGACGTACGTGATCGTCTGGCCGGGCTCAAGCGTGATGCGGAATACGTCTGCCTTGTCGCTTTTGATGCGCTCCGGCACGAAGCCGACCGAAGGCGTGACGCTTTCGATGCGGCGGGCGTCGAGATCCGGCCAGACCGTCCCGGAGCCCACGATGGTATATCGATCGGCTGTCAGTAATCGTTCGAGCGATTTGTCGGTCTTGTTCGTCAGCGCGAACACCATCCAATTCGGACTGGTTCCCGGCACCGACGCCCTGACCGTCATGCGGCCCGAGACACCATCGGAGCCGGCTGCCGTCTCGACCTGCAGGCTATCGCCGCGGCCTTCGTAGGCTTCACCCAGCGTCGTGATCTCAAGGCGATCCTGATCGCCCTGCACAGGGATCGGCGTCAGCGCTTCGGCGCGACCGGCGAGCGCCACAAAGCACATGGCGAGGATGCCCAGCGCTGAAAGCCAGGACCGGCCGCGTTTCCCGCTGTCCATCCCCCAAGCCGCCATCAGCCCCCCTGTTCCGAGGTGCCGCGAACCGACCCATCAGCGAGACGCGCGTAAAGCAGGTGATCTTCCCAGCGTCCGTTGATCTTGAGATAGGCGTGGGCAAGCCCTTCGCGCTCAAAGCCGACGGACTCGAGGACGTGCATCGATGCGAAGTTCTTCAACATCGTAGCTGCCTCGATACGGTGCAGGCGCAGCGCGTTGAAGGCCATCGGAAGCAACATTCCGACTGCCTCTCGCATATGTCCACGCCCGGCGTAGGGGGCGCCCATCCAATAGCCGAGCGACGCCGTCTGCGCCGAACCGCGTCTCACGTTCGAGAGCGTTATGCCGCCCAACAAGGCGCCCGATGTATTGTCGAAGATGAAATAAGGATACGAGACGTCGTTGTGGACGTCTTTCGCGTACGCCCGCAGCCGGCGCCGGTACATGGCGCGAGAGAGATCGTCCTGCGACCACGTCGGCTCCCATGGCGTCAGATGCGCCCGGCTGAGTGCCCTGAGCTCGGCCCACTCCGTGTAATCGCCGACGACCGGTTGGCGCAGCGTCAGCGCCCGGCCATGGACGACCTCGAAATCTTCATCGGGACGGATGGAGCGAAGGAATGCCACGCTTTCTCACCTCGCTCCTTTGGCGACCGCAATCGGAGCTTCGCGCGGCCTGAACCTTGCCGCAATACGCGAAGCTTGGCCGGGAGATTTCCGGCCAGAGCCGATGACCACCACCGACGGCGTTTCCTCAGTCAAACTCTGCGCGAAAGCCTTGATCCGCGCGGGGTCAACGGCGTCAACCGCTTCGATCAATTCCGATATCGGAATAAGGCGTCCCTGAGCAAGCAGTTGGCGCGCCATCTGCTCGGCGTTCACCGCCGAGCTCTCGAGCGCCATCAGCAGGCCAGCCTTGAGCTGCGCCTTCGAACGCTGCAGCTCGGCATCCGTCGGACCAGTCTCCGCGACCTCGGCGAGCTGCTGTGCCACGACGTCGGCGAGTTCGCCGACCATCTCGGGTCCCGTCGCTGCATGTACGGAGAGCATTCCGGTGTCCCTCAGTCCCCAAATCGACGAGTTGATCGAGTAGCAAAGGCCTCGATCCTCTCGAATCTCCTGAAACAACCGCGACGACATCCCACCGCCGAACAACCCGGAGAACACCTGCGCCGTGTAGAACGCCGGTTCCAGATAGGAAGGTGACGGCAGGCCAATCAGAACGTGACTTTGCTCGAAAGGCTTGTTCGACGCCGCAAAGCCACCCCGATATTGCGCAGCCGATTCAATCCCCCGTTTACCTTGAGTGAGCCCCCCGAATAGGGCCTCAACGTGGCGAACGATGGCTTTGTGGTGAACAGCGCCGGCGGCGGAAACGACAATCGCGTCAGCGAGATAGTGCTCGTCCAGATAAGACCTTAGGTCCGACGCTTGGAACCGGCCGACGCTCGCCTTGGTGCCCAGGATGGGCCTGCCAATAGACTGCCCCGGAAACGCAACACCTTGCATCAGGTCGAAGGCCATATCGTCCGGGTTATCGTCGGAAGCAGCAATCTCCTGCTGAATGACGACGCGCTCTCTATCGAGATCGTCTGCGGCAAATTTGGAATTGAGAAGAATGTCCGCGATCATTTCCAGCGCGACGTTTTCGTCGTCCTTCAGAACGCGTGCAAAGTAGGAGGTCGTATCGAGACCGGTCGAGGCGTTGAGGTCGCCGCCGACACTTTCGATTTCGTCAGCGATCTGGCGGGCCGAGCGCGTTTTCGTGCCTTTGAACGCCATGTGTTCGAGAAAGTGGGCGAGGCCGTGCTGATCGTCGCGCTCGTGGCGTGCGCCGACAGCCACCCAGACCCCGAGCGAGACCGTTTCGAGTGCCGGCATACAGTGCGTCACAACGCGAAGGCCGTTCGGCAGCGTGGTGAGTTCCGTCGTCATCGCAACACCCCCGACGCGACGCGGCTATGATGGACTACGAATTCCTCGATGGCTGCCAAACTATTCGGCAGAACCTCGAACCGTTCTTCGTCGGTCATCAGATGTTCGAATCCTTGGGGCAAGGGGGGCCTTTTGCCCGTGATAGCCTCAATTGCGTCGGGAAACTTGCCGGGATGAGCCGTCGCCAGAACGATTGTCGCGCCGTCAGGGGAGCGTTCGGCGGCGACGAGCGCACAAGCGGTGTGGGGGTCGAGAAGATAGCCGTAACGCGCTTCGGTTTCCCGGATGCAGTCGGCAACGTCGGTTTCTGATGCCGAGACCGCGGCGAAATCGGTTTTGAGTGTCGGCGAAAGCCGGCCAAGCTCGAAACGGCCGTTGGCCGTCAAAGACGCCATGAGGTTTCGGACAAGGTCCGCATCGCGTCCCGACGCCTCGAACAGATAACGTTCAAAGTTCGATGAAACCTGAATGTCCATCGATGGTGACGACGTTGCGATTACGTCCCTCATTGCGTAGACGCCCGTTGCGACGGCCCGCGGCAGAATATCGTTCTCGTTCGACGCGATGATCAGCTTGCCGATCGGGAGACCCATGCGTTTTGCGACGTAACCCGCGAAGATGTCGCCGAAATTTCCGGTCGGCACCGCAAACGACAGGGGGCCATTCTTCGAGCCGAGACGGGACGCCGCGAAGAAATAATATGTCACCTGCGCGACGATGCGGGCCCAGTTGATCGAGTTGACGCCGGACAGTGCCACGCGATCACGGAATGCGTGGTCGTTGAACATGGCTTTGACCAGCGCCTGGCAGTCGTCAAACGTACCGCGTATGGCGAGGGCGTGAACGTTCTTCTCCTTCGGCGTGGTCATCATGCGCCGCTGGACGTCGGATACGCGGCCCTCCGGAAAGAGAATGACGACGTCGACGCGTTTCGAAGTTCTGAATGCCTCGATCGCGGCTCCGCCCGTATCGCCCGAAGTGGCGCCGACGATCGTCGCGCGCTTGCCGCGCTTTGCGAGCACGTGGTCCATCAGCCGTGCCAGGAGCTGCATTGCGACGTCCTTGAACGCGAGCGTCGGACCGTGGAAGAGCTCGAGGATCGTCAGGCCCGGCCTCAGCTTGTGAAGCGGCGTCACTTCTGGACTGTCGAAGCTTGCGTAGGCTTCTTCGGCCATGCGGGCCAAGTCGGCGCGAGAGACGTCATCGCCGGTGAAGGGGTGGATGACATCGACGGCGATCTCGGCGAACGATTTTTTTGCGAACGAGGCGATCGCCGCAGGGCTCAGAACCGGCCAGCTCGCGGGCACATAGAGGCCGCCGTCGCGCGCGAGACCAGCGAGGACAACGTCCTCGAATCCAAGCTTTTCGACTTCGCCACGCGTTGAGACGTATTTCAATTCCGCTCTCATTGTCGGCAGGCGGGGTTTTGACCAGCGAGCCTAGTTGGACGGGTGCCGGCGAACAACTAATGGACCGCGCCGATCATTTCCCAGAATCACTCTTCCTTAGATTGCGCCCCAGCGCTTTCCACATCCTTCAGACGCTGTCGAGCAAAGACCGCGAAGACGGCGATCAGCGTGGCTGCGAGGCCATACCACGTTACGACGTACTCCAGATGGTTGTTCGGCAGATTGATCTCTGTGGTGCCGCCCTTTGGCCAACCACCGGGGTTCTCTGGAAGCGCATCGGCGTCCAGCGAGAACGGCGCATAAGCTTGGCTCTTTTCGGCGTTGAATTGCAGCGGCGATGGGGGCCCCTGAGCTCCCCACTGCATGGCGTCGAGATCGCGCCAGTACCACCGGTTCCCGGCGTAATCATTTTCGGCTGCAAACCATGTCTTGACCTGCGGCAGGCGCACCAGCCCCGTCACCGTTACCGGGCCGGCAACTTGGCCCGCCTCTCGCTTCGAGGGGTCCTTCAACTCGTCCGGCACCCAGCCGCGGTTGATGAAAATTGGCGGCAGGCCGCCTTCGGGGTTCATCAACGTGTAGATGTGCCACCCCTGGGAGGCGGTTGTCGGCGCATAGAGATGACGCTCGTGACTGTAGTCGAACGTCCCCGTGACACGCATGTGCGTGTATTCGACGTCGCCGGACTTCACGTATTCGGACAAAACCGCCGGATAGGAGACGGGCTCTGCCGTACTCCTCGTTTCGATCCTGGAGATCAGCGCCTCTTTCCAGACCTTCCGATGCCATTGCCAATTGCCGAGCCCGATCAGAAACGGCAACAGGGCAAGCGTCAAAAGGCTTGGGGCGATCAGGCCGGCGGCACGCCAGCGCGCGAACATGGTCACTCCTTGGAGAGGCGGCCTTCCTCGGCCTTGTTCTTGAATTGCAGGGCGATCAGAGTCGCCTTGAGGAAGCGCAACAGAAAAACAGCAATGAGTGGGGTGAGGATACCCCAGAGCAGCACGTGCGCCCACCACGGGACGCCGAAGACGAACTCGGCGATAAGCGCCCCTCCGACGCAGAGAAAGCCGAGGATGAAGATCGCAAACACGGCCGGTCCGTCGCCAGTGTCGATGAACTTGTAGTCGAGGCCGCAGACATCGCAGCTATCGCGCAGGTTCAAGACATTGACGAAGAGCTTGCCCTTACCGCACCGCGGACACGTGCATGCCAGTCCTGAGACGAGTGGTGAAACGGGTTGGGCGGCGCTGAGCACGACACTCTCGATTTCTAATCAATTGCTTCCGCGAAGATTAGTGCGCATCCGGCCCCGACATTCAACTCCGAACAGTGCCGCGTCTCGCCCGAAACGCAAGAGGCGGCACGGAGCCGCCTCTTGGAAAAGCCGAGATCGCTGGAAGCCTTATTCGGCGCCCGGAACGATCGGACCTGCACCCCAAACGTAGATGCAGGCGAACAGGAACAACCAGACGACGTCGACGAAGTGCCAGTACCAGGCAGCCGCCTCGAAGCCGAAATGCTGCTGCGGCGTAAAGGCACCCCGGAGCGCGCGTATCAGGCAAACGAGGAGGAAAATCGTGCCGATGATCACGTGGGCACCGTGGAAGCCCGTCGCCATGAAGAACGTCGAGCCGTAGCTGAAGCCTGCGAAGCTGAACCCGGCGTGGCTATATTCGATGGCCTGGAACGTCGTGAACGTCATGCCGAGCAGGACCGTCAGAATAAGACCGATGACGAGGCCGCGGCGGTCGTTCTTCAGAAGCGCGTGGTGCGCCCAGGTTACCGTGCAGCCCGAAGTCAACAGAATGAGTGTGTTGACGAGCGGTAGGCCCCAAGGGTTGAACGTGTGCTTGAAAAAGCCGGGAGGTGTAGCTGCCGTCGCCTCCACAGGTACCGGCGGCCATTGACCGCCGTAGAGCTCGTTGCGCGCAGTAAGGCCGACGAGGTGACCCGTGTTGTTCATCAGCTCGTGGACGCCGGCCGGAAAGAGCGCGCTATCGAAATAGGCCCAGAACCAAGCGACGAAGAACATCACCTCGGAGGCGATGAACAGGATCATGCCGTAGCGCAGGTGCAGCTGAACGACCGGCGTTTGGTAGCCCTCGTTGGCCTCGCGGATGACGTCGATCCACCACGCCCAGGCCGATGCGATGACCGCGGTCGCGCCGATCGCAAAGAGCCAGGGACCCTTGATGCCGAGGACGCCCTCGCCATCGACGTTCGTGCGCATCCACGCGATGGCTCCGATGGCCATGATGAGCGCCGATATGGCTGCCGCAACCGGCCAAGGGCTCGGATTGACGAGATGATAATCATGATGCTTCGCGTGCGTATCAGCCATTTCCGTCTCCGTCCCCTTCAGGCTCTGGCCCGTTCTTGCTTGGATCGAAGGCTTGGCCGTAGCGGTATCACCGCCATTTCCCGCCAGCTTTTCGATCCCGTTTCCTGCCTTCTTTAGTTTCTCTTTTTCGTTCGTCGTCTTTTGCTATTTGGATCGGTTGTCTTCTCTACCCCCCTGTCTTCGGCGGCGGAGGTGTAGCGTCGGCTGTGGCCGCCGGGCGCTCGGCCGGGAAGAAGACGTAGGACAGCGTGACCTCAGGCTGGGATGCCGTATCGCTGTCGTCGACCATTTTCGGATCGATGAAGAAGGTCACGGGCATCTCGACAGTCTGGTGCGGTCGCAGAGTCTGCTCCTTGAAGCAGAAGCATTCGATCTTGTTGAAGTAGGCGCCGAACGCTTCCGGTGTGACGTTGTACACGGCTTGGCCGGTCACCGGCTTGTCGGAGTTGTTCGTCGCGCGGAAGAATGCGAGCGCGGTCTCGCCAATCTTCACGGTCATCTTCGGAACGTCGGGCTCGAAGCTCCAGGGAAGCTTCGGGGAGACGTTTGAATCGAAGCGGACCATTATCGTGCGATCGAGGACTTTGCCGGCGTTGCCCTCAGCGCGCTGCGTCGTGCCGTTGTAACCGGTCGCCTTGCAAAACATGGTGTAGAGCGTCGGCGAGGCGGCGGTAATCGAACCCATGACAGCAAGGGCACCAAGGCAGCCGAGAACCGCTCGCCGGTTGTTGCGAGAGGTCTTCGCGGCGCTGTCGGCATCTCTCTGCACTGTCCGACCCTTCTCCATCAGCCGATCCCGTTCACGACATTGCCGCCGAGACGGACAAAGGTCGCGACGTAGAAGGCGAGGACCATGAAGCCGAGCGTCAATGCGATTGCAATCGAGCGCCGGCGGCGGATCTTTTCGGCCGCCGGATCGAGACGCTCAGGAAATTTTGGTTCGTCCGTCAAAGCGGCCTCACGCGATAAATCGGCTGATCACTGCTTCACCGAGGAGCACGGCGAACAGCACATAAAGATAGAGGATGGAGAACCAGAAGAGCTGCCGCGCGGCGGTATCGGCCTCACGGCCCTCGGTCGTAAAGTAAACGCGAACGGCGAGACCGAGGAAGACTGCGCCCAGCGTTGTCGAGCAAACGAGATACGCTATTCCGCCAAGGCCGACGAAGAAGGGCACGACCGCCAGCGGCACGAGCAGGATGGAATAGATCAGAATTTGCCGGCGTGTCTCCTGGAGACCCGCAACGACCGGCAGCATCGGGACGCCGACACGCTCGTAGTCGCGGCAACGGTAAAGGGACAGCGCCCAAAAGTGCGGCGGCGTCCACATGAAGATGATGAGGAACAGCAGGAGACTGTCGAAGCTGATGCTGCCTGTGACAGCCGCCCAGCCGATCATCGGCGGGAAGGCGCCGGCGGCGCCACCAATGACGATGTTGTACGGCGTCCGCCGCTTCAGCCACATCGTGTAGACGAAGAGATAGAAAGCGATCGTGATCGCCAGCAGCGCCCCGGCGGTCCAGTTGATGAGAACGCCGAGGGTCAGGACGGAGCAGACGGCCAACACGCCGCCGAAGCTCAAGGCTTCATCGGCCGTGACGCGGCCACGTGGCAAAGGACGCGCCGCTGTCCGCGCCATGCGCGCGTCAATGTCGGCGTCGTACCACATGTTGAGGGCGCCCGAGGCGCCCGCACCGATAGCGATCGAGATGATGGCGATGGCACCGAGGATCGGATTGATGGGTCCCGGCGCTGCCAACATCGCGGCGAGCGCCGTGAACACGACGAGCGTCATCACCCGCGGCTTCATGAGCTGGACGAAATCACTGACGCTGGGCTCCAGCGTCAGATCGCCCTGGCCGATTTCACTTTGAATGCTCATTTCCCGGACGCCGTCATCGGTATGTTGCTTTGGTTGTTGGGAGAGCGGTGGGGCGAATTCCTCAACCCACCGCTCTCATTCATTTGGTCCGATCAGTGATGATCGGTTGAGGCGATCCGCGGCAACGTCTCGTAGGAGTGGAAATTCGGAGGCGACGGCAAGGTCCACTCGAGAGTCGTCGCACCGATACCCCACGGATTGGCTGCGGCCTTCTCCTTCTTGATGAAGTACGCGTAGAACATGCCGAACAGGAAGACCAACAAGCCAGCCGTCGTGATGTAGGACCCGATCGACGAGATCCGGTTCCAATAGGCAAAGGCTTCCGGATAGTCGGCGTAGTGGCGCGGCATGCCGGCAAGGCCGAGGAAGTGCTGCGGGAAGAACAGAATGTTGGCGCCGATGAAGGTCAGCCAGAAGTGCAGCTTGCCGAGGAACTCGCTGTACATGTAGCCGGACATCTTCGGGAACCAGTAGTACCAGCCCGCGAAGATCGAGAAGACGGCGCCGAGCGACAGCACGTAGTGGAAGTGGGCGACGACGTAATACGTGTTGTGCAGCGAACGGTCGATGCCGGCATTCGCGCACATGACACCCGTGACGCCGCCGATCGTGAACAGGAAGATGAAGCCCAGCGCCCAGATCATCGGGGTGCGGAACTGGATCGATCCGCCCCACATCGTCGCGATCCAAGAGAAGATCTTCACGCCCGTCGGGACGGCGATGACCATCGTCGCGAACATGAAGTAGGCCTGGGTGTCGACGCTGAGGCCCGCCGTATACATGTGGTGCGCCCAGACGATGAAGCCGACGAGGCCGATGGCGACCATCGCGTAAGCCATGCCGAGGTAGCCGAAGATCGGCTTCCTAGAGAAGGTCGACACGATGTGGCTGATCATGCCGAAGCCGGGCAGGATGAGAATGTAAACCTCGGGATGACCGAAGAACCAGAACAGGTGGGCATAGAGGAGCGGATCGCCGCCACCAGCCGGATCATAGAAGGTCGTACCGAAGTTACGATCAGTCAGCAGCATCGTGACGGCGCCTGCCAGAACCGGTAGCGACAAGAGCAGCAGGAATGCCGTCACGAGAACAGACCAGGCGAACAGCGGCATCTTATGCAGCGTCATGCCCGGAGCGCGCATGTTGAAGATCGTGGTGATGAAGTTGATGGCGCCCAGAATCGAGGAAGCGCCGGCAAGGTGGAGCGAGAGGATCGCGAAATCGACCGCAGGGCCCGGATGGCCGATCTTGCTCGACAACGGCGCAACAACGATCCAGCCCGTGCCGACGCCATTGGCGTCCGCGGTGCCCGGAAGGAAGAGCGAGATGACGAGGAGGGCGAACGAAGCCGGCAAGAGCCAGAACGAGACGTTGTTCATCCGCGGGAACGCCATGTCCGGCGCACCGATCATCAGCGGCACGAACCAATTGCCGAAGCCGCCGATCATCGCGGGCATGACCATGAAGAACACCATGATCAGACCGTGGGCCGTGACGAAGACGTTATAGACACCCTCGTTCGCGAAATATTGCAGGCCCGGCTCCTGGAGCTCCAGCCGCATCATGAGCGAGAGGAATGCACCGATGCAGCCTGCGAAGATCGCGAACAACAAGTAAAGGGTGCCGATATCTTTATGGTTGGTCGAAAAGAACCAGCGTCTGAAGAATGGCGGGGCGTGATCGTGGCCATCGCCCGCTGCGTATGCCGTGCTTCCCATTTCGTAGAGCCCTTGTCCCGGAAGTTTGTCTGATCTTCTTTTTGTTGAGCGTCAGATCCATCGGGCTGCCGCCCGCTGATGAATTGCTGTTACTGCGCCTGAGCTACGGACTGAAAGACAACCCGGCTCGCCGTATCGGCATCGAGGATCTGCTGAGCCTTCTTCTTGTCCTTGGCCTTTAGAGCGGCCATCCATGCATCATAGACCGGCTGATCGACAACGCGAATGACGATCGGCATGGCTGAATGCAGCTTGCCGCATAGGACCGAGCATTGGCCGTGGTAGGAGCCGATCTTGGTCGCCTTGAACCATACGGCCGACGTGCGGCCAGGAACTGCCTGCATCTTCACGCCGAAGGACGGGATCGTCCAGGAATGGATGACATCGTTCGACGTAACCAGCACGTCAACGACCGCGTTGACGGGCACGGCGACTTCTTGATCGACCGTCAAACGCCTGAGCTTCTTGTCCTCATTCCAGACCGGAAGAGAGTTCTTGATAAAGGGCGTTGTGAAGCTCGGCGCCTTCAAGCGAGCCATACTTCTTGTCGTAGGCCTCATCGCCGATCTTCGCGCGGAGCACGTCCTCGTCGTTCACGATGTTCGAGGTGATCGTCACCTTGTCGTCGACGTACTCATGCTCCCAAAACCACGCGTTGCCCGTGGCTTTGATTGTCAGATCTGGCTTTGGGAACGTGTACTGGTTGAAGAGGAGGTGGAAGGACGGGATCGAAATGCCGACGAGGATCAGGATCGGGACGATCGTCCAGGCAACTTCGAGGAAGGTATTGTGCGTTGTGCGGGAGGGGGTCGGATTGTTCTTCTCGTTGAACCGATACATCACCCAAATCATCAACGCGAGAACGAACAGGACGATGATGGTGATGATGATGTTGACGATGTGAAACAGACTGGTGATCTGGTCCATAATCGGTGTCGCAGAAAGCTGTAGCCCCAGCTGTCCGTCCGTCGGCTGCCCGAGGCCGGCCATTGCGGGCGTCAATCCACCGAGGGCGACCGCCAAGCACGCGGCCGCCAGAACGGCAACCGCGCCAAACATCCTATTCGACATGCCTTCGCTCCCAGTTCGTCGCTCCAGATCCCGCTGGACCGACAGCCTCCCATTTGATCTGACATGCCGGGCCGGCGCGTCAGTCCCCGTTTGGTTATTGCCCAGCTTCATAGCCAGGGACGACCCGCTGACTTGCGGACCGAATGCCTCATCGATTTGTTAAGGCGGGTTGATAAAGAGCACAATCTGTTCGTACGTCTCAAGTCAAGCTTTCTGCGTCATTTATTCGCGAAACCGATGCGTCGGATCAGCGAATTGATGATTTCTGTCGATGAGTAACCGCCATCTCCCGGGACAGAATTCGGCCGGATTCCTGGACGACGAAGCGCGGTCTCCCCCTCGTCGCGTTCTGTTCATCGGGCGCCGCCCGCGAAAGCAAGGACAATCGATTGTCACCGCAAAAAAAGGGTTCCTGGAGCCGAAGCAACCCCGGAACGCATTTGCACACGAAAAATGCCGTCAGGAACTGGCCAGGACCGGCGGGCGCCGTGGCGATGGTTCTTTTCGCGCTCGCACAAGCGGCGATGGTGGCCATATCGAGCCCAGCTCTAGCCGTGGACGCCCCAGAGGGCACGGTTAAGTCTCAGCATGGAGACTGGCAGGTGGTGTGCAAAGACCCGCCACCAGGCGCCAAGAACGGTGTTTGCGCCCTCGTGCAGAGCGTTACCGCCGAAGACAAGAACAACATCGGGCTGACCGTCTATTTCCAGAAGTTTTCGAACGGCACGCGAGTGCTTCGCGTCTTTGCTCCGCTCGGCGTGCTGTTGCCACCGGGGCTGGGTCTCAAGATCGACGACAAGGATGTCGGTCACGCGCCGTTTCTGCGCTGCCATAGCTTCGCTTGCTACGCCCAGGTCGTCGTCGAGGACCCCCTTATCGAGCAGCTCAAGACCGGGAAGACCGCCATCTTCATTATTTTCCAGACGGAGGAAGCGGGCATCGGCATTCCGATCTCGCTCAAAGGCTTCGGCGACGCGTTAAACGACCTAAAATGATGAAGGCCCGGCAAAACCGGGCCTTCTCTGATCGACGCTCGCAAAAGGCGGGCCAACACCTGAGATTAAGCGACCCTGCGCTCCTGAACTTCATTGGACTCCTCTCGATCCAACAGGATCAGGGTGTCGCGAGCCTGCTTTGCGGGCAACGGCAGCACCTTCGGCGCAGAAGCCTCAGTCGCGGTCTGGACCGCAGCGGCGACGCGCGGGACGGTGTCGATGTATTGCTCGGCGACGGTCGCCCAGAGCTGAGCGTTGGCATTGAGGAAGTCGGTCGGCGAGGCTGGCTGCATCATTCGATGAGCCCAATACACATAGGCTTGGGCCTGCCGTGCCTGCAAGCTGGCGAATTCCAGTTGAGTTCGACCGATCGCCTTGAGCATCGGCTGCCAGAAAGACGATGTCACATCGGCCGCCTCGAACATGTATTGGAAAAACGGGTAGTATAGCGAAGTATTTCTTTCCGAAATTCTCGCGTCTTCTGCCATTTGTGCGTCCTCCCAGACACAACTCTTTGCGAGTACATTCTCGGCCATTTAGACGGCCGTAATTTTATTTTTCAGCGCTAGTGAATATGACTTGCGCCCAGTTGTTAATCATTACCATGGCGATTGTTTTGCTGCAGTTCACAGATGCGTGCGTCGGCGACCGCATCGCGCCGAGTGAAGGCGCTTAGGCTGCGAAATTTAGGCGATTTTAGTCTCACGCAAATGGCAGGAAAAACTTTCGGTCGGATGATTTTCTCAACCTTAAGTCTATAAAATATTTATTATGTATCTTTTAGTTGAAGTTAAATTTCGTCTTTGTTCTTCTTGACGAAGGACCGCATATACTAGCGATATGATCAACGTGGGTAATATAAATATTACAAAAACAAGTTTCGCGTTCAAATGTTGCGTCCAGGGGGTTGTCAGGGGTCGGGCTTTCTCCCCGTCGTGGTCAGTCTGACCATCGCGGTCGTCGAAACGTGCGGAGCGGGGCCCGTCCTCGCCCAATCGAACGGCCCGCCGGCTGACGCAAGCCAGGTCCGGTATGGCTGTGGCGCGAAATCTATGGCGGCGTCGACGCCGCCCGCGATCAGTGGCTCGCCTATTCCGGCTTGACGGTCGCTCCATGGAGCCGGGACATCTACAGCGACGGGTGGCGCCTTCGCCTTGGCGGCGGCTACGGGCGCTATGGCTACGACAGCATCGCTCCGCGCATGAATTGTGGAACGGCTGGGCTGAACGAAATCTGCGCGCCAGGAGAAGGCGGCAACACGCAACATTTCGAGGTCGAGCATTCCTACGCCGAGGCCCTTCTTGGGTATTACCTTCAGTTGGGCCAATTGACAGCCAAAGCATTCGCCGGTGCTTCGATGTCTTCGGAGCATCAAAGAGCGATCCGTCGAGCACCGAGGACGGCACCGAATTTGGCTTCAAGGGTGCGCTCGAGCTTTGGCTAACGCTCAGCGATGATACCTGGACTTCGGTCGATGTCAGCTATTCGACAGCACGCAACGAGTCCGCCTCGCGGTGGCGCACTGGCTGGCGCATGGCACCGAAATTGTCGATCGGCCCCGAGCTTCGTTATGACAAGAACATCGAAACCGGCGACAATGCCTGGAATGGACGGGCCGGCCTGTTCGCTCGTTATGAATGGGCCGGCGGAGAGGCATCGCTCGCAGGTGGCGGGCTTGGTCGGTTGACGACTGGGAGCTCCAAGATCCGTCCGCCTACGGGACCTTCAATGTCCTTTTTCAATATTGATCCGTAGCGGCCTTGCGGAAAAGCGACATGATAAAGTCTCTCACGGCGGTCTCGTTTTTCACTGTCGGAATTTTTCTCGCCCCCGCTTTTTCGACGCCGGTTCTTGCGGGCACGTGCGCTTCGTCTCCTGTGGTGGCGCGAGGTGAAGAATCGCGCTTCGTCTGGGTGGCCAAAACCAAAACGCGGGCCAACTGGCGCGCAAAGGTCAGGGGCCTTCCGGGGCTAGGGCCCGACTACGCGAATTGGGCGCGGGCGCAAGACACCGAAGAACG
This sequence comes from uncultured Alphaproteobacteria bacterium, assembly GCA_963710005.1. Lineage (GTDB taxonomy): Bacteria > Pseudomonadota > Alphaproteobacteria > Rhizobiales > Hyphomicrobiaceae > Hyphomicrobium_B. The sequence continues at coordinate 163,352 of CAVPYR010000019.1, forward strand.
CTGCCTCACGGGACCCGCCGGAACGGTATGCATCTTCTCGGGCACGCCCTGCCGGCCGTAGATGCACGGAACTCGGAATTCAGAGTTCGGCTTTCTGAAATTGCGCTATAAGAAGCGAAGCTCAGATACGTCGGAGCTGATCTCATTGCCGATCACCGACGGACTCGCAAAGCCAGTGATGAACGAGTTTCCTTGAGACGTGCGCGTTTCCGTCGCCGTCGCGGTGTTTGGAGATCTCCTCGGAGGCGCCCCATATGGGGCGGAATATTCTCTTGATGATGATATTAGTCTCGCTCAGACAGTGCGCGGCGATGGTCCGTTCGGCTATCGCGCCGACTTCTTGAATCTCGCGAGACTGGCGAAATCCGCCCGGCCGTAGGGCTCGGGTGGTTGAGAGAGGAGCGGTGGGCCGCGGGACCTACTGCTCCTCTTTTTTATTCTATAATCAATACTTTGTCGGCTCTTTTTGGCATCTCTCGCCGGGATTTGCGGCGAGGCACCGCACTGTTACCCAGGTGACAGACGATTTCTGCAAAACGAACAACTATTCGCCTTGACGATACCGCAATCGTCTAGCAAACAGAATGCTCATTCGTTTTCTGTGTTGCCGTTCCTTCAAGGTTGTTCGCGCCCGATGCCAAGATTGAAGCCAGATACGCAACGCGCCCGACGCGAACATATCCTCGACGCGGCGCTCAAATGCTTTGCTCGCGGCGGCTTTCACGCGACCACGATGCAGATGATCTGCCACGAGGCGAAGGTCAGCCCGGGAGCGCTTTACGTCTATTTCGACAGCAAGGAAGCGCTGATCGCCGGTCTCTGCGAACGCGACCGGGCGGAATTTGCCGAGCGCTTCGCCAAGCTCGCGACGGCGCCGGATTTCCTCGAGGCGCTCGCTGCGATCGGAGAGCACTACTTCATCGACGAGTCGCCGGAGAAGCAGCGCTTCGTCGTGGAGATGGGTGTCGAGGCGACGCGCAATCCGCGCATCGCAGAAATTTTCATGAGCGTCGACCAGTTTTGCGCAGACAGCTTCGAGGCGCTGTTCCGGCGCCTCCAAGACGAAGGCCGGATCGCACCGCGTACCGACATTCCAACACTCGTGAAGGTCTTCAACATCTTTGGCGATGGAATGTTCTGGCGGCGGGCGATTGACCCAACTGCCGACATGGGTGCCGTCCTCCCCGTTCTGATCGAGTTGATCGGGACGCTTCTCAATCCGATCGAGCAGCCAGCTGCCCGTCCGAGCACTTCCCATCGCGAGGTCAGACGATGAATTTCAGAAAATTCCTCTTCGGGCTTCTCGCTGCCTGCGTTGCTGCGGGCGCGGGCTATGTTTACCTCGAGAGAAAGCACACGGCCGAGATCCAGGCCGAGAGGCTGGAGGCTGCCAAGCCGATCGCGGCTCCGACGATCACCGTCTCGAAAATCACGACCGAAAATTTCGTTGAGACCGCGGCCGTCTCGGGTTCGCTCGTGCCGCGCGAAGAAATCCTGGTCTCGCCCGAGGTTGAAGGTCTGCGCGTGCTGGAGCTTCTCGCCGACGAAGGCGACACGGTCAAAAAAGGCCAGGTTCTCGCGCGGCTGGTTGCCGAGCAACTGGACGCGCAGCTCGCGCAGAACGATGCCAATCTCGCGCGCTCTACTGCGGCGATCGCTCAGGCCGAAAGCCAGATCGTGCAGGCCGAGGCGCAAGCGAAAGAAGCAGCCGCACAATTCCAGCGCGCGGAGCCGCTTAAGCAATCCGGCTATCTTTCCGGCTCGACGTATGATCAGCGTGAGAGCGCCGCACACACAACGGCAGCGCAGCTTATCGCTTCACGCGACGGATTGACGGCCGCGAAAGCCGAAAAAGCTCAAGTCGAGGCGCAGCGCCGCGAACTCATGTGGCGACGAAACAATACCGACGTGACGTCGCCCGAGGATGGCGTGATCAGCCGGCGCACGGCCCGTATCGGCGGCATGGCCGCGACGGCCGGCGAGCCGATGTTCCGCATCATCGAAAACGGCCAGATCGAACTTGATGCCGAGATCGTCGAAACCGAACTGAAGAACGTCAAAGTCGGGCAGAAGGCTGTCGTCACAGTTCCGCAGATCGGCGACTTCGAGGGCAAGGTTCGGCTCGTCTCGCCGGAAGTCGACAAGGCGACCCGCCTTGGCAGGGTCAAGATCTTCCTTGGCGTCAATCCGGTGCTGCGGATCGGTTCCTATGCGCGTGGACGGATAGAAACAGCAACGAGCCGCGGCCTCGCGGTCCCCTCCTCGGCCGTCACGTTCGACCAAGGGCTCGCCTCGGTTCAGGTCGTCAAGGACGACAAGGTGCAAAAGCACATGGTCACGGTCGGCCTCGTGGCCGGCGATCTCGTCGAGATCAAAGAGGGCGTCAGCGAAGGCGATCTCGTCGTCACGCGGGCGGGCACGTTCCTGCGCGACGGCGATGTCGTGCGTCCCATCGTTCCCGAACCAAAACTGAGCGAGGCTCAGTAATGCGCATCAACATCTCAGCTTGGTCGATACGCCGTCCGGTTCCCGCGATCGTCTTGTTCGCGGTGCTGATGCTGCTTGGCCTCTTGAGTTTCAAGTCGCTGCCGGTGACGCGCTTTCCGAACATCGACATTCCGATCGTTTCGGTGAAGGTCACGCAGTCGGGCGCGGCGCCGGCCGAACTCGAAACACAGGTGACGAAAGTCATCGAAGATGCGGTCGCGAACATCACCGGGGTCAAGCATATCACCTCGACTTTGACCGACGGCATGTCGTCGACAATTCTCGAGTTCCGGCTCGGGACGGACACTGACCGGTCCTTGAACGACGTCAGAGACGCCGTCGCGGAAGTTCGCGCCGATCTTCCGCGCACCATCGACGAACCTATCGTCGAGCGGATCGACGTCGAAGGGCAGGCCATTCAGTCGTTCGCCGCGACGTCTCCAGGGATGACGCTCGAAGAACTTTCGTGGCATGTCGACGACGTCATCAAGCGGAAGCTACAGGCGACAAAGGGCGTCGGCCGGGTCGAGCGCTATGGCGGCGTGGATCGCGAAATTCGCGTCAATCTCGATCCCGACAAACTGCTCGCCTATGGCATCACTGCGGCGCAGGTGAACAGTCAGGTCCGCGCGACGAACGTCGACCTCGGATCGGGCCGCGGCGAAGTCGGCAGCCAGGAGCAAGCGATCCGAACGCTGGCGGGCGCGCGGCGCGTCGAATCTCTTGCGGACGCGAAAATCATTCTTGCCGGCGGACGCGAGGTCCGCCTCAAAGACCTCGGGCGCGTTATCGACGACGCCAGCGAGCAGCGCTCATTTGGGCGACTCAACGGGCAGCCCGTGGTGTCGTTCTCCGTCTTCCGGACCAAGGGATCCAGCGAGCTTTCGGTTTCCGACGCCGTCAACGCCTCACTCAAGGAGCTAGAGGCGCAGTATCCCGACGTCCATCTCACTAAGATCGACGATGCAGTCGCGTATACCCGCGGCAACTACGTCGCGGCGATGGAGACGCTGGTCGAGGGCGCCGTGCTTGCGGTGCTCGTTGTGCTCGTCTTTCTGCGCAACTGGCGGGCGACGATGATCTCGGCGATTGCGCTGCCACTTGCCGCGATCCCGACATTCTGGGCGATGAGCGCGCTCGGATTTTCTCTGAATCTCGTCAGCCTGCTCGGCATCACGCTCGCGACCGGCATTCTCGTCGACGATGCGATCGTCGAGATCGAGAACATCGTGCGCCATATGCATATGGGGAAATCTCCCTATCGCGCTGCGCTCGAAGCCGCGGACGAGATCGGCCTCGCCGTCATCGCCATCACGCTGACGATCGTCGCGATCTTCGCGCCGGTATCGTTCATGGGCGGCATCGCGGGACAATACTTCAGGCAATTCGGCATGACCGTCGCGGTCGCCGTGCTCGTGTCCCTTTTGGTGGCGCGACTCATAACGCCGATGATGGCGGCATATCTGCTGAGACCTATTCCAGAAAAGCCGCACGTCGACGGCGTGTTGATGCGTTTCTATACGCGCTTTCTGTCGATGACTCTTCGCTGGCGCTATCTTACGCTCATTGTTGGGGTCGCGTTGTTCTCCGCGTCCGTCTACGCGACGACACTGCTCCCAACCGGCTTCCTGCCCGACGAAGATACATCTCGTGTCGTCGTCGCCGTCGAGCTGCCACCCGGGACGCAGCTTGATGAAACGCGCGAAAAAACCGATCAGGTCGTTAAAGCGCTCCGCACAATTCCAGAGGTCAGCCAAGTGTTCGTGCTCGGCGGCACGAGTCCGACCGGGCGGCTCGAAGTTCGGCGCGCGGCGCTCTATGTCCAGCTCGTTCCGAAGAACAAGCGCAAGCTGACGCAGAAGCAGCTCAAATCGATCATTGCCGCCAAGATTTCCGACATTCCGGATGCCCGCGCGTGGTACGTCAACGAGCGGGGCGAGCGCGAGCTTTCATTCTCCATGCTGTCGCGAAGCGGCGACGATCTCAACGCCGCAATCGGCAAGGTCGAGGGCGCGCTGCGCGGCGTTCCCGGCTTCCGCAATGTTGCCGCGTCGGGCTCGACGGATCGGCCCGAGATTCGCATCGTGCCACGCCTCGATGTGGCAGCCCGCCTCGGCGTAGCGCCCGATGAGATTGCTGAAGCCATTCGTGTTGCGACGATTGGAGACGCTGGATTCAATCTCGCGAAGTTCACCATCGGTGACCGGCAGATTCCGATCCGCGTGCAGCTCGAAGAAACGATGCGGACGGACCTCAAGCAGATCGAGCAATTGCGTCTCACCAATGCCAGCGGCAAGTCGATCCCCTTGACCGCGGTTGCGACCGTCGAATTCGGTCGCGGCCCGGCCTCGATCGAGCGTTTTGATCGTTTGCGGCGCGCGGTTGTCGGCGTCGATCTCGATCGTGGCTTGGCGCTGAGCGTTGCTCGCGAGCGGTTTCTCAAGGTCATTCAAGACCAGAACCTGCCCGCTTCCGTCACGCTGCAGCCTTCGGGCGACGCCGAGGTTCAGGACGAAGTCGCGGACGGCTTCATTACGGCGATGGGCACTGGCGTGCTGATCGTGCTCGGCCTTCTCATTCTGCTGTTCGGCAGCGTGTTTCAGCCGATCACGATTTTGCTGTCGTTGCCGCTGTCCTTCGGCGGCGTCGCCTTGAGCCTGCTCGTGACGAATAATCCGATCAGCATGCCGGTCTACATCGGTCTTCTCATGCTGATGGGGATCGTGACAAAAAATGCGATCATGCTCGTCGATTTCGCAATTGAAGAGATCGCTTCCGGGGTGGACCGGAGCCAGGCCATCATCGACGCCGGACGCAAACGCGCTCGACCGATCATCATGACGACGCTCGCGATGGCTGCCGGCATGCTTCCGAGCGCTTTCGCTCTCGGAGATGGCGGCGAATTCCGCGCCCCCATGGCGATCGCGGTTATCGGCGGCCTCCTGGTGTCAACCATGTTATCGCTGGTGTTCGTGCCGTCGTTCTTTACCGTGATGGACGACGTCGGCAATCTGATGCAGCGCATATTCGGCCGCTTTATAGGACCGACCGACGAGCCCGATGCAGAAACGGATGATACCGCCGCGCCGCACACGCCGAGCCGTTCTCTGCCGCTCGCCGCGGAATAATTCTGAAAGGATGCTCAGAACTCCGATTGTGTATTACGGGCCGCGTCCTTACGTTCCACGCATCGTCGCGTAACAAAAGGATCTCCTCCCATGTTCGACGCCAAATCCATACTCGAAAATATTGTGCGAGGCGCAGCACCCTCCGGATCGCCCCAGCAATCCGGCGGCAGCCTCGGAGACATTTTGAATGACATTCTCAAGAGCAGCGGAGGCGGGGCTGGGGGAACGGCCGGATCGCCGGCCGGCGGTAGCGGTGGCATTGGCGATATCCTGAACCAGATCGGCAAGAGCCTCTCGCAAGCGCAGGCTCAAGCACCTGCCGGCGCTGCCCAGCCTCCATCGGGACAAGCAGCACCATCAACGTCCGGTCCGGATTTAGGAGACGTCCTTGCGCAAATCAAAAACAAGCTTGGCCAAGCCGGCGGCTCGGTGACGGACGGCGGCAGTATCGGCGACATCCTTGGCAAAGTTTTCAGTCAGGCGACACAAGGCGTCAAGGAAGGTTCGTCTCGCATCGGGGAAGCGACGGGCGCGACAGACGTACTCGGGCGGCTCGCCGCAGATCCGCAAGCGGCGCAGGTGTTGGGAAAGCTCAAGGACCTCATCCAGAACAATCCCTATGCGACCGGTGCTGCCGCCGGTGGACTGGGTGGTCTCGTGCTCGGGACGCGCGCGGGGCGGTCGGTCGCGGCGGGGGCGGTCCGGCTCGGCGCTATCGCGATGATCGGCGGCCTCGCGTACAAGGCCGTGCAAAATTACCAAGCAGGAAGACCGCCGGTCACCGGAGCTACCTCTACTGAAACACCGCCCGCGGGTTCGGGCTTCGAGCCGTCCACTGTGACGAACGAAGCGGCCGTGCATTACATTCAGGCGATGATCGCGGCCGCATATGCGGACGGTCGCATTGATCCCGATGAGCACGACAAGATCGTCGGCGGCCTGAGGCAAGCGGGCCTCGACGGCGACGCCGAAGCCTTCCTCGCAAAAGAGCTCAACAGTCCGCGTTCGGTTCAAGACTTGGCCGCATCGGTCAAGTCTCCCCAGGAAGGCATCCAGCTCTATGCCGCGGCGCGCATAGCCGTTGCCGACAATTCTCCCGCCGAAAAGCAGTTCTTAGCGGCGCTCGCGGCAGCGCTCGGAATTGACCCGCAACTCGCGGCGCACATCGACGCGACGGCACAGGCAGCGGCTTGAGCTGATAGCCCGGCGTTTCCCTTATCGGAAAAAGGAAAGGGCGCCCGCCAAAAGCGGACGCCCTATTTATTTGGGATAAACTCGACTGAAAGGCGTCAGTTCGTCTTGGTCGTTGCAGGCGACGCGCTCGCAGCCTGATTGTCGAGCTTGAAGAACGTATCGACGCGCATGCCGGTAAAGAGCGGCGGATGATCGTCAAGCGACACCATGACCTCGACGACCTCGACGTCGTTCGGCCGACGGGGCCCGCGGGTGGCGATGCGCGGCGCTCCCAGCGACTGCGAGATCGACGTAACGGTGCCTTCGAATGTCTTGTCGGGGAAGGCATCGGCCTTGACGACAACGCGCTGACCGACATGCACCTTTGCTGCGTCACGCTCCTCGACTTCGGCGCGGAGGCGAAGGCTCGACATATCGCCGAAGACCACAAGCGCGCTGTCGGGCGAAGGAACTGCGGTTTCGCCGACGCGAGCCAAAACGTTCAAAACGGTGCCCTCGGCCGGAGCCCGGATACGGGTGCGTTCAAGCGCGAGTTCAGCAGAGGTCAGATCTGAGCGCGCAAGCGCAAGCGACGATTCCAATCGTTGCTCCAGCGGCATTCCCGGCTGCGCGGAGACCTGTGCGAGTTTCGCCTTGGCTTGGTCCAGCGCGTCTTCCTTAGACGCCAGATTCTTGCGGGCATTCTCTACAGCGTCGGCATTGCCTTTGCCGTTTTTCTGCGCGCGATAGGCTGCATCGAAAGCCTCATGCGCGGCGAAGACTTCGCGCTGCGCTTTGGACGCAGCGTCCTCGGCGTTGCGGCGATCGAGGGCAAGTCCTGTGGCGGGCTCGTCGGCGCGCTCACGTTCGCGAACACTCGCTTCGGCAGCCGCGGCGTAAATCTTGTTGTAGTAGTCCGCGTCGTCGAGACGGATCAGAAGATCGCCTCCCTTCACCTGATCGTTGGTGTTGGCGAGCGCCTCGACAATCTTGCCGCCCACTTCACCGGCGATCCGGACCTCGCCGTCCTTCGGCTCGAACTCGAGCGGTGGCCGACGCCGCCCACTGCGCGACGGGAGCCGAGTCGGCGCGCGCCGACCCAGCGACGCTCGAAAACAGCGTTTCGTTATTCGAAATCGCGTTTACGGCAAAACCGCCTACAAACGCCAGGCCGGCAGCGACCAGTATGGTCGAGATCGTAGGATCAATCTTCTTAAGCATGCAGCTTTCGCCTCTTCGTCAAGTCCGTGATTTCGGGGGCATCTATGCCTTCCGGCCGGCGCTCTTCGCCGACGATTTTGCCGTCTTCGATGCGCACGACACGGTCGGCGTAACCCAAGGTTCGCGGGTCGTGCGTTACGGCGAGCACGCTGCGATTCTGTTCCTTGGCAATTCGCGAAAGGAGCGCCATCACGGCGTGCCCATTCTCACTGTCGAGCGCCGCTGTCGGTTCGTCCGCAAGAACGATCGACGGAGAACTGGCGATGGCGCGCGCGACGGCGACGCGCTGCTGCTCACCGCCCGAGAGGTTACGCGGATAATTGGTCAGCCGATGGCCGAGACCGACTTCACGCAAAACCTCTTCCGACCGGCTCGTAGCAGCAAAACCCTTGATGCCCCTGACGTCGAGCGCGATGCGGACGTTCTCGATGGCGTTGAGGGTCGGAAACAGGTTGTAGGACTGGAAAATGAAACCGATGTGCTCGCGGCGGACCTTCGCCAACGCCTCGGCAGAGAGGCCGTCTACGACCGTATCTGCGATGCGGATGCTCCCCGCTGTCGGCTTCATGATGCAGCCGAGGACCGAGAGGAGCGTCGTCTTGCCGGAGCCCGACGGGCCCATCAGCAGCGTCAGCTCGCCCGGAACCAGCTCAAGCGAAACGCCTTTCACGGCGACAACCAGTCCGGCGCCAGAGCCAAGCTCCTTGACGATGTTCTCTGCTTGCATGACGGGAACCGTGCTCATCTCGAAAACACCGTGGCCGGATCTATCTTCGTGACCTTGACGATGGCCGAAAGCGCCGAGATCGCGCACATGAATAGCGTCAGTGCGAAAAGCCAGAATGCCAAACCGGGAGTCATCACCAACGGCAACGATGAATTTCTACTGAGGTACAGTATCAATAGTGCAATCACCATGCCGAGCACGTAGCCCATGATCGCGCTTAATGCCGCTTGAGCCAAAATCACCTTGTAGATGTAGCCCCTGGATGACCCGAGAGCACGCAAGGTCGCAAATTCGTGAATGTGATCCTTGGTGCTCGAGTAAAGCGTCTGGGCGACAATCACGGTACCGACGAGGCTGCCGAGGATAGCGCCGCCGATGAGCGCCAAGCCGGCCCCGGTGCGGAAGAGCCATTGCTTCAGGCTCCGGCTTTCAAATTCGTCCTTGGTCAACACGTCGGCTGAATCAAGACGCTGCCCGAGACCCCTTTGAACCTCTTCGATGTTCGCGCCTGGGGCGAGCTTCACGAGCAGGAACGTCATCTTATCATCGTCCGCACCGAGCAATTGGCGAGCCCGGTTCAACGTGGTGTAAGCGTATGGCGATTGCGTGAACGAACGTATGCCGTCGGTCAGCGCCCGGATTTTGACGCGGCCATTCGCGACTTGAGCTGTGTCGCCGACGCCGTTGATGCCGAGCTCGCCGAGATAGCTGCGGTCGACAGCGATCGCGTCCGGCGCCTTGATGTCTTCAATCGTGCCTTGAGTGAGAGACCACGGAACGAGGCCCTGATCGTCGGCGTCTGCGCCCACAAGGACTACGCGCGAAGAACCACCCGACGGCTTACGCCATTCCGCGAACGCGACGACCAGAGGAACGACGCTTTCGACGCCGGGTGTCGCCAAAGCCTGATGACGCTCGCGATCTCCCAAGAGAAGTCCGCCATCTTCAAAGCTCTTAGCGCCGAACGTCGTGACAATGAGGTCAGCATTCGAGCGCGCAATGTTGGCCGTGATCATGCGGCTCGAACCGAGGTAAAGCCCGAGTTGCACAGCCACGAGAACGATCGAAAAGAGAATGCCAATAAGCGTAACCGCCAAGCGAACGCGATCGTGCAACAAATTACGGAGCGCGAGAGTAAAAACCATTTAGTTGCCGGATCTCTCAGAATGTTTCTATTGGGCCTTCGGGCCTACAGCTGGCGCGAGCTCCGCTTCATCACCAGATTACCGGCGCGCCTTATGCAGGGTCGTATAGTCCTATTGTCTCGCTGCTACCACAGCGAAACGCCAAAACTAGCCGCGTCACGTTTCTCCAATGCCAGCGACAAACATGTCATCGTTGGTATACGTGACAATTTTTGGGAAGCCTTAGCCAGGGTTTAACAAATAGGTTCCAATGTTTTGCCTCTTTCGGGGCATAGGAGTAGGAAAGTTGGGCTTTCATCTGCGGTTTATTGTCATGCGTTGCTTAAACATTGCGAATTGTTCAGGCGCTGCGTTGGTTGCCGCCACTTTCTTACTCGGCTTCGCCATGCGGCCAGCTCCCGCGGCAGCCGATCCGAAAGAGGTCGGCGTCTGGTATGACGATACCGGAAAGGGCGCCGTAAAGATCGAGATCTGCACGCCGACGACGCTCTGCGGCAAGATCTTTTGGCTCAAAGACCCGATGGCCGATAACGGTAAGCCAAAAATAGACAAATTTAATCCCGAGCCGTCGATGCGCACGCGTCCTATTTGCGGCCTGCCGGTGCTCGGTGATCTCGAAAAGATTTCCGACGGCGGCTTCGACAACGGCTGGGTTTACGATCCAAAGGAAGGCAAGTCCTACAGCGTCGCTCTCGATCTCGTTGGACCGAATACGTTGAAGGTTACCGGCTACAAGGGAATGCGTTTTCTCGGCAAGTCGTTTATTTGGAAGCGCGCTCCGGTCGACCTGCCGTCGTGCGCTCCCGATGCTGCGTCTACCACGCCGGCACAGCCGGCTGATGCGAAGAAGCAAGCGACCAACGCGACGAAGAAGAACAAGTCGCCGTCTGCCGCCTCCAAGCTTGGAGCAGCCGACGTAACCGCATCATCGCATAAGAAAAAGAAGGCCGAAAAGGCGGCGGCTACTACTCAGCCGCCCCCAGTTGCTTCGAATTAGCCGAGGCTGCCGGCTTTTGCACGGCCACCTTGTCGGACTGACGAGCTAGCAAACGGTCGACAAATTCCATCGTCCGTTCAACGACATAGCCACGCTGACGGTCGAGCGTCACGAGGTGATAGCTGTCGTCCAGGACTGACACTTCGACCAAGCCGCCCAACCGGCGTTGCAGGGCCATCGTATTCTTGATGTCGCTCTGGTCGTCATGACGAGGATGGAAAATGAGGGTGTGCAGCTTCACGAGCGGAAGCATCGGCCGCACATTCCTGACAAGCGAGAAGAACTCGTAGACAGTGCCGCCGCCGCGTTCGGTGATGTCTGCCGGTAAGTTATCGCTGCCGCGCATCGACTCGAGCGCAAAATTACGTACGCGCTCGTCCTTAATGCCGAAGGGCGCAGGCGTGCGAAATTTGAAAAGCCGCGCTGTCCACTTGTCTGTCACGAGATGGAAAAGCTTGAACGCCTTCGGTATCGTCCAGCCATTAACCGCAAGCGTCGGCGCATACAGCATCAAGCCGGCTGCTTGGTCCTGACGATAGGCAGCCAATCGCAGCGCCAAAATCGATCCCGCCGAGGCGCCGCCGATGATCACGGTATCGCATACGCTGCGCAGGTGATCGAACGCGGCCGAGACCGATTTATACCAGTCCTGCCACGTCGAAAGGCCGGAAACGTCGGTGCCAAAGGTCAGACCTGGGACGATGGGGCAGTAAACCGTCATGCCTTTACGGGAGAGCGCATGGGCAACGGCCTTCATCTCCAGCGGCGAACCGCCGAGAGAGTGAACCAGAAGCACCCCCGATGAGCCGCCGGGAATATAAAGACTTCCGCGAGGGGCCTGAAATTTTTCTTTGTTTTTCATTACCTACGATGAACTCGTTATTACCCTGCCGGTCGCTCTTACGACGCGTTTGCTTCGGATGCCAACGCAACTTTGTCGCGTCGCCGTAGATTTGAGGTTCTTTACAGATTCCCGTAGTTGAGACGTGATTTGTGAAGCTATTACGAAGTGGCTGAAAACGCCATAGCTTTTGAGCTTGAGTTACTGCACTTTGGTTAAGCCGGACGTCATGCCGCGGCGTGCTGCATTGCAGCATGCTAATGGTCGTCGCCGCCAGAAATTTAAATGCCCCGAGATAAAATGTCCCGTGAATAAAGTCGCTTCTCCGGCGCGGCACCGGCCCGAAGGCCAGCGGAGAAAGGACGGATTATCCAGGGTTTCCGGGTTTCCCGATGCTTCTCGTCACTGTTCGCCCGCAATCAGTGATTTATATTGAATCCGGCATTACCGGCCGCCTTCCGCGGAAGCCCACCGGTAGGACGTGGCTGGGATGGGACTGAGCTGAAGTGACTGTTTCGCTGCGTCTGCCCATTTCGCTGCTGACCGCCGCGGCTATGGCGTTAGGTCAGTTGTCGGCGTTGGCTGCCCTCGCCGATCCGATCAGTCGGGCGGACTACGAGGCCTGTCAGGCTAAAGACGACAACGCGCTCAGAGCTGCCGTCGTCGCCATTGCGACGGACGCCATCACCAACGGCACGAAGTCGATCGATTACAAAGTCCTGGTCGCGGACCAATGGCGGCAAAGAAATCTCGACCAGATCATCGACACCCGCGTCGATATCGCCATCGCGGAAGTGACGAACGAAACGAGCTGGTCGGACCGGCTCCAGTCACTGGCGAATAGCGAAAAGTCGCAACAACTGGCGACCATGGTTGCCGAGCGCGTCTACCGCTCCGATGCAGTCAAGGCCGGTATCGAAGATCTCGCTTCCGGCGTCGCAAAGGAAGTCGGCAAGACCATCGAATTCGCCAGTTCAGACGCCACTGGCCCGCTTCTCGAGTGCCTCAAGGCCTATGTCGGCCCGCGTTACGGCGGGGCCGTCGCCGATGCCCTCGCGGGCGATGCGAGCAAAGGTGTCGTGGTCGACCCGAACAAGGCTTCCGGCGGGGTCTCGGCTGGGTCGGTCTTAAAGGAATCGACCGGGGGCCTTGCCGGCGCGACGATCCTGATCGTACGGCGCCAACTTGCGAATCTTGCCGAGCGTGTCGGACAGCGCATCGTCGGCAGCGTCCTTTCCCGCCTTGTCTCGGTTGTCGCAGGCGGTGTCGGGTTGGTGCTCATCGCAAAAGACCTCTGGGACTTTCGCAACGGCGTGCTGCCGATCATCGCGACCGAAATGAAGGCTCCCGCGACGAAGGACAAGGTGCGCGACGAGCTTGCGAGCACGCTCAACCAACAGATGAACGAGCACGTCAAGGAAATCGCCGAGGCGGCCGCCGATCAGGTCATCCAGGTGTGGCAGACGTTCCGGCGGGCGCATGCGCTGGTGCTGCGCATCGCTGACGAGAATGGTGAATTCAGGAAGTTCCTTGACGGCGTGAAGCCTGATGCCTTGCCGCGTCTGGACGAGGTCGTGTCGATCCTCGTTGCCTCGGAAGGCGAAGCTTCGATCCTGCGCCGGCTTCAGGATGGCTCGCTCAATAATGCGGTGCACCTGATGCCCGAGCAGGGCCTCGAGATCGCCCGCGAGCTCAAATCAATTCAGGCCGGTCTCGACTGGACGGCGCTCGCCGGGGACCAGCTCGGAAGCGTTCTCCAGTACGAGTTGCACAAGCGCATTGCTCCGAAGGACCTGACGCGGGCTTCCCTCGACAGGATTTTAGCGCTCAACGACCGGACGGCGATCATCAGGATTGCGAGCGTGCCGCCGGAAGCGCGCGATATGCTCTTTACCCTCGGCCCGAGCGACCTCAACGGCCTGCTCAGATCGCTTTCGGAAGACGAGCTGAAGGCGCTCGCCGGATATCTTTCGGGACTGAAGCTTGAGCCACGGGAAAAAATATTGCGTGTCGTAGCGGCCGACCCGGCCAAAATGCAGATCCTGGCGTCGCGCAGCGTCCGCGAGCGAATCATAGCGAGCCGCGATCAGTCAGCAGCTGCGGACATGATGCTCGAGCCGGCGGCGGGGCTTTCGACCAAGGCTTTTATCAAAGACGCGGGGCTCGTTTGGGACGGCCGTGTCGCACCGCTTTTGCTTTGGGATAAGCACCCGCAAGCGGTTTCGATCATCGGCTTTTTGGGCTTCATATTATTGGTTTGGTTCGGACGCCTTTTCCGGCCACGTCGGATGTCCGGAGCCCCGCCGGCCGCCACCGGGTAATTTGGGCCGTCCCAAGCTTTCCACATGCAATCGTCGGCGCTTCATCTCAAGCGGCTCCGGTGCCTGCTATATAGATTCGCGACTTTGGACCCGCGAAGCAAAGGGGGGCGGACATGCGCGTTCGATTGAGGGGCGAGGAGGGAGTTCACGACATGGGATTGAAGGCACCGGGCATCGTAACGTTTATGCTCTCAGTAATCCTGACGGTGATCGTCTTGATGTCTAAATTCTTTGGTGCGGAGATACCGTGGCTTACCGGAAATGAATCTTGGGCGATGCTGGGCTCCTATATGATCCTCATGCTCGGTTGCATGGTCCGAGGGATGTAGCGCGCGCCGGAATGATTTCGCCGTGCAATATACATTTTGTCTCAATTTGCGCCCCGCGCGAGGGGGGCCGTTTACGATGTGCGCAGGTGTCGCGCGGCATCCGGCGGACTAGAGCATCGTCATGCTGCTGAGTATCCGACAAGGCATGCCGAAGGAGATACCTCGAGTCTTTGCACGTCGCGCGCGGCTTTCGTCGAAAGCCATCATCACCGCGATTGCGCTGACCTTAGCGGCGCTTGCGGCAATCGCGGTCGCCTCTCACGAGGAAAGGAAGACGTCGGTCAAGGAACTCGGTCCCGTCACGCAGCTGCCTGCCGAAACCGGATCAGTTCTTGTTCCGGTGGTCAACCGCTAGGCGCGGCACGAGCGGCTCGGCGCGAACCAAACCGCGCACCGAATTGCCGAGGTAGATAACCCTTGCAGTGTTGACGTCCTCAATCGTCAGCTGCGCTTCAACGGCGCGGCCGTCGTCGATGAGCGCGGCGCGAAGTGTGCCCGGCAGAAGACCGGCTGCGAGGCGCGGTGTTACGAGCTGGCCGTCCCGCTCGAGAAAGATCGTCGTGCGGCTGCCCTCCGCGAGTTCGCCGTTCTCGTTGAGATAGATCACCTCGTCGGCGCCGAGCGTTTCGGAATAATGTTTCCATTCCCGGTCATAAAGCTCGCGCCGGGTTGTCTTGTGATAAAGAAAAAGATCGGTGCTGTTGATGCGCGTATCCGAGACGACGTAGCGCATCACGGCGTCAGCCGGAGTTTCTGATTGCGGGGTCGCGGTTGCGGAAACGCCACCGTCCTCGTCGAGGAGCAATCGAACCCGCAGCCGCTTGTCGGCCTGCGTCGCGATGGCGGCATCGATTGCGTCACGCACCTTCACCGCATCGTAGACAAATCCGAAATAGGCGGCAGACGCCGCTAGCCTCGCGAGATGATATCCCCTTAGCCAAATGCCGTCTCCTGGCACGTACAGCATCGTCTCGATCAGCTCGAACCGGCGTACGGGGTCGGTCAAAAACTTCATCTTGAGCAGGCATTCGGCATATTCTTTCGGCCCATCGGAATCGGCGACAATGCCTGAACCGATGCCCATTTCTCCCGCGCCTTTGCGATCGATCACGGCGGTCCGGATTGCGACGTTGAATTGCGCCGAACCATCGGGCGAACATCTTCCGATCGCTCCGCAATAGACGCCGCGGGCTTCCGTCTCGAGTTCCCGGATCAATTCCATCGCCCGGATCTTGGGCGCGCCGGTGATGGATCCCGGTGGAAAGATGGCTTTCAAAATATCGACGATGCCGACGCCATCCTTTAAATGCGCGCGGACACCTGACGTCATCTGATGGAGCGTCTTGAAGGTCTCGACCGTGAAGAGGTCGGTGACGTTGACGGAGCCGAGATCGGCGATGCGGCCAAGATCGTTCCGCATCAAATCCACGATCATCAGATTTTCCGCGCGGCTTTTGATGTCCGTCGACAGCGTGCGGCGCATCTCGGATTCGCCTTCAGGCGTGCCCGCGCGCGGCGCGGTTCCCTTCATCGGCCGGGTCTCGATCATGCGATCATGCTGATTGATAAACAGCTCCGGCGACGCGGACAGGATCGTGACGTCGCCGGTGTCGACGATGCCCGCATACGCGACGCGCTGCTTCAGGCGAAGGTCGCGATAGAGGGCGAGCGGAGAGCCCTCGAGATTGAATTTCGCCTTGAACGTCAGATTGAGCTGATAGATGTCGCCGCTTCGGATATTCTTTTGAACCTCGTCGAAGCGCTTCAAATAGGAGACGCTATCCCAGCCGTGGGCCAGCTCGCCGAGCGTCGGATTTCCGATAGCCTCTTCCGTCAGCCAGCCTTGAACCTCGGCGCCCGTCAGCTCGCGCGGTGAAGCATAAAGACCGAACCAGAGCAGCGGGACCTTCCGTTGAGAGGGAAGGAGATGCGCGAGCCTTGGCTCCAGCAGATAGCCCAGCTCGTAGGAGAAAAAGCCTGCAGCATGCAAACCGCGGGCAACGCCGGCTTGCAAGGCCGACAATGCCGCTTCAACTTCCTCGGGAACATCGGCTCGGATGATCTCGACGGGCTTCTCGAAGAGCTCAGATACAGCTTCGAGGCTCGTGCTGTTGTCCAGTAGCACGAAGCCCTCGGCGAGGGTCGGTGGCTCCGGCCTGACCAATCCATCAGAGCTTGCCTTGGGGGCGATGGAAGCGGGCGATCCCGCAACTTTGGGAGAATGGGACGTCATGTGCCCGCTTCTAGCCCGGCGGACGCGTGATTGCCACACCGTCTTGAGCTGCAGACGGTCGGCCGACTGCGCCTATTGCCCCATCGCATAGTCATCATGATTGGTTCGAATATCGGATCTGCTGCTCACCGATATCGTGATGCCGGATATCAACGGGCGAAAGCTCGCCGACCAGGCACGAGCCAAGCGGCCCGGCCTCGAGGTTCTCTATATGACGGGGTCCAAAAGGTCCGGGAAGCGCTCAATACGGTCGTCGTAGACTAACACGGTCCGAGGTACGGATTTCCGACCAGCAGACTCAGCGCCGCCGCTGCAGCGGCGTGGGTCTCGTGGGCCCTTTCGATACGGCGTATCCGTGTGCCGCAAGGCCGATCCCCCAGCCGATGAGCGGCCAGAAAAACCATATGTGATCGGGGTGCATATAGTTCACCGTGGCCAGGATCGCGTTGACGAGCACATACGCCGCCAGGTGGAATTTGAAGCCCTGGTTCTGCAGCAGTTTGTCCATTTCGGTCTCCACCTAGAGCTGTTTGCCGAGTATGTAGCGGCTTTTCAGGCGTTCGTGCTCAAAAATATGTTCCTAACGTAACCGGCCACTTATAATTCGAATGCGTGACAGCGCGTTGAGCTAGAGCAAACATCGGAACTGCGCCGTCTGCGGAACGTTAAAAATTAGATGCGCCCGGCCGCGGAGAGGGCGATGGCGCGCTTGGAGATTCCCATGAGTAAGGAGAAGCCGAAGGCCGAGCTGGATAAGGAACTCGACGAGGCCCTCGATGAGACCTTTCCTGGGAGCGATCCAATTGCGGTCGATCGCAAGGACGACGAACCTGTACGGCCCGTCGACCGGCGGCCTCCGGTGATCGACAAAGAACTCGTCGAGAAGCTGTCGGAAAAAGCCAAGTCGAAAAAGAAATAGCGCGCACACCGCGCTGGTGTTCGGTGACGCTACCCAAAAAAAGGCGGGGCGATCAAGTCGCCCGGCAGCAACGACTCGAATCTCGCTCTTGTTTTTACGGCCCAGGATTCGGCGACGGCGCCGGATGTGTTGGACTCGCGTTCGGCGAGGACGGTGTCGTCACGGGCTCTGTAGTGGTTGACGAGCCAGTGTTCGTCGTGTCGACGGTCGGGCTGACGCGCCCGTAGAAGTAAAACCCCGCCAGCGCCAGGCCGATGAGCAGCACGATAATTCCAGGCCAGGACGAATTCGTCGTCGGCCGGACCATCTCGTCAACCTCGCGGCGCCGACCGGTCTGAGGATCGGTATAAATAGCCATCTGGATTTCCTCCCTTATCGTTCTTTCTGGCGTAACGGCCCCGCAAGGAGGAAGGTTCCGGAACCGGCCGCTACTATATGACGTTCGGTGAAAATCAGTGATATGAGCGGCTTCAGAAATGTATTGAGACGCTTGGACGGGGATGGGACGATAGTTAATGACAATTCGGCAGGTTGCAGCTCTTCCACTCCGCAGAGTGCGCGGTTCTCTCGAGGTGCTGCTGGTGTCATCGCGAGAAACCGGGAGATGGGTGATTCCGAAAGGATGGCCGTCGAAGCGCTTGAGCGATGCCGGGGCTGCTGCGCGAGAGGCCAAACAAGAAGCCGGCGTAACAGGAAAGATGGTAGGTGTTCCGATTGGAAGCTATCGCTATCGAAAAACGATGGGAGTCGAGATTCGTTTCATCGATGTCGTCGTCTATCCGCTCTGGGTAAAGAAACAACGGAAACGGTGGCGCGAGAAGAACGAGCGAACACGTGCGTGGTTTTCGCAAGACGAGGCGGCTCAAATGGTCCGCGAACCGCGCTTGAAAACCCTCATTTCCGGATTTGAAGCTTGACGCGGCGCTAACGGGAACGGGCCTTTTCCATAATTGGATGTTCCCATCCAAAAACGGAGCGGCCGCCAAATGACGGAGATGCGGCTCGTTCGCGCGCGATATGCAACTCGAGTGACGTTCCCTCCGCCGAACTCTCCAGCCGTCTTGCCTCATCATCGAGACGCTTTAGGGCAGCAAGCATCTCGCTATTTCCAAGCTTCGCTTTTTGGACCGCGGATTTCAGAACTCTTATCGTTTCGTCGTACACCTTGATCGGGACAGGATAGGGATGGCGGTCCTTTCCTCCGTGGGCCAGCGAAAACCGTGCCGGGTCCTGAAAGCGATAGGGCGTTCCGTGCACGACCTCAGCCACCATCGCGAGCGATTGCACAGTTCGCGCGCCGACGCCCGGCGTCAACAGCAGGTCTGGAAAATCAACGGGCCCCCGCTCGGCCGCGGCCGCCAAGGTCCCGTGCAAGCGGCGGGTAAAGACATCACTTGCGCGAACGTCGTGATGCGCGGGCATGACGAGATACGGTAACGAAAGCTGCTCCGATGGCGCCGGCTCCGATTGCTCCATCAGCTCTTTGACAATTCGATCGGGACCGAAATTCGCGAGCAGGTCGAGTTGCGCAGATCGGGAAGCTTCGGCACGCCTGTCAGTCAGATTAATGATCTCGCCCTGCGAAGGCCCGTCGATGGCGGCATGGGGCTGGTCGATGAAGCTCGAAAGCGATTGCGAATGCCAATGGTACCGGCGGGCCTGGCGCTTCTCGCCGTTCATGCCCTGCTGGACAACGGTCCATCGGCCGTCGCAAGTTACGAAGAAGCCGTGGAGATAAAGATCGAAGCCATCCTGCACGGCAGCGCTGTCGACTTTTGCGACAAGCCGGCTTGCTCTAACCAAGCCATTCGCGTCGATGCCGACGCGCTCGCCGAGAACGTTCAACTCGTCGGGCGTGCGCCGCGAATGCTTGCCGCGACCGCCGCAGACGTAAATGCCAAGCTCGTCCCTCACGGGTTCGAGACCGCGCTTCAATGCTCCGATGACGCTGGTCGTGATGCCGGAGGAATGCCAGTCCATTCCCATGACGGCGCCGAACGACTGAAACCAGAAAGGATGCGCGAGACGGCACAGCAATTCGTCACGGCCGTATTGCTGTACGATCGCTTGGCAAATGACCGCTCCAAGGGTCGCCATGCGTTCGGAGAGCCACGCGGGAACGCGGCCGTTATGGAGAGGGAGATCAGCGCTGCCCGTGCGGCGTGCCATAAATTCGTCATCGCATGTTCGGCAACGCGCAGTCAAACATGCGATACGCCAAGGCTTCTACGCCGCCCTTAGCCGCCAGTGCGGCGCTCGCTCGGAAAAAGCGTCAGGATGGGCCGGTCGGCGTTACTTCCGATAAACGTGTGGGGCGCAGCGGGGCGCGGCGACGCTGCGGCCGCGTGCGGCAATTTCAAATCGCGACGAGCCCGCTCGAACGCCGCTTCATATTTGGCTTTCTTATCCAAACGGGATGCGCGAGCGCGCCGCGTGAATTCGCTTAGCTTCATATCGTGATCCTACTGGTGGCCTATGGGAGCACCGGCCGGACAGGGCACAGCCGGCGCTCCCTTAAATGGCGGGGCCTTTGGCCCCAACCAGGCATTCAACGCATGCCCAAGCTCGTTGTTCCCAAGCCACTTGCTCACACCTTCTCATCGAGTTTGCAGCGACCTGAGAGCATTTGATGACGGCTGCGTTTTTCGAAAGCAAGGCAGTTGCCGCTCGGATTTCATTCAAGCGGCGACGCTTTTTTGTCTGTCTTGCCAATTCGCCCCTAACGGTGTCCGCCGCTCATCGAATGGCTGCCCGACATAGACGACATGCTTCTCGTTGAACTCGATCCGAATGGGCTAGGCCGTATGGAGGAACTCATCGGGCTAATAGAACTCATCGAGCCCATGGAACCCATCGAACCGGAAGCGCCAGTCGAGGAGCCTGTCGCGCCGGAGCCGGATATGCCACTGCTTGCCGATAATCCCGTGCCAAACGACGAACCCGAGAAACTTGACAAGAAGTTTTGAGTCGAAGTCGGTTCCGTAATTACCGAGGGGTACACGCTCGGAGAAATCGGCGAGGGAAGGGGTGCGCTGCTCAGTCCCGGAGTCGTGGTGCCCTGAACGGAATTGAGGGAGAGGCCGGGCGCAGTGAGGGACGAGGACGAATCGGCATTCAACACTGACGAATTGGCACTGTTCGGGTCGATTTGAATGCTCAAATTACTTGGCGCAGACGGATCGATCCTATTGGCCTCGACAGGCGATTGAACGGACGTAGCCGGCGTTTCTGAGCTCGACTGCATGGTATCCGCAGTCGTCGGAGGCTGGGTCGCCCCGGACGTCGGGCTTGTCGTAGGACTAGGCGTCAATGGGCTTCCCGACGGGCTTGGCGTCAAGGGACTGCTGGTATCGCTTGGCGACGTTGGAGTGGTTGTCGCATCCTGGGCGAACGCACCGGACGACAGTCCGAAGACCATCCCCGCCGCGAGCGTTGCTAAAATTTTGGTCATGGAGGTGTTCCTCGTTTCCGCCGGCAAAGGGAAACTTAGGAATGGATTTCGCAGTTCCTACCGAAACCCTGAGCTGCGTTTTCGGAGCAGCGTTACTCCACGGCCAATGTGAACATGAGGACCAGCCCCGACACGGATTTTCCCAGCGTCGACGTCATCCCGGAAAGTGATCCTGTGGATGTTCAGACATCCATGAGCGCGCCGGCCGTGGTTGGAAGCCATCGCCACGACGATCGTCGCTGAATTCAAGCTTAGCGATTTGCAAAACAGAAAAGCGCTCGGAGGCTTTTGCCTTCCCGAGCGCTTTTTGTAGCTTCGAAGCGGGAGCTAGCGACGCAGGCCGTAATTTCTCTGCGTGGGGTCACGAAAAGTCGGATCGTAATAGCTTTTTGCTGGGGCCGGGTACGTCGATGTGGGTGAAGACGTATCCGGCGACAGTCCTGCACCCGGCAAACTCGATGGCGGCGTTCTGATCATCGTGGGATTTGATTTCGAGGTAGACGGGCGGAACAAGCTCTGAGCAGACGCCAGCGATGCAGAAATCAGCGCGGCGGAGATAATTAGAATAACCTTTTTCATTGCGGTCCCTCCGTTCCCCAGATCGGGCCAATCTTTGAGTCCCTCGCTACAGCGAGTGGTGCGCCGTGTCGAGACGTATATGGCGGTGTCGTCCGTTGGCGCCAACCGGTGCGCTTATAAAGCCGCAGCGATTGGTGCTGGCTACGGCAAAACGGTGAGCCACGGCTGCGAATCGAATGGCTTATGGTGTGGGACGGACGTGGCGACCATTAGGTAGGCAGGCGCCTCGCGCTGGTTGAAGCGCCCTTACCGCATGCCGAACTTCGACTCGTTGAAGAGATCCTTATGCTCATGGGGCGGAGCCCGCCAGTATGGCGGTGGCGCGGTCACGGTTGCTCCCAGCTCGGCTGCTGCGTGCCATCCCCAGCGCGGGTCGTAGAGCATGCCTCTGGCCAGCGCGATCAAGTCGGCTTCGCCATTCGCGACGATTGAATGCGCTTGATTTGACTCTGTGATGAGCCCCACCGCCATCGTTGTGACATCCGCCTCGCTCTTGATGCCGCGCGCGAACGGGACCTGATAGCCGGGTCCGAGTGTTATCTTCTGAAGCGGCGACAGGCCGCCCGACGATGCCGTAATCCAATCGACGCCACGTTTCTTCAATTCGCGACTGTAGGCGATGGATTGTTCGAGATCCCAACCTCCCTCCACCCAGTCGGTAGCGGATATCTTCACTCCGAGCGGCTTTTCGGCCGGAAGGTTCTCGCGCACGATCTCGAAGACCTCTAGCGGAAAGCGCATCCGGTTCTCGAGCGAGCCGCCGTAATCATCCGTCCGCTTGTTGGACAGCGGAGACAAAAATTCGTGCAAGAGATAGCCGTGCGCGGAATGGATCTCGAGCGCGTCGAATCCGAGCCTTACTGCGCGGCGCGTCGTTTCAGCAAATGCGTTACGGACCCGACGTAGCCCTGCATCATCAAGGGCCACGGGCACTGTCTCGCCCTCTTTATATTCTGCGGCCGAAGGAGCAAACGGCACCCAGCCGCCTTCTGCGACTGGGATCATCTGACCTCCTTCCCAGGGCACCTTGCTCGACGCTTTCCGTCCGGCGTGAGCAAGCTGCATGGCGACCGCGGTCGATGAATAGCTTCGGATAAAAGCCAAGGCCGGCTTGAGTGCTTCTTCGGTCGCGTCATCCCATAGCCCGAGACAGCCGGGTGTTATCCGGCCCTCGGGTTCGACGGCGGTGGCTTCAACAATCACCATTGCCGCGCCGGACAGAGACATGCTCGCGAGGTGCGCGAAATGCCAGTCGTTGGCTTTTCCGTCCCGCGCCGAATATTGGCACATCGGCGAAACGACGATTCGGTTCACTAAATTCAGCTCGCGCAGGCGGAGAGGCGTGAACAGAGCGCTCATGATGCAGATTTCTCCCCAAACCAAACGTAACGACCGCAAAGACTTTGCCCGCCTCGGACATCTTATGGCTGTTCAACCGATCGGCTGGCCAGCTCGAAAAATGGGAGAAATTGTACTGACCGGGAGCTTGGGCTCGCGCAGATGGCTACAATGGGAGAATCCCAGCCATTCTATTGCCGTCGTTAGGTTGCCTGATTGCGGTGGGGAGCAAGGGTGTGTGCGTTATGAAACCTATTGCATCGGCAATTTTATTCGCCGTGGCGTCATTGAGCATCCAAGCGTCGCCAATTTTGGCCCAGTCCTCTTCGCCCGGAGCTCAACTACAAACATCCAACGCGACGGCATTGCCCGAGTTTGTCCCGTCCACGGGACAAACGAAATACACACTCGCGGTCCAAGAGAATAACTCCCCGTCTACGGCGGCGCGCGAAGCAGCGGAAGCGCTCAGCGCGAAGTTTGCCGGGATCACCACGGGCTCGATTTCGAAGAGCGACGAGACCATGGCCGAGGCGGCGCCTGCGACGCCAGTTGAGCACGCGGCCCAACCGTTACTTGCAAGTGCTAGTCAGCGGGCGGCCCAGCCGACGGACGGACGAGCAATCGTAATTGCGTCAAATCAATCGCCGGACGAGTCCAGTCCCAAGAAATCGGCGGGAGATGCGGCGAAAGCAAACGAATCCGTTCGCAGAATTCCGCGGACCGCGGTCGCAAAGGAAACGCGCTCGCACTTCCGGGGTGCCACGGGTGCAAGCCTTGCCGCCGTTGGAGAGAAGGTTGGCTTCCTGGATAAGCTCACAAACCCCGCGTTGTGGCCCTGAACTTCGCGGCGTCCTAGATTTTTGCCGCGATCGCCCGTCGCGGGGAGATTGAGGCCAACGTTCCCGCTTACGCGGCTTCCCTTAAGACAGCATTCCGTGGCTTCGCGATATCTCTTTCGCCGTGGCCGGATAGCCCGCACACGCGCTGCACAACCTCATCGGTCGAAAGCTCGGAACGTCGCATCTGCGCTTCGCCGATGACATCGCTTATGATGCGAGCGAGATGCTTAAGCTCGTCGGAGCTGTATCCGATGACTTGCATATAATTCCTTGGAACCAACGAAATGCCGACTCGCCCGCACCGAGCCGGCACCCGCACGCTTTGCGTCTCGTCTCCTTTTGATGCGCTCATTCGAGGCCGGGAAACCGCGCGCCGAAATAGAGATAGTCACACGCAGAGAAATAGGCCGATCGCAACGATTTCGGCTTAGAATCCGTCGAAATAAACGATTCCAACTGGAGAGAGTTCGTGAAGACACTCGCAATCGTCGCTGTTGCATGCACGGTGATCGCAGGCAATGCGACGGCACAGCAAATGCAGGGGCACGGCGGTGGTGGTTGGGGCCAGGGCGGCGGCGGCCATGGCGGTTGGGGTCAGGGCACCGGCGTCTTCGTGGATATTCCGTGGCAAAGCCTCATGGCAGGCGCAAACACTCACCCTGGCTACGATCGTTGCCGTGAAGTCCGCCACTCGTGCTTCGATCGTTGGGGCGTGGATGAGCCCGGCTATGGCCGCTGCATGGACAGCTGCGGCTGCTGACGCGTGGCGGGTACAAGTAAGTTGAAGATTTTGTATTTGGACGGTGGTTCGCGTCTTGACCACGTGCCCCCAAATCAGATTGCTTATTGCAGCCGACAGCAGCGTTTGTGCTGAGTAGTTGTTGCCCCTGAATTTACAGGGCAACCTCTACCCCGGAGGTTTCATCGGCGGTAGACAGAACCGCGCCGTCCCCAAATGGTTCTGTCCATGAGCGATAAGCTCAGAGAAGAGAGCGGTTTAACGCCGCTCTCTTTTTTCATTTAAGGGATCGCGTTGCCCCGATCGAAACAGATCAGAATCAAAGCGTCTACTGGTTCTCGCTCATAAACTTCTCTGCGGCCGTGACTAAGCCCGCTTTCGGGTTCGCCTGGCAGTATTCGGCGATCTGGCTCGTTTCCTTGATGAACTTGTCTATATCCAACATCGTCGAGCTGTTGTTGTAGCTGGCGTGATAGCCCGCCAGCCACATGAAGGTATCGCCAATGTTCTTTTGGACGTCCTTGTTCCTCAGGACCGTCTCGCAAGTTACGATCGCGAGATCGACGCTCTCGGGGCTTGCGTCTTCGATATTTTCGCCCATGAACTTTTCGCTGGCGGACAGCGCTCCGACGCCCGGATGGTCAGAGCAGAACTCGACGGTCTTATTGAAAGCGTCCGATAATTTATCCCAGGCTGGTCTTCGGTCGCATGGTAACCGCCCATCCAGTTGAGAATGCCGTTGACGAAAGACAGATCGTCCGCGGTTTTCGACGCGTAAGCGCTGGTCAATCTCTCACAGCTGATCGTCGATACGTCGATTGGATCGGCTACGGCGGCGACGGGAGCAAGCGCCCAAACGAACATCGCAGACATCAAAACAAGAAAGGTAGTTCTCATAAAAAGGCCCCTGGTCAACGCCCGCGCTGTGCAAAGTTGCGCGTCGCGATGGCGGGACGATCGCGGCCGTTTAAGTTTAGTTGATAAAGGTTAAGCATTTCGCATCGCGGCCTGCGCAGCGATCCGGAAGTCAAGTCATCCGCTGCCCTATGAAAAAGCCCCGACCTCAATAGAGGCCGGGGAAGTTCTCCCGGCACCACCCGCAAGCATTGCGTTGCCGATTGATGAAGTTACGGGCTTCCTGTCGTGAAGTTTCGCTAGCGCGTTCCAATTACGAGGTCGGGAGGTTCAATCGTCCCGGCCCATTCTTTTTGAGACTCTGGCGCATTATCGCCCTTTGCCACGATCGCACCACCAGTCGTCGAGCTTCATGGCTGTCGTCACCGCTTTGACCGCAATCGAACGCAACGGCTCCGGCGGCAACGGGAACGACCGGCGATTTACGAACCAAAGATCCGTAAGATCCGTTTTCCGGTCGAGAACGAGATCACGAATGATGCGGCCGTTCATGTGGGTCATCGCCACTCCATGTCCGGTGCAGCCGACGGCATATACGGCCCCGCCGCCGTCGAGCGTTCCGATTTGCGGAGTTGAGTTCGGCGTGACGGAAAACGCACCACCCCAGCGATAGTCAATTTTGATGCGTCCGAGTGGGGGGAACGTCACACCAATAAATTGTTCAAGGTGCTTCCACGCCGTCGGGTACGCATCGTTGTCCATATTACCAGCGTAGGGCACCAGTCCCGGACCGCCGCCGACGAGCAATCTTCCATCGGGCGTCAGCCGATAGAAATGCATGAAGTTGCGGCCGTCCTCTATACCTTCCCGTCCCGCCCAGCCGATGGCGGCACGCCGCTCATCGGAAAGCTTCTCCGTAACGACGATGTAAGCGAACGCCGGCATCTGTTTGGACGCAAGCCCGGGCAGAAGGTGTGTGTAGCCGTTCGCAGCGTAGACGACGCGATTTGCGACGATCGAGCCGCTGTCTGTCGTTAGCCGATACCGGCCAGATTCCCGCTGAACCTCGCGGACTTTCGTCAACTCGTAAAGGCGCGCGCCGCTCTGTAGCGCCAACTGCCGCAGCGCGTCGGCCCATTTTATCGGATTGATGAGAGCGCAACGCGGTTCGAAGCAGGCCCCGTAATAAGTACCCGAACGGACGCGCGTCTGCGTCTCGTCGCGATCCAACCATTGGAAACCATCGAGACCGAGTGACTGGAAGAATTCGATCTCCTTTTGAATCCGCATGACGTAAGCAGGCGAAGTCGCGACTTTGAGAAAGCCGTTCCGCTCGTAATCGCAATCGAGCGAATGTTCACTCAGCGTCTCTTCCAGGGCCGCGATAGCTCGTTCCATATAGAGATGTGCGTCGCGAACAGCCTCATTGCCATGGAGTGCCTTCATCAACCCGGCGGAGGCGCCGAATAACGTCATCACGAAACCGGCGTTGCGGCCGCTGGCGCCGAAGCCCGTAGTCTCTGCCTCGAGCACCGACACATCGAGGCTCGGATCTGCCGACCGCAAATGGTAGGCGGCTGAAAGGCCCGTATAACCGCCGCCGACGATGGCCACATCCACCGTCTCGTCGGACCGAAGCGCAGGCGCCGCTTCCGGAGCTCGCCGTCCGGCTGCCCAATAGTTACTAGGCCCAATGGTAGCCTTCGCGCCTGTCACGGTGTTCCTTGGAATTTGCTGACGTGTTCCGACACACGCTCACTTACCATATGCAGAGACGAGGTGAATGACCTCGTGAATGGATGGCGCGTGTCTAACAAATTCGGGGAGCTCTTAGAATGACGATCCGACAATCTGCCGCTCACTCTGGAGCGGTATCGCAGGGAACAGCAGGGCTCGCGAGGCTCCCTTAAGGCGTCGGGAAAGGAAGTTTGCGACAACCGACGCGGAGGCGCACCATGCACGATCTTACGCCGAGAGTAATCGGCATCCTCGGGAAATACATGCGCGACCCTACCGCGCCCGTCGAGAACTCCACGACCTTAAGAGAGCTCGAAATCGACTCGCTCGATCTTCCGATGATCTTCCTCGACGTCGAGGACGTTTTCGACGTTCAGGTCGGATATGGCGACGAGATCGAGGAATTCCCCACAGTCGACAGCCTCGTGGCGCGCGTCGCGTCCCGCCTGGAGGAACAAGCTCGTCCGCGAACGGCGGTCCGCCGCCCGAAGCGATCATGGATGTCTACGGGAGTCGAGCGTCGGCGTTGAGGTGAGCAATAGCGCTCACGATCCTTTTTTGACGACGAAATCGAATGTCGAGCAGTGGTTACCTTCGTAACAGCGGGGGTTTTAGCACGCGCTTAGGATGTGCCGAACAGTTCAACTCTTGGGGAAGTGATATGAGCAAAGATACACTTGGATTGGACGGCTCGGTGCTTGCCTTTTCCGCCGGAACGAGCGGTGAGCCCAGGCTGGGAGCATCATTCCTCCAAGGCTCTTTAACGGCATTCGCGAGCGTGATGGCGGGATACTTTATTCTCGCAGCGGGCATGCTCTATTGGCTGGTCGCCGGCGCGGGAGCGCTCGGCGCCAAGATTTTCCCGCGCGCCTTGATCAAGCGACAGCCGCTCGGATGGCTCATCGGCGCGACGGCGCTTACCGCAACCCTCAGCCAGTCGGTTCCGGGCTTCTTTCCCGATTACTCCAATCCTCGCGAGGTTCTCATCGAGATCAGCTTTTGGCTGTCGCTCGGCCTGCTCGCGCGGGCCTATCTGCTCTACACCGAGTGCGCAGATACCTTCGATGGCCTCAATCAATCTATCGAAGAGCGTCCCCTCGAGCGCTGGTTGGCGAGCGTGCTCCACCATCCTGTCGACGCGGTCTTTACGCGGGTGTGGGTGGCCAACTCCGTCTTGATGGCTCCGATGACGCTGCTCCTCATCCTGCCCAACACGATCAACTATTTCGTCATCATGGCCTACGCAACGACGCTTCTTTTGGGCCAGTTCCCCCAGGAGATCGTGGAGCACCAGAATATCCACACGCGCGTCTTCGCACCGAAGATCGGAGCCAACCCGCGGGTAAAAATGCTCCTCAACGCGCTTCAGTTCTATTTCGAATACATATTCGCGCTGCTGACCTCACGCGTGCCCGGCTTCTATCGCGTGCAGCACGTTTACGTTCACCATGTCGAGGACAATGGTCCTCTGGATACGCAGACGACGCTGCCTTACGACCGCACGAGCTTTTATGATTTCAGCCTTCATGCTTTCTGGCAGAGCGTGGATCTGGTGACCGGCTGCCTGCTCCTCAAGTACCTCATCAAAAAGGGCAAGAAGCGCCAAATTCGTGAGGTCGTTCGTGGCCTCGCGATCTGGTACGCTTTTGTACTTGGCGTCGCGATCTTCAATCCGGCTGCAGCCGTATACCTTTTCATCTCGCGCTTTCTCGGCGGCCCGTTCATCACGCTGATCACGTTCTATCAGCACGGCCTGGTCGATCCCGATGACCCGCATGAGGTTCATGGCCATACGATCGATTTCGTGGACGCCGAGCACGGCAATCTGGGCTTCGACTACCACGTCGAACACCACCAGAAGCCCGCGCGTCACTGGAGCCATTACTATGAAGAGTATACCCGTGCGGCTGAAAAGACCGGCGGTCACAAGGCAATCGTCATGCAGAAGGAACAATTCGGTCCGCTCGCGCTGATGGCCGCCTTGTGGCGCAAGGACTATGTGGCGATCGCCCATCACGCCCACTTGCGCGATATTCCCGAAGGCAATGTCGAGGAGCTCGCGCTTATCGTGGGAGAACGCACTCGCCCGATCGGTGCGGCTGAGCGCTCGGGCATCTCGGCGAACGTCGACAGAGTGATATCGCGGTTGATGGCGATCGCGATGCCCACGTCGTTTGCGGTTTGAACTGCAGCGCAGGCGACCCCTCGAATCTTCCCAGGAGCCGGAGGCCTCGCGCTGATCGGCGATGCGTTTAAGATTCGGCGAGCGGACGGCGCCGCGGCGTGAAATGGCGTCTACGCGGCCTTCTTCCTCAAAACCGCGGCGCGCAGTTTCTCGGGATCGCGCTCGCCATGGTCGGCAAGGTCGAACAAACGTTCGATGATCTCCTCCGGGTCCAGGCTTGGTGACGACTGCTGCGCTTCCGCAATGATCTCTTCAAGGACGCGCTGGACGTCTAGGAGTTCGTCGGCGCTATATGAGCAAAGTGCCATTGGTTGTTTCCGAAATCGGCCATGTCTCAGCCATCAATGAATTCAAGGCGCGGGTCATGCAGCGAACGCCAGATGTTGTCCATGCAATCTTCTGCATAGCTGATCTGGCTTTTCCGTCGGGTTCGCACCGCGGGGCCGTCTGCGCGGTCACCAGCGCTTCTCGGCCATGGCCTTGATTTGCTCCAGCGCCGACCTGGCTGCGTGCAAATGATCGCGCGTTCGCTGCGAGCTTTCCTTAATCCGTTGGGCGAAAGAAATGGCTTGGCGATCCCGAATGTCCTTCGAGAACCGAAAATCGACGTAGATGACGTTGTCCGTGTCCATGGCGGGACCCGCTGCAAGCGCTGTGCCTAGGCGATTAACGCCGGCCCATTGTGCTTCGGTCCCGGTAGCATCCGCAACTGGCATATCGATCAGGCCGCTCCGGGCTATCGGAGTGCCGCTCTCATTGAGCTTTTTCGCTCGCCCGGTACCCGCGCATGAACTGCGGCGAAACATTCGAATATTATCTTGTTGAATCATTTGGTTGCGGGGGCTCCTTGCGATCGGGGTGAGCCCACCGGGCCTCGCGGCAATCTCTTGATTCTCAAAGACCGTGGCGGGGAGCTGTACTCGAGCCGTCGCGCCTTGGGCAGGGCGTTGGGCTGTTCGGCTGGCCACGTTGGGAATGTTCTCTGCGACCTGGCGAATGCGGGACGCGTCACAGTCCGGGCGACGAAGATGGGCACGGTGGTGCGGTTAGCGGCTTAGTCACAGATGCTTGCAAACCACGAAGCTGGGAAAAACTACTATCCAAGCTTCCCGCACTTGTGCCTGCCCCATTCGAGGGTTCCTATGTGGACGTCGGTTACAGCAGCAGATGTGCCGCGTAGCTGTTGGGTCGAACGCTCTTCTCTATTTGGAGCGCGGCGACGAACGGAATGACATTAACATTCTGTCAAAGGGCGGTAGCCCGAGAGGAGCGATGGAAACACCGCTCCTCTTTCTTTTGCTCTCTGAGCATCAATATCGACAGTAGGCACGGTGCTCATGTGCCGTCACTTCGATTTATACGAACGACGCTGAGCCTGCGTGCTATGGAAGGCGATGCGCTATTCGATACGACGATCGATGAAAGACAAAACGATCCACCTCGTCTTCGAGGAAACCTGCTTCGACGATCTGCCCGAGCATGTCCGGAAAAAAGGTCCGTGGCAGCACCTGAAAAGCGGAGAGTTCGAAAACCTGCGTGCAGACTACCGCCGGGCTATCAACGAACACCGCTACATCATTGTCGAGCAATCGGCTGCCGTGTTTTACGCCGAGATTTAACTGTCGATTGCCTGCTTCGACTGCAGCGGTCACAACCCTGACCGCTCCGCTTTTATTTCGAAGTGCTCACCAGTACGTCGCGTAACTTCTGCTTCACACTGTCCTCTGCTTTACCCTTCAAGAAGTTCTCGACGGTCGCGATGGACACTCCGCGATCCAGTTTCCCATGGCCGAACGGGTCAACGTACGTCCACTCGTGCTCAACGTTCACAGCACCAGAGACTGTATCAGTGACTAGGGTCCACTGGTCCGCCTCACGCAAAAAGCCGCTTTTGGTCGTCTGATGAAACTGGTTCCGAATTTCCGCCACGCGACACCTCCTCTAGTTGCCTGCAGCATAGCACCGCGTTCAGGTGGCGCAGCGAGTCCGTAGGGGCCGTTGATAGAGCGCGTGAAGAACGGTCCCAGCACGAGCGGCGCCAGCTCGGATGGGGCAAAAGGTTGGATCGACCTGAAGATTACAATTCTCGTTGCTTCGCAAGTCGTCTATAAATTTAAACAACAAAGCAACGTCAACTTTCTAATCTTAAATATTACAAAGTATAGTCGCGCCAATTGCGATAATATTTATCCCAGAAATACGTCGTAGAACTTAATTTGAACATTATTTATATTTAGTGTTTTCTGAGGATGATTTGGATAATTCTTGTTCATTCCATTCTTTAATCTGTGAATTATTTAGGAGATTTTGATATGTCACAGAACCCCGCCAGCGCAACGGCCCCCATCGGTATGCGCTCCGAAATCGCAACCAAGTGGTCGAAGTTCAGCGCGTCCGATGTGACCGCGCTCAAAACCAAGGACGACCTCGTGTCTCAGGTTCAGTCCAAGTACCAATTGGATAGAGCCCAAGCCCAAAAGGACGTCGACGCGTTCGCCAACGGCCGGCAGCTCTAGTTCTGTGTAGCTGTCGACACGTCGCTCCTAGCAACATCAGCTAGGGGCGGCGGAACTATTTAGATCGACACTCAGGGGAGGTTGGCGTGCACGATCGAACCACACGCAAGTCCGTGACGTTTTCGCGTCCATTTGAACTCGCGGGTGTCGACGAAAAATTTGATGCTGGAACTTACATTGTCGAAACTCGCGAAGAGATGATCGAAGGGCTATCATTCATAGCGTATAGGCGTGTCGCTACGACAATCGAGACGCCGTTCATGGGTTTTGGCCAAGCTGCGAGACAGGTAACAACAATCGATCCCAAAGACCTTGAAACGGCGATGAACCGGGACGCGATGGAAAACCTGACCGAGCCTCTGGCGCATGAGATGACGCGGTAGGGATTGCGTGACCAGCGGGAGAGGTCGAAAGTCAGCGGTCGTAGTGGCCATTTGATCGGCCGTGTACCGGCGCACCTCAGAACGGGACCACGATGAAATATCCTGGCGGCAACTACGACAATGCAAACATCAATACGTTGCAAGCTGCATTAAATTCGGCGTGCGAAGAGCTTGGCGTAGGCAACGATCATAAGAAATGCGAAGCCGTCGCACTGCTCGTTTTAGGGTACGCGAGGACTGGGCAAACCGACGTAAATAAGTTGAAGGCATACGCGATTGAGCGATTTGAATGCTCGCTGTGAAAAGCATTTTCTGGCAACCCATAATAAGCGACACCAAGTCTCCCAGGGTTGGTGCCGTGTCCTATGCTCGGAGATACAAACAATGTCGACCGAAGACAGCAATGAATCGATTGAGCTGAAGCCAAACCAGTTTCGACTTTTAAACGAGCTGGCATTGTTCGGCGGCGTGCAAATCGTCAGGCATGGCCGCGACCGCACGCACTATAATGCGCTTGAGGCGATGCACTACCTCAAAGCCACTGAGCTGAGTAAAATTGAGATCAGGTACGGCATCACGTCGTTGGGCCGAAACATTCTCACTGCGCATCCTGATCTGGAAATTGGACCGCCAAACTCGTTGTGACGTGGGCTGACAACTTGATTGCTTACTGTGACGGGAGAGCCTAATTAAGTGGCTATGTGGGAATATCCGAAGAGCGCGCTTCACCAAGCGGCTATAGATGCAGCGAAACCGGAACGCGACCGAGCAGCCGCTAAGTCAAGAGTTACTGAAGGCAGACTTCTTCGTGAGAAGGAGGCCCGAACTGCCTTGCAAGAGCTCGAAACGGACCGACTTGCTATTCTCGCTAAGACGCAACGTCTTCGGGCTGCAAGGCTCGCACTGGAACCACAGACAAAGGGCTTTAGGTCGTAAGCCCGCGAAGGCCGCTACTTCAAAAGCCGCCGCACAAGCTCTTCCGCCATCCGCAGACTCGCGCGATAGACACTAGCTGATCCGATCGTTGATGCTCAAACGACCTTCCTGCAATCGTTGGAGGATCGCCGGCATTCCGTCGGTGATATGCCGGAGACGCAGTAAAGGCCGACAAGTTCATAACGAGATGTTTCTGGCCTTTCACATTTAGCTGCAGTCTCCATTCCGCCAAATTGCAGCAAAGAGTTCCGCACAATGCCTCGGCATCAATCCCATCGGGGGACGAGAGGCGTTTTCATGAAAGCTAATTTGCTCATCGGGATCATTTGTCTGCTTACGGCGGTATCGCTCAGCGGCGTTGCAGGCGTCTATGCAGCTACAAACATGCCGGCCGCATTGGGCGTGGCGTTTACGGCATGCGTCGCGCTTCTCGTCGGCGTGAAATGGGTCGCCGGCACGCATTAGTTGTTTCGCGCTTCTGCGACTGAACCCACAAAAAAGAAAGCGGACACCTTGCGATGCCCGCTGTTCCTCTACGCACAACTGGACACGCAAAGGTTAGACGCCCAATGCTTGCCAAAGCGTTCGAGTGGACCCGTCTCTTGGCATTTGGAAAAGCTGTTAAGAAACGGTGAGTTCTCTGTGGGGAGAGTCTGAAAATATACATCGGAAAAATCCGGAACCTGATTCCGTCGCAATGGTTCGCATGATTCGAGACGGGGGCTGTCTTGAAGGACCATGGTGAGGGACTTGATGAGAATGTACGGCTACACGCTCCTTGAGTTGGAGGCGTTCTACGATCTGTTGGACCGCATCGTCACCGAGGCGGCCGAGCGTGAACTGAGACTTCCTGTCTACGACATGATCCAACGTCTTTTCGAGGCCGCCGACACGGGCGAACGCGACGACGCCCGGTTGCGGCAAGCAATCCTGCGCGGCGTTGTCGCGCTTGATGCGGTCCAGACGACGTCCGAGACTAGCCAACGCTACGGCCAGACCCCCATTCAGCGACGGGACGAGTCCAAGGAAGCGGCTTGAGTTGCTTATGGGGGACGAAATGGGCGTCAGCCGGGGGGATGGCTGACGCCCGAACACGGTGGGCACGGGGGGAGTACTGCACCGGTTTGGCGCCCCGAGGGAACAAGGCGATATACCCGTCTAGGCCGCTTTGGCTGCAGACTCCTTAAGTTCGAAGTATCCTGATGAATATTTCGCCCTTGCACAGCGGCAATCATTTCCGACCAGACTGCCTCATCCATACGAAGCGGCTCGCGCAGGCTAAGACTTGACGAAGAAGCGCAGCAAGCCATG
Source organism: uncultured Alphaproteobacteria bacterium (assembly GCA_963710005.1). GTDB lineage: Bacteria > Pseudomonadota > Alphaproteobacteria > Rhizobiales > Hyphomicrobiaceae > Hyphomicrobium_B. The sequence continues at coordinate 197,742 of CAVPYR010000019.1, forward strand.
CAGGTCATATCCGGCGGCCAAATAAACGCAGAGAAACATCGCGACGACGCTTTTTACCCAAAGCGGACGTCAAGAGAGCTGGTTCAACGCGCATGAGGACGTCAGCTTTAATCTACATCCACGATCAGTTTTCGAGCTTACGAACGAAGTTGACCTCACCCAATCAAGGGAAATCATCCGGTTCGGTCGATGCCATACCGTCGAATAGTCCGGCAGGCTTCTTAACTAAAATGCGGTGATACGGGAGGTGGACCTGCGAGGGTCATAAGACAGAAGGGAAGTTTCATGCGCGTTCTCAAGCCGACGAAAATCCCGAGGCCTCAGAAACCGGTCTTTAGGCCGATCACTCAGCCTGAGGCGACGACAAAATTATAACCGGGGCTTAGAACAGCGGGGCCTGCAGCAAAACCAAGCGCGGCGCCGGCATACTTTGGCTGGCTAGTGCATTGCTTTGAACTGATGTCAGCTTCTTTTCCTTGGGCAATACCATATTTCCGGTTCGCTGGCTTCGGAACAAGAATCAGCTCTGCGATCGTACGATCCTTACGCCCGCTCGTGCGCGAGGTAGCTCGCAAGGCGAGTAGATTCGATGTCGCCTCGCTCTAGGGCGGCGCGCACAGCACAGCCCGGCTCGCGGTCATGTCTGCAATTGCGAAATCGACACCCGCTCGCCAAGGCTTCGATATCGTCGAAATCCACCTCGACGTTGTCTTCACTCTTCCAAAGCTCCAACCCTCGCATTCCGGGCGTGTCGATGACGGCGCCACCTTGCGGACGTATGAACAACTGGCGATGCGTTGTCGTATGCCGGCCTCGGCTATCGTGAGCACGGACCTCCTGCGTCGCCTGTTCCGCATATTCGGTCAGCCTGTTCGTCAGTGTCGACTTGCCGACGCCGGATGAACCAATGAGGGCGACGGTCTTGTTGCCATCGAAATAACGCCCGATATCGAGGATGCCGCCACCGGAGCGGGCGCTGATCGCATGAACCGCGACGCCGGGAGCAAACGCTGTGATTTGATTGATCACACCAGGCACATCGTCGGCGAGATCTGCCTTGTTGAGAATGATGACGGGAACCGCACCGCTATCGCGTACCAACGCCAACAAGCGCTCGATCCGTGGCAGATTAAAATCGCCATCTGGAGCGGTGACGACGAACACGACGTCGACGTTCGCCACCAAAAGCTGCGGACGTTGCTCGCCCGATGCTTTACGAACCAAAGCGCTGGTGCGACGAAGGACTTCCTCGATCGTGGCGGCACCATCGCCGGGCGCCGGACGTAGAGCCACGTAGTCGCCCACACCCGCGAGATCGGAGCGCTGAGTTGCAGCGTTGCGGAGACGTCCGGTCATTGCGGCGGACAGCTCAGCAGAATTGGTAGCGACCCTAAAGTGGCTGCGATGTTCGCTGACGACGCGGCCTGGAATCAGGCCGTTTGCGGCGTGCACATCGAATTCCGTTTGTCGCTGGCCGCTCCAACCCACTGCGTCCAATGACATATCTCGTTCCTCGGCCGACGAGCGTGCTCGCCTGGGCAATCATTATTAGCACCTAAGGCAATAGAGTGCTAAAAGAATGATCCGTGCATTTGAGGCGCGTCGTCCGTTGACGCACCAAGGCCGCACACCAGCCAAAAATCAAAAGATTTGAGGATTTCAATGAAATTCCGGCCCTTGCACGACCGCGTCGTTGTTAAACGGCTCGAAGAGGACAGCAAGAGCGCGGGCGGCATCATCATTCCCGATACGGTCAAGGAAAAGCCGTCACGAGGCGAAGTCTTAGCCGTCGGTCCGGGTGCGCGCGACGAGAGCGGCAAGATCAACGCTCCGGACGTCAAGCTCGGCGACATCGTGCTGTTCGGCAAGTGGTCGGGTGCCGAGGTCAAGATCGACGGCGCCGATCTGCTTATCATGAAGGAAAGCGACATCCTCGGCGTGGTCGAGGGCAGCACCAAGGTCAAGGCTGCAGCCTAGACCCATCGACGCCCACCCCCCCCAATCCAGGAGTTGCTCACCATGGCCTCTAAAGACATCAAATTCGGTCAAGACGCGCGCGATCGCATGCTGCGCGGCGTCGACATTCTTGCCAATGCAGTGAAGGTCACGCTCGGACCCAAGGGTCGTAACGTCGTGCTCGACAAGTCCTACGGCGCGCCGCGCATCACCAAGGATGGTGTGACGGTCGCCAAGGAAATCGAGCTCACGGACAAGTTCGAGAATATGGGCGCGCAAATGCTCAAGGAAGTCGCGTCGAAGACTTCCGACATTGCCGGTGATGGCACAACGACAGCAACAGTGCTTGCTCAGGCGATCATCAGGGAAGGTGCCAAGTCGGTTGCGGCTGGCGCCAACCCGATGGACCTGCGACGCGGCATCGATCAGGCGGTTGCTGCCGTCGTCGAGGAGCTGAAGTCAAAGGCGAAAAAGGTCACGTCGAACGAAGAGATTGCCCAGGTCGGCACAATTTCCTCGAACGGCGATAAAGAAATCGGCGCCAAGATCGCAGAGGCTATGAAACGCGTCGGCAACGAAGGCGTCATCACGGTCGAAGAGAGCAAGAGCCTCGAAACCGAGCTCGACGTGGTCGAAGGCATGCAGTTCGATCGCGGCTATCTCTCTCCCTATTTTATTACCAACGCTGAAAAGATGACGGTCGAGCTTGAGGACCCTTACATCCTCATTCACGAAAAGAAGCTGGGTGGCCTGCAGGCTCTTCTGCCGCTGCTTGAAGCGGTCGTACGAGCCAGCAAGCCGCTTCTCATTATCGCCGAGGACGTCGAGGGCGAGGCGCTCGCCACCCTTGTCGTCAATAAGCTGCGAGGCGGCCTCAAGGTTGCTGCCGTCAAGGCTCCCGGGTTCGGTGACAGGCGCAAAGCCATGCTTGAGGATATTGCCGTCGTCACCGGCGGCAGCGTGGTTTCAGAGGATCTCGGCATTAAGCTCGAGAATGTGACGCTCGATATGCTTGGCCGCGCCAAGAAGATCACGATCGACAAGGAAGACACCACGATCATCGACGGTGCCGGCCAAAAAACGGATATCGAGGCGCGCGTCAATCAGATCAAGACACAGATTGAGGATACGACATCGGACTACGACAAGGAGAAGCTGCAGGAGCGTCTGGCGAAGCTGGCCGGCGGCGTCGCTGTTATCAAGGTCGGCGGCGGTAGCGAGGTGGAGGTCAAGGAACGCAAGGATCGCGTTGAAGACGCGCTTCACGCGACCCGCGCGGCCGTCGAAGAAGGTATCGTGCCCGGCGGAGGAGTTGCGTTGCTCAGGGCTATCCAGTCACTCGACGCGCTCGAGTCCGGTAACCAGGATCAGAAGACAGGCGTATCGATCGTCCGCAGGGCGCTGCAGGCTCCGGCACGCCAGATCTTCACCAACGCCGGCGAGGATGGCTCGGTGATCGTCGGTAAGATCCTTGATAACGCTTCGTATGCATTCGGCTTCAACGCTCAGTCCGGCGCCTATGGCGATCTCGTCTCCCAGGGCGTGATAGACCCCGCTAAAGTCGTGCGCTGCGCACTGCAGGATGCGGCTTCCGTCGCTGGTCTTCTCATCACGACCGAAGCCATGATCGCTGATTTGCCGGACAAGGACACCGATCATGCTTCCGCACCGATGGGCGGCGGCGGGATGGGTTTCTAATCCCGACCCGCGAGTCTCATATGCCGGCCGCGTGAATTTTATTGCGGCCGGCACTCTCTGCCCAGAGATCGTCTATTTCGGCTGAAGGGTATAGCGATGGTTTCAATATCCGCTGAGCGAAGGCACGGCGATATCAAGCGCAGACGGCAATCATGACGGAACGAACAACCCGATCATCGATGAGTTTCGCGCGCCCGTTCTACCTCACCGGAATCGAGGGAAGTTACCCGCCAGGTACTTACGCAATTGAGGTGTCCGAAGAGCCTATAGAAGGAATGTCGTTCGTCGGATGCCGGCGAACACAGACCACCATCGAATTGCCTTCGAACGCTGGCTACGTGTCGCGGCAAGTCGTTGAGATTGAACCCGCCGATCTGGAAGCAGCGTTGGCGCGAGATTTGGAGGTAGGCAATGGCAAATCCTAGAGTGCCGATTTCAAAATTCAAAGTCGGACAGACGGTCGACTTTTCTCCCTCGTTGCGCGGCCTTGCTGCATCGGCAAGGCTCTACGAGGTCACGCGAGTACTGCCCACAGAGGGTCGCGAGCGTCTTTACCGCATCAAGACGATAGCTGAAGTATTCGAGCGCGTGGCGCGTGAGAGCGAGTTGCTGGCGGCGTCCGGGACCCTATGAGTTCGCTGTTTTCTGGTAGATCATCGATGGCGTGCGACAATACCGCTGACGGGCAGGAGCAAACGAGGGAGGCGAAAAGACAAAGGATGATCCAATGGAAGCCCATCGGAGAATATATCGAGCCCAACTGGGTGAAACTCGGGACCGCGTTGCCCCCAGTGCTTTTCTGGCGCCCCAAGAAAGGGGCGACGCTTGGTTACATTCGTGACGGCGAGCTTTTTGACGCGAAGTGGGTCTATGTCTGTGACTCAAACAAGGTGTCGGATTTTTCCACGATAAACGGCCCGGACGGCAACGTCATAGATCTGGACGCCCATCGGGCCGAAGCCTGACGTTGCGATCTTCATCATTCGCCAATTTCGTTGGTGAGCGACATGAACATGGGCCGTTTGCGCGACTGCAGATTGGCGAGAGACAAATAAAGCTCGCTATACGGTCCGCCAGCGCGCAAGGTGACAACATCGTCGGTAACTTTTTACAGGCGCCGATGGCTGAGAGAGGCTCGTACTCCCGCCTGAACAAGGAGGAACAGCCATGAACCCTCATCCCCCATTTAGTCCCGATCAATTCGCGCTGTGCTACCGTGCGTATGCGTCGGCGTTGCTAGACATCCAGTATCAACAGGACCGGACAAGTGCCGGGCCGCCTAGCGATAACACTTGCCTCGTGGTTGCGCTTCGCGTCATCGAAGCGTCGGCAAACGGCGTGCGCGATCTTCCGCGTCTCAAGCGATTTGCACTCGCCGATTTGATACACCATTGAGCGCGAATAGGCTCTGAAGCGTCTCATCCGGTCTGTGCTCTCAGCGGGAAATACCGTGACCTTGCCGGCCGCTGGCCGCGTCTTCGCAACCATCGCGAGCACCGTGATTGCGATGTCGTCGTAGCATTGAAGCAACCGCAAATCTTTCGCGCTCTGCTCGGCCGCCTTGATAGCCTGAACGGCATCGCCGGCGGGCACGCGCTGGTAGAACCTTTCGTGGGGCTCGAGTGCAGGCTCGTCTCCGAACAGAACTTCCATGCTTTCCAAGTGCCCTAAGGAAGACTGTCAGAGGCGTTGCCAAAATCAGATCGACCAGCCCCCACAACAAAGTGCAAAAACAGGGTGGCGGCGACGACTGCGGCCGGGGACAATCCGATATTGCGGTAAGGACTTCGGACATCTCGAGCCACAGGAGGTCATCCGTGAATTTGATCCAAATCTTGCTGCCGGTGCGGGACAATGACGGAAGGCCGTTTGGCCCTCATCCATTTGAGGAGGTCGCTTGGACTTTGTCGAAGAAGTTCGGAGGCATAACCGCTTACAGTCGGGCGCCGGCAGAAGGCCGCTGGGAAAAGAGCGGTCAAACCCAGCATGACGACGTGCTCGTCATCGAAGTCATGGTTGCGGCGCTCGACAAAGCTTGGTGGAGAAATTTCCGCGTTGAACTGGAAGTGACATTCCGGCAAAGCCAAGTCGTCGTGCGATCGCAGGCGATTGAACTGCTGTGATGAATGCGCTTACGGGGCACAATCCGAGCATGGCGGAAGTCTACCGCCAGCGGATTGCCCAGCTTTACGGCGCTCTTCAGGATCCGGGCATCGTCGGAAATGGTCAGGGCGTAATGGCTAGCACGAGCTTTGAAATCCGACGCCATTGACGGACAGGCGACGATAGAGCGGCCGAAGTCCCGGCCATTTCGTCATCACGGCCGGCGCGTCCTTCGCCGGGACGGTCTCGCGCATCGGCATCGGCGTCTCAAATCGTACGGCGCAGCCGGACGCTTTGGCCTTGCGCGGACATCGGCGCAAGTGGCCTCAATCGTGTCCCCATATTCGCAAAACAGTCACGGTCCCCGAAGGACGCTAGACAGAATGTCTTACAGGCGCATGTCAGGCTGGCGCGCGGGGTGTTGCGTAAGTTTCAACTCCTCGTCCGTTGAAACTTACCTGTAACCTCGACGCTGAAACTACCGGACCACGATGCCCGCTCAGCGCGAAGGTGCTCCGCAAGTCCGGCTATTCGCCAATCGCGCTCGAAAGGCCGAATGCAATCGTGAGTGCCTTTGCGTCGCTCGTAACGCCGTTGATCGCGATTTCTCCGCCTGGACCAACGACTAGGTATTTCTTGAGCGCGTCAGCGATGCTGGTCTGCACGCCGGCATCGTTCACCCGATCTTTTACGGCCGCCGCGATCCCGGGTCTCAGCCTTGCGATAGTCCGATTGGCGGAGGTCAGTCCCAAACGGCATGCGCTGTCCGAGAAAAAGTCGCCCGAGCTTCCACTCCACATCTCGCGCTCAGGACGCCGCCGATGGTCACAGAGCGCACTTGTAGCGAGAGACTTGAGCCAAGGCGCACGGGGTCGACGTCGATCGACACAGTGCCACCCTTCCAGACGATTTTGGGCAATGAATTGAGCACACCGCAACCCCCGGCGACGCAAGCGCCCACGATAGAGACTTCATTTGGCGGGAAAATCAGTGTCAGCCGGATGCCGGACGGGATAGCGCTCACTCTGATTGCTTCCGAATTCAGATTGTCGACGTAGTAGGCATAGGTCGACCCGAATAGCTGAAAGGATTTGAGGGGCAGCGGCACCACCACCTGTTTCCCAGCGATCTGGAGATAGGAGCCGCTCGCCATGTTCAGAAGTCCAGCGGGCTTGTTGTCGAGATGGATCGTTGCGCCGACCATCACCGCTTGAACAAGGCCAGCAAGCTCGGCGAAAGTGATCCTCAGCTCGGCTGCTGACGCCAACCCAGTACTAGACAAGACCGCACACGCGGCCGCGATACCCAGTTTCCAACGCCGCACGATACGCAATGCCCCACTCCGAAGTTGCTAACCTAGCAACAAATGAGCTGGGGGGAGGCGGCCAGCTTGACGTGGACGTCGTATAGTCGATCACCGTTGCCCGCCGGTGACGTGCGCAGATGAGGGAATTTTACTTCTATGATCCGGGCTTAGGTTCCGGTTTTGGGTCATTGATCGGGATCGGAGCTGGCTGCGGCGGCTCCTTTGGATCAGGTGGGAGCGGCGGAAGCTGACCAGGCTCTTGAGTGGGGATGCTTTGGGGATCGTTACCGTTTTCCATGACATTTCAAGCGACCGTCAGTTCCGCGTCCGTTAATGGTTTGCTGCACGACCTGAAGGCGGCTGGACGGGTGCTGCTGGACGTTGGGAAGAACGGAACGCGAGTGAAGCTAGTCGCCTAACCCCCTGCTTATGCACGGATGCTTACAAACCACGAAGCTGGGGAAAACCTGAAATTCAAGCTCCCTGCGCTTGTGGCTGCCACTTTCGGCCGCTTCAATGTCCCCCGTCGCCAGCAGCCGTTTGTGTACCGCGTAGCCGCTGCAGTCGCCGATATGCACTCTTGGCGAGGCGATATTCACAGAATGCCTTGAGCGTTCTGAACCTTGGTAAAAGCCAGAAGGAGCGATGGCACGTCCGTCGCTCCTTTTGGTTTATTGTAGTTTCTTACTGCTTTGGCGGATTGTGCACGACATTAGCTACCGCTCACCCAGCGGGATGAAACATCCGCGTGTGGCAGGTCGGGAAGCGGGTCCGATACCGCTAGGCGCGAGAGCGATGTATCCTGTAAGTCCCGCCAGAGACTTTACCAATACCGGTAATAGTCGCCATGGTAAGTTCGATAGCGTAGACGCCCGTAGAAGGCTGGTCCGGGATACCATGGGGGGCCCGGATAGTAAGTGGGTGGATAAAAATATCAGTACGCGGGCCTATAGGGAAATGGATAGGCATAGGGGTTAGGGTACCCATACCCGGAATAGCCCCGGCGATGGTTTGCCTGCACTGATACGGCAAAGCTCATGACGGCCAGGATCGTCACGGCAGCAGTAAGCAGATGTTTCTGTCGGACCATCGAACACTCTCTCAAAGCCGAAAGTCTCTACAGCAGCCAACTTAGACGACGTCCGCGGACATGGAAATTCCACTGAACGTTATGATGAATATTCCGCTAGGCGATTGTCTAGTTCAATTGCTGCTCATCGACGAAAGACAGCCGAAGCACTAGCTCATCGGCGCATGCTGAGCGTTAAGGAGCCTGGTCGCGGAAATTAGCGTGGCCAGGCACTTCGCTATTCGGTGACTTCACTTTCCGCATCGGCCGCCGCGCAGACGCTGACCACTTCGCAACACATCCACTATCAAGTTGCTTCAGCCCATTGACGAATATTGCAACGCTCCGCCCGGGGTAGGATGGTGGCGCAATATTTCAGTATTTGTGTGCGGGGCGCGAGATGTTGATTTTGACCGCTTTGTTGACGCTGATCGGCGTGCGAATGCTTGCCAAAAGTGCGGTGATCTATCTTGATCGGGCAACGGGCGGGACCGTTGATGATGAACGTCACGGTGCCGGGTTATTGTAGCTCACAGCGGTGACGTGGAAATGCAGATCGCACTCTGCTAGAAGCGACGTATGCTTGTTAAGTCGCTAGTTCGAATTTTCATTTGGGCGTGTTTTGCTGTCGGCACGCTCCAAGCGACGAATGCGATCCCGCGCCACGATGAAGTCGGAGCGCAACTAGCATCGCATTGGCACGAGAAGGACGCCGGGTTCCTTTCGCCCTCACGCGTGCAAGTGGTACCGAGTTCGCAGTCCTTCATAAAGTCCGATGCAGGATCGAAGCGGTCAAGCTCCGCAATCCTCTCCGACACCGCGCTCTCTACTCAAAAATCTCAGATTTTGTGTGCGAGCCGTTCTCAACGGTCTTGTGGGCTTGGTGCGTACCATCTCGAACAATCATCGAATGGTCCGCGCGCGCCGCCTTTAGGCTAAGCTGGACTAACCCTCTACAATCCATCGAACACACAGCAAGCACTCCAAGTGTCGTACTCGGATCGACGCTCGGCAGTGCGCGGTAAAACACGGAAACACGCAATGGACGACATCAACTCAACCACTGAAAACTTGCGGCCAGAAATCTCTGAGCGTGAGGAGCAGTTGGTCGAAAAACTCGGCACCCGACTTCTGCTGATCTGGATATTAGGATTTGTTGCGAGCATCGAACTGCTCGTGATCGTCCACATTCTCAGAAGCTAAATAGCGGGCCGCGATCACGGTTGGTCGCGGTCCTTTACCCATATATAGAGCGGATGCCCAGAAGTTCATTGCTCGGTTCGGCGGTTGAGATGATTGACCTGACGACAGACCACGGTGGCCGGGGAAGATTGGGCTAGTCCGTCGTCTCGTCGACCGGCGGATTACTGCGAAGCGCTCTCTCAACTGCCTGCTTCAAATCTGACAGCGCCTTGTGGAGGGTAATAAGCATCCCTCGGTCGGCGGAAGAGAGATCAAATTCTGCGGCTTCATCGATAGCGTGGCAAACAGCCAAAAATCGCGTAAAATCAATTGCCATGCAATGCCCCGTGCTGCGCGCGCACTAGCACAATGGAAATACCGTCAAAAAGCGGATACGCGGAAATTGGATAAAATTAATCGTATCGCAACAACGTAAACGTTCACGTCGGATCAAGCAACTGGCGAAAGAAGCAGGACAGACCGCACCCAAGTTATTGGTGTGCCCTTTCGCTGTAAGATCATCCTGCCGGGGATCGGCCTTCTGCGGTCTCGCTCTCCGTTGGGCCCATCGCCTCCCCCGCGACTTGAAAACGAACGTTAGAATTTTGAACGGTACTCCCTGGGCGTACAGCCGAATTTCTTCTTGAACGCCCTTATGAAGGTCGAAAGGTCGTTAAAACCCCAACGAAACGCCAAGGCAAAGATGGGCTGGCGCCGACCCGCGTCCGAAACGAGATCGCAGCGAACAAGTTCAAGTCGCTTCGCTGTGACGTAATTGCTAAATGTCGTGCCAGACTTCGCAAACCGCTTGTGGACATACCGAACAGATATTCCAAGGTGCCCCGCAACAGTGCTCGGCGTAAGCACCTCGTCCGCAATGTGATGATCAATGAATTTCATCATCTCTCGGTCGTAACGGTTCTTCCCGGAACCGATATAGTCACAATAGCGGTTGTCTGTGTAGTATCCCGCCGCAAACGGTAGGAGCGCCGCGCAAGCTGCACCAATCGCGGCAAGTTCTTCGGGGGGAGCGGAAAAAATATTCTGCGAGATAAATGCCAAACTGTCCGCCAGCGGCAACATAATCTTGCTGCCTGGTATTGCAATGTTTTCAAATATCTGGCCGTGGCTTTCTATTTACCTTTTGGGAATGCTGAAAGTCAGGTCTTCGAACACGCCGTCTCCAACTTTCACGTGCTTCAACGGCAGCGTGCTGTCAAAAACAATGAGATCCCCCGCGTTGGCAGTGGTTACTTGATCCCCCTGCTCAACAAACAGTTGTCCGGACATGACGTAGTTAGCGTACAGCCAGTCTTCTGGAGATTTTGAGATCTCTACTTTGTTTCGAATGCCCGTTAGCGGCGTCATCCTTGTACGGCCGAAAGATCCAACCTCGGTCGAAAAACTTGCAATTCTCGCACTGAATTCACCCGCTGATGTAGGCTCCATCAACCAGGGCATGAAAGCGCCTGATACCGCCTCTCGGAAGGCGGAAAATCCTTCGCGTATCGGGTAGAATTCTGTATCGCAAATTTTGAGTTCGAGGTTTGAATTGTCTTTGTCGAGCGCTTTGTTATTCAACCTCGCCTCCCTTTGCGGGCCTATTTTTTGCTCACATATCGGAGGTTGGAACCGCTGCGAGCACTATTGATTCAGGCGTGAGCTTATACGCGATGATAACTGATGAATCGGCCGCAATACAAACTGAAAGACGTCACGCGACGATCTCGGGGCTACTGCCTTGGACGCCTGCGTTGTTCGTCGAGCCGATCAATCCATTCCCTGACATCGCGCGCCGGCCACCCCTTGGCTCGTTCGCCTAATCGCATAGGCTTGGGAAAGCGGCCGTCGGCCACCATTCGTTTGATCGTGGAGTGAGAGATGCCAGTCAGCCGCTCGACGTCGGGTACGCGAAGCATGGTGTCGTCCGCCCGCATTGGCTCGGGTTTGACGTCCGGCTGATTGCTGTCGGCGACATCGTCACGGTTCGCCGGACGCCAAACACTTCTACCCACCGTTCGACCAGGCAGCCGAACTCACGCTTGGTGAGCCTTCTTCCGTCGGGGTTCTTTCCAGCGCGCCACATTTGGATCAGGTCGCGGGCCTTGGCGTCTCGGTAGTAGGGTGAAGATCCGATGCTTCTCATCCGATGCGATAATACAAAGGAGGACAACATTGGTTTAAACTTCAGCGATCCTTTCTCAAACCGGCAACGTCCGTGGTCGATATGGAAGCGGTCACAACGGACATCCGAGTAGCGTCGTAGGTTGCCGGAGGGCCGCCCTTTGAGAGTGCTGCTATTGTGTTCTCGTCGATATCCCAGCGAGGAGAATGTCGACAAGACGCTTGGCGGCTCGCGTGCTTGTCGGCCCTGAACTGAGGGTCGCGACGCCTGCAAGCGCGCGCAAGAGATCAAGCGGGTCGATGGGAAGACGAATGTCGCCGCTTGCCACAGCGTTATCGACCAGCATCGCGATTGCCTTCTTGGCCTGCGCACCTGACGCCGCGTAGAGATCGGACGTTCCCCCGACGAGCGAATTGAGCGCTTCCGACATCCCATGCTTGGTTTCCATATAATCCACGAACAAGAGCAACCATTCGCGTAAGGCTTTTACCGGAGGATGCTTGTCGGCAAGGCGCGCTGCCGCTGCCATGAGTTGCTCGGTCTCGTTGCGATAGACCGCCTCGATCAAAGCGTCGCGAGTGGGAAAGTGGCGATAGAGAGTCCCGATCCCAACCCTGGCACTCCGCGCGATCTCCTCAAGGCTGGCGCCGGATCCCTTTTTGGCAAAGGTGGCTTTCGCCGTTTCGAGAAGGCGAGTGCGATTGCGCTCAGCGTCGACGCGAGCCTTCCGGACAGCCGCAGGTTTGCCCTTATCGATCACCCGCAAATGTCCCTTGATAAACGGAGGATGCCTCCGTATATAAGCGGAGGCATCCTCCTTTTAATGCCAGATGGGCCGGCGGGCAATGGTCCGCCGCCCGCGAGGAAGGTGCGTTCATTGATGAAGGAGACTCTCATGGCCGGATCATTCGGGGCGACTTCCACAACCGAAGACGTACTTCAAAACGTCAACCTCCGCGGAAAGCGCGTACTCGTCACCGGCGTGTCGGCCGGTCTGGGCGTGGAAACTGCGCGAGCGCTTGCTGCTCACGGCGCAGAGGTGGTCGGCGCCGCACGCAATCTCGCGAAGGCGGAAGGGGCAACTACGGAGGTGCGTGCCGATGCCGCGAATGGTGGCAGCCTCTCGCTGGTGGAGCTTGATCTCGCGTCGCTCGAGAATGTGCGTGCTTGCGCCGATGCGCTGGTTGCCGATGGCCGTCCCTTCGACGTCGTGATTGCTAATGCCGGCGTGATGCGAACACCCTTCGGACATACCGCGGATGGCTTCGAGACGCAGTTCGGAACCAACCATCTGGGGCATTTCGTCTTTGTGAACCGCATCGCGACGTTGATCGCGCCGGGCGGACGACTAGTGAACGTCTCTTCTTCCGGCCACCGCTATGCCGATGTCGACCTCGATGATCCCAATTTCGAGCGCACGCCTTATGAGCCGATGATCGCCTACGGCCGGTCCAAAACCGCAAACATCCTCTTTGCGGTGGAATTCGACCGGCGGCATAAGGCGCGTGGCGTGCGTGCGACCGCGCTGCATCCGGGCGGAATCAAGACCGAGCTTGGCCGCCATATGGCGCCCGGAGAACTCGAAAACCTCGTGGCACAGATCAATTCCCAGTTGGCGGCAGATGGTCAGCCACCCTTCCAGTTCAAGACAATTCCGCAAGGCGCCGCGACATCGGTCTGGGCAGCCTTTGTCGCGCCGGCTGAGGATGTCGGTGGCCGCTATAGCGAGAATTGCCAGGTGTCGGAGATTTCCGAGGGACTCATCAGCCCGGTTAGCCCAGGTGTCAGGCCTTATGCGCTCGATCCCGAGCACGCCAAGGCGCTCTGGGCCAAGAGCGAGGAGATGGTCAGCGAGCGCTTCTAAGCACCGATGCGAAGTTCAGCTCGACATCCCTTAATTCGAAAGCGTCGATGAATTTCTCATCTACATCGATCAGCAGATGTCCCCTACTGGCCCAAGGCGGACCTCAAGCGCTTTCCGCATTCATGTCCGCTTTTGACCCCAAGCGGACATCGTCGCTCGATAGACACACTCAGCCGTTAGGGGCGGCCGCCAAAAGATAGCTGAAACGCAACACAGCAAAATCTTTTTAGTCGGCTGGAATAATCGACGACCCAACAAAGTCTTCTCCGCAGACATCAACAATGACTGTGGAGAATGACAATGTCGCTACCCTTTAAGATCATGCCCTTATTGCTTGTGGGCTTGACCGCGTCCACGTCGCCGAGCATGGCGACGATCGTTTGCAGCGGCGATTTTCAGATTGTAAACGGCAAACCGGTCTCGACGCCCTTCTGCCAGGACGAGGAGTTGGCCGCATCACTTCGCAATCACGGCCAAAGATTTTCGGGTGAGACGATTCGAAATAACTCCGAACTCAAGAGGCAGGCGTGCATTTTATTCGGATCCGATTCCAACAGCCAGACCTGTGCGAATTACGTCGGCGATTAGTTGTGGCCTGTGGGCATGGATGCTGATCCAGACGTCGCGAGCGTTTCTAACTTTAGCCTTCTGTCTTTTCGGAACGTTCGCGGCTCCGATTGCCGGCAGGCGCGAAGACTATGGCCTGCCGCAATATCGACCCCCACGTGGCCGGACCTCCTTCATCGACATCAGCACCATGACCTCATCGTTTGGGGCAAAACGTGATCCGGCGTTTATCGTTGCTGGCGCCGAGGCCAACCTTCATCGCAGGTGTGAAAGCGAGAGAGCTTGATGAACACCTCGCGCAGATCGCCAAAGCTCGTGGAGTGCCCAAGCCGAAGCTGGTTGCGTAACAGCCTCGTCCCATTGTGCATTGCACCAGGCAGGCGCCATGATGCTCTCCGATGGCCTGGCGATAGATCTGGAATTCACGACGTGCGGAGCCGCTTCTAGCTTGCCGTTCTTGAAAGTGAGAGAATATGGGGCCTTCGGCTAATTTTAAGCGAAACGAGTACCCTCTCTAGCGAAGAGTCTGAAAAGTAGTGGCCACTTCGTGGCGGCCCGTTCCGTCTCTTCGATCCACCCGCTGTCGGCACTTCAAAAGGAGATCGATCATGCAAACAACTTCGACGGGACGGTCCAACGCCGTCGCGCTACCCATGTTGCACGAGCTTGCCAAGAACTGGTGGCTCTTTCTGATCAAGGGCATATGCGCCATCATTTTTGGCGTGCTCGCCTTCGTCTGGCCGGGCATTACGATGGTAACGCTCGTCCTGCTCTACGGGGCATTCGCCTTGACCGACGGCGCCTTCGCGATCGCCGCCGCCATCAAGGGCGGAGCGCCGGCGCCACGCTGGTGGCTGGCGGTCGTGGGTATCGTCGGCATCGGAGCCGGCCTTTTTACTCTAATGTGGCCCGGCATCACCGGCATCGTCTTGCTTATGTTTATCGCGGCATGGGCAATCGTCACCGGCATCATGGAAATTGTAGGCGCGATCAGGCTTCGCAAAGAGATCGACGATGAGTGGTACCTGATTGCAAGCGGTGTCCTCTCCGTATTGTTCGGCTTGCTGCTGCTAGCGCGGCCCGAGACCGGCGCCCTTTCGTTGATCTTTGTAATCGGAGCTTTCGCGATCTTCTTCGGGGCTCTCCAAGTGTCATTCGCCTTGCGCCTGCGCCGACATTTCAATCTCACTGCTTGAAAGTGCTCGGCCGGTCACCTTTTTTCCGTTCTATGTCCAAGACCAGGAGCCAGAACGATACCGCCAGGATTCCAAGGGAGCGTCGCGATCTTATCGCCCACACCGAAATTATCGTGGACGCCCCCGATTTTTCTTGCCGCCGGCGTCTAAAAAATATGCATGCAGGGCTCGACGCGAGCTTTGTTTGAAACGTCAGCCGCCTGCAAGCTGCCCTGATTGCCGGGCCCATTTAGGACATCGGATGACACAGCCCAGTCAATTGACGCACAGCGGTTTAAGCACTGGGCTCGGTCGAATCTTGCTCCGCGACCTACCCTATATAGCCATGCTCGTGCTCGGAATTGGCGGGGTCGCGTTTCGCAGCTTCAGCGGCCATCCGATGCTTCTTTATTGGCAGATCTTGCTGCCGCTCTTCGGTGTGATATGCGTCCTTGCTGGCTGGCCCGCGGCGAGCACCTCGGAGCAACGGCGATCGCTGATTTGGACGCAGGCGCTGCACTGGGCCGCATTCATGCTGGTGACTTACGTCTTGTCCATGCAGCAGCTTCGCGGCGTGCTGAACGATAATGCAATGGCGCTGGTGCTGTTGGCTCTCTTAGCCCTTTCGACGTTCGTAGCCGGTGTGCACGCGCACGCATGGCGGATCTGTGTCATCGGTGTTGTGCTGGGTCTGGCTCTTCCGGCAGTAGCGTGGGTGGATCAAGCCGCAATTCTGCTCTTACTTTGCACCGCGGCACTGTTGCTGGTTGTTTTTGTCTTCTGGCTTGCCGGTCGGCGAACTGGATCTGCATCCGGGTGATTGGCAGGCGTGAGCCGTAACCTACAGCAGGCTAAAGCCCAGCGAAGTAACCATGTCGATACGGCAGTGTCCTAGATCGGATTGGCATCGTCGCATCGCTGCCGATCCGTCCACCCGGGTTCCAGATATACTGGAACCCGGTATCAGCGAAATTCCTGGCGCAGCATCTATCTCAATGTATAGAGGCCCCCCACTTCGGATCAGTCGCGTCAACGAGTCTGGCGTCAACCTTGCCGTCACGATGAGCCCCAAGGTCGTAATAGACGCCATCCTTCTTGCCGAGTAGTTCGAAGTGCTCATCAACCGGCCGCGGTTCAACGAGCGGCTCATAGCCCTTATCGGTTGCTAGTTTCTTTGCCTCTGTCGCACCGAACGCCAACTGCTCTCCAACGTTTCCGTCGCGATGTTGCATTTCTTCAATCTTCTTCTTTGCCTGATCCGTTATCTCTGCAGCCTTCTGGGACGCCTTGTGGGCCAAGAGGACCGCTAAATCTTTGACGGAGTCGAGTGTCGTTTTCTCGATAGCCTTGAAACCAGGGGCCTTTTCAAGGGATTCCTTGTCAAGCGGGACGACGATAGTGCGAGCGCCATCTTTGCCGCTATTGACGACGAGCGCACTGAACGGAACTGCCACTACCTTTCTGCCTATGCCATGAAATCCTCCGACACCGAGCACGACAGTGCTGATATGACCGGAACGGTCAAACACCAGATCGTTGACATCGCCAATTGTCTCTCCAGAGGAATTCTGGACGGCAGCTCCGAGAAATACGCGGGCAAGCGACTCGCTTGCTGGTTGCTCGGTAACGAATTGGATGGATGAGGCGGAGTTCGAGTTTGCCGCTGAGAATTCGGGAGCCTGAGTTATTGTTACCTCCGTAAATATGTATTCATACCCAATGTGGCGGCCTCTTCACCGATGACCAACCCTATCGCGTAGTTCAAGTAAGATATTCTTGCTCTTGCTCCTTTGTGGAGCACTGCGTTGACAACAGCGCAGCTAGAAAGTTTCGTATCCAATCGTCGATGCCGTCTTGGCTTTCGTTCTCGCGATCCCGGACCAGCGGACGGGGAACTTCAACCCGCTCGCGAATATTGCCCGGTGTAAACCCAAAATGCTTTTTTGAACCTTGCAGTCGAAGCCACATCTCACGGCCATTTCATCGCTGCGCCGGAGACGTCTTGAATCGGTGAGGGAGTACTTTCGGCAACCATAGTGCCCCATTCCGACCGGTATTCAAAATGCGCTCGATTGATTGTTTCGTCAAACGACTTCCGCCCGGGCAGAGGCTTGTGTAATAGCCAACTCGGCGCCTGCGCGCAGCTTCGTGACGCCAACATCACCAGTCGGCCATGTGGGCGCGGCTATGCGGACGCCTTAGATTTCGAACCCATTTCTGGCGCATCGCGGCTTTTCCAGCGGCCTGAGCCGGGTTGCGGCCGACGCTCAATCCGCCGTCGACGCCGAAGGTCAGCGGTACCGTGTATGGAGGATAGAGTAGCGCTGCGATGTCCGGCCCTGGCCCAAAGCGGACCTTTGACGCCTGCATGATCTATGTCTGCTCTTGGGAGAGGAGCGGACATCGCGACGGCGCCACTCAGATGTCAGCTACTGAATCCAAAGCCGAAGTCCGGATTGGGAAAACTGCTTGCGGGCGATGGCGGTCCTGCCTAGGAAGCGGGAGCGAACGCTTACCTCTCGGAAGCTGCCAAGAGTTCTGGAACTACCTTGCGCTAGATACGGAAGTCGATAGGGCAACGAGCCAACTGCTTGCAACGCGTGAAGCGAGAACCGTCAGCGTTCAGGCCCGATGGAATTGAGGCGTTCCTTCAAGCGTTCCAAGAGCGGCGCTTTGCGTTTGAGTTCACGTGCGCGGCCGCGAGGCGCGCAATGTTGGGTCCGCAGGTATGGTTGGGTGCCCCGGGGTTGCTGAGATCTCGTTCAAACGCGAAGAAAGCGTAATTTCTTTTTGGCCCACACAGGCCCCGCGTATTCGACCCCGATGCGCGCCGTGCGCTTTATTCGGGACGGCCTGTCGTCCTCTTGGGGATACTCAAACCATAGTCCGGACGCCGGCGTCGCTGGCTTGCCATGCAGCGACGCATCGATATGGAGCGCAGACGCGACCCGGCCTGGACCGCTTACGCCTTCAACTCCTCGGATCAGCACGGCCGTGGCATCGCCGACATCGCCCGTGACCACATTGAGCATCCAGTGCAGACCGTAAATCCGGTACACATAAAACCGACCAGCGGGTCCAAACATTACTTCAGTGCGAGCGGTTCGTCCTTTCGAGGAGTGCGAAGCGAGGTCGTGTACGCCTTCGTAAGCTTCGGTCTCGGTAATGCCGACCGAATTGCGCCGCTCTCCTTTGCGGCGTACGAGCTTTGCGCCAATAAGATCCCGAGCGACCTGCGCCGCCGGTCTTTCAAAAAAGTGCGCTGGAATGATCGCCCTCTTATTCGACATCGGGTCAGGGGCATCGCTCATGTTTTTCTCGCGATATTTCCCGAAGCCGGAACTATACGGTTGGGGCGAGTTTGGGCGTTAATTTGGACACAGAAAAACAGAAACGTCATGGAAACGCTCGCAGACCTTTTCGAAGTTCCCTTCGCACCATCTATTATGCAAAAAAAGATCCCCAAGGCTCTTTCGGCAAGCTCCGTCAGCGCTTCATTCCCGGTCGCCTTCCCTCTTCCAGCGTCTCTCAAGTAGCTCGACGGTTTTCTCATTATTAAGGTCGCTCAACCAGATGCGCGCGAGAGAGCCCAGGATCAAAATGATCGCCGAAATATTGCGTTTCCTTTACTACGAGTCCTTCGCGGAATTCCATGATGCTGACCGCGTATGAAGGCACACCATCATAGGTAAGTATGAATTCGGTGACCCAGAGATCGCCGCTGCCAATAATTCTCTGGACCTCAAAGCCCTTTTTGTTCGGTTGGAGGAAACGGCTCTCTCGGATGTTGCGCCGGCCGCGGAAGCGCTCGCCCGATTGCGGATAATAGAGTACGCAATCTTCGCCGTAGATCTCGTGCTCGACCTCCATATCGTTCGCGTCCGCCGCGTCCCAGTGGCGCTTAAGTGCGTTCCTAATCGTTCGATCATCCATCTCGAACTCCCGCTCAGGCCGGCCCTTACATAAGAGGGGGAGCAGCTTATCAGAACTGCACTGGCCGTCGCACCGCCGCAAATTGGCGTCCACAGCGGCAAGATTGGACGTGCCCGTCGATTTCGGTGGCGTGGTCCTCAACGCTGGCGTCTGTCCGACATCGACACCTGACATCGACACCGTGAGACAAAACTAGCGGCTTGAGGAACTGGCTGTAAGATCGCTGGCATTCGGTCCGTGCGGTCCGTGATGACGCGGCTAGTTCAACTGTTGCCCATCGACGAACGATAACCGCAACTGTGCTTTAGTGACCGCACGCTTGGCGTTTGTCCTTCAACAGCCTTCTTTCGACTTCTCGCAGTCTCTCTAATCTTTCCACCAATGCCGGTGGCGTATTATTTACATCCTGCTCGAAGATTTCCTTGAGGCGCGATCCGGCACGTCTCTCGAACTCGAATATCCATCTTTCTTTATCGTTCACTGCCGCGCTCCGATCCCGGTTCGCGATCCACATTCTCTTAGTGGCCAACACCTGGTGTCGAAGCTGGTTCCTTCACAAATTTGGCCCCGCTTGTTTTGATGTCGAGCAAAGTATCCGCAGAAAGATTTGTCTTGGGCACGGAACTCTTCGCCAAGATTTCGGTATAGCGCATACCACAGAGGCACTTCCCCCGTGTCTGTACCTCAACTGTGGTCCCGTGAACACCCTGGCTCTCCCCGTGCCGGGGTGTTCGTTTGCGTTGGCTTGCAGTTTCGATCCTCACGCGGATTGTTCAGTCCGGCAAAGACAAAGAAGATTTGTTTAGCCGCACTGCCGCTGCCGATACGCCTTCGCTTCTTTAGAAAGCGAGTATATTTCACGCGTGAGATGCCACACCTCAGAAGATCAGTAAGCTGACTTTTGAGCTTATCAAAGCTGTCAGTTGCCAGACATAGTTCTGCCCGGGTGCGGCGACAGGGCTCTCCTCAAGCCTCTTACGCATCGTGTCGAAGGTGTAAGGAGCCAACTGACGAGATAAGAAATGAGAACTTTAAAAGTCGCTTCGTGTGCAGCCCTTCTCTTGTCAGGACTGGCTACTGCGAACTCAGCTTGGGCCGGGAACAAGGCTCCAAACTTAGGCGCCTCGACATTTTCACCCGGTCAAGACATGCGGACGTCTGGTGGTCCTTTAGCTGGCGATCACGGCGCGTCGAACTGGGCTCCTGGCCAGGAGATGCGCGATAGCAATACGTCACGTACGCCGCCTGGCCAGTTTGCAGAGCCTGGTGCATCTGGATTTGCTCCTGGCGATAGCATCTCTAAGGGCAACAAATAGGCCCGCGACTTTTCTCAGGGCCGATAGGAGCAAACGTCTCCTATCGGCTCATCAAAAGATGTTTCGAGCTTGTCGCTTTTGAGTTCCGCACCGCATTCCGCCCCACTCTCGCAAACGGGTTCCGCACATCCTGAGATCACTGCATCTGACCGAGACGGAGGGCGTCCAGGTGAAAGTAAATTTGGTCTCCGGAATTGTCTGCTTGCTTATGTCGCTTTCGCTTAGTGGCGTGGCGGGAGTTTACGCGACAACGAACAGTTCCGCCGCCTTGTGCATTGCGTTCGCTGCGTGCATCGCGCTTCTGGTTGGAGTGAGGTGGGTCGCCGGTAGCCGTTAGCGGTCGCTGGCTTTCCAAGAAGGGCATGCTGGATTTTCTCGTAGGCATGATGTCGGCCGCAACGCTTGGCGTGTTCATGAAGGCTGCGCTGACGTTGTCGAAGGAAGCGGATAGAGCCGCGGGCATTGTCGATAAAGACGACGCTTAACAGGCCGCCCGACGTTGGGGCTATACGGATGCCGCTGACTTGGAAGGACAATAAGCCCGGCTGGCAACAGCGTTTGGAGGCAAGCCTCGACGCGATAGGATTGCGCGAGGCCGAGAGACGGCTGGCAACCGATTTTTACGACCGGGAGTATCGCGAAACTGTTGAGAGTTGGATTAAGCGAAAAAGGGGCGGGCTAAAATTGGCCCCCTAGACGAGCGCGCACCGGACGGTTTCGCCCGCCAAGCAGACATTCTTGAATAGACTGCGCGAAGTGATGCGGGCCTTTGTCGGCTAGTATCCCCGTTTGAATATTTGTGATCTTGAAATCCCCTATTCCGGTCGAGCTTGACGGTCTAGACTTCGTGCAGAGCACGCGAACAGGTGACCGAAGCCGGTCGTATCTCAGAAGGCCGCGTGCTCGGCTAGCGGAGTTGACGCCCCGCTGGCCTCATGCTCAGCGCACGGCACTGTAAGGTGGTGTCATCGATCAAACCTACAGCGTAATGTTTTTTAGAGGCCACGAGCAATTCGGGTTTACGCCAAGCTTAAAGGACCTGAAGTCAGCGAAGAACTTTGCCGAAAGCACGCTCCTCGTGAACGGCGCTGATAGCTTCGCCATCTATCTCGACGGCAAACACAGCGTTGTTTTCAAGCGAGAGGTCAATGCAAAAAGGTCCTGGCGTTGAGAGCAACGCTGACCACGGGCAAGACGCTCGATGTTGTGTACGAGTTCTGCAAAGACCTATCTCTTTGCCAACGCGGCCACTGTTTCGTTCGTGGCTCCGAATACATCAAGGTCCGGTGTTTCGCTGATGCGGCCGATGCTCAGAAGTTCATCGCGCGGTTTGGTGGTGAGATGATTGACCCCCCGACGCCAGGCCACGATGGCCGGGGAAGCAAAGGCGTCGATAGTTCGTGCTGGACTGAAAATCGGTGCTCGTGTCCACAAGATGAGAGGTTCTTGCTCGGCCTAAAAACAGACACGAATGGTAATTGGAATGCGCATGGAGATTAGGTTGGAGGAATTGGAATGAGTATAATTCTGCGTATCGCCATTCTTGTTAATCTCGTGATGATACTCGGCTCGCTGTTTGTATCAGGCTCCGGTGCGCAAAGTTTGATGGCGTCGTATGTCGAAGTGGGCTTGGTATTGCTCCTACTGTTGCTCGGTCTTTTGGCCGCCAAGTCCTATGAGCGGGACACGGGGTAACCTGAGACGGTACTCGCTTTCCACCGCCCCGCCGTCCAACTGTTTCTGCTGTGCCTTTGGCGCTAAGAGACAACGCGCAAGGCTGGTGGCCGACGTTTCTCTTTGAAGGCCTCGTTGTACACCTCTAACCAAAAGCGCATCGCGTCGCCTTGCCATGCGACTGCCGTCAGAAACCAGTAGCTGCCGCACAAGCCAAACGAGCGCTGCATCCAATCAGGGTAATGCTCGTCCCTGCTGGCTTCGAATGAAAGATGCGAGAAACCCCAACAGATGTTAGCCATCGTGGCCATTTGCTCTGTCCCCGTTTTAATATCAATGCGATTTTCAATTAAGCGATACTTCAATCAGGAATTGCATCTGCTGATTTGCAAGTAATTGCCAGGGAATTTAAATGTTCAGCTGCTGACTAAAGGAACCGAGTTCTAGACGTCGCTGTTGGTTCCGACAAAGAGGTATTCGCTTTGGCTCCTCCCCCTTCGATCAAAAGGCAACACACCATCGGAGCCCCCGTTTCGCCCGACTATCGCAATCACTTCTGCACATTGTCCTGTTAGCCAAGCCTCATTTGGCCGAGGCATTTTCATGAAAGCGTATTCAATCTTCGGGGCTATTTGTTTGCTGGCTGCGGTTTTGCTCAGCTGCGTCGCAGGTGTATATGCGGCTACCAATTCACCAGGCGCATTAGGGATCGCCTTCGCTGCCGGCGTTGCACTTCTCGTTGGTGTAAAGGGGGTTGCCGGCAGGCGGTAACCGGCGTCCAATATCGATGACGCTCTCACTCGTCAACCCGCTCTTCTTTCGATGGCGCGCCGGGATAAATGATGTCAGATCGGCTCAGCCCGTATTCGGCTAGGGTCCGAGTGTTCAACTCGTTTGCAGAAAATAGGATTGGGATTTTGAGGGCTTTTGCAGCATCGCAGAAGTCTATTGTCTCGGTTTCAACGTCAAACTCTACAAGCACTGTGTCGACTTTCGACGTTCGCATAAGGACGAGAGCGGGCCCGTACGTCTCAAACGCAAATGCAATGGCCTTTCGTTGGCGAATATTATCTCGCAGCCGCATCTCATCGCTATTCGCGCGTGCAACGATCACGATTGCTTTGAAGCCGCCCATCGAGGGTACCTCTAAGCCTTTCGGCTCTCAGGAGCGGGTATCCCGCAGTCCCACGAGGTCAATCTAGCGACCAGCCAAGCACCGGTAACTAGCAAATCTCTATCGGAGAATATTTCTATGAGTTTCAGTGAATGTATGGTTTCCGACGCTGGCCGATCCATCGAACACTGATTGAAATAATCGGAACCCCACCGTCCGGGGATCGTTGACCCTCCGTACCTATCAATGGAGGAAAACAATGGCTGTTTATACAGACCCGCGCTTTTCCAACAGCGAAGAGAGCAGTGCGGAACGCCGAGTGGATGAAGCGTTTGAAAAGAGCGGGTTCGGTTTGGGATCGCTTGTAGCCTTGGCGTTCGTCATGGGGTTCATCCTTTTCGCAGCGGTCATTGAATTAGGGCACCCAACCGGGCCAACCCCGACGAAGGTGGCTGACAGGTCGATTGATCAACCAGCGACCGGAACTCCTGTGAAGCCGTTACCGCAGGTTCCGAACACCCAATAACTACTTAGAACAGGCGCCGTCACATCCTTTCCATGCTTCACTAGCATGACGGCGTTTGAGCCGGACGATCGCCAGTCGTCCGGCTATTTCGTTGCATTCTTCGCGGCATCGTTCTCGAAGGCCACGGATAAGGGGAACAGGACGTCTGCGCGGCACGTTCAACTCTCAAGCAAAGAGAGGAGCAATCGGTCATGGCTTTCAAGATCGAACAGGCGTCTCCCGTACGCGAACGAACGCGCACGACGGTGTTCCGCGTCTCGGCAATCTTGGTAGCGTTCGCTGCCTTAGGCCTTGCGACGGGCTGGCACTTTTACGGCAACTTGATTGAACCGCATCCAACCATCGTGGCAGATCCGACAAAGAAAATCGGTCCCGCCGACGGTCGTTCCGTCAACGCCGCAACCATCGATAATTTGGACAAGCCAGCGGACGCGGTGAAGCGATAGTCAACGTTTGGGGAAAGGTCACAGGTGATCGGCACCGTATTAGTTACGCCGCCAACCCAAACACCGCAGCGCGAAGCTTGTCCGGATCGCGTTCGCCATGATCAGCAAGATCGAACACGCGCTCGATGATGTCGTCGACGTCCATGTTCGGAGACGACAGCTTTGCTTCCGCGATTATCTCTTCGAGCACGCGGTGAAGCTCATGGAGGTCTTCTGAGCTATACGAATACATTGTCATTTTAAGATCTAACGACGTGCCGACCACCACAAATGGCAAGCGCCACGGCGTTACCTCTGTTCCAAATTCGGCATTAGAACGTGGCGGAGATGAACTGGTTCCTTGCATCGTTTTTCGACGCACACAGCTCACGTTGTGTATGCACTTTCATTTCAGACGACGTTGATTTTGAGCGGCGGGGACACGATTTGCCCGCGATCAAGGACGACGGGGTGGCGCTTAGACGTTGCAGAGACGAGAGGCGTGTCTTCGCCTGATTTAGAAATTCTGGCGAAGCGGGCGCCGCGCGTGGCCATCGGTTACTAATCTGATTGACCCCCCGACGAACTTTGGTGAGCCGGGTGGCCTCGGCGCCATTGCGATGACGGGCGCCCTTTCCTGTATTGGCCTGGCGCAATCGTCTCGCGAGCATCTCGGCGTTACTGCCTCGGGCGCCTGCGTTGTTCGTCGAGCCGATCAATCCACTCCCTCACCTCGCGCGTCGGCCAGCCCTTGGCTCGCTCGCCTAATCGCATAGGCTTCGGGAAGCGCCCGTCGCTGACCATCCGCTTGATCGTCGAGTGAGAGATGCCTGTCAGGCGCTCGACGTCAGGGACACGAAGCATGGTGTCGTCAGATGGAAACGGCGCAGGCGTTGCGAATGGCGTTTCGACCGTCGAAGCTTGGCCCTTGTCGGCCGGGTAATCGCCGAAGACTTCTCGACCCAACGCTCAATGAGGCAGCCGAACTCGCCCTTCGTTAGCTTCCTGCCGTCCAAGTTTTTCTCGGTCCGCCACATCGCGATCAGATCGTGCGAGTTGGCATCTCGATAATAGTCAGCCGATGGCGCAAGTAGCTGTTCTTCGCGTTGTGTCTGCCACGAGTTTGCAAGCGCTTCGGCTTCGTCCGCAGTCAACCGCACCATGACTTACCCCGCAAAATTGCTCTACGCGGACTGTCGGTGATTTGCGGTGGACCACGAAGGCAAAAGCGGAGTTTAGCGGCAGTCATTTGCCACAGATATGCGACGGTAGCCGGAGGCAGCGGCGATATTGGCCGGCTCAATTTCGAATTATATTGTTGTAAATCAGTTGGTTGCGGGGGCGTGCAACCACCTTGATTTGCAGCTGAAGCTGCTGCTGTCGGCCATCATTGCTTAGCCTATTTAAAGACTACGAATCTGGGGGTCGTGGGTTCGAATCCTTCCCGGCGCGCCATTTCACCAAGCGGGATTCGAACATTTGGCACGGTCGGCGTTTGACAACCAGTGACGACTGGATCTGACCGGTATGACTTCGCGCGCGAGAACGTCTTCATTCGAAGCGCCAGCAGACGTGCGCCACATGAACGTGACGACCGCTTCTCTTTCGTAAGCAGACGTCGCCAATGATGGCTGTTCATCCGAATTGTTCGCGATATCGATGTCTGCAATTGGGATAAAGCGACTTCGTCCGCTCCGCTCTTCATCAGCGAACTCCACAATTTCCTTCCTGCTTTTTGAGTAAGCGCGGACAGTTTAATTTGGAAGTCGGATTGTTCCTCAGCGAACTCAGCCATCGCAACGTATTTCTCGTCGTGCTTCACCTAGCGGACAAACGGGCAGGTCAGATCCAAAACGGCAAGTTAGGTTTGGCCGCCCGCAGCGCGTCGAGCTATTCGGTAACGGCCCGGCGATAGGCCGTGATGTCGGTGGAACAGCTTCGAAAACGCGGCAGTGGTTTCGTACCCAACCCGGCTCGCAATCCGCGCAAGCGCCTCGTCGCTCGATTCGAGGAGGAATGCAGCCTCCGCCATCCGGCGCGCGATCAGATACCGTTGCATAGACTGGCCGACAAGCTTGGTGAAGCGAGCGGAGAACGCTGATCGGCCAAGCCCCACACGGTTACCGAGGTCTTGAAGGGTCCAGTCCTGGTCTGGTTGTTCGTGAATCAATTGAAGCGCCGGTCCGATATGCGGATCCGCCATCGCTCCAAGCCATCCGCCTTCTCCGGGACGGAGGGACTGGATCCAGCTTCGCAACACCTCGACAAAGAGCACCTCGGTCAGTCGTGACAGCGCGATGTCCTGGCCTGGGCGCGCCCGCGCCGACTCGCTCACCATGCGCTTCAGAATTGCCTCGAGCCCGTCGCCGTCCACTGTCGGTCTCAGCAGAAGCACGGGAGGGAGTAATTCCAAAACGCTGCTGCGAGAGGGTTGCAAGACGGTGAAATTGCCACAGATCATCGTCGAAATCGGCGGCGCACTGCCGCCATGTCTAACGACGCCAAGACGACCGCGCGGTCTATCAAGCTCCATAAGCGGAAAAGCTTCGTGCGGCGATCCGAATAAATCAAATGGGGTTCGCCGCGCGTGACGACGACGAAGTCGCCCTCGGTCATGTCGAGGTCTCCTCCCTGTTCAAGCGCCAGCGTGGCTGAGCCACGACTGAGCTAATGGAAGAGCGCGTAGGGGCGCGCCGGCAGCGCCAGATTCCAGGGATGGCCGAGTTCGAAATGAAAAAGCAGGGTCCCGCCGAAGCGGACGCGATCGAGCACTTCGGCGAGGACGTCCATGTCGTTGACGTTAATCCGGCGCACGGTCGGACACAATATTCGGACGCTTGAGCCCTATCGTGCGGGATAGGCCTACCTTAGGTCATGTCGCGGCGGGCCGGCGCGGCGTAGACGACCATTTCACCAACGGCAAATAGAAGAACCCGTGTTCCTGCTGGAAACGCCCGCCCATTCCATGGACGTCGTCCGATAATCCAAAAGGAACAATTGATGCGAAATCTTCTACTCTCGGCCGCCTCCCTCGTCACGGCCGGAGCGGCGTTTGCCGCCTCCGCCCAGTCGGCTCAGCCGCCGAACGGAGCGGCCCACAACATTGTGCTGGTCCACGGGGCGTTCGTAGACCAAACCAGCTGGAAGCCCGTTGCGGACATCCTTTCGAAGAAGGGCTACAACGTAACGCTCGTCGAAAATCCGCTCACCTCTCTCGCGGCGGACGTTGATGCCACCAAACAGGCGCTCGCAAAGCAGGATGGCAAGACTGTTCTCGTCGGCCATTCATGGGGCGGCGTGGTTATTACACAAGCGGGCGACGATCCAAAGGTCTCGGCGCTCGTCTACGTTTCCGCATTCGCGCCCGATGTGGGGCAATCTCTGAAGACCTTGGCCGACAGCGGCCCAGCAACTGAAGGCACTGCGGCGATTCACCCGGATGAAAAGGGCAATCTCTACATCGATCCCAAAGTGTTTCCTTCGGCGGTTGCGGCTGACCTTCCGCCGCAGATCGCCGAATCCTTGGCTAACGCCCAGCTTCCATTAAACCACACGGCGTTCGAGGCTCCCGTCGACACGGCAGCTTGGCATGACAAACCGACGTTCTACGTGATCAGCACGAAGGACAAGGTCATCGCACCCGAGGCCCAGAAGATATTCGCAGACAGGATGCACGCCCAGACGAAGGATGTCGCCGGCGGCCACGCCTCTCTCGTCGTCCATGCGGATGAAGTCGCCGCGGTTATTGAAAAGGCCGCGCTGGCGGAGTGACGATAGGGCTTCCGGCGCAGCAGCGCCGGAAGCCCCTGCGCCCTTCACGAATGCAGCAAAGGTATACGAATGGTCGATAGTCAAACATCCGTAAAAAAAATAACTGTCGAGCACGTCACCATCCGATCAAGTAAATCGTTCGTGGCAGTAAGAGCGACGCTCGAAGAGCTGGTTCCGCGCCTTTACGAGGGGTTCTGGACGCTGCTTCGATTTGGCTTAGCTGACCGGACACGGGAAGAACTTGAGACTGCCCCTACCCTTTCGATCTTCGGAACCCGGGACCACGGCGCGCCTTTTGGCAATCGCCGGATTGAAGCAACGGGCCATTCAATATGATATTGGTAACCCGCTCACCGCGTCGCTTATGACTCGACATAAGATCTCAGCTGCTCTTTACGCGCCCGTTCGGGTCCTACTTGGGGAAAGTCCAGAGGACGGGGTTGCTTTTGAGTACGACCGGCCGGTCTCGACCTTTGGACAGTTTGGCGACAACCAGGTCGATATTATAGCTCGCAAGCTCGACGAAAATCTGGAGCATGTCCTTTGGCAAGCCGCGAACTAGCTAGCGCTGGCCCGCTCCTGATCGGCTCGCGCGTCTCGCGCAGGTGCCGGATGACGAGATAAGCACCCAAGGCCAGAACCGCCGATTGCAGCATCATCTCGAGATGGTCGAAAAGCAATTGACATACGACGCACTACGCATCCTCGACTTCAATGAGGACGCACTCGTCGCGGTCGGCGCCGAGATGCATTTCGTGGGCGGACTCGCGCACGCCGGCAAAATCGCGCAAGGTCGATTTATTGCGCGCAAGCGATAGTCCAAACAGCGTTCATCCAACTCAACCGAAACGAAGAGGATGTCCGCGCGTGTCCCGGGGCCGCCATCCACGCAACGCCACATTCGCCTACTAGTAAGATCGCTGACCAGCGACCGTTGCGCCAAAATTTCATCTATGGCCCGATACGGACGAGGAGACGGCGCGCACTCGACTCAGGCGCCTCATCTACAAACTGACGCAGCTACTGGGCGAGGATGTTCTGACCGTGCTCGGAGACGCCGTGTCGTTCGATTTCAGACGGATTGCGGTCGACAGCCGGCGCTTCAGGGAACTCGCAGAAGCCGGACTTGCTGAAACGAACGTGAGCAAGCTGCATGAGGCCGCAGCGCTTTGCAATGCGGAGTTTTTGACCGGATTCGAGCTGGCGTCGTCGCCCGAGTTCGAGGATTGGGCATCCAATGTCCGCATGCTGCATGGGCGTCTGCACCTCAGGTCGCTGCGGGTTCTCACAGAGTTTTATCTGGCAGCCGGCGAATGGGAGAACGCGCTCTCGTCGGCCGGGCAACTTGTACAATTGGATCCACTCAATGAAACCAGCCATTGTTTGGTTTTTCGCGCCCATAAGGCGAGTGGAAACGCATCGGCGCTTGAGAATGCGTATCGCACATGCGGCCAGATCCTCTGGCGTGAACTCAGTGTTGAACCGTCCGACCAGACGCAGAGGCTTTACCGCTCGCTGGTCAACGCGGGGCCAGCACACGTCGAGACCGGCATTACGCCTCCAGCCATCCTTTTTGCATCGACCCCATCGGGCAGCGTGGCCTACACCGTCTTCGGTGAAGGCGTACCTGTGGTCATCATTCCGGGGTCCATCTGTCACTTCGAAATCGCGTGGGAAGAACCACGACTGCAACGTTTCCTGACAAGTCTGTCGCGTACAAATCGCGTGGTCATGTTCGATAGACGCGGCATCGGCCTTTCGGAGAGGGTGGGGGTTTCGCCCACGATCGAGGCCGGTGTCGCCGACGTCCAGGCTATCCTCGGCGCGGAGAAAATCGAACGCGCCGTCATTTTCGGTGCTTCCGACGGCGGCGCAGTCGCCATTCGTCTGGCAGCCAGTAAACCAGAAAGAGTTGCGGGGCTCGTGATGTTTGCAGCGATGGTGTGCGGCAGCTGGCGCGACGACTACCCTTGGGCTCTCAAGGAGGAAGCTTTTCGCAAATGGTCGAAGTACGTACTGTCCACCTGGGGCACGGCAACCGCCATCGAAAAGTTTGCGCCGAGCTTCGCGGATGACCCCGCCGCGCGAGCCTGGTGGGCCCGCATGCTCCGAACGGTCGCAACCCCGGCCTCCGGAGCCGAGATGTTGAATTCTTTGTTCAAAATCGACGTGCGCGAAGATCTTTGCGGCATTGGAACGCCCACCGTCGTGCTCCACAGAACGAATGATCGCATCGTGCGGTTTGGCGCCGGCGAACATCTGGCTCGCAACATTCCCAACGCGCGATTTGTCGAGTTGCCGGGAGCCGACCATTGGTGGTGGCTCGGCGATTATGAGCCGGTGCTCAAGGCGATTGCCGACGTCACGGGTGTCACAGCTAAGCTCGACCGCCGAGTGAAAAGGTAAAGGGTCCATAGTTCGGGTCGCGTGTCGACGTATGCGCGCCAGCTCGGAATCGCCCTACGTATTCAATACCTGAGTACGTCCGCCTTTGGCGGAACTTCCTAGCGCTCTTGTTGATGCCCGCTATTCGACATGAAGCAGACTTCCCGAGGCCTCAGATCCTAAAGCGGCTTCTCGAACTGCCTAAAATTAGATTGCTACTTCAATAACATAAGTGTTCGCACTTTCATCCTGTCCGGCGCGCCATTTCACCAAACAGGATTCGAACGTTTAGATCCGCACGGTCGATGCGGACGTCGGACAACCAGTGCGGCTAGGTCTGACCGGTATTGAATTCATGGCGCGAGGACGTCTGCATTCGAAGCACCAGCAGACATGCGCTGCAATTCCGTCGACTTCCGCTTTTGACCCAAAGCGCCTGCCCCGAAGCATATCGCAGGGCTTTGGATTGCATCCAAACCTGTTCAACTATTCGCCGCTGGCTTCGTGAACCATGTCCTCGAGCCGTTCGATGTCCTTCACGATCAGCGCACCGCCTTGGCGCTCAAGAATGCCGAGCTTGGATAGCCGGTTGATTTCGCGCGTGACCGCCTCACGGTGCGTGCTGACGCGGCTTGCGATTTCGGCGTGGGTCGGAGCGGGAGCGATTTTCGCCGACCGGCCCTGCCGCTGCCCCGCTAGCGCCAATCGCAACAGTTCGGCGCGGGTGCGATTTGCGACATCGAGGCTGCTGAATTCGTAGACGCGGTTCGTCAACTCCCAAATCTTGATCGCGAAGTGCCGCAGCAGTTCGGTTGCTGCTGTTGGCTCGGCTTTCAGAGTGGCAAGGAACGCCGGCCCTGACATCGAAGCGATGCAGCATCGCGTCCGCGCTTCTATGCTGGCTGAGCGAGGTGCCCCATCTATTGCAGCAATCTCGCCGAAGATCTCTCCGGCGGTTACGTCGCTGAAGGCGACGGCCTTGCCCTGTATCGAGTAAATACGGACGCGTGCTTCACCCTCGACAATGAAGAAAACGTCATTCGAAGGGCTGAGGTAATCTAGAATGAGTTCGCCCGGTTCGTAGTATTTCCACGTGCAGAGAGCCCGCAGACGGGCCAACGATTCCGGCGCCAAGTATCGGAACAGGGCAATTTTTTCTAATGATTGCGACAGTAGCAAGGGAGGCGTTCGGGTCATGACGCTCCTCCAGCTGTGCTCGGGCACAGCGATTGTATGGGGCGCGAAGAAGGGAGCTATTGCTCCCCTCCGGGCGCCTCGCTTTCGCGCATCGTAGGTTGTCGTTTCTCACTTAACGGCCCCAGTCGCGATTCGCTCGATCTGTTTCATCGTCATTGTTTGCGCGTCGGCGGCGCACGTGAATTCGAAGATCTTTCCGTCGCTGAGATTATAGCGCGTCAGGCGACCAGCTTGAACGTGGGCTTCGTGGCGAACGACGGTGAAAGTCTGGTCGGCGTCGCCGCTCGGCTCATCGGCAATCGTTAGGACGAGCTTGCAGCTCTTCGCTTCACTGTCGAAGTAACCGACGGCATGCTTGGCGCCGGCATTGAAAAACACACCCTCAAGCGGTTTGAACGCCCTACCTGCGCTTAAGTCGTCGGCGAGAAGAGATCCGGTGGCGACAGGGCAAATGGAGCTTACCAGCAGGACAGTGGCGATAATATTATTAACGCGGTTCATAATAACTCTCCTTGTGATCCATCTAGTGGTTGGCCGTCGCATCGCTCTTCGATGCTGGATCGATCATGGAGCGTCGTAAGAATGTCCGCTGTGGGCTTTGCCACAAGTGACAAATAAAAAAATGAAAGGATTCGCACATCTGGCGTGCGTCAGTGCAATGTACTCTGTACAGAGGGCAATTCGCCGTTTGTTGCCGTGCGGGGTGGTGAAAAGTCGTCGGCCGAATTCGGAGTCTGGCGAGCCTTGAGAAGGTTTTCGACGTCTCTCGACATCGATGTGAAATGAACGATCGCGTTACTTCCGTCGCCGGCGCCCGTGCTCACGACCTTGCCGTAAAGCGCGCCGTCGACCGGTTGGCCTTCCTTGTCGACCAGACGGATCTTCAGGTTGCTCAAGACCGATACGACCCTTTCGAACCGCGCTTCGGCCCGCTTTGGAGAAAGCTTTGTAAGGTAGCCCTTGAACGCATCTTCACCGTGCAGATCTCCTTCGAGTTCGAGGCATGAGAATGGAATGGGCTCCGCGAGCTCCGCTAGCGTCTCAGAGGTTTGATAGAGCATGAGTTTGTGTGGTCCGCCAATTCCCAACACGTCACATAGCGTAATCGGCTGCTCGAAGCCCTTGGCCGTCACCTCCATCTGTTTACCTATTTTGAGCATAGTGCCGACCTCACGGCGCGTACTCTCGGAAGCCAGGATCTGCCCCCCGACGGTGAACGATTGAATGCGTGATGTAAGATTGACGTGGCTGCCGACGACGCCGTATTTCAGCCGCTCAGTCGATCCGATGTTCCCAACAATCACTTGGCCCGTGTGCAGCCCAATTCCCATTTCAACGGCGGGTAGTCCGTCAAGCCGGTTTTTTTCGTTGATCGTGGCCATGGCAAGCTGCATTTCGACCGCGCAGGCAGCGGCACGTTGCGCGTCATCCTCGTGCCAGGCCGGCGCGCCGAAAATCACAAACACGGCGTCGCCGATAAACTCGTCGATCGTCCCGCCGTATTTCTTGATGATCGTCACCATACCGGAGAGATAGCGGTTGAGAATGCTGACGACCCATTTCGGGTCCATGCGTTCCGAAAGCGATGTGAAACCGCGCAAATCCGCCATCAGCATCGTCACCTTGCGCTTTTCGCCGCCCATCTGCATTCCGCTCGGCGAATCGAGCAATGTCGAGACGACCTCGTCGGTCAGATACCGGCCAAAGGTGTCGCGGATGAAGCGATTGCGAACCTCAACTTCGCCGGCAAGCCTTTTGAGCTCCGCTTCGATCTTCTTCCGCTCTGTTATGTCGGCCCAAGATCCGATGAGCTCTTTCGGCTTGCCCTCCTTGTCCTTGGTGGCCGTGAAGGTATCTTGAATCCAGATGTAGTGGCCGCGACGATGGCGAAAGCGGTATTCGATCGAGCCGCCGCCGCGCTCGATGAGTTGTCCAAGCTCTTCGAAAACGCGATTAGTATCTTCAGGATGCAGCCTCTTTAGCCAGAACTTCGAGTCTTCCCGCATCTCCCAGGGCGAATAGCCCATCGTCGACCTAAGATTTTCGCTGACGAAAGTGCAGGCAAACTCTCCGGAAGGTTGCGTGGTGTAGATAACGGCGGGGCTCGCCGCGACGAGATTCTGTAGATCGTTCATCAGCGCCATGCGCTCGCCGAGTGCGTTCTCCACCTGCTTACGATGAGTGATGTCCGCCCACGAGCCGACGATCTCAAGAGGCTTTCCCGCTTCATCCTCGACGACCTTGAACGTGTCTTGGATCCAGACGTAGTTGCCGTCTCGGTGCCGGAACCGGTATTCGATTGTGCCGCCGCCTTGCTCGACCAACGGACCCATCTCGCCGAATACGCGACTTGCGTCCTCGGGATTGCAATCTCTTCGGCCAGAACTCGGGGTCCTCGAGCATCTCCCACTCCGAGAAACCCATGATGGGGTCAACGTTGCGGCTGACGAAGCTGCACTTATACCCTTCTGTCACCTGATTGGTGTACATTATGCCGGGCGTGACGGTCAGGAGATATTGAAGTCGGCCGCGTGCTTCGTTTAATTCGACCGTGCGCTCCTCGACGCGCCTTTCCAGCTGATCGTAGGTTTTCTGCAATTTCTCCTGCGCCCGTTTTCGCTCGCGAAGGTCGGTTGCGAACCCGACAGTCCCGATCTGTATGCCGTCTTCATCGAAGAGAAGCGACGCGGAGATGAGGACAGGAATCGACGTTCCATCCTTCGCCCAAAGCACGCTATCGTAACCTGAGACGGTGCCGCCGCGCTTACGCATCTCGCGGAGAACCTCGTTGTGGCCTTTGCCGATGACATCGTGCAGGACTTTCGCGATGCTGCGCTTGAGCTGCTTGGTTCAACCTCCGCCTTCGACATCGGCACGCTGGAAGCTGAGCAATCTCGCCTCGAAGATCGATTGCAACGTTTCGGCGCATGCCCGGACGCGCTCGACATCTGGAAGGCCGAGGGAGTTCCCGACCCGGAGTCGGTTCCCGCAACGCCCGCCGATCAGTTCATTGCCCTCGCCGATAAAGTCCGGAGGATCAGCCGTGACGCTCGATGTCATTCTTTCCTCGCTCTTTCCCGGCGGTCACGAGGTCAAGAAAGACCGTGGCGTGCTGCTCGGATCCGGCTCATTGCGAACCGGCGGCAAGGCGCTCGTTATCGGTATCGCGGACCGTACCGCTGTCGGCGTAGATGAAGCCATTCGGCTCTCCAAATATGTGCTGACATCGACGAAGCAAGGAAGCGGCCCGATCCTTGTCATCGTGGACAGCGACAGCCAACGCATGAGCAAGCGTGACGAGCTCCTGGGATTGAACGAGTACCTCGCCCATCTCGCCAAGTGCCTGATCTACGCGGACATGCACGGCCGGCCGACAATCGGTCTTCTCTACGGCCACTCGGCTGCCGGTGCTTTCCTTGCAACCGCGCTAGCAACGCGCGTGCTGGTTGGCTTGCCTGGGGCGGACCCCGCGGTGATGGATCTGCCGTCCATGGCGAAGGTGACGAAGCTGCCGATAGAGGTTCTGAAGGAAAAGGCCAAGTCGACGCCGGTGTTTGCTCCGGGCTTGCAGAACCTCGCTCAGATCGGCGCGGTTCAAGCCACCTGGGACGAAAATGCTCTGCTTGCAGATCAGTTGGAAGCGCTCCTTCGTGATCTGCCGGACGTGCGCGACCGTCGCGATACTCTTGGAAAAGAGCGCGGCGGCCGGCCGAAGCGTACGATATTGCGGAACGCGTCCGTGGTCTCGCAGTCTCGGAGCGCAGTCCATGAGACGGCACGACCTCATCTACGTCAGTCCGACGGCGTGGTGGCGATCATTGCTCGAAAGCCGCAGCGATCTGGCTGCGGATCCACTCGTTGCGCCCTGGGTCGATAGAGGTTGGCCGCTGATCGGGCGACGAGCCACGCCCAGCGAAGAGCACGGTGTAGCTTTGGGCTTGCCGCTGCCGCCTTTTGCCGGCAAGCGCCGGCTTTCGTTCGTCATGCGACGCGAGGATATCCTGTCGACCTCTTCGCCGCTCGCATTGAATTCCGTCTGCGGCGTAGCACCGCCGTCATGGCGCCCCACGTTTGAGCGTCTCGGCGAACTCGCCTCGCAGTATTCCGTCGACGCGAGCGTGTTTGGCAGCTTAGCGTGGCAGGCCCTGACCGGCTTGGATTATCTAACCGATTACTCGGACCTCGATCTACTGCTCTACGTGCGCCGCGAAACAGATCTTCGCCGCATTGCGGCTGATATTGCCGAGATCGAGGCCGCCGCTCCGATGCGGATCGATGGAGAGTTCATCCGCTACGATGGCGCTGCCGTGAACTGGCGTGAATTTCACGTTGGAGGGCGCGACATCCTCGTCAAGACCATCGACAGAGTAGCCGTGTTCGACAGGAGCTTCTTTCTGCTCGGAGTCGCGCTATGAATATGGCGGCCCAGGTGCTCGGCGCGCAGCAATCGCCTTCTTCGGAGTTGCGGGCTTTCCGCGTGTTCAAGTCGAACGCTATTGCGGCCAGCGCCGCCCATTGCCTTCTGCTGGAATTGGAAACTTGGCCGAAGCCCGGTCTTGTCAGTCACGTCGATAGCGGCAGCCATGATGACATGGACGCCGGCACGTTCCGGAGAAGCGCTCGAGCCATCGAGCCCTATTTCAAAGATTTGGCCGACGCGGGCGGCCGTGGCTACGGGATGGGACGTCTCCGGATTATCGGTCTCGACGCGGAAGCGGCGATGAGAGATGTGACTTCCGGTGTCAACACCCACCGCGGCGCCATATTCGGAATGGGATTGCTCTGCGCGGCTGCCGGCGCCAGAGCTAACGGGCAGATGGATCCCGCGTCGTCATTGGGAGCAATCGTCTCCCGGCTTTGGGTCACAGCATTCTCGACGGCCCCGTACTTTTGCACAGTCATGGCAGCACCGCCCGTTGTCGCTATGGTGCCGGCGGCGCACGCATGGAGGCCGCCCGCGGATTTCCAAGCGTATATGAAGTCGGATTGCCCGCGGTGCGGCGGGGCGCCCTTATGGCTCCAGACGACGCCGAAGCCGCGCGCGTCCAATCATGCTTCGCGCTCATCGCCGCTGTCGAAGACACTAATTTGCTTCATCGCGGCGGTCCCCCAGGTCTCCTGTTTGCACGCCGCGCGGCTCAAAAGTTTCTCGACGAGGGTGGCGTCGGCAGGCCCGATTGGCGAGAGCATGCGCAATCTGTGCACGAGGACTTTGTCAAGCGCTGGCTCAGCCCAGGCGGGTCCGCCGATCTCCTGGCGATGACGCTCTTTGTGGAAGCTT
Organism: uncultured Alphaproteobacteria bacterium; assembly: GCA_963710005.1. Classification (GTDB taxonomy): domain Bacteria; phylum Pseudomonadota; class Alphaproteobacteria; order Rhizobiales; family Hyphomicrobiaceae; genus Hyphomicrobium_B. Next base: position 234,409 of record CAVPYR010000019.1, read on the forward strand.
ACGATGAGCCAGACACAATGTTTGAAGCCATCCCGCCCTGAGGCTTCCGGAATGACCATCGCCATCTTGTGCTCGGGACAGGGGCGGCAGCATGCTGAGATGTTCGCCTTGACCGGCGATGCTCCGGAAGCCGGCAGCCTGTTCGCGCATGCGGCGACATTGCTCGGCGGCCGCGATCCTCGCGAGGTTGTGCGTACTGAGACCAGCGAGGTTTTACACCACAATCGCATCGGTCAAATTCTTTGCGCGTTGCAGGCCTTGGCAGGGGCGGCCGCGCTTCGAGATGCGATGCCCGACAGGCTCGTCGTTGCAGGCTATAGCGTCGGTGAGGTCGCGGCGTGGGGTGTCGCGGGTCTCTTCGACATGACTGATACGCTAGACCTTGTCGCACGTCGGGCCGAAGTCATGGATGCTTTGGGCTTCTATTTGTTCGAGGTCTCTCGCGCGAGGCCGTGAACAGCCTATGCGAGCGGCACGATGCTGCCGTCGCGATCGTCAATCCAGGCGACGCTTTTCTCCTCGGCGGAAGCCGCGCCGCGCTTCATGCTATCGCAGACGAGGCGAAGGCGATGGATGCCACGAGGGTCGCCGATGTTGCGGTCGAGGTTGCTTCCCATACGAAGCGACTTGCAAGAGCCTCTGCGGAGTTCCGCGAGAACCTGAAGCATTTTCCAATCATGTTTCCACCGCCTACCGGTACGCGGCTAATTAGCGGAATAGACGGTTCTCCCGTCATCTGTGCCGACAGCGGCCTCGACAAGCTGGCGGCCCAAGTATCGCAAACTGTGCAATGGGCTGATTGTCTGCAAGGCTGCATAGAAGGCGGAGCAACAGCTTTTCTGGAACTCGGCCCAGGGCCGGCGTTGAGCGAAATGGCAAGTGCCGCCTATCCCGGTGTTTCGGCGCGATGTTTGGATGATTTCAAGACGCTTCAAGGCGTGCGTGCTTGGCTGGCGCATCGCTAGTCTGGTAACCGCCGATCAATTAATGTGCGCTCCTGGCCCTAAGCGAAAAAGTTGTCACGTCTGCTCAGCGGTGAACTGTCGGCGTCCCGCCACCTGGCTTGATCGACTGTCGAAGAGCCTCAAACAACGTCCGCTTTCTCTGCAGCAGAGACGAGGGCGATAGCGGGCTGGGGCAAGGCCGAATTTCCGCAGTGGGTCAAAAGCGGACTTCTCACGCCGGGAGAAGTGAGGTCTGCTTATCCCTCAAAAGCGGACATTAAATAGATCTGCGGAACTCGTCAGCTTGGGCCAGAAGCTGACGCGGCCTATCGCTCAAGTCGGGGTCTGATCTTCCTCCGAAAGCGGACGTTACCCGACAGGTCATTCCAAGTCCGCAGAGTCAGAAGCAGACGTTCTTCGCTGCCTGAACTGCCCAAGCAAGGCTATGGGTGATGTACATCAATAGCCCGTCATCTCCAGATATCCGCGACCCTGCCGAGACCCTGTAACACTGACGGGGCCTTCCCAATAAGGAATGCTTGTCGCCATCCAGCTGTCTGCATTGAGTGGCATCGTCTCAATGTCGAGGTCATGGCTCTTGACCTTGATCTTCCAAGTTGTCGGTATCTTGCGACCATTGGGGGTGCTTTCGGAAAGCGGTGTCAGAACGATATCGCTGTTCCCTAGTGGCTGAGCGGTTCCGTCGGAAGCAATCCAAGTTCCCGAATTAAAAGCGCTAGCCTCCTCGCTCCGTAGCCGAAAAACCATCAACTTCTCGCCGCTCGCAAAGTGCAAAGAGAACCAGTCCCATCCCTTTTGGTCGGAGGTCAACGGCCGACTGCTCCACTCCCTGTCCATCCAGGCCTGTCCCGAGACTCGCACCTCCCGGCCACGGATGATGAGGACGCCGTCCGCGGTAAAGAATGGTTGGCTGTAGTAGTACGACGCCTGTCCACCCTCAGACTTGCGGCTAATGCCCTGTTCGCCGTGCCGGACGACGGGCTGGCTCGTTTCAAGGTTGAGAGTGTAGCGGAAATTTGAACCCTTGGCCGACACGTTCGCCCGCGAAAGCCCCCCCTCTGGGGAAGGGTCGACACTCAAAAAGCTCCAGTCATCGATCCACGCCCGAAACGGCGCAGCGGTCACGCCGGCCTGCCCAATGCCACCGCGAGCGAGGGTTTCTGCGAAAAGATGCTCGGCCGCACTCGTCACAGCCGCGTGCCCCATCCAAACTTGCTGATTGCTCCAACCTTGCCTCTCAGGGCCCGGCTCCATCGCCTGCCTAAAGAGCGTCCACTGCACGCCGTAAGAATTTCCAGAGTCGTCCTTCAGATTGGCGGTCAGGTACCACCACTCGATGCGGAAGTCTGGGTGCGCGCCGAAATCCTCTGGAAACACCAGTGCCTTCCCAGGCACCACCTCGGCAAAGCCTCGCGCATCGCTGCCAAGTCCTGCAAAGCCGTCAGCAAGCGCGCCTGCGCCCGCGCAAAGCAGCAGTACAGTGGCCACAATCGGTTGTAGAGACCTAGCGTTCAATGGCGAAGATCCTGAGCAGGTGTGTGGGCGGCATTCGGGAGAGACGGATGATTGGGATGATCGAAGCGACGAACGCCGTCCCCAGTGCGAGGACAAAGATCAAAAGCCACTGACCCGGAAACACGTACAGCGGTAGTCGCCAACCGAACGCCCGCACGTTGACAACGGCCACCAGACACCACGCCAATATAAGCCCGAGAGGCAGTGCGAGCACGGCGGTCGCGGCCGCAAGAAATAAGATCCTCATCAGCTCAAGCTCTGACAAGCGCCGCCGTGTCACGCCAATCGCCCATACGGGCGCAAGTTGTGCGAGACGAAGGTTACTGAGCGTGAGCAGGCACGCAAACAATGCAATACTCGAGACCAAAAGCGTCAGAGCATTGAGGGCCGCCGTGACCGCGAACGTCCGCTCGAATATGTTTGTCGAAAGCGCCTTGAGTGTAGCCTGATCGACGAGGCGCACGATCGAGGCCCCGAACTCCGATCGCATAGCAGCGATTAGCGACGGTACGGCCCGCGGTTCCACTCGTAGGCTATAATACGTCCGCATTACATCGGGCCAATGTGAAAGTAGCGCGTCAATGTTCACCCGCAGTTGTCCCTTGGGATTGCCGTAGTCGGGATAGATGCCAACAACCTTTGGCCGCCAAGTGTCCTGCGACGTCGGAATTTCTAGCGCCGCTCCGAGCCGGAGGTTCATGCGTCGCGCAAGCTGCTCGCTAACAAGCACGCCGTCTCCGCGCTGCACGCTGTCCCAGGTATCCGTAGTCTCAGAAAGCAAAGGGAAATGCTCTCGGTACGTGGCGTGATCTTTGAAACCCAAGACTTCCACCGGTAAACCCGAAAGGCGCGTTTCCGTCCTCCAGACAGGCAGGATCGCGGTCACCTCGGGCCGCTTCTCAAGCCACGCCTCAATGCGCTGGGCGTCGGCGCCGGTTGCTGTCTCAAAGTACACTTCGGCGACTAATCGTTGATCTAACCAGGCCACAAAAGTCTTGCGAAACCCGTCGACCATCGTTCCGACGCCGACATTGGTCGCGAGAGCGAGTAAGAGAGCCATGAGCGCGAGCGACAGACTGGAAAGTTGCTGCCGGCTGTCGGCCCAGAACCACTGGGCGACCGCCCCATGAGCTCGGCTCTCTCCCATTCGCAAAATGCTGGAAAGTGCAAGAGGCAACAGAAGTGCGGATCCGAGCAGCACCCCTGCTATCATGACGAAGCCCGCCACCAAGCCGTTGCCAAAGAGAAATGCAACAAGGGCAATTAAGAACCCACAGCACGCTAGAGCAGCTTGACGGCGCAAATATCTTTCCTGGGCCTGACGCCCTGCATACGCATACGCAAGTGACAGGACTGGCAGACGATACGTCTTGTACAAGCCCACTGCCGTCGCGGCCAGCGTCCCCAGTACCGCCATGCCGAACCCTGAGATCCACCACTTGGCTTCGAGCGTCAGCTGCCCCGACACTTGCGCCCCGTAGAGACCGGCCACGCTCGCCGCCATATCCGGCAATAAAGCGGCTGCAATCAAATACCCGCAGATCATACCGGCCGTCCCAGCGATCAACGCGAGCATCAGGAGTTCGACGAGCATGACAGCGACTAACGTGCGAGCCGAAATTCCGACCGCCCTCATGGTTCGTACCATTGGCAGTCTCTGCTCAAAGGCCAGTCCAAAGGAGGCATGAACGATGAAAAGGCCGACGAGGAATGCGAGGAGGCCGAACGCGGTGAGGTTCAGGTGGAAGCTGTCGGTCAGGCGTGTCAAATCTCCTTCGTCCTCCGGTGCAAGGAGGCGTAGCTGGTCCCCCGTGACAGTGGCGAGCAATGACACGTCGGTCCCTGGATTCGCGCCTACGATTAGACGTGAAAGACGTTGCGGCTGTTCGAGCAAGCTTTGTGCAACACCGACGTCGACGATGAGGACATGCGCTGGGACATCGGCAAGCGGTTTGATCGGAGGCAGCGGGCGACCCGTGTCCGACAAGGGCGTGGCGCCTGGCGTGACGGCTAATTCAAGAAGTGTCCCCGGTGAAACGAGCGTTTGTGACGGTGGCTTCAGAAAACCGTCGATGCTCCCTGCGTCCCGCACACCGGACAACTGCGTCTGCCGAGGCAGCGTCAGAGGTTCGATGCCGATCAGTTGAAAGGACACGTTGCCAATCCGAATCGTTCCCTCGAGGACGGGTGACACCTTCCAGCCCGCGAGCCTCAATTGGACGTAGAGGTCTTGTGAGAAGAGCGCACCGCGTGCAGACACCAAGCTCTGCGTATGGCCAGTTCCGAATGCGGCGATAGCGCGGTCATAACTCCGGCGCGCCTGCTGGTTGAGCGCCTGCACGCCACTCCAAAGCGCCGTCGCGACCGCGAGGCCAACAAGCAGCGTCGCCAAATTAGCCGGATGCCGGCGCCAATGGCTGACGAGGGTTAGGAATATCCAGAACGCCTGCTTCAAAATGTTGCCAATACTCCCGAGGTAAGGGTGACCTGACGGTCGAGTTTTTTTGCAAGTCGAAGACTGTGCGTCGCCATAAGGAAAGCGCAGCCTGTTGCAGCAACAAGGTCGAGAGCGAGTTTCAGGACCTCATCGCCGGTAGCTTCATCCAGGTTGCCCGTGGGCTCGTCCGCCAGCAGAAGACGCGGACGCGCCGCCATCGCACGACCAATCGCGACACGTTGCTGTTGTCCCCCCGAGAGTTGCTCAGGATACCGGTCGGTTACACCCTGAAGTCCTAATCGTACGATCAGTTCGTCCTGCCAAGGAGCATCGAAGCGCCCTGCGATACGAGCTTGAAATGCGAGATTATTAAACACAGTCAAACTGGGAATGAGATTCAGCTGCTGAAACACGATGCCTAGAGTCTCACGCCTAAGCGCGGCCCGTTCGGACTCCGGAAGCCCGGTTGACATGACTCCGTCGAGCCAGATTTGGCCACCGTCTGGCTCGTCGAGCGCAGTGATGAGATGCAAAAGGGTACTCTTACCGCTACCGGACTCCCCCATCAGCGCCAAGCTCGAGCCGGCTTCGAGTTCGAGGTCGATACCTTTGAGAACCGCAAGTGGACCTTGGGGCGTCCCATAGGTCTTTCGTAAGGCAATCACCTTTAGCAAAGGAACTTTGCCGGCCAACCTCTGCGACTGGACATCTGCCTGGACAATGAGGTTCAAATTCTGCCTTTCTCAGTCGGCTGCATTTCGAAATGTTCCCTGGCCGACAAGGTTGATTACGCGGCTAAGGCGGAGATATTGAGACTATAAACTGCTCCCCAGGTTCCACTAGATCGAATGCACCGCACTTATAGCCACCACGACCGGTTTTCGTTCGGCTCACCGTGTCCATTCAACTCGCGAGCGCCGAATTCAGAAGCTAACGGTTGTTGTGCGCTGTCAGGAGAACTTGAGCACCCTCTACTCAAAGCATGCTGGCGCTGATTAAGCTGTTGCGGCCCGCGCCGTTTCGCAGTTGAGGTATTATGTGAATTAGCGATCATCGCCATCTAATGGTGTAGTCCGCATTGCGGAGAAAGCGGAAATTCGGGAGAATTCGACTATACGGCGGTCTGAGCTTGAGATTGCCCGACGGCGAAAGGAGCAAAGGCTCTTGTCATGTTGCTGCGAGCCATAGCCATTCTATTTTCGCTCTTTGCTCACGTCGTATTTGGCTATGCGCTTTGGTTTAGACCTCAAAGCGATGAACTAGCAATGCTCGATGTTGGCGGCGGGCAAGAAATTATATTGACGCCCATGGGGTCGACCATGAGCACCGTAAACGTCACTGAACATGCCGAAAGCATTAAGTCGGAGCCGGCGCTGACAATGAATCAGAAGCAGCCAGCGCCGCAGCCCTCGGCGTTGAAACCGGCAGAAAATCTTCAGGACGTCGTCGGCGCCGTTGCAAACAGGAAATCGCAAGAAGTCGCCGCCGTCGAAGATCAAGAGCCACTGTCGAAGGCCATTACTGCTGCGCCGCCTGAGAGAATTCCGGATGTCATAAGATCAGAGAGCAGCGCCGTCGATCAGATCGAAAAGGCGGCTGAGTTGTCGTCTGAATTGCCTTACGAGCAAAAGACGGAAGACGGGGTTGTGTCGACATCTACAGCCGTGAGCTCTGTGCCTTCGGAAGTGAGAGCCGACGAGGATGTGAGCCAGGCCGTCGAAAAACGAACACCGGACCGCATTCTTGAGCCCGAACAATCTCTGTTGGGCGGCCAGAACCTTGTGCAAGACGTCAGAAACGTCGACCAGCCATCCGCTAGGGACCGGGTGGGCGAAATGCTCAACACTGAAGATCGGGCGCAAGCGGTCGAACCTAACCAGCCAAAGATTGGTGCCGTCGATGTATCGCCACCGTCAACCTGGCTCGAACAACTTAAGGGAGCGCAAAGCAATGGCACTTTAGCTCTTGAGCAACTTGAGGCGCTTGAACCGGGCGTGTTGGAGGTATTGGCGCAACCTCAGCAAGTCGCAATCGTGACCGGGCCAAGCTCGTATGAAGCGAAAGCCGGCAACCCCAGTCTCATTGGACAATACGTAGATAGCGTCAATGAACGTGTTCAGCGTTCCAAGGTGAATCCACGCACGCAGAGCACAGGAACAGTGGTTTTAAAGTACACCGTCGGAACCGACGGGTCTCTGCTGTCGATGATCGTGATCTCGACTTCCGGGTCGATCGTGCTCGATGGCGCGGCCATTTCTGCGATCCATAAGGCGGCGCCCTTTCCATCTATTCCGTCGGGCGTAAGCGCTAAACCGATGACTTTCCTGCAGCCATTCAAGTTCGTCCTTCGTTAGGCCTCCGCGAACTCTCATTCGGCAGACGCTCGCCTTTTCGGCAAAAGGTGATATCTGATGGCGACCGCTTTGCAGAGAAAGCGGACTTTGGCTGATAGTCGATAAGCGTCGAATGCGCATGCTTCGAGTATGTCTGCAGTTGACTTCAAAGCGGACATCAAGACTACTTCTGTTTTGGCCACCACCTGCCGGCACCGATGAACATTTGGCTCTCGGATTCCTCCGAACAATGCTCGGCGGCAATTTGGAGGCGACCGTCTCAAGGGCGCTCAAGGTATCAAGGATGCCCCAACTCTGCGCCACGGGCACGAAGCTCCATCCCCAAGGTGCGAGCATGATGAGGCCGATGATTGTAAAAACGAGCCGACGGGACGGATATGCAATTTGTCCAAGAAAGGCCGCCGAATCTGCCGTTACGTCGGAAGCTCCTGCGAGTTTTCGGGCAAAGTATCGTCGCCGTTACTGCTCACATCTTCTTCAATCTGGATTGCCTCTTCTGTTTCCGGGCTCGCGCTCGCGACGACTTCGGGGTTTATCTCGGCATCCTCACCGATGGAAACTCGAGGAGTGCCCTTCGGCCTCTTCGTCGTCATGCCCATCATCGCTTTGAACGATAGCACCGACGTGCCGGGGTGGCCCTTTCCGTCGTGGTTGGCCACACCCGCAATCGACCACTTCGTTGGGCGCGCGCCATGAATATTCAGAAGCTGCGTGGTGCGGCGACTGGCAAAACCGATGAGCCAGTCTTCTATGTCCTCGATACAGGCCTCATTGCCAATCTGGCCGCGCACATTCGCTTGGTGGATTGCGAAGAATTCGATCTTCGCCTTGCGCCTATTGCTCAGATATTCATTCAGCCCGTTGATATTGCGGTCGTTGAACGCTTCCTTGAAGATGTTCTTCGATGCTTTCCCTACATAGACGGGCAAACTGCCTCGGCCGGAGGCGCAGGAAAAGACATAACAGCCAGGTTTGCTGACATCCTCGCTCTCTTGGAGGATCCGCAAGTCGAACGAAACCTTCCGATGACACCCATCGAAAACTCCAATCGAAGCACACTCCCGGCTCCGTCGTCGCGATAACAGCCGGCGTCGTCCTAGCCCTGGCCTCCGCTGCAACTAACGCCATTTACGGCTGGTCCCACTCAGACGTGCTGGCCTCCCAAATCACCTGGTCAGCCGTTTCTGTCTCCGCTTCGGCTATTCTCGCCCTTGCGCCGACGGCACTCCTGAAAGGCATCCGAGCACAGTCAATGGCGGGCTGCATCACCGCTACCGTCGCCATGATGCTTTGCGGCGCCTACTCGTTTAGTGCCGCAATCGGTTCGTCGGCCGGCCAGCGTATGACGGCACAAGTCGCGCAGATCGACACCGATGGCACGCGGGCAAGACTGAAGCAGGCGTACGACTTGGCCAGCGGCGAGCTACAGAGCCTTCCTGCCTCTTCCGGCACCACGGCTGAGCTTGAAGCGCAGATCGCCGCCCTGAAGCGAACGCCGGGCGCCAACGACTGCGAGAAGATCGATGGCCCTGTGTCGAAGCGGGTCTGCCCGGAAGTGGCTGGCCTACAAGTCGAACGGGCGAAGGCAGCGCGACGCGAAGAACTGCAAGCTACGATGGCCAACGCCTCACGCGATCTCGCCAAACTTGGACCCGCCAAAGTCGCCAACACGGATGCATCTGCAATCGCTGGCTATCTGAAAGTTGCTAGCATCGAACTGTCGACCGACGCCATCAACCGGTGGCTGGCGTTGTTGGCTGTCGCGCTTGTCGAGTTTGGCGGCGGCTTGGCATTCGCTGTGTCGACTGTCCTCCGTGACCCGGTCCAAGTCGAACCGAGTGAACGCGTCGGCGACCAGGTGTCCAACGGCATCCAATCCGTACTAGTGGACACGGTCGAAAATGGCCCGAAGACGCTGGACGAAGAGAACCAACCTGACGTGTCCAATCCTGCCCCGGCGAAGATGGTCGTGCCAGATACCTTCTCTGGACGGCTGATGGTGCTGCTCAAAGACCGTGGCGGGGAACTGTATTCGGGCCATCGCGCATTAGGCAGAGCGTTGGGTTGCTCAGCGGGTCACGTCGGTAATGTCCTTCGTGATCTCGCCAGCGCAGGACACGTAACAGTTCAGGCCACGAAGATGGGAACGGTCGTCAGGTTGGCGGCTTAGGGCTCGATTAGATGCAAACGGGCTACAAAGCAGCGGAAAATCCGACCTCCTACTGAGTGTAACTTGCCGCCACCAAGAATGAGGGTTTTCCTGAACGCTGTCGCTGGCAGCGGCTACTAGCAACGCGTAACCGCTGCGTCGCTAACCCACCCAATGTTGGCGAGGCGACAGCCACAGAATGCCTTCGGTATTCTGAACATGCAAAAGCCGGAGGAGAGATGGTTCACACCCGTCTCTCCTTTCGTTTATTGCAGTCGGCGCACTGCCAATTAACCATAGTATTTTTCGAACCTTAATCCGATCGTCATAACATCGGGCCAGTATTGGCGTGCTGCTCCCGATATCAAACTTCCCTCCGTGCGATATCGTGTGTGCACTTCCCCCCGTGTACAGAGCAGCCGTGAGCCTTGAAGCAGACCGGGTATCGTCCAGTCCGGGCTTCAAGGCTCACACATTCGCCGTCGCCAAAACCGTCAGCATTTCGCCTGCCTCCGTGAGAAGTTTGCTTCACGGATTGAAGGCGGCCGGCAAAGTTTTGCTCGACGTCGGCAAGAACGGAACGCGCGTGAAGTTGGTAGCGCAAGACGCCGCCTAAACTCACATCGATGCAAAGGCGCTACAAAGCTGGGGAAAATCGGCCTTCTACTTTGGCGTCACTTCTCGCTGCCACAAATGAGGGGTTTCCTAGATCCTGTCGCCCGCTAAGGCAACGTTGGCGAAGGTGACAGCCACAGAATGCCGTAGGCGTTCTGAGCCATGGTGGCCGGAGGAGCGATGGTCGCCGCCGTCGCTCCTTTTGTTTGTGACGTTCACTTACACATTTTGTGAATTGTTCATGACGGCAGCATTAGCTATTCGGCTCTTAGCGGGAAAAGCGATCGCTGCCTGTCAGGTCGGACTAGCGGGACCGATACCGACGGCGCGAGGCCACGCAATCCTGTTAAGCCCTGCCAGAATATGGCGGGGCTTTTTCATACCTTCCAATTGGAACACCTTCGTTCGCCTAGCGTTTCTTCTCCAACCAAAAAGGAGGCTCATGAAAAGGACGAAAAATGGACTACCGCAAAACCCCGCTTGAACGAGCCTTCGAATTGGCAAGAGAGGGTAACTGCCCAAGCGTTACGGACATTCGACGCAGAATGCAGTTGGAAGGGTACAACCACTACCAACTCGAAGGGCCGCATCTTCATAAGCAATTGAGAGCCCTTATCGTCAGGGCGCCAAGCTTCTCAAAAACAGTGAGATTTCGGCAACGACAGTTCCATTTATCCGCTGTTGCCATCGGGCAAAATAAAAGAGCCCCGGGTTACCAGGGCTCCCACGCCATGAGTTTTTACCTCCGGCGTTCACGGCTTCAACCACTCTCTCGGGGTTGTGCCGTATTCAGTACCGAACGTAACCGAACGTAGAAGCGGGAGGTCCACGTCCTAAGCACATTACTCGCGTGGTGCCACACTCGTTTCGCGTCAAATAAAAAGTATCCGTGCGGTGCAAAAACCCCGACCTCTCGAAAGAAGCCGGGGCAGCTAAAAGCGATGGGACCAAGGGAACTCCGCTTTAGTAACGGCAGAAGCGACGGCCGTGACGCCAGTAGCAATAGTCGTATCCGTAGTCGTCGTCGTAATAGTCATCGTAGTAGTGCGGGCCGCCGCCATAGAACGCGAAGCCGGGATAGAAGCACCGAAACCTCTTCCGCGCCTGCCCATGCCCGTGGCCGCCATGCCAACCGCCGTGGCCAAAATTGCCAGCGAAGTGGCCGTGGCCAAAACCACCATGGCCCATTCCGCCCATGTGTCCCATCCCACCCCATGTGGCCGCCAAAGTGGCCCGCAGAGTGGCCGCGAGCTGGCATTGAAAATGCTGCGAGTGCGCACGCGGCTATAAGCGCAACAGCAGTCTGTTTGAGTTTCAACATTGGTTGCTCCTTTAACTCGTAACTTTGCGGTGCAGGGCAGCAGAATGCGTTTAGTTGTTTGCAAGTTCTCAGTATCTGTGATGGGGCTGCCGCCGGCGCAGGATCCGAGCCAAAACTGGGCTGCTGCTAATGCTCATCGCCGCGCCCCAGCAAAGCCTCATGCCAGCTTTGTGATGTTCGCGCGGGCACGTAAGACGAAAGAGCCCTGTTAGTAGTGTAGACGCGACCTTATTTCGGGTGGATAGGAGGTTGCTATGCACTCTTTCGAACTTGGCGACGGCGCCTTTCTAAAGCCGGAGTATTTTCCGATCATTGTTGTCGGACGGTACGAGGATTTCTACGAAATTCAGCACGAAGTTTATCTCGACGAGATCGTGACCAGAGGCGGTAAGCCGTTCTACGGTGAAACCGGTGTTGAGATCATTGGAGACACTGATTTTTCAGTCGTGATCGAATATGCGGTTCGGGCCGATCAGCTCATCAGCAAACCGGAATTCGATGCACTTTGCGAAAAGATCACAAGCCACGAAAAGGTCGACGTCAAGAACGGCAACCAAAGACACTGAAGAGTGGCACCTCGCGCATATCAAGTGGCCTGCCCCGGCTGCCCACCATCCTTCTTCAATTTCCGAGCCGGCGCCTTCTGACGCCGAAGCACATCGCTTCACGCGACGAAGCGCATTAATCCGCACAGCGCGTATTGACAAATATTTCTCAGTGAGATTTGTCACGCACCCGTCGTCTTGGGAGAAGGAGCCAGAACATGGCCGCAATAAATGTCGATAAAATGGGCCTCAAAGAACTCGTGGCTCTTGAAAGAAAAGTACAAAGCGCAATCGCCGAAGCTCGCATGAAAGAACGCTCAGTGCTGAAGAGCAAATTCGCAGAGCTAGCCCTTTCTCATGGGTTTTCTATCTCGGAATTGTTTGGCGGAACGCGCGGGGCAAAGAAGCCTGTCGGTCTTGCGAAATATGCGAACCCCGATAACAAGTCCGATACTTGGACAGGCCGTGGACGAAAGCCCAACTGGCTCGTTGCTCATTTGAAGAAGGGCGCTAAGTTGGCCGATTTCGAGATTTAAATTGCCATCAGGTTACGAGCGATCACCCGACGCAAAATCCTTTGGCTTCTTGCGCTTGGGGGCTGGCGCTCGGTTCCGTGATCGCTTGACATCACGCAGGAGCTTCATAAGGCGCTGATCCAAATCGGGGAATAAGAGGCACCGGTTTTGGGGTGTGCCGCCCGGTGCCTCGTAGGCTTTTTCAAAAAATAGGACGACCATGGAACTCGGCGAGTTTGTCCGGCGTGCGCGCGCGTCGAGGCTATCGAAGAAGTCGCGGTTTGACGACGCCGCGATTTGCGTTTGCTCGATGCCGGTCATGCACTGGCCCCATCACCAACAATTGGGTTTGCCCAACGGCGGAAGGCTGATCGGCCCGTTCTCGCACTCGCCCGACAAGACCAAACACCTCGTCAGAAAGAAGCCTGACCGCAGGGATGGGATAGACGGGCGCCAGCCGTACGAGAAGCTGACGCCCGAAGGTGGTGCGCAGGAGACCGTTTGCTGCACCAGTCTTGCGCCCGGCTGTGTGAGGTGGGCGCGTCATCGCCATACCCTCGTCCGTCGCCGAAGTCGTTAAAAACGGCGTACAATGACGATCAAATCTCCCGCGGCGGAAAATCACTTCCAACCCGACGCCTTGACCCACAGCCTGTCGGTGATGGGGATTTGGGTTTTGGGCAGCACCCTCTACCATGTGCTGATCCTGGGATTGCCGCGTGCGGAAATCATGGGCGGCATCGGCATCCTCGCATTGTCCGCCAATCTTGCCAGCGTTTTGCTGTTACTGCGCTACAAGGACGGCGATGCCAACGTGCGGTCGGTGTGGCTGTGCTCGCGCAACGACGCCATCGGCAATGTCGCGGTGATGATCGCGGCGCTTGCCGTGTGGGGAACCACTAGCGCGTGGCCAGACTTGTTGGTCGCCGGCATCATGGCGGGAATATTTTTGACTTCGGCGACGCAAATTCTTCGCCAAGCATGGCTTGAACGTCGGGAAGACGATCTCGCCTTTCGGAAACCTGAAACACTTTAATTTCTATATCGTCAGCGCCTTCACTGTAGTGAAGCATGGAACGGCTGTGACGACACTTGTTCGTTATTGGGTGTTCGGTACATGCGGTAATGGCTTCACAGGAGTTCCAGTCGCACGTTGATCGATTGACCTGTCAGCCACCTTCGTAGGCGTCGGCCGATACTCTGACCACAGAACTAACATTTATTTTGGCCAGCACGCCTTTGCCTTATTGCCGATCCGAAGGCCGTATTTACATTGAACTTATGGGACTGCGGGAAAATCCGCTCCTAAGAGTATCCTTTATGGACGGCTTCCAAGCAATCGTCGTCGTCAAGCGCCCAATAAAGCACGGGACGCGGCTTCGACATACGCCTTCTCACCGGAACACTGTAGCTTACGCGTTCAACTCGTTCGCGCCTGCACTCGCCTTTATGCGAGCAACCAAAGCTGACGCGGTCGTTGTCGAATTTGATGTCGAAGTCGAGACCATGGACTTCTGCGACGCTGTCAAGGCGCTAAAGGTTCCCGTCGTCTTTTCAGCAACCAGCTTAGAGACCAGCGACCCGCAGCAATATGGCTTCTCCTGGTCGGACGTGATTTATCCCGCACGCACCATCGATAGACGAGCGTCCTGAAAGCGGCGAAGCTCACCGACGTCGCGCCTTCCCCGGCCAACCTTGGTCTGTCATCGGGGTCAATTATCTCAACAGCCGAACCGCGCAATGAACTTCTGAGCATCGGCTTCTTCAGCGAAACACCAGACGTTGATGTATTCGGAGCCGCGCCTCAAGGGATTTGGACAAGGGGCCGTGATTGCGCCGAAGTCATCGTAGTTCGTGAGAATTGGAGCGGACGCAGCTATGAGTGTGCGAGCTTGTCCCGCATCGCATCGATCACCGCGGTTTGCGTTCCGTCATCGTTCAATCTAACAAAATCCAGCACTGGGAAAAGCACACTCACCTGGCGGATGAGGGCGGAATAATTGCGGGTGCCGCCAATTTCCCATGCCGCCCTCATAAGGGCACCATACCCACAGAAGTTCACCGCCTGATTTGATCGCGGACACACTTTGCGTCCGTCCCGGTCGCGCGCCATGGCGTTCTGCGTCCAGCCCTTTCCGATGAGTTCAATCGCACGTTCTATGATAACACTGTTCAGACTTTTGCTCATTTTGGCCCGCCTATATCCGAAGATAGCTGTATAGCTTCTCTTCGGAAAAGAGGCTTCTTACGGAAATGTAAGAGCGTGCTGAACAGTGGCTCTTGATTTATCCGCTCACTGAAATTTACCGGCGATGGCGAGCAGAAGGCTTCGGGTTGGAATTGATCGTGCCGTACAATGACGATTTGATCGTCTTTGTACACCGTTTTTAACGACTTCACCGTGGAAAGCGATATGGTGGGGACGCGCCCTTCCCATCCAGTTTGGCGCTAACGTTGGTGCTCACGTCCCCCGTGCTCACCAACTTCGGGCGTCGGCTCCTCGCACGGCTGACGCCCATCCGTCGGTATCCCTGAAGCGGCGCGGGGCACGGCCTCTCTCATCAAAGACATTGGCGCGGTCTCGAAGATCGGCCATATCTCCAGTGTGATGGCCATGGCGGTCCGGCGTGCTTCATTGGGATGAGGACCGCGATGCGTAGACTGATGTTGATTGGGCTCTTGTGTGGAGTGCTGGCGGGCGGTGTGGCAGCACTTGAGGGCCAGGCTGAAAGTCCGGACACGCTAAAAGCGTTCACGGGGATCTGGGCTCACTCGGAAGATGACTGCAAAAAGAAGATGAGCGGCGCTCTCGATAAGGGAGACCTCGACCGAGTACAGACCTCGTCCTATGAACTCGTCGGCATCTGCGAGGACTGGCTCGACATGCTGTACCAGCCAGTCAATTGCTTAGCTTCCGATATTGGCAAGCAGGAGGACATCGTCGAGTTCCGGGCCGCCTGCCGGATCAAGGACTATGTCGCCGACGGAGAGAGAGCGCGTTCTCATCAAGGTCGACGACCCGGACCACATCGAGTTCACTGACAAGGACTTTATGGTGTTTGGCAGTACGTGCGATGCAGCCGCAGCTACGAGTGCGAAAAATGTGGGTGCCAACGAATTTATTTTGAAATCTCGTAGACAAAATCATATTCGGAGCCTTTCGCATCGCGCGCATGCAGTTTTAGCTGCCCATGCATACCGTCGTAAGCTCCCGTTCCACCCGTGATCGCTAAGATCGAGTCTTTCGCGTCGTAAAACGGCCCTTCAGCCGTAATCTGACCATCGGCTAGAAAAGTAGTCCAGTTGCACTCGTAGGCTTGACCTGCCACCGTACGCATGCAGAAGCCATTGTCCGTTCCCAATTGCTTGTCGTTCTTGTCGTCAAAGACCTTATTAGCAAAAGTCAGAATGTCCCCAACGGAGTCCCCCGCTTTGCCAGTATCAGTAGTCGTGTCGGTTTCAGCGTGTTCAATGAGGCTAACGGTGCCCGCTAAGCTCTTCGAAGAGGTCGATACGGCAGCAAGAAACCCGGTCAGAACCAGGCAAAATAAATAGCGGATGTATTTCATGATGGAACATCCTCTCTTCAATAACACCTTGTAAGTATAGCACAGCGGCTTCCGCTTTTGGGATTTGGGTAGCCTCGAATCGGAATGGCAGCAGTACCAAGTCTTGCCGAGCTTCAGCTTCCGAAAGGTTCAAAAGATTGTTGTCGATTGCTACACTGGGGTGATCCACCGTCGTCAGCAGCCGACCGAGCAACTCATTGAAATTATAAAATTTTGAGAGGCGAGAGTAGAATCCCTCCCTCTCCGCCAGATGCTTTTTTCTTTGAGAGTATCGAGCCGGCTCTGAATACTCGCTACGCTCTTACTTCGC
>CAVPYR010000020.1:0-138978 GCA_963710005.1 uncultured Alphaproteobacteria bacterium
AACGTGACAACGCCGTGTCTCGCTCTAAACAATGGACCGCTTGGCCAACGGCTTTCACGACATTGCTGTCGGGGATCCCAGGGGCTTGAACTTTTGAGCGTACTAGCACAACCCTCGACGGAGATCGGGTATGTACAAACATTTGCTCATTGCGACTGACGGCTCTGATTTGGCGAAAAAGGCCGTCGATCAGGGATTAGGCCTCGCGAAAGTGCTTAATGCCAAGGCAACGATAGTTAACGTGACTGAGCCTTGGATGGTTTCAGCCCCCGATGAGGTGGCGGCGCAATTTCCGGTAGAAGAATATGAGAACGCAGCGACGGCGAATGCCAGCAGAATCTTGAAAGACGTCGCTGATGCTGCTGCGCTTGATGGGATTGTCTGCGAGACGGTTCATGTCAAAAATCAGTTCGCGGCCGAGGCCATTGTCCATACCGCCAAAGCGCGGGGTTGCGACTTGATTGTGATGGCGTCGCATGGCCATCGGGGACTGATGCAACTCGTGCTCGGCAGTCAAGCCAACCGTGTTGTGGCGCAGAGCTCGGTACCGGTCTTGATATGCCGATGAACTCGGCATGCTTCGCTCCGCGGACTCAAACATCGACGGACAAATCCCAGCGACAGGATTAGCGGCGTTGTCACGTTAAGCAGTTTTACTGCAGAAACGCAGTTACTCGCTTATGTTCGACATTCGCGCTTTTCAATGCCTTAGCCACTCAGACGAGCATCAAATTCGGCCAAATTTCGTTTAACGTGACAGCGCCTTCAGTTTGCCAGCGATCAGAGAACCCGACACATTCGAACTATGTATCGACGCCAAGCTGCGCCGCGCGGGGAAAGGAATCCGATTGGTGGTCGGCGGCGGGATTACCGAGAAGCCCGACGGGCAGATGGTTGCTTTGCTGCGAGACGCACACGCGACACGCGATGCACTTATGACGGGGCGCGACGACACCATCGACGCTATGGGGCAGCGCCTGAGCGTCAAACGAGACTATCTGTCGGCGCACATGCGCGTGACGTATCTCGCGCCGGACATTGTCCGCGCTGCTCGGTGGCTTCAGCGGTCGCTTCGGGGGCTACGGTTACGGCTACGGTCACGGCGGCGTCGGTCTTCTCGGCACCTCTGGCCGTCGGCCAGGGGATCGATTTTATGCCATCATTCACGATCGAACTTCATAGCCTTAGGTCGACATCAGCTACTTAGGGGAGTGACGAGCACCTCCACCGACATCGCCTGAAAGGCGTCGGTCATGCCGACAAAACTTCCGGCAACCGGTATTGCCTGCCGAATGTCGCGCGCGACTGCGACCGGTATCAGATTGAAGCTGCCGACGCCGCGATTGGTGGGGTCGAAGGTGATCCAGCCGGCGCCCGGCACGTAGACTTCGCCCCAGGCGTGAGTTGATCCAGCCTCCGTGGTTCCAACATTGTTCCGATCTGGATTATAGAGATAGCCGGAAACGATCCTCGCCCCAAAGCCGAGGCTGCGCGCCGCTTCGATGAAAAGGATCGCGAAGTCCCTGCACGAGCCCCAGCCGCGATTAAGAGTTTGGGTTGGCGACTGGGTCCCCATGTCTTCCCGACTTTGATAGCGGATCGATCCTGAGACGCCGACGCTTAGGTCTTTGAGCAGGGCGAGCGTGTCGGTCGGATTGCTACGGACGAACGCCCTCGCCCAGTCCCGCAACTGCCCTGCCGGGTCGGGGTATTGCTGTACTGTTAGTGCGCCGAGATCGGTCCAATCATCGTCAGAATATCGGAAGGAATACGAAATCGCGGAGGCGGCGATGTCGAAGACAGGCCATGCAATAGCGTCGAGTTGGAGTTCTGCGACGCTGTCGATCACAAGATGGTTCGCCATCGACTGAAATGTGGCTGTCGCTATGGCATTGCCGAAGACATCGTGTGCCCACGTTATGACCGCGGTGGGGGTCACCGTCACATCGCTCGAGATCAGGCGGAGATCGCGGCTTTCACGCGGGCGAAGCATCAACCGGTGCGGCCCGAGGGCGACCAACTGTCGGTACCGATAGGTTGTCGTGTGACGGATTTTGAGCGCGATCAATAGAAGCTCCAATAGACTTTTCGCACAAAGCCGCCGTATCCGATCACGTGATAAGCACCTCTTTGAGGTGCTCGGCCACCTCGCTATTAGGGATTTTTGTCAGGTCTTGAGCGACCTCGCCGACGACCAAGGCGCGAACGTGGTCGGAGATTGCTGTCCGAAGATCTCCGAGCGTGACAGGCGGCGCAACAATTATGAGGCGATCGTAGGAGTTTTGTTCGAGCCCTCGAGCCAAAACGTCTGCCAATTGGTGCACGAACTTTGTCTTAAGGTCCCTGTGGGGGTCGGAACGGGAATCGATAGCAGATCGCCCCGGACCGTGTGAGCTGTAGCTTCGGCCTTCTCTGTCAGGTACCAGATCATGTGTCGCGGAATGATCACCATGGAATACGAGCCCGTCCATTGCAGTCAATCCGCGATTGGGCCCGTCGTTCTCGAGAATGCGCGCCCTCGCCCCATCCGCAATAAGAACCCAAGTTCGCGTAGGTTTCATGGTCGACCTTCCTTTTTCGCACGAGACCCACCAAAGGGCTTCTCAAAGTTGGCGCTGTTGAATAGATGCGTTCGTCTTCCCTCTGATCGACATGTACACTCAAACACCATTCCAGCGTCACCAGATTGCTGGATTGAGGCCGCGTAACGCGGTCGACCCTCAATCCAATCCGAATTTGCGGCTGAACCACGTCTTCATGAGATGCGTCAGGATGGCGTACCCCACGAGAATTAAGCAAAGCGGGATCCAGTAGGTCGGCGGCAGCGGGACAAAGCCCAACGTTCCGCCGAGCCAGGTGAATGGAAGGATGATGCCGACCGAAGCGACGATTAGGCTGGTTGCGATCACCGGTGCACTCGCCCTGCTTTCGAGGAAGGGCACCTTGGCCGTGCGGATGATATGGATGATCAGTGTCTGGGTAAGCAAGCTCTCCACGAACCAACCGGTCTGGAACAGTGCCGGCTTGTCCCAGGCATGAAAGATGGCAAGCATCACAAAGAACGTGACGTAATCGAAGATTGAGCTGATCGGCCCGATCAGCAGCACGAATTTTGAGATGTTGCTGATGTCCCACCGCCGCGGGACCGCCAGGTACTCGGCGTCGACATTGTCGGTTGGAATCGTGGTCTGCGAGAAGTCATACAGCAGGTTGTTGGTGAGCACCTGGATTGGCGCCATAGGCAAGAACGGCAGGAAGATGCTGGCCCCTATTACGCTGAACATATTACCGAAGCCCGAGCTCGCACCCATCTTGATGTATTTTGTTATGTTGCCGAAGACCTTACGCCCTTCGAGCACGCCATCACCGAGCACCGCCAGGCTCTTCTCGAGCAAGATGATGTCAGCCGTTTCCTTGGCGATGTCGACGGCGCTGTCCACGGAGATGCCTACGTCTGCGGCCTTGAGGGCGGGACCGTCATTGATGCCGTCCCCCAAGAAGCCGACGACGCGCCCCTTTCGGTGCAGGGCATCGATGATCGCCGCCTTCTGAGACGGCGAGACTTTCGCGAACACGGTTGCGGTCTCGGCCAGGTTCGCCAGTTCATCGGGCGATAGCTTCTCGATCTCGCTGCCAAGGACAATATGATCCACGGGCAGCCCAACATCGTGACAGATCTTCCGGGAGACGATGTCATTGTCGCCTGTGAGGATCTTCACCCGCACGCCACGGGCCTTCAAAGTGGCGATGGCCGGAGCGGCCGTCTCCTTCGGTGGGTCGAGGAACGCGATGTAGCCGAGCAACGTGAGCTTGGCCTCGTCCGCGACGGAATACGCCACCTGCGCTGGAGGCATCTCTTTGAAAGCCACTGCAATGACCCGAAAGCCGTCGGCGTTCAGCTTGGCCGTCGTCTCCTTGGCCTGCCTAAAGTGGCTCTCATCGAGAACAGACACCGCGTCATTGATGGCGTAGCGCGTGCAAACCGCAAAAACTTCCTCGACCGCACCCTTGCAGATGAGGATGTGAGCGTCGTCACCTCTTTCGAGAACGACCGACATTCGGCGCCGCTCGAAATCAAATGGGATCTCGTCGATCTTGCGGAACCGCTCGTCGGCCTTGAGCTTCTCGTGGAGGTCGACGTGCTGCAGCACTGCGACGTCGAGTAGGTTCTTGAGACCGGACTGGTGGAAGCTATTCAGATAGGCGTATTCCAGAACGCGGTCAGAATCATCACCGCGCAGATCAAGATGGCGCTTCAGGATGATCTGGTCCTGCGTCAGCGTGCCGGTCTTGTCCGTGCACAACACGTCCATTGCACCGAAGTTTTGGATCGCATTGAGGCGCTTGACGATGACTTTCAGTTTTGCCATCGCCATGGCGCCCTTAGCCAGGTTGACGGTCACGATCATCGGCAGCATCTCGGGCGTGAGCCCCACCGCCACGGCCACCGCGAACAGCAGTGCTTCGAACCAATTGCCCTTGCTCAGACCATTGATCACAAAGACGAGGGGGACCATGATTAGAATGAGGCCGAGCATCATCCAGGTGACCCGAGTAACGCCCTTGTCGAAGCTGGTCAGGACGCGCTGCTCGGCAATCGTGCCCGCCACCTTGCCGAAGGCCGTCCGGGCTCCGGTGAGCACGACAACACCGCAACCGACGCCGCTGACGACTGCGCTGCCCATGAAACAAATGTTGGGAAGATCGAACGGCGTCTCCGCTTTGCCGGCGTGGGGTTGAGCGTTCTTCTCGAGCGGCATTGCCTCGCCGGTCAGTGTCGACTGGTTGATGAAGAGATCCTTTGCTGAGATCAGTCTCAGGTCGGCAGGGATCATGTCGCCGGCTGACAGCAACACAACGTCGCCAGGAATGAGCTGGCCGATCGGCACGTCGCAGTGCCCGTTCGCGGTCCCGCCATCCTGCCGGTGCACGGTGGCGTTGTTCTGCACCATCCGCCGCAGTGCCTCGGCAGCCTTCGTTGAGCGGTGCTCCTGAAAGAAACCCAGTGAGACACTGAGGAGGACCATGATGGCAATCACGATCGCAGCACGCTGGTCGCCGATGAAATAGGACGCCGTTGAGAGTGTTAGGAGGAGCAAGTTCAGAGGGTTCATCGAGCGGGTGATGATCTCGCCGAGGATCGTGTGGCGCACTTCGTGTGCCACCTCGTTCGGGCCCACCGAGCGCAGCCGCACATCGGCCTCCTTCGTGGTCAGGCCGTTTACCGAGCTGCCAAGCCGCTGCAGCGCCTCATCCGGGGAACACCGCGCCACTTCACCCAGAGCTACACTGCTAGCGGCCGATCCACCTGCGGAATTGAACGATCGTTGCCTGAGTCGAGCGTTGATGGACCTGATGAAGGATGTTGGGGCATACCCGTCCATGCAGTGCCCTCCTCGTGGCCGAGTATGTTTTTGGATCTACGGGAATTATGGAAGGTGCAAGCAGATTCCAGCGCACCATCGACTTCACTCTCCCTCCCAGCGTGCTCGGACCGCTCAGGGATGGACCCTCTTGACCAAAGCAGATCGTTGGCATCGGCGATGCCCCCGACCTACTATCGCCATTGTCAATCGTCTATATGCCATGGCCGAAGCACTTAGCGCGCCTTCACCGCTCCGATGAGGCGGTTGTCGAGAGATCACAAATGCAAAAGACCAAGAATTTCGGCGCATCCAGCGGCCGCGGGTTTCAGCTTCTTGGCCGAGTACTCTGTGCGGCTTCCGCCATCAGCCGGGCGAACTCCTGCGCCTGAAGAGCGTAGGCCTGCATCTGGGTCTGTGCATAGCGGCTCTGAATAGCGAGCAAGTCCTGGATGTTCTTGGCATTCGTAAGCTCGCTCGCCACTGCGAAGCCAGCCTCGGCGTTTTGCTTGGCGAAACTGACGGCCCGGTCTTGGAAAGTCTTAAATCCCGCTGTCAATTCGTTGGACGGCATTGCCGCCATCCACATACCAGTTGATTTAACCATGGCGTCCATGAGCTGACTATAAGCCACACGCGCCTGCTCGATATTTCTCTCGGTAAGCCCTCGCAGCTGTTCAGGGATCTCAAAGGGCGGTATTTGGGCCATGGTTTCCTCCCGGGCTGGTGCTTCACTTTGAAATCGGTCAACGCCGGCTTCACGCTATTTAGAAATCTGCCACATCTCATCTCATTGATTTGTCGCAAAGCGGCCGACCTGGCTTTTATCCATCATTATTCAGAGTTTCTCGGGTGAACGCCTGATCGCCCTTATCGCGAGATCCTCGAGCGGGTTCGGAGTGTATTGTCCCCGCTTACACATAGCGCATCGGATCTAGAGATCGAATGCAAGACCTGACACCGGCCATCGAAATTCAAGGGTCGAACGCCAGGGAGCGGACGCAGCTCTCGTTCGATCGCCCCCTGCATGCTGCAATAGCGCGCATGACCGCAGGTGTGTCTCCGTCCGCCGTGTTCCAGGCCTACACCGATTGGGCGCAGCATCTCCTGTTCTCGCCCGATAAGCAGATGGAGTTGGTCGAACAGGCATTCCACGACTGGATGCACTTCTTGGAGTATTGCCCTAAGGCGTTGCTCAATCCATACTGCGAAGCGTGTGTCGAGCTGGCACCAAATGATAAGCGTTTCTCGAGCGAGGCGTGGCACCGCTGGCCGTTCAACGCCATCTCGCAGGGCTTTCTGTTCACCCAGCAGTGGTGGCACCATGCGACGACCGGCGTGAAGGGCGTCTCCCACCATCATGAAGATGTCGTCTCTTTTATCGCGCGCCAGGCGCTCGATGTGGTTTCGCCGGCGAACTTCCTGTTCACCAACCCTGACGTGCTCGAGACCACCATTCAAAAAGGTGGGATGAACCTTATCTCCGGCGCCATGAATTTTTGGGAAGACCAGCGGCGCGTTGCCGAAGGCGAGAAGCCCGTCGGAGCGGAGGCGTTTCGGGTTGGCCGCGAGCTTGCCGTCACACCGGGAAAGGTTGTGGCGCGCAATCGGCTCATGGAGCTTATTCAATATGCGCCTGCGACGGAGACTGTCTGTCGCGAGCCGATCTTGATCGTGCCCGCTTGGATCATGAAGTACTATATCCTCGACCTTTCCCCGGCGAACTCACTGGTCAAATACCTGGTCGACAAAGGCCATACGGTTTTCATTCTGTCTTGGAAGAATCCGACCGGTGACAATCGCGACCTCGGCATGGACGATTATCGTCGGCTCGGCGTAATGGCCGGACTTGATGCTGTCACGACCATCGTTCCCGGTCAGCCCATCCACGCCGTCGGATATTGTCTCGGCGGCACACTGCTCACGATTGCGGCGGCCGCCATGGCGCGAGATGGGGACAAGCGTCTCGCCTCTATCACGCTGCTGGCAGCACAGACTGACTTCACCGAGGCGGGCGAACTCATGTTGTTCATTGACGAGGCTCAAGTGAGCTTTCTCGAGGATATGATGGCCGAACAGGGCACCCTCGACACGAGGCAGATGGCGGGTGCCTTCCAGCTCCTGCGCTCCAACGACCTCGTTTGGTCGACAATGGTGCAGAGCTACCTCAAGGGCGAGCGTCCGCCGATGTTCGACCTCATGGCGTGGAATGCCGATGCGACGCGCATGCCCTACCGCATGCACTCGGAATATCTCCATCGCTTGTTCCTCCACAATGATTTGGCGATGGAACATTTCGAGGTCGACGGCCGGCCGATCTCGCTGCGCGATATCCGCGTGCCGATTTTCGCGGTGAGTACGATCTCCGACCATGTGGCGCCCTGGCAATCGGTCTACAAGGTGCAGGCTTTGACTGATGCCGATGTGACCTTTGTCTTATCCAATGGCGGCCACAATGCTGGAATTGTCAATCCACCCGGTAGTCCTAACCGGAAGCACCAGATCGCCACGCACGCCGAGAACGACAACTACATCGGCCCGGATTCCTGGCACCAACGCGCCGTCCATCACGAAGGCTCGTGGTGGCCGTGCTGGCAGGGCTGGCTGTTGAAGCACTCGACGGCTGATCGTGTCCCGCCACCTGCTCTGGGCGCGGCATCAAAGGGATACGCACCCCTCTGCGATGCACCCGGTACATATGTGCTGGTCTCCTGAACGCCCGGCACGTCCACGATTCATGTGAACCGGGCGCTGCGTATTTGCGTGACGCCAAGCTCTTCCAAGACCCCAAACGACAGAATCGGGCTCATGGCGTTGGCCGGATACGATCCGACGCGATTCTTTACCAGCTTGCAGATCTTCATTGGATGGAACGCGAACCTCAGTAGGTGATTATCGGGAACGCGTATTTTGAGCGGGAGATCGTAGAACAGCTTGCCCTGATGTAGAGATCGTATCTTTGCATCGTACCAACTTTCTCTCATGAAAATGGAGGCAGTCATAATGAGCGCCGCCGCGGAGGCATGGATATAGGATACGTGCGTCCGCATATCTCCTAACTTTCACATAGTTGTCCTCTAGGGCAAAATACGAGGTGCGTATGCATTATCTCTCTAACGCCAACCTTCCACCCATCGTCCGGAACAACCTTCCTTCCCGTGCGCAAGACATCTACCGGACGGCCTTCAACAACGCCTACGAAAATCGCGCTCATAACCCGATCGAGGAAGCAGACGCGCACAATATCGCTTGGGCCGCTGTCGAGCGCTCTTACGTGAAGGAAGGCGGAGAATGGGTTCTGCGGGGTGTCCCGGGCTGAGGATTCACGAATGGGCTTTTTCGCCCACGCCTCTATTTCGGCTGGCGCGTGTTTGAATTTGAGCCCCACGTGCGATTCAGGACGCGCACTGGCATGACTTCCCACACTTCGTTTGCTTAGGGTCAGAGGCGGCCGGTCTTTAGGCGTGGTCGACGGCGGCTCGGTCCGCGGACGAGGACATCCGTAAAGAACCGCGTGCGAATGAAAGCGCCAAATCGATCGATGTCGGCTTTTGTATATGAGTGCCTTAGGCCGCCTCAACTATGGGCGAAGATCGCCACTACTGAGCAAGGGATGCTCGGGCTAATGGGGCCACTTGAGACCGGTTGCACGACGCCCCACTCAAGCGCTCTTTGTTCTCTTCCTAGAGCGGACAGGGCGAGCGGTAGCTCGCGGCGCCGTGTTCAGTGCCACGGCGGCGCGAATGAGCGCCTTCAACGCCTCTTCATCGATCTTGTCGCCCTCATGGAAGTCGATGGCACGCCTGGTGTTGCCTTCGAGGCTGGAGTTGAAGAGGCCTGAAGGGTCCTCCAACGAGGCGCCCTTGGCGAAGGTCATCTTCACGACACTCTTGTACGTCTCGCCGGTGCAGATGATTCCGGCGTGCGACCACACCGGAACCCCTCTCCACTTCCACTCCTCGACCACTTCGGGGTCGGCCTGCTTGATGAGAGTTCGGACCCGAGCGAGCGTCTCGCCCCGCCAATCGCCCAGCTCCTTGATTCTCGCATCGATCAGCTGAGAGGGAGAGTCTCCTCCTTTTCCTTCCTTCGAGCCGCTCTTCCTCTTCTTCATGGCTGTTGTCGCTTTCTTCATCCTTGTTAGGAGCGCTCGGCAAACGAGGTCTCTGCGTTAGCCAATCATGTCGCTGAGCAACCGACGGCCTGCGAGCAAGTCGTTCAAGAGCATTTTAAACGGGAATATCGAGAACGTCAGCGGCACTCTGATAGTCGAGCCCATCGACGCAAACGAGTGCAACCGCGAGGCGCTGTCGAGGCGGAAGCTTCGTCAGGTTCGAGGCTAAGTTCGTTTTCGAGGAAACTGGCGCCGGGGGTGTGTGTTTGCTGACGACACTTCGCTCGAGATCCTCACCTTAGCCTATCGCTTCGTCGAACCAGACGGTGATCAGGGCGCGAACGATCTCGGTATCCCGCAAGGACAGGCATGAACTCGGGGCATACATTGCTAGAATTTGCTTGCATGCCTTCTCAACAAGGGCATCACCGTCGTTGCTGCATCCTGTCAGCGCGTAAGCAAGTCGCCGCAAGCGGGGAAGTATTTTAAAAAAAAGCGTATCGCTGCCGACCGTAGGTCTCGTCTTACGCGCGAAGAACGACCTCTGAGAGCTCAACCGCCCCCATGCAGGAACAAATTCGCTAACCAGCATCTTGCTTCGCCCTTCGCGATACCAGGTCTTTCGGTTGCCGAGCAAAAGCACATGGCAATTTATGTGAACCCAACATGTCCGTTCGAAGTGGACGGAATAACGGCCGCGATAGGTGCGAAGTATCTAATAGGCTTAAAGCTCGACCGAGTATTTCGAGCCTTACTTAGAAAATCTTTCAGCAAATCGCACCAACATACGCGGCTGGAGTGGGTCTCTGACGATGGTGGCAGCGTCGGAGCACCGGACTCCTTCAGTCCGCAGAGCGCGATACAGTCTTGCAGCGTAATCATCGCGGCCAACTTACGTTTGTCTATCTCAGCGACAGATCAGTACTGGCACGGAACTGTGCGTCAGGACATCGATCGCTTGGCTGCCCAGTAATAGCCGGCTGATGCCGCGTCGACCGTGAGATGCCATCACGATCAGGTCGCAATTGTTTTCCTTAGCGTAGGCGATAATACCTTCGGCGGGATACTGATCACTGAGATGCTTTGTATCGCAGGGGATCCCGAGTTTGTTTGCGGCGCTGTCCACGGCCGTTAGGCATTTGGTGGCACTGGCGGCCACAGCTTTTTAGTGGACCTCGATAGGGAATGAGAGGGCCACCTCGGCCGGGACCACGGCGGCCCGAGGCTCGGTAACCGTCACGGCACTCACCTTGGCGCCAAGTACTTTCGCGAGTCCGAGACCCTGATTAACGGCCTTCTGCGCCAGTTCCGAGCCATCTGTTGCAATCAGAATGTGCTTGTACATTTTCGACTTTCGCTGCCCCGTCCACTAAACCGACTTTCGCTGTCAAAACCCTCGATGCCTTGCCAGTGGCGCCTCACGCATCGGAGGTGTGGAGGGGCTCGATCAGTTCCACGCTCGCGCTCACCCGATCGCGACGCTCGGGAGCGATGTCGCGTTCATGAGTTTACGCACTACGGTTGGGGTGTGGGCGTTTCAGCGGTACTCGGCGGTAGGATAGGGTATGTGACCTGTGGCTGTTCGCCCGTTAGCGATTTAAGATAGGCGGTGATTTTCGAGATCTCGTCCTCTGTCAGCTTTTGTCCGAGTTGACTTTCACCCATGACGGCGACCGCCTGGCGCAGATCCCAGGACTTGCCGGTGTGGAAATATGGCGGGGTCAGCTCGATGTTGCGCAGCGGCGGGACGCGGAACACGTATTCATCGCTGACCGTCTTTGTGACTTCGAACCTGCCTTTGTCGCCCGGTGGCAGGAAGTCAGCGCCCGGCTTCTCCACCACGCCAAACGGGGCGTACATCTGACCACCGATGTTGATCCCCGCGTGGCAGCTGGAACAGCCTTTATCCAGAAAGAGCTTCAAGCCCTCCTTCTGTTCCGCAGAGAGCGCATTATCATCGCCGCGGAGAAACTTGTCGAAGGGGGCATTTGGCGTGATGAGCGTTGCCTCAAATGCGGCGATGGCGGTCACCGCGTTCGGCATGGTGATGCGATCCTTGTCGCTGGGAAATGCTCGCCTCAAAAAGCGTGCGCGTAGCCAGGAATGCCCTTGAGCATTTCGACGGCGTGCTGGTGACTGATGCCCATCTCGATGGGGTTTTGAATGGGGCCGCCGGCTTGTGCCGTCAGGTCGGCCGCTCGACCATCCCAGAACTGGGCCGCGTTGAACACCGCATTAAGAACTGTGGGCGCGTTGCGACCGCCCCTTTGCCATTTGTGCCCGATCGAGGTTGACAACATGTCGACACCGCCAAGGCCAACCTGATGGCACGTGTTGCAGCTGATGTTGTGGCTCTGTGATAAGCGCGGATCGAAGAAAAGCGCCTTGCCAAGTTCGACCATCGATGGCGTCGCGGCAACGTCCTTGATCGGCGGTGGCTTTAAGGGGATTGGCTGGAAAACGCTCTGAGCCTGCTTCAATAGCTGATCGTCTGCGGCAAAAACCGGCTCCGCCGCACTGAAGATCAGCAGAAAGGTTCCGAGAAAAGCTGATGAACGCATGGCGGCATCCCGTTCTGAAGCTGATAGCAGGCGTTGGGCTATTTTCTTAGCCAACACCGCGGGGCACTACTTTGATACATCTCAACGTGCTGGGCTGCCGCCGCCTACTGAGATGACAAAATGCTGACATCTCGCGTCAGCGCGAAGTCATGTTGACTCGAGCAGGATCCTCCCATGGTGCCGATAAAGCGCGGCTTCATGAACCATCGAATAGGAGAGATCCATGCGCATGAAAGTTAACGAATCTTCGCTGCATCGGCGAATTCCGATTGCGTTTTGTGTTGCGGCTTCTGCCATCGCTCTGGCGAGCTTCAACTCGGCCTTTGCGGAGGAGGGGATTCGGCCACAGACGCGGGAAGATCTGAAGGCTGCGATGCAGAACGAGGCGCTCACTACGCTGAAATACAAGATTTTCGCGGAGCACGCGCGGAACCAGGGCAAGACTGCGTTGGCTGAGATCTTAGAGCAGACAGCCAAAGCGGAGAACGGTCACTTCGTAGAGACGGCGAGGCTGTACGGGCTAGTGCGCCAAGATTGGCTCAATCTCTCCAATGCGATCGCCGGAGAATACGCAGACGCCAGGAAGATGTATGCTGGAATGGCCGCGCATGCTGAAGCTGCAGGTGACAAAGAGGTGGCTGCGCGCTTTCGCGAGATCGCCGCCGAGGAGGCGAAGCATCATCAAGATTTCCAGGCAGCGGTGTCGAAATCGTTGAAGCCTGAGTCGCAATGAACTTCACGATGGCATAAAGGGCCGCCAACTATCGCTATTAGAATAACGCGGGCCGTCCAAATACTGGTGACTCTGGATCTTCAACGTCCACCAGCAGTGTGCTTATACTCTGGACTAGTTGCAAAAAAGAAAGGTCTTCGAGCCATTCGCTTCGGGGACCTTTTGGAAAGACCGGAAGCCATCCGACCTCACCTGCGCCGCAAATTGGCAGCTACGCATCTGCGGCGCCCACGCACTTACGCGAGACAATTACTAAGTGCGGTCGCATGATCGCGTGGGAACGGCGGCCTGCGCTTGATTTGCATCAAAAGCCTTCGAGGCTTTGTCGATTTCCTGTGGGTGAATGATTCGATCTTACTGATGCTCCTTAACGTCGCCGATATGCGCAGTACGGGAAATTCCGAGATATGGCAGAGTAAATTATCAGAAAAAAACTATGGGGAATCGGCATGCTGCAGATCATCGCTTTTTGCATCGCGCTCCTGCTCGGCTTAGAGTCAGCCCACGCAGAAATGTGGGAAAACTGCGACCGATCTGAGAATCGCGATCTCACAATCAAAGGATGCACCGCTATCATTCAATCCGGTAAGGGGACGCCGCGAAGTCTCGCGACCGCGTATAACAACCGAGGTCTTGCTTACGACGACAAGGGTGACTACGACAGCGCAATCGCAGACTACACCAAATCGATCGAACTTCACCCAGACGCCGTCACTTACCATAATCGCTGCGTCGCCTATAGAGACAACGGCGACGCCAACAGCGCGATCTCCGACTGTGACCAAGCGATCAAGCTACGTCCAACATACGCAGACGCCTACAACGACCGCGGTCTCGCATACCACGATAGAGGCGACTTTGATCGCGCGATCTCCGATTATGACCAAGCTATCAAGCTCGATCCGGATGCTATCTCCTACTACAACCGCTGCGTCACCTACCTAGACAAGGGTGACCCAGATCGCGCGATGCCAGATTGTGATCAGGCGATCAAACTCAATCCAGGAGAAGCTGCTGCTTACGCTGGCCGTGCCGCCGCTTACAGGGACAAAGGCGACTACGACTGCGCGATCTCCGAGATCACCAAGACGATTAAGCTCGCTCCAAATGAGGCGGCCCCTTACCTTAGTCGGGCGATTGCCTACTACGACAAGGGCGACCTTAAGCTGGCTGCTGCTGACACATTGCGCGCCATAGAACTCAAAGGTGATGGCCGAGCAATGCTCTTCCGATATCTTGCCCGGTCACGCGCGGGGGAGGCAGCTGCATCGGAACTCGAAGCCAACGCGAGCCGATTGAAGACGAAGGAGTGGCCTCACGCGGCGATCGAGCTTTACGTAGGCAAAAGCACGCCGGAGGCTACGCTTGATGCGGCTACCAAACCTCAAGATCGCTGCGCGGCCCAGTTCTATATAGGTGAGTGGCATTTGATGAAGGGCAATCGCAGTGAAGCCATCGCAGCATTAAAGAACGCCGCCAAAACATGCCGCGTGCACTTTCTCGAGTATGATGCCGCCGTCGCCGAACTCAAACGGCTAGGGCCTGAAGGCGGTACGCACGCCAAAGGCAACGCGAGCGCATGCTGAAAATCTGAGTGAAGACGCCGCGATGGACGACGAACTAATTGCCGATTTGATTGCTGCCATTGAAGCGGCGTGCACGGACGGCGGCGGCCAGCTCCTAGTCGCCAATGTCAAGGCGCGCCTCCGCGCAGCGAGGATTTATGTGGGCCGTGTTGCTGACGATTGGGATTAAAACAGTGTTTGCCGTCAGGACCTACCGGACAGTTTGAGCTGATTGCATAAGAGAGAGTTTGCGGCTCATCGTAACCCCAAGGAGGGACACGATGAGACAGCGAGACAAGCAGGCTCCGCAAAGTGCGGAGGAGACAGTCAGGGACATCCGCAGAGCCACCAGACGGCAGTTCTCCGCTGAGGAGAAGATCCGCATCGTGCTCGAAGGCTTGCGCGGTGAGGACAGCATCGCCGAAGTTCTTGGGAGGGAAATATTTCGGAAGCCGTCAAGCTTACGGCATCACCTACAGGCCATGCTACCGGAGAAGCGCCATGAACAGCAACGACTCATTACCCAATTGCGACGACGACATCCTCGTCGAGCTACTGCGCCGCTACCAAGTGCGCGGCGAGCTCATCCTGCGCGACCGCTACGTCATCGGTGAGAGGGTCTATGACCCGGCGAGCTACACGCTGACCCACAGGGGGCCGTCGCAGTGAGCAAGGCCAAAGACCTCGCCCGGGCCAATCAAAGATACGGTCTGCGACGAAGCCGCCGCTCTGATCGATTGGCAGGAGCAAGAGCTGTGCCATCTCTGCAAGCTCCGACGCATCGTGCGGCGGCAAGGTCTACTAGGGCCGCGCGTTGGTGCTGTCCCTCGGGGCATGTCGGCGCTGAACGGCGCGCAGGCGGATCTAGAGCCGTAAGGGTAACGGTGGGACCTCGGTTGGATCCCCTCACTGATGGTCTCGTCGCCGATACGCTCGATGCCAGTGCCGCCCGTGAGCTAGGCCTTCGCAGAAGGCGCTTCGCGTGCCGCTATAGCAGCCCCACCGCTCAAGCAACCACGCATCGTGCTCGTTAGTCGGGCCACCGGCGAGCGCATTCATGCGCGCATGCTCCACGTCCGCTGCTTCTCCCCCCCATGGCGGCTGCAGGGCCTGAAGCTGCCAGCATCACTACGACTGCCATCAATCGATACATCGCTCATAACTCCAAGACTCCGTCTCCAGATCGTACCCGAAATAAGTTGGGATCCCAGCGTCGCATTTCAACGCCGCGGTTTCTTAGCGCGCTCTCACTCTCAGTTTTGGATCTTGGGCGGCAGGCGAACCCCGGCGCCTATAACAACGCAATCGTATGTCGTGGCTGCTTCAAGATGATCGCGCGAAACTTGTGATTTCTGCACAAAGAGGCTTCACAAGCGCGGTGGGATTTGAATGAGTTCGCTTGATATAACCCTCATTCCGAGGCGTATAGATCTTGCAAACAAATCGAGTTCCGTCATGACCGACAGCGACGACGCTACGACCGAAGCCGCACCCAGCGAGCCCGACAAGAAAATGTCGATCGCTCGATCCAACAGCGTCAATGGAAAATGTCGATAGGCCTGCGTCGTCGGAACTTGCTGAGACCGTACGCAGCGCCTGTAGAGTTGCCGTCCTTTCCTGGTCAACACCAACTGGCTTCGTCGGTGCGGGGCGACCTCAAGAGTTCTTGAATGTTGGCCTCTATCAAGTGGAACCCGACATTCCCGTAGAGCTTCTGGCGCCCCTCATTTAGCACAAAGCTCGGACTGCCCTCGATCCGCATCTTGTCGGCGTCCTGGTAGTCCGCAGCCAAGTGGGCGAATGGAACGCCACTGTGGATGAGTTCTTCAATGGCGCTGATATCGGTACCCAGGGCTGCGGCTATCTCGCATTGGATATCCCAGCGAGAAATGTCCCGACAATCTCGGAAGAACGCACGGCGGAAAGCCCACATCACTTGATCGAAAATGCTCGACCCAGGTTGGCTTCCTGTCACTCGGCATTCGCACTCCCAATCCTGGACGGCCTTCATAAACAGATGCGCGCTTGCCGAAGTCAGAGGGCGAGTTCTCAGCCAGATCTCGGGGTGAACTTCAATATGCGGGAACCCCTCAGCCACATGTCGCAAATGCGAGTTGAACCCCTCATACCCGCCTCTATCTTTCCAATTCGAGGTTATCTTCTGGGCCGTATCGCCGAAGACGGAGCAGAACCGATGCTCTATCCGGACAGCGTCGCCAAACGTTTCTCTGACTGCATTGATGCGAGCTTGCGAAGCATATGCCCATACGCACAAGACGTCGGAGAAATAGGAAATTGCGACCACGCTCATCTTACCCCGAGTACCTTGAATGAAATCGCCGGACTGGTTTGGAGTTGTGAAGTGGAAAGGACATGCTCGCCACTTCACTCAATAGTTTCCGATTCTGACGGCGCGCATGCTCTTCGTCCAGTCGCCTTTTATATTATCGCTGATCGCAATGATCGTCTTGTCGAGTTCGGCATCGGGGTTGGTAAAATCGCAAACAGCAATTGGCACATACGCCTCAAGGCTTCGGAAGTGGCCTCAAGCTCATGATGTAGGCAATGACGTTATCTCGATCTTCGCGGGCGACGACCAAATTGGGCATCGTGGGATGTGATGTTTGTAGCCAAACGGCAAGTGCACGTTCGTTTAAGCCCGGTGTACTGGCGACGCTTGCGAAACTTGGCGCGCTAGGATTTGGGGCCTTATCTCGGACACCGTTTACCTCATGGCATTCAGCACAATTGGCGACTGCGTACGTGAGTCCCAACCTCGGGTCACCTGGCTCTTCCGCGTCGGCATGAACTGGAAGCAACAAAACGACTGCTGTTGCGGCTGCATAAAGGGCTCGCGCATTTTTATAGTCATTCCTTGCCATGTTTCGTTTCCTTTCACACGTCGGAAATTGCCGGATTTGTTCGCTCGGAAGAGTATTGTTGAGCGACGACGTAGCAAGCCAAACGCTCAATCGCTGTCCACTTAGCTGAATGCAGCGCCTTGTTGCGCCGATAGTGCAAACCTCTTTTAATAGCAGCCGGGATCCGCAGTGAGCGACGGCGCGTCGTTGACGCCGTCACCTGTCATGGCCACAATCTCGCCGTTCGCCTTGAACGCATTGACGATTCGGAGCTTTTGCTCTGGCATGATGCGCGCGAACACGGTTGCAGCACGCACGCGCTGAGCCAGCTCCGCTTCGCTCATGCGTTCGAGTTCTTCCCCAGTTACAAGGTCTTCGGCGTCGAAACCGGCTTGGCGGGAGATTACCTTTGCCGTTGTTGGATAGTCGCCGGTGATCATGACAACCTTGATGCCGGCTGACCGGCATTCTCTGACAGCGGCTGTAACCGTTTTCCTCAGGGGGTCAGCTAGGCCGACGAGGCCGAGCAGCTCGAATGCGAAATCGTGCTGAGAATCGGGCCAAGTCTGCCCAACGAAGGAAGCGTGGGCGACGCCCAACACACGTAGACCCTCGCCAGCCATAACATCGACGGACCGCGAAAGGGCGGCGCGATCTTCCGCGTTGAGATGACAAAGATCGGCGATTGCCTCCGGCGCACCCTTGGCGGCAACTATGAATTTTTGCTTCTCGTCTGCCGCCTGCCAGACCTGTGACATGGCGAGCAGTCCGGGGCGAAGCCCGTAAGTGTGGAGAAGCTTCCATGAGAAGCCGTGGAGATGATCGGCCTCTGCTAAATGCTCGCGGCCGAGATGATGGAACGCCTTCTCCATGGGGTCGACGGGGTCCCGCGCACTGGCGAGAATGCCGAATTTGATCAAATCATGGAAGTTCTCGGACATTCTCGCGCCGGACTGCTCGCCGGGTCGGAAAATTTCCTCGTTGCTGACGCGCAATTCGGCGATGGTCATTCGGTTCTCAGTCAGGGTACCGGTTTTGTCAGTACATAGGACTGTTGCGGAGCCTAAGG
Organism: uncultured Alphaproteobacteria bacterium; assembly: GCA_963710005.1. Taxonomy (GTDB): domain Bacteria; phylum Pseudomonadota; class Alphaproteobacteria; order Rhizobiales; family Hyphomicrobiaceae; genus Hyphomicrobium_B. The sequence goes on from CAVPYR010000020.1 coordinate 18,267, forward strand.
TTTCGATGGCAGCCGCGCGCCTGGTCAACACACGCGCCCGTGAGATTCGCCAAGCCCCCATGGCCATGAAGACTGTCAGAACGACCGGCACTTCTGCGGGCAGCATCGACATGCCGAGCGCGATGCCAGCAAGCATGGCATCCAGCCACCCTCCGCGTAAAGCGCCGTAAAGCAGCACCGCCAGCATGCTCACCGTGCCTCCAACAAGGGCGAATATCCGCGCAAGTCGGCGCGTCTGCGCCTGCAATCGCGGCGGCTCTACCTCCAGAGTGCTGAGCGATTGGCCTATCTTTCCGATCTCACTCCGTGGACCGATCGCGATCACCTCGCCGATGCCTGCGCCGCGCACCACTAACGAACCAGAAAACACATGGGGCAGGTCATCGCCACCAGGCCGGAGGCCTCTAAGCGGGGTGACGTCAATACCGGCAACCTTGCGTACCGGCGCGGACTCACCCGTCAGCAGCAATTCATCGGTTTGCAGGTCGTCGCTCTGAATGAGGACCGCGTCAGCTGGCACTCGATCTCCCTCCGCGAGCACGATGATATCGGAGCGTACGACCTCCCGGCCGGCGATGCGTTTGCGCTCGCCATTGCGAATGACCAGAGCACGCGGGCTGGTGAGATCGCGCAATGCCTCTAGTACCCGCTCAGTACGAGTTTCTTGCACCACGGTGATGAAAATAGACATTGTCGCGAAAACGAGCAGGATCAGCGCATCGGTCAAGTCCCCGAGTGCCAAGTAGATAGCACCACCTCCGAGCAGCAGAACCAACATCGGCTCGCGGAAGACTTCAATAATGATGCGCCAGGGCGTGCGCCGGTCGGATCGCGCGAGCTCGTTGTAGCCCTCCGCCTCTAGTCTTTTTTGAGCCTCTGCCTCGCTGAGGCCTCGGATTAAGTGGGACGAAGAGGCATCGATGGACATTTCAACCTTCACGAAGTGGCTAGCCGCTGAACCTCGAGCGAGACTAAACTCGCGCCGTCATAGCCAGATTGATACTGCTCAGTCAGCTGGTTGGTCCTGGATAGACAATCAGGTGGTGCTAGAATCTTTCGCGTCATGGCGCATGAAAGTGACGACGCGATGGAATGAAATCCACTGATCAGCCCCCACTGAGTGGCCCAAGTGGAATGTTAGTTGACGGCGCCTCCATCGGCTAGAGGCTGCGTGGACGACGGAGCGGCCGGAGGCCGCGCGCGTACCCGAAGATTAGTTCGGGTTGTGATGACAGCATTGGCTTTCTGCTGACAGCCAAAGTCAGCAGCCAGCAAAGCGCCCACCTCTTTCGTGCAGACTTAAAATCTACGCTCAATCTAGAGAACGGCAAGGACTGGGATTTTGCAACGTGTGAGCCCAACAACAGCGCAGATAGTGCGTTTCGACCGTGCGGGACCATGACAATCAAATCACAGTTTTTATCGATCGCCGTCTCGAGCACCTGCTTGGGATCGTCGAGCTTTTTGCCATTGCTATGACTCATTTCACGAGAGCGGCAAGATCGTCTGATCCGACGCACGCTAGAAGCGCGTCGCCATCTCGAAGCTGATCGACGCCGTCAGCTTCCCGTCAGCTGCCAGCAGCGATACGACAAACCTCATCTTGATTGGTGGCAACGCCGCTAGGTGTAATCGGGAAAAAGTCCGTTGAAGGGTAGGACAAAGTTTAGACTTTTTTGGCAAGCACGGGCGAACTGTTGGCGGCGGCGAGTACTGCAAGTACCTTTGACACGGCGCTCAAGTCTATGTGGTCCGTGAGCATCCGGTAATTGTTCCCTCGGGAAAATGAAATGTCCCACTACAGAGGTTCGGTGGGCTTCCGATCGACAACCGTACCATTGAATCGTGCGCGAAATTTCTCGGCGTCTTCCCGATTGCCGAAACTATAGACCCAGAATTCGTTTCCGTGCCGGCAAATCGTATCGTGCACTTCGCACATCTCCAGGTTTTCACAGAATTCTAAAACTGCGAGTCCGTTCGTGCCCTGGACAAGCGCGGACGGCAATGCAACCTGATAGGGCCATAGATTTCTCGACCCGTCGTCAAACAGAGACATGATAATACAGCTTGAGGAAGATGCGGAGAACATGCGGATCGCAACCCAGCACGAATTGCTGAGACGTCGCGATCAAACTTTGATTTGGCACAAGCAACGCATCGTTAAATTCCGTGATCAGAGATTGCAGAGGAAAACTAGACGTCCAAGCAGCGTACAAAAAATGCGGATGGGCGCGCGCGTGTTAGCCTTCTTTCCGAAATATTCTTATTAAAGCCATGCGGATTGCGACATTCAACTTGGAGAGCTTGGACCTGCCTCCCAAAGCGCATGTTCCGCTGGAGGCTCGTGCGGAGATATTGAGACCAGCACTTGCCAGGCTCGAGGCCGATGTTCTTTGCTTGCAGGAGGTCAACGGCCAACCAGTTCGCGGACAGGCGGAGCGCGAACTTACGGCACTCGATCAGCTTCTTGCTGGAACGCCGTACGCTGGCTACCACCGCGTCTCGACGACAGGTCCGGACGGGCACGGCGTCGCCGATGTCCATAATCTGGTAACGCTCTCCCGTTTGCCTCTACTGGCGACACGCGAGGTGCGCCACAGTCTCGTACCACCCCTCCAGCATTCTGTGCAGACCGCAGAGCCAGCCGACACCGACTACAAGCCTCTGCGCTTTGATCGCCCCATGCTCGTCACGGATCTTGATGCTGGTAATGGACGGCGCCTCTCTGTCATCAATCTTCACCTTCGTGCACCCCTGGCGGCCACCATCGCCGGTCAGAAGCTGGCGCCTTTCGTCTGGAAGACTGTATCGGCGTGGGCCGAAGGTTACTTGCTTGCCGCCGTTCGGCGTGCGGCGCAGGCCCTCGAACTGCGCCTTCTCATAGATAAAATGCTCTCCGAAGATCCGCACCTGTTGATAGCAGTTGCAGGCGACTTTAACGCTGAGGATCTGGAAACACCGCTCAAGATCGCGGTCGGCGCAGAGGAAGACACCGGAAACGGTCAGCTTAGCGCGCAAAGCCTCATTGTTCTCGACCGTGCGATTGCCGCCGACCGGCGTTGGAGCGTCTTGCACCATGGCCGCCGGCAAATGCTGGATCATATCCTCGCTAGCCACACGCTCTATGCCTACTTCCGGTCGATCGAAATCCACAACAAGTCGCTCGGCGACGAGGCGGTAGCCTACTCTAAGATCAACAATCCTCCCGGGTCCTATCACGCCGCTGTTGTCGCGCAATTTTCTCTCGGCTTGAGCTGAGAAGTCTGCCACTGAAGCGGGAATCGAGACGACTACCCGGGCAGGTCCGCATGCAAGTCAGCATCAACGGACCGTGGTTACCAAGTTAGGCTTGCCATTTCCGAAAAAGGATGCGCCGCCTACACCATTCTTACGGTTGAGATCGGACGGTGGCATTTTATGGATATTCAATCATTCGACACGAGCACCCCCAACTCGGCACCTCCCGTTACGATAGAGGTGCGCCATCTCGACTTTTTCTATGGCGATGTGCAGGCGCTGAAGAATATCACCATGCCCATCTATGATCGTTGTGTCACCGCCTTCATCGGGCCGTCGGGTTGCGGAAAATCGACGTTGCTCCGCGTTTTCAATCGTATGTACGATCTTTATCCCAATCAGCGGGCGGTGGGGGAGGCTATTTTCGATGGAAGGAACATTCTCGCAGACGGCACGGATCTTTATCTGCTGCGCGCGCGCATCGGCATGGTGTTTCAAAGGCCAACGCCCTTCCCAATGTCGATCTACGAAAACATTGCCTATGGGATACGTTTGTTCGAGCCGCTCCCGAAAAGCGATCTTGATGGTCGTGTCGAGTCGTGTCTTCGGCAGGCGGCCCTCTGGGAGGAAGTCAAAGACAAACTTTCGGCAAGCGGGCTCAGCCTCTCAGGAGGGCAACAACAACGGCTGTGCATCGCCCGGACGATAGCCGTCAAGCCCGAAGTCATACTGCTTGATGAACCGTGCTCCGCCCTTGACCCGATATCGACAGCGAAAATCGAAGAAATGCTCGACGAACTCAAGGCTCAGTATACGATTGCTATTGTCACCCACAACATGCAGCAAGCAGCCCGGATCTCGAATTATACAGCCTTTATGTACCTGGGAGAGCTTTTGGAATTCGACGCCACTCAGCAGCTCTTCACGGCGCCTTCCGACAAGCGAACGGAAAATTACATCACCGGCCGCTTCGGCTAGCGGCATCTGAAAGTGATCGTACATTCCCGCCGAAAGCTTTTCCCGGCGGGAAAGGCAGCTATTTTTGTGAAATTTATTTCGGCCGCCTTCGCTTCTTCTTTTTTGTTTGGCCTATCGAGCACTTGAAGGACGTATTCGCCACTTGACCCGATCATCTTCGGCTCGAATTGCGCAGGCGAATGACACCCGCTGATTGCGTAAGGGAGAGGTTCCGGCTCATCGTAGCCCGAGGGACACGATGAGACAGCGAGACAGACTAAGAACGCTTAGCGGCAGATCAAGACAGGTACGCTACTTTGCGTCACTACACGATTGGCTTGGCTGCCAAGCACAAGCCGCGACAAGCCCCTTCGACCGTGCGAAGCCATTAGGATCAAGTCGCATCCTCGTGCTTTGGCGATATCGATTATTCCCTCGGCAGGAAACTGATCCTTCACATGCACCGTCTCGCAAGGGACTCCTTTGCCTGACGCAGCCGTCGAGACACCCTGCAAAATCTTCTCAGCACTCGACGTCATGGCTTTCTGATAGTCTTCCTCAGAGAACACTATCGACACTTCTACAGGAACCGACACTCCAAAAGGCTCCGTCACGGTAAACCGCGGTTACTTTGGCGCCGAGGGCCTTTGCCAGGGCTAAACCCTGCTCGACGGCTTTTTGCGATAAATCAGAACCGTCCGTCGCAATGAGCAGATGCCCAATTCGTCTTCAATACGCGAGCCTTTATCTCACGCGTTCTTCATTGTGATTTAGGACTCGTCAGGTGGGCGACGTGAAAGCAGTTTTCGGCCGGTGAACATTGCCGATGTAATACCGCCGCCTTCGTGGATCTCGGTCATCACAACGGCAGCGAGATGAAGAACTATCACGATAACCAAGGCATAGAACCCTATTTCATGGACTTCCACGAACGGTTTGCGAAAGGCGCGCATGCTTTCATAAGATGTCTTGTCGACGAGTTCGGGTGCACCTGGAATAACCGTCGTCGGATCGACGCCTGGAGCCGCGACCCAAGCTGCAAACCAATGTCCGAAGGGCGGCCAGAAGAGGTCAGTTCCAGCAATAATTAGTCCCGTCACCAACTGAAGCAGCAACAGCAGGAAGAGTACCGTTACCCCTACGCGCGCGAGTGGGTTGTGTCCTACATACTGTTGCGGCTCACCGGATAGAAAAGAAGCCGTGTAGGCCCGCAGTGAAGCAACGTAACCGCGTCCGCCAGGAAGAATGCTACGCCATCGCGAGTAGTGACCGCCGAAAAATGCCCAAACAAAACGCCACAGCAGATTTAGCGCCATGACATAGCCGAACGAAACGTGGATGCTTTTGAGTGTTATCTTGCCTGCAGCCGACAGGCCCAGCTCGTTGTCGAACAGGACGACAAGCCCAGTAACTATGAGACTGATGACCGCGAGCGCATTGATCCAATGAAACCAGCGCGTCGTGGCATCCCAGGCGATATACTCTTTATATTCGGTCATCACGCTGCCTTGACCAGAATGACAGGCAGCCCATAGGCTCGCCAGCCTGGGTTTGACGACATTGATGTGCGTCAACGAGACCTTGGCGATTGGCGCGCCATGAAGTTCGCGAAGGGCTGATCAAAGCAAAGAGGCTGGTTCCATGAAACGTTTAATATTTGGGGGAATAGCGCTCGCCGTTATTTTTGCTGCGGCGGCAAATGCCGATCAAGCTGCGCCGACGTCGGGCGCGACTTCCAACGGCGAACCCACTGCGAAAGAATCTGGCGATAAAGTCGATCGGGCAATCGACGATGCCGCACAGTCGACGAAGTCGGCCATCGATTCTGCAAAGGAAGCTGCGATTGATGCGATCGAGAAGGCGCGGCGAGCCGTGAAAGAAGCATTAGAAAAAGCCAAGCCTCACATCGGTTCATCGATCGACAAAGCAAAGCAGACATCGAGCGAAGCTTTGGAGCATGCCAAGCGGGCGACAGAAGAGGTGTTAGACAAGGCCAGAGACGCAACCGACGACGCATTGGGGAGTGCAAAGCAAGCCGCCGATTCAGAGCACGGTGGCGATCGTTCCGCTAATTCTGCAAGCGCGGGTGAAGCGACCTACATGGCCTACTGCTCCTTATGCCATGGAGTCGGCACCGGCCCTGGCATGTTTGCCGATGCGTTGAAGAAAGCTGCTCCTGACCTCACCGAGATTGCTAAACGCAATGGCGGGATGTTCCCACGAGCCCGGGTCGAGGCCATCATTCGAGACGGTGGCATAACTGGCCACGGCACCATGCACTTACTCGCCTGGGAGAAATATTTCCGACAGGACGCCCCTCCGGAGCACGCAGATCAGGTCATCGAAGACCTTGTCTCCTACTTGGAGAAACAGCAAGCGCCTTAGCACTAGGGTATCGAGCGCGTATGCTCGCCGAAGTGCAGTCCATCAGCCGGCACTTTGGGCCTGCTCAACTCTTACGCCGGAACGCACGCTGTCGCTTGGATAGACAATGACGGTCACTCCGGCCGTCAGCCCCGAATCTATTGCGGCCCAGCGGCCTGATTGGCGTAGGACCTCCACGGCCCGGCTCTCCGCGCGCCCATCAATCACGACATAAACGTTCCATTTATCACCCACGCGGAACAATGATCCGGCGGGAACGATCGTGGCATTGTCGCGCACGAACTTCGTAATGCGGGCCTCCACACGGTAGCCATCCCCGAGGCCAGCCCACATTTCGGGCGGCGATGCAAAATCGATGATAACGTTCGTACGTTGCTCCTCCACGCCGAGCGTCGAAATTTTTGTGAAGGCCGAAAGTTCGATCCGCGCACGCGCCCCTCGAGAACTCCTTCGCCTCCCCATCGCTCGATCAGGACATCAGCACGCCGCAAACTCTCTCAATGCATTCGACGACGGACAATATCCGGAAATTTAAACACTCGTCTTCAGCCGCTGATGATCCGAGTTAAATCACTAACCCGCTGACAGAGCTATTTAACCGATATTTCGAAGTTGGCCGACGCAGCGAAAACGAGCCTGGACTTCAGCCGGAAAGCACGCATTGGTGTGGGCATGGACGGCGGCTGAACGGACGGCGGCCGTCAGAAGGCTCGCCTCGCAGTTTGCGGGGCTTCGGGTGGTGCGGGCGTCAATTGGGACGCCGCCTATCCTGGAGCCGCGAAAATGTCGATCGCCGATATCGAATCCCCGCCAAAGGCAAAGACCTCAGCACAGAAGTCGCGCGTCACCCCGAAGAACAAAGTCAGTGTGCCGCGCAAATCCAGCTCAATCCCCGTCGGCAAGCAGAACGCCAAGGGCGCTGAACCCGAAACGCGCGTTACGAAACAGGAGCGCGTTCTCACCTTGCTGAGCCGCCCGGCGGGCGCCAGCATCGAAGAGATCTTGCAGGCCACCGATTGGCAGCAGCACAGCGTTCGCGGCTTCCTGGCGGGCACCGTAAAAAAGAAGCTCGGCTTCGTGCTCAAGTCATCGAAAGATGAAGACGAGCCGCGTCGCTACCGCATCGAGACGCGCCGCGGCCGCTGACATGGCGATCGACGTAGCAGCAGAACTTGCGCAGCTTGAGGGTCAGACGATATTCGAGCTACGCCAAGAGTGGCGTCGCCTGCATCAGGTCGTGCCACCAATGCGGCTGTCGCGTGACCTTCTGATCCGAGGCATCCTATACAAGCTTCAGGAGAGGGCGCTCGGCGGTCTCTCCAAATCCATTCTGCGCAAACTCTCTCAAGCAGGCCTCGAGCCTGCCGCGGGTAAGCGTAGCTCCGCGCCATCCATCGCATTTAAGCCGGGGACGCGGCTCGTTCGCGAATGGCACGGCGTGACTCACACGGTAGTGATCCATGCGGACGGTGTCGAATGGAAGGGCCAGCGGTATCCCTCGCTCTCGGTTGTGGCGCGGCAGATCACGGGCGCCCGCTGGTCAGGCCCGCGCTTTTTCGCTCTGAAAACACGACGGCTATCGGCGAACAGGGACACCTATGCGGACGTCTGATCGCTCTTCGGCCCACGGAAAGATTCGCTGCGCAATCTACACCCGGAAGTCGTCCGATGAAGGTCTTGAGCAGGAGTTTAATTCCCTCGATGCCCAGCGGGAAGCATGCGCCGCCTATATTGCGAGTCAACGGCATGCCGGATGGACCGCCGTCGCCGACATGTATGACGATGGTGGCCTGTCCGGCGGCACGATGGAGCGGCCGGCCCTACAGCGGCTCCTGACCGACATCAAAGCCAACAAGGTTCAGATCGTTGTCGTCTATAAAGTCGACCGCCTGACCCGCTCGCTCGCTGACTTTGCCAAGATTGTCGATATTTTCGATGGCCACGGTGCGTCGTTTGTCTCAGTGACCCAGCAGTTCAATACGACAACCTCTATGGGTCGGCTAACGCTCAACATGCTTCTGTCGTTCGCGCAGTTCGAACGCGAGATTGCAGGGGAGCGCATCCGGGACAAGATCGCCGCCTCCAAGGCCAAAGGCATGTGGATGGGCGGCAACGTTCCGCTCGGCTACGACGTTCAAGACCGCAAGCTCATCATCAATAAGGCGGAAGCAGACACCGTCCGCCTAATCTTCCGACGCTATGCCGAGCTGGGATCGGTCACGCTGCTGCGGAAGGAATTGGCCGCGCAGGGCATTGTCAGCAAAAGGCGCGAAGGTGCAGGTGGCAGGCTTTCGGGTGGCCAGAAGCTCTCACGTGGTGCGCTCTATCTGATGCTGCAGAACCGGATCTACTGTGGCGAGACCAAGCATAAGGGGAATGCGTACCCCGGCCAGCATGAGGCCATTATTGACGCCGACCTTTGGCAAGTCGTCCAAGACAAGCTCGCGACGAACCGTCAGGAGCGGGCTCTCGGCGTCGGCGCTGAATCGCCAAGCCTCCTGGCCGGCTTGATTGTGGATGCGGAGGGCCAGCGATTGACGCCGACCCACGCCAACAAGCGTGGCAAGCGTTATCGCTATTACATCTCGACGTCGCTTCTCGATGGAAAAAGGAGAGCCGGGCAGGGCACATTCCGTCTTCCGGCGGGCGAGATCGAAGGCTTGGTGCTGGATCGACTTCGAGCCTTCCTGGCATCGAGGTCTGATTTGGCAGAGGTCATGGCGCCGATTGACCTCTCGGCTGACGCCCTCGAAGCCGTGCTGCATCGCGCATCACAATTGGCCGCCCGATGGCAAACCCTTCCGTCTGCGGATTTGACCAAGTTCGTTCGATCCAGCGTTGAGCGAGTTTCGGTTGCAATCGATCACCTCGAGGTCTCTGTCGATTGCCTGAAGCTCCTCAATGCGCTCGGAGGAAGTCTAAGATCGATAGAGAAGGACTTGGCTCCGATCGTCCTCTCCATCGCGGCCAACCTGCGTCGAGCCGGCAAAGGCAAGCGACTGGTCATTGAGGGCAACGCGCATTGCGAAATTGATGCGAACCTGATCGCATTGCTGAAGCAGGCGTTCGCGATGGGCTCGGCATTCTTTTCTGGCACCGATGATAGCCTTGCGGCGATGACGGAGCGTCTTGGCATGGGCCACGGTCAGCTGGTCGCGCTCGTTCGCCTGTCATATTTGGCGCCCGACCTCATCCGCGATTGTATCGAAGGTCGGCAACCCATCGAACTAACGCCAACGCGCCTCATCAAACTCGGCAAGGACTTGCCACACGACTGGTCGGCTCAGCGCACCCACCTCGGATTTGCGCACTAAGGCCGAGCAAAAGCTCCATATCCGCCGACTGAAAACAGGCCTCCAGAGACGGGGCGGCCTGTTTCACACCCGACGACGCCATTTTGCGTCTCTGGTCCGGTGCGATCGCGCGACCGGTGTGGCAAGCCACGGACATTACGGCACTTTCCAGGCTCACTGGGAGAGCGATAAAACTTATCTGTTTCAGGGAGTTAGCTGGCTGGGGGACTAGGATTCGAACCTAGACAGGCAGAGTCAAAGTCTGCAGTCCTACCATTAGACGATCCCCCAAAGCCGGGATCGGACGGAACGTTCGGCCGCCGAAGCGCGGGTCATAGCAGTAGCGTCCGATGTCCGCAAGGTCGGCATCGGGAGCCTCACTCGCGGCGCACGCAGCGGGAGCCCCTGGATGGATTGAAAGATGCTGACGCAGGTTTTGCCTCAGCGACTTTCCAACGCGGGTTGCTGCGGTTCTACAACCCGGTACGTTCTCAGATCCGCGGCTGCCGCAAAAAAGCGAAGCCTACTTTTCCGCGCCGACGAGCTCGGGCCGGTATTCGAAGTGCATGGTGTCGTAATGGTACCAGCGCCCGCCCCAGATAAAACCGTGCTTCTCGAAGATATCGACGATCTTCATCGGGATGTCGTTTTGATAAATGGGGCTACCGCCCGGGCCACCCTTTGCCCAACGCCAGTAATGCGAGTGCTTGGTCGCAATGTCGATCGCGATGCCGTAGCCGTGTCCCGAACGTTGATCGGTTCCGGCGATGCTCCGGCACACGTATCCGCCCGCGGAAGGAACGAGGAAGACATTGAATTCCGCGGGCAATGCATCGAGCTCATTGCTGATGGCCAGCAGGTGTTCCGCGGCTCCGTTGAGTCGCGAGATTTCGATTCGCTGCCCCGATTTTTTGGGAAGCCAACTGATCGTCGTCAGTGATGCGGCGAAAGCTGATTTCCGGCAGTCGCCGTAGATTTTCGTGAAGAATTCAGCGTTGCGCGCACGGCCGGGATCGAAGTCGCGCGGCGGCTGGGTCGCAGGCGCTCCCCGTGGATACGGGTATCGGAACATGTCTTTAATATCGGGATGAGCAAGCCACGCGTCGAACGACTTGTCCTTGCCGTCGTTTAAGGGGAGCGTTCCATCTTTGAAGACGATTTTGTTACCCTCGACGCCGGTGATGAATGCGGGATAAGCGGACTTGAGGCGCGCGGCGATTTCTCCGTCGTCGAGCCCGCCCGCGACGGCCACCGACGCAACTCGTAACAGCTCGGCGCAGGCGAGCGCGGAAAGCGCCAAGTGATTTCGGCTCAGCATGAATAAAACGTGGTCGCCCAGAAGTTTGCGCGGACTCCGGCGCCCGCAGCGTTAAGCAACGCGCGACCGGAGCTTTACGACGGAGCGCGACCTGATACACTTCACGTCAACTGAGGTCCAGATCAACGGCCTGAAGAGCACGGCCCCGCAGCGGCGAGCCGGTGTTATACCAGGTCCTGGAGAGACAAGTTGACGCCTGAAAAATCAGGCCCCGACGTCCCCGACGGCGCAGGGCTCCCGGACACATCGGACGACGAAGTCGCCATTGCCGCGGGCTCAGGAGCGCTGTCGCTGCCCGAAGACGGCGACAGTAACGGTATTGCACATCCTTTCCCGCAGCGAGATCGCAATGCCTCGGAAGTGCTTGCGAGCCGGTTGGTGCCGTCGCCGGGAGGCGGAGGCCCGATCGCGTGGAGCGCGCAGAGTTTCGATGAGGCGCCGTTCTCTCCTGGCACCAGCCGTCCGGGCGAACAGATTTACGGCGCGCTAGATCTCGGCACCAACAACTGCCGACTGCTCCTGGCGCGGCCTTCGCGGCGTGGCTTCCGCGTCGTCGACGCATTCTCACGCATCATACGTCTTGGCGAAGGCGTCAGCCAAAGCGGTCGCCTTTCCGAGCACGCGATGAGCCGCACTATGGAAGCACTCAAGGTCTGCGCCGGCAAATTGCAGCGCCACCAAGTCTCAAGAGCGCGGCTAGTCGCAACGCAAGCCTGCCGCGTTGCTGCCAATGGGCCCGCGTTCGTAACAAAGGTCAAAGACAGCTTTGATCTCGACATTGAAATATTGACGCCCGAGATCGAAGCCCATCTTGCGGTCGCGGGTTGCGCAACCCTCATTGATCCTTCAGCCGATTTCGTCCTGGTCTTCGATATCGGCGGCGGCTCGTCGGAGATCATATGGCTCGATATGACGCGGCTTGGCTCGCGCCGCGATGTGCTGACAGGCCGTTCCGACGTCAACGATGCGATCATTGCGTGGGAATCCCTTCCCGTTGGCGTCGTGACGCTGGCGGAAAACTTTGGCGGACGTGACGTAACGCCAGAAAGTTTCGCCGCGATGTCGGATGCCGTGATGCGGCTCCTCACGCCGTTCGAAACCAAGCATCGTTTTCGCGAGCAGATGGCTGGCAAGCCCGTGCACTTCCTGGGGACGTCAGGGACCGTCACGACGATTGCCGGCGTCATGCTTGGGCTTGAGCGCTACGATCGAAAGCGAATCGATGGCATTTGGCTCGACGTCTCCGAGATCAACGACGTGACCGCCGAGCTTCTTGGGCAAAGTTACGAGCAGCGCGTGCTGCAGCCGTGCATCGGTCGCGAAAGAGCCGATCTCGTGCTTGCTGGCTGTGCTATTCTCGATGCCATTCTGAAACTCTGGCCGGCGGATCGGCTGCGCGTCGCTGATCGTGGTCTAAGAGAAGGCATCCTAATGCGATTGATGATGGAAGATGGCGTCTGGCGGGCCGGACGGCGCCGCCGCGGACGGTCGAAGCGCTCGAACGGCACTGAGCAGTCGTGAAAAGCAAAGGCAAAAGCGGCGGCAACGGCGGGTCGGGCGGCAGCCACAGCAGTCTGAGCGGCGGTCAGCGTCAGCTGCGTACGGCCGTCAAGACGGCGCGTAAGCGAACTGCCTCCTCCGCAAAATGGCTCGAACGCCAGCTGAATGATCCCTATGTCACGGCGTCGAAACGCGAGGGGTTACGCTCGCGCGCTGCGTTCAAGCTGCGCGAGATTGATGCCCGCTATCATTTTCTGAAATCCGGCCAGCGGATCATCGATCTCGGCGCAGCGCCAGGCGGCTGGTCGCAGGAAGCGGCGGAGCGCGTCAAGGCAGCGGAAGGCAAAGGCCAGGTCGTCGCCATCGACTATCTGAGCTTCGAACCGATCCCTGGCGTCGACATTATTGAGATGGATTTCACCGCCCCGACCGCCGAAGACCTCCTGAAATCGCGCCTTCGCGGCGGCAAGGCCGATATCGTATTGTCGGACATGGCCGCGCCGACGGTCGGACACGCCAAAACCGATCACATCCGCATCATGGGGCTCGCGGAGGCTGCTGCCGCCTTCGCGGCGGATGTATTGGAACCGGGCGGCGTCTTTCTCTGTAAAGTCTTTCAGGGCGGCACCGAACGGGATCTGCTCGACGCCTTGAAGCGTGACTTCAAGACCGTCCGCCACGTGAAGCCGCCGGCAAGCCGCGCCGAAAGCTCCGAGCTTTATGTATTAGCGACAGGATTTCGCGGGGGGCGGGAGCACGATGCGGACTAAGGGCCTCGGGCTGGTTTGCTTCACCTTGCGCCGGAGGCAGGATTGACGCGTTACCCGCCTGCCAACGGCATCGAATCAGAAGCAAATCCTATGGGGGCTGTGAACCCCGTGACGGCTATCTGGCAGCTTCGCGCGACACCGGTATGACGAACGGCCGGGCAATTTGCGGCGTCACTTGAATTGGTTACCGGTATCCCCATTTGACGCGGCTCGCGGCGCTTCCAAGGGCGGAACCTTGGTGCTATAGACCCCGCGACAATGTTCCGCCCCAGGGGGCCTGGACGTGTCGCCCCCCAAATTTTGGAGAAGTCCGCATGACTTCGAGCCTATCGGCGCTCGATTCGGCGATCGCGCTTACCTTCGACGACGTTTTGCTGGTCCCTGGCCCGTCCGACGTGATGCCGGGACAGGCAGACGTCACGACCCAGCTGACCAAGTCCATAAGATTGAACATTCCCCTTCTGTCGTCAGCCATGGATACCGTCACCGAGGCGAGGCTCGCGATCGCCATGGCTCAGGAGGGCGGCATCGGCGTTCTCCACCGCAACCTCACGATCGAGGAGCAGGCGCGCCACGTCGCGCAGGTCAAACGCTACGAAAGCGGCATCGTTCTCGACCCCGTGACGATCGCCCCGCAGAAGTCATTGCGCGAAGCCTTGAAGCTGATGGCCGATAAGGGCGTCACGGGCGTTCCGGTGGTCGACGGGGGAATAGATCGGGCCGACGGAAGCGCCGGGAAAGGCAAGCTCGTCGGTATTCTGACCAACCGCGACGTGCGGTTCGCAACGAGATTGGATCAGCCCGTCTCGGAGCTGATGACCAAGGAAAACTTGGTGACCGTGAAGCGCAATGTCTCTCAGGATGACGCCAAGCGGCTGCTTCACCAGAACCGGATCGAGAAGCTCATCGTTGTCGATGATCAGGGCAACTGCATCGGCCTCATTACCGTCAAGGACATCGAGAAAGCCGCCAAGCATCCCAACGCCTCCAAGGACGCGCAGGGTCGCCTTCGCGTCGCCGCCGCGACGACGGTCGGCGAAGACGGTTTCGACCGCACCGAGCGCCTGATCAGTGCCGGCTGCGATGTGATCGTGGTCGACACCGCGCATGGCCACTCGGTAAAGGTCATCGAAGCCGTTGCCCGCATTAAGCGGCAATCGAACAGCGTGCAGGTCATTGCCGGCAACGTCGCGACGGCGGACGCAACGAAAGCGTTGATCGAAGCCGGCGCCGACGCCATCAAGGTAGGAATCGGTCCCGGTTCGATCTGCACGACCCGGATTGTCGCCGGCGTCGGCGTTCCGCAGCTCACCGCAGTCATGGAGTGCGCCAGGGAGGCCGCCCGCTCCGGCGTGCCGGTCATCGCGGACGGAGGCATTCGCTTCTCCGGCGATATCGCCAAGGCGATCGCTGCCGGCGCGTCCTGCGTGATGATCGGATCGCTGCTCGCCGGTACCGACGAAGCGCCGGGCGAGACGTATCTCTATCAGGGCCGGACGTACAAGTCGTATCGCGGTATGGGCTCGGTCGGTGCGATGGCGCGGGGCTCGGCTGACCGTTATTTTCAGGCCGAAGTCCGCGACACGCTGAAGCTCGTGCCGGAAGGCATAGAGGGCCAGGTGCCGTACAAAGGACCGATGGAAGCCGTCGTTCACCAACTCGTCGGTGGATTGCGCGCCGGTATGGGATACCTGGGCGCAAAGACGATTCCGGAATTGCAAAAGCGAGCCAAGTTCGTCCGCGTTTCGCCGGCCGGAATCCAGGAGAGCCACGCTCACGGCGTCATGATCACGCGGGAAAGTCCGAACTATCCGGGAATAGGCGGCTAAGCTATTGGTTTTGGTATTAGGAACCAATCGGCGAGGGCGTGCCTATGACGGTCACTGATTTTCTATTGCCGGTCTTCGTCGAGGTGCTGTTGGCCTTCATCCTTCTGGGATTGATGGGGAAGGTGCGCAGCGAAAGTATTACGCGCGGCGAGATCCGGACGGAAGACATCGCGCTCGACAACCGTAACTACACGGCTCGCGCGAGGCAGTTCGGCAATTCGTTTAGCAACCAGTTCGAGCTGCCGATGCTCTTATTCGTGTTGATCGCTTTCATCCTGATCACGCGGGTTGGAGATCTTTTGCTGCTGATCCTGGCCTGGGTATTCGTCATTTCGCGGATTGCGCATGCCTACGTCCACACGACAAGCAATGACGTCAACTGGCGCTTTCGGGCGTACGGGGTTGGAGCGATTGTCCTCTTCGTCATGTGGCTCATCTTCGCCATCAAGATTCTGACGGGCGCCTGAGATGCACCACATATGAGAGCTGGAGCCCGCATCGCTGCGGCGATAGAGGTGTTGGAAGCGATTCTCAATCGCTACCAACCGGTCGCCATTGCACTGACCGACTGGGGCAAGGCGCACCGCTTCGCCGGCTCCGGCGACCGCAATGCCATCGGTGGTCTCGTTTATGATGCGCTCCGCCGAAAGGCGTCGATCGCCTGGGCGATGGGCGCCGATACGCCACGAACTCTCGCCATCGGCGCCGCCCCTTCCGCGCTGGGTCTGTCGCCCGAAGCCGTCATCGCCGCCTGCGACGGAGCCGATCACGCGCCGCCGTCGTTATCCGACGCCGAGCAACTTGGCTTGACGCGCTCACTCGACGAAGCGCCTGCCTTTGTTCAAGCCGACATTCCCGAATGGCTATGGCCGTCGTTTTCCAGCCAGTTCGGGGAGGGCGCCATTGCTGAAGGCCGGGCCATGGCCCGCCGCGCTCCAGCCGACCTCAGGATCAACACCTTGAAGTCGACACCCGAGAAGGTTCTGAAGGCGCTTGCCAGCTTTGGAGCAGAGCCGTGCCCCTATTCTCCTATCGGCGTCCGCGTTCCGCCGCCGGTCGGGGCACAGCGCACGCCAAATCTCCAAGCGGAAGCGGCGTTCCAGGCCGGCTGGTTCGAAATTCAAGATGAGGGTTCGCAGATCGCCGCTCTGCTCTCGGGCGCCGGCCCGAGGAAGCAGGTGCTTGATCTTTGCGCAGGGGCTGGCGGCAAGACGCTCGCGCTCGCCGCACTGATGCAGAACACCGGTCAGCTCTACGCCTACGACGCCGATCGCAATCAGCTGAAACCGATATTCGACCGGATCAAGCGCGCAGGTGTTCGCAATGTGCAGGTGCTGAGAGCCGGCGACGACGTGGCGGTCGATGCGCTCGGTCCCCGTTTCGATGTGGTCATGGCGGACGCGCCGTGCACGGGAACCGGAACCTGGCGGCGACGCCCCGACGCCAAGTGGCGTGTGAAGCCCGACGCGTTGAAGGCTCGGATGGCGGAGCAGCAGTCAGTATTGAAACGCGCCGCCACGCTGGTGAAGCCCGGCGGCCGGCTCGTCTACGTCACATGCTCTATCCTGCCGGAGGAGAATACCGGGCAAATCGCACGTTTTATCGAGGAAAATGCCGATTTTTCGAGCGTTCCCTTTTCCGGGAATTGGAGCGCGGCCTTTTCGAACGAGCCTCCGCAGTCCGCCGACGGCCGCTCCGACTCCCTTTTGCTGACGCCGCAACAGCACGGGACTGACGGCTTCTTCATCGCCGTCCTAGTGCGAAAGGCATAAACAAAGTTTCTGTGGATTGATCCGCAGCGACACACCCGACACTTCCGCGCGCGGCGGTGACGAATATCGTCGGCGCTCGAACTCTTCCCGGAACTTTTCGCCACCCGCGTTACTCTAAGACACAAAATTTGAGCGGGCCGTCATCATGCAAATGCCTATTTTTCGCCGTTGACATCCCACTCGGCAAAACTATCTGATGCAGCGTTTGCCGCTGGCTCGCGGCAAATCGAGGGACAGGTGCCATGTTTCGCTTTTCGCGTTTGCGCCGTGCCCACGCTCGTAAGGCCAATTGAGGTCATTGAATGAGCGATAGGCCCCACTCCTTTCTCTCCCCGAAATGCGAAGTTCATCAGACACCAGATCGCGGCGGCCACACCGTCGTCGCGCGCGAAGCAATCGCCAAAGGCGAGCTGATCGTGGTCTGGAGCGGAACGCTCGTGTCGGGTGAGGAACTGAACGAGATGCCTCAGACTGTGCGGCGATATTCGCTGCAGGTCGAGGAGAACCAATACCTCGTCTCGCTCTCCGACTGCGAACCGCCGGATTACGTCAATCATTGCTGTGATCCGAATTCCGGCCTTTCCGGCCAAATCACGCTCGTCGCCATGCGCGATATTAAGCCCGGCGAAGAGATCACCTACGATTACGCGATGAGCGACGGCTCGCCCTACGACGAGTTCTCGTGCTCCTGCGGTTCACCGCACTGTCGCGGCCATGTGTCGGGCGAAGATTGGATGCGGCCAGACCTCTGGCGGCGGTACGCTGGATACTTCTCGCCTTATCTGCAGCGGCGCATCATGGCAGCCGAGGCGTTGCGCGCTCTCGCAGCCAAGCGCCGCCGCGCTTCAAGGAAGTCGGCCGCCGAGCCGGCCGTCGTCCCGGGGGAGTAATGGCTTCGACCCGTTACTGCCCGCCGCCAAGCTTCAGATCGACGTGTGCATCAAACGTCCGGTAGTCGCACGTCATCTCTTCACCGGCCAGAATGTCGCGGATAGCGACGTCGTAGCCCTCGATAGCGCCCGGTTCGTGGACGCCGGCCGTGTTTGGTTCATCCGCGTGGTTCATGAAGCGGGCATTGTCGGCGCAGAGCACGAAAAGCCCGCTCGTCGCGTCGAGATAGGTATGGTCGAGCAGGTTCGACCGGGCTGGCTCCGGCAGGCGGTCGATTTCGCCTTTCGTCAGCTGCCGGTCGAAATCCGCCATGAACCGCCAGGTCACCGTCCCTTTCGGGATGTCCTGATCCGCGAAAAGTCCGATGCCGGCGATGTCGCTGAGACCCAATCGCGTTTTGACCATCAACATGAAGCGCGTGCGCCTTTCCTTTTTGACGTCCGATGCTTAACTGATGCCTCTCAGCCTTCCAAGAACGCGGGCGTGCCTGTCGCAGCTGCTGCCGTTGCAGCGGCCGCCGTCTTCGCGTAGGGGAAGGCCCTGAACAGAGGGTCGCCCCGACTTTGACCGACGCCGTTCTCATCATCGATTTTGGAAGCCAGGTGACGCAGCTCATCGCGCGACGCGTGCGCGAAGCCGGCGTCTATTCGGAAATCCATCCCTTCCAGAACGCCGCCGAGGCGTTCGCCAAGCTCAAGCCGAAAGCCGTGATTATGTCCGGCGGACCGGCGTCCGTCACCGAGGACGGTTCGCCGAGGGCACCCGATGCCGTTTTCTCGTCGGGCGTGCCGGTGCTCGGCATCTGCTATGGCCAGCAGACGATGGCCGAGCAGCTGGGCGGCAAGGTCGAGAGCGGCCACGACCGCGAGTTCGGCCGCGCCTTCCTTTCGATCGCGACGCCGAGCCCGCTGTTCAAAGGCGTCTGGGCGCCGGGCGAGCGCTATCAGGTCTGGATGAGCCACGGCGACCGCGTCACGCGCTTGCCTGAGGGCTTCGAAATCATCGGCACGAGCGAGAACGCGCCCTACGCTGCCGTCGCCGACGAGAAGCGCCATTTCTACGCCGTGCAGTTCCACCCCGAGGTCGTGCACACGCCTGACGGCGCCAAGCTCATCGCTAACTTCGTTCACAACATTGCCGGCCTGAAATCCGACTGGACAATGGCCGCCTACCGCCGCGAGATGATCGCCAAGATCCAGAAGCAGGTCGGCAAGGGCCGGGTCATCTGCGGCCTGTCGGGCGGCGTCGACAGTACCGTTGCCGCTGTGCTGATCCATGAAGCTATCGGCGATCAGCTTACCTGCGTCTTCGTCGATCACGGCCTGATGCGGCTCGGCGAGGCGGACCAAGTTGTCGGCCTTTTCCGCGACCACTACAACATTCCGCTCGTCCATGTGGACGCATCCGAGCAGTTCTTGAATGCACTCGCGGGAGTTTCCGATCCCGAGACGAAGCGCAAGACGATCGGCAAGCACTTCATCGACGTTTTCGAGGAGGAAGCTAGAAAGATCGGCGGCGCCGAGTTTCTGGCCCAGGGCACGCTCTATCCCGACGTGATCGAAAGCGTGTCGTTCACCGGCGGCCCGTCGGTGACGATCAAATCGCACCACAACGTCGGCGGCCTGCCCGAGCGCATGAATATGAAGCTCGTCGAGCCGTTGCGCGAGCTCTTCAAGGACGAAGTCCGGGCGCTGGGCCGCGAGCTCGGCCTCCCCGAAGCCTTTGTCGGACGCCACCCGTTCCCAGGTCCGGGCCTCGCCATCCGCATTCCGGGCGAGATCACGCGCGAGAAGCTCGATATTCTGCGCAAGGCGGATGCCGTCTACCTCGACGAAATCCGCCGCGCCGGTCTTTACGACGCCATCTGGCAGGCCTTCGCCGTTCTGCTCCCCGTTCGCACAGTCGGCGTCATGGGCGACGGCCGGACATACGACCATGTGCTGGGCATTCGCGCCGTGACGTCTGTCGACGGCATGACAGCCGACTTCTTCCATTTCGACATGGCGTTCCTCGGCCGCGTCGCGACCCGCATCATCAACGAGGTTCGCGGCGTCAATCGCGTCGTCTACGACGTCACCTCCAAGCCGCCCGGCACGATCGAGTGGGAGTAGCGGGGGATAACGCCTCGCCTCGCACACGGCGGCTCCGTTCGACCGTCGTCGCGTTACTCGTCATTGCTGGTTCTGTGAACTATTTCGACCGGGCTGCGCTCGCAGTCGGCAATCCCGAGATTCGCGCGGAGCTCGGTCTCTCCTATAGCGAGATGGGCCTCCTGCTATCGGCCTTCGCTTGGAGCTACGGCCTCGCGCAAATTCCGGCCGGCGTCCTGGTTGATCGCTTTGGCCCTCGCCGGACGCTCGGCTTCGGCATGATCGTGTGGTCGCTTGCACAACTCGCCGCAGGCGTCGTGACCTCGCTCAACCAGTTCATCGGTGCGCGCGTCGCGCTGGGGCTAGGCGAATCGCCGATGTATATCGGCGGCACGAGGGTCTGCGCCGATTGGTTTCCCCTGAAGCGGCGCGCTTTGCCGATTGCGATATTCAACTCATCGTCAGCTCTCGCGCCGGCACTCGCTCCGCCGCTCCTGACTTGGCTGATGATTGTCTACGGTTGGCGCGTGATGTTCATCATCGCTGGTGTCGCGGGCTTCGCGGTCGCCGCGCTGTGGGCGCTTCTTTATCGCTCACCCGGCGATGCGGATGTCCCAGCTGAGGACATCGCCGAGATTCACCGGGATGATGGCGCCCCCATCGAGCACGTCGGATGGCGCCAAGTCGGCTGGCTGCTGCAATTTCGCACGACGTGGGGAATGTTCTTAGGATTCTTCGGCGTCGTTTACATCTCGTGGCTCTACGCGACTTGGCTGCCCGGGTATCTCGAGATCGCGCGCCACCAGAGCATAGCGAACGCCGGAATCTGGTCCGCAGTCCCGCTTGCCGCCGGTTTCCTCGGCGCGATCTCAGGTGGTGTGATTTCCGATCGTCTGGGACGGTTCGGCATCGGCGGCGCGGCGGCCTGCAGGCTCCCGATCATTTGGGGACTGCTGATGGCCGGAGCTTGCACCGCCGCCGCGGTTTTCGTCGACGACTTGCGGATTGCGATCGCCTTGATGTCCTGCGGCTTGTTCGCTGCAAACGTTTCGTCGAGCTGCGGTTGGGCTCTCGCAGCCGTGATCGCACCGGTGAATACGGTCGCAACTCTCGAAGCTATTCAGAATGTCGGTGGCTCGATCGGCGGAGCGCTCGCGCCCTACCTGAGCGGCGTGCTCCTGCAGCGGACCGGATCGTTCGTGCCAGCCTTTGTGCTCGCGGGCGCGATCGCTTTCGCATGTGCCGGCATCTATTGGTTCATGACGCGGAAGAAGATTGTCGCGCCCATGGAGCCAGAATAGGATTTCATAAGGCGATGCTGCGGACGCTGGGCCTGGCTGATCTGTGCTCGAGAGCAACGATGCCGTTGGACGATGTCATTGCTAAGCTTGGCATTCCGATGGAGGGGTCCAGAATGGATTACATCGCGATCTTCTTCGCAGGGGCTTTTCTCTGCAATTCAATTCCGCATCTCGTTGCGGGCCTGCAGGGTGCACCGTTCCAAACCCCGTTCGCGAAGCCCCGAGGCGTCGGGCTGTCGCCTCCACTCGTCAACTTTTTGTGGGGAATCTTCAATCTCGTCGTCGGCGCCTTGCTGCTCTCGGCGAGTCCCGTGGAAATCGGGTTCAATCCGCGGTTCGCCGTCCTCACTGCAGGGGCCTTGACGATCGGCACGTACCTGTCTCTGCACTTCGGCAAAGTCCGGGGTGATGGGTGACGGTGAAGACCGCGTCTTTAAGAAAAAGAAGTCGCCTCAAAGCCGGTAAGACCCGAGGCGACCGAGTGCCCGCGTCGAGCGATCACCAGCCGCTGCGGCAGCTGTAGTATCTGTGCTTCCAGTAATAGTCGCCGGTGTAAAGCCACCGGTCATACAGGTACCCACAGTCGTAACCGCTATTACCGACGATGATGCCGAACGCGGGCCGATGGTGGAAAAAGTGATTGTGCATTCCATTAGCGCTCGCCGTTGAGACACCGCCCGCCAACGTGGCGAGACCGGCGGCCGCTGCAAGCACAAGAGACGTCTTGGACATTTATGTATTTCTCCTTGGGTCAGGCTTCCTGTCTGCCAAAGCGGGGTGCGTTGGCATGCCCGAAGCGCAAAGCTCGGGGACAGGAGAACTGACAGCTCGGAGGGAAAAGGACTGTTCCAGCAGGAACAGGATTTCGATCGGATGCCGAAAGCTCAGTGATGGTCCGCGAAAATTCCCGCGACTTCGGCGCCTGGCGCGTCTTTCGGGAGAGCGAAGAAATCACCGTCTTTTTCTAAAGCGCACTCGAGTTCTCTTTGGAATGTCATCCTGTCGAGTTCGACCGTGCCGAATTGGCGAAGGTGGTCGGTGACGAACTGCGTGTCGAGCAGCGTGAAGCCGCCGCGGATCAGCCGCGCAGCGAGATGCACGAGCGCGATCTTCGAAGCGTCGCGCTCGGTCGAGAACATGCTTTCGCCGAAGAAAGCGCTCTTCAGCGCGACGCCGTAGAGGCCGCCCACCATTTTGTCGCCGTTCCAGACCTCGACGGTGTGACAGGCACCGAGAACGAAAAGCTCCCTGTAGAGGGTCCGGATGCGATTGTTGATCCACGTCGACATGCGGCCCGCGCGCGGCGCCGCGCAGCCGTCGATGACGCGGTCGTAGTCGCTGTCCACCTTCACCTTGAAGGGAGTGGTCCGAACCGTACGCAGAAGCCGTCGCGGAATATGCAACCCATCGAGCGGGAGCACGCCGCGCTGCTGCGGCTCGATCCAATAAAGTGCCGGGTCGTCGGCGCTTTCCGCCATCGGAAAAATGCCGCAGCTATAGGCCTTCAGGAGGACCTGCGGCGTGATCTCGAACATTGGGTCGTCGCGCGACGCCATGCTGCCACTTGCCAAGCGAACTCTCGGACGCGCGCGGAACATGTCGCGCAGAGGCAAAGTTTACTTCATCCCCAAGTGTTTTTCGAGCCAATGAATATCGTAGAGGCCATCCACGATATCGGGTTCCTTTACGAGATCCTGAAACAACGGGATCGTTGTTTCAATACCGTCGATGACGAACTCGGCGAGAGCGCGGCGCAAACGCATCAACGCATCGTTGCGCGTCTTCCCGGTAACAATCAGCTTGCCAATCAGGCTGTCGTAGTAAGGCGGGATGCGATAGCCCTGGTAAACACCGCTGTCGACCCGCACGCCGAGGCCGCCGGGTGGGTGCCAATAGGTGATCTGCCCCGGCGAAGGCCGAAAGTTCTTCGGGTTCTCGGCGTTGATGCGGCACTCGATTGCATGGCCCTTAAGCTCGATCTCATCCTGCGTGAAGCTTAAGGGGAGGCCTGCCGCAATGCGGATCTGTTCCAGCACAAGGTCGGTGCCCGTCACCATCTCGGTGACCGGATGCTCGACCTGGAGCCTGGTATTCATCTCGATGAAGTAGAATTCGCCGTCCTCAAAAAGGAACTCGACCGTTCCGGCGCCGCGATATTTGATCTTGCGCATGGCTTCCGCCACGGTCGCTCCGATCTTCTCGCGCTGAGCCGCATTGAGTGCTGGCGACGGACTTTCCTCCATCACCTTCTGGTGCCGGCGCTGCAGCGAGCAATCGCGCTCGCCGAGATGGACCGCGTTGCCCTTGCCGTCTCCGAACACCTGGATCTCGATATGCCGGGGCTTCAGGAGATATTTCTCGATATAGACGGCATCGTCGTTGAAGGCAGCCTTGGCCTCAGATCGTGCTGTCGACAGCGCGACGCCCAAGTCGGCGGCTGTCGCCGCGACTTTCATGCCACGTCCACCACCACCGGCCGCCGCCTTGATGAGGACGGGGAAACCCATTTCCTTGGCGATCTTCATCGCCTCGGTTTCGCTCGTCACCGCGCCTGCCGAACCGGGCACGACCGGAATGCCGAGTTTCTTCGCGGTCTCTTTGGCCTCGATCTTGTCGCCCATGATCCGGATGTGCTCGGACGTCGGACCGATGAAAGTGATCTTGTGTTCTTCGAGGATCTCCGCGAAGCGCGCGTTCTCGGACAGGAAACCGTAGCCGGGATGCACGGCATCGGCACCTGTGATCTCGCAAGCCGTGACAAGCGCCGGGATATTGAGATAGCTCTCGCGCGCGGGAGGCGGTCCGATGCAAACGCTCTCGTCCGCAAGCCTGACATGCATCGCATCGGCATCGGCAGTCGAGTGGACGGCAACCGTCGCGATTCCGAGTTCGCGGCAGGCGCGCTGAACGCGCAGCGCGATCTCTCCCCGGTTGGCAATCAGAATTTTGTCGAACATGTATTCTCCAGGCGCTTTCGCCGACGTTCGCCGGTGGCGCTCTCTATTCTAGGATGATCAGCGGTTCGCCGTATTCGACCGGCTGAGCGTTCTCGAAGAGGATCGCTTTGACGGTGCCGGCTCTGGGAGCGGGAATTCTGATTCATCGTCTTCATGGCTTCGATGATCAGAAGCGTGTCGCCCTGATTGACCTTGCTGCCGATCTCGCAGAAGACGGCGGCGCCGGGCTCCGGCGAGCGGTAAGCCGTGCCAACCATCGGGGACTTCACGGCACCGGGATGTTTTGCATGATCGCTCGGTCCCGCCGGCTTCGCTTCGCCTGCAGGCGCCGCCGGAGCGGCAACAGGGCCCGCGACATAAGCCTGCGGAGCGGCAGCGGTAATCGAGATCTTCTTCGCGACGCGAACCTTGAGGCCGCTCTTCTCGATTTCAATCTCCGTGAGACCCGTAGCGTTCAAGAGCTCGGCGAGCTCGCGGATCATCTGACCTTCGGCGCTTCCCGTTTTAGGCCCTTGGTCTTTTGCGGTCATCAGTCCCGTGTCCTCGATTTTGTTGGCGTGCGTCTTATAGCCTAAGCTCGGAGTGCGACGTCACGCTTTGCTTGTGGATTTGTTCAGGATGTTGGCCATGGCCTCGATGGCGAGTTCGTAGCCCTTGGCTCCAAGGCCACAAATCACGCCCGTCGCGGCCAGCGAAATGTATGAGTGCTGACGAAACTCGTCACGCCGGAAGATGTTCGAGAGATGGACTTCAACGACGGGAAGAGCGACAGCTTGCAAGGCATCGAGAATGGCGACCGACGTGTGCGTATAGCCGCCCGCGTTAATGATGATGCCTTTTGCCTTCCCGCGCGCCTCCTGAACCCAGTTGACGATCTCACCCTCTATATTTGATTGCCGAAAATCGATGGAAAGACCGTTTTCCGTCGCAGCCATTTCCGTCCGCACCCGAAGATCGGCGAGCGTCTCGGTGCCATAGATTTCAGGCTCTCGGACACCGAGCATATTGAGATTGGGGCCGTTTAGAACGTAAACGAGTGAGGTCATGTTTGGAGGCCGGTGGGGGCACAGGGCTATGTCTGAGCCAATTGCGGAGCCCTGGGTCTATCAGCTTTCGTCAAACGCGCAAAGTGCGCGGCGATTGCCGCGCACTCCGTCGTGCCGAATATGTTAACTGTCTGTAACAAATAGGTATTTTTGGCGGCAGCCTAGCAGGTCGAGCAGGCGTTCTTCCGGAACTCGGTGACGAGTGTCTCCAGCTGATCATGAAGGTCGTCCGGCGCACCCGGGACCGATTTGTCGCCGACGAGGAAGTGCGGTGTGCCGTTGACGCCGATCTTCTTGGCCAGCGCCATGTCGTCCGCAAGCTCGGTCTTGACCGCGTCGCTCGCCATGTCGGCCTTGAGCTTGTCCATGTCGAGATTGAGGGACTCCGCGACCTTGAGTGCCGACGCCTCGTTCGCCTGGCCCTTGGAGCCGAGCATGACCTGGTGGAACTCCCAGTATTTGCCCTGGCGCTTCGCGGCGAGAGCAACCTTGGCTGCTTCCTCCGAGCCTTTCGCAAGAATGGGGAGCTCCTTGAAGACGAAGCGCACCTTCTTGTCGTCGTGGATCAGCTTCTGAACTTCAGGCAGTCCGCGCTTGCAATAGCCGCAGTTGAAATCGAAGAATTCGACGACAGTTATGTCGCCGTCGGCATCGCCAGCAATGGAGCTGTTCGGCGCCCGATAGATGGACTTGGCGTTGTCGGCCATGAAGGACTTGAGCTTGGCGTCCTGTTCCTTCTGGGATTTCTCATCGAGCGCGTTCTGGACGTCGATCATCACTTCGGGGTTCTTGACGAGATAGTCTTTGATGATCTCGCCGAGAGCCTTTTTCTGCTCGTCCGTGAAAGCCGAGCCGCCGGCAGTCGGAGCCACTGTTTCCGCGCGCGCGGCGCTATTCCCCAGGTGGAACGAGGCGAACGTAACCAAAGCCAGCAGCCCCAACCCGAGAGTAAAAGCGGCGAGCTTTTTGCCGGCCGAGGCCAAACTGACGGCATTCCGAAACTTAGTCTTCAGTGTCATGGATCGATCTCGCTTTGTCAGAGACTTAGGCCGCTCAAGTTTGCGGCTTGTAGTTGATGATGTCGTCATTTTTCAGCCACTCGGGTGAACCCGATGGTAGCTTTAATTGCGCGCGTTTCGCGAAAACCTGCGCCTGCGGTATGTTTCCTTCATAAAAGTACGCCTGCGCGGTCATGGCGTCGGCTTCCGGCCCCTTGCCTTGCTTATAGTAGGTATTGGCCAGCAGCCTGTAGGCATGCCCATTTTCCGTGTCATCGACCAGAGATTTGCGCAACAGCTCGATGGCTTCTTTCTGGGCATCGTCGCCATCGCTAGCCTGCAATGCGCTCGCCAGCTCGACGCGGATCAAGGGGCTGTTCGGTGCAAGCTTCAAAGACTGACGCAGGCTCGGGACCGCGGCCGCCATTCTGCCTGACCTCATCAGGAAGTCGGCTTTGAGCTCATAGAAATACGGGTACGAAGGGTTCTCGCGGATCATACTCTCGGTGTCGGCGACCGCAGCTTCCAGGGCGCCCGAGCCGCCTCTGAAGAATTTCGCGATTGCGCGTGCATAGCGGGCCGGCAAGGTCGTGTTGCTTTCCGGATAGCGGTTGAACACGGTCGCAGGCGATTCAAGATAGCCCGAAAGTTTCGCCCGCATCAGATCATGACGAAGCTGCAGCGAGGGCGGGTCCTTCTCCCCGAAAAACGGGCTCGTCGTCGCGAGCTGGCTAAGCCTCGCCAAGCGGTCGATAGACAGAGGGTGGGAACGCACGAACGGATCCTGAAACTGATCCGATAAATATTCCTGTTCCTTGAACCGCTCGAAGGTGTCGAGCATCCCTTTGCCCGACTGCTTGGTGGCGGTCAGATACTTGATGCCTGCCTGGTCGGCCGCCGATTCCTGCGATCGCCGCTCGGCAAGCAATCCCTTCATGATGACGCTGCTGCCACCGGTCATGAGCGCCGACCCGCCTTGCATCGTGTCGCGGCTACCAGCGACTCCGCCGGCAACCATCGCGCCGATGCCGAGAACCTGCGTCAACAATGCGCGCGTCTGATCTTTCGCGATCCTCGCCCTGAGAGCCGCCATATGGCCGCCGGCAATGTGCCCGCTTTCATGGGCGATGACACCGATGACCTCATTTGGAGTGTTTGCCTGCATCAGCGTGCCGGTATGGACGAACACGTTGCCGCCATCGAGAACGAACGCGTTGAAGGCGTCGTTATTGACGATGCGGACGACGACGCGGCCGCCGCCGAATCCCGCAGCTTGGAAGATGGGCCTTGCGTAGTCCTGCAACAGCGCCTCGATCTCGGCGTCTCGGATGAGTGGCAATCCCTGAGCGCGTACCCCGCCCGCCGACGTCAAAAGCGAGACAAGGATCAAGCCGGCCACAAGCATTACGCTTCTGCCGGAAGAGAACGCCGGAAAAGTCCTCCGAATTACAGGCATTCGATGTGCCCCGATATCGATGACCGTTTCGAGACCCCACGCGCCGGTCAAACTAGGCGGCAAGCCCGGCGGGGTCAAATGCGTCGCAAATGATTACAAGCGAACAGTCATTACTTTTGGGCGCCAGCGTGGCAACCGGCATGGCGACTGTTGAGCCGCCCTTTTGCGTCGTTTAGCAAAGCCCGATGCTTTTTGCGGGAACGCGTCGCGGCGGCATTAACGAAGAGGTCGAAGCAGGCAGCTTCGACCTCCTGTTTTTCGTCGGCTATTCGCCGCCAAACTTGCGCTGCCACCAGCCCTTGCGTTGCGGAATTGCCTGAGCTTCGACAACTGGGTCAGGGCTCTCCTCTCCGGGGCGGACCACCACGCGCTCGATGCGCGGCTCGCTCGATCCAACCTCATGTCGCCGTCGAACTGGAGCGGGCGGAGCGCTTGCTTCAACCGTCACCGATGCTTCGCTGACCGACGCTTCGACGACAGCCTCTGGCGCTTTTGCTGCGACATTTGAAGTCGACGGCCTGTGTTCCGCCGGCTCGCCGGCGGCATTGGCAGGTGACGGGATGTCCCAAATACGCTGCCTCTGAACTTTGGCCTGCGGCTTATCGGCTGCACTGACACCTTCGCTCGGTGATCGCGCCGCAGCGACCCGAGAGGAGTTTTTCTTCTCTACCGGCTCGGCACCTTCGATGCCGGCTTCCGGTTGAGCATCATCGATTTCAGGCTGCTCTCCGCCGTAGACTTCGCCCTCGCTGCCTTCGGCAGATATGCTCCCGGCGTCGCGACCGCCACGGTCTCTGCCGCGACGACCGCCACGCCGGCCTCTGCGCCGCCGCCGACCGGACTTGTCGCCATTAGCGCCATTGTCGCCGCTCTCTCCGTCGCCCGCGTCGTCGACAGCAGGCTGCGCGTCGAGTTCTTCGTCATCGATTGGACCGACCTCGGCGTCGTCGCCCGGAGGCTGCGACCCTGCGGAAACCGCGTGTTCCCCTTCGCCGCGAGGCTCGAACTCGTACCTGTCGCGGCCCTCACCGCGATCACGGCCGCCACGTCCGCGGCGGCGGCGGCGACGTCCGCGCCGTGCGCCGTTGTCTTCGCCTTCGCCGCCGCGTCCATTTTCGCGGCCGGCAGCCTCTTCGTCGGCTTCGTCGGCGTGGTGAGGCGCGATTTCGATCTCGCCGCCCTCGAAGGCCGGAGGAGCCTCCTCTTCGCCGTCAAAGCCCCAATCCATGTTGACGGCAGCACGCTCGACACGACGCACGGGCGCCACCACGCCACCGCGTTCAACCGTGAAATTCGCGCCTTGCACGCGGTCGCTGCCGAGGACCGTTACGGAATGGCCGTGGCGCGCTTCCATGTCGGTGATGTAAGCGCGCTTGCTGTTGAGAATGTAGAGCGCGACAGCTGGCGTCGTCGTTGCGGTGAGCGGTCCCGTCGCGCCCGCAGTGATCGCGTCTTCCAGGCCGCGCAGCACCGCAAGCGCGACACTTTCCGTCGAACGGATGATGCCGGTCCCCTGGCAGTGCGGGCACTGCGAGGTCGAGCCCTCGAGCACGCCGGTTCGGAGCCGCTGCCGCGACATTTCCATGAGACCGAAGTGCGAAATGCGGCCAAGCTGGATCCGGGCCCGATCGAAACGCAAAGCGTCCTTCAAGCGACGCTCGACAGCGCGGTTGTTGCGCTTCTCCTCCATGTCGATGAAGTCGATGACGATGAGGCCCGCGAGATCGCGGAGCTTCAATTGCCTGGCGATTTCATCGGCTGCTTCGAGGTTCGTTGCGAGCGCAGTTTCTTCGATCGAGAATTCCCGGGTCGATTTTCCCGAGTTGACGTCGATCGCGACGAGAGCTTCCGTCTGGTTGATGACGATGTAGCCGCCGGAGCGCAGCGTGACCTGGGGCTGGAACATGGCGTTGAGCTGGCGCTCGACGCCATAGCGCGTGAAGAGTGGTGTCGGCTCGCGATAGGGAACCACGTTCTTCGCGTGGCTCGGCATCAGCATCTTCATGAAGTCGGCGGCTTCCTGATGCCCCGCTTCGCCCGCAACGACGATCTCCTCGACGTCCTTGTTATAAAGGTCGCGGATCGAGCGCTTGATCAGATCGCCTTCCTCGTAGACGAGACTCGGCGCCGTCGACTGCAGCGTCAGCTCGCGCACGCTTTCCCACAGTCTCAGCAGATATTCGAAGTCGCGTTTGATCTCCTGCTTCGTCCGTGCCGCGCCTGCGGTGCGGATGATGAGCCCCATGCCCTCCGGAACCTCGAGCTCCTGAGCGATAGACTTGAGACGCCGGCGATCCTGTGGGTTGGTGATCTTGCGCGAGATGCCGCCACCACGAGCGGTGTTAGGCATCAAAACGGTATAGCGGCCCGCGAGCGAGAGATACGTCGTGAGAGCGGCGCCCTTATTGCCGCGCTCCTCTTTGACGACCTGGACCAGAATGATCTGGCGCCGCTTGATGACTTCCTGGATCTTGTAGCTGCGCGGGCGCCGCCGCTGACGTTGCGGAGCTTCTTCGCGGAATCCGCGGCCTGAGCCTTCTTCGATATCGCCGCCGCGTTCGCCGTGCGAACTCGGCTGTTCCGAATGATGCTGCTCGGGAGCGTCTTCGTCTTCGTCGTCGTCATTCTCGATGTCCGCGGCGTTATCGCCCTCGCGATCGTCGAAATTTTCGCCTTCGCTGTGCGTCGGCGCCGCGTGCGCCTCATTATTTGCGTCAGGTGCCTCATCGTCGTCATCGGAGTCGTCGGCCTGCGCTTTTGAGACGTCGGTGTGATCCACGGCGGGAAGTTCGGAGCGAACATCCTCTTCCGAAGCCTTGACGGACGCGGCTATAACCTTGACCGCCTCCTCGCCCTCTTCGCCGCCGACTTCCTCGATGTGCTCGTCTTCCTCGACATCGACGATGTGCGCCGTTTCGACACCGGCTTCGTCGGATGACCGGTCTCCGAAGTCTTCGTAGCCCGCTGTTTCGCTTTCGGCACTCGGGTGAGCTCCCGCGCCGCCTCGGCCAGCGTTGCGTCGAGCAAGTGCCTCGGCGCGCCGGTCGGCGGCTGCTTCCAGCTCGGCTTCGGCGGCGGCTTCCTCATCGAGGAGAGCCTGCCGGTCGGCGACCGGTATCTGATAGTAATCAGGATGGATTTCGTTGAAGGCGAGAAAACCGTGACGGTTGCCGCCGTAGTCGACGAATGCGGCCTGTAGCGACGGCTCAACGCGCGTCACCTTCGCGAGGTAGATGTTGCCGCGCAGCAGCTTCCGGGCCGCGCTTTCGAAATCGAATTCCTCTACCCGGCCGTTCCGTTGCACCACGACCCGAGTCTCCTCGGGGTGCGTGGCATCGATGAGCATTTTCGTATTGGACATTGCTTATTTTCCTTGGCGCGCCGGGGCGGCGGCTCGCATCTCGAACCGTGGATAACGGAGCGGATTGCGAGATTCGCGCGGCGGCGCGTTCTTTTGGTTGATGGCGCTGAAGTAAGAAATTGTGGCCGCGCCGCTTTCTGCGTCATCCCGGTCCCGGCGGTGCGCAAACGGCCCGTGGGAACGCATGGGGGTGCCGCTCGGACCGAGGTCCCTTGGGCGCCGTGATGGATGATGCAAGCTGTCGTCATGGCCTGTCGTCTATTGCCCAGCTGCGTGTCCAGAATTGGGGACGTTGACTGGGAGAAAATTCCGACGCATTCCGGCGTCGCGGTGGATCAAATATGGTCGCCCAGCAATCCGCGCTTTCACCCGACTGACAAATCGGGGCGACCGGCACAAAGTCTTAGAGCCTCAACAAAGGGCCGCCGGGGACCCGGAAGTCAAAGCTGCGCATCCTGCCGAGCGACGTGATACTCCCCGTACGCTTGCCTCGAGCGGATGCCATCCGTGCTCACCCAATTACCTGTGAAAGCAGAGCTTTTTTGCTCCCGCAGCAGGCCGATCGGGTATTGCAGACACCCACTCGACCAACGCCACTTAAGCGTGTGTCTCGGGCGCCACCGAATACATTTCAAACTGTACGAGGTCGCCCCTTCGCTGGCAAGTGCTATAAAACTGGCGGGGAAGCGTTCTCGCGAGGCGATGGTGCTGACATTATATAGCGAGTGAAAACAAAGATTTAACGGGTGTCGGAAATCGGGCGATTACGGTGACGGAGGGGGACAATTCGGCAATGCGCCGGCCCGAAGAACTTTTGTGGAACGTTCTCGCGGCTCTTGTGGCCGCTCTTTGTGTTTTTCTGAGCACATCAGCCGAGGCGGCCGATGCGCTCGATGCGCATCTGACCGTCACCGGGCGATCCACCATTTTTGAATTGACGATGAGCGAAGGCGTGACGGCCCAGGTCTTCACTCTTGCCAATCCTTACCGTGTCGTCCTCGATTTGCCTGATCTCTCGTTCCGCCTCGATCCATCGGCGGGCCAAAAAGGGGCGGGCCTGATATCGGCGTTTCGCTACGGCCTTTTCGCCGAGCACAAATCGAGGGTCGTCATCGATACCAAGGGCCCGGTCAAAATTGCATCTGCGGGCATGGCGAGACTGAAAGGCAGCTCCGCCGTGAAGCTCGCCATCGCACTGATGCCGATGGATGCGGCATCATTCGGCGCTGGCACGGGGTCGGGCGTTCATAATGCGGCCTTTGAGCCGGACGCAGACAGCGCCACGCCAGAAGGCTCAGACGTCAAGCAGAAGCCTCACGGCAAGCCGGTCATCGTCATCGATCCTGGTCATGGCGGCATCGATCCGGGCGCCATCGGCGCTAACAGCGTGACCGAAAAGACCATCGTGTTAGCGGTTGCGCTGCAACTCAAAGAAGCGCTTGAGAAGACCGGCCTCTATGACGTGAAAATGACCCGCGCCGACGACGTTTTTGTCTCGCTCGATAAGCGCCTCAAGTTTTCCACCGATAATGCCGCGGACCTATTCATCTCCCTGCACGCCGATTCAATCGTAGAAAAAACCGCCGCCGGGACGATCAGCGGCGCCACCGTTTATACGCTGTCGAGCCAAGCCTCCGACGAGCAAGCCCGTATCATGGCCGAAAAGGAGAACGCTTCGGATCTGATTGCCGGCATCGAAAACTTCGACCGGGGAGGCGGCGACCAAGTCAAGAACATCCTGATAGATCTTCTAAAAAGGGAAACTTCGAATTTTTCAGCAGATTTTTCGCAAGCCCTGGTGAAGCGGCTCGGGAAAACGATCTCGATGTCGCGCGTGCCGCGCCGTTCGGCCGCCTTCAAGGTATTGAAGCAGACCCATGCCCCCTCGGTTCTCGTAGAGTTGGGCTACATCAGCAATCGGTCTGATGAGGAGCAGATGCTGACGGCCGACTGGCAATCCAAAGTCGCGTCCGCGATTGCCGGGGCGGTGCAAATTTACTTCAATAAGAGAACGGCTGCTCAGCCATGAAAAGCCGCCGCCCTGCGGACGACGTGCTGCCACATTCCGTGCTAATGGTGCGGACGCTCTCAGGGGTTGTCATTGCTGCAGTGCGGCAATAGACGTAAGCCCCGATTGATCGAAAAACTTAAGCCAGCGCCAGACTGACGGAATCTCGGATTTGATGCGCGCGCCAACGCTGCCGCCTCCCACGGCGCCCAGGAGAAGGAAAAAGCGGCGTCGAAGCCTGCTGCTCAATTTCCTTGGGTTCGCCTTTGGGACGTTCGTCCTGCTTTTTATCGCGGGCTCGGCTGGCGCCGGGTTCTTGATCTGGCAGGCATCGCGCGATCTTCCCGATTACGAGAGCCTGTCGAAGTACGAGCCGCCGGTGATGACGCGCATTCATGCGCATGATGGCTCGCTGATTTCCGAGTTCGCCCGCGAGCGGCGCATCTTCGTTCCGATCAATACGGTTCCGAAGCGCGTGATCGGTGCATTCCTATCGGCTGAGGACCGGCGGTTCTATGAGCACGGCGGCGTCGACCTCCAGGGCGTCTTGCGCGCAGTCTTCGCGGCTGTCGAAGCGAAGGTTCATGGTTCGAATAAACGCGCGCAGGGCGCCTCGACCATCACCCAGCAGGTCGCAAAGAACTTCCTGCTGACAAACGAGCGATCGATCGAGCGCAAGATCAAGGAAGCAATCCTCGCGATCCGCATCGAAGGCGCCTACTCCAAAGACCGAATTCTCGAACTCTATCTCAACGAGATTTTTCTCGGCATGAACTCCTACGGTGTCGGCGCCGCGGCGCTCACCTACTTCAATAAGGAGCTCAAGGATCTCGACATCGAGGAAGCCGCTTACCTCGCAGCCCTTCCCAAGGGGCCGAACAATTACCATCCCTTCCGCCAGAAGGAGAAAGCCACCGAGCGGCGGAACTGGATCATCGGCCAGATGGCTGAGAATGGTTACATCACCAACGAAGAAGCGGAAGCCGCCAAGAAGAAGCCGCTCG
Organism: uncultured Alphaproteobacteria bacterium; assembly: GCA_963710005.1. Lineage (GTDB taxonomy): Bacteria > Pseudomonadota > Alphaproteobacteria > Rhizobiales > Hyphomicrobiaceae > Hyphomicrobium_B. The sequence goes on from CAVPYR010000020.1 coordinate 52,440, forward strand.
TCGTTAATCTGCGGCCCAACGCCGTGCATATCTCGACGGCCGAATTCTTTGCTGAGGAAGTGCGGCGCACGCTCCTCGCGAAGTACGGCGAAGACAAGCTGTATGGCGGCGGATTGTCGGTGCGTACGACGCTCGATCCGCAACTGCAGCAGTACGCAAGGAAGGCTCTGATCGACGGCCTCGTGAAGTTCGACCGCATTCAAGGCTGGCGCGGACCCGTCTCGAAAATCGATATTTCCGGTGACTGGGGCGTTGCGCTCGGCCAGATCCCGAGCCCGTCCGATATTCAGCCGTGGCGTCTCGGTGTCGTGCTCGAAACCCAGAAGGCGAAGGCCATCATTGGCTTCAAGCCGACTCGACAGCAGGATTCAACGCTCGTCAAAGACCGCGAGGCCGTCGAAGTCTCGCTCGACGAAATGAAGTGGGCGGCGAAACGGGCGGGTAGCAAGAGGATCGACGCCAAATCGACCGCCGACATCCTGAAGCCCGGCGACGTTGTTTATGTCTCGCCGAAAGACCCGAACAACATTCAAGGCGCATGGTCCTTGATGCAAATTCCGGAGGTCGGTGGCGGCCTCGTCGCGATGGACCCTTATACCGGCCGCGTCCTCGCGGTGGCGGGCGGCTTCTCCTATGACATGAGCCAGTTCGACCGCGTGATCCAGGCGAAGCGCCAGCCGGGATCATCGTTCAAGCCGTTCGTCTACGCCTCGGCAATCGACAATGGCTATAAACCGACTTCGATCATCCTCGACGCCCCCATCGAGATCGATCAGGGACCGGGCTTGGACGTCTGGAAGCCGAAGAACTACGAGACGAACGATACGACAGGCCCGGAGACGCTGCGGTTCGGCATCGAGCACTCGCGCAACCAGATGACGGCGCGTCTGGCGCAGGACCTCGGCATGCCGGTCATCACCGAGTACGCAAAGCGGTTCGGCATCTATGACGACCTCCTGCCGGTGCTATCGATGTCGCTCGGCGCCGGCGAGACGACGCTGCTCCGCATGGCGACGGCCTATTGCATGCTGGCAAACGGCGGCAAGGAAGTAAAATCGACACTCATCGACCGGATACAGGATCGATATGGCCGCACGATTTGGCGCCACGACGAACGCCAATGCATGGGCTGCACCGCCGAGAGATGGGCCGGGCAGGCCGAGCCGGAACTCGTCGACGAGCGCCGTCAGATCATCGATCCGCATACGGCCTATCAGATCACCCATATTCTTGAGGGCGTCATACAGCGCGGAACGGCGACGGTCCTGCAATCGCTCAATCGCCCGATCGCCGGCAAGACCGGCACCACCAATGAAGAAAAGGACGTGTGGTTCCTGGGCTATACGCCAACGATGGTCGTCGGCGTTTTCGTCGGTTACGACACGCCGAAGCCGATGGGTAAAGGCAACACGGGCGGCGCCATTGCCGCGCCGATCTTCGGCGAGTTCGTTAAGGATGCGCTGGGCGACACGCCACCGGCGCCGTTCCGGGTTCCGCCCGGCATCAAATTCGTGCGCGTCAACTTGAAGACCGGCCTTAGGGCGTCTGCGGACGATCCGAACGGCATCATGGAAGCCTTCAAGCCCGACGAAGATCCGGACGACGCTTACGCGATGATCGGCATAGCCAACGCGACCGCAGACGCGTCCGCGCCGCCGCCAACAAGTGAACGCGTCGCGCGCCCCGCGCCGCCAGGCAGCCGTCCGGATAGTGGCTCTCTTTCTCCGAACGGGATGTGGTAGTTAAGCTTGGCGCCGATTGCCGCGCAGCCGCGGCGTGCGTTTACACCGCCGCCGCACATCACTATACGTCCGCACCTGGTTTTTCTGATCATCCCATTCGCCGGCGCCAGCCGGTTTCGGAGGCCGCTATGCGCGCTGAAGCGCAAAAACTTTCCGACGGTATAGAGGAGGCGTTCGCCCTCCTGAGGAGGTCTCTTTGACTGGGAGACGGCCGAAGACCGTCTCGCCTCGCTGAACGCGAAAGCCGAAGACCCGAACCTCTGGACCGATGCCAAAAACGCCCAGAAGGTCATGCGCCAGCGTCAGTCGCTTGAGCGCTCCGTTTCCGAGTTCAAGCGCCTGCAGCGCGATTACGAGGACGCGCTGACTTTGATCGAGCTCGGAGAGTCCGAGAGCGACGAAGCAAGTGTGCGCGAGGGCGAATCTGCACTTCAGCGCATCGATCATGAGGCGCAACGTCGCTCGATCGAGGCTATGCTGTCGGGTGAAGCCGACGCGATGAACACCTACGTCGAAGTGCACGCCGGCGCTGGCGGCACCGAGAGCCAGGATTGGGCGTCGATGCTCGCTCGCATGTATGTCCGCTGGGGCGAGCGTCGCGGCTACAAGGTCAAGCTGATCGACGAGAGCCAGGGCGAAGAAGCCGGCATCAAATCGGCGACCTTCGAGATCGAAGGCGAGAATGCCTACGGCTGGCTGAAGACGGAAGCCGGCGTGCATCGCCTCGTGCGTATCTCGCCGTTCGATTCAAACGCCCGCCGCCATACGAGCTTTGCGTCCGTCACCGTCTATCCGGTGATCGACGATACGATCGACGTCGAGATCAATCCGGCCGATGTCGACATTTCGTTCGCGCGGTCATCGGGCGCCGGCGGTCAGCACGTGAACAGAACGGAATCCGCCGTTCGCCTCGTCCACAAACCGTCGGGCATCGTGATCTTTGCTCAGGAGCAGCGCTCGCAGCATCAGAACAAGGACATAGCTTTCAGGCGCCTCAAGGCTCGCCTGTATGAGATGGAGCTGAAGAGGCGCGAAGCGAAGGCCAATGCCGAGCAGGCGGCGAAGACCGATATCGGCTGGGGACACCAGATTCGTTCTTACGTTTTGCAGCCCTATCAGCTCGTGAAGGATCTGCGCACCGGCGCCCAGTCGACAAATCCGGATGAGGTGCTGGACGGCGATATCGATCAATTCATCGAAGCGGCGCTCTCACAGCGCATCAAGGGCGGCGGAGAAGCGGTCGCTGTCGAAGACCTGGAATAGCTGGGGCCTGATCACTTGTGCCGGTCGCCTCGTATTGCCGCGGAATTAGTTCCGGTCGCGCAACAGCGGGGTGTTGAACGGTGTGGCGGGCTCCGTCGAAGAAGAGCTTTGCGATCCCGTGAAGCCGAAGCCGGAGGAGCCCGGCCCGTTCAGCCAGTTTGTGGAGGAGTTCGTGTCGTTGTCCGTGCCGACCTGTAAATTGAGGTTGCCGAGCGGCGATGACGATGACGGCGTTGGTATCCCACCCGTTTCGTCCGGATCTTGATATTTTGCCGAACCGTCCGCGTTCGTGCCGCCGATCGAGGTTGTCTCGAAAGCCCTTGCTCCGGCAGACGCTATGATCGCCGAAAGAAAAACTGCGGCCGCGATAGCTCGATGAAACCGCATAAGCACCTCCAGAAGCGTGTCGGAACGCGCACCCTTGATCCTTCGGCTAACCGCAATTTGCGGACGGATCTAGGCGTGAGCGCGCTTTTTGAAGCTGTGTGGCATCGATACTACTCTCCGCCGATCACGCCGCGCATCGTCAGGCGCTACGCCAAATCGCCGGCAGCCGCCGTTTCAACCCGATCTTGACCGAGCTGCTCTGTGACGTGCCGTTCTTTTGCCCATCAAACTCGGCCCGCGCCTTCTCGACCGTCTGCCGGTTTTCGACGGCCCACTGGCCCAGCGGCACGAGAATGCTGATGAGTGTTCGGCCGAGTTCCGTCAGCTCGTAATCGACGCGCGGCGGGATCGTCGGATAGACGGTCCGCGTTACGAGCCCGTCCCGTTCCAGGCCGCGAAGCGTCAGCGTGAGCATCCGCTGCGAGATGCTGCCGACGGCCCGCCTGATCTCGTTGAAACGCATGGGTCCGTCCGACAACAGACGGACCACATAGATCGTCCATTTGTCGCCGATCCGTGCCAGCACGTCCGATACCGCGCGGCAGTTCTCGGTTTCATTTTTGATACCGAATTCCAAAAAAGTGCCTCCTTGCGCGGTTTTCGCCAGTGAACAATTTAGCGCTGGTCACAAAATGTGACTGGCTGGGGCTCGCCTGTCAAATAGTTCGCTCCAGTCTCTGCTGAACCGTCCGGATGGAGATCCACCTATGAAACTTCTGCATGTCGATTCGAGCATCCTCGGCCCAGGCTCCGTGAGCCGGCAGCTCTCGGCGGAGATCGTCGCGGCCGAGCAGCGGCTGCATTCCGGCCTGGAGGTCGTTTACCGCGATCTGGCCGTCGAGCCGGTCGGCCACCTCTCGGGCGCGCATCTCGCCGCCGCCCAGGGCACCGTTCCCGAAGCGGAGCCTCTCCGCCACGATGTCGCGGCCGGTCAAGCGGCGCTCGAAGAGCTTCTCGCAGCCGACATCGTGGTCGTCGGCGCTCCGATGTACAACTTTGCCATCCCGAGCCAGCTCAAGGCCTGGATCGACCGGCTGGCGGTCGCAGGCAAGACCTTCCGCTACACGGAAAAGGGCGCTGAAGGTCTCGCTGGCGGCAAGAAAGTGATCGTCGCGTCATCGCGTGGCGGCTTCTACGGCCCGCAGACACCGATTGCCTTCTTGGATCACCAGGAAACCTACCTCCGCAATATATTCGGGTTTTTCGGCGTGACCGACGTAACGTTTATCCGCGCCGAGGGCGTCGCGCTCGGCTCCGACCAGCGCGCCAAGTCCATCGAGGCCGCCCAGTCGAGCATTGCCGGTCTCGCAGCCTGATTTCCGTCTCGAAGGCGGAGATCGTCCTGGTCTCCGCCGAATACCATGTGAAGGTTTGATTTCTCGACATAAGCGCCATTCGTGTTAAAGCGCGGACCGTTCTTCCTTTTGAAAACGTCCGCCAACGATGTCGCTGCTCAATCACCTGCACCTCATCACGTCCGAAGGCTTTCCGGATTACGCGCTGCTTGACTGCGGTTCGGGACGCAAGCTCGAACGCTTTGGGAAAATCATCGTCGACAGGCCCGAGCCGCAGGCCCTTTGGCAGCCAAAGCTGGGCAAGTCGGAGTGGGCCAAAGCCAACGCCGTCTTCTCCGCGTCGGGCGAAGACGATGAAAAAGGCAAATGGCGGATCGACAAGCCAGTGCCCGATGCTTGGCCCGTGAAGCTGGCCCTGTCTCATTCGCCCGCTTCGGACAAAGAAGCTTCAGCGCCCTATCCGGTCGCCGTCCACCATCCGAGCCCCCTCGCGACGAAGGTGACAGAAAAGCAGAGCGTCACGATGCTCTGCAAGCTCGCAGGGCTTTGGCACCTCGGGCTGTTCCCCGAGCAGGAACCACACTGGCGCTGGATGCTCGACCATTTGGCGAAAGTGAAAGGCGAACCGCCGCGCGTTCTCAACCTCTTCGGTTACACGGGCGCCGCGTCGCTCCTCGCCGCACAGGCGGGCGCCGAGGTGACGCACGTCGATGCGTCGAAGAAAGCCATCCAGTGGGGTAAGGAGAACCAGGAAGCTTCTCAGCTCGGCGCCGCGAAAATCCGCTGGCTGCTCGACGATGCCGCGAAGTTCGCCGCGCGCGACGTCCGCCGCGGCAAGACCTATCACATGATCATCGTCGACCCGCCGAAGTTCGGCCGCGGCCCAGAAGGCGAGATTTGGGATCTGTTCCAAAACTTGCCCACCCTGCTCGGCGATCTCGCCAAGCTGTTGGCGCCCGAGAACGCTGCGATGGTTCTGACGATCTACGCGATCCGCGCATCCTCGCTCGCCTTCGATCAGCTGATGCGCGAGGCGTTGAGCCAACGCGGCGGCGCGTTCGACGGCGGCGAATTGGCGATCCGCTCTCAAGCCGGCCCGCTCGTGCCAACCTCGCTGTTCGTGCGCTGGACACAGACGCCATGAACGCACCTAAGGTCATCACCAGTCTGACCAACGACCGCGTCAAAGCGATCCGAGCGCTCGAAATGCGCAAGGTCAGAAAGGAAACCGGCCTCTTCGTTGCCGAAGGTACTTCGCTTCTCGTGACCGCGCGCGAGCACGGCTTTGCGCCCGAAACGCTCGTCTATCAATCGGGAACGGCCGCGGGGGGCATCACCAAGGGGCTAGTAAAATATGCCCTCGACGCGGGTGCCGAGGTTCTTGAAGTCTCGGAAGCCGTACTCGGCAAACTCGCGTCGAAAGACAATCCGCAAGCTTTGCTCGGCGTCTTTCGCCAGCGGTTCGCCAATCCGCCTGATCCGAGCAGGGCCGGTGGAGAAACGTGGCTCGCGCTCGAAGAGATACGCGATCCCGGCAATCTCGGAACCATCATTCGCACCGCCGATGCCGTCGGTGCCGCTGGCGTCATTCTCGTCGGCACGACGTGCGACCCTTACGCCATCGAGGCGATCCGCGCGACGATGGGATCGATCTTCGCCGTGCCCGTCGTCAAGATGGAGCAGCAGGCTTTCCTGGCATTAGCGAGGTCCTGGCCGGGCGACGTGATTGGAACGCATCTCGCGGCCCGCGAGGATTTTCGCAAAGTCACCTACAATGACCCGGTGCTTATCGTGATGGGCGGCGAAGGTCCTGGCCTCTCGCCCGGAGCAGCGGCCTCATGCACGAACCTGGTCAAAATTCCCATGGCCGGCGATCTTGACTCGCTCAATCTCGCCATCGCGACCGCGCTGATGCTCTATCAGGTTCGCGGCCCACAATTGAAACTCTGACATGCGCATCGAATATCATCGCACGCTGATCGCCGATCAGGTCCGCAACGAGGCTTTTTTTGCGGCGCTGAAAGTCGCGATCATCCCGGGCAAGTCCGTTGTCGCGGATATCGGTGCCGGCACCGGCTTGCTCGGCTTGATGGCCTCGAAGCTCGGAGCGAAGGAAGTTTTCCTTTTCGAGACCGCCGAGGTTGCGGGCGTCGCGGCGGCCCTTCTCAAGGCGAACAAGGCAAAGCGCTGCCACCTCATTCCGTGTCATTCGACCGAGTTCCAGGACAAGCTCCAAGCCGACATCATCATCTCCGAAACGCTCGGCAACTACGCCCTCGAAGAAAACATCATCGCGACGCTGGCCGATGCGCGGGAAAGATTTTTGAAGCCCGGCGGGCGCGTCATCCCCGATGGCATAATCCAGTACGTCGCGCCCGTGGTGGCGCCACGTATCGATGAGGAGCTTCGCGCATGGGAGCGGGTCGGTCACGGTCTCGATCTCGGCGTCGCGCAGACGATGTCGCTGAACAACGCATACGTCCGCCTTCTGCAGCCCGCAGACATTCTCGACGGCTGCCGGAGTGCGATGGTCTGGGATGAGATCGATCTCACATCCGAAACCCGATCCAAGCGACGCGGCGACACCGAATGGCGCCTTCCACGTCCCGCAAAGTTCTACGGCTTCGCGACGTGGTGGAAGGTCGAACTCGTCCCCGGTATCGGATTTTCGACGGGACCTCTGTCGCCCCGGACCCATTGGGAGCAGCTTTACTTCCCCCTGCTTGCGCCGATCGAGGGCAACCCGAGCGACCTGATCTCGATAGATCTCCGGTCGAATTCTTCTGAAGAAGCAGGCACCCACCTCGCGTGGACCGCCGTTCATAAAAGTCCGGAAGGCAAGATCCTCGCGCGCCAGGCCCTCGATCTCGACAAGGGCTATCTCCCTTAGCCCTTGAGCGCGATTGTTCCCGACCCATCTATGGTGCTATGCGGGCGGGCCATTTCCAGGGAGGCGAATACCATGATGGTGCTGATCGTCGGATTGATCTTGTTCCTAGGCATACATCTGCTTCCGACGTCGCCCGAGCTTCGTGATGGTCTCAAAGAGCGCATCGGAGAGGGACCCTACAAGATCCTTTTCTCGCTGTTGTCGCTGGCGGGCCTCGTCGTCATTGTACTCGGTTATCACAAGCTGCAGCTTCATCCCAGCAAGAATCCTATTCTATGGAACCCGCCGGTCTGGACGCGCCACATCGCGGTCGCGCTGATGCTTCCGGCAATGATCCTGCTTGTCGCTTCGCTCGTTCCATCCCGCATCCGCACGGTAACGCGCCACCCGATGCTGATCGCTATCAAGACCTGGGCGCTCGCGCATCTGCTCGCAAACGGCGATCTCGGCGCGCTGCTTCTTTTCGGGTCGTTCCTGGCATTCGCCGTCTACGACCGCATCTCGGTGAAGAAACGCGCGGCGCTAGGACCGCTCGGCACGGCGGCGCCCACCAGCGCGCTCAATGACGTACTCGTCGTCGTCATCGGCGTAGCGCTTTATGCGGCACTGCTGTTTGGAGGACACCAGTGGTTGATCGGCGTCTCGCCAATGCCAGAACTCGGCTGAGCTGGGCTCGGCTAAGCCCGAGCCAGCACCTTGGCCGTGTTAAAGCGCACAACGAGAAAACTGATGGCGATAGCGATCCAGGTTCCGGTCGCGATGATCCAGGCGACCGGATCCATGACGTAGTCCCAGAGATTGAAGCTCAGTCCGGCGCTAGCCAGAAACAAGCCGATCGCGACGTTTAACGCCAACGCTGTGAGGAGATAACCTCGATAAACCGCGTAGGCGAGGATCAAGGCGATCGCGATCGGTAGCAGATAGCCGCTGTAGCCGAGCGCGTAGGTGTCGTAATCGAGAAAGCCGACAGACGCGGGATACAGAACCAAACCCGCAAGCGCGATCATCAACGTGCCGAAGCGGAACTCGGCCGACGTCTCGACGTGACGGCCCGTCGTGGCGGAAATTGCCAGAACGACGAGCAGCAGAAGTCCCGGCGGCGAAGGCCGCTCGACGGCGGACGCGGCCCACTCGAAAAGAGATCGGCCCAAGATTGGGATGCTAAGGCAGGCCAGCACTCCGGCAATTCCGGCAGCAACGCGCCATGCGGCAGATTTCGTGAAGAGGCTCGCAGCCGCAGCCGATACCGCGAAGACGATCAGCGCCGCGTACAAATGGTTCAGCAAAAAATTGAATACGGTTGTCATTGCTGTGCCGTTTGCGGTTGCATACCGTGCTGAACCCAGGCGCTCGAGACACGGACGTGATTGATGGACTTCAGCGGACGGGAATAAACGACGTCGTATTGCCCGGGAGCCGAGGCGATCAGATATGGATATGCGACGGTGTGATTTTTCGCCTCGGTATCCATGCGCGCGACGACACCGACCCGCTGGTACGTCTTTCCTTCGAGATCGGTAATCGCGAGCGTAATATTGCTCTCGATATTCGGATCGTCGTTGAACGCCAGGAGGATGTGAGATTGATCATAGCGAATTGCGGATATCGGTCCGCTCGGGTTCGGCAGATCGATCGGCGTCGGGCGAGTCCAAGTCTTGCCGCCGTCCTCGGTGCGCGTGATGAGAACGTTTCGCGGGTGTCCCCGCCTTAGCCGTCGAACGAAAGCGATTGCGGTGGTCGGCCCGGTTGGAACAATCGAGGGCTGATAGCCGACCTTTCCGCCGCCTCCCATGCGCCGGCGGTCGATGACGTGCCCGTCCTGGTCGAGCACCAGCAAAACCGGATATTTTCGGTTCATCTCGTGATAAGCGGGAAGCCCGATCCGGCCGTCGGAAAAAAGGATAGGCACCGACTTCGTCAGATGGGAAATGTTGATAAGGGGCGATGCGTAGAGCCGCTCGGCCGGCCCCCAAGTTAGTCCATTATCGAAGCTTCGAATAAATCCGATTTCGCAAGTCGCCCAGCCGCCGAGCCGCGCGGCGGCAAAAAACAGCCAGATCTCCTTGTCCGAACGCCGGAAAGGAACAGGATTGGCAAGCGATTGGATCGTGGTGCCTAAGTCGTGACTGACGCGAGCGCTGTTTGTAGCGACCGACGTCGAAGACCAGTGCGATCCATCGAAGCGTGATGAAACAAGTTCGGCATCCTCGGCACCTTCATAGGTCGCACGATACCAGAAGGCCATGAGGCCCTCGGGCGTCGCGATAAGCGAGGCCCCATGCACGAACTTTTTCTCATCTTTCGGAGTGATGATCTCGCTTGGCGCATCGAGCGACCCGCGTAGCGGTGCTTCGGGAACGTTGATTGCGAAGGTCCAGGGCTCGGTCCGCGGCGACATTTTGTGAACCAGGAGGACGACAAGACCGGCCGAGCAGAGAAGCATTGCCCAGCTCGCAAGAGCCTTAGTACCGGAATTTGTCAGCAAAGGTGTTCACCGCCGGATCTCGAGCTTGGGGTATAGCGGCACAAGTTCCGCTTTCAACGAATGAGAGAACGTCGCTGCGCCGCCATTCCGGCGAAAAAAAGAAAATACAAACACCAACTTTGTAAGACTATCGCGTCAGTACAACGAATTCAGTGCCGCTGCCGTTTTCGTTGAGCGGCAGCTCGCGGTCGGAGACGATCAGTGAAGAGCCGGGGCGGGCAAGTTCGGTAATTGTCTGAAGGATATCGTCAGGGATCGTAAAGGCGTCGAGTGCTTCCATCGCCATTTGTACATTGAGAGCGCGTCCTTCTGCAAACGCCGATGGTTTGTTGCGCTTTTTCTTACCCGCGCCATCGTCGAACGGTTGTCCGGGCGGCGGTGTCTGGGCGCTCACGAGGCGCCAGTCGAACGTATTGGGATCGCTGCCATAGCGCATGGCCGTGAATACGTGCGTTCCGATTTTGTTTGCCAGTGGCGCAACGGTGATCGGCGCTTCGAGAAGCGGCTCGAATCCCTGGCGGATATAGAGGCGTTGGGCGCGAAGGCTGACAAGAACCGAGATGGGCTTCGATCGGAGCCGCATTTCTCTGTTGGCGTCGTTCAACGTAGCCTGCGCCGACGAAAGATCCGTTTGCGCGTCTCGCAGTGCTTCCGCCGCAGTGTCGCGAGCGGTCTGAGCGGCCGAGTAGGTCGCTTGCACCTCGGCGAAGCTCATTTCGTTTTTAGCTGCGTCGGCCCGCGTCTTGTCGGCTTCGATCGTTAAATCGAGCACAGCGTCCTCAAGCTCGCCTTCGCGATCTTTCGTGCTATTTGCCTGGGAGTCGGGCCGCGCATCGGCCCGCGTGTCGGCCTGTGATGGCGCTTTGTCGGCGGCGTTGCTGCCGCCCGACATATAGTCCTCGAAAGCCTTCATGGCATTCTGCTGTCGGGATTCCGCGGTTTTTACAGCGGCCCTTAGCGGCTCGATGGATCCCCGCGCCGTCTCAAACCGCTGGCTCGCGCTGTCGAAGTCCTTGGCCGTCGACTTCACCTTGTCCTCTGCTGCAGCCTCTGTCGCCTGGGCCGTCTTCGCGGCGGCGCGGGCGCGATCAAGCTTTTCCTGAATGATCTGGTCGGCTTCGTTGCGCGTCGTCGGACGGCGTTGAGGGTCGCGCGGCATATCGGCAAGCGCCCTCGCGAGCGCGGGCGAGACACCGATGAGACGAGGCAATTCCGGCAAAGCATCGGATGTCGAGTTGTCGTCCGGCTGATCGTTCACTGCGAGCTGCGCCGGCTTAGACTGGTCGGACTTCATGGCCGTCGCGTCATCAAGGGGAAGCGGCTTGAACAGCTTCGGGCTCTCGAATGCCATAGGCTCGGCTTCGTCCGCCGTCACGACGACGCGATTTCCGATCTTCGTGAGGCCGTAAAGTTTTCTCGAGAAGCTATAGGGCAGCCGGATGCAACCGTGCGACGCACGAAAGCCCGGTACCACCCCAGCATGAAGCGCAATGCCAGACCACGTGATGCGTTCCTGGTAAGGCATCGACGCGCCGGAGTAGATGTTGCTTTGATGGTAGACGTTCTTTTCCAGGAGCGAAAACACGCCCGTCGGCGTATCGAACCCAGGGCGGCCGGTGGAGACGCGCGACGATGCGATTTCGCCGTTCACGTCGAAGACTCGGACTTTCTGGCGTTTAATCGAAACGACGATAATGAGCGGGGAGTTCGGAGCGACAATCGCGCCTTCGTCGGGAGATTTCAGGGCGCCAGTCCTGGATTTGGCATCTGCGGCTAAAGGAGCTGCGGCTACGCTCAATGCGACGGCACAGGCCGCGATCGAACGCAACGCCGGCGAAACTCTGCCTATCACTTTGTTCGAACGACGCACGCGACCCACCCGACGTCGAAAAAACCACACCCGTCGCAGCTACATACCCAGGCCCGATTATTGACCCTTCGAGTTATACGCTATGAACTGGCTATCAGACGCCAATCAGGCCGCGCAACGCGCTACCGCTCCAGCAGAGCATTCAGAGCTTACGATGTTGCGCCAATTCAACGGTTTCACGTATATTCCACAGCTAACTGTGGATAGCGCAAAAAAATTTACCAAGCGGACGGGCGTTGCCTGGCCCTCCGTGCTGGCGACAAGGCCCGCAGTTTCGTAAACTTCGTTTAGGCTTGGCCGGCGGAACTCCCTCGGTTCCGTGTTACCGGGCTCGCGATTGCTCACGTTGAGCTTGAGAATGCCAAGGCGTTCGCGCCGATCGGAGTAGAATGTCCATTCACGTCAAGCGCCGCCGGCTAATGGCGCCCGACATTAGTGCCCGCAAAGGCGGCGAGCCAATCGTTGCGCTGACGTCGTATCATGCGCACACCGCAGCTATTGCCGACAACCACTGCGATTTTCTGCTTGTCGGCGATAGCCTCGGCATGGTGATGCACGGCTACGAAACGACCGTGCCGGTGCCGCTCGAATTGATGATCATGCACGGCCAAGCCGTTGTCCGCGGTTCCAAAAAGGCCCTTGTCGTCGTCGATATGCCGTTCGCCACCTACGAAGAGAGCCCATCCATCGCATTCCGCAACGCGGCCAAAGTCATGAAGGAAACGGACTGCGGCGCGGTCAAGCTCGAAGGCGGCAGGCGGATGGCGGAAACGATCCGCTATCTCGTCGACCGCGGCATTCCGGTGATGGCGCACATCGGTCTGACGCCCCAGTCGGTTAACGTCCTTGGCGGTTTCAAGACCCAGGGACGTACGATGGATCAGTGGCACGCGATCGAAGAGGACGCGCGGCTCGTCTCCGAGGCAGGTGCCTTTGCCGTCGTTCTCGAGGCGATGACTGCTCCGCTCGCCGAGCGCATCACCAAGGCAATACCTATTCCGACGGTCGGCATAGGAGCCTCCGCCGGCTGCGACGGGCAGATCCTGGTCATGGAGGACATGCTTGGCCTGTCCCCGAACGTCCCGAAATTCGTGAAGAAATTCGGAGCCATCGGAGCGGCCATCGACCGCGCCATTGCCTCGTATGCGGAGGAAGTCCGTGCCCGGACATTTCCGGCGCCCGAGCATACCTATTCCCTTAAGAGCGAGGAGATCGCGGCAGCGGCGCCTCCGACCCGGGTCACGAAAAAGCCGAAGACTCCGAGCACTTAGCCGTCCCAGGCCAGGGTTTAGGTGCGATAACGCAAAGGAAACTTCCGCACGGGGCTTGCTCGGGGCGCTCGCTCCGCTATCTATGCCCGCCAGCCGGGTTGGCCGTGGGAATGTTCTCCTTCCGAGTTCCGGCGCCTGAATGAGGTTTAAGACGTAGATGGCCGACGATAATGACAGTCTGCTCCGCGAGGTGGAGGAAGAACTCCGCCGCGATCAGATGCAGAAGATCTGGCAGCGATACAACGGCCTGATCCTGGGCGCCGCGACGCTCATCGTCCTTGGCGTAGCGGGCTATAAGTTTCTCGAAACACGCCGGATTGCGTCCGCTGAGGCTGGCGGAGCCGGGTTCACGGCCGCCGAGAACCTGAGCGATGATAAAAAGAAGGACGAGGCCGAAAAAGCCTTCAAGGCGATCGCCGACAGCGGCCCTGCGGGTTACGCCGCGCTCGCAAAGCTGCATCTGGCCGGTGCCCAGGTGAAGGACGGCAAGATTGCCGATGCAGTTACAACCTATGACTCGCTCGCCAAGCAGCCCGGCGCCGATGATCTGTTGAAAAGCTTCGCGCAACTGCAGGCCGCCTCGTTACGAATGGCGGATGCGGACTATGCGGAAATCCAGAATCGCCTGACACCACTTGCTGGCGACGACGCACCGTTCGGCAAAAGCGCGCGCGAGCTGCTTGGAATCGCCGCATACAAGGCCAAGAAATACGACGAAGCACGCAAGTATCTCGAACCTCTGCTGATCGATCCGAATGCGTCTGATGCCATTCAGGATCGTGTTAAGGTCATCATGGCGGGGATAGCTGCTGCGGAAGTAGCCTCGAATACGGTTCCGGCAACGACGCCATCGCCCTCTACTTCGGCGACTGCGCCGGATAAACCGGCGGAACCGGCAAAGACTGAAGCGCAGCCTGCGGCGGGTGGGGCCGCGGGGGCCGACAAAAAGTAGAACCGCAAAGCGGTGAGGGAGAACGGGTTTGGGCAGAGGGGGACGGCAGGTACGTTTCGGCGCGTCGTCGCTTTTGGCGGTGACCGTTTCGCTGTTGCTTGGCGGCTGCGCCGGAGATGGCCCAACTCTTCCGAAGATCAGTGACCTCAATCCGTTCAAGGAGAAGCAGACGCCTCTGCCTGGCCGGCGCGTCCCCATCGTCGAAACGACCGAAAGCATTTCAGCCAATCTGGCCGACGCGAATGCTCCCATCATCGTGCCGTCGGCGCGGACCAACGACGCCTGGTCTCAGCCCGGAGGCGATCCGAACAACGCGCCTGGCAACCTCGCGCTCAACGGACCGCTGCATCAGGCGTGGAGCGCGAGCGCTGGGCAAGGATCGTCCAAGACGGGACGAGTGACTGCGAGCCCCATCGTCTTCGACGGCCGCATCTACACGCTCGACGCCGCCGCGAACGTCGCTGCCTTCACGCTTTCGGGCAGCAGCGTTTTCTCGATTTCTACGAAGCCCGAAACGACCGTCGGCCTCGGCGGCTATGGCGGCGGTATCGCCGCCGAGAACGGGCGGCTCTACATCGCCAACGGCTACGGTGTCGTAGCCGCGCTCGATCCAGCGACCGGCAAATCGATCTGGACGAAAAACCTCGATGTCCCTGTTCGCGCCGCGCCGACCGCTGCCGGTGACCGGCTTTACGTCATCACGATCGACGGCAGGTTCTACTGTTTGAGCGGCGTTGACGGGTCCGAGATATGGTCCGGCCGCGGGCTGCCACAGAGCGCAAGCTTGATGACCTCGACAAGTCCCGCCGTCGACCAGGACGTCGTCGTGGTGCCCTATCCCTCTGGGGACATCATGGGCCTAAAGCTGTCCGACGGATCTACCATTTGGACCGAAAACCTCTCGCGCACCCGTCAGACATCGCAGATTGCATCGATGAGCGACGTTGCACGCCCCGCCATCGATAATGGGATCGTATTTGCCATCGGGCACGCCGGGCGAATGATCGCTGCCCGCGCCAAAACGGGCGATCGGCTGTGGTCCATAAGCGTTCCCGGCTCCGAACCGCCGTACGTCGCCGGCGATACCGTTTACGTTGTCGACACCGGGGGCCGCTTGATGGCGCTATCGCGCGCCGACGGAAAAACTCGTTGGATGACCCAGCTCCCCGCTGCAAAGAACTATGCAGGCCCCATTATGGCGGCGGGCACGCTCTGGCTCGTGTCCAGCAAGGGCGACGTCGTGAGCGTCGATGCGGCAACCGGCAAGGTCGGCGGCCAGATGAGCATCGGTGAAACGGTTTATATTCCGCCGATCGTGGCCCAGGGCCACATGTTCGTTTTGACGGATTCCGCAAAACTGATCGCCCTCAACTGAGAATTGGGTTAGGAGGTCAGCGTCGGCTCTCCGCTTGATGCGGACGAGCGCAGATCCACAATTTCCCCGCACTCTCTTTGGCTCTCCTTTTGACGCTTTCTTCTCACATCCCTGTCGTCGCGATCGTCGGCCGCCCGAATGTTGGCAAGTCCACGTTGTTCAACCGGCTCACCGGAACGAGGGCGGCGCTCGTCTCCGATCTGCCGGGACTGACGCGCGACCGCCGCGAAGGCATTGCCGACCTCTTCGGAACCGAGGTTCGCCTGGTCGACACCGCCGGCCTTGAGGAGGCGGAACGCGGCTCTATTGCCGACCGCATGCGCAAGCAATCCGAGCAGGCGATCGCCGCGGCGGACCTGGTCCTCTTCGTGATCGATGCGCGCGCCGGCATCACCGCCGCCGATAGTTCATTCGCCCGCATAGCCCGGCATTCCGGAAAGCCGGTCGTCCTCGTCGCCAACAAAGCCGAGGGTCATAAAGGCACTGACGGCGTGCTCGACGCTTTCTCGCTGGGTCTCGGATCGCCGATCGCCATTTCCGCCGAGCACGGCGAAGGGATCGGAGATCTTGCAGACGACATTCTGGCTGCTCTCGGGCTGAAGGCGGCGCCACCTTCAAAAAAGCGCCGATCCGGCGAAGCGCCCCCAGATGAGGAAAAGGCGCAAGAAGGCCCCGAGCGCGTTAAGCCGATCCGCGTTGCGATTGTTGGCCGCCCCAATGCGGGAAAGTCGACACTCGTCAATGCGCTTCTCGGCGAGGAGCGGATGATCACCGGGCCTGAGCCCGGCCTGACGCGCGACAGCGTTTCAAGCGACTTTGAATACAAAGGTCAGTTGATCCGGCTGTTCGACACGGCTGGACTTCGGCGCAAGGCCAAGATCACCGAGACGGCGGAGAAGCTGTCGGCGAGCGATGCGGTCCGCGCCATCCGGTTCGCCGAGGTCGTGGTGCTGCTGATCGACGCCGAACGGCCCTTCGAGCATCAGGATCTGACGATCGGCCACCGCGTCACGGAGGAGGGCCGTGCCCTCGTCGTCGCGGTCAATAAGTGGGACCTCGTTCCCGAAAAGCAGAAAATGCTGCGGGAACTCAAAAATACCGTTGCCGAAAGCCTCGCCCAGGTTCCGGACGTTTCGCTCGTCTCGATATCGGCACGATCGGAAAGCGGCCTCGATCAATTGATGAAGGCGATCGTCAAAACGTACGAGACGTGGAACAGGCGCGTTTCGACGGCGCAGCTCAATCGCTGGCTTGAACAAGCCCTGAGCCGCCACTCGCCGCCGGCCGTGCACGGCAAACGCATCAAGATCCGCTACGTCACGCAAACCTCGGCGCGACCACCGACGTTCGTCGCCTTCTGCCAGCGCGCCGACGCAATGCCTCAATCGTATATAAAATATCTGACGAACTCTCTGCGCGAGACGTTCGATCTTCCCGGCGTTCCGATCCGCTTCAGCCTTCGAAAAGGCGAGAATCCGTTCGCCAAGCGTCAATAGAACAGCGCAACGTCGGCGCTCTTTTCTAATTTCCTCGCGGTACCTCGTTCTGGCAAAATCAAAAAACAGCAATTTTCGATTCGCATCCGTTCAGCGTAGCGACGCCAACCACGAACTTCGAGGATCGACGAATGAGAAAGCTTGATGCGGCGCTGATGTCAGTCGTTTTGGCAGCAGGGACAGCGCTTTTCGCAGGTGCGGCGTTTGCTGCCTACACCGCGAAGGTCAGACAGGCTTGCGCCGGCGATTACCAGAGTTTCTGCTCTCAGTATTCGCCGGACAGCGCCGAGCTGCGGCGGTGTTTCGAGAGCAACAGGAAAGGCCTCACCCATTTCTGCGTGACGGCTCTGATCGACGCAGGCGAAGTGCCCGCGCGATATTTGAAGAAGTAACGGAAAGAAGAAGATCGCAGCGGGCGGGAGCAATAGGGCGAGAAAACTCGAAGCCCCACGCTCACCGCCCGCACGGGCGTCAGCCGCTGTAACTGGCGCCGCTCCGGACGGAATTAAATAGGTGACCCCGCGCCGGCTTCAAGACCCCTCTGCATCTTCTTGCATTCCGGCTCTTGTCGGGCCATCCCATTCCGATGGACGTCTTTTTCTATCATCTTGAACATCAGCCTTTGGAGCGCGTTCTGCCGAGCCTCCTTGAGAAGACCCTCGCGCGCGGCTGGCGCGCCGTCGTCCAAGTGGGAAACGAGGATCGGCTCGAAGCCCTCGACCAGGCGCTTTGGACTTACGCGGATGATAGTTTCTTGCCACACGGTGTGGCCCGCATAGGGTTTGCGAGCGAGCAGCCAATCTATTTGACGCTGACCGACGAGACGCCAAATGGCGCCGGCGTGCGCTTTCTCGTCGATGGCGCCGAAGCACGCGAATTCAAGGGTGCCGAACGGTTTGTCTATGTTTTCGACGGCCGCGATCCGGATGCCGTTGCTTCGGCGCGTGGCCAATGGACTGCGGCGAAGGCCGCCGGCTGCGCCGTTACTTATTGGCAGCAGTCGCAAAGCGGGCGATGGGAGCAGAAAGCCTAGCGCTGGCGATCTGTAGGATCGCACGTTCTCGCCGCCCACGAAATCGGTCCTCCACGCATGAATTATCATCACGACTATCACGCCGGGAATTTCGCTGACGTCCTGAAGCACGTCATCCTGGCGCGCGTACTGACGTACATGAAACAGAAACCGCGTCCGTTCCGCGTGATCGACACTCACGCCGGCGCTGGGCGCTACGACCTTGAAGGAGCCGAAGCGAGCAAGACGGGAGAATGGCGCGACGGGATAGCCCGCATCTTCGAAGCTGATCCGCCAAGCGCCGCCGCGGAATTATTGTCGCCCTATCTCGAAGCCGTTCGCGCGGTGAATGGTAATGAACTCAAATACTACCCCGGCAGCCCGCTGATCGCCCGCCTTCTGATGCGCTCCGACGACGTTTTGGTCGCCAACGAACTGAACGGCGCAGAGTTTGCGCGGCTCAAGGAAGAGCTACGGCGCTTCAAATCGACAACCGCATTGAACATCGATGCCAAGCATGCGGTGAAATCGCTCCTGCCGCCGAAAGAAAGGCGCGGCCTCGTGCTGATTGATCCGCCGTTTGAGGAAAAGAGCGAGTTCTCGGATCTTGCAACGGCCGTCGACGAGGCGCTGGCTCGCTTTGTCACGGGTACGTATCTGATTTGGTATCCGCTGAAGGACGAAGCGGCGGCAGATCGCTTCGTTTCTGCCGCCACGGCGAGGCCAAGTCTCGAATTTCTCGATGTAAGGCTTGCTGTATCAAAGCCATTTGCCGGGCTTGGCCTGACGGCATCCGGCGTTCTCATCCTCAATCCGCCGTTCGTGCTCAAAGAGGAACTTGAGACGCTCATGCCCGTGCTTAAAGAGCTGCTGGGAGAGAGCGCCGGCAGCCGATTCGAGCTGCGCTCGAGCGTTCAATAACCGCCATCTTCGTTGCTCTGCAGCATTTCGCCTTGCATGGTGTCCGTATTTACAGGATAAATTGCCGCACGCTAAGGCGGGCAGCGGCACGGCGGCTCCCGACGCGTTCTACGAGACCGGCGCGTGTTGGTGCGATCCGGCAGGAGGCGCTTGGGATCGTTCCGGCTCCGAGGTCCGCCACGGTGATCGATGCGAAGCTTGAATAGAGGCTTCAATCGTACACCGGGCTGCCAGGAGACGACGCATGCGCCAGACAGGTACCGTGAAGTTTTATAATTCCCAGAAAGGCTATGGCTTCATCAAGCCGGACGCTGGGGGCAACGACGTGTTCGTGCACGTCACCGCCGTCGAGCGATCCGGCATCGGTGAACTCAACGAGGGGATGCGGATTTCGTTTGAGACCGAGCCCGACAAACGCGGCAAAGGACCAAAAGCCGTCGATCTGCAACGAGCCGGCTGACGCTTCTAGAGATGGCGCTTACCGACGTCGCGGCCTCGGTCACGGCGGCGAGTAAGTGTCGGTCTGTGCATATCGGAATGCGATTTTCCCCGTTGCTTTGGCGTGCGACGCAAGTAGGCGAACAGCAATTTGAGCATCGCAATGCCGCAGATGGGGAACAGCTGTTCGCGAACTTTGGCGCTATGATTTAGGCGGGCGGGCCAATCAATTCGTAAAACACTTCGGACTGATCGGCCTGTTCCGTACCGGAGCCCCGAAGTCGGGGCTTCGAACAATGGCGTGTTGAAGCCGAATACCCGAGGTGGGGAGCGGCCGCGGCGATGATGCGACATTCATATGCGCGTCATCCGCGAGACCTCAGGTAGCGGCATCTACACATAGGTCCAGGGGAGACTAAAGACATGAAGACACTTATTCGTACGGGAATTATCGCGTTCGCCGTCACGCTCGGAATGGCCTCGAGCTCGGCCTATGCCGGTTGCGTGATGGCCGGTGGTGAAGCCGTCATGGTGACGGAAGATCTCGCGAAGTTCATGGCAGGCGCCGCACTCAAGCACTCGATCGAAAACCACGGTTGGACGCCGCACGGTGGCGTCAGAATGCAGTGCGATACGTCGTCGATCGGCCTGCCGCACTGCCT
Organism: uncultured Alphaproteobacteria bacterium; assembly: GCA_963710005.1. Classification (GTDB taxonomy): domain Bacteria; phylum Pseudomonadota; class Alphaproteobacteria; order Rhizobiales; family Hyphomicrobiaceae; genus Hyphomicrobium_B. Next base: position 72,499 of record CAVPYR010000020.1, read on the forward strand.
CGCCCGTCAGAAGGCTTGCGGCTGAACTTCGTTCGTATCCGAAGACCAGCACCAGAAATAAGCAACTCGCCGGGCTAGGTCCGGCGAGTTCTTTTTTTCAAAATTTTGATTAGGTTCTAGCCGACTATTTCGCCATGGCGTTGCGAATAGCTCCGACGATCGCCATGAGAACGCCGCCGCCGACGCCACCGCCCAGTACCTGCGTGATGATCGCGACCGGGTCCACTGCGCCGCCAGCCACGGCCGTATGGAAGACTTGGTCGAGTATCTGGCCGCCGATGCCGCCGCCGACGATCCCGGCAATCGAATTGCCTAGGGTGCCGAGGCTCAGGTTCTTCAGCAGCCCACCGGCAACGTTGCCGCCGAGAGCGCCGCTGACGAGCTGGATGAGCAGGGGAACATATTCCATGTCGTCCTCCACGAGCTAAGTGAGACGATGGCGAGCCGCGCGGTTTTCCGCATCGACGAGCGTCGCGCCCGGATGGGCTCCCACAGTGGGAATCATACCACACCCTCCGTGACAAATCCTCGGAGCGCCAAGCATGCATCCCCGTTAGCCTGTCGATGCGTTGTCGAGAAGTGACAGCTTTTTCGTCAATTGCAGCCCGCAACCATTTCTTGAGCCAGCGCAATGATAATTTCAGTATCTATGAGTTATATATGTCTGGCGGCGGGAATGGCGGCAGAGAGAGGCTATAGCTATGATTTCGAGATTGATTTCAGCCTTCGTCGCCGGTGTATGCCTCGTTGGGCTTGCCGCTCCGGTCCTCGCCGACCAGACCGATTCGGATGGATATGCAATCCATCGGAAACACGGCGGATACTCATACGATAAGTCCGACTCAGTGAACACGTATGGTTCGCCCACACGCAGGAAGCGCCCCCCTGGGCCGCCGGATTTCAGGGATCAGACGTGCTGTGGGCCGTTCGATAACAGCTTCTTTTTCGACTCGGGCGTCGGCAGTATTTACGGCGGCAACTCGCCATACATGCACTGACCATTCTCCGGCCTCAGGAATTTTCTGAGCATTGTGCCGTGCCGTTTGCCGGCTAGCGGATGTGTTAGCTCCCGCCAGTCCCCGGACAATAAAGCTGTCAACTGTAGCCAAAGCGCCACTCGCCCTCGTCCTGCCATTGTGCTGACAATATAAAGACAGCCTGATCTCAGGGTGGGGCTTTGAGGGAGAACTACGTTATGCGCTTCTCGGTCAACTTCGTTGCCGCATTCGCTTTGGCCGCGACCTTCGCCGTTGCCACAACTGTTTCGGCGAGTGCGGAGTGCAAGCGCTACGGTTTCACGGTCAACGACTACGGCAAGGACGGGCCGACAAAGGACGCGAAAGACCTTCTCGACAAGCTCATTGCTTCGAAGATGACTGAGAGAGGCGTCAGCGACTTTCATACCGGCAAGAAGAGCGTCTCCTGCGAGCTTTTCTTGAACTTCATCGTCTTTGATGAGCACACCTGCACCGCCGAAGCGACAGTGTGCTGGGGCGGATCATCGCTTCCCAGTTCCGAAGAAGCAGCGGCGAGCGATGCCGAGCCTGCAAGCAAAACCGCATCCGACACCGGTACCGACGCGAAGCCCGCGAAGAAAAAGGCGACGAAGGAAGCTGCTGTCCACACGGACGCTGCAGCCCCTGCTATCCACAAAACTGCAGCACAGCCCATCCCCGATCCCAAGTCTGTTCTCGCTCATAAGGCGAAAAAGTCCGAAGAGAAGAAAGAAGCTTCGGTGCCTCCGGCCGATAGCTCCACGGATTCCGTATCGACCGACAGCGCCTCCAAGCCGGTCGAGACGGGTTCTCTGAGCGAGACGACGACAAAGCCGGCGAAGCACAAATCGCAGAAATCGGCTGATGGATCAGCAGCCGTAGCCCCCATCAAGGAGAAATCCAACGATGCGGGCTATCCGTCTCCGCTGCCGCCTTCGGATGGCGCCACCGATGGGCCGGCGCAGTAAAAGCAAAAGAGCTATTTGAGCGGAATGCGCTCCTCAGGCCGCGGCTTACTTCAAGCCGCGGTTCGTATTTCGAGCAGCTTCATCTCGACGATCTGGCGATTGAAGGGCTTCAGAAGGAAATTGTCGGCGCCGTGCGAGAGTGCGCGCTGAATCTCGACCGGATCATTTTCGGTAGCGATGTAAATGATGTAGGGCCGCGGATCGAGCGGCAACGCGCGGATCTTGCCGATAAATTCGACGCTATTTGCGCCGGGCATGCGCCAATCGACCAAAATGTAGTCCGGTGCTTCTGATCTCAGCCGTTCCATCGCGGCAATGGGGCTGTCCGCCTCGCTCACCCGAAAACCCAAACTCTCGAAGATGAGCCGGGTGTATTTCCTGATGATCTCGGAATCGTCGATGACAAAACAGTGAAGCATGTTTAGGGCGTCTCGCAAGCAGAGTGCTGCACCAACCGACAGCAAGGCGACCAGGAACTCGGGCGACGGTCTCGAAAACTGAACGTAAAATATTAAGGTGCCCTTAAGACGTATGGCGGAATCGGCCGCTGTGCCGAATAGCCGTTGCTGCCGCGGTTCTACACAGCAGGCTTAGCAACGAGAAGAATGTCCGCGCCGTCCTTCAGAATCTCCAATCGCATGCCGGCCGACGGAGCAATGCGCCACGTGTAATAGGCCTGGATCGTAATCGCATCGAGCGCCAGCGGATTACCCGCAACGAAGTCGGTCAGATACTGCGGCGGCCGCGCACCCGTGCCCTTGCAGCGAATGAGAAACGTCGGCTGCTCGAAAGAGCCACCGATCGATACGTCGATCTCGCCGCCACGCGGCAATGCCGTCACCGCGGATGCGATGAGATTGAGAAGGAGTTTGACCTTGTCTTTGGCGACGAGCCCCGGCGCACCGCGCCATGTCAGCTTGTGCTTGCCCTGTGTGATGCTCACGAAGCCGCGGGAAATCTTCTCGGCCGTGGCAAGATCGATCATGCTGCCTGCCGATCCGGCGGCGCCAAATGCGAAGCGGGCAAACTCCAACCGTGCGGACGCTTGTTCCGTAACGTTTCGAATTACGTTCAACGCATAGCTTTGAGCCTGCGCGTCGTCCTCCTCGTCGAGAATTTCAAGGCCGTTGAAAATGGCGCCGACGGGATTGATGATGTCGTGACAGATCCGGCTCGAAATCAGTGCTGTAAGTTCGAGATCGGTCGGCGGAACGCGCTGGTTCATCAGTGACCCTTTTCTGAGATACTCTGCATCGAGAGTTTGCGGCAGCTCAAGCGCGACAGCGCGACGCGAATCAACGGAGGCCGCTTGCGATAATACCCTAAGCTCTGATACATGCGCCGAACGACGGTTGCCAAGTCTTGTAGCCGATGGGCTCTCCGGGTCCCGATTTTCATGGAAGCATGAGTCTTGCGCGCCACGGTTAGAGCCGCGGCGCGGTAAGCGCATTGGTATTGCCGGCGCGTTCCGCGCAAATTGATTCGGACTGGAGTTTGGCTCTCGCGATGTTGCCGATTGACGTCAACGATCACGATGCTCTCATTGCTGCCTTGCTCCCCGCGGTCCGCGAGGCGGGTCGCTTGGAGATGGCGCATTTCACCAACGGCGTGAAGTTCGAGCAGAAAGCCGATCGGTCTCCGGTGACTGCAGCCGACCGCGAGGCTGAGGCCGTGCTGCTATCGGCGCTAGCCGTTATTGCTCCCGATGTGCCCGTGGTCGCGGAAGAAGAGATCGCTGCCGGCGCGGTGTGCCAATACGCCAAGCGTTTTTTTCTCGTCGACGCACTCGATGGAACGCGGCTTTTCATCCGCGGCAAGCCTGAGTTTTCGATCAACATCGGCTTTGTCGAGGACGGCAAAGCCAAGTTTGGCTTGATCTATCTGCCGCCGTCCGAGCGTCTTTTCGTTACTCGGGCCGATGGGGCGTCCTACGAAGCGCGTCTCTCCTCCAAAGGCGAAACGCCGTTCGCAGCAATGCAATTCACGAGACTGAAAACGCGAACGCCCGATCCTGATGCGCTCGTCGCATTCAATAGCCGCGGCGCGGGCACCGCTAGCACCGACCTTTTGGCAGCGCTCAATGTGCGAGACGCGAAGCCTCTCGGCTCGTCCATGAAATTCTGCCTCATCGCTGCCGCAGAAGGCGATCTCTACGCTCGATTTGGCGAGACATACGAATGGGATACGGCAGCCGGCCAAGCCATCCTCGAAGCGGCCGGCGGTTCGGTGACGAAAATTGACGGCACGCCGCTGACGTACGGGCACTATGACCGCGGCTTTCGCAATCCCTATTTCATAGCCTGGGGGCGGCAGCCGCTTTGGCGTGGCGGCGAGGCCGGATTGCCTGCGCCCGGCGCATAGGCAACGCGAATCGGCCATACTTTAGCAACACATGCTGGCGAATCTGTAAGATAGGATTCGAGTAACGCTCGGTCACTGGGTGGGCTGCACGCATCGCGTGCGGGCGACTGGGCGCTGGTCAAGCTCGAACAAGAACAACGAGGGTCACGCCGATGCGCCGCGGCTTCGACAGGACATTGCGAATGCAGGATGCCCTTCGCCGGAACGCGGCGTCCACCTCCATTCTGAGTTTGCTGCTCTGCCTGATGGTCGGAGCCTCCAGCGCTGGAGCAGGAGACGACGCTTATAGACCGCCGGACGATACCTATACGGGCCAGAGCGGCGTTGATTCCTATCGCTCACCTCCGCCGCCTCCGGCTGCGGACAATAGCTACGCACCTCCACCGCGAGCCTCCTCGGGCGGCGATTCCTATGGCCCCTATAACGGTCCTCGCGATCATGGCGGCGATCCGGGCGGCTACGGCGCTCCCTATGCCCCGCCGCAAAGCGCCAGCCGGGATGAACACTATGAGCCCGGCCCCCCGCCTGGCGACAGCCCGCCGCATGAATCATATTCGGAAGATGAAATCGTTCGCGCCGGCAACAACTTCTTTGGCAAAGTTAGCGGCGGGTTGGCGTCGGCTATCGAATGGGCTTTCCAAAAGGCAGGTAGGCCAAACGGTTACATTCTGGGCGAAGACGCCGGTGGTGCTTTCGTAGCCGGCTTGGCTTACGGGGAAGGCACGCTCTACACAAAAGATGCAGGCTCGTTCAAAGTCTACTGGCAAGGGCCTTCTGTCGGCTATGACTTCGGCGGTGACGGCTCGAAGGTCATGACGCTCGTCTACAACCTCCGCGATCCTTCAGACATTTTCGACCGTTTCGGCGGTGTCGAAGGGACCGCTTATCTCGTAGGCGGCGTAAGCGTGCAATTCCAGAAGGCCGGGCATGTTACACTTGCGCCGATTAGAGCCGGTATAGGGCTTCGACTCGGTGCCAACGTCGGCTATTTGAAGTATACGAGGAGCCCGACCTGGAATCCGTTCTGATGCCGAGTGAAGGCTTAGTGCCGGTTCGATATTGCGGTGAGGCCGAAAAGGCGGTTTCTCTGCAGGGTAAGGGACGTCACCGGCGGCGGGGGCCGCAAAGCTTTTCAATTCAGGGCGAGTATTCTTGATAACCCTTTACGCCGCGATGCTCGTGACACTGGGCTTTCTTATCGCGGCCCTGATCGTGGTTGTCCTTTTGCCGGCCTACAAGCGCCGCGTTGAGCGCTTTACGACTGAAGCCCTGAAGCGGACGTTGCCGCTCACCGAAGCTGAAATCCGGGCTGACAAAGATCGCTTGCGCGCCGACTTTGCGATGGAATTGCACCGGCTGGAGGCCAAGCTCGAGGACGCGGGTCTTTCGGCTGCCCGTCAGAGGGTAGAGGTCAATCGCCGCGACGCGAAGATACAGGAATTGTCCGAAGCGATCGCCGATCAGAAGATGAGCGTCGAGGAGCACGAGAATGCCCGGCGCGTTCTCGAGCAAGCCATCCTCGACCGGCTGCCGAAGGTCGAGCAGCGCCTCGCTGAAACGCGCAAGCTGCTCGCGACGCGCGACCGCGAAATAAAAACCTTGGCGGCCACCAGCGCCAAGCAGGCAGCAGCGCTTGACGAGGCGTCCCAGCTCAACAAGCAGCGAGAGAAAGAACTCGCGCAATTGCGCACGGCGCTCGACACGCGCGCGTCGCGCAATCGCGACGGCGCAAGGGGTGCGGGTGCTGACAGCAATGTCGCTCTTCGCACCGAGCTCGAAGCTTTACGCGAGAAGAGCCGCGAGCAGGCGGCACTGATCGAACGACTGCAAGTCACGGCGAGCGGCGCGCAAAGCAGCGAGCAGAACGCGGAAATCAAGAGGTTGATGCTGGCGCTGGCCAAAACGGAAGCCGAACTCAACGGGCTTAAATCCAGCCTCGGTGGCGAGGACGCCGAAAGAATGGCGCTCGAAGATCGCGTTGCCGATCTCCAGTCGGCCAGCGACGCGAAGTCGACTGAATTGGCGAAGCTCAGGGCCACTCTGAAAGCCTACGAAGAGAAGGACACGCCGCCATCGCCCAGCATGGTGGAGAAGGCGGACCTCGGCGCTCTGCAGGAAGAGGTCGACAACCAGCGCCGCATCATCACGGAGCTTCGCGCCGAGATCGCCGCGGGTCAGGAACGTCTGTCGCGGCAGGCGCTTCGCTTCCACGAGGAACTCCGTCGCGTGAATCCGGTACCGGTCGAAGAAAGCGCATCCGATAAGGAAAATCCGGCGAGACCGTCGCTCGCCGAGCGCATTTCCGCGCCCCGCGGACCGCGCTCGCCCGCAAATGATGCCGAGAGGGCGGGAGACGGTGATGGTATGGAGGCGCGCGAACAGCGCCCTGGATCATATCTTCGCGCTTTGAACGGAAACGCAGGCAGCGGAACAGCCGATGCGGCTGTCCCGGATGGCGCGACACCACCGCCGCTACCGGCCGGTGAAGCGGAGAAAAATCCAGGTCCGGCTAGTCCTTCACCACGCCGCCCGCGCCTCCTCGAACGGATCAGCGGAATTGAGAAGGGTTAAAGACCCGGCATCCGGTTAAATCTGACCCCAAGCGGAGTATGTGGGCCATAAGGTTGCGGCGCAGACGATAATCCCCATTTTAACGGACCGGCGGAGGCCCTACGCTGCCACTGTCGTCCCTATCGAGCTGCGGACCATGACCCAATCCCACGACCCACATGACGATCATGACCACGCTGGACACGATCATTCCGGCCATGACCATTCTTCCGGATCGCATGGGCACAGCCACGTGCCGAAGGATTTCGGTCCCGCATTTGCTCTGGGCGCAGCGCTCAACATCGGTTTCGTCATCGTCGAGGTGACCGCAGGATTTCTTGCGAACTCGATGGCGCTCGTCGCCGACGCCGGGCACAACTTGGGCGATGTGCTGGGCTTGCTGATGGCCTGGGGCGCGAGCGTTCTCGTCAAGCGCCGGCCGACGTTGCGATTTACTTACGGGTTCGGATCATCGACGATTTTGGCGGCGCTTGCTAACGCCGTCTTGTTGCTCGTGGCCGTCGGCGCGATTGCGCTTGAAGCAGTGCAGCGACTGATTGAGCCGACACCGGTTGTCGGCAGCACGATGATCATCGTCGCTACCATCGGCATCCTGATTAACGGCTTCACTGCGTGGTTGTTCGCCTCAGGAGGCGATCGCGACGTTAATATCCGCGGCGCATATCTGCATATGGTGGCCGACGCGGCCGTCTCCCTCGGCGTTGTCTTTGTCGGAATCGGCGTCTTGCTCACCGGCTGGAATTGGCTCGATCCGCTTGTCGGTCTCATCATTGCCGCCGTCATCGTCTGGGGAATGTGGGGACTGATGCGAGATTCGATCCGGCTCGCGATGCACGGCGTGCCGGTCAGTATCGATGCCGAGAAGGTGCAGGCGCGTCTGTCGGCATTGCCCGGCGTCGTCAGCATCCATGACCTCCACATCTGGCCGATGAGCACAACGGAAACGGCCCTGACCTGCCATTTCGTCATGCCGGACGGGCACCCGGGCGACGCCTTCATCAAAAAGACTGCGAAAATGCTGCACGACGAATTTGAGATTCGTCACGCGACGCTGCAGTTCGAGGTCAGCCAAGACGCCCCTTGCGGCCTGGGCGCCGGTTGCGCCTGCAGTAGCGAGCCAGCCGTGGGCCAGCACGCGCACGCCTGACGGCACACGTCCCAGCCGCCCACAAACACGCCTTTCCTGCGCGAACACGGTTAGCCCGTGCGCCAATCAATCAGTAAAATCGATTGAAACAAGAAGGAGATTGCGTTGGAATGAGGTAATGGAGGACGTCATGCTGCGGCATCGCTTAGGAGGAGAATTCCATGCCGCCAGCTGTGCCAGTCCCCGCATCCGTACCGTCAGAGCAGCATTTGGGCCGCTCGACCCACGCCAAGCATTTGGAACACCTGCGCGCGGCTTATGCTCAGGGCATTTGGCCAGGGCTTTTTCTGACAATCACGATCGCCGGTCTTGCCTTCGCCCTTCGCGAAATCCCAGGCGTCGCAACCTTCAGCCCGATGATCCTCGCGATCGTCATCGGAATGGCGTTTCACAATATCGTGGGGACGCCACGCCGGGCAAAGGACGGCGTAATGTTCTCGCTTCGCCGCGTCCTCCGGTTCGCGATCATTCTTCTCGGCTTTCAGTTGACGGCCCAGCAGATCGGCGAGGTCGGTCCGCGCGGATTTGCAATCATCGTCGCGACGTTGCTGGCGACGTTCGCATTTACAACCTGGCTTGGCCGCGCGATGGGCGTTGACCGCAAGCTGACGCAGCTCATCGCTGCCGGAACGTCGATTTGCGGCGCTTCCGCCGTCATTGCGACCAACACGGTCACAAAGGGCCACGACGAGGACGTCGCGTATGCCGTCGCCTGCGTAACGATCTTCGGGTCAATCGCGATGTTTGCCTATCCGGTCCTGCCGGGTGTCCTGCATCTCGATCCGCAGGCATTCGGATTATGGACCGGCGCCTCGATCCACGAGATTGCCCAGGTCGTTGCAGCTTCATTTCAGGACGGCCAGTCGTCCGGCGAATACGGCACTATGGCCAAGCTCAGCCGTGTGATGCTGCTAGCGCCGATGGTGATCGGCCTCGGCCTGTTGGCTGCACGGCGTAAGAGCGGCCATGGAACGGCAGGCGCCGCGGGAAAGGCGCCGATGCCGTGGTTCCTCGTCGGCTTCATCGCGCTCGTTGTGTTGAACAGCTTAGTCGTCGTGCCACCCGAAGCCAAAGCCGTCATCATACCGGTAACGACATTCCTGCTCTCGGTATCGCTCGCGGCGATGGGCCTCGAAACCGACATTTCGAAACTCAAGGCGAAGGGTCTGAAACCGCTTGTGCTTGGCGCCGCATCGTCGCTCTTCATCGCAGGTTTCAGTTTGGCCCTGATTAAAGTCGTGGCGTGAAGGTGAAGAGCAAATGACACTCGAGCAACTGCGAATCTTCGTGGCCGTCGCCGAACGTCAGCACGTGACGCAGGCGGCGCACGAGATCAACATCACGCAGTCGGCCGCAAGTTCGGCAATCGCAGCGCTCGAGGAGCGCTATGCCGTGAAGTTGTTCGATCGGATCGGCCGGCGTATCGAGCTGACGGACGCTGGCCGCACGTTTCTTACCGAAGCGCGAGGAGTGCTTGCGCGCGCCGCGACCGCCGAGAAGGCATTGGCCGATCTCGCAGGAATGAAACGCGGCACGCTGTCGATCTTCGCAAGCCAGACCATCATCAATTATTGGCTGCCGCCCTTTCTCGCGATGTTCCATCAGCGATACCCGGACATCAAGCTGAAGCTGAGCGCCGGTAACACGCAGCAAGTGGCGGCCGCGACGCACGAAGGCGCAGCGGATATTGGCTTCGTCGAAGGCACGATTGACGATCCCCACCTCTCGGTGCGGAGCATAGAAGGCGACAAGCTGGTCGTTGTCGTCGGCCCGACCCACCCGTTGGCTTCGAAACCCAAGCTCGACCCTTGCGATCTCAAGTCGACCAAATGGGTTTTGCGCGAGCCGGGTTCCGGAACGAGAGGCGAGTTCGAGGGTGCGCTCAAATCATTGTCGATGACTTTGGCCGATCTGGACGTTGCACTTGAGCTGCCCTCGAACGAGGCCGTCTGTGCGGCCGTCGAAGCCGGTGTGGGAGCGACAGCTATTTCAAATCTGGTTGCAGAATCCGGGCTGCTGTCGGGCAGATTGGTTTCGCCGGATTTTCCCCTTCCGCGCCGCTCGTTCCGTGTTCTGCATCATAAGGAGCGCTATGTCAGCCAAGCCGAACTGGCGCTCATGGAACTGGTTGGTGCAGGCCCCGCATCGCCCGCACGGCGCCGGGAGAAAGTGGCGCCTGCGGGTAGGTAGTCGTCACAAGCCACGCGCAAGGCAAAGCAGAAACAGATCAACTGCTGTGCGCGTGGCCGGGACGAGTTATGAAAATTCTTCTTGTCGGACATGGCTATGTAGGGGCCGATTTGCGGCCCGTGCTGACGCAAGCCGGCCTCGACGTCTCCGTGTGCGACCAGAATGTCGAGCGTCTCGCAGGCGTGCCGAACGCGATGCGGTGCAGGTACCAGGAACTGACAATCAGCGATCTCGCGGATTTCAGCGTTATTCTCTGGTTCGCCGGACATTCGAGTGTTCCGATGTCGCTGCGCGACCCCGACGGCGCCCTCGCCAGTAATTGCCTCGATCTTCTTCACTTTGCCCGCCGCAAACAGCTCAACGCCCGCTTGATCTATGCCAGCACGGCGGAGTCTTCGATGTTGCGAACGCTGTAATCCCAGACCGCAAGACGATTTAGAAGGCTCAAGTAGATCGGCCGCGAGCGCACATCAAATCCCGTGACTTGCTCAAGATTGATGATCACGGTGTTCCACGGAATCCGCTCGGCAAGCTCCTGCGAGCCAATGAGATGCGCGCCGAGCAAAAGATTGATGCCGGAATTTCCGAAGGCATTGTTCCGACGCTCGGCGTCCACACCGAGCGATTTGAGCGCGCCATCGAGACCCAAAACGAGATCGTCGAACGCTGCCGAGTGTGGATTGCCATCGGGGGTAATCGTGACGAGGCTGACGCGGCGCCAAGCGGGAGGGAGGGGGTCGGTGCTGAGAAACTCGGGCCCGAACAGATCCGCGTCCGGCCGCGCAGGAGATCGAATTGGCTCTGAGGAAACCACGCGCGTCTGAGCGGCGCTTCGCGACCGGGCGGTATGAAGTTTGCTCCGCAACTCGGCCGCATCCGGCTCGAGATCGAGTGCGGTGCCGAAAGCCTCGGTAGCGTCGGCGAATTGTCCTAGGCTGACGAACATGTCGCCAAGCATTTCCCACGACGAGGCCGAATTGTAGCCGAGGCTGATGGCCTTCGCGTTAGCTCTGATCGCGAACTCGAGCTTGCCGAGGGGGACGAGAACCGTCGCCAACGCCTCGTAGGCTTCGGCCGACGACGGATCTTTGAGTATTGCTTTTGCAAAGATTTCGGCCGCCTCGTTGAGCCCGCCGGCCCGGGCGATCTGTATGCCCGCCATCAACAAGTCCGCAGCCGACGCCGTCTCCGGATCGAACGTTGCGACGGAGAATGCGGCTCCTTCGCCATGCACTGCGCCATCGTCGGGCAAATCGGACAGCGAGGGCCATTCTTGGTTGGTTGCCATCGGAGCCTCCGGTTAAGCGCGCCCGAACGGATCCCGTGTCGTTGAAAACGACCGGCCATCCATAGCTTTCGATTTAGACGGGGAACCCTGCGCGAGACTGGCACTTATTCGCTCCACGCGCGACGCGCGATCAAGTCGCTCCGGAACCGGAACGGCCGCCTCCGGCCCGCTCCTTGGCAAGAGTTGCTATTGCGCGCATCCGCATCTGCTCGATCGTTGCCGCTTGCTCCGATAGAAAGACATAGGCCGAATGATCGTCGGCGAGCGGCGGCGCCAGCTTGATCCCAGCCTTGTGCCATACGGACCAGATAACTTTTCCGCCGACCACCAGATTCGGAGTTAGCGAAATCCGGACTGGATCCCCCGCCGCGAGCCCATTGATCTGATCCTCGTGCGCAAAAAAGACTATTCCGTCACGGCCGAGCTAGCCTTAGGGACCAGGGTCCGCTAATTCACATGCTCTTCGGGCAGGCCGATGATTCCAATGTGCTAGTCGTCGGCCCCGTCCGATCATGCAGCGGCTACTATAGGACGGCGATGAAATCACCCACCCTCCGCGAACCTCCGGTCTACGTCGTGCTCATCGACAGCCGTGGCACCATCATCGACGTGAGTGCGAAGTCCGGACGCGCGGACGACAACAGCAAGATTGCTCTGACCCAATACCCGGTGGGCAATTCCTACTTCGATCATTGCGAGGACGACGGCCACAGCTCCGAGGTCAAGTTGCTTTTGAAGAGGAAGCGCAGCCTCATTTCCTTCGTGCTCCCTTCGCGACCACCAAAGCAGAAGCAATGGTTCGTCGTCATCGGCGTTCCAGTCAGCGCGGACATCGGCAGTGGCGCCGTACTCATGCATGTCGATATCGCGGGATGGGTTCCTGAAGCGAAAGATGCGGACAATGCTTCAAAAAATTTGAAGGCACCCGTTACCCTCAATCCCACACTCATTCAGGACACGATTGCGAAGGCCCTTTTCCAGCAATTTGGTCCTGGGTTCAGCGAGGCGCCGGCCGCGCCGATGCTGCATCCGGATGTTGAGACGTTGAGCCCGAGACAGCGAGAAGTGCTGATGCTGCTTGGAGCCGGCAAGAGCAATTCCGAAATTGCCACTGAGCTTTCCTGCTCTTTGAACACAGTGAAGAGGCATGTGACAGCGGTATTGCAAAAGCTGCGTCTGCCGAACAGGACACGTGCCGCAATGCTCGCAAATCGGCTGAATATGGCGTCTGGCGAAGAATAAGACGACTTCTCACGCTTGCGCACCCATTTTCCCTTGGCTATCGACCGGCCGATTTGCTGCTCCGGCGAGCGCGTCGACCGCAAAGCCATCAACGAAGCTTGGCGCGATCTAGGCCATATCCACTCAACGGACTCCGCGCAGATCGGTCGGGGCGCAATTTGATCGGCCCGCGCGACGGCTAATTCGGGGAACTGCGGCCAAACGAGAGGGTTAGTCGCCCGAGGTCTCGAAGGCCCGCACGTCATTCGGGGAATTCTACATTCAACATCCAAAGGTATAATTGTCCGATGGACCCGCAACACCGATGTTTGCGTTGTTGGCATTGTAACGACGGAACTTGAGGCCACGTAAGCCGTTCAAGACCATCGGGAAATGAAATGGGACGAGAGCGGGACTCGGAATCGAACCAGGATTTTCTGTCAGGAATAAATTCCGGTGGCGGCGAATGGACTTCGTTCAAGAAATGCGACAAAATAAATACGGTATTACTATTGCGTAATGCTCCGGATACCTGTATTCCGACCGCGATAATTCCATTCTTTCTGCGAAATTTTTGCTAGCGCGACGCCCGACGAGAGGGCGCCGGATTGCGTTTTTGTCGTGTGGAGTTTGAGTATGTTGGGTACGGGGTTCGCCAAGATCGGCAGCGAGACGCTTGCAATCGACGCTTCTGCTCGCCGCCCTCATGATACGGACGACTCGGTTCGCAGCCTGGCCCGCAATGAGCTCCTTTTCGAGGCCGGCGATATCAAGTCGAATGTCTACCGCGTCGAGACCGGTGCTCTTTGTATTTACCGGACTCGCCCGGACCTCACCATCGAGATCATCGAGCACGCACTTGCCGGCGACATTGTCGGCATGGGGTTTCTCGAGCGGCACGCCTTTAATGCGCGCGCCACCGTAGAGACGAGCGTAAGCTGTTTCCCGCTCGAAGCGGTGGATCAGCTGGTCGAGAACGATGCGCACGCCAAGGCAAGATTCGATGATGCCGTTGAGCGCGAATTCATTTTCCGCCGCGAAAGCCTTGTCAGTTCGGCGCGGGAGCGGCCGATGGTACGGCTAGCCGCTTTTCTGGTCGCGGTGTCCCATCGCAGCCGCGAGGAAGGCGGTGACCCGACCCTGATCGACGATTCCGTCGATTGCGGCGTCATTGCCGATTTTCTTGGGTTGAGCGTCGACCTTTTGGCCCTGGGCCTTATGCAGCTCGAAATGCGCGGATTGATCGAGACAGCGCCACCTCACGGTTTGCGCCTCAAAAACGTGGCCGCGCTTGAGGAAATCGCGAACGAGCAGACCGATGCGCCCGCTTGGCCATCTGAAAACGACCTGCGAGCGTTGCTGCAGTGATCAGATAGCACTCGCTGTCGGCTGCCCTGCGCTGCGGCTAAGCCAAAGTAGCGCGAAGCCCATTAGCGGAAAGAATATGTCGCTCCAGAACATGAAGCCGGCGTTTCCCGGCGCAAAGTTATTTGCCACTATCATCTGATGAACGTGCCCCACCGCCGCGCCGAGCATGAAAATGGCCGGAGACAGGATCGCGGCAAGGCGCAAGTCGAAACTCCGAAAGGCCGCAAGGAAGCCAACGACCGAGCATCCGAGGCTCGCCATTCCGACTTCGAGTTGGAACGGGCTGTCGGCCCAGCCGATGAATTTCGCCGCCATTTCCCCGAAGAAGACATGAAAGACAAAGTTGTAGAAATAGGCGACGCCGATCGTCCAGAAGACGAACCACGAAAGAATTTTCTCGACGGCCACGGCATTGCTGACCGGCTTCGGCGCCCGGACTATGGCGACTGCGGAGAACAGCATGCCGATCAAAAAAAACGTCAGCGTAAAATTTGAGAGCGCGAACTTAATTGTCTCGGCGATCATGGGAGTCCTCATTATGGCTCTCGCAGTCGCTCGGAGCCGGCCGGCCCGCGAACCTATCCGAAATCCAAGCGATGGCATCGAGCGAGCTTTTGACCGCGACCATGCCATGCCCGACGCCAGGTAACCGCGCCAGACTGACGGGGCTTCCATTGTCACAAAGGCGCTTCGCGTACGCAATCGTGACGGAGGGGACGACGGTATCGTCCGCCATGCCCTGCGCGATGAACACCGGCAACCCGCGCGGCGTCAATCCGGCGGTATTCTGAGCGAGAAGAGTTTGCCATGGTTCGATGACGGTCGGATCATCGACTTTCAGAAACCGCTTCATCAGCAATTTCCCGGCGGCTTTGCGGGGCTGCATATCGATGACCAATTCAAGGCAGACGTTGGCGAGAGCATCGATCGTCGGTATCGCGTCCTCATCGACAATCTTCTGCATCGGTGCGCCGAAGACGCGATCCCAGGACCACAGTGTCATTGCCAGAAGGTTCTTGCCGCCCGCCGTCGCAATGTCGGCGCGCATGAGCTCACCGAGTTCGGTTGCGGGCGCGGCGGCGGCGACGCCAACGACGTTGAGCTCCGGCGCGTAGCTCTTTGCAAGGATGCCCCCGTAAAGTACCGCTTGTCCGCCTTGCGAATGACCCCAGAAGGCGGCTTGGTTGCTTGCTCCGGCGCCGGCGAGCGCGCGCGCCGCGCGAACGGAATCGAGAACGGCACGCCCTTCGCTTTCGCCGACGAGGTAAGGATGGGGGCCCGGCGTCCCGAGGCCGGGATAATCGGTAGCGGCAACGATGTAGCCGCGCCGCATCATCTCCCGCAGCCCTTGGATCTGTTGAAAGAGAAAGAGAGCCAGCGACGGAGCGCAGCGGGGAACGATGCCTGTCGTCGGGTGCGCCCAGGCGACGATGGGGCGGCCTCCGGGCGGCGGCTGACCAGCTGGAATAATAATCGCGCCGGAAACGGCGATCGGCTCCCCCTTCAAGCCCGTCGAGCGGTAGAGCACGCGGTAGGCAAGTGCATCGAGTGGCGCGCCAGTCCTCGGCTCCTGCCGGATGAGCGTCCCGGACAACCCGTTTAGCTTGCTGTCGAAATCCTTATAAAAAGGAGTCTGCGCAAAAGCGCTTCCATAGGTCGAAAGCAGCGACAGAAGTATTGCCAAAACCCGCCAATGGACTTTCACGGTCTCTCCCGAGAATGCCCAGCGGCATCCGATCGAGACGGCAAGCACAGCGCGGGGGGCGGACCGCGTTGACAAGCAAGGCCTAACCGCCGTGTTCAAGACCGATGCGCCGTAGGGCTTTGAGCCCTAGGGCGCGATCTTCCTCCGACGAACTCGCCATCGCATTGAGCAATCTGACAAGTCGAGTCAGGTGACGCTCACACCGTTTGCGATCGATAAAATGCACGAGATCTGTTTCGGACAGTTCAAGAATTTCTGAGGCCTCAAGAAGAGTCGCTTCGCTTCGGGGAGACATGGCCGGGCAATCTCCAGACGCTTGGCACTGTACGCGGGTTATTGCACGAAAAATGGCCGGGAGGAATAACCGGGCAAAAAGAAGACGCCCCTATGCCTGGTTAACGCTGCCGGATCGCCTCTCCACGAAATCGCGCTACCCGGTCCGCGCGATCGGGGCGCGCGCCGCGCCAGACGGGCGAGGCAAAAACCGCGTTGTCCAACAGCGAGGCCTCAAAGTCCCATCATCGTCATGATGCGCTCGACCGCGAGCGTGGGCAGAAGCGTACCGTTGCGGACAGAGGCTTCGATCTTCGGAAGCTCGGCCGCCACTTGCGGGTTGGCCCTGAGCGCGCTCATAAGGCGGTCCTCAAGCATATCGCGCATCCACGCTACGGCTTGCGATTGCCGGCGCACGTCGAATTCGCCTGTCGCCGTCATCTTCTCGCGATGGTCGAGAACTTTGCCCCAAAGCTCTTTGAGACCGCTGTTGTCCCGCCCCGATACCGTTAGAACCGGCGGAAACCACGTCGCGCCGTGCGGCGTGAAGATCTGCAGCGCGTTCTTGTATTCCGCCGCCGCACTTTGCGCGCGCCTAATGTTGTCGCCGTCGGCCTTGTTGATGGCGATCATGTCGGCAAGCTCGATGATGCCTTTCTTGATCCCCTGGAGATCGTCGCCGCCACCTGAAAGCAAAAGCACCAGAAAGAAATCGACCATGTCGGCGACCGCGACCTCGGACTGACCGACGCCCACCGTCTCGACGATGACGACGTCGAAGCCCGCCGCTTCGACGAGCGCCATCGTCTCGCGCGTTCGCCTCGTCACACCGCCGAGCGTCCCTGACGAAGGCGAGGGCCGGATGAAGGCATTCTTCTCTTGTGCCAATGAACTCATGCGCGTCTTGTCGCCGAGGATCGAACCGCCGGAGCGTTTCGAGGTCGGGTCGATGGCCAGCACGGCAACGAGATGTCCATCGGCGATGAGATTCATGCCGAGCTGATCGATCGTCGTCGATTTGCCGACCCCCGGCACCCCGGTGATGCCCAGCCGCACCGCCTTGCCGGTCCTTGGCAAGAGCTCCTGCAGCACGCTTTGCGCCAAACGCCCGTGCTCCGGGTTCGAGCTTTCAACCAGTGTGATGGCGCGAGCGAGAAGCGCGCGGTCGCCGTCAGCGATGCCCGAAACATAGTCGGCGACGGAAATTCTGTGAGCTGGAAGCGCTGTAACGGCCATGGCTGCGAAGCTAAATCCTGTTCGTTCGAAGGCGGCGACCATGGCTAGGAAAGCCGTTACCCACAAGTCGGGATTTCGCCGCTCTTCGCCGTCACAATCTCATGCCATAGAGCCGGTTGCTTGGAGAGCTCAAGCTCCCTAGCTTGGATTAGGGCCGCGTCCTGGGGAGGGTAGCGTGATTTTGGCAGCCAACAGCTGGCGTCGGCCAGCTTTTCTGCGCATGGGGTTTGGGCTGACCGCACTGGTCGCCTGCGGCCTGCTTGTGGCGTCGTGCAGCGAGACGCCGAAAATCGGCAAAGCTCCAGAGCCGCAACCGCCCTCGGCCGAAGAAAAGTCGATGCCCGCTCCCGCCCCGCAAGCATCAGCCCCCGCAAAACCCGCTCCGCCATCCGACGTCGAGCCGTCCAAGC
Organism: uncultured Alphaproteobacteria bacterium; assembly: GCA_963710005.1. GTDB lineage: Bacteria > Pseudomonadota > Alphaproteobacteria > Rhizobiales > Hyphomicrobiaceae > Hyphomicrobium_B. Next base: position 90,232 of record CAVPYR010000020.1, read on the forward strand.
CTGAGCCACAGGACGAAGCGGCAGGCGGCGACGCATCCGGGCAGGGCAAACATTCCTATCATGAGAAGTACGGTGCGAAGCCTCCTGCCGATAGCAACGAGCCTGCTGAAACCGAGCAAGGCGCCGCCGGTGGAGGGGCAGCTCCCGAAGCGCCGCGGGACGAACCCCGAGCGACAGGCGAAGGTGCGCCGCCTATGCAACCCGAAACGCCGTCGGCTAGCGCCGCTCCGCCGCCGTCTCGCGATGAAACGGCCTTGCCGCCTACTACGCGATCCCTGGACGACGAGGTTGCCCCGCCTCCGCCGCCTCCGGTAGCGGCGGCTCCGGTGCTTCCGCCACCGGCCGCGCCAAGTGCCGCCGCACGCGCCGCCGTCGACAGCGATACTTCAAAGAAGTTCAAGGTCGTGCCCGTCTTCTACGGGACGGATCGCGAGATCCAACCGGACCCAGCCAGACTGCAATTTGGCTCCGAGCGCGGCCACAAGCTGCAGCTTGGCCGCGCGTTGATAACCGTGCCTCTCAGCCACCAGGTGCCGCACATTGAGCGGCCGCGGTTGTTTGAGATCCCGTATTTCAAATACAAAATCTACGAAGAGAAAGAAGACCCGAACAAGCACTTCACGCTACAGGAAATCACCAGCCTGACCGCAGATCAGATGCTGGCGCTCGTTAAAGAGCAGCTGGCAAAGTCGTCGACATTCAAGGATCACGCCTTCGTCTTCGTACACGGCTTCAATACATCATTCGATTGCGCCCTCTATCGAACCGCGCAGATCGCTTATGACCTCGGCTTCGACGGCGTACCATTTGTCTATAGCTGGCCATCCGGCGGCGCGGTCGCGAGCTACACTTACGATCACGGCAGCGTCGAACAAGCCGAGCCGATGCTTGCTGATTTCCTGAAGCTCGTCATCCAGAAGAGCGGCGCGAAATCCATCAGCCTTATCGCGCACTCGATGGGCAACGAGCTGTTGTTGCGCGTGCTCGAGAGACTAAAGCCGAAGATTCCGAAAGGCGTGGTCATCAGCCAAGTCATCCTCGCCGCCCCCGACGTCGATCGCGACAAGTTCAACATCATCGCCCGCGAGATCACGAACTTCGCCAAAGGCGTAACGCTCTATGCCGCATCGAACGACCGGGCGCTGGGATATTCCGCGCGCTTCTGGGGCGGCGTCCCGCGCGCGGGCGATATTCCAAAGGATGGACCTTTGATAATCCCCGGCGTGGACACGATCGATGTCACGGCCGTGTCGACGGACGCCCTGGGTCTCAACCATTCAGGCTACGCGGAAAATCCGGCCTTGCTCGACGACGTGAAGGCGCTCGTCGAATATGGTATCAGGCCACCGGACAAGCGCGTCAAAAACATACTGACCGTCGAGTCGGCAGGCGGCACATTCTGGCGGTTCCAGGCGGGGAACTGAAGCCACTGTCTCAACCGCTCGTCCGGTCGTGCACTTGATCACGTCCAGGGGGCTAACCTCAAGTCTTCAACGGCCCTCTCCCTGACTCGCCGCCTCTAGAAAAGTTTGACGGTGGTCAAAGCTAGTTTCAGATATACGCGAGAAGCTAGACTGCAAAAGGCGGATCCCGTCTTATTGTAGCAGCGCAGATCGACACGCGGTGGTTATCGTCCATGATGAATACGAGGCATCTTCTCACCTTCGCCGTAGCAAGCTCTGCCGTTGCTTGGACGTGGTTTGCATCGCCTTCACCGGTCGCGCATGCCTGACGCTGGCCCAAATTATGGTGCCGTCGGGACAAGAATTATTTCGCGAGCACTGCGCTCAATGTCACGGCGTTGATGGCACCGGCAACGGTCCGATGGCGAAAATCCTCACCGTCCATCCGGCAGATCTTACCGTGATCAGCAAACAGTCGGACGGCAAATTTCCCGCCGACCGCATCGTCGAAATCATTCGCTACGGTGGCAATATCCAGGGCCACGGAGAGCAAGAGATGCCCCTCTGGGGCAAGGTCTTCAGTTCAGAAGGTGGCGGCGGCAAAAGTGGCGGAGCTTATTCGCGACGGGCTGTTGTCGAATTGAAAGACTATCTTGAAAAAATTCAGCAGAAATAACTTCCAGGATGCACTCCGGTGCTGCGGCTTGGCGCGCCTCCCGGTTTCCCGGACGGCGCAGAAGGCCGGAGCCATCCCGGCGAATCAGGAGTTCGTCGCAATACGACTCGGCAGGAGTTCGCCCGTACGCTCGAGGACGGGATAAGCCGCGGCGGCCACGATATGGCTGTTCACGAGCTTCATATCGCGAAGAAGATCCAACTGCAGTGCGCTCGACTGCACGGTATCCAGCCGTCCGGTCCGCATTTTTTCGACGTGCAGGACTGTTGCGCGGGATTCCACTTCTCTGAACGCGATCTTTTCATCCGCGAGCAGACGTGCGGACCGCGGATCGACCGTCATGAAGAGCGAGGCGGCGGTTCGAACATTGACGTTCAACCGATCCATCATAGCGACCAGCTCGGCCTGGCTTTCTTTGGAAAAGGCAAGCCCTCTCTTCAGCCGCTTCGAAGCATGCGGCAGGAGGTTCCGGTCGATGACGTCGCCTGCCTGCTCCACGTTCATCGCAAAGGTCAGGATTTCGTTCAGACGCCGGTGATCGCCTTCTCCGAGCTCGTTTCTCCGGTGATGAGCGCCTTCTTGGCGCCGACCAGCATCTCGCCGAGAACGTCGGCGAGACGTAGCGCTTCACGCGCAGCCGCACCAAGCGCAACGATAGGAGTTTCTCGTGCCAAGGGGTCGAGATAGAGCGGCCGCGAGGGATCGGCAGGATCGACGCGCTTCGGCAGCCAGCGCTGCAAAAGCGCGGCATAAGACGTGAGAAACGGAAAGAACGCGGCCGCGACCGCCAGATTGAAGAGCGTATGGAAATCGGCGACCGCACGCGCGTTGTCCGGTTCGATCGTCACCATGAAACGGCCGATCGGCTGTAGCGCGGCGAGAGCGATGGCGACGCCGACTACTCGGGTCAATAGGTTGCCGATCGGCAGACGCTTGGCTGCAGGATCATCGGTCGCCGGTCCCTCGACGACGGGATTGACCGCGGTTCCGAGATTGGCGCCGAGAACCAGAGCAAACGCGGCATCCGGTGGGATCACGCCTTTCGACGCGAGCGACATGATCAAGAGCACCACTGCGACGCTCGAATGCGCAGCCCAGGTGAAACCGGCCGCAAGGATCACGTCGAGGACAGGAGCCGTTGAAACCGCACCCAGAAGCAAGCGCAGGCTCGGAGAGTCTTCGTAATCCGACATGAGTTCGAGCAACTGACGGAGGGCAAGCAGCATCAGCCCGAGCCCGATGAAGACGCGTCCAAGATCGTGCGCCTGAGTGCTGTAATCGCGGCGGAACATGAAGACGCCGACGAGGATCAACGCCGGCGAAACGGCGGCGACATCGAAAGATAAGACTTGCACGATGAGCGTCGTACCGACGTTCGCGCCGAGCATTACCGCGAGCGCCGGCGCTAACTCTACCAAGCCGCCCGCCGCAAAGCCCGCTGTCATCAAGCCCGTCGCGGTACTGCTCTGAAGTACTGCGGTGACACCAATTCCGGCCAGAAACGCGCGAAACCGGCTACGTAGAGCCGTGCCGAGGATCGACTTCAGGTTGGGGCCGAACGCACACTGGATTCCCGTCTGTACCATGTGCGTGCCCCAGAGGAGCAACGCAATGAAGCCCGCAAGATCGATGAGCGTGACAGACGATGCCATGAGCAGAAAACTTTCCTGGATATAAGTGGCCCGGAGTTTCGGATCGCGACTTCAAAGCGCGATAGATTCACGGGCCGCCCGAACGGTGGACGATATGCCGAAGCGAAGCGTCCGTTTGTAGAGATCTAATATCGAGGTCTCTCGTCGTGATGCAATAGGACGAATTGGAAATCGTCGTAACGGCGAGCTGTTCCGCCTTTTGCCTCGGCACTAAGAAGCATGGCCGTTTCTCATTCAGATTGTAGAGAACTGTTCGAGCGGGAGGTTAGACCGACGAGATCGTGGCCAGCTTGCGTGCGCGTTTCCGCGCGACGACAGACAATGAAAAAAGCGTCACACGACCGTTGAAGCAGCCCGTGATATCCTCCGAGGGCTGGATGTCGAACGCCGGCCTTTCCCGCGCGCATCTTGCTCTTTGACGTCCCGCCAATTCACGGTCTCGACACGTGCGTTCCGGCGAATAACCTGCGGCGGTTGGCCAAAGGCCCTGAGAAAGGCTCTCCGCATCCGGCCCCGATCGGCGAAGCCCGTCTGCCGCGCGATGACGTCGATTGGATGCCGACTTTGCTCCATGAGCAAGCGCGCCGCCTCGACGCGCAAACTCTCGATTGCCTTCGCGGGCGATTGCCCCGTTTCGTCATGGAATGCGCGACTGAATTGCCTCGGACTGAGATGAGCGGCTTCGGCCAACCGATTGACCGTCAGCGGCCGGTGCAAATTTTTCTTTGCATAGTCCAATGCCGTCTGGATGCGATCCGATTTCGGCGCGAGATCAAGCAGCTCGGAGAACTGCGATTGCCCACCCGATCGCCGATGGTAGAGCACGAGCTTTTTTGCAACGGACCGCGCCGTCTCGTTCCCGAAGTCGGCTTCGACGAGCGCCAGCGCGAGATCGATGCCCGCGCTCATGCCGGCCGACGTCCATATCGGACCGTCATTGATGAAGATGCGATCCTCATCGATGCGCGCCAAAGGGTATTTCGCTTGAAGGGTCTTGGCGTAGAGCCAATGTGTCGTCGCGCGCCTACCATCCAATAGCCCGGCTTCCGCAAGAACGAACGCTCCCGTGCATGTTGCCGTAACGCGCCTGCACCGGCGGGGAGCCGACCTTACGAACTTGATGATGCCAGGCGGCGAGGCCACAGGTTCATTCGCGCCGTCGACCACGAGCGTATCGAATGATGCAGTGCCCATTCGCTTCGTGTCGAGGGTCAGGCCCGACGAGCTTTTGACGCCGCCACCTTTCTCCGAGATGAACTGAATATCGTAGGCTTTGCTCCCGCGGACGAGGTTCGCAATTTCAAACACAGAGGAAACGGCCAGACCCATGACTGAACAGCCAGGGTAAACGAGGAAGCCGACGCGCATCATAGCTAACCTTTCCGGAGCATGGCCGAAAACGCCCCACATATGACATTTGAGACATGAGATTGCAAGCCTACCTAGGTGCCAGTCATTCAACGGGTCACCCAAGGAGACAAGTCATGAGCGCATCGAAGGGCACAGCCCTAGTTACCGGATCATCCAGCGGCATCGGGGCTGTTTATGCCGACCGCCTGGCAAAGCGAGGCTACGACCTGATCCTCGTCGCCCGAAACGAAAGCCGTTTGAAAGAACTCGCCTCGCGCCTTTCGAAAGAGACCGGACGCTCCATCACGACGCTTGCCGCCGATTTGAACGACAAGAGCGCTTTGGCCAAGGTCGAGGCTGTTCTGAAAGATGATCCGACCATCACGATGCTCGTCAACAATGCCGGCGTCGGATCGGTTGTGCCGCTACTTCAGGCGGACGTTGGCAAGATGGAGGAGATGATCGATCTCAACGTCACCGCTCTGACGCGTTTGACCTACGCGGCCGCACCTGCGTTCGTGTCGCGGGGCAAAGGAACGATCATCAACATTTCGTCGATTGTCGGCATTTCGCCCGAAACCCTCAATGGCGTCTACGGGGCGAGCAAGGCCTACGTGCTCGCTCTCAGCCATTCCTTGCAGCACGAGCTCGCCGACAAGGGCGTCCGCATTCAAGCCGTCCTGCCCGGCGCGACGGCGACAGAGTTTTGGGACATCGCCGGCTACCCTCATCAGAATATGCCAGCGTCCATTGTGATGTCGGCCGAGGATATGGTCGATGCATCGCTCGTCGGTCTCGACAACGGCGAACTGGTGACGATTCCCGGGCTGCAGGACGGTGACGGCTGGACTAAGTTCGAAGCGGACCGGCGAACCATTTCGAGCAAGTTCGGTCACTCCGTCTCTGCACCGCGCTACAGAGCCGCAGCGCGTCAGCCAGCCTGACGCGCCCGACGGTCTTTGATCGCGAAGCACTTCGCTTGGAGGACGATGCTGAACTAGACGGCGAAGCCCATCGAGTATTGGCGAACTTGTGCGATTTGCCGACTGCCCGCTAGAAGGTGGGAGATCGAAGTCGCAAGATGGGCAACGCCGTGACCAAGCTCGACGTGGTAGTCAAAGAAATTGTCGACGATATGCGGCGGATGCCCGACCGGGGCACAGTTGCTACTTACATTCCCGAACTGGCGCGCGTCGATCCCAAGGCATTCGGCCTTGTCGTGATCGACGCGAAAGGGAATATCGCCGCGGGCGGCGACAGTGACGTGCCGTTTTCGATCCAGAGCATCTCGAAGGTCTTCACCCTGACACTTGCGCTGGGAAAAGTTGGTAACCGGCTGTGGACTCGCGTCGGCCGCGAGCCGTCGGGCAGTCCCTTCAACTCCATCGTTCAGCTGGAGCGCGAGTGCGGCATCCCGCGCAATCCCTTCATCAATGCCGGCGCGATAGCGGTTACCGACCTCATCCTATCTGGCCATCGGCCCCGCGAGGCCTTGGGCGAAATCCTGAGGTTCATGCAATTTCTGGCCGACGATCCGACGATCACGATCGACCACGAAGTGGCGGCTTCCGAGCACCGGACGGGATTCCGGAACGCTGCGCTTGCCAATTATATGAAGTCCTTCGGCGTTCTCGATAACCCGGTGGATTTCACTCTCGGCGTTTATTTTCACCATTGCGCCATCGCCATGTCGTGCCGGCAATTGGCGATGGCGGGCCGCTTTCTTGCACAATTTGGCAACAATCCCTCGACAGGCCTGCCGGTGGTTCAACCCGAACGAGCGCGTCGGATTAACGCGCTCATGCTGACCTGTGGACATTATGACGGCTCGGGCGAATTCGCCTATCGAGTCGGCCTGCCGGGAAAGAGCGGTGTCGGCGGCGGCATACTGGCAAACTCTCCGGGCAAGGCGTCGATCGCCGTATGGTCTCCCGGGCTCGACGCCGCAGGAAACTCGCAGTTGGGCCAGCTTGCGCTTGAGACGCTGACAAAGAAAATGGGCTGGTCGATTTTTGGCGCGTGACGGCAAGGTAGTTCGTCGCCCCTCGCGCTCGAAAATTCAATAGCCCGGCTCTCCGCCTCGACAACTTGAGCAGGCTCTTGGGGGGAATGTGTGAAGGATGTTGAAAAATGTGCCGAATATCGGCCGTTTTTCAGATCTGGCGGCAAACACGCCCGCCTTGCGCGGAAAGGACCAGATGCCTTTCCGCGATCTCTCTCAGTTCGTGCAGTCGTATGGATCAAATGTACGCATGACTTCTTTCGATATGCAGTTCAGCGCCAGCGCACCATCTCGGCTTCCTGAATCGCCGCGTCGTGATACCAGCCCGTGCCGAATTCAACTTTGGCAATTCGGTTAGATGCGGGCACGATGGCGGCAGCCTTCTTGACCAAGCGGTGTCCGTGTAGCGCCGCACGCCCGCCGCTCGGGAATTCGTAGATTTTTGCCGATTGTCGATTCAACTTCTCAGTCATCTTAGCCTCTCGTTGGAGTGCCACCGCCTGCACGACGCAGCCGGTTCGTACTGCATGTTGCCCGATTAATCTGATGCCTCAATAAAAATCAGCAAATGCCCATATTATGGGCATGCTTGGTTTTGCATCTTTCGGTAGCATCCACGCCGTGGTGAAAGCTCGTTGCTACCGTCGTGTTCCGCCACATGGCCCCCGGCTCTGATGGGCCTGCATTGCACGAGGAGGTTGGATGCTGACTGACGTATCTCAGGCTGAGAGCGATCGTCTCTGCGCCGGGATAGCGTCTGGAAGCATTTTTCAATCCGCCATGACCGCTGCCCGACGGCGTAGAAAGGCGGGTCCCCGGTTGATGCACTTTCCCATCGACGCCGGAGCGCATTCGCCGCGCCCCCCACAATTTCGGGCCTCCGCGGTCACGCGCGCCATTGGTGGCCGCGCACGCTCTAGGAATTCTCAGACTTCAACTTAGGGAGCAGTCCAGAATGACGAAGTTCAAACTTGAGTATATTTGGCTTGATGGCTACACGCCGGTGCCCAATCTACGCGGCAAGACGCAGATCAAGGAATACAGCGCGTTCCCCGATCTCGAGCAGCTTCCCCTGTGGGGCTTCGACGGCAGCTCGACCAAACAGGCCGAGGGCCACAGCTCGGACTGCGTGCTGAAGCCGGTCGCCGTCTACCCGGATCCCGCACGTATCAACGGCGCTCTCGTTATGTGCGAAGTCATGTTGCCCGATGGCAAGACACCGCACCCGACGAATAAGCGCGCCACCATTCTCGACGACGCCGGTGCATGGTTCGGCTTCGAGCAGGAATACTTCTTCTACAAGGACGGCCGTCCGCTCGGCTTCCCCGCGGCCGGCTATCCGGCGCCGCAGGGTCCGTACTACACCGGCGTCGGCTACTCGAACGTCGGCTCGATCGCGCGCGAGATCGTCGAGAAACATCTCGATCTCTGCCTCGCGGCCGGCATCAATCACGAAGGCATCAACGCCGAAGTGGCGAAAGGCCAGTGGGAATTCCAGATTTTCGGCAAAGGCTCCAAGAAGGCAGCCGACGAAATGTGGATGGCCCGCTACCTGCTGCAGCGCCTGACCGAGAAATACGAGGTCGACGTCGAGTACCACTGCAAGCCGCTCGGCGACACCGACTGGAACGGCTCCGGCATGCACGCCAACTTCTCGACCACCTACCTCCGCGAAGTCGGCGGCAAGGAGTACTTCGAGAAGCTGATGAAGGCATTCGAGACCAACCGCGAAGATCACATCGCCGTTTACGGTCCGGACAACCACATGCGTCTGACGGGCAAGCACGAGACTGCCTCGATCCATCAGTTCAGCTATGGCATTGCTGACCGCGGCGCATCAATCCGCGTGCCGCACTCGTTCGCCAACAACGGCTACAAGGGCTATCTCGAGGATCGCCGTCCGAACTCGCAGGGCGACCCATACCAGATCGCTTCGCAGATCCTGAAGACGATCGCATCGGTGCCGACCAGCGCCGTTGCTAAGGCCGCTTAAACGTCTAATCACGGCGTCGGCTTTCCAGTCGGCGCCGTGACTCTATCTCGTCCCGGCTCTCAGCGTCGGCGTGCTTCGCCGCCCGATTTCTCTGTTGCGAATTGTCTAATACGGCCGGCACTTTCTGCCGCTTTTATTGCGAGGCCATAGCGCCTCCTGCCGCTTCTTCAGCCAGAACATTGTAACGCTCCGTCTCGAAACCACGTATTCGGGAGGCCAGCCCTCGGCGCATCCGCCAAGCGCGGCACATGGCCGTTAGTTCACGATAGAGATCGGAAATGCTTCTCCTCCTGCTCGCCTATCTCGGCGGCGTCCTGACGATCGTCAGTCCATGTATTTTGCCGGTTTTGCCGTTCGTGTTTGCACGTGCCGACAAGCCGTTTCTGCAAAACGGACTTCCGACGCTTCTGGGCATGGCAATGACGTTCGCTGTCGTTGCAACTCTAGCGGCCGTCGGCGGCGGCTGGGCAGTGGCCGCCAACGAATACGGCAGGTACCTCGCTCTTGCGCTTGTCGCTTTGTTTGGACTTGCACTCGTGTTCCCGGAGCTATCCGAGCGGCTTTCGCGTCCACTCGTCTCGCTAGGCGATAGGCTGTCGCAACAGGCCAATTCCGCCGCCGCAGGGCGCGTATCCATTTGGCCGTCGCTCTTGCTCGGTGTTGCGATCGGCCTGCTTTGGGCGCCGTGCGCTGGGCCGGTCCTCGGTCTCATTTTGACAGGCGCCGCACTGAATGGCGCGAGCGTCACGACGACATTCCTTCTGCTGGCCTACGCCGCAGGTGCCGCAACATCTTTGGCACTGGCGCTCTTGGCCGGTGGACGAGTGTTTGCCGCTATGAAGCGCTCGCTCGGGGCAGGGGAGTGGATCAGACGTGGCGTTGGCGTGCTGGTGCTCGTGGCTGCAGCAGCCATTGCTTTTGGCGTGGACACTGGCGCGCTCACTCGCCTCTCTGTCGCAAGTACGGCGTCGCTCGAACAGCGCCTCATCGACGCCTTCAATGGTGGGCCTCCCTCACAAGGCGCCGAAGCCGCCGACAAGACGGACATCGGCAATATGCCGATCGAGAGAAAGCTGCCGTCGCTCGCAGGAGCCGTCGAGTGGCTGAACTCCCCGCCGCTGACGGCAGAGGCGCTGAAAGGCAAAGTGGTCTTGGTCGATTTCTGGACCTACTCGTGCATCAACTGCCTACGGACCATTCCTTACGTCGAGGCATGGGCCGAGAAATATAAAGACCAGGGCCTCGTCGTTATCGGCGTGCACGCACCCGAGTTCGCATTCGAGAAAAACGTCGCCAATGTCAAACGTGCGGTCACGGAGCTAGGCATTACCTATCCCGTAGCGGTCGATAACAACTACGCGATCTGGCGAGCCTTCAACAATGAGTATTGGCCCGCGCACTACTTCGTCGATGCCAACGGAAACATCCGCCATCACCACTTCGGCGAGGGCGATTACGATGGCTCCGAGCGGGTGATCCAGCAGCTTCTCGCCGAGGCGGGACAGAAGAACGTCGCCACAGGAGTCGTCTCGGTGAAGGCTTGGGGCCCGGAGGCCGCAGGCCAGCTCGACGAAGTAAAATCGCCGGAGACCTACGTCGGCTTCAATCGCGCAGAGAACTTCGTTTCGCCCGGTGGCGCTGTCCACGATGCACCACATGATTACACGGGTGCGCCTGACGCTCTCAACGATTGGGCGCTAAGCGGCAATTGGACCGTGACCGGCGAGCATGCTTCGCTCAATTCGGCGGGCGGCAGCATCATTTACAAATTTCACGCCCGCGATTTGCATCTCGTCCTGGGGCCGGGCCCCGACGGCAAGCCGGTACGCTTCAAGATGACAATCGACGGAAAAGTACCGGCAGACAGCCACGGCGTAGACACCAACGCCGGTGGCGAAGGCACCGTGACGACGGAGAAACTCTACCAGCTTGTGCGTCAAGCGGGGCCTGTCACGGATCGTACGTTCGAAATTCGATTTCTTGATCCTGGCGTGCGAGCCTTCGCGTTCACGTTCGGATAGAATCCCATCAGCGGTTTAGCAGGCCTTGTCACGCTCGGGCGTCTTGCGAGGCGGATCGATGGGATTTCCTACGAGCCTCCAGAACGCCGCCATCTTGGCGGCGTCATGGAAATCTTCGTGCTTCGCGATCTGATAGCCTCGAAAGGAAAGGATCTGCCGGAGCGAGCACGTCAAAGTATGTCCAGTCGATCTGTGTCGAATAACGGCTGATAGCCTTACCCGCGCTATTCCGCTTTCGTAACGAAACGCTTCGATCTGAGTTCGACTGTCGACTGCCGCCATCGCCGCGGTGAAGCGTCTACGCAGGTTGTCTTTGCCGTTGATCGTCAGGGGCTCGCCGCAGACCCCACCGGTATTCGTGATGTAGACGAGATCATCGACGTACTTATCAAGCACGCCTTCGACGCTGCCGGCCGCCCACGCTTCTTGTGCCGCCTCCAAAATCGCTTTGGCGGTGTCGAAACTGATGATCAAAAAATCTCTATCGAAATAGTTTTACGGCGCCGCCGCCGGACGGCACCGAGTTGGTTGACCCTACTTTGGAACTATACGTTGAACCGGTTCCGAATGGCCAGCGGCCTGATTAATGCTCGAGCAATTTTAGCTAGCTCGGAACTGAGCATGATTTCGATCAATGTCGACTGAACGTCGATAAGATCAATTGCGTCGTCGGCTCGGAGGCTCAAATCATGATGTACGAGCATTTCTTCTACGTTCACGGCTACAGTATCGGGCCGCTGCATCTGCTGGTCGCTGCGGCTCTGATCGTTATCCCTTTTTGGCAGATTTTTTCGAAGGCCGGATACTCGGGCTGGCTGAGCCTCCTTATGCTCCTGCCGCTCGTCAATGTGATCGCTCTTTACGTTTTAGCATTCTCGGATTGGCCCGCGAGAAGAGCCCGATCATCGAACGCGGTATAGGAGAGCAGTCGATGACGGCGCGCCATTGCCTTTCGATGATCATCGCATGTGCTGCCTTGAGCACGTCACCAATCGCATCGGTTGCCGAGAATTTTCCCGCTACCGCGAAGCTTGAGCGAGGCCGCGACATCGCGAATATGGTGTGTGCAGTGTGTCATATCATCGGCCCGGGTCAGGACGGTGCTCCGGTCTTGCGAAATCCAGGCCCCGACTTTCGCTTGATTGCGAACCGGCCCGGCACCACGGCAGAACAACTGGGCACCGTTTTACGCGCTCGGCATCCAGCGGCGGTCGACGCGATGCCGCCTCCGCTCCTCTCCGACGAGATGATCGATGCCGTGACCGCCTACATTCTAAGTCTTCGAACCCGGCACTAGGCGAGACGCTATTGGATTGACGACTTCCTAAGAAGCGCCGCTCTTCGGGCATGCGATGCGTACTTCTGATGCCTGCCCTTCCGCGAGACGAACTTCGTGAATGGATGCGCAGGCTTTTCTGGTGGCGTGACGTCCGCGATCAACTGAACTGCAACCTTGGGCTTCAACTGGACAACCTTGTAGCCCCCGGCCTTGAGCTTCGCGAGTAGCTGAGGTACGGCGTCCGCGGTCCACTTGTGAATATCATGCATCAGGATGATGCCGCGGCCTCGCGCCTTGAGACCGGCCATGACCCTGGCGACGACGGGCGCGGAGCTGCGCACGCGCCAGTCGGACGAATCGATATCGACGGCAAACTGTCCGATATTGCGGCCCTTGAAATAGTCTTCCGCGAGTTTGCTGCTGCTGAGATATGGATAGCGGAAAAACGGCGCGACCGGCTGCGGGCTGACCTTCTGCACAATATCGAACGTCGCTTCGACTTCGTGGGTGATCTCGGGCAACGATAGCCTCGCGACATTTGGATGCGACCAGGTGTGCGTCCCGATCGTGTGTCCTTGATCTGCAACCTCTTTGACGATCTCGGTATGCACGGCCACCATTTCGCCGACCATGAAGAACGTGGCCTTGGTACACTCCTTGGCGAGAGCTGCAAGAATTTCGCGCGTATCGCTCGGCGAGGGGCCGTCGTCGAACGTCAGGACGACCTCGCCCGGAGCCAGGAAATTGCGATCGCCATGAGGTTCGCCGAACCACGGGCCCCCCGTCGTGTCGACCTCGATCGTCCTGGACACGCCGAGCGCGCCGGCGGGACAAGCTTCGTCTGCGTGAGCCGGGGGCATCACGGAAAAGCTTGCTGCTATAACGGCTAAGCCCAGCTTCCATCTCGGCCGCATGCCACACCCCCCTTAAGAACGATGCCAAGTTAGCGATTCAATGTCACAAGAAAAGGTCAATCGACGTGACCAGTCTTCTGATCGGGCGAAGCCGGTTCGTCAATGCAACAGGCCGTAGCAAAGGTCGCGCGAACAAACGCGGCCTATGACGCTGGTTCCCGCATGGCGTATGAATGTGTTAGCGGCGAAAGCCTGTCCGAACTTTACGATCCGGTAAGGTTCAGTTCATGCCGGACACGTGCGCCATCCGTCATCTCGGGCGCCAATTTTGCGAGGGTGACGTTTATGCTGTGTACGGCACAGCTTCCGGCGAGATCGGCTTTGTCTCCAGGGTTCAAGACATTCACGTTGGCACCTGAAGCGGACGCCTTGGGCCACTGGCCTTTGGGCGCCAAGAGCACGCCGGAGGGAACCGCAAGCGAGAGCCCCACGCGAAGATCGATGGCGCCGGTCCGGCTTTGCACATTGAGACGGTCGCCGTCGCTCACTCCCATCATTGCCGCGTCGGTAGGATTGAGCCACGCGTCGCAAGACTTGAGCCGTCGACCGATCTTGTCGTCGTTGGCATAGCTGCTGTTCATCAGCCACTCGGATGCGGGCGAGAGCATGCGGAACTCACCGGCTGGAGGGCGCCGCTCCGCCGTGGGCCCGGGCGCCGACGGCAAGCCGGCTTCCACATACCGCTCGCCGGCGATCTCAATTTTGCCGGTCGGCGTCTTGTAGTCGTGGTCTGCGAACTGGATCGTCGGTTCTGCAGGGGCATAGACCGTCCCCACCCCCGCGAGCGTGCCGAAATCCAGCCCCGGTTGGGCTTGGCTCAGAATTGTCTCTATGATCTGTTGGTCGGTCTCAAAGAGTTCGCTGTCCGTCAGCCCCATGGCTCGCGCGAGGCGCCGAAAGATTTCCTGATTGGGAAGCGCTTGCCCGGGAGATCGTATGGCCCCGACTTGCGCCGACAGCGAGTGGTTGAAATACGACATCACGACGTCGTCGAATTCGAGGAAGCTCGCCGCGGGCAGCACGAAATCCGCATAGTCTGCCGTATCGGTCTGGAAGAGATCCACCGTAACTTGCAGCAAGTCGTCGCGCGTCAGAGCTTTACGCAGGCGCTTCTGCTCGGGGCTCGATGCGGCGATATTGTTGTTCCAGGTGAACAGGGCCTTTGTCTCTGACCCTTCGAGCTGCCCCGCAAGATCCATATGACTGACCGAGCGAGGTTCAACGTTGAGATGCGACGCTGAAAGATAGCCGCCGTCGACGCCGCGCGTATCCCAGCCGTTGAGATAAAGGAACCCGGCGCCGAGTTTGCCGATGTTACCTGTCGCCGGTGGCAGCAGGGCAACGGAACGCATGGCATTGCCGCCATATGTCTGGCGCTGAAATCCCTGGCCCATCCAGAGCAAGGAAGGTCCTTCCGCATAGAGCAACGCGGCACGCTCGATGAGGGCTGCAGGAACTCCCGTCGTCGCCTCTGCCCATGCCAGCGTGCATTCGTCGAGCTGGGCTTCGACGGTCTCCCAGCCGATGCAATGAACGGAAAGGAAGTCGCGATCGAGCTTTCCGGCCGACCTGATGACTGCAAGCATCGCGAATGCGAGCGCCGCGTCAGTCCCAGGAAACAATTGGAGATGAATGTCCGCTGCTTCCGCTGAAGCATGTCGTATCGGGTCGACTACGATTTTGGGGACGTCGTTGCCAAGCAGCCAATGCTCGTGAACGTGCGGCGCGGAAGCCGAAGGATTTGCCCCCCAGACCAAAACGCAACGGCTTGAGCCGATCGTGCGAGGGTCGAACCCGCGGGTCGATTCTCCATAAGCAAGCTGAAGCGCTGCATGACCCGCTTTGTTGCAGACGGAGTCGGGATCGACTTCCGTCGCGCCAACGCGATTGAAGAAGCGCAGCGGGAAAATCCCGGCAATCAGCGAGCAGGTACCGGTGTAGTGCGTCTGGAGGATGGCTTGGCCGCCGTCGGTCGTGATGATGTTCTGCAGCCGGTGGGCGATTTCGCCGAGCGCCGCATCCCATGAGACCGCAGCGAATTGCCCGGAACCCTTGGGCCCGATGCGTTTCAGCGGCGTGCTCAGGCGATCGCTCTCGCTGCGCCACACGCCGTTGTATGCGATCGAACATTTGCCGCAGAGTTTGCCCCTGCTCATGTCGTGATCGGGATCGCCGACAACGGACATCCCGCCGTCGCTCGTCATTTTCACGAGCACACCGCAAGCGTCATAGCAATCTCGCGGACAAGTCGTTTTGACGAAAGCCTGTGTCGCCATCGCGTGAACCCCTCGGAGCGAGGAAAGATCGCCTGCACCTACGTGTATGAACTTAGCAGGGCGCGGCGGCTATCGATACGGGCCTGTAACGACGCCGCGATCAGGCACCGTCGGCATCGGCGTAGCAGCTCGCCGCGTTTTTCTCCGGCGAAAGATTGATCGCTGGGTTGCCGTCGAAGAACCCAGACGGCATCAGCTTGAATCCCGCTGAAATGCAGGGCTGAACCGGGAAGTCTTCCGGACGCACTGAATGGTGCAGCCCGAAGACATGCCACAGCACGATGTCGGTATTCTCGATCGAGACGATCCTTGGCGATGAACGACTTGATGTCGCCCGTGCCGTCGGAGTGGTTCATGAACTCGCCACCCGGGTAGAGCTCGTTAGGATCGAACGCCGACACCCAGACATGATTTTGAGCGAACGCCGCACGCTTGCCCGAATAGGAGCTTGGGTCGATGAATGAAGTCAGGCAGTCTTTGGCTTCGAGCTTGTAGCCGACAGGTGTTCCCGCCCTGTTGAGCTTGTTCGGATTGACGACTTTCCAGTAGCGCTGGCTCGCCAAGTTTGCCCGGCGTCCGCCTTCGCTCTTGAGGACAGTCTCTTCTTCGAAATACGCGTTGCCGTATGGGTTCGCCGGGCCCGCCGGCTCCGCATAGGTATTGCATTCGACGACGCTGTTCTGCTCGCCGTCGACAGCCATATCGAGACGGGCGCACAGCACGTGTTGATGGATATGTCCCTCAACGCCGGGCGCGACCTCACGGCCGTACTTGCCGGGCTGCCCCGGAATGCAGGCCGTCGTATTAATGACGCCCGTCGCCTTCATTTCGAACTCGATTGCGCCGTCGAGGAACAGATACCAGTAGAGCGCGTACTCATAATTACCGACCGTGCAGATTGTTGAAATGACGAGCTTGGCGCCTCTGCGGATCTCGAAGCGCTCGGTTCTGAAGTCCGTATGCTTCCACAGAAGTCCGGAATCTTCTTCGTGGATGCAAATGGCCTTCTTGATCGTGAAAGGCTCGCCATCCCGGGTATTCAAATGGGCGTCGAGATATTTGATGACGCCGAGACAATCGCATCCAAGTTCAAGCGTATTGGCGAGTTTGCCGATGCCGTATTCGCCGATGTCGAAGACGTGCTTACGAAAGTGTCCGGCGTCGGGCGATCCATAGGGCACGATCATCTCGACGATCGATGCGCGACGAACGACAGAGCGTCCGTTGAAGCAAACATCGTGCAGCGTCAGCGATTCACGCGTGTTGAATCCGACAATGAGCGACCAGTTGCGCCAGGTCAGCTTGTGTCCGTCGAATTTGAAATTGACGCCTTCCGGCTGTACGTCATTGATCGGCTTTGCGGGAGGCTGAAACTCCTTGAGAAACTGCCGCTCATAATTGTATTCGGCCATGGGGATGGGCGTCACGCCGTAGTCGTCGACACGAATGACTTCGCCGCTATTGAGGTCTACGACGGCGTTGAGGCCTTCGATCGGATGGGCGTAGAAATTCTCGAATTCCAGAAGGCGCACCCAGCAGAAGATATGGCAGAGATGGCGGCCCTCTTCGCCTTTGATGTCGAAGTTGCCGGCCGACCAAGGATCGACGCAGACCGTGCTGATGTCGGTGACGGATAAGAATTGGACGTCGTCGCTCCTCGACGGTCTACCGGAGCGCCCGGCGGTCGTTGAGAAGCTAATCTGACAACGGCCCAGAGTTTATCGCGATCAATGTGCGGGATTGGCTCGGTCGGATCGGCGTCAAGACGCTCTACATCGAACCGGGAAGTCCGTGGGAGAACGGCTACTGCGAGAGCCTGAACTCGAAGCTCCGAGACGAGCTTCTGAACGGCGAGATCTTCACGACACTGCGCGAGGCGGAAGTGCTGATCGAGAACTGGCGCAAACACTACAACGCCATCAGACCACACTCCTCGCTCAACTATCGACCGCCGGCGCCAGAAGCGATCTTGCCGCCAGCATCCGGTCTGCCCTACGCTCCGCTTCGGCCAGCCCAGACGCTGGCCGATGACGGCCGGGTTCTAACTTAGTGCCTGGTATCGCGATGTGGGGCAGGCCGCCGGGGCGGAGATTTCGTCATGATCCTGTTAAAGCTCAACGGTGATACGCTGGCGAGTTTTTAGGAATCTCATAAGTAACCTCTGCGTTTTTCTCGCGACGCGAATTCGCTCCAGCGGCGCGCGGAGGCGGCAACGCGATTTTTATACTGCTCAGGCGAAACTCTCATCCCGCGTTAACAACGCTGCTGCTCCGCCGCCATCGAATCCATACGGCCATTTGTGCGAGGTTGCCGGCAAAGAAACGCGAGGAGCGCGCCATGTACGAACTCTTTGTCTCAGCGATCTGGATAGACTCCGAAGTTCAAAAGAGCGTCCGTAAAATCGTGTATGCGTTTCTTGCTGCGGCTTCGGTCGGAACGTCACTCGCGGCTCTGGCAACTTTTCTCGAGTCGTGTCTCGGAACACGAAGTGAGACCCTCTCAATGCCCGCTGCTTCCGAATCTACCCGGCCGTGGTTGTTTGCTCGCTTGTTCGAGCACGGCCTGACGCGCGGCGTCGTGGCGCCCGGCAAAGTATCGCTGTAGCGGTTCATGCCGCTGGCGCATTTTCGATCATATAAGATCATGCGCGATGGCGATGCACCACGACTGGGAACTCTCTTCGAGTCACAGTTGAAGAGTTGCGGCGATCAGCTCATTGATCGCACGCATGGACTTCATGATCGAACTCTTTTTGTCCGTGCTCATCGTGGCGACATCGACGCGCGCTGAAAGTCTAATGCCGCGGTGGGAATCGCTGATTTGCTGCGCGAGCACAGCCCGCATGATCACTTGCAACGCGGCAATTGCTCTATCGATCATGCCTGCGTCTACTAACGACCGAGCTTTGAGTTCGTTCAGCCGCGCTTTTGTGGAAGTCGGTCGAATGCCAAATTTCAACGCCAGTGTTCGCGCGGCGGTGACGATGGGAAGCAAGCCATTTTTCTTTAGATCGACTCTGCTGTCGTTGTCAGTTACGAGCCGGCCAAAAAGGCCGATCGGAGGACGCCAATCCTTTGCGAACGCAGCCAGTGCCGCGATAAAGGCAGGAGCCGCCTCCGCACGGGCGTAACTGTAGGTCAGCAAATCATTCGCAAGTGCGAGGTCGCCCGAGACCGGCACGCCGTCAAAAAAGATGTCGGATGCCAGTGCCTCCTTAGGACCAGCCCGTTCGACCCAACCTTCCACCACGTTTTTCCAAATCCCAAGGCTATGGCGACACCCGGGATTCTTGGCCATCACACCGCCCTCGCAGTACGGGATGCCGACCTCGTGCAAAATATCGGCTATGTGGGTCGCCGCTTCGGCAAACCAAGCATCTTCCCTGCCGTCCGGTTCTTCAGCTTTGTAGATAAGCGCGTTGTCCTGATCCGCGCTCAATAGGCTATCGTCCCGACCGGCCGAGCCGAGCACCAGAATTGCGTAGGCGCACGGCGGCCGCCCTTTGCCACTGGCGAGCATACGTTCCTCGGCCAGGTCGGCCGCCCTCGCCGTCAAAACCCGGATTTCGGCGCTGATGATAGCGGCGATATCCGTTGGCTCGAGGCCTTCGCGCAGTGAGGCCTCCACGACTTGTGAAAGTTGGCTCCAAGCGCGGCCGAGATCCGGGACGGTTCGTGCCGATTCAATTTCATCGCCCAGAATAAGCGCTGATGTCACGCGATGGCGAAGCAGGTCGGCCGCAGAGATCGTAGCAACGATATCTCCGCTTCGATTGACAACACCCAGATGGGCGACATTCAGACGGTACATTTTGCCAAGCGCGCGGTAGAGGAACTCATCCGCCGCCACCGTCGGCAACGAGCGAAGCTTGAGGTCGCCGAGCGTCGCGGCTTTCCCCTCCAAAGAGATCGAGGCTTTGAGCAGATCCGTAGCGGTTGCGAAGTTTGCGCGGCCATCGCTCGATTTCACCACGACCATGCCGGCCGACGACGGCTCAGCGAGCTTTCGGGCCACTTCGGCGATATCGGCGGATCGATCCATAAATACGGGCTGCTGGCGTGCCACGTCCCTGAGACGATGCCGATACGGGTAGCTGTCCACAGCGGCAATCGCGGGACCCACGTCAGCGGCTACCGCGTGAGCGGGAGAGATCCAGCCGCCAATTTGATAGAGCCGTTCTTCGCCCGGGAGATTGCGGGAAGCCAATTCCGCTTCGGCCAGCGTGCGAATTCCGCAAGCCCTGAGATGAGGGATAAGTCTTATGAAAACCTGCGCCGCGGCCAGCGCATCAGGGTATGCCCGATGACGCCTGTAGATCTCAACGTCAAGCCAGTTGCAAAGAGCGCGCAGATCATAGCTCGCCAAATGCGGAGCGGCCAAGCGCGCGAGAGCACGTACATCGAGAGACCGGGGCACCTTCCAGGTGAGGCCGGCCCGCATATATTCACGATCGATGACGGCAAGATCGTAGCCGATATTGTGGCCGACGACGACGGCGTCGCCGATGCGCTCATCAAGAGCCGCAACCACGTGTCGGAATTCTGGTGCGCCGCGTAAGTCCTTTTCAGTGATGCCGTGGATTTCCGACGATGATGCGGGAATGGGGGTTTGCGGTCGAACGAACAGCTCCAGTCTGCCTTCGTGAGAGATCTGGAGCCCGCTCATTCTAAGGACGGCGATCTCGATAATCCTCGCGGTCCGGGCATCTAAACCGGTCGTCTCCGTATCAAGCGCAACAGCGTCGAGAGACATCAGCGGCGTTGCGCTCGTGTTCACAGCCCGACCGATCCCCACATGCTCATGCCAGAGGCTATATCAAACTCTGAGCGATCAAAACCGATGATCGCACAGACCGCTTCGCGGCTCGCCTAGGCCCTCAAATAGCATCATAAGTGCAGCCCTTCGCAACGGAGGGCGGTGTTTGATTTTGCGCTGCACATATATGCCGAGGGGCTATTTTCTTTATAAGTTCTTTATAGACAGCGCTGTTTCCAGGCATGAAATAGATTTTCCAGAAATTCAAGCAATTGGGGCACGAACCACACCAAACACTGAGCGCTCGACGGCCTCTTGGCGACCACGCAAGATGAGGGGGACTCGATGACACAAGTGCGACTCGAATCTGCTGCCGACGAACTTGGTTATACGTCCGCTGGTCTCAACCGACATACCAACTGGTGGGGCGCGTTCGTTATCGGTCTCGCCGGTACTATTCTGGTAACTGGTATCGCTCCCGTCATGGTGACGACGCTCGGCGCGTCATCGATCCCGCCGACCATCTTCGTCACCATAACTGGTTGGCTTCTTTGCCTCTTCCTGGCCGAACTCGCGGCTATGATGCCGGACCGGGCGGGTGGCTCACCGGCTTACGCCTATCCGGCCTTCAAGGCGCGCTGGCCAGCGCTGGCCAAACACATCAACGGCCTTACAGCCTGGGCCTACTGGCTCGGCTGGTTTCCGGTCGCGCCTCTCAACATGATCCTGGCGTCGCTCTACTTGGCCAACTTGTTCGGCCTCGACACGACGTCGAGCTTCACACCGATACATACGCCTATCGCCTATTCGACGCTTATCATTTCGATCGTTGGCAATCTTGGCGTTTGGTATCGCAGCCAATCGCGGTATTCGCTTTGGAGCGATGATGGCCACTGTCCTGGGCCTGTTGTCGATGATTCCGCTCACCTTCATCGCCGTTGCGTGGCTCTTCAATCCCTCGGTCGTCAACTACGGAGAAATCGCCGGATTCCCGAGGCTCGACGGCACGGGATTCTTTTCGGACTTCAAAGGCGCCAACGGCGTCACATATGGCTGGCTCACGACGTACATCGCCTATGCGTTCCTCTTGACATGGAACGTCATCGCAATGGAGGCAGCTGCCTGCTACATCGGCGAGTGCCGGAATCCGGACAAAGACGCAAAAATCGCGATGAACCTTGAAGGCGCTTATGGTGTCTTCATCTACACGCTCGTTCCCATCGCATTCCTTGTCGTTCTGGGCGCCAAGGCGCTGTCTGATCCGGCGCAAGCTGATCCCAATACCATCTTCGTAACGTTCGCCAGCAAGGTGTTCGGCGCGAAGGGCCATTGGCTCGACATCGTCATCGGCCTGATGCTCATCTTGGCGCTGGCGCTGTCAGCACTTAACGCGATCATGGGTTCGGGCCGGGCACTCTATCAAATGTCGCTGGACGGTGAGTTCCCGCGCATTTTCCAAAAGCTCAACAGTCATGGCGTGCCCCACATGGCAATGGGATTCAACGTGCTCGCATCCTTGATCGTGGTGCTGCTGGGCGGCGCGGTGGAGATTTATACGTTCTCGAACGTCGGCTATACAGTTTCGTTCCTGCCTGTTCTGATTGGTTATTACCTGCTGCGCAATGACAAACCGGACCTGCGGCGACCATTCAGACTGCCGGAGTTCATGAAGTATGTCGCGCTGGCGTTGGCGGCAATCTACTTCATAATTTGGCTCTATGGCGGCCTTGTCTACTCACAGTTGGGCAATGCGGTGATTTACTATTGGGCCGGCTGGTTCGTCCTCTTCATGTACCTTCCTTTCTACCTTTGGAGACAGGCTGAGAATCGGTCTCTCGGAACTGCAACATAGCAAACGATGCGTTTGGCCGGGCGGCCACATCGGATCCGCCCGGCCTATTCAACCTCGCAAGCGAAGTTATGCCCCAAGCTAGCCAATCCGCACCCGAAGACCGGGAGCCAAGCCAAAAGGACGGCGTGGGCTTGGGTTGCGACGCAGCACGGATACTTCTCGCCTCAGAAGGTCGTCCTATATCACCGGCGGCGATTGCGAAGGCGGCAAATCTGGCAATTGAGAGAGACGCCAAGGTTCATGTGCTGAGCGTGGCGCGCATCTGGGGGTCGGCGTTCGGCCTGCAGCATCCTGGTCTATTGCCGACGGAGCGTGAGCTTGAGAGCCAGCGCCATATCGTTTCCGCAGCCATCGACGCATTGGAGCAGCGGCGCGTCGTCGCCACAGGCGAGGTCATGCGCAGCCGAAACGCCGCAAAGGCAATTGCCAAAAAGACACGCCAGAACACCTACCTAGGAATCGTAATGACCGCTGACCGGGCGCCACATTGGTTGGTTCGTGGCCTGCTCTGGTCACACGAACCATACCGCGTTGGTCGGTTCACGAGGGTACCTGTCCATCTGGTGGTTGATGCTTCACCAAGTGGATCTGACTAATTCGCGCTGAGGGGAGCGTCGCTATGGGACGCACAGGTTTCGCGCGGCGGAGGTCCATCCCCGCACCACCGTGCCGCGGCGGAGGACCGGAGAAGAAGCCCCTACCGCTGCTACCGGGCACGTCTCCCGCCATCGTCGCCGCGATCGGCCTGCAGATACGCGCACTGCGTCATAAGCTCGAACTGACCGGTCCCGAGCTTGCGGCGCAGGCGAACATCTCTACGGGCCTACTCTCCAAAATTGAGAATGGCAAAATCGAGACCTCGCTTGAGACACTTGAGGCTCTGGCTCGAGCACTCAACGTCCCCATCACGATGCTATTGGCAAACTACGACGAGAAACGCGATTGCTCGTTTGTGCCAAGCGGCGGCGGCGAGTTAATTAGGGAACGCGGCATCAGCAAAGGCCATCGATACCAACTTCTCGGGCATGCAAGCCCAGGGAAGATATCGGTGGAGCCCTATTTCATAACGCTTTCTGAAGAGGCGCAGCCGTACACGCGTTTCCGACATGCTGGAGTGGAATTCATTCATATTCTCGCGGGCCGTCTCGTCTATCGGGTCGCCGATAAAACCCACGCGCTCGCGCCGGGCGACTCACTGCTCTTTGACGCCGCGGATTTCCATGGACCAGAAGAACTAACAGATCCGCCGATATCGTTTCTCTCCATCATCATTTATCCGCGCGGCTGACGTCCGGTAACTTGATACTTTGTGCTTCTGCTTTGGGCCATGAGCTGACGTCCCACGACCTTCGGCTGGTATCTGCCCTTCTTAAAATCATCAACGGATATATCGACGCGGCCTCCGGCGATGTGAGCGAGGCGGAAGGGCTGCGCTTGCATCGACGGGGCGTCTCGGCTTCTCTGCCGCCGGGTGAGGGACGCGCTGTCCCGGCAGGACAGGACAAAGGGCACTGATGCATCCGGTAGAGACATTCGAGTTGGTCTTCGTGCTGCTCATGGCGATCATCGTGCTGCATTGGGCGGCGGCGCGTGTCGGCCTGCCGCCAGCGGTGGCGTTGCTGGTAGGCGGCGGGGCGCTGGCGTTCGTGCCGGGACTGCCGGTGGTGATGCTCGATCCCGAATTGGTGTTGGTGTTGTTCCTGCCGCCGCTGCTGATGGACGGGGCCTATTTCACCGCCGTCGCCGCGTTCCGACGGCATATCGCCGGCATCCTGTCACTGGCGGTGGGCGCGGTGGTGTTCACGACCTTGGTCGTCGGGGTGGTCGTCCACTGGCTGGTGCCGACGCTCCCATGGGCAGCGTGCTTTGCGCTTGGCGCGATCGTGTCGCCGCCGGATGCGGTGTCGGCACGCGCGGTGCTGCAACGGGTAACACTCCCGCGCCGGCTGACAACGTTGCTGGAGGGGGAAAGCCTGCTCAACGATGCGAGTGGCCTAGTGCTGTTTCGCTTCGCCGTCGTCGCGACCCTGACCGGCGCGTTCGATGCGGGCCAGGCTGGCATAAGTTTCGTCGTGCTTGCGCTCGGAGGCATCGTAGTGGGCGGAGCCGTCGGTGGCCTGTGGATGCTGCTACTGCGCCACCTACGCGACGACACCCTGATGATCGCCGCGTCGATGCTCCTGTGCTGGGCGGCTTATTTGTCGGGCGAGGCGGCGCATGTCTCGGGCGTGATCGCTACCGTAACGGCGGGCCTCGTCTTCGGATGGTATCAACACGTCATCTTCAACGCCAATGTGCGCATCCGTGGCACCGCCTTCTGGCAGGTGATGGTGTTCTTTTTCGAGGCGTTCGTTTTCATTCTCATCGGCTTCTCTCTGCGCGGCGTGCTGGAACGCGTCGGTGGTATCGAGACAGTCGCTACGACGATGGCTCTGCCGGTGTTTGGCGTCGTCGCAGCAGTGACGGTCGCGCGCTTTGCCTGGGTGTTCGGCAGCGACGCGGCGCTGGCCCTGATGAACCGTGTGGGCGTCGCTGCTAAGCGGCCGCTGGGGCCGCGCGCCGCAACTGTGATGAGCTGGGCGGGAATGCGAGGCGTCGTCACGCTGGCGGTGGCGCTGACCTTACCCGAGGCGATGCCGGGGCGCGACCTGACGCTGGTCACTGCCTTCGTAGTGATCCTGGTCACCGTGATGCTGCAGGGAACCACGCTTGGCCTCGTCATCCGCGCGGCTGCTCTACGCGACGAGGACCCACCGCCACGCCTGGACCTCACCGCGGCCGAGGCGGCGATGGCCCGTGCACAGCTATCGGCCGTCGAGGCGCTCGCCCATGCGCCGGACGGCACGCTACGGCATCCGCGCCTGCTGGAAACCTATGAACTTCGCGCCCGCCAAACCGCGAACTATTCCGTGAACGAACATGCCGCCGAGAATATCGCGGCGCATTTCGACGTCGTGCTTGCCGCCGTCGCGGCGGGGCGCACCGAACTCGTCCGCCTCCACCGCGTCAACGATATTGACGACGAGACGCTGCACAACCTAGAGCGCGATCTCGATCTGGAAGAACTCGGGGCTATTGCGGCGAAGGTCGAGTGAGACGCGACACCGATCCGTTTCGGTGCCGAACTTGCCGCAACCGCGATGCCTTTCATCCCTCGGTTCAGTCCGCAAAGACGGCGCATCGCCTCAAAGCCCGTGGCCGTGCCAGGGTTATTGCGCTGCAAATTGGGCGACCGGTCCAATCGCCCAATCACAACGTTGAGTGCGCTCAGTCTTCGTGTTACGAAAAAAGAAGTGACGGGTACACTACGCGGCACGATTCAAGCGAATGGGGGGACAAACCTTTTAAGGAGCGTCCCATGCCAAGCAGCTTATTAAACAGCGTCACGCAAATTCTAAGTTCCAACCTGCTCGAACGCTTTAGCTCGGTCGTCGGGCTCCCCAAAACGCAACTCGAAAGCGCTATGCAGGCGGGAGTGCCCGCGGTGCTGGCGGCGCTTAGTTCTGTAGTTTTGAAACCCGGCGGCGCGGAAGCACTGAAGGATGCCGTGGATGAGCAGCCGGCGGGTGCGCTCGCAAAAATAACCGATGCCATCGGTGGCTCGAGCCATAACACATTGATTGATTCTGGCGTTGGCGCACTGAGGTCTTTGCTCGGAAGTGTGACGACGTCTGCGATCTCGAGCGCAATCGGACAGTACGCGGGCATCGGTGGCGCCCAGAGCAACAGCGTCATGGGCCTCCTGGGATCGACTGTGATGGCAGCACTGGGTAAACAGCAGCGCGCAAATAACCTCGATGCCGCGGGACTCGCCAATCTTCTCACGTCGCAGAAAAACAATATCGTTCAGGCGCTGCCCCCGGGAATTGCGAAGTATCTGCAAGGCACCGGAATTCTCGACAACATACTTCCCTCGGATGACGAACGGCCCGGGTCTTCCTATTCTGGAACTCCCAGATATACTGCGGCTCCAACACCGAAACCCACACCGATGCAATGGGGCTGGCTGCTTCCCGCGCTCGTGGTGCTCGCCCTTGGAAGTCTAGCTTGGCGAATGCTCTCGCATCCCGACACCTCACAGACGGTGACGGCGGCAGCGCCATCACCCGCCAAGACCGAGACTACAACCTCGGGATCGAATTCCGTCACCCAAGGAGCGCCTTCGAGTAGCGGCACGAGCACTGGCGCTTCGGGCGTCGGCCCGGTGCCTTCGCCGTCGTCTGGGAACATCCAGCCGGCAAACTTCCAAGTCCTCCGAAATTTGCGTGGCATCAAAGTTGGCGACGTCGACTTCGGCGCGCAAACGACGAGCGCGATAGATGGTCTTCGGGGCTCATTGGCATCCATATCCGACGAAGCCTCCGCTCGGTCTGCGTTGGCATCGCTGAAGAGCTCTGACGACGAATTCGGCAGCGTAAGCGGGCTTGTGAGCCAGCTTTCGCCAGAGAACAGAAAATCCCTGGCAAGCGCCATTTCCACTGTCAGACCCGCACTCGATCAGTTATTCGATAAAGCACTTCTCGTGCCCGGCGCGAGTGCGGTTATTAAGCCCACGATCGACAACATTCGAGCCAAACTCGACACTCTGACTACGACCTAATCCGCCGCTTGTTGGTCGAAGCCGAGCGGGCCTAAATGCGCCCGCTCGGCTTATCAAGTTTAGTCAGCGGGAGCATCAGGAGTGAATACCTCGTATCTCAGACATTAGGTTCGATACATGGCATCATTTCTCATCACCGTCGGCATCATTGCCTTGACCCTCGGTCTGATCACGTATGTCGTCGATAGCCGTACCCCAGGCGGGGAGGCCCACTCGCGGCCCCTCACACTACTGCCGGGTGATATTAAATACGAAAGTCCCAACGGCAGTTTCCGCTTCTATTTCCCGATCGCGACTTCGATTGTGTTGTCACTCGTCCTGACACTGGTGTTGTCGTTAATTTCCTAATGGCGGTGGATCTCTTCGCAGCCAGGAGCTGCATTGGCCCATGGCAACTTTGCGTTACCGCTCTACTCGAAACTAAGACGGCGATGACAACGGCACGGCAACGGGGAAGCTCTTGACCCAAAGCGGACGCAAGCATGTTCGGGTCGGATTCGGGAGACGACATGCGCCAATTCCCGTCGGTTGCGTTCTAAGGCGCGGCGGAGCGAGAGAGACTTTTGTCTGCTGCTGGAGCGATCAAGTTCAGGTACAACCCACGGGCCACCGCATTGATATCAGTAAGGTTCGCTTCGACGTCGCGCGTGAGGCGATTGATATTCTCCTTCTGAAACGCCGGATCGTCTGAGTTCTCATACTCGGGAAGCTTCGCCCAATTCGGAACCGTGTCGCGCGTTGCCTCCACGTGACCTTGCAGACCATAGGCGCGGTCGCCGTAGCGGAAGGCCTGCACGGGACAAGCTGCGGAGCTTGCGAGAAGTGCCGTCCCCTCCGGCAACGCCGTTACCTCAGCGCCGTGCCATTGCAGTGCCTTATAGGGATCGGGCAGAGCGCCTAGAACAGGGTCACGACGCCCAGCCTTCGTTTTCGAGTGTGCGAATACACCGATTTCCGGCGTCTTGGCTGGGGCAACGTTGCCTCCCACTGCTTCGGCGAGCAATTGATGCCCAAGGCAGATGCCGAGAAAAGGTCTCTGCATTTCGACCACGAACTTTCGGATGGCGGCCTTCTCGTCCTTCAGCCAGGGATGTTCGCTTTCCTGCCAGACGTCCTGGGGACCACCCATCACCATTAGGAAATCGAATGGAACAAGATCCGGAACGGTTTGGCCGAGATCGAATTCGACGGTACTCACCTTGAGCCCGTCTTCGCGAAAGAAATCGCAAAAGGTGCCAGGATTCTCGGCGGCCGCGTGTTGGAAAACCAGGATGTTCACTTGCGGGTCCGCGCTCCGATGATTTTTTCGCACCGAATTTGCATTGTCACGAACCGAAAGGCTCGGGGTTGAGGAAACGCTTCAAAACATTTTCGGTGATCTGAGAAACGTTGTTCTGGTAGCCGTCGTGCGAAAGGCTACCGGCCCATGAGATCGAGCCAACGGAAAAAACCGCACCGTTATTCGGCATCGTGAAGAAGACGATATCGGCGCGCGCAAGGACGTTTTCCTCCGCGCCGAGACCCGGTGCTGTCTCCAAGAACTCCTCGGGCACGATCAGATACGTGTTCGTATGGTTCTCCGAGCGCGCGAGAAAGTAGGCATTGGGCGGGGTTCCAACATCGGATCCTGAGCGATCGACTTCGAGGCCTGCGGCGCCCCCTCCGATCAAACCAAAGTCGCCGATCTTCTCGTCTCCGACGCCATTGAAGACAAATTGAACTTCCGGCTTGTAGCTGTCGGGAAGCCGCTTGTAGTAGCTGGAAATATCAAATCCCTGTGCTGCGAAACCGACGCCGACGAGACTTTGTGGCGAGCGTCCAAGGCGTGACCAAAGTCCTCCCTGGCGACGATCGAAGCTCTGATAATATTCGCCTGGCGCGGCTGGCCATGCCCGAACACCACTCTCGGTTCGGCGCAATTCGACGATACCCGGATAGTCCGGGTGATAGGCGACGCGCCAATACCATCCGTCGCCGCCGAGATACATGATGCGGCCGCCGCGTTGGCGAAAGGCATCGCAAGCGTCCCACATCTCTGTCGACCAGTATTCCGGATGCGTGCCGGTGATCAGCACCTTGTACGGCGCCAGGAGTTGGTAGCCTCGATCATGCAACTCGTCATCGGTCAACACATCGTAGTTGTAGCCTTTGGCCTCGAGCCAATCGGTGATGTGCGTGTCGGCCGGAAATTGCCAGAGTTTCGATCCGCCGAATCCGCCAAGCGTGCCTTGCCGCTTCGGACGCATATTGACGAGAGGGCGGAGACGCGAAGAATAGCAGATGCCGCTACCGTCCGAATGAGCATCGTAGAGCGAGCCGCCGTATTCGACGTGGTCGTTCAGGAAGATCTCGTGCGGATTTATCACGTTGAGGATGTTGTTCAGGAGCTCCGCGCCGCCGCCATCCATGCCAAGGCGATCGTTGCCGTACGCCATGTAGCTAGCGATCGGGAGCAGAAGCGCGATCTCGCTTTCCTTGTCGGGCTCGGGGCCAACGGTGAACCAGATGTGCTCCTCATCATCGCCAGCGCGCAGACGCGCCGCATAGATCCCGCTCTTGAGATCTGCCGGTATCGTCAGTGAAAAGTCAGCGTCCCATCCTGCATCGTAAACGTCGTCATCGTGGAAATGGATGGCACCCCATTGGCTGGGATCCTCGTTGTAGTTCATCATTTCGCCGGTCCAGTTCCATCCCGTCATGGCACGTGCCGGAAAATTGACGACGTTGCCGTGAAGCCGGTTGATGGAGACGTCGTAGGCGGTCTGAGATTCCATCTTGCGAGAGAAATCCCATTGGCCGACGATATCGAAGATCAGCCGTTGGGGAACCTGATCGATAAGAGCTTCGCAATCAGTCGCGTTCAACGCCCGCGAGATAAGGCGGGGGCCATCGAGCTTCCCGTTGTAATAGAAATCAAGTCCCGATTGCGTAGGCGCAGCGATCGCCGCGAACACGAGCGGGGACTTGTTCTTCGCTATCCGCACGCCTGTTACTCGTTCGATACTCCCGCCGTCGGCGATATCGGGAACCGGAATGAGCGGAAGCTGAAAGACTCGCATTGCGCCCGTAGCTGCATCGTAGGCCGCGCCGACGCGGTACCAGCGCTTGAGTTGCAACTCATGTCCGACCGAAAGCCGCTCAACGGCGCCTTTGCCGTCGCCAAGTTCGAGGGCGACAGAACCTGTCTCGTCGATAATGACTGCGAAGCCAGACTTATCTTCCGCTGACCATTTCGAGATCAACGCCTGCTTACCTTTTAGCGGCGTCGTCGGCCAGACGAACGCTTGAACCGTGAAGCTTTCGAGTGTGCGCAGGGGCCGCGCATCGGGCACGGTTACGTACGAGCCGGCATGAATGTACTGTTTGCGCCCCCGGTACTCTCCGTTGATGCCGGAGGCGATCTCTTCCTCTTTGTAGCCCGTCCCTTCGGGGTTATCATCGCCGCAGATAATGCGAACGAGATCGGCGCGGTAAGTGAGCGGCGTCTCGCAGCTGACCATGAATTTCACGGTATCGCCAGGACGGGCGTAAATGCGGTCGGGGTATCCGGTGATCTTCAGCATCGCTCAGGCTCCCGTATCTGTGGGAAGCTCGAGATCTTGCCCCGTGATGTCTCTCCAGCGCCGACGAAAGACGTCGCGCTCCGCCTCTTTGAGGCAGGTGTAGAATGTATCAAGCCGCGTCAGCGGTTTGCCGCGCTCACCGCTCAGTCTGGCGAGTTGCCACTCCTTGTGAGGCTTGATCGTGACGAGGACGTATTTGTCCTTAAGCGGCTCCCCGCGGAATACGTGCAGGACTCTCTGCAAACCGGGGCTGTGATGGCCAACCGGACTTTTCATGAATTCAGCGGCGAAGGGGAGGTCTCGGACAGGGTCCACGCGATAGATCGATGGCGGGGGCATGAGCAGCCTTCTATGGAAACAGGAAGAGACGCTCACCGTCACGATTGAAGCAAAAAGATTGGCAAGCGTCGCCACGTCGGTCGGCATCATACGGGGTTTGTGGCCCACGGACTTGACCGCAACGTTTCAGCTTTTGATCCCGAACTCGAAGCCGCTGACCGTCCCATCCGGGGATTGCGGCGCACGCTTGCGGAATAATTCTCTCGTTCCGCTACAAACGAGGAGCGGCTAGCGCCGCGCCCCGTGGGGGACGCAAAACCAAATTTCGGCAGGCTCAGAAATTGATATGCGATCGATTTCGAGAGGTCAAATTTTCACGTTCGCGTCCATGTTCCCGTATGCGCGAGTTTGTAGTTTGTAATCCGAAAATCAGCTCAGGGCCTGTACCTGATGTCGCCCAATTGTGCGGTATTCCGGTGTAGCACTCAGCAGGCAAAGGCTGCAGGGGCCGGTCTGAGATGGCTGCGGTACTTAAGGGGCCTCCTCAGTCACGCTCAGCTCGAAGGATCCGCGTGACCCGCCTGTGATCAATTTCCACTATTTCGAGGAAGGAAAAAATGCGGGACTAGAGGACCTCGAATCCGTTGTGTGCGGCGTCGAATTGGTTCGAAAGTTGAGCAAACCGATTGGTGAGTTCATCGCGGAAGAGGAGCTTCCCGGCAAGGGTGTGCAAGGGAAACGCGCGCTCGAGGAGTGGGTCAAGTCCTACGCATGGGGCCATCATGCCTCATGCACTTGCCAGATCGGGCCTCCCACCGAACCGATGGCGGTGATCGATTCAAACTTCCGCGTTTATGGCACCCGTGGGTTGCGGATCGTGGATGCATCCGTGTTCCCGCGCATCCCGGGATTCTTCATTGTCGCCGCGGTCTATATGATCGCCGAGAAGGCGTGCGACGCTATCCTCAAAGATGTGGAGGTCAGCATGACGCCGAACGAGCCCTCTACAACTCACAAACCTTCTCGCCCGCATCAGCCGGAGGAAAAGCGGGCAAGGCAACTCGTCTGGCCGACCGCCGGTGTCGCGGTGCTCTTAGTGGCGCTTCTCGGCACGTTTCTGATCTCTCCTGAGGGAGTGGGAACAGTCGATCTACTGTCGCAACAATTGGACAGGCTCTCGCTATTGCCACAGTGGGCGTTTCCTTTGGTCGTCATCGTCCTGGCGCTCGACCTGCTGCTAACTCTCGTTCACTCCATCCAGGAGCTGAACGGCCGCAATGTGGCGCTACGTCGGCAGCATTGCTGGGGCTCGAATTCCGGATGGGTGGGGATTGTTACTGTTCTTCTTCGGACTGACGGCTGTTCTGTGGGCTGTGGGTTTCATAGCGATCGTTGGATACCCCTCCGTCGCCGATCCCATCAGGATGGCGGCTGTATGGGGGTTGATCGGTCTCCGTTTGTCCGACAGCTGGAACTTGCACATTAAGCTCGACCGTTTGGGCTATCAGCCCAATCCCGGCCTTCCTTCCACTCCCTACTACATTGCTGAAGCTGCACTGCTGGCAGTCCTATTTTTCAAGGGACTCGAGACTGATTTGCCTTTCTCGGCAGTTGGAGCGGCAATCGGGTTTATCGTCGGCTGGCTGTCCTTCTACTCGGTCTTGCCCATCGTCCGCCGAGTCCCTCGCATCCTTCCGGCACTTCGTCAGAATCCGTGGAAGACAGGAGAACCAAATTCCTGAGCCCGGACACCGATGCGATTCAGGCGCGGTCCGGAAATTAGGGAGATCGACGTAGAAGAAAGATCCCCACATGACAAACAAGTCGAGAAGTGACCAAACCAAAGGCTTCCGTGACGTCTTTCAGGCGGAATTGAAAGACATCCGTGAGCGACGCATCCACACGAAACGGGCTCCACTACGCGAGCAAATCGATAACCCCTCAACATCTCACGGCCTCACGGGGCTGGCTCTTTCCGGTGGCGGCATCCGTTCAGCCTCCTTTTCCCTGGGCGTCCTGCAAGGCTTGGCCGCCGCTGATGCGATCCGGCAGATGGACTATCTGTCGACAGTATCCGGCGGCGGCTACATCGGAACGTCGATGACGACCGTAATGTCGACGAACGGTGGCCTGTTTCCATTTGCCCGCACGGCCGACGATGCCGGTGAAACTCCCGAGACCAAGCACCTCCGCGATAATGCGCGCTACCTCATTCCGAACGGCATCTGGTCCGTCCTTGCGGCGATAGCGGTCTACTTGCGTGGAATTGCAATGAACGCTCTTGTGCTTCTGCCCTTCTTGCTTCTGGCGGCAGCACTTATTGTATGGGTCAATCCTGACACCAAAACCCTTGTCACCCCATCCGCCCTCGACAGCGTGATCGAAATGGGTGGCATGGCTCTCTTCTTCTGTTGGGCCGCCTTCGCAGTGTTCGTGTCGATCACCCCAATCGCCGCGCTGGAAATTCGGCATGAGATCGCGATGGTTATTGGCGCACTCTTCGCCGCTCATGCGCTGACTGTCGTGTTCGCACTTCAACCGCACCTCTTGCTGGCGTATTTCCAGGAAAAAAAGCTGATAGCGCCTCCCAAGGATGGTGCGCCGCTCGAACAACTCTTGTCCGGACTCATGCACTTCATAAGCTTAATAGGCCCAGCGGTTTTGATCATACTTCCGTTTGTAAAAAAACTCGGAGTTAAAGCGACTGCAGGAGACGACGCCGGTTGGGGAGACTTTTCGAAAAAAATAGCTAGTTGGATACTTCTCCTCTTTGCAGCGGTGATCGTTCCCTTGGCGCTTTGGGCGATCATGATGCAGTTTGCGTTCTGGGGGACCGCCGTATCGACATGCGAGCACAACGTCGTTCCACCGCCCGAGTGCCCTGTATCGCTCGTCAACAACTGGGGTCATGCACCAGCGCCATTACGCAATCTCATCGAAGCCTACAATAAGACAATCGGAGTTGATTTTTTGAGCTGGGCAGTTCCTAGTCTCTACGCTCTCGGAGCGCTCCTGCTTTTCGTTTTTTGGCCATTCCTCAGTGTCAATGCGAACTCGCTTCATCAGCTCGATAGAGATAGGCTTGGGCGTGCTTTTCTTATTAAGCACGACAAGACGGGCGCATGCGTATCGGCTGATGACTTTGCGCTAACGAAAATAGATACAACACTCACTCCTTATCACCTCATCAACGCATCCCTAAGCGTGCCCGGGTCAGAGCACGCAAACCGGCGCGGACGTAATGCCGACTTCTTTCTGTTCAGTAAGCGGTTTATCGGTAGCGAGGTGACTGGTTACATTGGGACAGAGGTAGCGGAGACGGTGGCCGACCGTCTTCTTAACATCGGCACCGCTATGGCGATCTCCGGTGCGGCTATGGCCCCGAACATGGGAACGGCCTCAATCAAGCCGCTCTCACCAACACTGGCCTTTCTCAATCTGAGACTCGGACGCTGGATTCTTCATCCGAGCGCTATCGCCAACCGGGTTACCCGCAATAAAGTTGCAAGAGGCGGGAGTCCCGACCCTTGGCTACTACGGATTCCCGGCCCTAGGTATCTTCTGCGAGAAGCCTTTGCCAAGAGTGGCTTGCGCCTCACAAAAGAAGACTCCGACGACCACATCAGAACTGGTTTCGTATTCCTCACCGATGGCGGACATTTGGAAAATCTGGGCATTTACGAACTCCTCCGCCGGCGTTGCAGACTTATTCTTGCAGTCGATGCGGAGCAGGATCCCAAACTCACTTTCCCTGCGCTCGTTCAATTACAGCGCTTCGCTCGCACAGACCTCAACGTTACTATCTCCATGTTCTGGCAACCCCTTGCCGACAGGGCTTTAGCTTTCTCTAAGGGGTTGGGTTCGTCGGCCGGGCCGAATGTCGCACTAGGCTTAGTCAATTATCCGCCTTTGACCGATCGTCGTCCCCGGGAGAATCATCCGCCTTTGA
This sequence comes from uncultured Alphaproteobacteria bacterium, assembly GCA_963710005.1. GTDB lineage: Bacteria > Pseudomonadota > Alphaproteobacteria > Rhizobiales > Hyphomicrobiaceae > Hyphomicrobium_B. The sequence continues at coordinate 124,796 of CAVPYR010000020.1, forward strand.
CCGATGGTGATCCCCGAGAGAAAGGCATCCTTGTGTATATCAAGGCGTCTTTTACAGACGATGAGAATGATTACGTCAGGGCATACAAAGCGGCTCACCCGAGCTTCCCTCACGAGACAACAGGCGATCAATTCTTCAGTGAAGAGCAAGTCGAGGTCTATAGAGCTCTTGGCGAACACATCGCACGCAGGTTTGTCACGGGCCTCGACGAAGTAGCCATCGCTGCTGCAGATTACGAGGAGCTCGTAGCACTTTTGCGCGAAATGCTTCCAAGCATTAAGACGTCTAAAAAAGGCGGACCGACATCAAATGTCCGCACACCACCCGATGCGGGAAGCTCTTTTGGTCAGCCATCTGACGGCTGCTAGTAGCCGCTCTCTGATACGCGAATGCGCCCGGAAATGTCATACTCGCTATTGCAGCGGTCCTGACATAACCGGAGGCCATGGAAAGTTCCCCCCTGTCCCAGCCACTTGAGAACGAATGTCGCGGCCGCTCGGAACACCCTTCCGTGGACTCGGCGCATGGCCTAAGGGTGCCGCTAAACCATTGTTCCGGGGCCCATGCGCACGGCGAACCGACAGCACTCGCTGTTGCAGCCAGCGCCAAATAAAGCGCGCATATGATCCGTCTTGACAATATCGGCAAGCAGAACGGCCACCAGATCCTCTTCATCGAAGCCTCGGCAGCCCTCAACAGGGGGGAGAAAGTTGGCCTCGTCGGTCCGAACGGCGCTGGCAAGACGACGCTCTTCCGGATGATCATCGGCCAGGACCAGCCCGACGAGGGCCAGGTGGCCGTCGATCGGGGCATGACCATTGGCTACTTCAGCCAGGACGTGGGTGAGATGTCGGGCCGAAGCGCCGTGTCCGAGGTGATGGACGGCGCTGGCCCGGTGAGCGCGGTCGCGGCCGAGCTGGCGGAACTGGAGGCCGCCATGGCCGATCCCGACCGGGCGGACGAGATGGAAGCGATCGTCGAGCGCTACGGTGAGGTTCAGAGCCGCTTCGAGGAGCTCGGCGGTTATGCCCTCGAAGGCCGGGCACGCGAAGTGCTCTCTGGTCTCTCCTTCAGCCAGGAGATGATGGACGGCGATGTGGGTGCCTTGTCAGGCGGCTGGAAGATGCGCGTGGCGCTGGCTCGCGTTCTCCTCATGCGCCCCGACGCCATGCTACTCGACGAGCCGAGCAACCACCTCGACTTGGAAAGTTTGATCTGGCTGGAGGACTTCCTCAAGGGCTACGAGGGCGTCCTGTTGATGACCTCGCACGATCGCGAGTTCATGAACCGCATCGTCACCAAGATCGTCGAGATCGACGGCGGCGCGCTGACGGCGTACTCGGGCAACCATGAGTTCTATGAGCAGCAGCGTGCGCTTTCCGAGAAGCAGCAGCAGGCCCAGTTCGACCGGCAGCAGGCCATGCTCGCCAAGGAGATCCGTTTCATAGAGCGCTTCAAGGCGCGCGCCTCGCACGCGGCCCAGGTGCAGAGCCGCGTCAAGCAACTGGCGAAGATCGATCGGGTGGAGCCGCCGAAGCGCCGTCAGACGGTCATGTTCGAGTTCCAGCCGGCACCGCGCTCGGGCGAGGATGTGGTCAGCATCAAGGGCGTGCACAAAAGCTACGGCAGCCGCAGCATTTACGACGGGTTGGATTTCCACGTGCGCCGCAAGGAACGCTGGTGCGTCATGGGCATCAACGGCGCCGGCAAGTCCACACTTCTAAAGCTGGTGGCCGGCTCTGCGCAGCCCGACGCGGGCACGGTCAACGTCGGCGGCAGCGTGAAGATGGGCTACTTCGCCCAGCACGCCATGGATCTCTTGGACGGCGACCGAACTGTGTTCCAGTCTCTGGAGGACTCGTTCCCGCAGGCGGCCCAAGGCTCGTTGCGCTCGCTGGCCGGCTGCTTCGGCTTCTCCGGCGACGACGTGGAGAAGAGATGCCGCGTGCTCTCCGGCGGCGAGAAGGCGCGCCTCGTCATGGCGAAATTGCTCTACGACCCGCCAAATTTCCTAGTTCTGGACGAGCCCACGAACCACCTCGACATGGCGACCAAGGAGATGCTCATCACCGCGCTCTCCCAATACGAGGGCGCCATGCTGTTTGTCTCGCACGATCGGCGCTTCCTGGCCGCGCTGTCCAATCGGGTGCTGGAGCTTACTCCCGACGGCATCCACAAGTACGGCGGCGGCTACACCGAGTACGTCGAGCGGACCGGCCAGGAAGCCCCCGGCCTGCGCAGCTGAATCGGACCCTGCTAATGTTCCTTTCCTAAAGGTATGCCGTCGGCCAGGCACCCAACCACTGTGAGGAGTGTTAGGATCGCAGTACCAGGCCAGCGTCACCAGAATGTGAAAAATGATGATTGTTCCGGCCGATAGCGGTTCGAGCGCCTCCGGTCATCATCTTCGTGGTCATCACCATCGTCACGGCTTTTCCGGCGCGACGCAGCAACCTCCGCAGCCCTCGACTTGAGTCCGCCCTGAGGCTCGTTGCTCATCACCACGACGAAGTCGGTGTCGGTGCCGGTTTCGCTGCTCATCGCCTCGTCCGAAACGATGAGTGACGAGCCGGGCCAAACATACCCGGAAATTCGCGCGAGAACCTCGGGAGGCATCGTAAGCCGGTCGAGCGCCACCGAAGCAGCCTTCACATCGGTCGGCGGAGCGTCGGCGTTCGGATCGGCTAAGCGGTTCTTGCCGGCCTTGGAAGGGCTGGTCCGGCCGATTGAGACGGCCATCCAACGCAAATCTTCGCCCTGGTTGGTATAGTCGACGGCGGTAAACACATGCGTTCCGATCGGCTTGCTGGGATCGGCGATCTTGATCGGAACATCGAACACCGGCGCCTGAGCCTGCCGAACGTAGAGGCGCTTCGTCTTGAGGCTCACGAAGATAGAGACGGGCTCGGTTCGGCGGATCAACTCCTTTGCGGTCGCTGCTGCGGCGATCCGCTCGGCTTCTGCGGCAGTGTACGCATCCCTAGCAGCTTCAAAACGGCGATTGGCCTCCTCCATCTGGGGAACGGCGGCTGCATACTTCTCGTTGGCATCCGTCGCGACGGCCAGAGCCTTTGCCTTTGCGCCCTCTTCGCGCTTTGTTGGGCGCGGCTGACTGGCTGCGAATAGCGCGCGATCAGCCTCGGCCACGCGGTCGTTTGCCTTTCGCTTCGCCAATTCAGCGGCGAGTACTAGCTTTTTGGCTTTCGCAAATTCCTTGGTTTGATTGTCCAGGGCACGCTTTGTCTCTTTTTTGCGTGGGGAGTTATCCGCTGAAATGTCAAAGTCGGTTTTTGCGATCGCTAGTCGGAGTTTCGCCGCTTCTACGGCGGCGTGCGCATCGTCGACGGCCTGCCCGACACTCCGTGACGCCACCACAGCTTTCGCCTTGACCTCGGCCTCCGCCTTCGTGGAGCGAGGGATTTGTGCCACGGCTAGCGAGCGGACCGCGCGCCCTAGCTGATCGTTCGCCAACCGTCTGGCGATATCAGCGGAGCGCAGAGCCTTCGCGGCGTTGGTGCGCAGCGCGGAACTCTTGTCAAACGTCACCTTCAATTCACCGGCTCGCGCGTTCGCTCTTTCCGAGGCGATCGCCGCTGCTACAACAATGGATTTCAGCGCTTTGAGCTCGGTCTCGCGTTCAGACCATTTACTGACGTCCGGCTGAAACGGATTATCGGCGTCTGAACTCACGCTCTGGCCGGCGAAGGTAGTCGGCGTGGCGACCACCTGAAAATCTGGCGGCGACGGCTGCAAAAGGAAAGGGTGTGAAATGGCGACCGGCGCAAAGTCGTCCGGAGAGATGACAACCCGCATGCCGAGCCGCGTTAGAGGGAATATCTGTTCAGCAAATGAATAGGGCATGCGAACGCATCCGTGCGACGCCGGGTATCCGGGCAGCACGTCGGCGTGCAACGCGATCCCAGACCACGTGATGCGCTGCATAAAGGGCATGGCGGCGTCATCGTAGACGTTGGAGTGATGGTCGACCTCCTTCTGCAGCACTGCATAGACACCCGATGGCGTTTCCAGTCCTTTCTGTCCGGTGGAAACGCCGGCGCGGAGCGACCGCGCCACTGGCATCGTATAGCGTGATCCGTTGGTCCCTGACCGAAACGACCGCCATCACCGGGCTCGAGATTATCTGTGACTGGGCTTGGCCTGTCGGCCGCTTCGTGGCATGGGCCACGGGTCGTAAAGGAAGCGGCAATGGCAAGAACCGCGACGACACTTTGACATCGACAACGCAATACTCGAAACATGTACAAGGTCCTGACAATTCAACGGCTAGAAAAGCTTGGCACCCGTCGCTCGAAGCGCGAGGAAAAAAGGCGAATTTCCACGCCCTCAATCACACATTCCAGTGCAATTTACCGTGTCAGACAAGTCGATATTTATGGACCGCAGAAATAATTCTAGCGGTGCAAAATGGACCTCCACGGTGATTGATCGGGGTGCGCTCGACGGCAGAGACTATCCAGTTTCGGCCCTGTTGCGTTCTCCGCAACGGAGATTGCATGCCCTCGACAATTTGAAAATTGGGCCGACTACAACTCCGACCTCGTCAAAAACCGTTTCCGCGGGGCCAACAACTTGCTCTTTTGACCCAAATCGGGCTTCGGACTCATGCCGGGTGGCCTGCGCTCCTGGCGATCCCGAAATTACGGTCGCTGTAGGACAGTTTCGGCCTGGATATCCTTCAGGGCGGCGACAAGCACATCGATCTCGCCGCACGTATTATAAAAGGCGAAAGACGGACGGACCGTCGTTTCCTGGCCGAACCGGCGGAGGATCGGTTGGGCGCAGTGATGGCCCGAACGAACCGCGATGCCGTACTTGTTGAGCTTGGCACCAATCTCTTCGCTGGGCACGCCATTCAGAGTGAGCGAGATCACGCTCGCTTTCTCCGGCGCGGTGCCGATGATCCTGAGACCCGGGATCTGCAGCAACCGCTCGGTCGCGTAGACAAGCAGCTTGTGCTCGTAGTTCGCGATATTGTGCAGTCCGATCCGCTCCACGTAGTCGATCGCCGCTCCGAGGCCGACAGCGTCGGCGATGTTGCCTGTGCCGGCTTCGAAACGCTGCGGTGATTTGTGAAATTCCGTCCGATCGAACGTCACGTCGCGGATCATGTTGCCGCCGGTCTGATAAGGCGGGAGAGAATCCATTAACGCTTTCTTGCCGTAGACGACGCCGATCCCGGTCGGCGCGAACAGCTTGTGGCCGGAAAACACGAAGAAGTCGGCGTCAAGATCTTGCACGTCGACCTTCATGTGCGAGACGGACTGCGCGCCGTCGACAAGCACCTTGGCTCCAACGCGATGCGCCATCTCGACGATCGTCTTTGCCGGCGTAATGGTACCGAGCGCGTTGGAGACCTGCGTGAACGCGACGATCTTCGTACGGCTATTCAACAGCTTCCCGAACTCGTCGAGCAGCAAGGCGCCGCAATCGTCGACCGGCGCGACGCGAAGCTTGGCGCCCTTGGCGAGGCAAAGCTGCTGCCAGGGAACGATGTTGGCGTGGTGCTCGAGATTGGTGATGACGATCTCGTCGCCGGAGCCGACGTGCTGTTGGCCGAAAGCCGCAGCGACCAGGTTGATCGACTCCGTCGTGCCGCGGGTGAAGATGATCTCCTCGGTCGAACCGGCGTTGAGGAAGCGGGCGACTTTGCTTCGCGCTCCTTCGTAGGCATCCGTTGCGCGCGCCGCCAGCTCATGTGCGGCGCGGTGGATGTTCGAGTTCTCGTGCTCGTAGAAATACTTGAGCCGCTCGATGACGGACTTCGGCTTCTGAGTTGTTGCCGCATTATCGAACCAGATCAGCGGCCGGCCGTTGACCGTCTCGTTGAGGATCGGGAAATCGCGGCGAACCGCATCGACGTCGAAGCCGATGCCGCCCGAAGCCGGCGCGCGGACGGGAGCTGCCTCGCCCGGTACGCTGATGCCGCTCGAAGGCGATAAAAGCCCTTCCAAGAAGTAAAGGTTCGATCCCGTCTTCACGCCCGAAACTCCGGAGTAGGGTTCGGCTGAAAGGGGGGCGAGCAACGACTTTAGCTCGGCTTCGAAAGGAATGCCGATGCGGTCGTAGCCGGAAACCGTTCCGCCCGAGCGCGGCGTCTCGATCCCGGTATGATTGGTTAGAACTTGCGGCGGAGGTGTCGCTGGCGGCGGCTGCGGCGGTGCCGACTGAGAGATTCCGGGCAGCGAATCCGCTGAGCGCGATTGCTCGGGCCGCGCGGGAATTCCTTTCGACGCCCCGAAGCCCGAAAGCGACGGGCCGGCATCGACGCTCGACGGCAATAACGGGTCCGGTGTCCTCGTCAGCGTGTTGACGCCTGCGAGATCGATCACCGAAACGTCGGCCGCGGAGACGGGCGCACCGGTAACAGGCGGTCCGATGCCTGGCGCGGAAGCCGGTACCGACGATTGCGTGGGCGCCGATTGTGCGCCTGCCTGGCCCGCAAGCTCGGTCGGCGAGGCGCCGAACCCCCGAAGCGATGGTCCCGAAGGCGCACTTGAAGGAGCCGAAGGGATTACGGCCGCGAAGAGGCTATCAAACACGCGATCGTCGAAGGCGGCGCCGTCGAACGGCGAGACGCTGCCGGGTGTTCCGAACGCCGTCGGAGCGCCTGTTGTCGGCAAAGGCGATGTCCCCGCTGCCGCAATATGCGGCGCCGACGTTCCGGCAACTTCTACCGGCGACGCGCCGAAGCCCGGCAGTGACGGGCCCGCGGACGTCGGCAAGGATTGCCCCGGAAGAGCCGCGAATAGCTCGTTTGCCATTTTTGTCAGAGCGCCAACGTCCGCCAGGCCGGCAGGCGGCTGAACGCCGGCTGTGGGCCCATTCGCGGCCGCCGCGAGCGCGTCGAGGCTCGTCGCCCCGCCTGCAAGGTCAGCTATAGACATGATACTTGCCGACCTCGACGTTCTCCAGCACGCCCAGGGCATCGTCCGTCAGGACGGCGAGCGAGCAGTAAAGTGAGACGAGATAGGATGCGATCGCTTGGTCGTTGATGCCCATGAAGCGGACCGACAGACCCTTTGTCAGCTCGCCCGGGAGGCCCGGTTGGAAAAGGCCTACGACGCCCTGCTTGGCTTCCCCAGTGCGGATCAGAAGGATGCTGGTTTTGCCGCCCTTCACTTCGAGCTTGTCCGTGGGAATAAGCGGAATGCCGCGCCACGTGATAAACGGCGAGCCGAACAGCGTAACGGTCGGCGGCGGTACACCACGGCGCGTGCACTCGCGCCCGAACGCAGCGATCGCCTGCGGATGAGCAAGGAAGAAGGCCGGCTCCTTCCAGACTCTGGTGATCAGCTCGTCAAGGTCGTCCGGCGTCGGAGCGCCGCCACGTGTCTTGATTTTCTGCGATGAAGCCGCATGCGCAAGGAGTCCGTACTCCTTGTTGTTGATCAACTCGCTTTCCTGGCGCTCCTTGACCGTTTCGATCGTGAGGCGAAGCTGCTCTTTGATCTGATTGTGCGGGACGCTGTAGAGGTCGGACACCCGCGTATGAATGTCGAGGACCGTCTGCACGGCACTCAGAAGGTATTCGCGCGGGTTGTCGATATAGTCGACGTAGGTCTGCGGCAGGACGCGCTCGTCGCGCACCGAGCAGGCGACCTCGACGCTGTCTGCGTCCTTCACCTTATTGACGCGATAGATGCCGGCTTCGACCGGAACCCAGCTCAGGAAGTGCACCAGCCAACGCGGCGTGATGCTCGACATTTGCGGAACGGTCTTGGTCGCATTGGCTAATTGCCGTGCTGCAATATCGCCAAGCGCGGTTTGGGTTTCGTCTGCCATAGCACACTCGCCATCTGTTATATTGGAGAATTGAATTCTTGTGATATGCTTATCTTTAGAAACGATAAGCCAGTCAACGACGTTATATTAGAATTAAATACCTGCGCCGTTGTCGAAGGTCTCGCTGCGGGCCTGGGCTTGCACGATGTTGCTGCCTGGGGGCACGCTGCGCGTCAGCCAGATGTTGCCGCCGATCGTCGAACCGCGCCCGATCGTGATGCGACCGAGGATGGTCGCTCCGGCGTAGATCACGACATCGTCCTCGACGATCGGATGCCGCGGCTGGCCCTTGATCAGCGCGCCGCCTTCGTCGATCGAGAAGCGTTTCGCCCCAAGCGTAACAGCCTGATAGAGCCGCACGCGCTCGCCGATGATGGCCGTTTCGCCAATCACGACACCCGTGCCGTGGTCGATGAAGAAGCTGCCGCCGATTTTCGCGCCAGGATGAATGTCGATGCCGGTTTGAGAATGCGCGAGTTCGGCGACGATGCGCGCGACGACCGGGGCACCAAGAGTATGCAGCGCGTGCGCCACGCGGTGATGAATGATTGCCCTAATGCCGGGGAAGCTCAGAAGTACCTCTTCTGTGCTTTTCGCCGAGGGATCGCCATCGTAGGCGGCGCGGATATCGCTTTCGAGCGTCTCGTAGAGTTGCGGCAAACTGAACGCAAATTCCGAGACAATCTGCTCTGGCGAGAAGGCCGTATCGTGCTCGGTACGCGTCTCGTCGATAAAGGCGTGCTCTCGCCGGACCTGTTCGAGCAGGACGTGCAGTGCTTGATTGAGCGTATTGCCGATGAAGAAGGCGAGACCCTCATCGCTGTGGTCGATTGCACCCGCGTGGCGTGGGAAAAGCGATGCGTAAACGCCGTCGATGACCTGCTGCAATTTTTTGGGATTGGGAAGCGGTGCTTTGCGATTTCCGGCCGCGATTACGCGGTTGCTGCGCCCTCTCGCTTCTCGAAGCTCGGAGACAATCGCATCGATATTCCACGGCAACGTCACTTGCTCGCTTGGAGAGAGCGCGACGAGCGCTTGCAAACGCGACCCGGTCGCCGAGTGTTCTTTTACCACAATCCAAACCCATCGGATGAATGAAAACTGGAGGCCGGCAGCTATCGGCCTCCCAAATGTTATGTTTGCGCGCCGTCATAACGAACCAAGAATAAATGCATTGCTTATGAGCGGCGCAGCACGGAGATGGCATCGAAGCCAGCACCAACGGTCATATGCGATTTCGTCAAGCTCATGCAGCCAGGCCGAATGCTGGCATGTGCGCTTCTGCCCCGAGAACAAAGGTGAAGTGCATGCCAATCTAAGAACCGCATGTGCTGAATTTAATTTGCCGATGCTTGTTTATTCGGAGACCAGATCAGGGCCTCGTTAGTCTTGATCTCCTTCGGGAGCAAACCCTCTGCGAAGAAAGCATCAGCTATTTTCTGCTCGCCCGCGAGGTTGTCCGGCGAAACGGCACGAACGTCATAGCTGCGCCGGCTGTTCGCCAGCTCGACCACATCTGCTTTGACGCCCCAAACCGGCGCGAGAAGTCTTGAGGCGTCGCCGGGATTCTTCTTCACCCAATCTCCGGTCTCCTTTAGCTTCTCGAAAATGGCTTTAAGAACGTCCGGCCGCGAGTTCGGCATACGCAGAGGACGCGAGATAATAACGCTCGTAATTGGCAATGCCCTTGCCGTCGGCGAGCACGCGGACATCCGACTGCTTCTGCACGGCTGCGACAAACGGATCCCACGTCACCCAAGCATCGACAACGCCCTTCTCGAATGCGGCGCGGCCGTCCGCCGGCGCGAGATAGGCCGGCTGGATATCGTTGAACTTCAGTCCCGCCTGAGCCAGGGCAACGATCAGCAAATAATGACTGCCGGCGGCTTTCGTGACTGCGATCTTCTTGCCCCTCAACTCCGCGACCGAGGTGATCGGTGATTTCGCGGGCACCAGAAGGGCCTGTGCCGAAGGAGATGGTGCTTCGGTTGCGATATAGGTCAATTTTGCGCCAGCGGCCTGTGCGAAGACAGGCACGGTATCCGCGACGTCGCCGGAAATATCGACGGCTCCTACGTTCAGGGCTTCCAGCAGCGGCAGGCCACTCTGAAATTCAGACCAAGTAACGGACACGCCCAGCGTGGCCAGGGCTTTCTCGAGTTCGCCATTCGCTTTCAGGATGCCGATCAGCGTCGACGATTTTTGGAAGCCGATGCGCACCGTGCTTGGGCCTTCGGCTGCGCTCGCGGGCCCGGCAGCTAAGAGAATGCCGGCCGCAGCCAAGCCGACTGAGAAGCGACGCCGATTCATGTGAGCTCCCTCAATAGTCATTCCTCAGGCGGAGCCTTTCAGCTGAGCCGATCTCCAGTACTGAATGCTCGACCCCGCTCCAGACCAATACAAAGATCCGAAAAGCTTTTCGTTTTTTCTTCTTTGTGATGGGCGGAGGATTGCTCGAAAGTGCCGGGCAGCTTTTGAGGTGGATTCGTGCGGGCGAGCGGAAGTTCACCCGGTGCGTTTTTTTTCCTTCGCGCGTGGCTCCGGTTTTGTCGTCAACAAGAGAATGAATGCAGGAGACGGAGTAGTGGCGATCACGGCCGTAGAAGAAGCAAATATTCTCTGGTTTCTCCCGACACACGGTGATGGCCGCTATCTCGGCTCTTCAATAGGAGGACGCCCGGTTGATCTGAGCTATTTGCGGCAGATCGCCGAAGCATCCGACATGCTCGGTTACTACGGCGTCCTATTGCCGACCGGGCGAAGTTGCGAAGATTCCTGGGTGGTTGCGTCGGCGCTGATGCCGGTAACTGAGCAGCTTCGCTTCCTCGTGGCAGTAAGACCGGGGCTTCTCTCGCCAGCCGTCGCCGCGAGGATGACGGCTACTCTCGACCGAATTTCTGACGGGCGGCTGCTCATCAACGTCGTGACCGGAGGCGATCCGGTCGAAAACAAAGGCGACGGCATCTTTCTTCCGCACAACGAACGCTATGTCATCACCAGGGAATTTCTTGACGTCTACAAGGCCCTCCTAGCCGGCGGCCGAGTTGATTACGAGGGCCGCCACGTCAGAGTTGAAGACGGCCGTCTGCTGTTTCCGCCGATACAAAAACCGCATCCGCCGCTCTATTTTGGCGGATCGTCTGACGCCGGCATCGCTGTCGCCGCCGAGACGATCGACAAGTATCTGACATGGGGCGAGCCCCCGGCGCAGGTCGCTGAAAAACTCGACGCCGCTCAGAAGGTCGCAGCCTCGAAGGGCCGCTCATTTTCGTTCGGTATTCGCCTCCATGTTATCGTGCGCGAGACCAACGAGGCGGCGTGGCGTGCAGCTAACGATCTTTTGAAGCACCTTGACGATGCAACACTATCGTCTGCTCAAAAGACCTTCGCGCGCATGGACTCGGTAGGGCAGAAGCGCATGCTGGCGCTGCATGGCGGCAGCCGCGACAAGCTCGAGGTAAGCCCCAATCTTTGGGCAGGCGTCGGGCTCGTTCGAGGTGGCGCGGGGACGGCCCTTGTCGGCGATCCCGAAACGGTCGCCGAGCGCATCGAAGAATATATGCGCATCGGCATCGATACCTTCATCTTCTCCGGCTATCCGCACCTCGAAGAAGCGTACCGCTTTGCCGAGTTAGTCTTTCCGCTGCTGCCGCTCGCTCATGACTTGCGCCTCAAGCGTAAAGCGAAACGCGGCGGCCCCATCGGCGAGACAATTGCCAACGACATCCTCCCTGAAGAGCGTCAGCGAGCCCAATCATGAACGGCACGTCGCGTTCGAACAGCTTGGTCGATCGCGTGACGCCTTGGCTGATTCCTGTCGCAACACTCGTTCTCTGGGAGGCGGCCTCCCGCTCCGGCCTGATCGAACAGCGGATAATGCCCGCGCCAAGCCAGGTCGCGATTGCGTTCTGGGAAAACGCCAAGAGCGGCGCGTTGCCGCATCATGTTTTGATCAGCTTCAACCGGGCGATCACCGGCCTTCTCATTGGCGGTGGCTTGGGGTTCCTGCTCGGCGTGCTCAACGGCGTATCGCGGCGTTCGGAACTATTGCTTGATTTAGGGCTTCAGATGCTCCGCAACGTGCCGCATCTGGCCATCATACCGATGGTAATCCTATGGTTCGGAATTGATGAGACCGCGAAGATTTTCCTGGTCGCACTCGGCACGCTGTTTCCGATCTACCTGAATACGTTTCACGGGATCCGCACCATCGATCGCGGTCTGATCGAGATGGCGCAGGTCAATGGCCTCAGCCGATATGCAATATTCCGGCGGGTCATCCTGCCGGGGGCCATGCCCTCGGTGCTCGTAGGCCTTCGCTACTCGCTTGGCATCATGTGGCTGACGCTCATCGTCGCCGAGACGATCTCGGCATCGTCGGGGATCGGCTACATGACGATGAACGCGCGGGAGTTCCTCCAGACCGATGTTATCATCCTCGGCGTTCTCGTCTATGCGCTCCTGGGAAAGGCCGCAGATGTCGCGACCAAAGCAATCGAGCATCGCGTGTTCGCCTGGCATCCGGCCTATCATGTCGGCGGCCATGCCGCTTCCTGAAACCTGCTGCGAGTCACCTCATCGATGCTGAAACGATTCGACGATGCGTGGAATGTTGCGGCGTTGCCAAAGAACGTGGACCCCGCAAAGCCGGCATCATCACCCGCCCCGCCGCGACTTGGAAAACCGCTCAACCTTGACGCTTTGCAGCGGTCCTTCGGGAAACGGAGCGTCCTCGATGGGTTGAGCCTTGAAGTGCCTGCTGGACAGTTCGTGGCGATTGTCGGCCGATCTGGGGTCGGCAAGTCGACGCTGATGCGATTAATCGTCGGCCTTGACCAACCGATCGCAGGACGCGTTTTCATCGATGGCACGCCGGTCGCTGGATTGCAGAAATCGGTTGGCCTACTGTTTCAGGATCCGCGTTTGTTGCCCTGGCAAACGGTTCTGGGAAATGTCGGCATCGCGCGTCTGCCAGGGTGGCGCGAAACCGCGCTAAAGGCTCTCGACGACGTTGGTCTCGCTGACCGGCGCGACGATTGGCCGGCGATGCTTTCCGGAGGTCAACGCCAGCGCGTCGCGCTGGCACGTGTGCTCGTCGCGCGACCAAGCATCCTTCTTCTGGATGAGTCGTTCGGCGCGTTGGATGCGCTCACTCGGACGGACATGCATGTGCTGCTTGAAGCGCTTTGGCTCCGGCGCGGCTTTACGACGCTCCTGATCACCCACGACGTGGCTGAAGCGGTTGCGCTGGCCGATCGTGTCGTCGTGATCAAAAACGGACGTGTCGGCTTCTCTGTCGATGTGACGGCTTCGCGTCCACGCCGGCGCGCCGATCCAACACTCGTGGCACTGCAAGCGAGAATACTCGACGAAGTATAAAAACTGCCGTCCGCGGATTGATTGAATGAGTGAAGCACACGCGCGTAACGTCCTTATTCTTGGGGGAGGTGCGAGCGGCGCGCTTCTCGCCATTCAGATGCTGCGTACGTCTGACAGTGCGACCCGCGTGACACTGGTCGAAAGAAGCAGCGGATTGGGCAAGGGATTTGCGTACGGGGCGGCGCATCCAATCCATCTCTTGAACGTTCGCGCGTCGAACATGAGCGCCTATCCAGATGATGGTGATCATTTCCTCGCTTGGCTCGACCGGAATGGAGTTGGCGAAGAGAAACCAAGCGGCAACGCATTTCACTTCGTTTCCCGGCTGACATTCGGCAACTACCTCGAAAGCCAGTTGTTAGATCTTGTCGCGCTTCCATCCAATCGAGGGCGGTTCACGCGCATCGATGGTGAGGCAGTGGCTATTTCGAGAACGCCGGAAGACATTATCGTGACGCTCAATAATTTCAGACGCCTCGCTGGAGACATGGCTGTGATCGCCACCGGCTACGATGCGCCACCGCCGTCAAGTTATCCAAGTGCCAGGGCGGCATGGGCCAGGCTCGATCCGGAGACGATCAATCAAATCGACAGCGTTCTGCTTCTCGGGTCGGGTTTGTCGATGATCGACCATGTTCAGTCACTGGTCGCAGCAGGCTATCGAGGGTCGATGACCGCGATCTCACGGCGCGGACTACTGCCGGAGGTTCACAGGTGCGTCGAAGCGGCCGATATCGATCGCCGCGATGTACCCTTCGGAAAAACTGTCCTGGCCGTTTGGCGATGGTTGAGAGGCCGCGCCGAAGCGGCCGAGCGCGCCGGTTCCGATTGGCGCGCCGTATTTGACGGTCTTCGTCCGCATGTGCAGACGCTTTGGCAGAGCTTCGATCTCGAGGAGCGAAGTAGGTTCCTTCGCCATGCACGGCCGTGGTGGGACGTTCGGCGCCACCGAATGGCGCCAGAGGTCGCGGCGGCGATAAGATCGTTGCTCGATCATCGAC
>CAVPYR010000021.1:0-120996 GCA_963710005.1 uncultured Alphaproteobacteria bacterium
GTCACGCTGCGTCGCTCCGACGGCACCTTGGAGGACATGGAATGCGACGGAGTGCTTTTCACCGGTCGTTTCACAGCTGAAGCGACGCTGGCGCGCGCGGCGGGACTGGAGATCGACAGCGGCACGGGCGGCCCGATGATCGATCAGTTCGCGCGCACGAGCGAGCCTCGCATTTTTGCGGCCGGGAATGTTTTGCATCCCGTCGAGACGGCAGGCTGGTCGTGGCGCGAGGGGCGGCGTGTTGCTGAGTTCGTCGCGGCCGATCTTGCGGGACGGCTGCCGCCGGTGAAACGCACCATCAAGCTGACGCCGGGCGAAGGTGTGCGCTATCTCATACCTCAACGCCTCGTTCCGGGAAGCGGCGGGCTCGCATATCTACAATTGCGTGCGGCTGACGATGTCACGGGCGCGCTGATCGCGCGTTGTCGAGGAAAGCTCATCATGACACAGCCGTTGACGTCCGGGCCGGAGCGGCGAATTTTGGCGCCGGTCGCTGCGTTCTGTCAGGCCGATGCCGACATCGTCTTCAGTTTCGATAGCGACCGATCAACGGCATCCCGGAGCGATGCGACATGCGTGTAGCGGCGATCGATCAGGGTACGACGTCGACGCGCGTTCTGCTCGTCGATACAGACGGCGCGATCGAGATTGCTTGCGCCCTCACGCATACGCAAAGCCATCCGCACGCCGGCTGGGTCGAGCACGATCCGGAAGAGCTGCTGGCGAACATTCGCCACTGTCTCAACGCCGCCGGGGCGGTCGACGCAATCGGCCTCGACAATCAGGGCGAGAGCTGTGTCGCGTGGGATGCGCGAACGGGCGCGGCGTTATCTCCGGTTATCGTCTGGCAGGACAATCGTACCGCCGACGCCGTCACGCGGCTGAAGAAGGCTGGAGCGGAAGCCGTGACGCTAGCGCAAGCAGGGTTGCCGCTTGATGCTTACTTCTCAGCATCGAAGCTCGCTTGGATCATCGAGAATATTCCAGCGGCGAAAGCCGCGATGGAAGGCGGCTATCTGCGCCTCGGCACCACGGACGCGTTCTTTCTCGATCGTCTCACTGGCAACTTCGCAACCGATGTTACGACGGCGTCGCGGACGTCACTGATGAACCTCGGGACGGGCCAATGGGACGCCGAACTCTGCAAGCTGTTCGGCGTTCCAATCGCTTGCCTTCCGGAAATCCGGCCGACGGTGGCCGATTTCGGCCGGGTCAACGGCGTGCCGATAACGGCGGCGGTCGTCGATCAGCAGGCCGCTCTTTTCGGCCACGGCTGCCGGAAACCTGGCGACGCCAAGATCACGTTCGGGACCGGAGCCTTTGCTTTGGCCGTGACCGGCGACGAGATCGCGCGAGCGCCCGAAAAGGGTTTGTTGCCGACGGTCGCCTGGTCGATCGGCGACCGCAGGACGTACGCTGTGGACGGCGGCGTCTACGATGCGGGCTCTGCAATCGAGTGGGCACGCCGCATCGGACTTGTGTCGGATCTCACTGCAGATCTCGATTGGTTCGACACGACGGCGGCTATCGAGCGGGGGGTCGTCTTCGTGCCGGCGCTGTCGGGCCTCGCCTGCCCGCATTGGGATCGTACGGCCGCATCCCTCTTCCTCGGTATGTCGGCTGCGACGACGAAGGCAGATCTTTGCCAGGCACTGCTTGAAGGTATCGCGCTGAGCGCCGCCGACGTGGTCACAGCAATGGACGCTCATGTTCCGATCGGCCGATCGATCACCATCGATGGCGGCCTCGCTCGCAGCCGGTACTTCGCTCAGTTTCTCGCGGATATGATCGGGCGAGACGTCATCTCGACGAATTTCGACGAGCGTACCGCATTCGGAACGGCTTCGCTTGCCGCGCTTGGGGCCGGCATCGTGTTGCCCGAGCCGAAGACAGTCTCGCGCACTTTCTCCCCCCGCGTCAGCGACACTACAGCGATGCGGCGACGCTTCAGCGAGGCCGTTTTACGCAGCAAGGGATGGCGGGATTTAAGCTAACGCTCGCCGAGCGGCATGCGTGGCGACGTGTAGAAGGAGAAGCTTGTGCAGCGGTCAGGCGATGAAGCTCCGATGGCTCATCCTTCGGCCGGCGAAGTTGCCGGTGGCCGAGTGAAGGGATCCCAGTCGCTCACTTTCAAACCCTATTGGTGGGAAGCGGCGCCTGGGCGTGATTCCGGCGCGGAAATGCGGGTTCCGCCGAAATGCGATGTCGCGATCGTGGGTTCTGGCTTCACGGGACTTTCGGCGGCGCTAACGCTCGCGAGGAATGGACGACAGACCGTCGTCTTCGAGCGTGGGCGATCGGGATTTGGTGCGAGCACGCGTAACGGCGGCCAGGTCGGCAGCGGCAACCAGAAATTTCGCGTTAGGACGCTCATTGCTCTGCGCGGCCGCAAGAAAGCCGAGCAGATGTTGCGCGAAGGCACGCGCATGCTCGACCATATCGCGACGCTGATTGAAACCGAGAAGATCGAATGCCACTTTCGACGCTGCGGTCGTTTCCGCTGCGCAATTCGCCCCGAGCACTACGAAGCTATGGCTGCCGACATGCGGGATCTCAAAGAGATCGCCGGTGTCGAAAGCTTCATGGTGCCGAAGTCCGATCAGGCAACTGAGATCGGCTCAGACGTTTTCTTCGGCGGCTCGGTGCTACCCAATGATGCTTCGCTGCATCCGGGCCTTTACCACGCGGGTTTGATGCAGCTGGTCGAGCGTTCCGGCGGCTCCGTTCTCGATCACACTTCCGTCGAAAATGTCGAGGCGGTTTCGGGTGGATTTCGTGTTCTGACAAGCCGCGGCGAGACGCTTGCGCGCAACGTCATCATCGCCACCAACGGTTATACCGGCGGCCTCGTCCCGGAGCTCGGCCGCCGCATCGTCCCGGTTGGGTCGGGCGTTATCGCGACCGGCGAGCTTCCCGAGGCGCTCATCAATCGATTGCTTCCGAAGAACCGCGTCTACGGCAACACCAACCGCGTCTTTTATTATTTCCGGGGAGCGCCCGATGCGCGCCGGATCATCTGGGGCGGCCGCGTGGGGCGCTTGGCGTCGAACACGTCGCCGGCTGCATTCCGGCATCTGGCGCGCGACGTGCTGCATGTCTTTCCGCAGTTGAAGGATGTACCTATTACGCATGCCTGGGACGGCATGATCGGCTACACATACGACGAGGTTCCCCACATCGGCCGTACGGCGTCCGGCGTGCATTATGCCCTGGGTTATTGTGGCACAGGTGTTTCCCGTGCGACCTACTTCGGCAACAAGATCGCGTTGCAGATTCTTGGAAGCCCCGAAGGTCGGACGACATTCGACGACCTGGCATTCCCCGCGTTTCCCGCGCATCCGATTGCCCGGCGCGCGGTCCCTATCGTTGAGGCCTGGTATCGCGTCCGCGATGCCGTGAAGATATAGGAAGATATAGGGCCTAGATCAGCGGATTGGCATCGGTGCTGCGCCTACCTACATAACGCGGCAGCCCGGAGGGTCTCATGGCCGCACTGTCGATTCTCGATCTCGTTCGCGTCACTCAAAGTACCGATGCTCGCGGCGCGCTCGATAACGCCCGCGATCTTGCCGCGCACGCCGAAAAGTGGGGATACCGCCGCTTCTGGGTAGCCGAGCACCACAACATGCCGGGTATAGCCAGTGCGGCGACTTCGGTCGTCATTGCGCACATTGCTGCTGGCTCGAAAAGCATCCGCGTCGGTGCGGGCGGGATCATGCTTCCTAATCACGCGCCGATCGTCATCGCCGAGCAGTTCGGAACGCTGGCGCAACTCTTTCCGGACCGTATCGATCTTGGCCTCGGACGTGCACCCGGCACCGACCAGATAACCGTGCAGGCGCTGCGCCGCCAGCCGGCGGCTGCCGATACTTTTCCGCAGGATGTCCTGGAGCTACGGGCCTATTTCGTGCCGGCCTCGCCCGGTCAACGTGTCCAGGCCGTGCCGGCCGCTGGGACCAATGTGCCGCTGTGGATCCTCGGATCGAGTACCTATGGCGCGTACCTCGCCGCCGAACTCGGACTTCCTTACGCGTTCGCCTCGCACTTTGCGCCGGAGCAGCTGTTGCCCGCACTGGATATTTACCGCAGCCGCTTCAAGCCGTCCGAGCAGCTCGGCCGGCCACATGCGATGGTCGGCGTCAACATCATCGCCGCAGAGACTGATCGCGAGGCTCGCCGCTTAGCGACGACGCAGCAGATGTCATTCACCGGCATCTTCCGCGGCGCGAGGCAGCTTAGCCAGCCGCCGATCGACGACATCGAGACCTATTGGACACCGCGAGAAAAGTTGCAGGTGAGGCAGATGCTCGCCCGTTCGATCGTCGGCTCGCCCGAAACGGTCGGCACCGGCCTCGATGCCCTCATTGAGGAGACGGCGGCGGACGAGGTTATGATCGTCTCGGACGTTTATGATCATGCTGCGCGCTTGCGCTCGTTTGAAATCATCGCCGATACGCGTAGAGCCGAAGCCAGGCTCGAATTATGCACGCAAGCTTGAGTTTTAACCCGCCACGAAGCGGTCACCGTTTGGATGCGCGCTATCTATCTCTAACCCTGGTCCGGCAGTTTCCTGACGCAGCCTAACGGGCAGCCGATCTAACTGATCGCCGAAAGCTTCGTCGTCGAAGCGACCGTTTGCATCGCGGACGATCCAATTCGGCAATGGGCGTTCCTGGAAGGGTTCGTAAAGCTTGATTCCCTCTGACAGGATGCCGGCCACGAAGCTGAATGCGCTTCTTGCCATGATAAGAACGTCGGCTTCGACCAACTGGTGGAAAGTCCATATTGCCGGCTTATCGAGATGAAATTCGGGTCCGAACGCAGCAAACTCCTTGAAGTCCTCCGGCGCACCTTGTGAAAAAATTCGGATCGATGGCGTCTCGCCTCGCGCCCGAAGAAGTGCCACGACCCGATGAAGTGTGGTGGCGATCGGAGGGTTCGGCGTAAAGTGCGTTTTAGCGGACCTCGTTGCCGATACGTCGCCGCGGCGGATATGAACTGCCACAACTCGCCCGTCACTCTGTCCGCGTACCTTGTTGCGATTGGCGCCACGGAGACGTACGCTGATGGATTGTAGTTCGTCCAATGCTGATAGTGAATCAGCTGGACCACGCAATCCTTGTTCCTCAGCGAGCGATCCTTGAGAAAATCACCGAGCGGAATCACAGGACGGCCACACGTCTCGACCTGCACGTGCCCTTGCCCGAAATTAAAGGTCTTCTCCCAACTCTCAGTCCACTGAGCGACCGGACCTTCGGGATGACAGACATAGCGGAAAGGTGAGTGTACATAATCGAGCCCGAAGGCGTCCGCAAAGGCGATAGCCGAAATAACAGCCTGCGCCTGAGCTCCGGCGCCATCTCTCTTACCTGCGGCAGTGATAGAGATATTGCGGCCAAGTTCGCCCCTGCGAAGCTTGCGCACAAGTTGCGCGATATAGAAGCTTCGATCGGTTCCGGAGCGCTGAAAGCCCAGAATGTCCTTCGTCCGTACCCAGGCCAACCTCGAGCCATAGGCGAACTCATCCCATATCCAAGGCATCTACTGTCCGCGCCCGTTCCCCGAAAACTCTGCATAAGAGACTTCTTTTTGAACGCTGGCAATCGCGTGCGGACGGCGAAATGCGGGAGAGATATCGCGGCTCAGGCTGTTCCTAGACTGTATAAATCTTGGCGAATCTTGGCTTTATTGCTCGATAGCAGTTGTTGCCGCGATGACGATGGTAGTCCGATCCGCCTTTACTGAATTTTCTTGGCCAGATCTAAGCTGTTTGAAATAGCATTCCGAACCAACGCACTCACAGCGCAAAAACAGGAAGATAATTTCTGCCATCGTTTGGGCGAAGCTCTCGGTATTATTCGGCGAAACAGGGAGCACCCAAAGGGGGGTCAATTGTTTCCCCAGCGCCATTCGTCTGGAATTGCGACGGCATTTTTGCCGATCGCTGCAGCATTGCTTTCATTCGTCTTCTCAGCAGGAGCCACGCAGGCGAAGGACCGCTGCGAAGACGCGGGTAAGCTCGCAGTGCTCGCGTCCCCCGTCGCCCCCTGGAAGGGGGCGCCGTTGCGGATTGTCTTCACTTCGGAGCAGCCGCTTGATGGCGAGCTTTCGCTCATCGCTCCTGACGGGGCCGTCGCCGTCAAATCCCACGAGCGGCACGGCGGGCCACCGTATTCCTGGTTCGCGGAAGTCGCGGCACCGGCCGCCGGGACTTGGCATGCCAAACTCGCGCGCGATGGCGCTGACCCCGACTGCGCGACGATCACGCGCGAGATCACTGTCTCTAACGGTGCTCCCCCGCCGCCGCGCGCGACGGGAAAGAGCGTTTGGCCTGTGCACGACACGTGGAATCGCGGAACCGAGAACTTGTATTCCGCCTGGATCGAGAAGCTCTTCGACGCGCCGCTGGATAAAGAGTTATCGTGGCCCGCGCTGCACGAAGTGCTGCGCGATAAATCGCGCAATTTCCTATTCAACCATCTGGGTCTCGGCGAAGATGAGAAGAAGCTCATCATGCAGCCCGACTGCGCCGACCTTCCCTACTTCCTGCGCGCGTATTTCGCCTTCAAGATGGGCCTGCCGTTCGGATATTCGAAGTGCTCGCGGGGTGGGGGAGGCAAGGCGCCGAAATGTCCGCAATGGTGGAACATTCAGAAGGAGGAGTCTCCTCCGGCTACAGCTGACGAGAAGGACGCCGGCTCCGGCTCGCTCTTCGGCATGTTCGATAAGGCGGCCGCGCAAACTCCCGTGGTCCGTCCTTTTTCCAGGCCCCAGGGGCTTGTGCCGGGATTCGGCTATTATGTGCGGACGACGGTCGCCAACGCCGTCCATTCCGGCTCCGGCCGCACGGCTGCCAATGACGACAACACCGATTATTACCCCGTGTCGCTGAAAGCGGAGACGCTGCGCCCGGGAACCATTTACGCCGATCCCTACGGACACGTCCTGGTGCTCGTCAAACGCATCGCGCAGACCGACGAGGCGGCAGGTGTATTCCTCGCCGTGGATGGTCAACCCGACGGCACAGTCGCGCGCAAACGCTTCTGGCGCGGCAACTTCCTGTTCGCGCAGAACCCATCGCTCGGCAGTCCCGGCTTCAAGCGCTTCAGGCCGATCGTCGCTGACAAGAACGGCGGCTTGCGACGGCTGACCAATGCCGAGATCTCGAAAGATTCGCAGTATGGCGACTTCTCGCTGGAACAGTCGCAGCTCGGCGTGGAAGACTTTTACGATCGCATGGACGACGTGATGTCGCCGGCACCGCTCGATCCCTTACGCGCGATGAAGGAGACGATCACGGCTCTTGAAGAGCAGGTGAAGACACGCGTCACGTCGGTCGAGAACGGGCGAAAATATCAGAACGGTGGTGGCGCGGAGGTCACTATACCTGTTGGCCCATCGATCTTCGAGACGACCGGTGCGTGGGAGGATTATTCGACGCCGTCGCGCGATCTCCGCTTGCTCATCGCAATCGATGTGGTGCGGGGATTTCCGGTTCGCGTCGCGCGGCGTTCAGAGCGGTATGCGATGCCGAAGGATAAAAGCGTGGCTGAAGTGAAATCGGAATTGGAGGGCACGCTCGCCAGCGAGATGGTGGCACGTAAGGTTTCGTACACGCGCAGCGATGGCTCGCAATGGACGCTAGCGCTCAAGGATGTCGTCGATCGCAGCACGGATCTCGAGATGGCGTACAACGTCAACGACTGCGTCGAACTTCGATGGGGCGCGCCAGAGAAAAGCGATGAGGCATCGACGTGCAAGCGACGCGCCTCGTCGGCACAACGCGCCAAGATGGCGGACTATCGTGCTTGGTTTCATGAACGGCGCAGGCCACCGCGTGAATAGCGCTCTAATAACGCTATGGGCGCACTAGCGGGGTCGGCACCCTTGAGAATAGCCCGCCAAGCCCTTCGGCTATCGCGGGTGAGCGATGATATGGAACTTGTGTGGAGAAGGGCCGTCGTCAGCCGGCGCGCCCTCCTTCAATCAGCAATCGCGCATCAGTCCTTGAACGGGGCGCAATAATCGTCCGTGCGGATATCCTCGTTTCCGAGGCAGAATTCCTCTCGGCTAATCTGGTTGGCACCTACGGGATGGCGCGAAATCCTCGCGTGCTCACCGCTCGCAATGGCCTGAGCGACGCCGCGTTCGCAGTTGGGATCCGCAACCCAACCGCCATTAATGTTGGTGAAATCGCCGCTGCACCGAGATGCAGCGAAAGCACCGGTGGCGCCAGACACGAGCATCAGCGTTGAAACCGCAAAGAGTGCCATTTTCATTTTCCGTCTCCTTCAAATCGGATAGCGCCGACGGCATCCGGGCCAAGCCGGGCAGCGCTCTCATCAAAGCCGCAACAGAGACGTGGGAACGGATGGTCATGAAAACCAACCCAAAAAGCCGATCATTCTGATCGGCTTTTCTGATTTACGTGCGATACCGAAAAAGCTTGCGTGATCGAAATAGAGCGAACGATCTACGCCGGCAGTGGAGTGGATCTCCGCACGACGCGATGCGGCGTGGTCTGATCTTTTTAAACATGCGTTAAAGAATCAGCAGGCAATCTGCATGCAACGGGAGCGGCCTGCGCCCGATGGCGTCTTAGGGCGTATCACTCGGCACGCGCCCAATTTATCGGTCGGTCGTTCCCGTCTCTGTTCTCCGCAAAGCAGCGCTTTTGCTCGCCGGCACTCCTGTTTGCCCCCGTCCGCTTGCTGCACAATGCCGATAGCCCTGGCGAAGCGTTGGCTCCCCAACCGGCTTATGTTGGTTGCGCCAGGGCGCTCGCCGATACCATGGATGTTTCTTCAGGGGACGCCGATTATTTTCATCGGCATCTTTGATTGATGTGCAAATTTTGAAAAAAGAAGGGCTGGCCGCCCATGTCCTTGGCTGCGCGCAAACAAGTTACGCCGCCGAAAGCGCAACAACGCTTACGATGGGAATGCGTCCAGACGTTGCGGTTGCTTAGGACGCAAGCTACTACTCGCGCGGCCTGCGGCAGCGCAATCACCGAAAGAAATTCAAAACACGTAGTCGAAAATGCTACTCGCTGCGGCTCGTAAGTTTTCGCTCGGCACGATGGTTGCGGCTCGTTACGAAGAGCAGCAAACCAGTTCCCACAGCACCGAATACCAAAAGACCTTCAACGGCAAAAATCATCGTGTAGGCTGAATCGGGCATTGCGCTTCCCTCATTATTATTATTCGTTCAAGGAACGCAGAACTTTCGCAAAAGGCCAATCACGACTGCGGTGAACGCTAATTTCTTTTGTGATTTGCGCCGCATCGCACAAATGCCCACGAAAGCTGGAAAATAAGGGAAACTTCGATTTATCCAACAAACGCACGTGCTTGCGCACGCATCCTGGCGGTTGGACTTCATCGCAGCTTGGGTCGGTTATCCCGCGATGCAAACTGGAGACCATGCTCCTGCACCACAGTATCGGGTACGCAGGCGGTTTTGATTCTTCGATCGTCGGGCGTTCCAAGCCGCACCCGCCGGTCCGATTTTCGGCGCGTGATTATCGGCGGGCCAAGAAAAGCTCGAGTTCTTTTTGCGTCGGAAGGGCTGCTCGTGCGCCGAGCCCCGTGCAGCTTATCGCAGCAACAGCAGATGCAATGCGAGCGCATTCTTTATCTGTGAGGCCTTGGACGATGCCCCAGGCGAACGCGCCGTGAAAAGCATCGCCGGCCCCTGTGGTGTCGACGACATCAACGGCGAATGCAGCTTGCCGGCCATGGTCTCCGCCGCGAGCGGCCCAAACGTAGCCATCCGCTCCCATCGTCACTCCGGCGTGGCGAATGCCTGATTGGACAAGCCGCGACAGCCGGTCCTCGTCGCCGCCGCCCTTTACGAAAAGCCTGAAGGCAGGGGCGGAGAAAATGGCGAAGTCGGCGAGTCCAAGGACTCGATCAAGCAACTGCCCGCTGTTCAGATCGATATCCAGGATCGTCGGTACGCCGTGCGTGCGGGCGGCGTTGAATGCGGCGACGGTCCCTTCGAGCCACGTCAGGTCGCTCGACACTACGGCTGCATTTTCGATGTCCGCAACAGGAAGCCAATCGGCGGCAAGAGGAAAATCATGGTCATCCTCGCTGATGACGAGACGTTCTCCCCGCCGATCAACGATGACCGCCGCGGTCGCCGATGAGGCGCCGGCGCAAGTGCGGACGTGACTTATGCCCACACCCGCGGTTTTGAGCTGCTGACGAATGATCCCGCCCGACGGATCATCTCCGATACGGGCCCAAAGCGAGACGTCGCCTCCGAGGCGGGCAATCGCGGCTGATGCGTTCGCGGCCATGCCGCCTCCGCTCGCAACATGAGCGAGGGCGCGGATCTTCGTCGGGGACGACGGAAATGCGTCGATCCGATAGACGTAATCGAGTGCGGCGTGCCCGACAGCGACAATGTGTTTAGCAGACATGGAGCGGTTTGCTTCGGGAGGAACTTAGGTTGAGTCTCGATGCTCGTTCGGCGCATCCAAAAGAGAACTTCGTGGGCTCTTCAGGACACTCAAATGCGCTTTCAGACGATCGATCTCATTCAACAAATCGAAGACGAGCGCGATGCCGGCGGGATTCAATCCCAGGTCGCGATCGAAGCGTTTCGCTTTCGCCAAACTGACGACACTCAGACTTGAAAATCTCCATTCCGAGGTTGTGTTTCCCCGTGGCTCGATGATCCCGTGCTCGACGAGCTCGACGATCCACGCGATTTCGACGTTGTAGGTATGGCTGAGTTCTTCAAGGGAATAGACGGACTCGGTGCCGATCATTTCAGCAGGGATCGCGCCAGGTGTTGCATTTGTCATCGTTCAAACTCCAAGCCCGGCGCGCGGATCGAATGCCAGTTCCTTCGCCATCTCTTCATAAATCTGGCGAGCCTTTTCGTTATTGGCAGGAGGCCAGACGATTTTTAGAACCGCATAAAGATCTCCTGGCTCCGCGGCGGGGATACCACGTCCCCTGACGCGCAGTTCGCGTCCATGATTCGAGCCGGGCGGAACTTTGAGCATGATCGGTCCAGCGGGTGTCGGCATCTTTACGCTCGCCCCTAGTGCGGCTTCCCAGGGGGCAACGGGTAGGTCGATGTAAAGATCCTTGCCTACGACGCGATATAGCGGATCCGGCCTGAAGCGAACTTCGAGATAGAGATCGCCCGCGGGCGATCCGCCGGTTCCGGCCGAGCCCTGTCCTTTCAAGCGGATGCTTTGCCCCTCGGTGACGCCTTTGGGGATTTGCACGGTCAGGCTCTTGTCGCGCACGAGCACGTGGCCGCCGTCGTCGACCTCGGGCATACGAAGCGAAATCGTGCGCGTGGCGCCTTCCAGCGCGTCGCGCAAATCGATGACGATCTTTGCGTGATGATCTTCACCGCGCATGTGGAAAGTCGTTCGCGTACGGCCAGCGCGTTCGCCACGTGATGCCCCGAAGATGCCTTCGAAGAAGTCGCTGAAGTCGCCGCCGCTTGAACGCCCGGAGAACTCGAAACCGGCGTCCCAGTCGGGCGGCGGCTTGAACTCTTGTCCGGCTTTCCAATCCTTGCCGAGCTGATCGTATGCCGCCCGTTTCTCGGCGTCGCTCAGAGCTTCATAGGCTTCGCCGACTTCCTTGAATTGGGCTTCGGCGCCGGCGTCCTTGTTGATGTCGGGATGAAATTTTCGCGCCAGCTGCCGGTAGGCACGCTTGATGTCATCCTGTGTTGCGTCCCGCTCGACACCCAGGATCTTGTAGTAGTCCTTGAATTCCATTGGCTCTCACATCATCGGATAAGCTTTAACGCGTCAGTGATAATCTCTCGATGGTCGAAGGCGATTTCAACGTCATCGATATTTCTTATCCAAGCGACGGCTTCGGCGTCGTCTCCGGCTCTTGCTTCCGCGCGTTCGACATCCGCAAGAAATGCGACAGAGCAGACATGGCCGCGAGGGTCTCGGCCGGGCTTCGAATAAACGCCGACGAGCGAGAGATTTGTTGCCTCCATGCCCGTTTCCTCGGCCAACTCGCGTCGCGCCGCCTGCTCTACGGTTTCACCTATTTCGACGAATCCGCCCGGAAGCGCGAGATAGCCCTTGTAGGGCGGATTTTTGCGCTGGACCATAAGCACGCCGCGGTCCCGGTCGACAACGACGCAATCGGCGGTGAGAAGAGGGGTTTTCGGAAGCGACATGACAATTCCATTTACGTCGAAAGTCACAACGTGAAAACCGCCGTGAGCGCCGGGCTGCTATTGTTTCGGGATCGCAATGGGCTCGAAGTGTTGCTCGCACATCCCGGCGGCCCATACTGGCGGAACAAGGATGACGGTGCATGGACGGTACCGAAAGGCGAAATTCTCGATGGCGAGGCGGCATACGACGCTGCGCTCCGCGAATTTGTTGAGGAGACAGGGTTCAGGCCGCACGGGCTCGTCATTGTCGCTCGGCTCCATCCGTCAGGCGGGCGGCAAACACGTTCATGTATGGGCGGTCGAAGATGATTGGGATCCTGAGAACTCTCGTCAGCAATTCATTCACCATCGAATGGCCGCCGCGCTCGGGGCAAACGCTGCATTTCCCGGAGGTCGATCGGGCTCAGTGGTTCGATCTCAAGATCGCACATACCAAAATTCTCAAAAGCCAGTCGGAATTCCTTAACCGGCTCGAACTGCTGCGGCGCGCCAAGTGAAATTATCTCGGCGGGAAGGCGAAGCGTAGAGCAGCCACGCTGCCTGTCACAGCGGCCTATTCGCTCCAATACGAAGCATCGCTAACGGCATATTAAGCAGACCAGCACGCGATGCCCGAACGCTCTGTAATTCTTAGGGAATAACGTAGATACCGGTTGAATGCGCGGCGGCTATCCGATGGCAATCTGGGATGGACGGACAAGCGCCAAAGATACAAACGGGGTTAAGTGCGTCATGAACGAGAGAACTTCAGATATCAAACCATCCGAAATTTATTCGGATCTGTCCGAAGACGATATCGCAGAGATGATGGCGGAGGCCGCGACGGTCGACGCTCTCTTCCAGTGCGGCCAGATCTCGACGTTGTTTCTTACCGGGCTCTCTGCGGCGGCCTATGAGATATCAGTGGCGGACGCAGATTTGACTGCCTACGCGGCCTAATTCTTTAGGGTTGGCTCGCTAGCGGAAATCTTTTGGAGCGGGCAACCCATTGCCCGCTCTTATAATATTTAATAGGCCCAAGGCGGCAACCGCTCAGTGCCGCCTTGGAACGGACTCCAATTCGGGTCCTCGAGAAGGCACTCGGCGATGCAGTATCTCTGCAAGCCCGAGTGCGCCGCGTAACCTTTGGCGCCGAATTTGTCGACAAGCACCCAGCCTGCCATGCGCTGCATCAAGTCCTCGCGCTCCGCAATCGACATCGCCTCGATCTCGAAAAACGTCTCTTTGATGTGGCTCGGCGCATGATCGCATTTGCCCATCGGACGGGACGGTCCAAACTACGACGCAGGCCGTCGCGAAACTCGTCTCTCAAAAGCTCATCGCGGTCTGACCGCTTTTCGTCGCTGATCTTTGAAATGAGTTGCCGGGCCAAGCAGGCTTCCCAAAACTATAGCGCGGTCACACTACAACATTGATCTGAAGCAAGGTGCGCATTTTTGATTTGGCGACAGTCCACGCGCGCCCTTGCTTGGGCTCGCCGGAGGAAATTTCGGACCATGAAAGCTTATCGCAATGCCATCTTGTTTTTCGCTTTTCTGGCAGCGACCGGATTCGCGGTCCGTTTCCTATTTCTATTCGATGTCGTTCCCGTTTCGGAAGGCGAGCAGGGCAGTGGTCGCGTCCTGGCGGCCTTCATTTTGAGATCAATCGAAAATACGGGTTGGTTCGGGCTGTTGATCACATTGCTTTTCGGCTTGGGATGGCTCGTTGCCCGCGGCCTCCGACGCCAGGTTCGCTAACGACCTAGCTGGCAGCGACTGAATGCGACGAATAGTTGGACGGGCATCTGATCACCGCGATGACACATATCGAACGTCTGCCCGGAAAGTCCGGCCATCGTTTTCCGCCGCCGTTCTGGACCCGTCCGGTTGACGGCGCTTTTCAAGTTCTCGCCAGCCGGCGGACCGGTCTGACCTCTACCGAGGCTGAGCAGCGGTTGGCCAGCGACGGCCCGAATGTTCTGGGCGCAAAAATTCGTCAAAGCATTTTCATGAAAGCGATCCGGCGTGTCGCCGAGCCGCTTACTGCTATCCTCTTGCTTTCCGCAGCGGTCTCGGGTTTCGCGGGCGACTGGCAGAGCTTTATCATCATCGTGCTGATCGTTTCGCTGTCTATTGTCCTCGACATCTATCAAGAGCATCAGGCGGAATCAGCAATCGATGCGCTGAAGAAATCCGTTGCGGTCACCGCAACAGTGCTGCGCGACGGGCATCCGATCGAATTGCCGGTTAAAGACATTGTGCCTGGAGACGTGGTGCAATTGCGAGCCGGGGATCTCGTCCCGGCGGACGGATTTGTGATTTCCAGCCGCGGCGCGCTCGCCAACGAAGCGAGCCTCACGGGCGAACCGTATCCCGCTGAGAAGACATCCGGAGATTGTTCCAACCCGCTTCTCGCGGAGGCGCATAACGCACTTTTTGCAGGCACCAGCATTGTGGCGGGCGAAGCGGTGATGCTTGTCGCCGAGACCGCGACTGCAACGACATTCGGCGCCATTGCGGCTTCCGTTCAAGGTCAAGAGCCGATGACGGCGTTCGAGCGGGGCTTGCACCGGCTCGGCATGCTCATTCTTCGCCTCACCGCCTTCCTCGTTCTCTTCGTTCTGCTGACGCAGTTGGCTCGGAACGGACTTTCGCTTGAAAGCTTCATGTTCGCCGTTGCGCTCGCCGTGGGGCTGACGCCCGAATTGCTGCCCATGATCATGACGGTTACGCTCGCGCGCGGAGCCGTAAGAATGGCCGAGCGCAAGGTCGTCGTGAAAAGATTGTCGGCGATCCACGACCTTGGCGCGATGAACGTGCTTTGTACCGACAAGACCGGGACGCTGACCGAAGCAAAAATTGCTCTCGTTGGCAGCTATGGAGCCGACGGTCGGGAAAGCGCGAACGTTGCAAAGCTCATCCACCTCAACAGCCAATTTGCGAGCGGCGCGCGCAGCAATTTGGATGATGCCGTTCTCGCTGCCATTTCGCCGCCGGGCGAAGGCTATGATTGTTTGCACGATACGCCATTTGATTTCGACCGCCGTCGCTCTTCCGTGTTGGTCGCCTGCCACGGGGAAAAGCAGCTCATCACCAAGGGCGCGCCGGAGATGCTATTGGCGCTCTGCACCGACGTCGATCTCGGCGACGGAACCGTGGCGCGTCTCGACGATACGCACCGGTCTGCGATTCGGACTTTTTTGAAGAGAGTGGTGGGCAGGGGCTTCGCCTGCTCGGCGTCGCGCGACGAACGATGACGTCCGTTTGCTCGAAGATCGGGCCGGGGGATGAGGCCGGCATGATCTTTAGCGGCTATGCGGCATTTCTCGATCCTCCGAAGAGCAGTGCGACGGAAGCCGTTGCAAGGCTGGTCAACGCCGGTGTTGCCGTGAAGATCATCTCAGGCGATGCGGCTCCTGTCGTTCTCAACTTGGTGAAGATGCTCAGCATCCCGGCGCAAGGGCTGCTTACCGGCGACGATCTTGCGTCGCTTTCCGACACCGCATTGGCCGAAAAGGTCGCGGCGACCGATCTTTTCGTGCGGGTCTCCCCGGACCAGAAAGGGCGAATTGTCAGAGCGCTCAGACGCCGCGGCTATACGGTCGGATTTCTCGGAGACGGGATCAACGATGCGACGGCAATCCACGCCGCCGACGTCGGCCTGTCGGTCGAAGGCGGCACCGACGTCGCACGCGATGCAGCGGATATCATCTTGCTGCAATCCGATCTGAACGTCCTTGCCGAAGGGGTCGCCGAAGGCCGCCGGACGTATGCCAACATCATGAAATATGTCCGCATGGGCACGAGTTCGAATTTCGGTAACATGCTTTCGATGGCGCTGGCATCGCTGGTGCTCCCCTTCCTGCCACTGACGCCCCTGCAGATTCTGCTCAACAACCTTCTCTACGATCTTTCGGAGATCGGCATTCCCTTTGACTCCGCCGACGAGAAAACGCTCTCGCGGCCACAAGCCTGGGATATCAACTCCGTCCTCGGCTTCACGCTGATCATGGGTCCGCTATCGTCGGTATTCGATCTCGGTACCTTCGCCGTCCTTGCCTTGGGCTTCAAAGCGGACGTCGACGTCTTTCGAAGCGCCTGGTTCGTCGAATCGATTGCAACACAGATCCTGGTGATTTTCGTCATTCGAACGGCTCGGCCCTTCTGGGCGAGCCGGCCGAACTTCGTACTCACGGCAACTTCCCTCAGCGCGCTCGCCGCCGCCTTGCTCCTGGCGCTGACACCAGCCGGTCATTTTGCAGGGTTCGTCTCGCTCCCCCTTCCCATTCTCGCGGCGATTGTCATAATAACCATCATCTACCTAGCCGCCGCAGAAGCACTAAAGCCGCTCGCGCTGCGATGGGCGCCGAACATTCAAGTCTGGGGGCCTACCTGGAGCACAAATCCCGTTCGAACGCTCTTCCGGATGAAGTAACTGCCCGCTCATTCGACTGACGTCTTTCGGAGCGATAGTTCTTTGTTCCTGACTCAAACGACAGTTTGGCGCACCCAATAAGAAAAATTATAAGAACTCTTTAGCTTGCATAAAATTCGTTCTATCCCATCTTCTGCTCACTAGGTTCATTATCAGTGGTTAGCGCTAAATAGGATATATCGACGCGCTCGGTACATGGCCTTGCGTGCGCGAGCACTTTGCAAATTCCGGGGACGTGGGAGTGGCGACAGAAATTCTCATCATCGATGATGACCCGGAAATTCGGCAGCTATTGAGGACGTGCTTCGAACGAGAAGGCTATTCGGTTCTGGAAGCCGGCGACGCAGCAAGCGCTCGCGCAGCGCTCGCAGAAAACGACGTTAGCCTCGTTACGCTCGATCTTACTCTCGGCGCCGATGATGGTCTCAGCCTCGCACGCGAGATTCGCGCCAGCCGAGACGTGCCGATCGTGATGGTTTCGGGTAAAGGCGACGCGGTCGATCGCATTGTGGGTCTCGAGCTCGGCGCGGACGACTACATTTCGAAGCCTTTCAATTTGAGGGAAGTTCTTGCTCGTGTGCGGGCGGTCTTGAGACGCCGCGAATCCAATCCGGCGGCTGCGCAGGTTTCGCATGCCAAGCACGAAGCATTTCGTTTCGGCGAATGGACCCTCGACGTGACGAGCCGAGAGCTGAAGGACGCATCAGGCACCGTGCGCGACCTCACGACGGGAGAGTTCAATCTGCTTGAACTCTTCATCAAACGGCCGCACCGGGTTTTGTCCCGCGACGAGATCATGGATCTTCTCAAAGGTCACGACTATTCACCGCTCGACCGGTCGATCGATGCCTTGGTCAGTCGCTTGCGCAAGAAGATCGACGATGACAGCTCAAAACCGGCTCTGATCAAGTCCGTGCGCGGCGTCGGCTATATGTTTGCCTCCGACGTCCGGCGCGTTTGACGTCCAGGATCTGCGATGGCCTCCGTTTGCTTTGGCGGTCGTTGAGCGAGGTCAACGAGAGCGCATCGGACAATACATAAAATGAGCGCTTCGATGTTGAGAGCGAACTACTCAGGATCAGATGCCGAAGGAATTTCCGCTATCGAAGGTTTATCAGCTGCTCGAGCCGGGACCTGTCGTCCTTCTCACGACGGCACACAAGGGCGCGAGCAACGTCATGACGATGTCGTGGCATACGATGCTGGACTTCGAGCCGCCTCTCGTCGCTTGCGTCGTCAGCGAAGGCGACATGAGCTTCTCCGCTGTGCGCGCGACGCGCCAATGCGTCATCGCTATCCCGTCGGTCGAGTTGGCTGAGAAGGTCGTCAAAATCGGAAATTGCTCGGGACGCGAGGTCGATAAGTTCGAGACGTTCGGCCTCACACAGTTAAAAGGCAAGCACGTCGCGGCACCGCTCATCGGGGAATGCTTTGCAAATCTTGAATGTAAAGTCGTCGATACACGTCTCGTGAACAAATATAACTTGTTCGTTTTTCAAGTCGTGGCGGCGTGGCGAGACCCGAAGCAGAAAGATCCGAAAACCATCCATCACTGTGGATACGGCCATTTCGTCGTCGACGGTAAGAAGATCGTGCTCGAGTCTCGAATGCCCTAGCCACTTACAGGGGTCACGAGACCGCTTGCTTCTCAAGAACCGTCCGCACGACGTTCGCCAAATCCTTTTGGGTATAAGGTTTGCGCAGGATCGTCCACGACTCCTTCCCGGTGGTAGTCCCGGCTATCTCCTCGGCAAAACCGGTCGTCAGGATGACGGGCAACTTCGGACGGTTCTCCCCCACCCATCTTCCGAGATCTATTCCTGTCAATCCGCCGGGCATCATGATGTCCGTGAATACGATATCGACAGCAAGGCCGTTCTTGAGGGCCTCTCTGGCCTCGGCTCCCGTTACGCATTCAACGACCTGATATCCGAGACGCTCGAAGCGCTTCACAGTCAAAGCTCGAACATCGCGGTTGTCCTCGACGACGAGCACGCGTTCGCCTTTGGCGGCGAGCGCGTCAGACGGCGCTCCTGCTTGCTCGGCGCTTTTCGCATCGCTGCTCCGCGGGAGATAGAGATTGACCGTCGTTCCGGTGCCGAGCTCGCTGTAGATCGTGATGTTGCCGTTCGACTGCTTGACGAAACCGTAGATGGTGCTGAGACCCAACCCGGTTCCTCGGCCCGGCGCCTTTGTCGTGAAGAAGGGCTCGAAGACGCGGCTCAGCGTCTCTTTCGTCATTCCCGCGCCGTTGTCTGAAACTGAAATTCTGACGTACTCACCCGCGGTAAGCGGCCCTTCAAATCCGATCTCACCGTCCTCGAGCATGGCGTTATCGGTACGAATTGCGAGCTTGCCTCCGTCGGGCATCGCATCGCGGGCGTTGATTGCGAGATTGAGCACCGCGGCCTCGACCTCACCAGCGTCGACACGGGCGAGCCAAAGATCCCGCGCCAGATGCGTTCTGAGTTCGATCGTGTCGCCAATAGTCCGCTGCAAGAGCTCGGTCATTCCGCGGACTTGCTCGTTCAGATTGATCACTTCGGCGGCGAGCTGACGGCGCCGAGCGAATGTCAACAACCGGTTGGTCAGACGGGCGCCGGAATCGGCGGCCCTCGCAGCGCGGGAGAGAAGCTCGTGATCCTGCGGATTCGAGATCGTTTCCTCAAGCAGCTCCAGGTTGCCGGAGATGATGGTCAGCAGGTTATTGAAATCATGCGCGATGCCGCCGCTCAGCTGCCCGATGGCCTCGAGCCTCTGCGATTTCAATGCAGCCTCTTTTTGCCTCAGCTCCTCGGTCATATCGCGGAATAGGCTGACGACCGCGACGCGCGATCCGTCCGCACCGTCTATGTCGGCCACATGCCCCTGGCCCGGAAACTTCGACCCGTCCTTGCGTTTGAGCGGCGCTGAAATTGTCCAACTCTCGGTACTGCCGGCTGCCTGAGCAGCCGAATTCGCCTCGAGTTTTTCGAGGTCCGCGGGATCGGAGAAAAACGCCGACAACCAAAGGCCGACGGCCTCGTCTGCAGTATAGCCGAACATGCGTGTTGCGGCCGGGTTCACCAGGATAATCTGGCCATCCGGGGAAGAGATGACCAGCGCTTCCGGCACGTGGTCAAACACGGCCTGGAACAAGAGAGACTGGCGATCGATTTCCGCTTGCAGGCGGGCGCGGGCGCTCAGATCGTTGATGATACCGGAAAAGAAGCGCTGGCCTCCGACCTCGAACGCACCGACGGCGAGATGGATCGGAAAGATCGTTCCGTCCTTGCGCTGCCCCTCGACCTCTCGGCCAATGCCGATGATTTTTTTCTCGCCGGTCGTCAGGTGGCGCACGAGATAGCCATCATGCTGAGTCCGATAGGGCTCGGGCATCAACATATTGATTGGTTGCCCAAGCATCTCGTCGGCAGAGTAGCCGAACATCCGCTCGGCGGCAGGATTAACGCTCTGTATGCGGCCCACGCTATCGATTGCCAATATCGCAGCGACTGCCGAGTCTAGGATCGCCCGCAGCATGGCTGACCTTGAAATTATCGGTTTACTTCGATGCACCCTAATACCTCAAAGCGCGCCGATCTAGACGCCGTTCAGCCTAAAGAGATGATCGGATCGTCGCGCCAAGTGTGAACTGATCTTGGTCAATGCAGTTTGATGACAGTCGAGCCAAGAAAGGAGGAACACTGATTAGGAGTGGTTATGACCGCCCCCACGCGCGCTGAATTCGATGTCGACAACGAGCACCCTGCGGCGCGCTTCGCGGCTGACTGCGCGCTGCAGCATGACGTCTGCAAGTCGCTGCTAGCCGTAGCCGACTGCCTGCCCCGATCTCTGGACCCGGAGGCCGTCCGTCTTTTTCTCAATGTTGTGCCGTCGACATGGTCTGCACACGTTGCATTTTTGGACGGGGTCGTCTTTCCGCTCATTCAGCAGCGCTATGAGAACCACACCAGCCTCCACAGCCGCTTCACCCGCTTGAAGCAGCAGCACATCGAGATCTCTGGGGCGAACGACGAGCTTATCGATTGCCTCGAAACGGCGGCCCGCGGTGAACCCATCGACCGCGGATTGCTGGGATATGTGATCAGATACGCAGCCGAGCGCAGACGCGAACACGTCGAATGGGAACGGACTTTACTCGGGCCGATGTTTCCAAAGACGCTAACGCCGGTGGAGAGAAAAATCTTCGCGGAATGGGTGGCGGCAAACCCGTGGCCTTTCGATGCCCTTAACCTCAGCGGTGTCGGCCATATCAATTCTTGATCGAAATCAATTCGGCCAGACACGCGAGAAGCCGACAATGCCTCTTTTTTGAGGGGTTGGTCTGTGAAACCGATGCGAACCTGGATATTGATCGCCGACGGCAGCGGGGCGCGCATTCTCGAAGCTCTTGGCGAGGGAAGTGGCTTCCATCCGGTTTCGGGAGAGGGATCGCTTCGCGATGGCGCACCGCGGAGCCTCGAAGGCCGC
The DNA here is from genome assembly GCA_963710005.1 of uncultured Alphaproteobacteria bacterium. Taxonomy (GTDB): domain Bacteria; phylum Pseudomonadota; class Alphaproteobacteria; order Rhizobiales; family Hyphomicrobiaceae; genus Hyphomicrobium_B. The sequence continues at coordinate 21,061 of CAVPYR010000021.1, forward strand.
GGGGAAACTGGCGGTGGTTCGCAACTCGGCAACGGGTCGCGACCGAACGCTGCCGGCGCGCTTGAGGTGCTTTTCGCGAGCCAACTCGCCGCTATGCTGGCCGGCTATGTGCGTACCAATGCATTCGACAGACTTATTATCGTGGCGCCTTCCGCCATGCTCGGCGGCCTTCGCAAAATGATCGGCCCGAATGTAAGGGAAAAGATCATTGCCGAAATCGACAAGGATCTGACGAAGATCCCGAATAGCGAGATCTCCACATACCTCGACGATGTCATCCCGCTTTAGGCGGCCTCCAGGCGGCGGAGACTGTTCTGGTTAGGAGGTTGTGACTCGAAGGGCTGCGACGGTCTTTTCGCCTTCAACGCTCCCCGGGTTTTGCGGGGACGCCGCGGACGGATGCCATATGATTTCCCGAAGGGATGTATCGCCTTCGAATTGGCGCGCCTTGAAGCCTAGCTCGCTCGCCATATGGATCATCTCAGTGTTGTCGACATGCACGAGCCCGCTGATCTCTTCCACTCCTTCGCTTTGCGCGTAGCTCAAGAGCGCACACATCAATTGCCAGCCGATGCCGCGACCCTGCAGGTCCGAACGAATGAGAATTCCAAACTCACCGCTCGTGAGGTTGGGGTCAAGCACGAGCCGGGAGACTCCCAGCAGCTCTTGCGTCGCACTGTCGATCGCAACGAGAGCCATCTCCCTAGCGTAGTCGATCTGAGTGAGCCCAGCCAGGAATGTATGGGGAAACGCGCGGCGCCCCGTGAAGAAGCGGCGGCGGATATCCTCCGGCGAGATTGCGGAAAAGAATTTTACATAGCGTGTTTCGTCGTCAGGCCGAACCGGACGGATAACGATCTGGCCAATCCCGGCGATCGTCGTTTCCTGCCGTAGATGTGCCGGGTAGGGGCGGATCGCCAGCGGCATACGCTGACTTACGTGGTCGTCGGCAAGCTTCATGCGTGCGTCGATCGCGATCACGCCGTCCTTATCGGCGAGCAAGGGATTGATATCGAGCTCGCGGATTTCGGGGTGACTGATAATGAGGTCGCTGATGCGGACGAGCACGTCGGCGATCGCGTCGACGTTGACTGGAGCATGGTCGCGATAGCCTTTGAGCAGACGGGAAATCCGTGTCTCGTCGATCATGCGGCGAGCAAGAAGCATATCGAGGGGAGGGAGTGCCAATGCACTGTCGCGAAGAACTTCGACCGCAACGCCGCCAGCGCCGAACAGCAGCATCGGGCCAAACGTTGCGTCGACGCTCATGCCTACGATCGTCTCGAGTGCGTCGGGTCTCTTGATCATCGGCTCGACAGTGAAACCATCGATACGAGCCTCCGGCAATTTGGATTTTATTTTCGCGAGCATCTCGATCGCCGCCCGCTCCGCGGACGCCGCGCTTTCCAAGCCGAGATGGACGCCCCCGACATCGGACTTGTGCGAGATATCGGGCGACGCGATCTTGATGACGCAGGCGTCGGAGGTCTTGAGGATATCCGCAGCTATCGTCCCAACTTCCGCCGCATCGCGCGCCAGCACGGCTTTGTCCGTCGGGATGCCATAGGCCGCCAATATCGACTTTGCCTCGAGAGCCGATGCGACAGTCTGGCCAGCGTCGAGAATTTTCTGAATTTCGCGGTGGGTGCCGTGCTCGTCATACATGCGCTTGCCCGAGGCAACGGGCGGCGTTTGCATCAACTCGGTCTGCGAGCGAGCGTGATCGACAAGTTGCATGAACCCGGTGATTGCCTCCGAAGTCAACTCGAAGGTCGGGATCTTTTGCTTTTCGAAGAGCTCGCGCGCGTCGTGAACGGCGGCATCACCAAGCCAGCACGTCATCACCGGCTTATTCCTAGCTCCATCGCGGCTCTTTTCGATGGTATCGACGACGGCCTTGGCGGCCTCGCTGGCGGAAACGGTCGCGGTTGGACAATGGAGCACGAGCACTGCGTCTGACTGGGCGTCGTTGAGCAATACCTGAAGAGCGTCCGCGTAGCGCTTCGTGCCGGCGTCGCCGATAATGTCTACCGGGTTTCCGTGCGACCACGTGGGCGGGAGAACCTCATTGAGCGCGGCAAGCGTCGCAGGGTCCAGCGTCGCCAACGTTCCCTTCAGATCCTGCAACTCATCGGCGGCCAGCACGCCGGCACCCCCGCCATTGGTCAAGATCGTCAGCTTTTCTCCCCGAAGCCTCGGAACGCGCGAAAGCGTTTCGGCAGCCGCAAAAAGATCGTCGAGGGTTTTGACGCGCAGCAGTCCCGAACGGCGGAATGCTGCTCCATAAGCTGCATCCGAGCCTGCCAAGGCACCGGTGTGTGAGAGAGCGGCGTGCGCTCCGGCGGCGTGCCGTCCGCTCTTCACTACGACGACCGGTTTCAATCGCGCCGCACGGCGGGCGGCAGACAGAAATTTAGGGGCATGCGTCACGGCTTCGACATAAAGGAGAATGGCGCGCGTCGAAGCGTCGGTGGCGAGAAAGTCGAGCATATCGCCGAGGTCGATGTCCGCCATTTCGCCAAGCGAAACCACATGGGAGAACCCGATTCCGCGACCGGCGGCCCAGTCAATCACGGCGGTGACGAGCGCGCCCGATTGCGAGACGAAGGCGAGATCGCCGGCAAGCGGAGCGCGGTGCGCAAAGCTGGCATTAAGGCCGATATTCGGGACCATGAGGCCGATGCAATTCGGCCCTAGAATGCGTAAGCAGTGAGGCTGTGCCGCAGCCAACATGTCTTTCGATCGGGGGCCGAGTCCGGCCGCGAGCGCGATCGCCGCTCGTGTTCCTTTGGCGCCAAGCTCCTCGATCAGGCCCGATATGGTTTCCGGCGGCGTCGCTATCACGGCGAGATCGGGAACTTCCGGCAATTCCGAAACCGACGCATAGCAGCGGCGTCCCTCAATCTCGGTATATTTCGGATTGATCAGGCTGATGGGCCCCTTGAAGCCGCCCTCGAGCAAATTCTTCATGACAGTGACGCCAACGGAGCCCTGCCGCGCGCTCGCACCAATCAGCACGACCGACCGGGGCGCACAAAGATAGTTCAAATTGCGGACAGTCATGGCCTCATTCCCTTAAGGAGCTATTTCGTAAATTCCATAAGTGGCCGTCGCATATCTTGGTCTGATCTCGATCAATAATCGTTCTCTTGCGCGCCGGTTGAGCTGCATCAATTAAAGTCGCTTCTATAGGTGTATCCAAGCTGCGGGATGAGTTGAGCAAAGAGGGTAGCCACGTGCATATGCCAGCCAAGTTGGAGAATGCGCTTCCGGCACCGCATTCGGATGCGATTGCGCTGCTAACAGATCAGACAACCTCTGAGCCAGGTCTTCCCGCGGTTTCGCGGCAGGCGGCCGAAGCCGCTGACGACGCCGGCAACAAGCTCGATCGTTATATGCATTATCTGATCGCGCGTATGACGGCAGGCGTTTCTCCGGCTGCGTGCGCCAATGCCTTCTTCGACTGGGGTTCGCACTTGGCCGTATCTCCCGGCCTTCAGCTGGAGCTGATGGGCGAAGGCGTGAAGCAATGGATGCGGCTTGCGGCATTCACGCAGCAGGCCGCCGTTTCTGGCGCGCACATATCGCCGACCGTCGTACCACAGCCGCACGATCATCGCTTTCGCTCGGATAGCTGGAAGCAATTTCCCTTCAATGTCTTCGCCGAGGCTTTCCTGCTCTCAGAAGAATGGTGGCATTCCGCCGCGACGAAAGTGAGGGGCGTCGAAAAGCAGAACCAGAACCGCGTCGACTTCATCACCCGGCAGGCCCTGGACGTCTTTGCGCCGGCCAATTTCGTCATGACGAATCCCGAAGTCCTCGCACGCAGTCAGGCCGAATCCGGGCTTAATCTCGTGCGCGGATTCTATAACTATCTCGACGATCTCAAGCGTTTGCGTGCGCGGGAAGCGCCGGAAGGCGCCGAGAAATTCAAGGTCGGAGAGACTGTTGCGGTAACGCCTGGGAAAGTGATTTTTCGCAATCACCTTATAGAACTCATTCAGTACGAACCGACGACGGAAAAGGTTCACGCCGAGCCGGTGCTCATCGTGCCCGCCTGGATCATGAAGTATTACATTCTCGACCTCAGGCCCGAAAACTCGCTGGTCAAATATCTGACCGCACAGGGCTTCACGGTCTTTATCATTTCATGGCGCAATCCCGATGCGGCGGACAGGGACTTCGGTTTCGACGATTATCGTCGCGACGGCGTGATGGCGGCGATGGATGCCGTCACAAAGATTGTCGGCGACCACAAAATCCACGCAGCGGGGTATTGCCTTGGCGGCACGTTGCTGGCGACAGCAGCGTCCGCCATGGCGCTCGAAGAGGACGATCGGCTCAAAACGCTGACGCTTCTCGCCGCACAGGCGGATTTCCGGGAAGCGGGCGAACTCACGTTATTCATCGACGAAAGTCAGATCACGCTCCTCGAAGATATGATGGCCGAGCAGGGTTTCCTCGATAGCGCGCAGATGGCAGGCGCGTTCCAGCTCCTGCGTTCCAACGACCTCATATGGTCTCACCTCGTCAACGACTATCTGCTTGGCGAACGGCAGCCGGTCTTCGATCTTCTGGCCTGGAATGCCGATACGACGCGAATGCCATACCGGATGCACTCGGACTATTTGCGGTTGCTGTTTCTCAATAACGACCTGGCTGAGGGACGCTTGAAGGTCGACGGCCGAACCATCGCGTTGACCGACCTGCGCGTGCCGATTTTCGCGGTCGGAACGGAAACCGATCACGTCGCTCCGTGGCGCTCGGTCTACAAGTTCAACATTCTGAGCGATACGAGCGTGACGTTTCTGCTGACGAGCGGCGGCCACAATGCCGGCATCGTGTCGCCCCCAGGCTCGCCGCACCGAAGCTATCAGATGGCGACGAAGCTTGAAAATGATCGCTTTGTCGATCCCGGGACGTGGCAAGCGAGCACGCCGAAAACGGAAGGGTCATGGTGGACTGGTTGGTCCGAGTGGCTCAGCGCCAAATCAACCGAAATGGTTGATCCGCCATCGATGGGAGCGCCCGAAAACGGCTTGAAACCCCTCTGCGATGCGCCAGGGACGTACGTGCTGCAAAGGTGAACCCCGTTTTGGTGCCGTTGACCTTCGTCAAAGCGTCACAAAGCGCGCTGAGCCAAATTACAACATTGAAGGCGCAGGCATAGGAGTAAGCACATGCTTGATCAACCCACTCGCAAAGAAGCTGGAAGCCGCTCCGCGGGCCCGAAAGTGCCAGCGCCGGGAATTGCGCCGCTGTTCAACACCATGAATCCAGCGACCGCCTATATGCAGTTCTGGAATACGTCGGCACTTCAAGTCGGCGGCGAAGTTGCTCAAAGCTGGTTGCATTTCTTGAGCGAGCGGTGGGCAAAGGATTTGGCGTTTCCGCAACAGATTGCGGCATGCAAGACCGCCGATGATCTGTGTGTCGCCTATTCGGAATTCTGGCAGCAGGCCGCGAAGGATTATTCCGCCGAGTTCAACGAGATCGCTGACACGACGTGGACCGCCGTACGCGGTACTTGACGTTGTCGAAAATTGCGGCTCGAACTGCAAAAGCTGCGACAGCAAGCGCACGGCCTCGTAGGTTCAACCTCATAGGCCGTGTTCGAATAGGAGAAGTCCGATGAAAGCCAGCGATGTCATGACGAGCAAGGTCGTTTCGATTGCGCCTGAAAGCTCGCTTACCGACATGATCCGACTGATGCTCGATTACCGTATCAGCGGGTTACCCGTCGTGACCAAGGACGGAAAGCTCGTCGGAATGATCACCGAAGGCGATTGCTTGCGGCGGGCCGAAACTGGCACGGAAGTGAAGCGATCGTTTTGGCGCGATCTGCTCACCGGTTCCGAGACGCTCGCGACGGAATACATTCGCTCTCACGGGCGTAAGGTGTCGGAGGTCATGACGGCGGATCCGATTACCGTCGCACCGGATACCGACCTCAACGAAGTCATCCACCTCATGGAAAAGAACCAGATCAAGCGCGTGCCCGTTGTCAAAGACGGCGCTCTGGTCGGAATCCTGAGCCGCGCCAACCTCGTCCAAGCTCTGGCGGGGCTGGTTGGAACCACGAATGTCGAACAGAGCGACGCGAAGATTCGCGAAGCCGTCGTTGCTGCGCTCAGTAAACTGCCCTGGGCTGCGAACGAATTCCTGAACGTGACCGTGAAGGATGGCGTCGTCGATCTTTGGGGGTCGTTTACAGCGTTTCGGCAGGATGAAGCGGCAATCGTCGCGGCGGAAAATGTCCCAGGCGTCAAGAAAGCGCGTAGTCACTTGTCCTGGATCGATCCGATGTCGGGCATGGTCATCTATTCGCCCGATGAAAAAGCGCCGCTCGCGAGTGCCGACCGCTGGGCTTAGCGATTTCGCTCGTTTAGAAGGCAAGTGTCGCTAATTCAGTTTCGAAAGACGCTTTGCCCATGAAAGCCATGCTTTTCCGAGCCGTCGGCGAGCCGCTGACGCTCGAAGAGCGGCCAGATCCGATCCCACCGGCAGGGCACATTCGGCTTCGCGTCGAGGCTTGCGCCGTCTGCCGAACCGACCTTCACGTCATCGATGGCGATCTTCCGAATCCAAAACTGCCCGTCATTCCGGGACACGAGATCGTCGGCGTTGTCGATGCCCTCGGGCCGGGCGTAACAAATCACAACGCCGGCGAGCGCGTCGGCATTCCCTGGCTCGGCCACACCTGCGGACACTGTCCCTATTGCTCGGCTGGACAAGAGAACCTCTGCGACTTCCCACTTTTCACGGGCTACACGCAAGACGGAGGTTTCGCGACGCATGTGATTGCGGACGCCGAGTTCGCGTTCCCCATGTCGAATTTTACTGATCCCGTCTCGGCCGCGCCGTTGATGTGCGCGGGGCTGATCGGCTGGCGCTCTCTGGGCATCGCCGGCGAGGGAAAGCGGATCGGACTTTATGGCTTCGGCGCCGCCGCGCATATCATTTCGCAGGTGTGTACCTGGCAGGGCCGCGAGGTCTACGCGTTTACACGGCCCGGCGACGAGGAAGCGCAGAAGTTTGCTCGTTCGCTTGGCGTCCGCTGGAGCGGTGGATCGGATGAGATGCCGCCCGAGCTTCTGGACGCTGCAATCATTTTCGCGCCCGTCGGTGCGCTGGTGCCGACTGCGTTGAAGGCTGTCCGAAAGGGCGGACGCGTCGTATGCGGTGGCATACACATGAGCGACATCCCGCAGTTTCCCTATGATCTTCTATGGGAAGAACGGCAGATACGATCAGTCGCCAATCTGACCCGCCAGGATGCGAGGGAGTTCCTTGCCGTCGCTCTGAAGGCAGGGGTTCATACCACGACGACGGTCTATCCTCTGGAGCGGGCGAACGAAGCTCTCGCCGATCTTCGGGCGGGACGGTTTTCCGGCGCGGCGGTGCTCGTTCCTTAATTTATGTCGGCGTTCTCGCCTGCCGCGAACCATTTCACGATCACGTCGCTTCTTCGCGAATGACAGCCTCGGGAAGCACGACACGGGGGCGTGAGATCTTCTCGGTCGGCGCGATGACCGTCGCAATTCCGGAAATCACCTCTTCGCTACGTTGATTGACGGCTTTGCAGCTGAGATTGAGGCGATGCGTCTCAGGGAACTTCTCGGCAACGGTCAGGGTCACCGTGACTGCATCGCCGATCCGGACTGGGCGCCGGAACCGCAATGTTTGATCGAGATAGATCGTTCCCGGTCCAGGAAGCTTGGTGCCAAGCACGGCCGAGATTAGGCCGGCGCCCCACATGCCATGGGCTACCACGCCGTGAAAAATATCGGTCTTGGCAAATTCTTCGTCGAGATGGGCTGGATTGACGTCTCCCGAAATGACGGCGAACAGCTCGATATCCTTGTGCGTCAGCGTGCGCACGAGACTGGCAGAGTCGCCAACTTTCAATTCGTCGAAGGTTCGATTTGTAATCGTGTCCATGACATCTCCTTCGCACTATCCCAGAATGTGATAGCCGCCATCGATATATTCGACATAGCCGGTGAGAGCCTTTGCTCCGTCGCCAACGAGGAATGCGGCAAAGCTGCCGATATCCTCGATCGATACGAGCTGATGCTCCGGCGTGCGCAGGCGGCTACGCTCCAAAAGCTCGTCGAAGCGATCGATACCTGAGGCGGCCCGCGTTCTGAGCGGCCCGGGTGTGAACGCGGATATGCTTCGGGCCAAGCTCGGCGGCCATGTAGCGAACAGAACTTTCGAGCGCGGCCTTTACAGGCCCCATCAAATTATATTCCTCGACGACCTTTTCCGAGCCGTAGAACGTCACCGTCAGAAGGCACCCACCATCTTTCATCAGTGGCTCGGCTAGGCGAGCCATGCGAATGAAGGAATGGCACGAGACGTCCATCGCCAGCGCAAAGCCGGCCTGGGAGCTATCGGTGATGCGGCTGTGCAGATCTTCCTTTGGCGCGAAGGCGATCGAGTGCAGCAAGAAGTCGAGCCTGCCCCATTCCTTTTCGATCCGCGCAAACAAGGCTTCGAGCTGGCTGGGCTCACGTACGTCGCAAGGAATGATGATCGGACTTTGCAACGCTTCCGCAAGCGGCTGCACATAGGGCCCGGCCTTTGCATTGAGATAGGTGATCGCGAGATCCGCGCCAGCGGTTCGAAAAGCCTGCGCACAGCCGAATGCGATGCTGCGCTCATTGGCAATTCCAACAACGAGGCCCTTCTTACCAGCGAGCGACATACAAAAATTCCCCCTAGCACCGGGCCCCCATTTCGAGATCCGGTGTGGCATAGACGAGCTGATTAACAGAGAGATGAAGGTCAGTCGGTGGACAACGTGGCGAGCAGAGAGCCCGGCTCGATGACGTTGTTTACCTGCGCGACGATCGTCACGCGACCACTGGCTGGCGCGGTAATTTCATGAAGTGCATCTTCGATGCGGACTTCGGCGATCGGCTTTCCGGCGGTCACTTGCGCGCCATCGGCTACGAACCATCGCACGACCGTGCCTTCAGGAAGAATACTCGATGTCCATAGGGCTTCGTCGATTTTGATTTCCGGCATACCACTCTCCGATGCTCGTAGCCGGCGGCGCAGATGATCGGCCGGCGGCGAAGGCAAATTCGATGAAATTGCTCACTTCTAGAATGATCTCGATCAAACTTTCGCTGCTCGCTACGGACGAGGCAGGAAAAGCTCGATCCGAAAAACGTCCATCTAAGTGCGGAAGACCACTACTACGCTTTTACATCGAGCGTACGGGCCTGGAGCGCCATCGCGATCAATGCGAAACCGCCAAATATCATGTTGATGCCAACCAAGAGCCCGATGGCCCAACCGGCCGACGACGGCAGCCCGAAGAAAATCAGGCCGCCAAGCACCAGATCGACGATGCCGCTCAGTAGCATCGCGCCCCAGGTTCCGGGCAACTCGCTGCGATGGTCGAGAGCGAACATGATCGAGGCGATGCCTTCGATGAGAAAGAAAGCGACCAAGACGATGGTGAGCGATACCACTCCGGTCGCGGGCGAAAAGAGCAAAATCAAACCCGAAGCGATGCCGATTGCGGCCGATAACAGCGCCCACCAGAAGCCGGGCATCGGACGGATGGAAAACGTCGTAAAGAGGCCAGCTATTCCGCTGAAGAGCAAAACCCAGCCAATCAAGAAATCCACCGTCAAGGTGGCGAGCTGCGGAATGATGATCGCAGAGGCGCCGAGGACAACGAGAATAATTCCTTCAACAAGAAACAGCTTCCAGTTGGCTTGAAGTGACGTCGCGATTGCGAGCCTGAAGCTACTGACTTCGGATCGATCAAAGGACATTTGTCATACTCCCGGGGGTGGGTTGGAGCGGAGCACAGGAAGCACCTTGTGCCGAGTCAAACATTACGCCAAGTCGAAGCTCCATGCCTTAAGAGCCCGCAGTGTCGTGAATTCCTTATGACTGGGCTGCAGAAGAGTTTCATCTCATTGATTTACCGCAACGAAAGCGTGATGCGCTGCAGCGGAACGTTGCGCCACATCAAAGCTGGCGCCGGAAAACTGAACGATGTTGCCTTTAACAAAGGTTAACCGTCCGGCGCCCGCCTTGCTGCAGGCGAAGCGGCAATACACGCATGGTGAATGCGCGAGGGTCGGCCGCGAGATTTTGCCATCCCGAAGGGCCAACGCAAATGAAGCAGCAGAGCAACGATGTCAGCAGCGAGGCTGTTCTGTCGACTAAAGAGGTCGTCGAGGCGCCATCGCATCCGGTCGTCAAAACCGACGGCGATCAGCTGCCCGCGGTACTGCCGGATAGTGGGACCAAGAAATCCATCAGCTGGCGACGCGTCGGACTTGCTCTTCTGATTATCGCTGGAGCGGCGGCTGGCGGCTTTTATTGGTGGCTGCATCAGGCTCCCGTGCTTCCGATCGGCATTGCCGCCGGCAACGGCCGTATTGAGGCCGATCCGATCGATATCGCAACGAAGTTCGCCGGGCGTATTCTCGAACTGCGAGTCGATGAAGGCGACAGGGTCACGGGCGGCCAAGTCGTTGCCGTCATGGATACGCGCGATCTGCAGGCGTCCTTGAAGAAATCGGAGTCGCAAGCAGAGTCGGCAAAAAGGGCAATCGCCGAAGCCCGTGCCAACGCCGATCAATCGCACTCGCAAGTCGTTCTCGCCCAACAGCAGATGGATCGAGCCAAGTCGCTGTTGAAGGATGGCTGGGTGACGAAGGAAGTCTTCGACCAGCGTCAGCAGGCGCTTCAGGGGGCGATAGCCGGCGAGTTGGCCGCGCAAGAACGCATAACAGAAGCTGAGCACGCGCTCGACGCGGCCAACCACGATTCTGAACTGTATCGCGTGAACATCGCCGACAACACGCTCGTTGCGCCGCGCGATGGCCGCATCGCTTACCGTATCGCCAACACCGGCGAGGTACTTCCGGCAGGCGGCCGGGTCTTCACCATGCTCGACATCGGGTACGTCTATATGGACGTCTATTTGCCGACACTTACGGCCGGCCAGGTGAAGATCGGCGACGACGCAAGGATCGTGCTTGACGCTTATCCAGACACTCCCATTCCGGCAAACGTCACATTCATCGCCGATCAGGCGCAGTTCACGCCCAAAATGGTCGAGACGCAGACGGAACGCGACAAGCTGATGTTCCGCATTCGGGTTCGCATCGATCCCGACCGATCCAAGGCGCATGGAGCTTTGGTTCGAAGCGGATTGCCTGGCATGGCCTACGTGCGCACCGATCCCAAGGTCGAATGGCCCGCCCGTCTGCAGGTCAAACCGTGAGAGACGTCCGCGCCGACTGCGCCGCTCGCCTCGAAAATGTGGTCCAGAAATACGGGAGCGTTCTGGCTCTCGACGACATCAATTTGAGCTTTCCGAAAGCGTGCGTGGTCGGTTTGATCGGTCCCGACGGCGTTGGAAAATCGTCCCTCCTTTCCTTGATAGCAGGCGCGCGGCGCATTCAATCGGGTTCGGTCACCGTGCTTGGCGCCGACATGTCGCGGGCGCGTGACCGCGAAGCGATCTGTCCGCGCATCGCGTACATGCCGCAAGGATTGGGAAAGAACCTCTATCCCGATCTCAGCGTGCGCGAAAACATCGAATTCTTCGCCCGGCTCTTCGGACAGGGCCGCCGCGAGCGGGAGGCACGTATCGCCGATCTGCTGAAGAGCACGGGCCTCACGCCATTTGCCGGCCGACAGGCACAGAACCTCTCCGGTGGCATGCGGCAGAAGCTCGGGCTCTGCTGCTCGCTCATTCACGATCCCGATCTCCTGATCCTCGATGAGCCGACGACGGGCGTCGATCCCTTATCGCGGCGGCAGTTCTGGGAACTGATTGCGCGCATGCGCGAGCGTCGAACCGGCATGAGCGTCATCGTCGCGACCGCTTATATGGAGGAAGCAGAGCAATTCGACTGGCTGATCGCGATGAACGCGGGAAAGGTTCTCGCCGTCGGATCGCCGGATGACCTTAAGGAAAAGACCTCTTCCGAAGCAATCGAAGACGCTTTCATCGAGCTTCTACCGGCGTCTCAGAAAGTCGGACATCATGCTCTCGAAATTCCGCCGCGCGTCGCTACGGGCGATAAACCTGTCATCGTCGCTCGCGGTCTGACCCGGCGCTTCGGCGACTTCACTGCCGTCGATCATGTTAGCTTCGACATCGAGCGCGGCGAGATTTTCGGCTTTCTCGGCTCAAACGGGTGCGGGAAAAGCACGACGATGAAAATGCTGACGGGATTGCTGCCGTCGACCGAAGGCAACGCAACGCTGCTCGGCCGGCCTATCGACGCTAGCGACATGAACTCGCGAATGCGGGTCGGCTACATGTCGCAAGCCTTCTCGCTCTACACCGAACTCACCGTCCGGCAGAACCTGGAGCTCCACGCGCGGCTTTTCCATTTGCCGGCAAGCGAAATCGAACAGCGCATAAAGTATCTGCTCTGGCGCTTCGGTCTTTCGCATTACGTCGATAAGCTCGCAGAAGACTTGCCGCTCGGGATACGCCAACGCCTGTCCCTCGCGGTCGCGGTCGTACATCAGCCCGAGGTCCTTATTCTTGACGAGCCGACGTCCGGCGTCGATCCCATCGCGCGTGACAACTTCTGGGAGCTGATGATCGACCTTTCGCGCAAGAGCGGCGTCACGATTTTCGTCTCGACACACTTTATGAACGAAGCTGCGCGGTGCGATCGCGTCGCGTTGATGAATGCGGGCAAGGTTTTGGCGCTGGACACGCCAGCCGGCCTTGTAAGCGCGCGAGGGGCCGCCTCGCTGGAGGAGGCGTTCATCAGCTATCTGGAGGAAGCAGCGACGTCTGCGAAAGGCCCAGGCGGCGGCGAAGACGTTGTTGCATCCGTTCCAGTACAAAGCGCGCTTATCGGGGAGGCCTCGGCTGCGTCCAGTATCTTTTCGCCGCGCCGTATGCTCGCCTATACCATCCGGGAATCTCTCGAGCTTCTTCGAGATCCCATCCGGCTGGGCTTTGCCCTGCTCGGTACGGCGTTTCTGATGCTCATCTTTGGATTCGGCATCACGACGGACGTGAACTCCCTTTCGTTTGCCGTTCTTGATCGCGATGATAGTTTCGAAAGCCGTTCATATCTCAGCGAACTCAGAGGATCCGCCTACTTCATCGAGCAGGCGCCTCTGAAGGATGCGTCTGAGCTGCAGGACCGGCTCAAAAGCGGAAAAGTCAACGCTACCGTCGAGATCCCACCAGGTTTCGGCCGGGATATCCGGCGCGGTCGCCCAACCGAGGTCGGCGTCTGGATCGACGGCGCCATGCCCTTCCGCGCCGAGACCATTCGCGGATACCTGCAGGGCGTCCACCAACAGTTTCTCGGTGATCCCGCGATCCGCGGCCACGGCGCGATTGCAACCGCAGCGGTGCCTGCCGATATCGAGATCCGCTACCGCTACAATCAGGATTTCGACAGCATCTACGCGATGGTTCCGTCCATGATGGCAATGCAGCTCGCATTGATCCCCGCGATTCTAATGGCGCTCGCCATCGTTAGAGAAAAAGAGCTGGGATCGATCACCAATCTTTACGTGACGCCTGTCACTCGCATCGAGTTCCTTCTCGGCAAGCAAGTTCCCTATATCGCCGTCGCCATGTTGAATTTCCTGATGCTGTTCCTCATGGCAATCTTCATCTTCGACGTACCGCTCAAGGGCAGCTTCATCGCGTTGGTGCTCGGTTCGCTGATCTACGTCACCGCCACGACGGGATACGGAATGTTGATTTCATCGTTCACCAGAACGCAGATTGCAGCCCTCTTCGGAACGGCTATTCTCACCGTTCTGCCCGCCACGATGTTTTCGGGCATGATGACACCGGTTTCCTCCATAACGGGCTTTGGTGCCGTGCTCGGAAGATTGTTTCCGATGACTTACTTCGTGCCGATCAGCGTGGGTACGTTCACCAAGGGTCTGGGCTTCGCCGATCTCTTCCACCATATCGTGATGCTGTCCTTGTTCATCCCGGCTCTCACCATCCTGAGCCTCCTGTTGCTCCGTAAACAGGAGACGTGAGAGGCATGCGCACGCTTCAAAACATATATTGGCTTGGTACAAAGGAACTGCGCAGCTTTTTCCGTGACTGGGTTTTGCTCGGATTTGTGGTCTATTCCTTTTCTCTCGCAATCATGGCGCAGGCGCAAAGCAACTCCCAGGAGCTGCACAATGCGTCGATCGCGATCGTCGATGAGGACCATTCGGAGCTGTCGCGCCGTATCGCGGCTGCATTCCTGCCGCCGTATTTCAAGAAACCGGAATACGTTCAGGAACGCGATGTCGACGGGTTGATGAATACCGGGAAATATACATTCGTCATCGACATCCCGCCGCGATTCGAGCGTGACGTTCTCGGCAACCGAAACCCTGCGTTGCAGGTCGCTGTCGACGCGACCGCCATGGTGCAAGCCGGCATCGGCTCAGGCTATGCTCAGCAGATCATTTCGACCGAGATAGACAATTTCGTAGCGCGATCGGAAGCCGTGCCGGTGCCGGCCGTCACGCTTTCAACGCGGATCGCCTTCAATCCCAACGTGACCACGGCGTGGTTTACGTCCGTTATGGGCATCATCAATTCCGTGACGATGCTAGCGATCATTCTGGCCGGCGCGGCCGTCGTTCGCGAGCGAGAACATGGAACGATGGATCACCTACTGGTGATGCCGTTGAGCCCGTTCGAGATCGCCATGTCGAAAATCTGGGCGAACGCGGTGGTCATCACGGGAGCAGCAGGGCTATCGCTGACCTTCATCGTGCAGAAGCTGCTCGGCATTCCGATCGCGGGGTCGGTGCCGCTCTTCATGTGCGGCGTGATGATCTATTTGTTTTTCGCGACGGCGGTCGGCCTTTTCCTCGCGACCATCGCGCGGACCATGCCGCAACTCGGGCTGCTCTATATTCTTGTTTCCGTCCCCCTGAACATGCTTTCCGGCGCCAACACGCCCCTCGAAAGCATGCCACCGTTTCTGAGAACCATTATGCAGGCTTCGCCGTCAACGCACTTCGTATCATTTGCGCAGGCCATTCTCTATCGCGGCGCCGGTTTTGATATCGTATGGCCAACGTTTCTCGCCGTCGGCGTGATCGGCGGCCTGTTTCTCGCGCTCGCGATCATGCGGTTCCGCAGCTCTTCCTCTTATTCAAGTTGAGGAAGCCCGGCGGCGCTCGGCCGCCGAGCCTCGTGTTCATCAGGTGAGCTTCTCACCCATCGGCAAATTCCGCAGCCGCTTGCCGGTTGCCGCGAAGACGGCATTGGCGAGCGCCGGCGCAAACGGCGGCACTCCCGGTTCGCCGACGCCGCCTGCGTGCGTGCCCCAGGAGGCTTCGATAATGTGCACCGCGACCTTTTGCGGATAATTGCTCATCCGCGTCACTTCGTAGTCGGTGTAATTCGATTGCTCGACTGCGCCCTTCTTGAAGGTGACGCCGCTGTAGAGCGCGTTCGACATGCCCATGACCGCCGCGCCCTCCATCTGCGAGCGGATACGTTCGGGGTTGACGTGGAAGCCGCAATCGATCGCAGACGTGACCTGCGGCACGCGGATGGTGCCATCGTCATCGATCGCGACGTGCACCACGCTGGCGACGTAGCTTGCGAAGGCGCGATGTGCAGCAATGCCGAGGCCCTGACGCGGCGGCATCGTTTTTCCCCAGCCCGCATTTTCCGCGGCGACGCGAACGACGTTCTTCAAACGCGCCGTGTTGATCGGGAATTCCTCATAAGGCTCGCCGTAGTTCCAGAAGTCGGCCGGGAAGCCGGCTGTCTTCGGATCGATCTCGCGATCGGGTCCGATCAGTTCGAGGAGAAAATCCTTCGGGTCGCGACCGAGCTTGTGCGCGACTTCGCAGACAGCCGATTGCACCGCAAAAGCCCGCTGAATATTCGAGACCGAGCGATACCAGCCGATGCGCGCGTGGGCCATTGCCTGACCGTTCTCACAGCGGATATTCGGAATGTCGAACGGCATATCGACGAAGCCCATGCCGTATTCGATCGGGAACTGGTAGCCGTCGTCGGCCTTGAACGTCGAGACGATCGACGGCGCGACGGTGCGGTGACGCCACCCTGCGACCTTCCCCTTATCATCGACCGCGACCTCGATGCGCTCGACCGAGGTCGTGTGATAGAATGAGTGCTGGATGTCGTCCTCGCGCGTCCACTGAACCAGCACGGGCGTGCCGCCGAGCTTCTGCGAGAGCAGCGCGGCTTCGAGCATGAAGTCCCATTTCGATTTGCGCCCAAAGCCACCGCCGAGCAGCGAGACGTGCACGGTGACGTTCTCGATCGGCATCTTCAGAGCTTCAGCGATGTCTTTACGGGCACCGTAGGGGCTCTGCACCGGCGCCCATATCTCAGCCTTACCGTCGGCGATACGGGCGATCGCCACGAGCGGCTCCATTGGCGCCTGCACCATGTGCTGACCGTGGTATTCCGCCGTGATCACGTCTTTGGCGTTGGCGAAAGCGGCGTCGGGGTCGCCTTGATTGCGCAGGACCTTGCCGGGCTTCGCGGCGGTCGCCGACATCTCGGCAGTATAAGCGTCCGTGTCGTAGCTGGCGTTCGGGCCATCCTCCCATTCGATCGTCAGCGCGTCGCGGCCCTGAATAGCCGCGTAGGTCGTGTTGGCCACAACGGCGATGCCGCCGAGTTGTCCGAACTTTCGTGGGACCGTGAAAACGCCCTCGATCTCGTGCACGGACTCGACGCCCGGCACCTTGAGGGTTGCAGAAGCGTCGTAGGATTTGATCTTGCCACCGACGACGGCCGGCCGGGCGACGACGGCGAACTTCATGCCTGGCAAGCGTGTGTCGGCGCCATAGCCCGCCTTCCCGATTGTGATATTTCTGAGATCGGCAATCTGGACTTCGCCCTTCCCCATCAGCGAGAATTCGTCCGGCGACTTGTAAAGAATGGTCTCCGGCGCAGGTACGGGAAATGCCATCGCGGCCTCAGCGAGTTCGCCGAATTTCAGAACCTTGCCGGTCTCCTTCTTGTCGTTGTCGAGCAGCGCGACCTCGTGATTGCGCGCCCGGCAGAGCGAAGCATCGACGCCCCATTTGGCGGCGGCGGCGGCCTCCAACATCTGGCGCATCGCGGCGCCGCACTGACGCATCGGCTGAATGAAGTGGCGCATGCTGCGTGAGCCATCGGTGTCCTGGTTGCCGTATCTTGGCTCGTCGCCCGGTGCCTGCATGAGATGCACACGCGACCAGTCGGCACACATCTCGTCGGCAACGACCATCGGGAGGCTAGTCCTGATGCCGGTGCCCATCTCGCTTCGGTGCGTGACAATCGTCACGGCGCCATCTGGTGCAATCGCGATGAAGACGTGGGGATCGGAGACGACGCCGCTCGGCATCTTGAGGCCGCCGGTCGGATAGGGCTTCAACGCTTCGCGCGCACTCGCCTGCGGCGCGAAACGGATCGCCAACACGAGACCTGTCGCCGTCAAGATTCCGCCGAGGATACCGCGGCGGCTGACGTTCGAGATCTCGGCATCGAAGTTCTGCTCGGCAGCGGTATCCGCTTCGGTTTTGAGATATTGCAGCATGATCAAACGCCTCCTGCGGCAAGACGAACGGCTTCGTGAATGCGCTGATAGCAGCCACACCGGCAAATGTTTCCGGACATGGCTTCGACGATTTCGGCGTCGGATGGCGCCCGGTTCTTGGCGAGCAACGACGCTGCCTGCATGATCTGCCCGGCCTGGCAAAATCCACACTGAGGAACGCTGATCTTGCGCCACGCCTTCTGGACTGCGTGCTCGCCATCGGGGCTCAGTCCCTCGATGGTGGTGATCGACTTGCCGCTCGCCTCGCCGAGTGTCGTCTGACACGAGCGCACGGCGACGCCGTCGAGGTGGACGGTGCAGGCGCCGCAAACGCCCGCGCCGCAGCCGAACTTGGTGCCGGTGAGGTTCAGCATGTCGCGCACGTACCAGAGCAGCGGCATGTTGGCGTCGCCGCTGAATTCGCGAACTTCGCCATTTACTGTGATGGATGTCATATCCACGCTCTCCTTCTCAAATCGTCTTTCCGAATTTCCAATTTCGTTCGGCGAACCTCGTTATGTGCCCGCCTCTTCACGGCACCATGAGTTTGAATGGCCAGAGATGTGCCTGGGCCATGACAAGCAGGCCAACGAGCGTCGCGAGCGCCAGCGAATGGAAAAATACGAAGCGAAGGATCGAACCTTCGTGGCCGTACCATTTGGTTGCAGTCGAGGCGACGACGATAGATTGCGCGTCGATCATCTTGCCCATGACACCGCCGGCACTGTTGGCCGCCGCCATCAACACGGGGCTGATGCCAAGCTGCTCGGCAGTGATTTTCTGCAACCCGCCGAAGAGCACGTTCGACGACGTGTCCGAACCTGTGAGCGCGACGCCGAGCCAGCCGATAAGGGTGCCGAAGAACGGATAGGCCCATCCTGTCTGCGCAAGCGCCAGCCCGAGCGTCGCGTCACTGCCGGAATAACGGGTGATGAATCCGATCGCCATCATGCACGAGATCGTCAGCAGCGAGTAGCGGACCACGTAGATCGTCTTCGCGTACATGCGCACGAGTTCAACGAGATTATAGCCGAGAAAAAGGCCGGAGATGATCGCCGAAACAAGAATACCTGTCCCCGTCGCGGACAAGATGTTGACATTGAAGACGGCCGCCTCGGCTTTGGGCGCCGTGACAACGGGGGGCACCTTCTGCACGAGTTCATGGAGACCCGCGACGGGGATCTTCTCGATCCAAAGTCCGTCGAGAGATGCGCGAACCTGCGGCGTTCCCCAAAGAAAGACGAACGCTGCCAGGATGATCCACGGCGTCCAGGCACGCCGCAGAGCACCGAACGAATGGGCCGTTACGGGCATTGCGAGCGGTGCGTCCGACGGCGGCGCATTCGGAATCTCCGTCATGGGGACGGCGGGGCTCCACACTTTCAGAAAGAGCGTGAGGCCCGCCATCGAAGAGAGCGCGGCGACGACATTGACGAGCCAGGGCCCATGATAGTTGGAGACGAGATATTGCGGGATCGCAAAGCACACGCCGGCAACGAGTATCGGCGGCCAGACCTCGATCATCTTGCGAAACCCGACGAAGGCCCAGATCAACCAGAACGGCACGATGATCGCGAAAGGCGCAAGCTGGCGACCGACCATGGCACTCAGTTCGTATAGGTCGAGCCCCGTCACTGCGGAAAGCGCCACAAGAGGCGTTCCGAGGGCGCCAAAAGCGACGGGCGCCGTGTTCGCGATCAGCGACAAGCCAGACGCCGCGAGCGGCGGAAAGCCCAACCCGATCAGTAGCGCGGACGTCACCGCAACAGGTGTTCCGAAACCGGCCGCTCCTTCGAAGAAGGCACCGAAGGAGAATGCGACGAAGAGAAGTTGCAGCCGCCTATCGTTGCTGATCGACGCCGATGGATTTCTGCAGAACCTCGAACTCGCCCTTCTCGCTTGCGAGCCGGTAAAGAAAGATGACGTTGAGAATGATCCAACCGATCGGAAGAAATCCGAAAGCGGCGCCGTAGACCGCCGCCATTCCCGCCATCGGCACGGGCATGCCGTATGCAAGAACGGCTACGAGAAAGGCTGCCGTCAAGCCGAGAAGCGCTGCGATATGGGCGCGGACTTCGAAAAGTCCGATGCTGGCGAGCAAAACGAAGACCGGGATTACGGCGACCGCTGCTGAAAACAGCATGCTGTGAAACGGGTCATAGACTTGTGACCACATGCGACCCGTTTCCCCCCGTCATCACGGCTGCTAGACTGCGGCGGCTTTTTGGTCAATTTTTTATACCAGGCCTGCCTTATGGTCAAATCCGATCACTATATAGCCGCACGGCAATATCCGATAGCGTTGTGCCTCGCGTCAGAATAGAAGAACGACACATCCACATTTTCAGGGTGGGCGAAAAAATGCTTGCCGTACGTACGCCGAAAATTGCTGACGCTATCGCTGCGCACATCGAGAAGCTCATTCTCGAGGGGGCACTGCGACCCGGCGAGAAACTCGCTGCGGAACGTGAGCTTGCGCAAAAGCTCGACGTGTCCCGGCCTTCGCTCAGAGAAGGCATCGATAAGCTCGTCCGCCGCGGCCTCTTGAAGTCGTCCAAGAACGGAACCTATGTGGCGCAGTTCCTGTCGCCGATGATGGCGCCGTTGGCGAACCTCTATCGCGACAACCAGCACGCGTTCGCCGATTATTTCGAATTTCGGCAGTGCGTCGAGGCGCAGGCCGCACGGGACGCGGCGCTTAGAGCCACCGACGTCGAGAGAGCGGCAATCCGATCTTGCCTCAGCGACATGCGCAGAGCCCACAAGCTGGAAGACCCCGCCCAAGAGGCCGAAGCGGACGTCACGCTGCACATGCTCGTCTACGAAGCGGGACACAACTTCGTCGTGCTACACGTGATGCGGGCGCTGAGCGAGCTTCTTCGCAACAACATCTTTTTCAACCGCAAAAATCTCTATCTGAAGGCCGGCGTGCGCGAAAAGCTGCTGACGCAGCACAGCGAGATCGGCGCGGCCGTCATTGCGGGAGATCCGGAAAGAGCCGAAGCGGCAGCCGGCGATCACATTCGCTTCGTTTTCGACACGGTTGCGGAGATCCAGCGCGCCAGCACCCGGCTCAACACCTCGTTGCTGCGCGCGAAGCGAAACGATTTTCTGGCGAGCTGATCGTTCGCTCGCAGAAATCGATCCGCAGGCGGATTTTATGCAACTCTTCAGCGCCAGCCGGCGATTTTCTTGCCTTTGTTTGGCCGCAACCTATTCACCCCTGCTTCATACGGCTGCCATTATCCGTCGACTTCGCGAGAATACTTATCCGGGCCTACGCATAATTGCGGTGATTTGCGGAGTTCTGGGTAAAAGAAAAATCGAGCCGCGAATCGATTCGCGGCAAGTGATGGGCACGCAGCGTACCCAAGGGGGTATCATGAGATTTTTACGACATGCGGTTCTGGTTGCGGCTTCGGTTCTGGCTGTTATCGCCGTGTCGCCCACTCTGGCGAAATCCGACGATCAACATCCCTCCGGCGACAATGCCAACGACAAGAACAGGAATGGGAAGCCGCATAACAATGAAGAGCGCGGGAACAAGGACCGAGGGGGTCAGCAAGGGCAACAGGGCCATAACCCGGAGAAGTTTGGAAATCCGGCATTCGGACAGAAGCAGCCAAACGGTCAGCACAAACAATTCGGAAACGGCGCGCCGGGAAACAACCCCAACGCCTTCGTCAAACCCAAGCCGACCAATCCGCCTAAGCCGCCCGTCCTGAACAACGCGATCAAGGTTCCGCCGAATCCCCCGCCTGTGAAGCCGCAGAACTTCGAAAAGTTCGGTGGTGCCGGCAAGGACAAGCATAAGGGGGACTTCCAGAAGCAGTTCGGCGGGCATGACAAAGATCACGGCGGTACCAACAAGCCGGTCGTCGTCAATCCTGCTCAGTTGAATAAATCCGTCGGCGTCAATCCCGTGCCGTTGAACAAGCCGGCGGCATCAAACAATTTCTTGCCACCAAAGACGCTGTCGGCGGCCGACGCAAAAAAGCGCTTCGAGAATATGCGCGGGGCCCGCAAAGCAGGTGAAGATCGACGGCGGCAAGGGCGTCGTCATCGAAGAACCCGGCAAGCGCCGGATCTTCAAAGAGAACAATCGAATCGCCATCCAGCATGACGAAAACGACCGACTGAGGCGCGTCAATCCGAATGCCCACTTCGAAAAGGGCAAAGGCGGAATGAATGTCTCTGTTATCGACCGGCCGGGTGGCTACAAGGTCTATTCCGAGACGGATGCAAACGGCCAGCTTCTCCGGCGCTATCGGCGCGGTCCGGACGGACACGATGTCGTCATCATCGACAATCGCCGCCGCCGGCACGGTGGTGTTGGCAGGGATATCGCCGCCGGTATCGGAATCGGCGTCGGTGTCGTAGCGGGCGCGGTGATATTGGATTCCATCCTGGATGTGCCGGAGCCGCGCGTCCGGATTCCTCGCGAGCAATACATCGTCGACTACGACCGAGCGAGCGACGACGAGGTGTACGAGGCATTGAGCGCTCCGCCGGTCGAAGAGTTCGACGATCGCTATACACTCGACGAGATTCGCGCGACAGCGAGCCTTCGCGATCGCATGCGCCGAATCGATCTCGACGACATTACCTTCGAGTTCGGTTCGTGGGATGTCGATCCGAGCCAATACGGCAAACTCGAACGTGTTGCACGTGCGCTGCGCCGGGTCATCGATCGAAATCCCAATGAGGTCTTCATGATCGAAGGCTACACGGACGCTGTCGGCTCGCCGGAGGATAATCTTTCTCTTTCCGACCGTCGCGCCGAGTCCGTTGCCGAAGTTCTGACTGAGCAATTCCAGATACCGTTCGAAAACCTGACGACCCAAGGCTACGGAGAGCAATATCTCAAGGTGCCGACCGACGGCCCGGAGCGGTTGAACCGCCGTGTTGCCGTTCGCCGCATCACGCCGCTGCTTGCTCGCGACGGCGGCCCACCTCCGCCTGCCGGTGCCGACCGCCCGCCGGCTGACGATCAGTCCGGGGGTCCAGGCGGTCCAGATGACAATGGCCCGGATGGTGGTCCGGACGACGGCGGCCCGGGCGGCAACGGACCGCCACCGCCTCGGGGAAGCGGAAGTCCTCAGGACTGACCGCGGACCGGTTCAAAATCTCAAGGCGCGCCTCCACGGGCGCGCCTTTTTTGTTTGAGCTTGCAATTTTTCTCTCACATCTTATATTTCTGTAATGACAGAAATATCAGAATTAAAAGGCCGCTTGCCGCCTGCCGTTGAGCGCTTCGTCTTGAAATGGGGCGACATGGGCAGCGCATGGGGCGTCAACCGCTCAGTCGCGCAAATCCATGCACTCCTCTATTTGAGCGGGCGTCCGCTGACCGCTGAGGACATTTCGGACGCGCTTGGGATCGCGAGATCCAACGTCTCGAACTCGCTGAAAGAACTCATGGGCTGGAATCTCGTCCGGCGCGTCCCGATTCTCGGCGACCGGCGCGACCACTTCGAAGCGGAAAGCGACATATGGGAACTGGTTACTCGTATCGCGATCGGCAGAAAGGCGCGCGAAATCGACCCGGTCATGGACATGCTTCGCACAGCACTCAGCGAAGCGGAAAGCGATCGCCGCGTCGGCCACGAAACCCGCAAGCGGCTTACCGAAATGCTCGATTTCACGAGTTCAGCCGATCGTTGGTTCCAACAGATCCTCGGCCTGCCGCGCGGAAAGCTCAAAACGCTGATGAAGCTCGGCGGCAAGGTCGCGCAGATTCTGCCGGGTAGTAAGCGTTGACCGGGGCCAATGATGTCGATGACGCCGTTTTCTTGCGTGTCGTCTGCGGCGCTGGATGAAAGCAGCGAGACCGAGCAGCCAGGCGATCGGCGATTTAGCGAACTCATGACGATGGCTGACTGGTTGCAACTACCAACGGATGTCCGCCGACGGTTCTCGAAAAAACTTGGGAGCGGTGCAGCGATCTACACTGGCCACGTGTCGCTCTGCCGAATAAGCGGTATCGGATGGTTGCTGGCTCAAACGCTCCGCGTGATCGGTGCTCCGTTGCCGCTCTCCGATACGCCGGGCATGCCGACTGTCGTATCGGTTACCGAGGAAGGCGCATCAGGCGGCCAAAATTGGACGCGCATCTATGGCCGCCCCAGTGGCTTTCCGCAGGTCATTCATTCGACCAAAAGATTTTCCGGGCCGACCGGGCTCGAAGAGTACGTCGGCGCCGGCATCCGCATGGCACTTACCCTTTCGGTCAAGAAATCCGCGCTGATATTCACCAGCGCCGGTTACTTCGTCCAATTCGGCCGGTGGAGCATTCGGCTGCCGCGTTGGCTGGAGCCGGGGCGGACGATCGTCTCGCATCGCGAGATTGCGGAAGGCGCGTTCCTTTTTACGTTGGATCTCGTGCACCCCTGGTTCGGAACGTTGGTCCATCAAGAAGCCATTTATCACGAGGTCGAGCCATGCTCCGCCGCATCGTTCTGATCGGGGCGACGGGATTTTTCGGGCGGCGGCTTGCGCAGCATCTCGCAGCGATCGAGGGCGTCGAGCTTGTCCTCACATCGCGCAGCGAGGAGCGTGCACAGGCCGTTGCGAAACCGCTTGGAGGCGGTGCTAAGATCACCGCCTTCGCTTTCGATCGCGACGATGCGTCGAGCGTCGCACGGCTCAAGATGCTATCGCCGTGGCTTGTCATCGACGCATCGGGGCCGTTTCAATCAGCAAGCTACGATCTTGCGCGCGCTGCTATAGGGCTCGGCGCGCACTGGATCGACCTCGCCGACGCTCGCGACTACCTTTTAGGTTTTGGTGCGGCGCTTGATCAGATTGCGAGCGATAGCGGCGTCGTCGCTCGTGCTGGTGCGAGCTCGACGCCCGCCTTGTCGATGGCCGTCGTCAAAGACCTGACGCGCGGATGGGAACGGGTCGACAGCGTCGATATCGCGATCATGCCCGGTGGGGCCGGCGATGTCGGCGAGGCCGTCATTCGCGCTATTCTTTCATACGCCGGCTCGACAATCGCGAGCTACGATGAGGGAACGCCAAACGAGATCACGGGATGGGGTAGCCTGCGGCGTGTAACCGTCGATTGGTTGGGAACGCGCTATCTTTCGCCGGTCGAGACCGCTGACGCGACTTTGATGGAGCATCGCTTCGCAGTCACCTCTCGCGTGACTTTCAGCGCGGGGCTCGAATCCCGCGTGGAACAACTCGGTCTTTTTGGTCTCGCCCAGCTTAGAAGGCGCGGCGTGATTTCCGGGTCTGAATCTCTTGCCCCTTTACTTGCGAAGGCCCGCAGGGTGACGCGCGCTTTCGCGTCCGATCGGGGCGGGATGACGGTCACTTGCGCAGGGCTTGATGCGAAGGGCCGACAAATCTCAGCTCGCTGGTCGCTTCATGCCGAAAAAGGTCACGGCCCGGACGTGCCTGTTCTTCCAGCCATTGCGTTGACGCGTGCGCTGCTTCGCGGCGAGGGAAAAGCCGGCGCCGCGATCGCAGTGCTGTCGCTCAAAGACGTTGAAGCTGAAATGTCGCCGCCGTCGCTCACGACCTCGCGAACGTCGAGGATCGGCAGTGGGCGCGGCTTAGTCACTTTGGCGTGTGGCGAAGAAGACTATCGTCTCCTGCCCGGCGCCCTCAGAGCATTCCACGATCAGAATGCGCCTCCGGTCTGGAGGGGCAAAGCCGACATTGACGCTTCGACGTCCGTCGCCGGTCGATTTTTGAGAGTGCTTTTTGGCTTTCCGCCTTCGGGGCGAAACGTTCCCGTAACGGTTACGGTCGATCGCTATGGTGAGGGCGAAACTTGGACCCGGAACTTTGACGGCAAGCGTTTTGCTTCGCGGCTTGCATACGAAGGCAGCAGCTTCGTTTCAGAGCGCTTCGGTCCTTTCAGAATCCTGCTTAGGCTGAGCGCACGAGGCGGTGAGATCCAGATACCCGTGATCGGTTGGCAGGTCGGCCGGATCAAGTTGCCACTCTTTCTCGCGCCCAAATCTGAGACACGCGAATTCGTCGGCGACGACGGACGCTTTCATTTCGATGTCGCGATACGCGTGCCTCTCGTC
The DNA here is from genome assembly GCA_963710005.1 of uncultured Alphaproteobacteria bacterium. GTDB lineage: Bacteria > Pseudomonadota > Alphaproteobacteria > Rhizobiales > Hyphomicrobiaceae > Hyphomicrobium_B. Next base: position 46,655 of record CAVPYR010000021.1, read on the forward strand.
GGACTGCTCGCGCACTACCGCGGCTGGCTCGTGCCAAAAATGGCCGTCGTACGCGAGCCATTAGACAGCAATTAATTCGGGGAAGCGGGCCGCCAGCCTGCGGCGAGCGCTTCGGCTTCCGAGCAGAACCAGCGCTTGCCGTGTCCTTCGTCCATTCTGACCTTGTCGTACCAGGGGTCCCAGGGCATGTGATAGATGCGGCCGTGGGCCGAGACGTTTCCCTTGATCGCACAGCCTTTGGGCGCGGCCGCTTCGGCGACCTGCCACCCGTTGCGGCGGAAATCCCAAGGCGCTTCCGACGGGCCCTGCCAGACGCCGATCTTTTCTTTTCGAGCTTCGGCCTCGACGCTGACATACGCTACCGAATATTTGACGAAGGCCCAGGCGAGGCCCGCTCGCACCATCGCTTCGTCGATGTCGATGCCGTCGGCGAAACAGGTCGCGAGCGTGCGGCGGTAACGGTCAGTGCCGGTGCGATCGCAGGCGAGGTCCTTATGCTCGGCCAATGTTCGAAGCATCGCTGCGGCCGCTACTCCGCAATCCCAACTCTCTCCGGTCACCGTCTGACATGTCTGGGCGATCTCGGGCGCGTCGATGCCTTCGAGACGGACCCGCGTTGGCCCGACATCGAGAGTGTCCCCGTCGACGACGCGGCCGATGCCGGTGATGACAGCCAGCTGGCCGCCTTCGGGACCTGTCACCGCGTACGCGATCAGCGGCAGAAGTACCGGCAAAAAAAACGCACCTGCCCAGAGGCAGATGCGCACAAGTCGTCGAGACAGGAAGGACGCAACAAACATGCGAGAAGATTTGCAGCCTGCGATGGCACAACCTGGGCGGAGTCGTGGTCACATTATGCAATCATAACATGCACTTGCAACTTGGCGAATGCTGGAAAACGACGGAGCCGACGTGCTCGGGGCGTTGTGCCTTCTGGGGCGTGACGGTGGGACAGGGCTCGACGGCCATACGCGGGGATTGGACGGCAGATAGACCTTGCGCCGCAGGTTTGGCGGACCCTCAAGTGACATAATTCGCCTCAATATTTCGGAACGATTTGCGCGCGGCTTCTTTCGCCGCGAAGAACGAGGAACTGAATGGCTCCCCAGAATCCCGTGCCGCCGCCTCCGGTGCCGACGCATCGGCCGAGCTTCGAGCGCGCGCCACTCGGTTCCGGCCCACGCCGCGGTCCGCCCCCGCCCGGCGGAGGAGATCGCCGGCGACCCCCCCCGCGCAGAAGCGGCGGGATTGTTATGGGGGTCGTCTACTTCTTTCTTTTTGTGCTCATCGCGGGCGGAGCGGGTGTCGGCTACCTTCTCGTCAACCCACCAAGCGACCTCATCCGGCAAAGGATAGCCGAAGAGGTGAAGGCCCGGACGGGGCGGGATCTCGTCATCGCCGGGCGGGCATCCTTCAAGTTTTTTCCGGTTTTCGCGATCTCTCTGAAAGACGTTTCGCTTTCGGGTCCGCCGGGCATGGAAGGTGCGCTTCTCCACACGCACGCACTGGAGGTGAGCGTCAAGGCGATGACGCTTCTTTCGCGGCAGCCGGAGATCGACTCCGTGACGCTCAAGAAGCCGCTTTTCGATTTTCGTATCGACAAGGATGGGCAGAAAAATTGGAAATTCGCCGCTCGTCAGGCTCCGACGCGATTGGCGGAGTTGCAGACGCGCGGATCACTCCGTGATGCCGGCTCCATTGAGATTGCGGCTGCGGAAGCCGACCCGGATTCGCCTCGAACCGGCGATGCGGGCAACGTGAAGCTCAATAACGTCACGCTGGAAGACGGTACTTTCCGCTTCACCGATGAGCGTACGGGAAAGACTTCTGAAGTCTCAGCCGTCAACGTCAAGCTCGGGCTGCCGTCTCTGGAAACCCCGCTTGTCGCGAACGGCAATCTTGTCTGGCACGATCAGCGCCTCGACTTCGACGGGAAGCTGGAAGACGTGCGGAGCCTCTTCACCGAGAAACCGGCACACCTTTCCTTCAACACCAAGAACGCGGTGATAACGGCCTCCTATGATGGCGGTATGGTTATCAAGGATGGGGCGTACCTCGAAGGACAAGTCACTGCGCTATCCGACTCGACACGCGGGCTTGCGGAATGGTTCGGCACGAAACTTCCACCCGTCACCGGCTTCGGTCCGATGTCGATACAGGGAACGCTCAAGACGGGCGGCAACGTCACGACGTTCTCGAACGCGGCATTTGAATTAGACGGTGCCGCCGCGAAGGGTACGATCAAGGTCACGACCGGCGGCGTCCGCCCCTTCGTCGAGGCCAATCTCGCTATCTCGGAACTCGATCTCAACAAATATCTGACCAGCGCCGTAACCGGCACTCTGGCGAAAGAGGGCGGAGCCGGCACGGGGAACGAACCGCCCGACGCGGCGCCTGCAGCGGCAGCGGCACCTGCTGCGCCTTCCGAGCCCGACCAGATTCAGAAATTGCTGCAAGACCAGCAAGGCTCAAAAGTCTACGGCATGGAACAGCGCGCGGGATGGTCGAGCGAGCAGCTTAACCTGACACTTCTCGGCGTTGCCGACGGCAATGCGCGCGTGAACGTCTCCAAGCTCCGCTTCAAAAACATCTCTATCGGCCAGTCGTCGGTCGATGTCGCGCTCAAAGATCACGCGATGCAGGCGAAATTCAACGATGTCGCGCTCTATCAGGGTCACGGCAACGGAGTGTTGACGGTCGACGGTTCATCAGGTTCTGCAAACGTCGGAGCGAAATTCGATCTTGATGGCATATCGGCGCTTCCGTTCCTCAAGGATGCGGCCAATTTCGGTTGGGTGTCCGGCAACGCCAAAGTCGAGTTGCAGCTGATGGCGATCGGCGCGAGTCAGTTACAGCTCATCGAGAGCCTCAACGGCACCGCCGGCTTCCAGTTTGCAGACGGTGCCGTCGTCGGCTTCAATCTACCGGGCGTCATACGTGGTCTATCGAATGGCAACTTTGCTGCTCTCCGGACCGCTCCCTCCGAGAAAACGGACTTCAGCGCGCTCGGCGCGACCTTCACGATTACGAACGGCGTCGCTCAGAATCAGGATCTGCAGCTCGTCAGCCCGATGCTGAGAGTGACCGGCGCCGGCACCGTTCACATGCCCGAGCGGACGGTCGATTACACGGTGAAGCCGAAGCTCGTCGCCTCGCTCGAAGGTCAGCAAGGCGATGCCGCAGCGTCTGGAATAGAAGTGCCGGTGCACATTACCGGCTCCTGGGATCGGCCGTCGTATCGGCCGGATCTCAAAGGTGTGCTGTCGGATCCGAACAAGGCTGTCGAGACGATCAAGGAGATCGGCAAAAGGCTCAAAGGCAAGAACGCCGGCCAGATCGTCGATCAGCTGTTCGGCAAAAAAGGCGACGACGACGCGACAGGTTCGACGTCGAGCACAAAGAAGAGCGCGAAGGATCTGCTGAACAAGTTTTTAGGCAAAGATGGAGAGTAATATCCGGCGGTCCAAAAGGCGGAGGTCGCGAGGAACTCAGTTCTCGGGATGCGCTCCTGCTGCGCTCCATCTCGGCCGTTGTCGTCAGTTTCACTGGTAGGCCGCGAGCGGTGCGCCGACCCGGAGCATGAGCTGGCCCAAGGGCGACTCCGGCGGGATGTTCGCAAGAAAAGGCTTCAGCTTTTGGTGATAGAGGTGAAGACAAAGTGTTCGAGCCGTTATGAGCTCATCAAGCTTTAGCCCGGGATCAACAAGAAGACCGACCCGTCCGTGGGGCACCGGATAAAAGACGTCCGCCGGTTCGCCGTAGCCGATAACTCCCGCCTCTCGAGTGAAATGCGTCAACGCCTTCGGACCAAGCGTGCCCCAGGGGAGCCGATCGATTGTCACCGGTACGCCGATTGCCTTCCTGACGTTCAGCGGCCAGCGTCTGGACCTTTTGAACCAAGGAGGCACGAAGTTTCGTTTGCCTGTGGCCGCCAGAAAATTTTTAAGAGCGTCGCTGTCGCGCGGAAGTTTGAGCACGGCGTTGTTAATTTGCGTATCGCTCTCAAAGCCAAAAATGTAGTCGTGGTCCGCGACCGGCTTTAGGCAATAGACGTCGCAGTCCACATAGAGTCCGAGCCCGGCTTCGAGGATTTTCAGCCTATAAAGGTTGGCGAAAAGCGCGTAGCTGCCACTTTTGCTATAACAGACGATGGCGCTTTCCGGCATCAACCGACGTGCATCCGCGATCTCGACGCCTGCCGGCACGTCCTTGGGCAGCTCATAGCAGTGCAGCACCGTCTTGTGGCCGGCCGCGACGAACGACGACAAACAGGCCGCGTGAACAGGCCCAAGAGCTCGCCCAACCCAAATCGCGTTCGCGGCAGGAAGATTCACGAGTGCCTCGAAGCTTGTTGAATACCTTTCTTGCTCGACACCAATTCGAGCTTCTGAATCGCCGACAGTGCGCCGTTATCGTGTGGGGAATTCCCCCCTGGTCGGTTAGCATGCGACAAGTTCGACATCGAGCGCGAAGCAAAGCATCAAAGACTTACTGCACAGATTTCTTGGCAAGCAGCGCGAACGATTATCGAAATTTTTACAGCTCAGTTTTGCTTCGATGACGTCAGCTTGTCGCGTCTTCGAGACGTTGCAAAAGCGTCAGTTAAGTCGCTGGCGTCTCACGGCTAAAAAAAATTGGCGCAGGGGTCAAAAAGGTCTTGCGTAGGGGGGGCGTTGGCCTCATATGCACGCTCTCTCGTCTGTCCACCTGCCAACATGGTCGAGGTTTTCCAGAACCAATGAGGTAAGGAGCGGGCGAGTCAAACCTATCTGCTGGTTGGGGAGGGTCACATGGCCTTTAATGACACCCTCTTCCAATTGGGGATGGACTTGACTCGTTCAAGCACCGCCCAAGAGGAAGATCACTCGCGCGCTGCGTTCATCACGGAAGTCGAGGACTCAAGGACGAGTCCGGTTTCTGAGCAAAGCGTTACTAGTGCAGGGACTACGATCTATATCGATCTCCACGGCGCCAAGCGCCTCGACGACGTCAAGTCGGCCGAGCGTGCGACGAAGCGTGCCGTCGAGAGCTTGGGCCTCAAGCTCAAGAGCCTCCACCTCGATCGCGTCGCCGGCGGCGGCGTGTCGGGTGTCGCGGTCTTGAGCTCCGGGCACCTCTCCTTGCAGGCTTGCTCGCGGACCGGCTTTGCCGCCGTCGACGCGCGCGGATGTGCGGGACTGAAGCCGGCATCGGCTCTTCTCGCCCTCGCCGACGCCTTTGCGGCGCGCGAGGCCATCATCCAGCGCACGCGGACGGCGTCCGACGTCGCCGTGCCGGCCCTGCGCGTCGTGCCAAAAGCACCGCGCAAGGCCCAGCGCCAGAAGGCCCAAGCGAAAGCGGCCTAAGCCGCTTCGTTCTCTTCACGACCGGCAATAGGTTGCCGCGATCGGGCACGTCCCGGTCGCGGCTTTCGTGCTTGCGGATTCCGTTAACCTACGTGGCCTTCGCTGAGGCGGGCGACGTCCTTCGCGGGCTCGGCGGCTTTCATCGCTTCGGTTGGCAATAGCGAGGCGCCGGCGGATGGCGACAGCTTCCTGAAGAAGAGTACCGACGTCGCCGAGACGAGCGCGATCAAGACAAAGACGGGCGGGAAATGCCCGGCGTCGATGGCGTTGCCTCCGAGCGTGCGTTGAACGACCTCAAGGCCCATCGCCGCAATGGTAACGCCGACCGAGCCTGAGAGCTCCTGACAGACAGCGGCAAAGCTCGTCGCTCGGCTCAATTTCTCCGGCGGCACGTCGGCGTAAGCCAGCGTATTGACGCTGGTGAACTGCAACGAGCGCGACAGGCCGCCCGCCAAAAACAGAAACGTAATCAGTAGAGGTGCCGTTTCGACGGTGAAGAGCGAGGGCAGGGCCGCGAACAAGCTCGAGATCACGGCGTTGACCATCAGCACCCGACGGAAGCCGTAGCGCCGGATGATCGCGGCAGCCTGCGTCTTCATGAACATGGCGCCGACGCCGGTCGCAAACGTCATCAGGCCGGATTGAAATGCCGTCATGCCGAAGCCCGCTTGAAAGAGCAGCGGCAGCAGGAAAGGACCGGCGCCGAGTCCGGTGCGGAATAGAAAGCCGCCGCCGACACCAGCGCGGTAGGTCGGGATCGCGAGTAGTCTGAGATCGATGATCGGGGCGGGAACGCGGAGCGCGTGCCAAGTGTAGGCGGCGAGCAGCACGGCACCTGCAAACGTAATCAGGAAGTCGGTCTCCCCGTCGACGAGGCCGAGGCCCATCAGCGTCACGCCGGTCAGAAACAGCGAGAGACCGGGACCGATCAGCAGGAAGCCTCTGACATCGAAGGTGCTCGAGGCTTTCTCGCGGACGTCCGGAATGAAGCGAGTGATCAGCACCAAGCCCAGGAGGGCGACCGGAATGTTGATCCAGAAGATCCAGCGCCAATTAAAGTAGGTGGTAATGAAGCCGCCGAGCGGCGGACCGAGCACGGGCCCGACAAGTGCGGGAACAGTCAGCCACGCAATGGCATTGATCATGTCGCTTTTGGCGATGGTGCGGAGCACAATCAGACGACCGACCGGGGTCATCATCGCCCCGCCCACGCCCTGAAGGATGCGTGCCGCGACTAGCGAACCGAGATCCGTCGAGAAGCCGCAGGCTATGGAGCCGGCCGCGAATACGACCATGGCGGCGCGAAAGACGTTCTTTGCCCCAAAATGGTCCGCCATCCATCCCGATGCAGGAATGAACACCGCAAGCGCCAGCAGATACGTCGTCAGCGCCAGCTTAAGGTGAATGGGATTGGCATTCAGGTCTTTAGCGATTGCCGGCAGAGACGTCGCAAGCACCGTCGCGTCCAGGTTCTCCATGAAGAGAGCCGTGGCTACGATGAGAGGAATGAAATTGCGGCGAATTTGTTCGGTCATGGCGGGTGTCTAGCATGCCTCAAACGGCCAACGACCGGGATTTCCGCCGCGCGCCTTATGCAGATCTCGGTTGCAAGCGGGTGCGGCATAAGCCGCTCGCCGCCCTGCGGATAGGGCCTCATTACCCCCTTGAGTGGTGCACACCCAATCGAGCTAAGCTATGCGCGAATGCCGGCCCGGCTGATACATTGGTGTCCGGCATAAAACAAACAACAGCACGGCATTTGCAGGGGCCGGTCGAAACCCCACCGAAGCCGAGGCTGTGACCGGGGAAGCGCATCGCATGTTTACCAACAAAGTCGTTTCGGCCGATGAGGCCATCACGCGAATTGGCGAAGGTGCCGTTGTCGCGACGACAGGGTTTGTCCAGAGCTGCATTCCGGAAGCGCTACACGCCGCGCTCGAGAAGCGTTTCGTCGAAACGGCAGCTCCGCGCGGTCTCACCTTGATCATGTGCGCCGGCGCCGGCGACAGCAAAGGGCTCGGCACCGGCCGCTTGCATCACGAAGGCCTGTTGAAACGGGTGATCGCGGCGAACTTCGGGCGCATGCCGAAAGTTGCAGAGGCCGCGCAGGACGACAAAATCCAAGCCTACAACTTGCCCCAGGGCGTCATCTCCAAGCTCTACCGCAGCTGCGCATCCGGCAGCCCGGGTCTTTTCACTCGCGTGGGCCTGCATACCTACGTCGATCCGCGCCTCGGTGGCGGCAAAGTCAACACGCGGACGAAAGAAGATCTCGTCAAGCTGGTCGAGGTCGATGGCAAGGAGTGGCTGTTCTATAAGGCGACGCCGATCGATGTGGCGCTCATTCGTGCGACGAGCGCCGATCCGCTCGGCAACCTCAGCATGGAAAAGGAAGCGCTGACGCTCGATGTTTTGGCGCAGGCGATGGCCGCGCACAACAATGGCGGCATCGTCATTGCGCAGGTCGAGCGAGTCGTCGCCGAGGGCTCGATCAAGCCCAAGGACGTCAAGGTGCCGGGCATTCTCGTGGATTGCGTCGTCATCGCCGATCCGCCCGAGATGCACCGCATGAACTACGGCGTGATGTACGACCCAGGTCTTGCCGGCGAAGTTCGCGTCACCGTCGACAGCCTGCCGACGATGGCGCTCGATGAGCGAAAGATCATCGCGCGGCGCGCGGCCTTCGAGCTGCCGCCGAACGGCGTCATCAATCTCGGCGTCGGTGCGCCTGACGGCGTCGCGAACGTCGCCAACGAAGAGAAAGTCACGCCCTACCTCGTCATGACGACCGAAGCGGGCGCGGTCGGCGGCGTGCTGGCGGGCGGATCGAGCTTCGGCTCATCGGCCAACGCGCATTCGATCCTCGATCAGAACCAGATGTTCGACTTCTATCACGGCGGCGGCCTCGACCTCACCTGCCTCGGCATGGCGGAATGCGACAGCGTCGGCAACGTCAACACCAGCAAGTTCGGCGGCAAGCTCAACGGCTGCGGCGGCTTCATCGACATTTCGCAGAATGCACGGGCGGTCGTCTTCGCCGGCACGTTCACGGCGGGCGGCCTCCAAGTCGCGATCGAGGACGGCAAGCTTCGCATCGTGAAAGAGGGCCGCGCTCGCAAGTTCGTAAAGCAGGTCGAACAGGTTACCTTCTCAGGCAAATACGCGGCGCAGAAGTCGCAGCCCGTCATCTACATCACCGAACGCTGCGTGTTCCAGCTCACCGATCACGGGCTTGAGCTGATCGAAGTGGCGCCGGGCATCGATATCGAACGTGACATCCTTCCGCACATGGCGTTCAAGCCGCACATCCATAAGCCGGTGCCGATGAACCCGCGCATCTTCCTCGACGGGCCGATGGATCTTCTCGCGGATCTTTTGAACCAGAACCTGAAAGACCGCGTCCACTATGACGCGAGCCGGAACATTCTCTTCGTCAATCTCGAAGCCTGGAGCGCACGCAAGAAGGCAGACATCATCGACTTGCAGAAGGTGCTTGTGGGCGCGTGTCAGGCGGCAGGAAAGCGCGTCGACGCGGTAATCAACCAGGACGGCTGCCGGATCGCGGAAGACCTCTATGACGAGTACGCCAAGATGGTCGCGTACGTCTCAAAGAACCACTATGGGCGTTCGGCGCGTTACGCAACGAGCGCCATCACCAGGCAGAAGCTGCTGGAGGCCCTCAGGCGGCGCGGGCTTGATACGCACGTCTTCGAGAACTCCGACGCCGCCTTCGATTTCCTGCAGCGCCAAGCCGCCGAATAGTTTTCCACGACGTCTGATCGCTTCGTCCGGCAAGTTTGGCCGAACGGTGGCAGCATGCCTGCAATGCGCCGTAGTGCTGTGCGGGACTTGATGGGATCGAAGCTCGTCGCCATTTAGTTGCGACTTCGTTTCCCATCGGGTGAAATCATGGAACACAGCATTTTTCGGGTCCTGGATGACTCGGGTATGGAGCGCGGCGGCGCTCAGCCCGAGAGCGTAGCGCGCGATGATACGGCGCTCATGGATGCCTACAGTAACGCCGTCGTCGATGTGGTCGATGCGGTGTCGCCTGCCGTCGTCCATGTCCAGGTGCGCAGCACGCGAGGCGGTCGCACGGGTCAAGGCTCGGGCAGCGGCGTCATCGTTTCGCCGGACGGCCTCGTGCTGACCAACAACCACGTCATCGACGGCGCTCAATCGATCACTCTTGCGCAGGGCGACGGACAGCGGTTCGGTGCGCGCCTTGTTGGGCGCGATCCCGATACCGATATCGCCGTGCTTCGCGCTGAGACGACAGAGCGGCTGAAGTTCGCGAGGCTGGCGGATTCCAAGAAGCTGCGGCCGGGGCAGATCGCGATTGCTATCGGCAATCCGCTCGGCTTCCAGTCGACTGTGACGGCCGGCATCATCAGCGCCGTTGGGCGTTCGCTCCGTGCCGAGAACGGCCGTCTGATCGACGACGTGATCCAGACGGACGCGGCGCTCAATCCCGGCAACTCCGGTGGTCCGCTGGTCAATTCGGCGGGTCGCGTGATCGGGATCAACACCGCGACTATCATGGGCGCGCAAGGGCTTTGCTTTGCGGTGGCATCCAACACGGCCGAGTATGTGCTGACGCAGATCCTGAGCCACGGCCGCGTTCGGCGAGGCGTGATGGGCATCGTCGCCGAGCACGTCGTGCTGCCGCAGAGCGTGCGGCACCGGCATGGACTGACGCAGGCCGGTGCGATCGGCATCCGCAGCGTTCAGAACGACGGCGCGGCAGAAGCAGCAGGGCTGAAGGCGGGCGATATACTGATTGCGCTCGATGGGGTCGCCATTGCCGGCGTCGACGATGTCGCGCGTGTTCTCGATGCCAAGCACATCAGTCAAAAGGTGCTCGCGACGGTTCTGCGCAGCGGCGAGAAACTGGACTTCTCGATCGTGCCGGAAGAGCGGAATTAAAGCTTTTGATGGCGCGGGCGACTCTCCTTCGTCGAGCCAGCCGCCCGTGCGACAAAGCTCTCTTCATCCTCTCGCGGGAGCGGCGATTCACGCGAGCGGAGTCCGCGCGAGCTTCACACTCGGCATCAAGCTCCTCCCCTTAGGGAGGAGTTTTTTTATTTTCGTCATCCCGGCGAAGGCCGGGACCCAGGCAAGTTTCAAGAGAATGCCTTGCGGATCGTTGTCTGGGTGCCGACCTACGTCGGCATGACGTGAAGGAAAGGTCTAGCGAGAGTGCCGGCTGCTACTCCCGCGTCAGGCCTTTGGCGGAGAGCTCTTCGAGGTATTGGCCCCAGCGCGTATCTTTCTCGCGACCGATGAGATGCAGATAGCCCCAGGTGTAAAGCCCGGTGTTGTGGCCGTCATCAAATGCAATACGCGTCGCGTAATTGCCAACGGGCGACATGCCGGTGATCTTGACGTGCTTCTTTCTTGGCACGGTGATGCGTTGCGACGGCGAATGTCCCTGAACCTCCGCCGACGGACTAACGACGCGCAGGAATTCGGCGGGTAGCTCGAATGAGCGGCCATCCGGGAATGCGGCTTTCAGAAGTTTGCCGCCGTCGGCAATCTCGAGAACGGGCGGCGGAGTGAGCGTCCCCTTGGCGCGTTCGACTTCCGACCAGGTGCGCGCAGCCAATTCGCGGAAGATCCCGGCGTGGACGCTATCGGGTGCTGCAACCGTCACGGGCTTGCCGCTGTCGGAGGTTTCGCGGATGTCCATATGCAGCGGGACTTCGCCGAGGAACGGCACGCCAAACCTTGCCGCTTCGTCGCGGGCGCCACCGTGTCCGAAAACGTCCGAGCGCTCGCCGCACTTCGGGCAAAGGAAGTAGCTCATGTTCTCGACGATGCCGAGGATCGGCACCTCGACGCGCTTGAACATCGCGATGCCCTTGCGCGCATCGATCAGCGCGAGATCTTGTGGCGTCGAAACGATGACCGCGCCGGAAAGCGGCACGCTTTGTGAGATCGTCAGCTGCACGTCGCCGGTGCCGGGCGGCATGTCGATGATAAGGACATCGAGATCGCCGGTCGTACCGGCCCAATCGGTTTCGCGCAGCATCTGCCCCAGCGCCGAAACGACCATGGGCCCGCGCCAGACGACGGGCGTTCCCTCATCAACGAGGAAGCCCATCGACATGACTTTCAGGCCCCAGCCTTCGAGTGGCTTGATGACCTTGCCGTTGGTGACTTGAGGTTTTCCGGTAATGCCCAAGAGGCGGGGTTGCGAGGGTCCGTAGATGTCGGCGTCCACAATGCCGACCTTCATTCCGATCGCCTGCAAGCCCAGCGCCAGATTGACGGCGACAGTCGATTTGCCGACGCCGCCCTTGCCGGACGCAACGGCGATGACGTGCTTGACGCCGGGAATTCCTTGGGCCTTTGCGGCGGGCTGCGCACCGGCTGCGGCCTGACGCGGGCCAGCAGCATCGCCGGTTGCGCCTTTGGCACGAGCCGCCTCGACTCGAGGATGCTCTGGACGGGGCCTGGATACAGCCTTGACCGGGCCTGACGCAGTTCGCGTTGGCGCACCGCTTGCCTCAGCGGTCAAGACGGCCGTGACGCCCGAGACGCCGCTGATATCGGCAACGACTTTTTCGGCGGCGAGGCGAAGCTGCTCCAGCTCTTCGGCGCGATTGGCTGGGATCGTTATTGAGAAATAGGGATGGTCGTCCTTGATGAAGATCTCGGACACGAGGCCAAGATCGACGATATTGCTTTCAAGGTCTGGGCCTTTGACCCGACGCAGGGCTGCAAGCACCTGTGTCTTATCGATTGGCATTGAGTGTCTCCCGGAGCGCCAAAACAGCGCGTCATTCTATCCGGGCGATATAAGTCGGGGCGAAGCAGGTTGGAAGCCTCATGAACGCGGCTGATCCGCCGAAACCCATATATTCGCCGTCTTGCGACGCGCGCGCCGGGCGCTTAATCGTGGCGCATGCCGTCTTCTGATCAGATCCTCGGTGTTATCCTGGCAGGCGGGCGGTCGCGGCGCTTCGGCGGCGGCGACAAAGGCCTGGCCGATCTCGACGGCCAATCAATCCTTTCGCGAGTCATTGCCCGTTTTCAACCGCAGGTCGGGCAGCTTGTCCTCAATGTCAACGGCGACGCGGGGCGCTTTGCCGAGTTCGGGCTGGAAGCGATTGCGGACGAAGAGAGCCCAGAACTTGGTCCGCTCAGCGGCGTTCTCGCGGCGATGGATTGGGCAGCGCAGCATAAGAGCGATTGCGCGGCTGTTGCCACCGTTTCATCGGACGTGCCGTTCCTGCCGAGTGATCTTGTGGCCGGTCTCGATGCGAACCGTCATAACGGCATTGCGATCGCGACATCGGCCGGCCGGCGGCATCCGACGATTGGGCTTTGGCCGATGCGTGTCCGGCCGGCGATTGCCGACGCCCTTCAAAGGCGGGCTCTGAGCGTCGACAGGCTCGCATCCGAACTCAATGCTGTTGCGGTCGCCTTTCCGATGCGCGACATTCAGGGCGTAGAGGTTGATCCGTTCTTCAACATCAATACACAAGACGATCTCGCCGCCGCCCGCGCCCTCCTTGCGAATTCCATAGAAGGATAACAGCCTTGGGCAAAGAATTCCGGTCTTCACATTCTCTGCCGCTGTTTGGTGTCGCCGGTTGGTCGAATTCCGGCAAGACGACGCTGATCGAGAAGCTGACGCGGCACTTCTCAGGAGAAGGACTTCGCGTCGCGACGATCAAGCATACGCATCACAAGTTCGACATCGATACGCCGGGAAGCGATACGGCCCGGCATCGTAACGCGGGCGCCGCAGAGACGGCGATCGTCTCGGGCTCGCGGGTTGCGGTTATCGAAGAGATCGAGTCTGCGGGCGAGCCGGCGCTCGAAGCGGTGGCGGCGCGGCTCAAGCCGGCTGACATCATCCTAGTCGAAGGCTACAAAGCCGCCAGCATTCCGAAGATCGAGGTTCGGCGCGCGGCGGTTGCACCGGAGAAGCTTCTGGCACCCACCGATCCGCTCGTCCTAGCCATTGCGGCCGACTACGAGGTCGACGCGCACGGAAAGCCCGTCTTCGATCTCAACGATATCGACAATATCGCGGCGCTGATCGTGCGGACGCTGGGCCCGTTCAACCGGGTGCGTCAGAGCGCCTAGGAGTGGCCGCTGAAGCTCGTGAACGTGTGCAGCAACTCATTGTTCAAGACGGCCAGAACGATCAGCCAGATCACGGACGCCGTGACGAAACCGAGAACAAAGTAAACCGTTGGACTTTTCATCTTTTTCCTCCCGCCAGCCCACTTTTCTACGATGCAAGACAACCTGACGCGAGAGGCCTCCTTGCCCTTGACGGCTGGAGGTACGATATGGGACTCCAAATGCGCCTTCCGGGAGAAGCGTAAATGCTTGGCGGCGCCGCCCAAACGACCGAAACGCCGTTGATCGACCCCTTTGGCCGGTCGATAGAATATTTGCGCGTATCCGTGACGGACCGTTGCGACTTCCGCTGCGTCTACTGCATGACCGAGCACATGACGTTCCTTCCGAAGAAGGACCTTCTGTCGCTCGAGGAGCTGGATCGGCTGTGTGCGGCCTTCATCCGGCGTGGCGTCAAGAAACTGCGCATTACCGGCGGCGAGCCGCTGGTGCGTCGCAACATCCTTTGGCTGTTCCGGGCTCTCGGCCGGCATCTCGAAACCGGTGTGCTCGACGAGCTGACGCTGACGACGAACGGCAGCCAGCTCGAAAAGTACGCTGGCGAGCTTTATTCCGCCGGCGTCCGCAGGATCAACGTCTCTCTCGATACGCTCGACGCGAAGAAATTCAAGGCTGTGACTCGCTGGGGTGATCTCGCGAACGTGCTTCGCGGCGCGGACGCGGCAGAAGCGGCGGGGATTCGCGTCAAGTTCAATGCCGTCGCGCTCAAGGGCATCAACGAAGACGAGATCGAGGATCTTATTCGGTTCGCGCATGGCCGCGGCGCCGATTTGACGCTCATCGAGACGATGCCTCTCGGCGATATCGGCGAAGACCGCACGGATCAGTATCTGCCGCTGTCGATCGTACGCGCGCGGCTGATGGATCGGCTGACGCTTGAAGAAAATCCTTATCGAACGGGCGGCCCGGCGCGCTATGTGACCGTAAAAGAAACTGGGGGGCGTCTCGGCTTTATCACTCCGCTCACGCATAATTTCTGCGAAAGCTGCAACCGCGTGCGGGTCACGTGCACGGGACAGCTCTACATGTGCCTTGGTCAGGAAGACGATGCGGATCTAAGGGCGCCGCTTCGGGCTTCGCCGGACGACGCGTTGCTCGACGCGGCCATCGTCGAAGCGATCTCGCGCAAGCCCAAGGGCCACGACTTCGTCATCGACAGACGGACGAAAAAGCCCGCCGTGGGTCGGCATATGAGCGTCACGGGCGGCTAGTCGCAGGCGCTCTCAGACGCGTTTTCACTCTTGCTCAATCTCAATCCTTTAGCGTCGGAGCGGCAATGCCGCGTTTACCGATCGTTTAAGGTTGTGCGTACCGATAACCTCTCCCGCCCTCGAAATCCGCAATCTCACCAAGTCGTTCAAGGAGAAGGCGGTCGACGGACTTTCTCTTTCGATCAGGCGCGGCGAGTTCTATGCACTTCTCGGGCCGAACGGCGCGGGCAAGACGACGACGCTCAGGATGGTCGCGGGGCTTTTGAAGCCCGACAGCGGGTCGGTCGGCATTTTCGGCATCGATGCTCTCGACAATCCCATCACCGCCAAGGCCGTCATCGCCTGGGTGCCCGACGAGCCGATGGTCTACGACAAGCTCGATCCGCTCGAGTATCTCGAATTCGTCGCCGGCCTTTGGGGCATGGACGAAGCCAAGGCGACCAAGCGCGCCGCCGAGCTTATCGGCGTCCTCGGCCTCGAAGCGCAGGCCAGCACACGCTGTCAGGGTCTCTCGAAGGGCATGCGTCAGAAGGTTGCCCTAGCAGGCGCGCTCATTCATGAGCCGCAGCTCATCATTCTCGACGAGCCGCTGACGGGGCTCGACGCCGGATCGGCGCGACGCGTCAAGGCCGTGCTGAAAGAGCATGTCGCCAACGGCGCGACCGTCGTCATGACTACGCACATTCTCGAAGTCGCCGAACGCATGGCGGAACGGATTGGCGTCATCGCCCGCGGCCGGCTCATCGCGGAAGGCACGCTCGATGAACTGCGCGTCCAAGGCGGGCATCGCGACGGCAATCTCGAAGACATTTTCCTGAGCCTCGTTGCCGAGGAAAGCGCCGCCGCATGACGACAGCATCGCTTCTGTGGTTTGCGCGTCACGAGCTAAAACTCGCGTGGCGCGACTGGGCGCAGATGGCGGCGGGCGGGCGGACCAAGCGCGAACGCAGCGTGCTGATCGGCGCCGTCGTTTTCGTCGCGCTTCTGCATTTACTCGCCTACGCCCTGCTCTCTCGCATCCTTCCGGGCGCTGACCTCGAGAGCAAGGCAACGCTGATCACGCTCACCGCCTCGATCCTTCTGACCTTCTCGATGATGCTGTCGCAGGCTATCGAGCAGGTTACGCGCGCATTCTATGCCCGTGCCGATCTCGATCTCATCCTGTCGTCGCCAGCTTCGTCGCGGAATCTCTTCGCGGTCCGGATCGCATCGATTGCTCTTGCGGGCGCGGCCATGTCTGCGGTGATGATGGCCCCTGCGATCAACGCGGCAGCCTGGATCGGCGGCGTGCGCTGGCTTTCGGCTTATGCCGTCATCGCCGGCTTGAGCGCGTTCGCGACGGGGCTTTCCGTGCTCATCACGCTCGGGCTTTTTCGTGTTGCGGGCGTAAAGCGGACCCGGCTCATCGCACAAATTATCGCCGCGGTCGTCGGTGCCGCGCTACTTATCGGACTACAAGCCGCAGCGGTCTTCGCCTACGGCCGGCTGTCGCGCTTCTCGGTCCTGAATTCGGAAGCGGTGAGCCGGGCCGCCCCTGCCGTCGACAGCCTGTTTTGGATGCCGGCGAGAGCACTCGTCGGCGATGCCAGCGCTGCGGTCATCATCGTCGCGTCGGGCATCGCGTTTCTGGCTTTGGTGATCGCGGTCTATGCTGCCGAGTTGGCACCAACGCCATCGTGGCGGCCAGCACCGAAACCGATCAGAAAAGTCGCGACGGCATTGCAAGGCCATTTCGAAAGGCGACGCCGGTCGGAGCGCTCCGGTATAAGGAGCTCATTCTGCTCGGCCGCGATCCGTGGCTTCTTTCGCAAACCCTGATGCAGATCCTCTACTTGTTGCCGCCCGCTCTCCTTCTCTGGAGGGATATGGGCCGGGATACGCAGCTCCACATTATTCTGGGGCCTGTACTGGTGATGGCGTTCGGGCAGCTCTCAGGCGGGCTTTCATGGCTTACGATCTCTGGCGAGGACGCGCCCGATCTCGTGGCGACGGCGCCAGCATCACGCGGCACGATCATCCGCGCTAAAATCGAAGCCGTGTTGACTGTTATCGCCTGCGTGGCGGTGCCATTCGTCCTCGGAATAGCCTTCATCTCGAAGACCGGCGCGGTGGTGACCCTGTGTGGCATCGTTGCCGCGAGCGTATCGGCGATCACGATCCAGCTCTGGTTCAAGAGCACTGCGAAACGCAGTCAATTCCGCCGGCGTCAGACCGCGACTAAGGTTGCGACGTTTTCCGAAGCGTTCTGTTCGGTCTTCTGGGCCGGCGCTACGGGCGTCGCAGCAGCGTCTTCCTGGTTCGCGCTGGCGTTCGTCGCGCTGGCGCTTTTGACGCTTTGGCTGACGTCGCGCATCAAGCCGGAAAATTGAAGCGCTATCTCCTCAGGAGAGCAGGCTTTTCACGACTTGCTTGATCTGGTCGAGCGTGAACGGTTTCGAGATCGACAACAGGCGACGCGCTCTGAGGCGCGCGGCACGCTCGAGCTGATCGGAAAAGCCAGACATCAAAATGACGGCGAGCCCGGGCTTCAAGACCAGCGCCTTCTCCGCGAGACTTATGCCGTCGAGCTGCGGCATATCAACGTCGGTGATCAAGATGTCGTAGGAACCCCCGTTCGTGCCGAGCGATTCAAGCGCCTCGACGCCGTCCTGGGTGACGTGAACGTTGTGTCCGTCCGAGCTCAGCGCCCGTCTGACGAGATCGCGCACCGCGGCGTCATCGTCTGCGAGCAGGATCGTCGCCATATTGCTGCCCCTCCCTCGAACCCGAGATTCCAGTCCTAATCGACGAGACGGCCCACGAAGGGCAGCTCCCTATAGCGGTGCGCGACATCCATGCCATAGCCGACCACAAACACGTTGGGACACTCGAAAGCACAGTAGTCTGGTTCGATCGATACGGCGCGGGGGGCCTTCTTGTCGAGCAATACGCAGGTTTCGATGCGCGTCGCGCCGCGTGCCGAGATCAAATCCTTGGCAAAAGCCAGCGTACGGCCGGAATCGAGGACATCGTCGATCAGAATGACGTGGCGGTGCTGCACGTCGAGATCCAGGTCGCGCAGGATCGAGACCTGGCCGGACGATGCCCGGCTTTTCCGATAGCTCGAAAGTGTCAGGAAATCGACTTCCGGGGCCAGCCCGGCGGCATAGAGCGCCCTCAGAAGATCGGCAGCAAAGACGAAGCTGCCCTTCAGAACCGGCACAACCAGAAGGTTTTGCGGCCCTTTGGCTGCTATTTCCCCGGCGAGCACCTGCAGACGGATGTGAATATCCTCAGCTGAATAGATCGTCTCGATCGTGTGCTTAGCGTTTGAATCGGGCATGTATTTATCCTGCTATTCGCGGCCGCCGATCGTCTGGATGCCGTGAAGGTTCCTGTGTACACGACCGCGCCACAATCGTAATCGATTGATCATTGTGTCTTCGGCGTGTCTATGCCCGCGGAGACCCACAAAGAGCCCTGAGTTTCCACTGCCAAGGCAAATACCTCTTGATTCGCTTGACGAATGTCGGACTGAAATACGACAGAGGGCCTGAGGTGCTGACAGATGTCACGTTCCATCTGCGCCCAGGGTCCTTCCACTTCTTGCATGGGGAATCCGGAGCGGGAAAAACGTCGCTCCTGCGCCTGATGTTTATGTCGCTGCACCCGACCCGCGGCGATATTCGGATGTTCAGCGAGGACGTCACAAAGGTCAAACCGCAGAAGCGGGCCCAGATGCGGCGGCGCATCGGCATCGTTTTTCAGGACTTCCGGCTGCTCGACCACCTGACGGTCTGGGAAAACGTGGCGCTTCCGCTGCAAGTCGTCGGCAAGAAGCCCGCCGACTACCGGGAAGATGTAACCGACCTGTTGCAATGGGTCGGCCTCGGCGATCGAATGTATGTTAATCCTTCCGTGCTGTCGGGGGGCGAGAAGCAGCGGGCCGCCATCGCGCGCGCCGTCATCGGTAAGCCCGAAGTTCTGCTGGCGGACGAGCCGACGGGCAACGTCGACCCGCAGATGGCGCGGCGCCTTCTGCGTCTGTTCGTCGAGTTGAACAGGCTCGGTACCTCCGTCGTGATCGCGACACACGATCATCAGCTCATGCGGCAGTTCAAGGCGCCGCGCATCGAGGTGCACAAGGGCCATGTCCGGATCATCTAGCCGCTTTCCCGGACGTATCGAGCCAGCGATGCCGCTGCCGGCCTACGATCCTTATGACGAGCCCGTAACGGGCGTGCCGACGCGCACCGCGGGCTTTCCGCCCTATGGTGCGGGCGAACCGGCCGTGACGACCGAGGATCCCCAGCGCGATCTCAAGGCGCCGGCGCGCGATCGCGAGCGCAGCCGCAAGATGAAAGTGACGGCTCCGGTCGTCCCGCCGGGCTCCGTCACGGGGCGATCGCTGACGCTCGTCATCGGCATCATGTGCTTTCTAGCGTGCCTGACGGCTGGTGCGGTGTGGATGATCAAGGAATTGTCCGATGCCTGGCTCAAGGATATCTCGAGCGAGGTCACCGTTCAGGTCAGCCCGCAGGAGAATGGCGACATCGACAAATCGGTCGCCGACGTGGTCACCTATCTGCAAAAGCAGCGCGGGATTGCGAACGTCAACGCGCTGAGCCTTGATCAGTCGGCGGAGCTTCTGCAGCCGTGGCTCGGCTCGTCGGATGCGCTGAAGTCGCTTCCGGTGCCGCGCCTGATAGCCGTCGAAGTTGACCGAGAAAACCCGCCTGATCTCGCCGAGATCGAGACGGCTCTTGGCCGGGATTTCAAGGGCGCCTCACTCGATGATCACCGCCGTTGGCAACAGCAGATTCGGGCTGTCACACGATCCCTGGCATTGGGCGGCATCGCGATCCTTGTGCTCGTCGGAGCAGCCACCACAGCGATCATCGTATCTGCGACGCGGAGCGCCATGGCGTCCAATCGTGAGATCGTCGAGGTGCTGCACTTCGTAGGCGCCACCGACAAATTCATTTCGCGGGAATTCGAGAAGCATTTCTTGAGGCTCGGGATAAAGGCCGGCATCGTCGGTGCAGCTTTCGCGATGCTCGTCTTCATGAGCATGCCCGCTATTACCGAGCTGTTGGGCGGCGGCGCCGTCA
Source organism: uncultured Alphaproteobacteria bacterium (assembly GCA_963710005.1). Lineage (GTDB taxonomy): Bacteria > Pseudomonadota > Alphaproteobacteria > Rhizobiales > Hyphomicrobiaceae > Hyphomicrobium_B. The sequence goes on from CAVPYR010000021.1 coordinate 66,458, forward strand.
GCGCGGTTGAAATGCAACGGCTGATCGGCACCGGAGCGCTCGACGCTTTGGGCTACATCATCCTCGGACTTGTGGTTGTCACAATAGCCGGGCTTTGCATGGTGACATCACGCGTCGGCGTCTATCGTATCCTAAACGGGCGGCACTGACGGCCGTTGCAAAAAAATCAGCTCGAGGATGTTCACCTTTTGCTGTGATTTGCTTAGTTCGGCGTCAAGCACGCCGCTCGGAGGTTGCTGTCTGAGCGGCTGAAATCAGCTATACTTCGGCTTAGCGGCGACGACGGACAAGCGGACGACCTTACAGTATACCCGACTATGAAAATGATCTCACAAGCACTCATTCTGATGCTGGCGCTCGGGGCCGCCGCGCTGGCGTTCGGGTTCGTGCTGTTCGCCGTTTCCGTCACCCGGGATGATGCGACCGGTTGGGACAAGGCCGACGGAATTGTAGTCTTGACCGGCGGCGACAATCGCATCGAAGCGGGTGCCAAGCTGATGAGCGAGGGCCGCGCCAAACGGATGTTGATTTCCGGCGTCAATCGCAAAGTCAGCCGCGAAGAGATGCAGCGCCTTCTGAACTTAGATAAGCAGGTCTTCAACTGCTGCGTCGATCTCGGATATGAAGCGCTCGACACTGTCGGCAACGCCGACGAGACAAGAACCTGGGCCAATACGAACGGATACACGAGACTGATCATCGTGACCTCGCGCTATCACATGCCCCGCAGCCTCGCCGAGCTGGCGCTCGTCATGCCGGGCGTCACGCTCCTGCCCTACGCGGTAACGCCCAAGCGCTTCCCTGAATCCGCCTGGTGGCTGCACGTCGCGACGACCAGGGTGCTGCTTTCGGAATATCTGAAATATCTACCGGCGGTCGCCCGCCTCACGGCGCAGCGCGTCATCGACTGGCGCGACGGGCAATCGGTCGCGATCATGCCGCAGAAGCGCGCCGATGGCTGACCGATCAGTGCCCGGTCAATCAGCGCCAGGGCCAGGCGCATTAGTCGTTGTGCGGTCGCTCGTCTATTTCGTCGTCTTTTACATCGTGACGGCGCTTTACCTCGTCCTCGGCTCGTGGCTGCTGTTCGGGCCACGCTCATGGGCGATGAAAGGCCTCGAGGTTCATGGCCGCACGTGCGTCTGGCTTTTGCGCCTCATTTGCGGGACCAAACTCGAGGTGCGGGGACACGAAAATCTGCCGAAGACCGGCTGCCTCGTCATAGCCAAGCATCAATCGGCCTGGGATACGTTCGGCCTCATATCGCTCTTCCGCGACCCGGCCATCGTGCTCAAGGACGAACTCAAATGGATCCCGTTCTACGGCTGGTTCTGCGTGAAGTTCGAGCACATCCTCGTTAAGCGCGAAAAGGCTTCGGCGGCGCTTAAGTCCATGATCCGGGACGCGCGGCAGCGGATCAGCATCGGCCGCGAGGTGGTGATTTTCCCGGAAGGGACACGGACAATCCCTGGCGCGCCGCCCGACTATAAACCGGGCTGCGTCGCGCTCTACGAGGCGCTTGGCGTCGTCACCGTGCCATTGGCGCTGAACTCGGGGCTATTCTGGCCGCGACGCAGCCTGTGGCGGTATCCGGGCACGATCGTTGTCGAGTTTCTTCCCTCGCTGCCACCGGGACTACCGCGCGCGGAATTCCGGTCCCGGATCGAGGCCGCGATCGAGACGGCAAGCACCCGGCTGATCGAGGAGGCCGCAAAAAGCGCCTCGCCGCCGCCGCTGGCGCAGGTGCGGACCGGGGCGCACGCCGGCTAGGTTTTCCACATATGGGCAAAGCGGATGATGTTCTGATGCCGCAATGCCACTGAAATCCACGCTCCGACAGCGATTTCTTGTGCCCTGGCGACACCTCCCTGTGGCACGGTTGGGCTTCCGATCGTTTTCGCAATTATGGAGCTAAGCCATGCGTATCGCAGCCCGGTTGATGTGGGCCGTTCTAGCAGTCGGAGGCGCCGCTGTGGCAGCCGCGCCGGCGGAAGCCAAAAACTGTTTCAACAAAGCCGCCGAGGGTGTCGCCCTCACCGAGGGGCTGGCCCATTTCCAGGTCGATGCGGCTCTGCTGCAGTCGACCGACTGGAGCATCTATTTCACCTGGGTGTCGGGCAACGGCACGCCCGGCTATTCGTTCGGGCCGCGCCACTACAAGTGCAGCGCTGCGACGATCGGCTGGTCGTGCCACGGCGAAGCGACACTCTGCAAGCTGTAAGGCTGCCGATTTCCTTGCCGATCTGAACAAGCCGTCTGCTCGTTGCCGGGATCAAAGACCGGTCTGTCGGGCAGGCGGTAATATTTGTTTACGCTGAGCAGGCTTTCCACAGCCTGGGCGCGTTGGTCTCCATGCTATGCTCCGAGCAAAGCAGGAGGAAGCCATGCCCACCTATACCAGCGCTATTATTCCCAGCCCCGACGAGGACTTTCCGTTCATTGCGATCGTCACCGACGAGACCGGTACGGTGGTGAGCGAAATCCCGGTGCGGACCGAAGCGGATGGGGCGGCGATGATCGAAGAAGCCCTCAAAGAGCTCAAAGACCACGACCGGCAGGCCGGCCGGAGCTCGTAACGGGCCTTGCGATTTACTTCAGAACCCAGGCCGACCACAGAATGGTCGGCCTTTCTATTCTGGCGGCGAGCCTGCACGTCGAAGGTGTCGGTCTCTTTTCAGGTTTTGAAATAGTCCGGCTGGCCGATGTCGGCGATGAGACCGATCTGTGTGGGCTTCCAGCCGAGCCGCTGCTGCGTCAAAGCGCTGGATGCCGGCATGTCGAGACCGGCGAACATCGCGAGCGGGCCGAAATAATCGCCGGCTTCTTCCTTCATTATCGAGACGACAGGTACATTCAAAGCGCGACCAATCACCTCGATGATTTGGCGCATGGGCACGCCTTCCTCGCCAACGGCATGATAGACGCCGTCCGCGGTGCCTTTCTCCAATGCGAGCTTGTAGAGGCGGGCCACATCCGATCTGTGCGCCGCTGCCCAGCGATCGCTGCCATCGCCGAACGTCCGCGGCTACGGCGAAGGCGTTAAGCACATACGGCATCCGATCGCCGGGCCGATCGCGTTCGAATACTCGGCCTTCGCCGTCGATGGCCGGCCCGATCTCGGCATGGTGATCTACAATCCGGCAACACCCGCGGACGCGGAGCGAATTAGGTTGCTGATCAGATCCCGGCCCGAAACATCGAAGAAAACAGCTTGACAGTGGGGGTCATGGAACATATAGTGAACACGAATTGAAGACGGGGCTTCGAGCACCTATATTCCGGCCATCCCGATGAGCGCGATTTTGTCAGATCTGCCCGCAATTTCCGACGCGATTTGGCGGCGCAAGTATCGCTTTGCGGGCTCGGCAACCGTCGCGGCCGATCAGTCGATGGAAGATACGTTTCGGCGCGTCGCGCTGGCTGCGGCGTCGGTCGAAAAGGGCGGCAAGCGTGCCAGAGAGAAGTGGGCTGGCGCGTTTTATGACGCGATGGCGGATTTCGGATTTCAGCCGGCGGGTCGCATTCTTGCCGGAGCCGGGACCGACCGCAACGTCACGCTTTTCAACTGCTTCGTACTCGGTGAGATCGCCGACGACCTTTCGAGCATTTTCGAAAGCGTCCGGGAGGCGGCACTGACGATGCAGGCCGGCGGCGGCATCGGTCATGATTTTTCGACTCTTCGGCCCAAGGGCGCGCCCGTCAAGAGCATTGGGGCCGACGCCTCGGGGCCCGTCAGCTTCATGGACGTCTGGGATGCGATGTGCCGTACGATCATGTCGGCCGGTCAGCGACGGGGCGCCATGATGGCGACGCTTCGCTGCGATCATCCGGACATAGAAGCGTTCATTGCGGCGAAGTCGGACTCGCAGCGGCTGAGAAATTTCAATCTTTCGGTTCTGGTCACCGACGCGTTCATGGATGCCGTGAAGCGCAACGCGCCGTGGGATCTCGTTTTCGGAGGCAAAGTTTATGAAACGGTCGACGCGCGCGCACTTTGGGACAAGATCATGCGCGCGACGTACGATTATGCCGAACCCGGCGTCATCTTTATCGATCGGGTGAATGGGGCAAACAACCTCGCGTATTGCGAAACGATATCGGCGACGAACCCGTGCGGGGAGCAACCTCTGCCGCCTTACGGGGCGTGTCTTCTGGGATCGATCAATCTTGCGCGGCTGGTCGAGCAGCCATTTACGGGAACTGCAAATATCGATCGCACGAAACTCGAGGCGCGCGTTGCGACCGCCATTCGCTTTCTCGATAACGTCATCGATATCTCGCGCTATCCACTCGAAGCCCAGGCGAGAGAGGCACAGGCCAAGCGACGCATCGGTCTCGGAATCACCGGGCTTGCCGATGCGCTGATTTTCCTCGGGCTTCCTTATGGCAGCCCGGCCGCGCGTGAAAAGGCAGCCGAATGGATGGCCGTCATCCAGAATGCCGCCTATCGCTCGAGCGCTGCGCTTGCTGCTGAGAAGGGCGCATTTCCACTCTACGACGGCGAGGCGTTTCTCGCCCGTCCGAATATCGCACGGCTTGATGCCGACGTTCGCGAAGCGATCGCTGCGAACGGCATTCGCAACGGCTGTCTTACGTCCATCGCGCCGACGGGCACGATCTCGCTTCTCGCCGGCAATGTGTCGAGCGGCATCGAGCCGGTATTCGACTTCGTCTACCAACGCCGCGTTCTTGGAGAGGAGCAGACAGCGGTCGAAGAGACGGTGGAGGACTATGCCTATCGAGCGTTTCGCCTCACATCGGACGCAGGCGCGCCGCTGCCCGCAGCATTCGTGACGGCCGATGCGCTGTCGCCTGCCGAGCACATCGCGATGCAGGCCGCATTGCAGCCCTACGTCGACAGCGCCATTTCGAAGACGATCAATTGTCCGGAAGATATTCCCTTCGAGCAATTCCGCGACATCTATGCCGAAGCTTTTGAACTCGGCCTTAAAGGGTGCACGACCTATCGGCCGAATCCGGTGACAGGAGCCGTGCTGTCACGGGTCACACCGGCCGCTGGTGAGGCGGGTGTCGTTGTCCCACAGCGGAGCCCGGCGGTGAGGGTTGTCGAAGATCCCGCGAAGTCGGGTGACGTCGTCTACATGACGAAGCCGCTCGAACGCGACGCAGCGCTCGAAGGCATGACGTACAAGATCAAATGGCCGGCGAGCGCGCATGCGTTGTACGTCACCATCAACGACATCGTTCGCGATGGGCGTCGGCGGCCGTTCGAGATCTTCATCAACACGAAGAATCTCGAGCATTACGCCTGGACCGTAGCTCTGACGCGCATGATCAGCGCCGTCTTCCGCCGCGGCGGCGACGTTACTTTCGTTGCCGAAGAATTAAAGGCGGTGTTCGACCCGGAAGGCGGGCGCTGGATGGGTGGCCGCTATGTTCCGAGCTTGCTCGCTGCCATCGGCGACGTCATCGAGCAGCACATGCTGCACATCGGCTTCCTGATCCGTGAAGAGGGTGACGTAGACGCGAGTTCGAAGCGTCAGCCGATCGCGGCTATTCAGCGGATCGGCCGCGAAGCCGGAGCAGATGGTGATGCGGGCCAAGGTTCGCCCGTCGCCACTGCACGCGTTTGCCCCAAATGCGGAGAGCGGGCGTTACGGCATATCGAAGGCTGCTGGACGTGCGCGAATTGCGATTATTCGCGCTGCGGCTGAAGTTCGGCCATTAACACTATCCAAGCCGCTTTCGTTCGCTTCAGAGCTGTTGTTTCCTTGAATCGCTAATACGCATTTAAGGTTTGCGCACGCGACGTCGCGCGTGCTCAGGCGGAGTGTTTGCAATTCGCGCCGTTCTCAACACTTCATTGACCATCGAGGCGCGGATCGGGCAACCGCGTCAAATTTTCGAACCAAAGTTCACCATTCCTCACGGTCAGGCGGGTATCACGGTCTCAAGAGCAGTATTCGGCGAAAACAATTGCCGATCAGGGGTGTGCGTTATGAGTGCCGAAATTATCCAGTTTGCCGAGTTCCGGGCGCGCCGACAGATGGGCGAAGGCCCTCAGCAGGTGAGCGCGGAGGCCTTTATTCCCGAGGCGCCGCCGAGGTTCCATTTCTGGACCGGCGCGTCTGGGAAACGCTACGTGCATACGGTCTATAGCCTTTTCGATTGCCCGACGCTCGAAGATGCCAACTACATCCTCGTCCGTCGTAGCGATCGCGCGACGCGCTCGGTGCTCGCCATCGGCCGGCTCTCGAACCACAACCCTTCGCAAAACCTCGCGGAGATCCGCCAGCACGCGGCCGAACTCGGCGCCGATGAAGTTCACGTGCATCTGCTCGCGTCATCGAGTCAGGAAGCGGAAGCCGTCGAAGCCGACCTCATCACCGCGCAGTTTCTGATGGAGCCGCACTCGGCGTAAACCCGAGTCGGACCAATCTCTTCTCGGCCGAGGGGATCTCAGCTCGAACCTTCTTTCGCGCGAGCTGCGCCTCGGCCGAAGTCGGGCTGCGCCGTATCCTGGCCCGCCTGAATGATGCCGCGCCGGATCGCGCGCGCTTCGATGAAGAGGCGCTCGAGCGTCTCGCCGTCGGCGAAGCGGATGGCACGCTGCAACGTCACGAGGTCTTCCGAGAAGCGGCCGAGCATCTCGAGCACAGCTTCCTTGTTGTTCAGGAAGACGTCGCGCCACATCACCGGATCGGATGCCGCGATGCGCGTGAAATCGCGAAAGCCGCCCGCCGAGAACTTGATGACTTCGCTGTCCGTCACGCGCTCCAAATGGGCTGCCGTATTGACGATGTTGTAGGCGATGAGGTGCGGCACGTGGCTGGTGATGGCGAGCACCATGTCGTGATGCTCGGGCGTCATGATCTCGACGTTCGAGCCAAGCTTTCGCCAGAAGTCTTCGAGCTTGCCCAGCGCCTCCTGATCGGCGTCGGCCTCCGGCGTCAGAATGCACCAGCGCCCGTCGAAGAGTTCTGCAAAGCCCGCGTCGGGACCTGACTGCTCCGTTCCGGCGATCGGATGGCCGGCGATAAAATGCACGCCATTGGGGATATGCGGAGCGATGTCGCGCACCGCCGCGCCCTTGACCGAGCCAACGTCGGAAACAATCGCTCCCTTTTCGAGATGCGGGCCGATGGCTTCGGCGATTTTCTTGTAGGCACCGACCGGCGTGCACAGGATGACGAGATCGGCGCCTTTCACGGCATCGACGGGATCGGCATAGGCTTTCGTGACGAGGCCAAGAGCCTCGGACCTGTCGCGAGTCTCGGGCGTCGACGTGCAACCGACGATTTCGCCGATGAGGCCGCCGCGCCGCGCCGCGTGGCTTATCGACGAGCCGATGAGGCCGACACCGATGAGCGACAGGCACTTGAACATCGGCTGCTTCGCACTTTCACCTTTGGCCATCAGGCCGCGCCTTTGAGGTAGCGGGCGAGCGCGTCGATGGCCCTTTTGTTGTCGTTCTCTGAACCGATCGTCATACGCAGCGCGTTCGCAAATCCGTAGGCGCCGACCTTGCGCAAAATGATGCCCTGCGATTTCAGGAATTCGTCTGCTCCCGAAGCGGTCTTCTTGTCTCCATCCTTGAAATGGAAAAGCACGAAATTCGCGACGCTCGGAGTTACGGTGAGGCCGAGCTTTTGAAGCTCGCTCTGGACCCACGGCAGCCACTGGTCATTGTGGCTCTTCGCTCGCTCCACGTGCTCGATATCTTCAATCGCGGCGGCGCCGGCAGCTATGGCGGGAGCCGACAAGTTGAAGGGCCCGCGAATGCGATTAAGCACGTCGGCGATTTCCGGCGGACAATACGCCCAGCCGATGCGGAGCGCTGCGAGGCCGTAAATTTTTGAGAATGTGCGCGTCATCACCGTATTCGACGTCGTGGCGACCAATTCGAGCCCCGCTTCGTAGTCGTTGCGGCTGACGTACTCGGAATAAGCAGCATCGAGCACGAGCAGAATGTCGTTACGCAGACCCGCGCGCAGCCGGCGCACCTCTTCGATCGGGATGTAGGTTCCGGTCGGATTGTTCGGGTTCGCTACGAAAACGACACGCGTCCGCGTGGTGACGGCTGCGAGGATGGCGTCGACGTCCGTTTTCAGATCGCGTTCCGGCGCAACGACCGGTATCGCTCCGTTCGTTAAAATCGCGATGCGGTAAACGAGGAAGCCATGAGCAGTATAAATCGCCTCGTCGCCGGGTCCGAGATAGCCACGCGCCAAGAGCCCAAGAAGCTCGTCAGAGCCTGATCCGCAGACGATGCGGCTGGCGTCGAGGCCGTAACGGCGGGCAATGGCTTGGCGCAGCAGCGTCGCTTGGCCGTCTGGATAGCGTTCGAGCTCGCCGGCGGCCGCCTTGAAGGCCGTGATTGCCGCAGGGCTCGGCCCGAGCGGGGTCTCGTTCGACGACAGCTTGGCCGGGGGCAGATCACCCGGCACCTTGCTTTCGCCCGGAACATAAGCCGCAATATCCAGGATGCCCGGACGTGCAATTGGTGCAGTAACCACCATATATTATCTCGAATTCTTGACCGAAATTGCTGATTTCGGGCGCATTGATAGGGGCTTCACCACTTGAAATCAAAGTATAAGTTGCCTTTACCTGCGGCCTGCCTAACGAGTTGCCGAACCGTTCAACCCCGGGATGCCAGACCGACACGATGACCGTCGCATCGCCCAATCTTGTTGCCTCGGTCTCACGGCGGCACTCCGAGGTGCATACGCCGTCGAGCCCGGTCGCGCATTTCGATGCCAGCTCGCCCTTGCGGCTCGCCTGCCAGCAGGATCTGGCGCCGTTTTCGATTGCCTATGAAACCTATGGCGAACTCAACAGCGATAAATCGAACGCGATACTGCTTTGCCATGCGTTGACGGGCGACCAGTATGTCGCGAGTACGCACCCAATCACCGGCAAGCCGGGCTGGTGGGAGGTCCTTGTCGGGCCGGGCAAGCCGATCGACACCAGCCGTTTCTTCGTCATTTGCTCGAATATTCTGGGCGGCTGCATGGGATCGACCGGCCCAGCGTCGATAAATCCGAAGACTGGCGAGCCATACGGCCTGAGTTTCCCCATCATCACTATCGGCGACATGGTGGAATCGCAGGCGCGGCTCATCGACTTTTTGGGTATCGATCAGCTCTTCGCCGTGATCGGCGGGTCGATGGGCGGGATGCAGGTGCTCGAATGGGCGTCACGATACCCGGACCGCGTGTTCGCCGCCGTGCCGATAGCGACGGCTGCCTGGCACTCCTCGCAGAACATCGCATTCCACGAGGTCGGCCGGCAGGCCGTCATGGCCGATCCCGAATGGTCCGGCGGCAACTACTATGCCGCGGGTACGGTGCCGAAGAACGGCCTCGCGGTCGCGCGCATGGCTGCGCACATCACGTACCTTTCGGAAGAGGCATTGCACCGAAAGTTCGGCCGCAGCTTGCAGGACCGGTCGGCGCTGACGTTCTCGTTCAATGCGGACTTCCAGGTCGAGAGCTATCTGCGCCATCAGGGATCGACCTTCGTCGACCGGTTCGATGCCAATAGCTATCTCTACATCACGCGCGCAATGGATTATTTCGACATGCGCGAAAGCTCGGGTGGCGTACTTGCGAATGCCTTTCGTGGCACGCGCACGCGGTTTTGCGTCGTCTCGTTTACGTCCGACTGGCTGTACCCAACGCGCGAAAGCCGTGAGATCGTGCAGGCGTTGAATGCCGTTGCCGCCAACGTCTCATTCGTCGAGATCGAGAGCGACAAGGGCCACGACGCGTTCCTTCTGGAGGAGCCTACGTTCTTCGCGACGATTCGCGGCTTTCTCAACGCAGCGGCGGCGAAGCGCGGCCTCGGGGCGGCGCGGGAGACGGGACAATGAACGCTCCCGACATCGGCAAAATCGTCGGCGAGCCAAAAGCGCCGCGCGTCGATCACGTTCTGATCGCCGAGATGGTCGAAGCTGGCTCGCGCGTGCTTGACGTCGGATGTGGTGACGGTGAGCTTTTGCAGCTTCTTGCCGAGCGCAAGGGCGTCGACGGACGCGGCGTCGAATTGCAACGCGACAAAGTCAATGCCTGCGTGGCGCGCGGCCTGTCCGTCATCCAGGGCGACGCCGACCGCGATCTTGATAATTATCCCGATCAGGCGTTCGACTACGCCATTCTTTCGTTGACGATCCAGGCCACGCGGCAGCCCAAAACGGTGCTTGAGAATCTACTTCGGATCGGGAGACGGGCCATCGTGTCGTTCCCGAATTTTGGCCATTGGCACGTCAGAACGAAGCTGCTTTTGACGGGCCGCATGCCCATCAACGACAATTTGCCGGACCTTTGGTATCTGACGCCCAACGCGCATCTCTGCACGATCCGCGATTTCGCCGATCTCTGCGAACGCATCCACGCCGACGTCGAGCAGGCGGTCGCCTTCAACGCCTACGGCGCGCGGTTGCCGATCAAGTGGTCGCTGTCCATGCAGAATCTGTTCGGGGAAAAAGGCGTGTTTCTTTTGCGCGGCCCCACTCCCGAAAAGGCTGCGGCGCGACCTGCGGTTTCTACCTGAAGGGGCGGATCCCGGCCGAATTCCTCGTGTCCACGGGCTTCAGTATGGCGGGTTGAGCGACCCGCTTGCCGCTGCCGATTGGCGCCATGACCTCTTTCTTCGCCTCGACCAGAATGACGCCCGCGACGCCGATCGACATGCTCGATCCGAAGCGTTCGATCGGGGTCGCCATCCGCAAAAGCAATCGCTGGTTTACGGGCGGAAAATAGAGCGCTTCGTCCCAGTCGACGGGCGTAAAGAGCGCGTCGGTCAACTGCGTTTCGAGCTGGCCGCGGCTGAAGGGAAGTCCATGGCCGAATGGGGTCCGGTCCATGCGCGACCAGAGGCCCCGGCGATTGGGAACGACGATCAGCAGGCGGCCGTCGGGCTTTAATACCCGCCAAACCTCTCTTAGGAGCGGCCCCTCTCGTTCGGCTTGCTCCAGGCAGTGGACCGCAAGCAGCCGGTCCACCGAATTGTCCGGCAGCGGCCACTGGTTCTCTGCGACAAGCACCGAATGGCAATGGCCGGACCGGGGCCAGACAATCGCGCCCTGCCGGGCCGGCATCAGGCAGGCGAGGCTCGCGGCTTCGGTATGGAACGCGCCCAGAAACGGCGAGGCAAACCCCACGCCGGCGACGGTCATGCCGTTAACCCGTTTCCAGCGTTCACGGATCGCCGTCGCAAGCTGGCGGCGAACCACGCGGCCCAGCGGAGTCCGATAGAAATCTCTCAAGGTTTTTGCGTCGAGAGGCATCTTTGCTCTTACGCGGATTGAATAAATCGGGTCTACCCGACCCTCTCTAGACGATCCCTATCATCAGAGACAGCCTGAGCGGGCAATAAACGGTTATTCACTGCGTCGTTTCGCTGCGTTTGACACAGCTTGCGGGCCCAACCAAAGTCCCCCGCCATGGGAGCCCTCGAAATCGTCCTTCTGCCGTGCCTCGCGGATAACTACTGCGTCCTTCTGCACGACCCGGAAACCGGCGAAACAGCAGCTATCGATGCGCCGAGCGGGCCGGCGATCAAGGCCGCCTTGAGTGAACGCGGCTGGCGGCTCAACCACCTTTTTATCACGCATCACCACACCGATCACACTGCGGGAATCGGTGAGCTCAAGGCGTTCTACGGCGCGAGCGTCACGGGGCCAGAGGCGGAAGTCGAACGCATTCCCGGTTTGACGCGCGTCGTCACGGCAGCGAGCAAACTCGATTTTGCCGGCCACCCGATCCAGGTCATCGAAACACCAGGGCATACCCTCGGGCACGTCAGCTATTACTTCCCGGACGACGGCATCGTGTTCACCGGAGACACGGTGTTTTCGCTCGGCTGCGGCAAGATCTTCGAGGGCGATCCGCAGATGATGTGGAACTCCCTCTCGAAAATCGCGGGCCTTCCTGGCGATACCAATATCTACTGCGGCCACGAGTACACGCTGAACAACGCCCGCTTTGCTTTGACCATCGAGCCCGAAAACGACGTGCTGAAAAAGCGCGTGGCGGAAGTCGAAGCCCTGCGCGCCGCCGGTAAGCCGACGCTGCCGACCAGGCTCGATGTCGAAAAGGCGACGAACCCTTTTCTGAGGCCGCAGTCGCGCCCCATCCAAGCGCGAATTGGCATGCTCGGAGCGCCGGACTGGGAAGTTTTTGCGCGTCTCAGGCACCTGAAGAATAAGGCGTGACGCGCGAGCCGGAGGTTCATTCATGAAGCGCGATCTCTCCGGTGATGACGTGATTGCGATGCTCGATCTTTCTCTTCACCCCGAGGGCGGCCATTACCGCGAGACGTTTCGCGATACCGCTGAACCTGGAAAACGCGCAGCTTCGACCGCTATCTATTTCCTTCTCAAAGCCGGAGAACGATCTCACTGGCACGCCGTGGACGCCGCTGAAGCCTGGCACTTCTATGCGGGCGATCCGCTATTGCTTGAAGTCTCTCCGACGGGCGGACCAATAACGAGCATTCGGCTCGGCTCCGATCTCGGCGAATGCGAGCGGCCTCAGGCCATCGTCCCCGCGGGTCACTGGCAGCAGGCGCGAAGTCTCGGCAAATGGACGCTCGTTGGCTGCACGGTGGCGCCGGCATTTGTCTTCGAAGGGTTCACGCTGACGGCGCCGGACTTCTCGCCTGTCTCGCGCCCGTCGGTCGATTGAGCGGCGAAGCTGCAACAGCACAAAGCCTTTCGCGGATCAACCACACGTCGTCCCCAACGGAGTTTTCGACGTCCGTTGCGCGACGGCCTTCCATCCACGGCTTAATTGTCTCTTTCCTCCAGCAGCACCCTGGCGCTTCTTGCTGGCGGCCTACGACTCGTCAACAGTGATGGCGAATCATGTTCCGATTCACGGGGGTTGCAGTCCATGAAACGCGAGTCCTCAGGACCCGTCCTTACTACGGTGTTTGTCGATTACGACAACATCTACCTGTCGCTGAAACGCAAGAACGAAGAAGCTGCGAAGCGCTTTGCCAAAGACAGCGCCGTTTGGCTGCAAGGCATTGCGTCCGGCGAGCTCATCACGTCCACGAACTCGTATGCGATACCGGGAGAACGGCGCATCGCGATGAACCGCTGCTACGGCAATCCGGTGCCGCGCCGGAATGCGCACGACAATTCGACGGACATGAACTCGTTTCCGTTCATCCGGCATCATTTCCTGCGTTCGGGATTCGAAGTGATCGACTGCCCGCCCCTCACGGCTCAGCTCAAGAATTCTGCTGATATCCGAATGGTGATGGATGTTCGCGACATCCTCAATCACGATACGTATTTCGACGAGTTCATCATCCTATCGGGCGACGCTGACTTTACGCCGCTGCTTCACCGTCTGCGGGCCCATGCGCGACGTACCGTTGTCTTCGCAAACGATCATACAGCGCAGCCTTACACGGCGATCAGCGACGGCGAGGTTCGCGAGTCCAATCTCATCGCGCTTCTGACCAGCGGAAGCCGCGCCATCGCCGGAGAAAGCCCGCGCGAGATCACTGCGCAAGCACCCGCAATCGACGTCGAGGCCGCGCGCAAAGCCATTCTTGCCGAGGTCGTGGACTTCGTGCGCGGAGCGCCGCAGGCCGTGCCTCTTGAGACTCTGGCTGACCGTGCCGTCCGTGTCATTGGTCGCGACAAGACGGTCGGAACGAACTGGGGAGGCTACGGCTCGTTCCGCGATCTGCTGCTTGCCGATCTTCCGGACGACATCCACCTGAGCGATACTGCGCCCTACACGGTGTTCGATAGCAATCGGCATATCTCGTCCGCTGGGCTTATTGCTCCGCAACTGGCGCCGCCTACGCCCGAACCCCGGCGTCGCGAGTCCTTGCCCGACCCGTCTCATGGCGAACTGCGCGAGTCGCAGCCTTTGCAGCGCGCAGCCTTGGCGAGCGCGGCACGGGCGGCTCCTGCGCAGAGCGGCCCCTATCAAGCAGCCGTACCGCCGCCTCGCTACATTGACCGGGTAACGCCGCCTGCACCTCCGGCGCCGCCAATGCCGGCTTCGCGCATGCCCGAAATCAGCACGCCTCAACCGGCGGCGGCTCCGGCTTCCGCTCCGGCTTTGCCTCCGCGACGGCCGCCTATGACTCAGCCGCCTCAGCAGGCGACCTATCAGCCCGAACCCCCGCGTCGGGAACTGGCGCGGCCTCAGGCCCAGCAGACACCTCCGCCGCCAATCACCGCAGCACCGCGGAGTGCCGATCAGGCGACCCAGATCCAGCAATCTATTGCGCGCATCCACGAGGCCTGCCAGGCGCCGGCCCTGGCTCCCGCAGAGTACCGCGTTCTGTTCGACGTCATGTCGCAAGAGATCAGCGCGAACGGGCTCCAGGGGGCGCAGACGCTGGTCAACATTACGCAGCGCGCTCGCGAATTCGGTCTCGACATCAAGCGAGACGACCTGCGCTTCATCTACGATGTGGTCAGCGAGAGTGATCCGTGGTTCGAGCAAGGAACGTCGGCTGGGCTTTTCGCCAGCCGCTTCCGCAACTTCGTCGTTGCGCGTTGCCGCAGCCAGGGCCTCAGCCTTTCAGCTGACGAGCTCGATCTGATCGAAGCTTGGTTCTCGGCGCCTCAGCAGCAACAACAGCAGCCGGCGCGGCAACAGGCTTATGGCGGGCGGCCGGCTCCTGCCGCGCCTCAGCAAGCCGCGGCGCCGATGCCGACCGCGCCTTCACGGGCGGGCGAGCAGTGGTGGAGCCTCGAAGAGGGGCGACAGCACATTGTCGAGCAGCGCGAAGCCGAGCAGCGAGCGGCAAATGGCTATGCGCAGCCCCAGGGCGAGAGTGAGGATGAGTTTCCGCGCATCGTCAGATCGCGATTTCGCGGCTGATACTCGCTTCGCTTAAATCGAAGCGATACGAAAAAGGCCCTCCCGGAAATCTCCGGCAGGGCCTTTTTAATTCCGATAGCCACCGAGACGATCAGCTTGCGAGATACTGTCCGCCGTTTGCAGTCAGCGTAGAGCCGGTGATGAAGCCAGCATCATCGGATGCGAGAAACACCACGCAGCGCGCAATCTCGCTGGGCTCGCCCAAGCGGCCGACCGGGATATACGGAAGGATGCTTTTTTCAAGAACGTCCTGCGGCACGGCCTTGACCATCTCGGTCGCGATGTAGCCGGGGCAGATGGCGTTGACCGTGATGCCGGCGCGGGCGCCTTCCTGCGCCAAGGCCTTCGTGAAACCGATGTCGCCTGCCTTCGACGCCGAGTAGTTCACCTGACCCATCTGGCCTTTCTGACCGTTGATGGACGAGATGTTGATGACGCGGCCGAATTTGCGAGCGCGCATGCCTTCCCAGACTTGGCGTGTCACGTTGAAGAGGCCGTTGAGGTTCGTCCCGATGACCTCATCCCATTGCTGCCTCGTCATCTTGTGAAACATGACGTCGCGCGTGATGCCGGCGTTATTGACGAGCACGTCGACGGGGCCGACGTCCTTGGTGATCTGCTGGACCGCCTTCTCCGTCGCCTCATAGTTGCCGACGTCGAATTTGTAGACCGGAATTCCCGTCTCGATCTGGAAGGCTTGAGCGGCGGCGTCGTTACCGGCGTAGCTCGCGGCTACGCGATAGCCGTTGCTCTTTAGAGCCATCGAAATCGCGTGGCCAATGCCGCGCGTGCCTCCCGTGACGAGGGCAACCCGTGCCATAGCGTTCTCTCCCTGGATTTTTTGTTGCGGCTTGCGAGTTGGGAATAGGTACGCAGCCGCTCAACTCGGCACGGCTGCGCTTATGTTCGGCTTTCGACTAATCGCGGGCTAAGCACATGGCGACACCCATGCCGCCGCCGATGCACAATGTAGCGAGACCCTTTTTCGCGTCCCTACGCTGCATCTCGTAAACGAGCGTGTTCAAGATGCGTGCGCCGGACGCACCGATCGGATGACCGATCGCGATCGCGCCGCCGTTGACGTTGACCTTGCTAGTATCCCAGCCAAGGCCCTTGTTAACAGCTAGCGCCTGGGCTGCGAAAGCTTCATTGGCCTCGATCAAATCGAGATCGTTAATCGACCACCCGGCTTTCTCGAGCGCCTTCTTCGATGCGGAAATCGGTCCGGTGCCCATGATCGAAGGATCGACGCCGGTCGTCGCCCAGGAGACGATGCGAGCGAGCGGGGTGATGCCACGCTTCTTGGCTTCTTCCGCCGTCATCAACACGACGACCGCCGCGCCGTCGTTGAGTCCGGAAGCGTTGGCCGCCGTGACGGTGCCCTCTTTCGGATCGAAGGCGGGACGCAACTTGGCGACGCCTTCGAGTGTCACACCGTCCTTGATATACTCATCGGTGTCGACGACGGTGTCGCCCTTCTTGCCCTTGATGGTGACTGGCGCGATCTCGTCCTTGAACTTGCCGGCCTTCTTTGCGGCCTCAGCCTTGTTCTGAGAAGCGACGGCGAATTTGTCCTGATCCTCACGCGTGATCTGCCACTGCCGCGCAACGTTCTCGGCCGTGGTGCCCATGTGATAATTGTTGAACGCGTCCCAGAGGCCATCCTTGACCATCGTATCGATGAACTTGATGTCGCCCATCTTGGTGCCGTCACGCATGTGAGCGGCGTGATTGGCCTGGCTCATGCTTTCCTGGCCGCCGGCCACAACGATCGAAGCGCTGCCGGTCTGAATCTGCTGCATTCCGAGCGCGACGGCGCGGAGGCCGGAGCCGCAAATCTGATTGATGCTCCATGCGGGTGAATCGACCGGAATTCCGGCGCCGACAGACGCCTGCCGGGCCGGGCCCTGCCCTTGGGCCGCGGTCAGCACCTGGCCGAGAATAACCTCGGAGACATCACCCGCCGGCACATTGGCGCGCTGTAGAGCCGCCTTGATGGCGATCTCACCAAGCTTGGAAGCGGGGAGCGACGCCAGCGCACCATTAAAGGATCCGACGGGCGTACGTGCAGCGCTCGCAATAACAATCGTCGATGCGTCCTGGCTCATTGGCGGCCCCTCCCTGGGCTCAAATATTTCATTGAAGATTTATAGAATGCCTTGCTGGCGCGCCAGTTATTACGGCGTCGAACAGAAGACACGAGCACTTTGCAGTGTGCTTTGATTTTCAGCAATTGCGACGTCTTGCCTGGACTGCCCAGGCGAGTTGGTTATCTCCGGCCCAAAAGAGTGACAGAAACGTCTAGCGGGGAGCCCCCAGGGTGTGGTACGCTGCCGCAGTGCAGCAACCCGCCAGTAAGCCGTCGATAAAGAGAACGCGAACGCGATGTTGACCAACCCCGATCCACAAACGCAAGCTCCGAAACGCGAAGCGGTCGTTGTCAAAAAGTACGCCAACCGGCGGCTCTATAACACCGAGACCAGCACGTACGTCACGCTGGAAGACCTCGCCAAGATGGTGCGGGGCGACCGTGATTTCGTGGTTTACGATGCGAAGAACGGCGATGACCTGACGCATGCTGTTCTGACCCAGATTATCGTCGAGCAGGAAAGCCGCGAGGGCGGACAGGCGCTACTGCCAATTCCCTTCCTTCGTCAGCTGATCCGTTTTTACGACGACAGCATCGCGCGCATGGTGCCGAGCTATCTTCAATTCAGCCTTGAGCATTTGGCCAAGGAGCAGGTTCGGTTTCGCGAGCAACTCGCCTCAGCGTTTTCAAATCCTGCGGCGGCGTTCGAGTTTTATCAGCAGCAAGCAAGAACCAACATGGCTATGTTCGAACAGGCCATGTCGATGTGGACTGCTTTTGGAAGTCCGACCAACGGTAAGCCCGGGAAGTTAGGCGAAGGTCAGCCTTTGCCGACAGCGGCGAGCGCAACGGAAAAGACGGGCGAACGCGATGAGCTGGGCGAGCTCAAATCACAGCTTTCAGCGATGCAGCAGAAAATCGAGAAGCTGTCGCAGTCGCGCTAGTCAGCAAAGACCCGACGAAAATCATCAAGCGGCTTAGACGTAGTCCGAGCTGTCGAAGGGCATTCCGTAATAATAGCCCTGCATGTAGGTAATGCCTGCATCGATCAGGTATTTCGCGGAACGCTCGTCGCCGACCCATTCGGCAACCGTTTCCATCCCGAAGGTCTTCGCGAGCTCGATCATTGTCTTCACAAAGATCTGGTCGCTCGTGTCGTCGGCGAGATTTTTCACGAACGCGCCGTCGATTTTGACGATATCGACGTTGAGCAGCTTCAAATTCTTGAATGACGTGTAGCCGGCGCCGAAGTCGTCGATGGCGACACGACAACCAAGCTCCTTCAGGGTGTCGACGAAGTTGACGGACTGATCGAGCTCGTGGAGCGCGACCGTCTCGGTAATTTCGACGATCATCCGAATTAGCAAGTCGGGACGCCCGGCGGTCAAGCGGCGCAGCGTCGTCAGCCACTCCCTATCCGAGCACGTCAAACCGGACACGTTTATGGAGAGCACCAGCTCTCGATGCCGCTTGAGGAGCTCGACGGTCAGTTCCAAGGTCCTGCGATCGATGAGGCGTGAGAGACCAAGCTGCTCCGCGATCGGAACGAATTCACCTGCTGAAACGAGACTTCCATCGGGGCGCTCCATGCGCAGCAATGCTTCGTAGATCTCGGGCTTGCCGGTTTTCGTCGAGACCATTGGCTGAAGCACAATCCGCATACGATTTTCATCAAGCGCGCTGACGACGCTTTCTGCGATCGACTTGTTGCGAAGGCGCGTCCCATCTCCGGCGGGAGAAGGCTCGTAGAGCACAAAGCAATCGAATCGCTTCGATTTGGCGATGTCGAGCGCGCGCAGGGCAAAATTCATCGTTTCCTGCACAGAGTTGGCCTGGTCGGGAATGATCACACCGCCCAGAGAGATCGTCGCGGTCAACTGGGCGGCCGAGGTTTTTATCGTCGTGTCCCGAACGGCCTTCATGAAGCGTTCGGCCGCAATGCGCAAGGCTCCGGCGCCGCAGTCCATCAAAACGAGACCGAACTTATTGGACGAATAGCGTCCGATGATATCGCCGCCGCGCAACTTGGCCCGAATCCGGCGGCCGATTTCCGAGATCACCTCGTCACCGACCTCTATGCCGAAAGTCTCGTTGATGACCGCGAGGTTGTTCACCGAGATCATGAGGAATGCACAGGATCGACGGTCGCGCTCGGTACGGGCGAGCACTGTGCCCAGGGCTTCCGTCAAGCGGATGCGATTGAGCTGACCTGTAAGTTCATCTAGATCATTGCGCACGAGCAACCGCTGCTGCTCGAGATATTGCTCGTGCACGATGCGAACTACTCCGCGCGCATGAGCGGCGTGGCCGTCCGCTCCCGGCCACCACCTCCCTTGGTCCTCCAGGCGAATTTCCTCACGACTGCGTGGGCCACCGGGCCGCAGACGATATTGGACGCGATAGGGGACGCCTCGCATCGGGTCGGCGCCGACGCTGCGCGAAAAGGCTTCGAGCCGAGCATTCAGATGCTCCGGCGCGATCAGCGCGTGATAAGCGGCCCCTGTCGAGATCTTGCTCAGATCGGCGACGCCCAGGATTTCAGGAGCGTTGCTTTCCCACTCGAGGCGGCCAGTCTTGATGTCCCAGACGTACGCCGTTTCCTCGATCGAAGACAGGATCCCGATAAGGTCGAGGCCTTCTGTCTCCGTCAGCGGATCGCGCGCATCAGGATCCGCCGACTGCGGCCGATCTTCAGCGGCGGCGGCTGAAGCTTTTCCGTCAGTGTTCGGCGGGGAAACCACGTTCTGCCCTCGACGAGGCTCACAGCAACCTTCAAATATTTTGATAGAATACGCGCGGTTCTAAAGAAAAACCAATTTGGTTGTCTTAACAAGTGTTAAAATTCAGCCCCTCAATGGTGCGGGCAAGAGGTCCCCGGGCGCCGCAAAGCGCCCGTTCTCAGGATTTCTGAACGGACAAAAACCTATTGATCGGCGCCGATGTTGAGATCGCGGCGCGCCACCCGAATGCCGATCGTATAGCCGCCGATGACATCGATCAGCGTTGCGACCAGGATCAGAAAAAAGACCGACGATGCCGCCTGGGGAACCATCAGAAACTCGGCTCCCACTGCCATGAAGACGACCATCGAAAGTGCATGATCGATCAACGTGGAGGTCGTCGTGAACGTCGATTTCACGATTTCGATGAAGAGCAGGATGAGGGTGACAAGGAGAATGAAGTCGCCCCAAGTGAACGTCCAATCACCACCGCTCAAGAGATGAATTTTGAAAATCTCTTTTTGCAGAGAGTCCACCCCCAGTGTCAGGACGATCGCATTGTAAAGGAGGAAGGCGAGAACCAAGAGCGGGATGGCTCTAACAGACATGAAGCTCTCCTGAAATTCGATCATCCCCGCGTCCCCCCGGGGGGCGCGGCCCGCGCTTTTTGGCACGGCCGGTCGTATTTGCCAAGCAACGGTGGCCGGCACAAGGCAATATGCGCCGATGCCGTCGGCATCAGCGCCACTCAATTTTTTCGGGAATGCCGTCTAAGGATTACTCTTCGACAGCCGGCGGAAGAATTTGCCGGCCGCGGTATTTGCCCGACTTGAGGTCGATGTGATGCGGGCGACGGCGCTCGCCGCTGTCCTTGTCTTCGACGTAGGCCTGTGCCTTGAGTGCGTCGTGAGAACGCCGCTGGCCCCGCTTCATCGGGGAGGTTTTTTTGCGCGGAACTGCCATTAGTGTTGCTCCAAATGTGACACCCTGTCCGACAAATGCGGGCGGGCCGCCGAACATGCGGCGGGAATGCCGAACGTCATATTGCTGGATGAACCGGCGACGCCGTTTCCGGGCGCTCGGTACCTCGGGCGGGGCTTATACGCAAATTGGACGGGAAACGCCAGTCCCCAACGAAATCCCTCAAATCCGGCGCTTCGGCAGGACGCAGGAGAGCTGACTGGACGGCGCCAGGCGCATGCGGACCTGAATGGCGTTGGCGAGGCGCTGTAATCCGGCGCCTGGCTTCCCTGCGTTGCGAACCAATGGGTTAGGCAGGGCGACCGCGAGCCGGGCGGCCTCCCGCTCAGAGAGGTTCTTGGCGGCCTTATTGAAATGGAATTGGGCCGCCATCCCGATTCCGAAGATGCCCGGCCCCCACTCGGCGATATTGAGGTAAACTTCCATGATGCGCCGCTTCGGCCAGACGACCTCCATGACGTAAGTCAGCGGAACCTCAACGGCCTTCCGCAGATAGCTTTTCGACGGCCACAGAAACAGGTTCTTGATGACCTGCATCGATATCGTGCTTCCGCCACGCGACCGCCCATCACTGTTCTCGATCGCATCCTCGATGGCCTCGAGATCGATGCCGAAGTGATCACAGAAGCGGCCATCCTCGCTCAGCAGCACGGCGCGAACGACATTCGGCGACATCTCTTCGATCGACACCCACTTTTGGGCAACGCTCTGGCCGGTCAGCCATTGCTGAACCATCAATGCGGAAACCGGCGGATTGACGAAGCGATAGGCGAGGATCAACAGCAGGACGAGCGCGAGCCACCCGGCGGCGATCCATGCAAAGACCTTGGCGCCTCGCTTGATGAGGGAGCCGTAATCGCTCGAAACACGCGGCTTCTCTTCCTTGGGCTGCGCGAGATCGGGTCGCATCGAAGGGTCGATGACGAGACCGTCGAAGGCGGGCGGCGGGGGCGGTGCCCATAGCCTGGGTTCCAGCATCCGCTGCGGTATCGTTTCGCCGAGATCGTCATCTTTTGCGGGCGCGCCGTCAGGCAGCCGGACTTGCGAAATTTCGATCGGCCGGTGCGGCTTGATTTCCTGGAGGGTGGCGCCGGCACTTGCCAATTCCGCCGCCGAGAGCGAGCGAGACGAAGCCTCGGCGTCTATCGCGGAAAAGGCCGCATCGGCGGAAAGGGGGTCCGCCGCGGGGCCGTTCGTCTCGGCTACTGGAAGTTCAGATAGATGGGGAGCAGCTACCTCAGCAAGATCCGCCAGCTCGGTTGCGGGGGACGCCGACTTGGCGGAGTCGCCGTCCGAAACGGGCGGCTGAACGATCTCAACAAAGGCGCGCGCGGGTAATGGACGAGGTGGCGGGCCGCGATCGAATGTGTCCGGCGCCTGCGGAGGCGCACTCTGCGCTTCCAAAACGCCAAATAACGCCTGGGGCGGCGCGGCAGATGACCCCGATGTTTCGTCCGGCCGATCCATGCTTTGCTTCAGTCAATGACAGTGTGATACCGCGTCGGCGATAGCGCCAAACCATGGCGATGTTTGAGCTACAGGTAGACCCCCAGGGGAGAGCATAAGGCAGTGTCACCGTTTCTTGTCCAGCTTGGCAACTCGGCAACAGTCGTGGAAGCCTATTTAGCCGCCGTTCTTGCCAAGCAGGAAGAGGCGGGCACGCCGCCCAGGCTGGCGGAAGCCCTGCGGCACGCGGTTCTCGGCGGGGGTAAGCGCTTTCGGCCCTTTCTGGTTTTCCACAGCGCAGCGCTTTTCGGAGCCGATCGGGAGGCCGCTCTTCCGGCGGCTGCGGCTCTCGAGTGCATCCATTGCTACTCGCTGGTGCATGACGATCTGCCGGCAATGGACAACGATGAACTGAGGCGCGGCCGGCCGACGGTCTGGAAGGCCTACGACGAATGGACGGCCATTCTTGTCGGCGACGCGCTGCAAGCGTTCGCGTTCGAGCTCATTAGCGCATCAGAAGAACATCGCGATCCTGGCGTGCGGGCCGAACTCGTGCATGTTCTGGCGATCGCGTCCGGCGCCATCGGAATGGTCGGCGGGCAGGTTCTCGATCTCGAAGCGGGCAAGCTCGGTGCGCGTTCCGAGCCGACAATTGCGGACGTCATGCGATTGCAGGCAATGAAGACGGGCCAGCTCATCACGGCGGCATGCGAAATGGGTGCGATCGTCGGTGGAGCGAGCGAAGCCGAGCGTGCAGCGCTCAAAACTTATGGCGAGCATCTCGGCGCGGCATTTCAGATCAGCGATGATCTGCTCGATGCGGAGGGATCGAGTGCGGATACCGGCAAAGCCACAGGCAAGGACGCTGCTGCGGGGAAGGCCACGCTTATCGGAATGCTCGGGATCGGCGAGGCGCGGAGCTATCTCGATCGCTCGATCGCGGCGGCCATCGCGGCACTAGGGATGTTCGGGGAAAAAGCAGAATCCCTCGCCGAAGCTGCGCGACTGATGGGCCGTCGCGACAGCTAGCGGGGGAATTCTACAAACGCGACTAATGGAACTTGTAGTTGAGGCCGACGCGAACAGTCTGGAAGTCATTATTTATGCGATCGCCGCTCGGAAGCGTATCGTCACCGAAGCCAAGATAAAGATACTCGGCCTTGGCGCTCCAATTGGGGGCGAATGCCCATTCCGCGCCCCCACCGACGGCATAACCGGTCTGCGTGCCGGAATCGCGAGAGACGCTTCCGCCGGTGAAGTGAATTCGGTTGTCGATATCGGCAAAGGCTACGCCGCCCGTTCCGTAGACGAGCCACGTACCGCTGGCGAAGCCGAGGCGTCCGCGTACGGTCGAGAACCAATTGACGTCCGATCGCGCCGTGTCTCCGAATTGATCGAATGCCGTGCCGCTAATATCGGCGCCCTGGAAGTCGCCTTCGACGCCGAATACAAACCGATCGCGCTGCCAGTTGTAGCCGATCTGGCCGCCACCGAAGCCGCCCTCGGGTTCGGTGAAATTCGAATCCGACCAACCGTAGCCGCCGTTGACGCCGATATAGGCGCCTTCCCAAATGGCCGGCGATTTATAGCGCACTTCCGGTGCTGGCGGCGGCGTGTAGGGCTGATACGGACCAAGATCGGCGGCCCATGCGCTGCTGCTCGCGGTGAGCAAGAGCAGAGCTCCACCAAACGAAACGGATTTAGCTCGTTGCGATATCATTTTTCGATCCCCGTCTATTTTGGCCGTCGGGCCTGAAGTGCAGCACTAACGTCCACACCCGATATGGGGTTCCTTTTAGACAATCCGGATGCACAAAGCGCGACGCAGACATGCAGCAATAAATTGCTTGGATATGAGCATTTCACAGGGGGCTAAAAATCGCGTTGATCCGGCGCAAATTAGGCGCGCGCGGTCAGTCCGCTTTTATCGGAATTGAGTTTTTGTTTCCGAGCCATTCGATGGTCGCGCAATTTCAGGAGCGGCAAGATCCAGTGGGCGAGGCGGATCTCGCGACGCGACTTTTCCGGATCGACCAAGTGTGTGGTCGGCAAGCGCTGCGTAAATGAACTCTCCATCAGAGTGCCGAGCGGGAGTTCGAGCTCGTCCTGAAGCGCGATCATGCGCGCATAAAGATCCGATAGCGGCGTGATGAGGCGACCGAAGCCATTCCGTGCCTGCGCCCAACCGACGATATATAGACCGCGGACGCCCGGCGGAAACGCTCCGCCATAAACCTGCACGACGTTGTGCTTCACGCGCACGAGCCCATCGGGAAGAAATGGGAACGACGTATTGAAGCCCGTCGCCGCAACCATCATGTCGTAGGTGCCGGTGGTGCCGTCGACGAACGTCACCGTTTGTCCGTCGACGTGATCGATTGCGGGCCGCGGCTTCACGCGTCCCAAGCGGATGGCGCTCAAGAGATCCGTTCCGAACGCCGGATGGCGATCAAAAATTTTATGGTTCGGCTTTTGCAGACCGTAGCGGCGATAGTCGCCAATGCTGATGGCAGCGATGGTTTTGAGAAGCGCGCGCTGAACGAATATCGGCAGTCTCCAAATCGGGAGATCCGTCAGCGGACGTCCTAGAAATGTTTTCGGCAAATACCAATAGCCCGATTGCAGGCTGATATCGCAGGAGCGGCCGAAGCGACCTGCATCGCACGCCATATCGACGCCGGAGTTGCCGCCGCCGATGACGAGGAGGCGTTTGCCTTCGATCTGGGCGGGACCGACGTAATCCTTGGAATGCAGAATTTCGCCGGTGAAGTCGCCGCGGAAGGTCGGGTAACGCTTGTCCCAATGATGACCGTTGCAGACGACGACGCCCTTGTAGGTTCGCTCCTCGCCGTCCTCGAATTTCACCGTCCAACGGCCCGAAGTGTCTGGCGCTGCAGACGCCACCTTCTTGTTGAACTCGGCGGATGCCAAGAGACCGCGATCCTTGGCGAAGGCCGTCAGGTAGGCGAGCATCTGATCGGCCGACGGAAAATCCGGATAGTCCGCTGGCATCGGATAATCCGTGTACTCCGTCGCCTTCTTCGATGAGACGATGTGCGCCGTCCGGTAAACGCCGTGCAGCCAGTTGCCGCCTACGCCCGAGCCCGCATCGACGAGATCGAAGGGGATGCCGCGACGCTTCAATGCAGCCGCCATGGCGAGGCCGACCGGTCCCGCTCCGATGACGAGGTGGCGCTCGAGCGTGCTTATTCCTTCGCTCATCCTTCGAAATTCCTCGCTTGGCGGGCTTTCATCCAACCCCTAGCAAACTCTGTTGCTCGCGCGGGGGTCCATCCGGAGAGGTAGTAACCGGTGCTTCGATACATCATTGACGGATCGCAATGCGAGCGCAGGAACGTCGCAAAGCCAGTCCTTAGCGGGCGAACTCCCGCTAATTGCTTAACAAATATGAATTTCTTGCTTAATGGCCGGTTGGGCTATTCGGCCGCCTCGCCACTGGCAGTTTTCTCGACCCCGAAGCGGCGTGCAATGTAGTCCTCAACGAGTGCCTTGAAATCGCCCGCGATGTTGGGCCCGCGCAGCGTCATCGCCTTCTTGCCGTCGATGAAGACCGGCGCGGCCGGCGATTCTCCGGTGCCCGGCAGCGAGATGCCGACATCGGCATGCTTGCTTTCGCCGGGTCCATTGACGATGCAGCCCATCACCGCGAAGTTGAGCGTCTCGACGCCCGGGTATTGGGTCTTCCAGTCGGGCATGCGGTCGCGGATCATGTCCTGGATATCGCGGGCGAGTTCCTGGAAGACGGTCGAGGTCGTTCGCCCGCAGCCGGGACATGCAGCAACTACGGGCACAAAGGATCGGAGCCCCATCGTCTGCAGAAGCTCTTGCGCGGCGCGCACTTCTTGCGTGCGGTCGCCACCGGGCTCCGGCGTCAGGGAATAGCGGATCGTATCGCCGATGCCCCGCTGGAGAAGGATGCCGAGGGCAGCGGACGAAGCAACGATGCCCTTCGATCCCATGCCGGCTTCGGTCAGCCCGAGATGCAGGGCGTAGCGGCTGCGGTCGGCCAGCATCGCGTAAACGGCAAGCAAATCCTGGACGGACGACACCTTGCCCGAGACGATGATCTTGTCTCTCCCGAGACCCATCTCCTCCGCGCGCTCCGCGGAGAGCAGCGCGGACTGCACCATCGCTTCATGCATGACGCTGCGCGCCGACTTCGGTACCGCCGCCTTGGCGTTTTCATCCATCAGATGCGTCAGAAGCTCGCCGTCGAGCGAGCCCCAGTTGACGCCGATGCGGACCGGTTTGCCGTGCTTCAGCGCCGTCTCGATGATGGCGCCGAACTGGCGGTCCTTCTTGTCCTTGAAGCCGACGTTGCCGGGATTGATGCGGTATTTGTCGAGAGCTTCGGCGCACGCTGGGTTTTCGCCCAAGAGCTTGTGGCCGATGTAATGGAAGTCGCCGATCAACGGCACGTCGACGTCGCGTTTGCGAAGCTGGTCGCGGATGTGTGGTACGGCTTTGGCCGCTTCGTCGCGGTCGACCGTGATGCGCACGAGTTCTGAACCAGCGCGCGCGAGGTCTGCGACCTGCTTCACCGTCGATGCGATGTCCGCGGTGTCGGTGTTGGTCATCGATTGGACGACGACCGGAGCCCCGCCACCGACCTGAACGCCGCCGACCTTGACCGCGACGGTTTCATGACGGGATTTCATCGTGATGCTGTCGGCATTGAGCATCGTAATGGCCTTTCCGAACCCTGCGGGCGTGTTCTAGCGCCCCCGGCGGCTTCCCGCCAGAAGCGATATGGCCGCGATTGTGCACAGAGCTATGACGATACTCGGGCCGCCCGGCACATCGCTCGAAAGCGACAGCCAAAGGCCCAGGATAACGCCCAAAACCGCGATCCCCGCGGCCAGAACCGCCATCCGCTCGGGTGTGTCGGATAGTGGCCGGGCGGCAACGGCCGGGACCACAAGAAAGGCCATGACCAGCAAGACGCCGACGATTTTCATGGCAACGGCGATGACCACGGCCAGGAGAAGATCGAAAGCCGCCCGCGGCAGCCGTGGGTTGATGCCTTCAGCCGTGGCCAGATCCTCGTGCAGCGAAAGCCTGACGAGCGGCTGCCAAAGGTAGAGCGCGATGGCGAGGACGACGGAGCCCCCTCCGTAGATCCAGATGAGGTCGCCGCGGGTTACCGCGAAAACATCGCCGAAGAGATAGCTCATGAGGTCGATGGCCGGCCCCTTGACGAGCGAGATCGCGACGATGCCGAGGGCCAGCGTCGCGTGGTGCATCAGACCCAGGGCGGAATCGAGCGGCACGGTCTTCTGGCGGCCGAGAAGCATCAAGATTCCGGCCGCTGCGATCGCGGCCAGAATGACGGCGAGCGTCAAATCGATATTTGCCGCGAGGCCCAGCGCAACACCGAGCAAGCCCGCCTGCGATAGCGTTTCGCCGACGTAGGACATACGTCGCCAGACGACGATGCAGCCGAGCGGCGCGGCGATGACGGCTAAGCCAACGGCCGCGAAGAATGCACGCCAGACGAAAGGCTCAGGCCAATTAAACACTCAGGAGCCTCGCCCTGGAGTTGGCTGCTCTTGAGCTTCAGGACCTGCGAGCGGTTTCGTTTCGCCCGTCAGATCGTGTTGATGATCGTGATGGTGCCTGTAGACGCCGAGCGTCGTGGCCGCCTGCGGGCCGAAAATGCGGACATAGGCCGCGTGCTGAGACACGTCTTCGGGCTTGCCCGAACAGCAGACATGGCCGTTGAGGCAGATAACACGATCGCTGCGGGCCATGACGACGTGGAGATCGTGCGACACGAGGATAACGCCGAGGTTATGCTTGTCACGCAGGCGGCCGATCAGATCGTAGAGGTCGGCCTCGCCCGTAAAGTCGACGCCGCTTGCCGGTTCGTCGAGAATGAGAAGGTTAGGCTGGCGAAGGAGCGCCCGCGCGATCAACACCCGTTGGGTCTCGCCGCCGGACAGTTTTGAAAGCTGCTGGTTGAGGGTCTTCAGCGCGCCGGTTTCTTCGAGCGCCGCCTTGATGGCGGCCGGCGTTACGTAGGCTCCAAGGGCAAGAAACGACGCGACCGTCATCGGGATCGTCGGGTCAACTTCGAAACGCTGCGGGACGTAGCCCACGCGGGTCGAGGCCGGCTTCGCGATGCGTCCGTGGTCCGGCTGTTCGATGCCGAGGAGTATCCGCACCAGCGTCGTTTTACCTGCGCCGTTGGGGCCGATGAGCGTGACGATCTCTCCGCGCCGGACGTCAAGATCGACGTCGGACAGCACTTCCCTGCTGCCGCGCTTCATCGAGAGGCCGCGGGCCGATATCAGCGCCGCGGCATCGGGCTGCTCTGCGGGCTTTCCTTGATGATGCCGAAGGTTGTGATGATGACCGCAACTGCAGGGCGCGGCTCCGGCGTCGCACGAGGTATCGCCGTTCGGCGAAGTCTTCCTCTGTGTCTCCAACACTGACAAACAATCTCTCTCCATTTACAAGGCTCGATCACTGTCCGAGCCGCTCGCGCTGACAACCGGCTATACCTTGCGGTGTGCGGCGCATTCCTGGCAGGTTCCGGACACCTCGACGAAGCGAACGCGGGTCTCGAACTTGGCATCGCTCGCGGCATGGTCGATAGCGTGGAAGATCTCGTCGCCATCGACCTCCTGCACGGTGCCGCATTTTTCGCAGCTCAGAAAAATCGGCGGCCGGCCAGTGCGCGGCTTATCCATTCGCCGGCAAGCGAAGTAAGCGTTCTTGCTCTCGAGACGATGGACGACACCTGCCTCCAGCAGCGCGTCCAGGGCCCGGTAGACCGATATAGGCGCGAGCCTTGTCCCTTTCTTGGCCAGGCGATCCAAGACCTCATAGGCGCCGACGCTCGCCTGCGTCGAAGCGATTTCCTCGAAAACCTTGCGGCGCAGATCGGTGAAACGGATATTCTTTTCCGCGAATATGGCGGTCGCCTGCTCCATGGATGTCTTGGCGCGTTCGCGGGTCCGCTGGTCTTCAGCTGCAGTTGCTATCATGACGATCCTCTAGGCCAGCCATGCGGTGCAGTGGAGAACTTCCGCTTCGCCGGACGATATAACATGTCGGGATGGGCCGCCATTCGGTTCAAGACCGTGGCACGCTTTTTGTGCGCAGCAACTTGACGGGACCGGGGTTCGTACTCAAATCCTTCGAATCAGAGCGGAATTCTGAAAAGAAGTTCATGCAACGAGCACATTTCGTCTTAATGTTGCCGCCAATCGGCCCGCTCTGCCACGCAATCTCTTAACCAACGCGTCGAGAGATTCGAAGCACCAGGCTGGGATCAAAAATCAGTATGGACGTCAAGTTTCTGATCGACAGGCTGGCAGAGAATGCGCGGCCTCTCGGCATCGCCCTTTTCGTCATATGCAGCATCGCACTTCTCTTGCGGACGCGAGTCGCCAGGCGGATCAGGGCGGCGATCGAAGAGACCGCTTTTTCCAACTGGCGCCTTGCGTTACTCGGCACGACGGGCATCGTTCTCTCGGCGGCCGCCGGCTGGCGGACCTGGGAAGGAATGTACAATTTCACCGGCGAGCCGCTGCTCTCCGGAATGGTCACGTTCGGCATTCAAGGCATCATGCTGATTGTCGCGTGGCTGATCGGCGAAAGTTTTGCGACCGGAATGAATACGCGGGCGCGGCCCGGGCAATCTTCTCTGGTCAGTGCCACCGCGCAGCCGTGGATCGGCTCGTTCATCGGACTTTTGCTGTTCATCACGGCTTTCGTGTTGTTCATGCAGTGGTCGGGACAGGGTAACGTCAAGCCGGGCGGCATCGAAGATCTCAACTGGTCAGCCGCCGGCGACAAATTTTTGATGTTCGGAGCGGGCCTGCTGCTCGTCGCGCTCTTCGCGCTTTATGCAGCGAGCGACGTCGTTCGTCCGTACGTCCAGGTCGTCCGCGTCATCCTCCGGAATTCCATGCTTTGGCTGATGTTCTTTGCCTGCATGGCGACGAGTGTTTTCTTCTCTTTCGATAGCTTCTTCACCGCGATTTTCCCGCAGTCGGAGCGTGTCCGCGCCGCCGAGCTGCGCGCGCAGAACCAGGTGTCCGGCATCGTCACGGATATCGAGCAGGCCATCGCGGCCCGTCGTGCGAGCCTTGCGGAAGAGCTGTTCACGACAGACGCCTGGAAGAGCTACGATCAACAGCTCGTAAACATCACGAAAGCCGCGACCCAGTCGCAAAGTGTCATCGAGCAGTACGTCAACGACCAGATCGAAGAGCATCGGCGCGCGGTCAAGGAGCAGCAGGAGCGGATTTCTTCGGCGCAGGCGGGTCAGGCCGGATTGGCCAATCGAAAGACCTCGTTGACGGATGAGAAGTCGACGCTCGCTGCTCAGCGGCCGGAGCTTGCCGCCGACTATGCCACGAAGAAATCCGACTACGATGCCAAGCTGAAGGACGTCGATGCCAAGCGTGTCGAAGCTCTCGCCGAGGATAAAGGTGTCGAGGGCAGCGGAAAAGTTGGTCGTGGTCCGCTCTATCGTCAGCGCATGGGCGAGCTTGCCCAGCTTCAGGCTGCTGTGCAAATTTCCCAGGAACGCATGAAGGACGCGCAGAAGCGTCTCACCATGGTCGAATCGCGGCTATCGGCGATCGATACTGAGCTCGCAACGCTCGACGGCGACCTCGCCAAGTACAAGGGCGAAGCAGAGACCGCCGAGCAGCGCATCAAGCTCGCCGAGGATAGCGTCCAGACCGATACCGGACCCAAGATCGATCCATCCCGCATTCTGCCGCTTTTCGAGCGAACAAAATCGGAGTTTCGTGCCGACCCGACGGTCGAACACCTCGGCAGCGTGCAGCGGATGTG
Source organism: uncultured Alphaproteobacteria bacterium (assembly GCA_963710005.1). Classification (GTDB taxonomy): domain Bacteria; phylum Pseudomonadota; class Alphaproteobacteria; order Rhizobiales; family Hyphomicrobiaceae; genus Hyphomicrobium_B. The sequence continues at coordinate 97,345 of CAVPYR010000021.1, forward strand.
CAGCGACATCTACACGGCGATGCAGGCGACGCCGGAGACCAAGGCGCTCGTCTCGGGCATAGACTGCGATCCGAAGACGACGGCAGACGCGGCATCGACCCTCTTCGCGCTGCAGGCGGGCACGAAGGTTTTCGCGGATACGTGCGTCGGCGGCGACAAACTCAACGCCAACAAATCGACCGACGACCTTTTCGCCTTCGCGCGGCGCTGCCTTTCCGACAGCGCGCTCCCGAGCAACGACACCGATGCACTCAGGACGAACATCAACCACATCGAGCTTTCACGCGATGACAAGGCGCACCGCTTCGTCGTGACGCTCAACGCGTTTCAGGACGGCAACCGCCTTGCCTATCTGGCGCTCGCCATCGCAATCGGTCTTGACGGTTTGATCTTCATGTCCGGCCTTTTCGGCGCCAATGCCGTGCGCTCGCCGCTGTCGGATATTCCGAGCTTCAAATCGCGCTCAGGTGCGCAGCTTGAGGCGACGATCAACGCCGCGCTTGGCGCTAACCCTTACGAGACCGCGTGGCTGACGCTGACGTCGCTCCGACCTATCACCAACCAGGACGGGTTTTCGGCACTCGCCGATTTGAGTGCGATGGAGCGATCGCAGGCCGACCGCGTCCGAATGGTTTTGACTGCGGGAGCAGATATAGGCGCGGTCGAAACCGTGAGCCACAACCCGGAGCGGTATCGGGTCAGGAGCGAACTTCGCGAATATCTGTCCTCGGTCTGCGACAAGCAGTTCAAGACCGATGCGACCGCGAAAGATCGTGCGCGGCTCGAACAGCTCGTATCCGCCGCACTGGCGCCGCATCCGCGAGAGCATTCGGAGATCGTGCTGAATACGCTGGAGCCGATCCGCGAAACGGAAGGCTTCACGTCGATGGTGACGCTGACCGATATCAGCAAGGATTACGATTCTCGCGTCGTGCGCCGCGTGATGAATGCCGGCGCAGCGGTCAAAGCTGTCGCGCCCGATGTCAAGATCGACGACCGCTATTACATTCGTCCTGCTCTTTACGAGACGCTGCTGACGATCCGCGCAACAGCTCTGGAAAGTGCTGCCTACGGTTACGATCGGGCTCGCTTCGAGGGCGTTCAGGAACGTCCGGCACTCGACGGCGGCATTCTTCGCGACACGCAGCCAGAACTTCCGCAGCGGAAAGGGAGCGTTCCGGAGATCGAGAGGAAGCGCGAACAACCGGCGCTGCCCCGCGTCCAGCCGCTGTCGCAAGAGGAGAAGCAGCGCCTCGCTGCATATTATCGCGAAGCGCTTCTCGAAGCGGTTCATTTGCGCTCCGACATCGTCGACAAACGCTTGAGTCTCCCGCAATCGCGCGATGCGATATTGGAAGCGTGGAAAGCCCTCAACGCGCATAGCAAGAAGAACGAAAATCTGGGCTTTTTGCTGCGCGAATTTCAGAACGAGCAAGACCGAATTTTGAGCGAAGTCTATTCACGCCTACGCAGTGAAAATGGCGGTGACGACCAAAAGCAAACTTTGCTGGACGGTGTCGACGGGCGCGTGCGCAACGACCTCACGCTTTACATGCTATTTCCGGAAACCGGTCTCATCACCTACTTGATCGAGGAACTCGAGGCCGCGGCGCAGCCGGACGACGGGCTCGTCCACGGCGAGCAGGATCTGAAGGACCAGCTCAAATACGTCCGCGAGGCCCTGGGCAGGCTGCCTCTCGATAACCCGAGGTCATGGGACGAAATTCGTCAGAAGCTCGCTGTAAGAATCGGCTCGGATTTCCGGAATCTTCTGAACAAGCCGTTCGATCGGAACAGACCGCCGGAAGACGGCGACGCCTAATTTCACATTTTACAGCTTGAACTCGACGACCCTCTGGCGTTGCATTCCGAGGCCCTCGATCTTGAGTTCCATGACGTCGCCGGGCTTCAGGAACTCCTTGGGATTTCGGGCCGTGCCGACGCCGGGCGGCGTTCCCGTCGTGATGATGTCGCCGGGTTCGAGGACCATGAACTCCGTCACGTAGGCTAGAAGCTCCGGGATCTTGAAGATCATCGTCGACGTCGAACCGGTCTGTTTCGGCACGCCGTTGACTTCGAGGGACATCGCGAGATTGTCCGGATCGGCAATTTCGTCCGGGGTCACGAGCCACGGCCCCAGGGGCCCGAATGTTTCGGCGGACTTGCCCTTCACCCACTGGCCGGCGCGCTTGCTCTGGAAGCTCCGCTCGGACACGTCATTGCAGATGCAGTAGCCGGCGATGTATTGCGCCCAGTCCTTCGCTTCGACATAGCGGGCCCTGGCGCCGATGACGAACGCGATTTCGCATTCCCAATCCAGATGTCTGGAATTCCTCGGATACATCACGTCGTCGTAGGGGCCGCAGATCGACGTCGTCGCTTTATTGAAGAGGATGGGCTCTTTCGGAATTTCCTGACCCGTCTCCTTGGCGTGATCGGCATAGTTGAGGCCAATGGCGATGAAATTGTGCGTGCCGGCGACGGGCGGCCCGAGACGTGCGTCATGAGGCGCTTTGGGCAAAGACTTGAGATCAACGTCGCGGAGCTGAGCGAGGGCGATGGGAGAGAGATATTCACCGGCAAAGTCGGGAATGATCTCGGATAAGTTGCGGATGCCTCCGTCGCCATCGAGGATGCCAGGTCTTTCGGCACCCGGGGCGCCAAAGCGTACGAGTTTCATTTACAAATGTCTCCAGAGGTCGTCGCCAAGCGGCGCCGGGTCAGCTTCTAATCAGAAAACTGGTTGGCTGCCAATCGCGTGACGAAAGCGAGGGGCGGTGCGGTCATCGGCGTTTGTCGCATTGAAAGAAGAGAGACATCGGAGCTTGCTCCCTTCGAGCTCGTTGTTAGCGTTCCGGCGGACTTCCACCTCGCGTCCATCGGACTCGTTGCGTTTCTCGCGGTTGCACTCGCGACGCCCGAGACCAGAGTTGTCGATGCGGAGGGCGAGCAGGCGTAAGTCCCGGTGGCCTTTGCGTCAGGAGAAGCACTGCGGGCTCCCCGACGCATTTCCCCAGAGCATAATATTTTGTTGATCTTTATCTTGTATTTACAATTTGTTAAGGTCAGCCGCGCTCGTTCAACTTGACCTACATCATCGCTCCTTAAACTCAGAAAATACATTCACTGAACGGCACATTTTCATCTTATCCTAAGAGCCAAGTGTGTTGGTTCTCAGTGGGTAGCGTGGGAGTTCCTTTATGCCCCGCATGTTGGGCGCATCAGATCCGGTTAGCTCTGTTTTCTACCGGACCACTCGCACCGGCGGCGACCGGTCGAGGGCCGTCATGCCTTTCTATGCGGCCTTATTGGGCTCCGCAGTTGTGTGCGGCACGGCGCAAATGGCTTTCGCTCAGGGCTTGAAGGACTTGAACGCGAATTCGCCTGATGTCGCTGCCGCTGCGGCAACATCCGACTGGATTGTTACGCTCGGTGGCTGGGGAAATTATTCACCGGAATTCGACGGCTCGCGCCATTACGATTTTGGCGGCTCGCCGATTATAGATTTTCGCCACGTCGGATCGAAGGAGTGGCTCAGTCTGCCGAAAGACGGCATCGACTATGAGCTGTTCGAAACCAACAACTTCAGAGCCGGACCAGTTGGCAACATCCGTTGGGACTTTGGGAATACGGAAGATCGTGGCCTTAAAGAACTTGGTAACACGGGAATTGATCTCTCACTCGAAGTTGGCGCCTTTGCCGAATACTGGCCAGCGGAATTCTGGCGAGCGCGTATCGAAGCACGTAACGCGGTTTTCGGCGCTGAAGGTTGGGTCTTCGATCTGAGTTCAGATATTGTTTGGCATCCGACGTCGCAGTGGACACTTGCAGCCGGTCCTCGCCTCTCGCTTGCCGACCAAGATTACATGAATGCCTATTACGGGATCAATTCGCAGCAAGCCCAGAGCTTACAGCTTTCAAAGTACAATGCTTCGGGAGGACTTCGATCCGTCGGCGCTGGTCTTTATGCCGAATACAAGTTGAGCGACCAGCTCTCGACCATGGCTTCGTTCGAATATGAGCGGTTGGAAGGTAGCGCTGCCGACTCGCCGTTCGTTAGCGAAGACGGATCGGCCGACCAATTCACATTTGCCATCGGCGCAAAGTATTCTTTCGTCTGGAGCCGATAGGACGTTCGAGAATTCAGATTGGTGCGGACGGAGGGACTCGAAGCCGGCAGACTTCAATCTGTCCGCGCCAATGCCTGCTCCAGGTTTGCAAAAAACTTCTGCCACCCGTACTTGGCGCCCTGATAAGCCTGCTGCTGATCCGGCCGGAAGCCCGACTGCTCCATGCGCAGGTGAGTACCCGTGCTCGTAGGGGTGAGAGTCCAAGTGACGACACTCTCGAGGCCATAGGCCGCCCACGTGTAAGTCAGCGTTTTGTTCGGCTCGACTGCCAGGACCTGACAGTCGACCGCGCCCCAGTCTGCGCGAAGATTGAAACGGTGGTCCACGACAGGCTTGAAGTCGTTCTTCATGAGCCACTCCTCGATCAGGTGTGGTTGGGTGAGGGCGCGCCAGATCCGGCGGATAAGGTATCTCACGTTCGACGACGACGGAGAGCGTTTCGGTCGCGGCTTTGCTCATTGATCCATCCTCTTTGATCTCTTCTGAGAGCGGACGGGGCGAGGGGCAGGTCGCACCGACGTGTTCAGCGCCACTGCCGCGCGAACGAGCGCCTTCAACGCCTTTTCGTCAATCTTGTCGCCCTCATGGAAATCAATGGCACTCCTGGTGTTGCCTTCGAGGCTGGAGTTGAAGAGGCCTGAAAGGTCCTCCAGCGAGGCGCCCTTGGCGAAGGTCATCTTCACGACATTCTTGTAAGTCTCACCGGTGCAGATTATTCCGGCGTGCGACCACACCGGGACCCCTCTCCACTTCCACTCCTCGACCACTTCGGGGTCGGCCTGCTTGATGAGAATTCGGACCCGAGCGAGCGTCTCACCTCGCCAATCACTCAGCTCCTTGATTCTCGCATCTATCAAATGAGAGGGAGAGTCTTCTCCTTTGCCTTCCGTCGAGCCGCTCTTCCTCTTCTTCATGGTTGTTGCGGTCGTGGCTTTGCTCATTGGTCCATCCTTTTGAGCAGATCTTCCAGTTGGTCGAACCGGCTTTGCCAGAAGCCGGTCATTTGACTTGTCCAGTCGATCAGCGGGGCCAACGCGCCAAGCTGCGCGCTATAGTGCGTCTGGCGACCTTCGTGGCGGTCCCGCACCATCCCGGCCTGCTTCAGAACCGCGAGATGCTTTGAGACGGCCGGTTGTGAAACTCCGGACCGAGCCGTCAGAGCCCCAACTGTCTGATCTCCTTCACGGCACAGCCGCTCGAAGATGGCCCGTCGCGTCGGATCGGCGAGCGTTCTGAAGAGCACGTCATGGGCATTCGGCATCGGAACGCATAACCTTCTGGTTATTGATTTACGTATAACCACTGAGTTATGCGTTAGTCAAGCAGGGACGTAGAGCGGCACAATCCTCGTCACAGGAGCCACCGCGCCCATCCAAATACGAAATCCGACTAGTCTGCAGGGATCTCAATTTCGGGGAGATAAATCAGCGTGGCGCGGACGGAGGGACTCGAACCCTCACGACGTAACCGTCTCAGGATTTTAACTTCGTCGATATCTCAATACTTACATTGGCCGTTAGGACATCTCGATCCGAAGACGCCCCTTTTCTGATCAATAAGTTAGCGATGTCCTAATGGGCGTTCCGCTTCTTCTCCCAGGCAAGCGCGTCTCTTAGATCGAAGTTGTCTCTGTGGCCCAATTTGACAACCTACCGTCAGGTGTCTGCTCTTCTCGCAACAGCAGGCATGATTTCCAAAAGCGCCTGATGTCTGCTTTGGGCCACATGCGGATATATTCGGAATTGGGCGCTAGACCGGTATCGAACGCTCACGGATAGAGCCCGCGTTCCTGGCGCGCAGCCAGAATGCGCTCGCAAGCGATTACGTAAGTTGCGGTTCGCAACGAGATTTTATTGCGATCGGCGCACGCCCATATCTTACGCAGGGATTCAACCATGAGCGTATCCAGGCGCGCGTTGATCTCGTCTTCGCTCCAAAAGAAATTCGAGAAATCCTGCACCCATTCAAAATAACTCACCGTCACGCCGCCAGCGTTGCAGATGACGTCGGGCACTACCAAAATATTGCGGTCCGCAAGTATGTCATCCGCATCAGGTAGCGTGGGGCCGTTGGCTCCTTCAAGAACGAGCCTTGCACTCGTTTGTCGAGCGCGTCGGGATGTCAGCTGAGACTCGAGCGCAGCCAAAATCAGGATATCGCATGGCGTGTCCCAGAACGCGCCGTTATTGTCCGGTGATCCACCAATTCCCGGCACCGCTCCCGTCGTCGCCAACAGCGATCGGATATCGACACCATTTTCGTCGATTATGGTGCCCCATTGATCTTGGATAGCGACGACCTTCGCACCGCTGGCGGCGAAAAGCTCGGCGGCAGCGGAACCAACGTTCCCAAAACCCTGTAGGCAGATCCGGGCTTCCTCCAGATTCAAGCCAATACGCTTGGCCGCCTCGCGACCGGTGACGAAGATGCCCCGGCCGGTGGCCTTTACTCGACCGAGCGAGCCGCCGAGGTGCACTGGTTTCCCCGTAACGACACCCGAGGCCGTGAATCCGACATGCATGGAATAGGTGTCCATCATCCAAGCCATCACCTGCGCGTTTGTATTGACGTCAGGGGCGGGTATGTCCTTGTGGGGACCGATGACGATGCTGATCTCGCTCGTGTAGCGGCGCGTGAGCTTTTCCAGTTCGTTTGGTGTGAGCGAAAATGGATCGACGCGTACTCCACCTTTTGCGCCGCCAAAAGGAAGATCCATCGCGGCCGTCTTAATTGTCATCCACCCCGCAAGTGCCATCGTTTCTTCAAGCGTCACCTGTGGGTGGAAACGGACACCACCTTTGCCAGGTCCGCGCGATAGATTGTGCTGGACACGAAAGCCTTCGAAATGGCGCACGCTGCCGTCATCCATTTCGATCGGAACGTCGACGATCATCGTTCGCTTCGGGTGTTTCAGCGTCTCGACCCATCGAGCGAGACTCTTCAAGTAAGGCGTCACGCGGTCGACTTGAGCCAGATAGGTAGTCCAAGGGCTTGGTTCAAATGATCTGGCATATGACAACGGCGGGGAGGTCTTTTCAGATATATTGGTCATGCGCTTGTTATGATTGTTGATGTGACGATAGCTCTTTGAGCAGCAGCAAACGCACAACCCCGTCTCGAAGAGCGCTACCAGACGTCATCATTCGAGGTCACGATCAAATGTCGATAGCGCTTGCGGATTATCGACCTGCAATCGCTATGTCACGTAAGACGGCCGCTTCGAATTGCACTTCATCGACACGGTGCTTCAAGACGTCACCGATGCTGATGACGCCCACGAGCCGATCTCCTTCCATGACAGGAAGGTGGCGGACGCGGCGTTCGGTCATCAGGTGTGTGACGTGAGCGATGGTGTCGCTCGGCGAGCACGTGACGGTGTCGTGCGTCATGAGAGCGGAGACCGGCAACGTCAAGAGTTTGTTCTCATCGGTCGCTAATGCACGCACGACGTCACGTTCGGAGATGATCCCATCCAGAGAGTGTCCGTCCTTGCTAACAATCATTGCCCCGACGCCGGCGAGCCGGAGAAGTTGGACGAATTTCAGAACAGTATCGTCCGGCCGAATGGTCAGAACGTGGGAGTTCTTCTTCGATCTGAGGACGCTTTGAACAATCATAGCCGTAATCCTAAACTTCAGAGGCCTAGCCATCTGATAGGCCTAACTTTACCACTGACGGCCTCAATGTGCAGGCCAAATTTGACTCCAATGCCACATCTTCGCGGCGCGGAAAGGTGCTTGAGGCATGTCAACAACGGTGGCTACCTATTTGATCGACCGACTGAAACAAGCCGGCCTCGGGCATGCGTTCGGCGTCCCCGGCGACTACGTCTTGACGTTTATGGACCGGCTCATCGCGTCGGGAGTTGATCTTGTCGGAACTTGTAATGAGCTGAATGCGGGATACGCAGCAGATGCTTACGCGCGCATACGGGGGATCGGATGTATCGTCGTGACGTGGGGCGTCGGCGGCTTCAGCGCAATGAATGCCGTCGCAGGTGCCTACGCGGAACAGGTGCCGCTCGTTGTCCTGGTCGGTGGGCCGCGCACCCATCAACGACGCTCATCTATGCTGCTCCATCATGGCGTGGGCGAATTCACGACAATGCAGCATGCCTACGCGCACATTACTGTCGCCTCGGTGCTACTCGACGATCCTCGCGACGCACCGCAACAGATCGATCGCGCTCTTGCGCGCTGTCTTTCCGAGAAGCGCCCCATCATGATTGAGATCCCTGTCGATATCGTCGATCAGAAGTGCGAGCCATCGCAAGTATCTACTTCTTCTGGCGTTCCGGCGTCTGACCATGATTCCCTGAGCGAGGCACTAGATGAAGTGATGGCGCTGCTCGCGCCAGCGAAGCGCCCAGTCATTCTCGGCGGCGTGGAACTGCATCGCTACGGTCTGATGCGGGAGTTCATGCGCCTGGTCGAGAAAAGCCAATTGCCGGTCGCAACCACACTTCTCGGAAAGACCGTGATATCCGAGCTTCATCCGCAGGCCATCGGAGTGTACGAGGGCGGGATGTCAAGAAAGGAGGTTCGCGACATCGTCGAAAGTAGCGATGTCCTGCTCTGTCTCGGGGCCTGGATCAGCGACATTAGTTTTGGCGTTTACACCGGCAAGCTTGAAGGCCGTCAATTGATCCTGGCAAATTCCGGCCGACTAAAAATTAGTCAACACTTCTACGAACACGTATGGATCGGAGATGTCGTTAGCGGCTTGGCGGATCGAATGCCGCCAAAAGGGCTCCCACATCCACCTTTTGAGAGCGTCACACAGCGTGCAGCGAAGGCCCCGGCGGCCCGCCACGGCGCTAAACTTACAGTCAACTGGGTCATGAGCCTGGTGAACGACTACATCGGAGATGACACGACCGTAATAGCCGAAACTGGCGACAGCCTTTTTGCGGCGGCCGATCTCGTCATGCATCACGATGTTGGATTCATTGGCCAGGCGTTCTATTTGTCGATCGGCTACGCTCTTCCAGCCGTTTTAGGAGCGTCGATCGCCGACCCGGGTCGCCGTCCTCTAGCATTAATAGGTGATGGCGCATTTCAGATGAGCGTCCAAGAACTCTCCTCTCTTTGTCGTCACAAGATCCCGGCCGTCTTGCTCGTTATGAACAACAACGGCTACACGACCGAACGTGTCATCCACGAAGGCCCATACAACGACATTCAACCATGGCACTATCACAAATTGCCCGAGGTCTTTGGCGGCGGTTGGGGACGTCGCGTGTCGACGGAGGATGCGTTGGAAGCGGCCTTAAACGAAGCTCGCGGTAGAAACGATGGACCAGCGGTGATCGAAGTTATGATCGATGAATGGGATATGTCTGACGCCCTCAAACGTCTTGGCGCTGAACTTTCACCTGACAAGAAGCAGAGCGAATATCCGCCTAATTCTTGAGGATGTGTGTGAGGGACGTAATCCCCAAACACAACTATATCCGTTTGGGGCGGTCATTGGTGCTATCGCTTAAAGGCGGACATTCTAGCCCTCGATCTTTACGTCCGCTTCGGGCCAGATGCGAAACTGATTGAGTCCTCGACGTTTGCATGCGAATTGGGCGCTTATCCGCGGGAAAATAAGTCCTAAAGGGACGCCGCGTTTGCTGTTCGCGTTTGGCCGCTGTTTTGTCGCTTGAGACTGAGAAGGGTGAGCAGAAGATTTTAGTAACAGAACGTTCGCGCGAGTTAACACCATGCCCAATCTCGAGAATAGAATACCGCCGCCGATTATCTTCGTGGTGGTTGCGATCACTATGTGGCTGACCGCAAGTTCGTCGTCAGCCATAGACATCGACCCGACGCTGCGTTTGGCGGTCGTCATTGTTTTGATCGTGTTCGGCGTGGCCGTGGCGTTTCTCGGACTCAAGGCATTCGGCAAGGCTAAAACCACCGTCAATCCCGTGAACATCGACGCCGCGTCGTCACTCGTTACGACCGGCGTCTACGGATACACGCGCAACCCAATGTATGTCGGATTGACCTCTCTTTTGATGGCTTGGGCGGTTTATCTGTCGACTCCGCTGGCGCTTCTCGGACCACTGGTATTTGTACTCTACATCACACGGTTCCAGATCGCGCCGGAGGAACGGGTGCTTGGCCGCATCTTCGGGCGAGATTACGACGACTACCGCGCCCGGGTCCGACGCTGGCTATGACAAGGGCATAAATCACTGCGTTTGCAGCTTAGGGCGAGGTGCTGACGCTGCCCGACAGGAATTGACGCACCAGCTTTGGGTTTCCGTGCGCATCCTTCAGGAAAGTTCAGTAAGCACCCTCAAAGTGTGGTGGCCCCGTACAGGGCTTCGCCTCTAATCTGGCGGCCGGAAGAATTGAAAGTCATCAGTTCGCAAGCGCGCTTGCGCTCTCCGTTGATATTGGCTTCGTACAAGACCAGCAATTCGCTCGCATTCGGGTCCCAAATCGCGTGAGCGTAAATTCCAGGGCTGTGATGTTTTCGAGCGCAGTTCGCCAGTAAGGGGCAAGCGCGGCTTTTCCGATTAGGCTCGAAGAGCCAGAGTATTTTTGCGCGAGAGGGCTGATAAATTCTGCGTCGTCTGCAAAGTGGCCGAGTACCGAATCTACGTCGCGTCGATTCCAAGCTGCGATCCAGCCCTCGGCGAATTCCATCATCGACCGATAGCTCATTGGAACGATGATACCTGAGAAATTCAAATCACGATCCATCAATAGGGTCGTCCGTTTTTACGAGTAAACTTCCACTTTCCATCGGCTGCTTGCACGGCGATGAACGTGGCGGATATGAGGGAGGGAATCGAGAAGGCGATGAAAGATCGCTGATACCTATCATTCAGTGATGGGACCGCTCCGTGCGACATCAATTTTGTACGCTACGAGTTCCGCTTTGGGTGAGAAGCGGACGTCGCTATCGGGGCGTCAGTGTCAGGACGTCCGCTTCTCACCAAAGGCGGGCGTCGTTGCTATTTCCTTCACGGGTCCTAACGGAAGTTCGAAGACATTCCGGAGCAAGCCGAACTTACACAATGAAATCATATTGTCAGGATTTTAAGTCCTGTGTGTCCGGAATGATTGGAGAATCCTCGAGTCCCGCCCTGTCCTTCGGTGTCCCTGGTAACCCCGTTATTATCAGATAGTTATCACCTATCTGTCAGGACAGGAGGGGACAATCGGCTACACGATGCGACAGCTCTGGGCGTGACGTGGGCGTGACAGGGACGTGGTCTCATGCTACCTGCTGGCTATGCCGAAGATCGCTCCCATCCGCGCGTCATAGCTAAGCTTGGGCCGAGCGGTGGTCGGCGCACTCGATATACATTCACGGGCATAAGGGGTCTGCAGCTTGACTGCATCCCCGATGGGTCGTCGCTCGGAAACCGAGTTTGGCGCGTGCGGTACTACGTCGGCGACGTGGAACGCATTGCGACGTTGGGCACATTCAACGAGAACGACCGTGAGGTTTATTTGTCCTTGAGCTCTGCCACCGCCAAGGCGGCGGACTATCGAAGAACAGTGCGTATCGATCAGGCGGACCCGCGCGACGCCGCCAAGGCGATAGGCCTGACAATTGATAAGCTGTTTGACCGTTGGCTGGAGCGTCACGCCAAGATCAATAAGCGTAGCTGGCCCAATGATCTTGGACGTTACGAGAAATATATTAAACCGCGAATTGGGTCGCGCGTCGCGAGCAAGCTCAAAAGACGCGATGTGATCGAATGCCTAGACAGCATTGCGGATGCTGTTTCCGGCGTCACTGCAAATCGATGTCAGGCAATAATCAGCGCGATGTTAAATTGGGCTGTTTCTGAGGATCTCCTCGAGACAAACCCAGCACACGGCATTCGCAAAAGAGGGAGCGAAGCGCAGCGCGAACGCGTAATGAGCGACCATGAGCTGCGTGTGTTTTGGAGAGCGTTAACGGACACGCCGGAAGATCGAGCGTTGAAGCTGCTCTTGCTACTTGGTCAGCGTCGCACAGAGGTCGCGCAAGCATCACGTTCGGAGTTATCGTCCGACGCGTGGAACATTCCAGCGGCGCGCACGAAAAATAAACTACCGCACCTGGTTCCGCTGTCTCGGCTTGCATTCAAATTGTTTGGTGGCGGATTCGAAATTGAGAAGTCGAGTTTGTCACGTCACTTCAAATCAATCGCTGACACGCTAGGACTGCCGGACATTAGACTACACGACCTTCGACACTGCGCAGCAACCGGTATGGCCCAACTCGGCGTTCCGCGCGAACTGCGTGAGCGCGTTCAAAATCAGATAACGGGCCGCCGGCAAAGTATCGGCGCGCGGTACGATCAGTACGAATATTTAGATGAAAAGCGCGACGCGCTCGCGCGGTGGGAGGCCCATCTGCTCAGCATCGTGAGCTACGCTACTGATCGGTGATAATTAGGGGCCCGTTACCGCGAACGCTGCAGCGCAAGCGACGCCCATCACACATCCCCTTCTAGGACGGGGTTCTAATATCAAACCATCGACTGACGCGGCGATGTATATGCACATAAATCAGTGCGATCCGCTGAAAACGTGAACTGCCGCCACGGGCAAATCGGTGTACATTACGCGCCACTACGATGGGTCCGGGGGGACTTCAAATGACATTGTGCCCATATAGCTCCGATGAGCTGCACGACATCCACTGCGTGCTGGAACACATCATCGCTGAAGCCAAGCTATCGGTTCCGAACATGGACGTCGACGAGATCATTGAGCGATTGTTCGATCTTGCTGACCACGGCGAGCGCGACCCTGAAAAGCTTCGCGCTGCTGTGTTTGGGCATGCGGCGTAGAAAAACGCTAACGGTCGCGGCCGATCAACATAATGGAAAATCGCCCGGCTCAAACGCCGTCACTCTAGCGAAGCATAGGCGTCGGGTTGGAATTGAGGGTGACACTTTATTCTGATCCAGGCCGAGTTATTAACCAATCTTTTGAGCAAAAGCACCTATAGCAGGAGTGCGCCCCGTACCCTCTGGCCAACGGTTCCGCACGCCCCCGTGCCGACCGTTGTCAGGGCGTCGGCCATCCCCCATCCCCGGCTGACGCCCATTCCATTTCGAGACGCTTTTCTAGTCGCATAAATGTTGGGCAATCGCTCAGTCAACGCGCAATGGGTCGCGTCGCTCTGCCCATTCATTCCGCATATGCAGCAAAAGCGAGCGGGTAATGCCACTGCCAAAAGGCTCTTGCTTGAACGTGGGCGCCAGTCACACAACCCCGTGGCTGGCGTCCTTTGCGTCTTTAGCCGAGGCTGCTTACTGCCCGGGAATTGGATTTGCCGGAATGGCGATTTGATCGTCATTGCACACCGTTTTTAACGACTTCGGCGACGGACGGGGATATGACGATGAAGCGCCCGGAGGGTTAGCTGGGGGCGTAAGGCTGGTGCAGCATACCGTCTCGTGCGCACCGCCGTCGGGCGTCGGCTCCTCGCACGGCTGGCGCCCGTCTATGCTTCGGATTATCCCTGGCGGTCAGGCTTCTTTCTGACGAGGTGTTTGGTCTGGCCGGGCGATTGAGAGAATGGGCCGCTCAGCCTTACGTCTCTCCGCAAAACCCATCCCATGATGGGCGACGGCGACAGTGCAGGCGCCGCATCGAGCAAACGCAGATCGCGGCGCGCTCTTTCAAATGCAGCTTCGAACTTAGCCTTCTTGGACAGCCTGGACGCACGGGCGCGTCTGGCGAACTCGCCGACTTTCATCGCGATCCTATGAGTTACGAGAGGGAGCCAATGAGGCACCGGCCGGAGCTACTTGGCCGGTGCCTCTATACGAAAGAAAGCTTTACGCTTTGCTTCCGGGGCCAATAACGGCAGCTAACCTGACTTGGTTCCAGAAACGGGGTGATCGCCCCAAAAATTTCGATCACAAGTCGACGAATAAAATGCCCCCGCAGTGTCAGCTTACGGAGGCTAGTGAGGAAGACGAGACACTGTCGCAACACAGCGAAATTCTTCCCGGTCGCAAATGGTTCCGCGAAGGCATGACGTCCTCAACATGGCGTCGCCAGCGTCGGCTTCGCAACTCGGTCCAAAACATGAGGGAGGAGCGCTCTCAAGCACGGAGCTACCAAACCGCGCGAAGCGCTCCTCTTACCAGTACCCACACACGCACTGGACTTAGCAACTTTGCACGGTGGCACTTGGTGGTCGAGGGGATTGTTCGAAATCGAACACGGATGAAGAGCAAGCGCCCTTCTACCATCGCTGGCCGCATAGCCGCTGCGGTCTTACAGCCTAGACGGCCGTCATCCAAATAAGCGTTGGCCGTCAAGCTTTCACAAGTTGGCGGCTCCTCTTCCAAAGGCGCGTACTTAAACGGCGGTGCGCCCCCGGACAACTTATGGCGCACAATCATTTCTCGACTGATTTGCCGGATTGACCGCGTGCAAGCAGCTTAAGCTCCGCCAGTCGCAACTCTTCCAATTTTTCAATGAGCACTTTCGGAAGTCCGTCGAGATCCTTTTCGAAGATTTCTCGTAATCTTGGAGCGGCTTTTTGCTGGAAACCGTCGAACCAATCTTGTTCCTTTTCCACCTCGGTCTCTGCCTGACTTTGCTTGTCTCTTGTGGCGAACCTCCCTCAAGGACGGCCTGTTCCCTATGTTATGTACGATTTCGAACAATTCAGTGCGATTAGGGGTTTTTCGCGAGTAGGCGTATAAGGTTTAACCGGCTGCCGACTTCTGGGCGTAACCGGTTGAGAGATGTCGCGCTCTTGCCCGAACCGGGACTATGAGCATGACCGCCAAGGCTCGCAGTATTCTGCGAAGCTCGGTCGCAGCCAAAAATCTTCTGAAGTGTCTGAAACCTAACAGTCTTAGGTGTTCTGAAGGCTCGTCTCATGAGCTATCTGGATCGCCATCCGCTGCAAGTTCCGGGCGCAGCGGGCCGGAAGACGACGTGCTTTTGTCCACAACTGGTATCGAGAGCATGGCCAATCCAAAAAGCCCCAAGCGGGCGAAACCAACCGGCAACCTGCTACTTTCGCGCATGTCTCCAAGCGACCGCGAGTTAATTGAACCGCATCTGCAAGAGATCGAGCTTCCGCTTCGGATGAGGCTGGAACAACGCAAAAAGCGCGTCGAGTATGTTTACTTCGTCGACACCGGTATGGCATCGGTCGTTGCGAACGGAGACGGTGAAGTCGAAGTCGGCATCATTGGACGCGACGGAGCAACCGGATTGTCCGTCGTCCTGGCCAATGATCGAGCGAGCCACGATGCATATATCCAAGTGGCTGGTACAGGACGTCGCCTGCCAACCGATGTCTTGCGTCAAGCTATGTCTAGCAGCCCGTCTCTGACCACTATCATGCTCAGGCACGTAAATAGTTTCCTAGTGCAAGTGAGCGAGACAGCGTCCGCAAACGCACGCGGAACCATCGAACAACGATTGGCACGGTGGCTGCTGATGGTGGACGACCGGATGGAGGAACAGGCGCTACCGCTGACCCATGAATTTTTGGCGATCATGCTCTCAGTCAATCGCCCCGGCGTCACCGTCGCGTTGAAGAGCCTCGAATATAGGGGGACCATTTCGCAAAGGCGGGGTCACGTTAAGATCGTCGACCGCACCGCACTCCAAAAGATCGCGGGCTTCCTCTACGCAAAAGCGACTTTTTAACCCGACGAAAAACTGCTCGTTCTGTAACAATTCCTACCGAAATTCCGCGGGTGTGGATTTAATTGCAGCGTTATTTTAAGTTGCGTGGTGCATGTAATGCTTTCTGAGGCATACTCAGATGCTTCAAAAACCGTCGAAATCCATTGTCATTGTCGACCGTTCCCAGTTGTTGGTGTTCGTCTTCGCGATTGCCTTCTCATGGACGGCGTTTCAGTTCACATCTTCCATTCTTACCAACCTGCGCTTGCTCTCATCGAGAGTAAGAAAGTTGATAGCGTAGTCATCGAGTTCGGTAACGATCCCGAAACTGTGAAGTTTTGCGACGCCGCGCGCGCGATGAGGGTTCCAGTCGTTTTCGCCTCGTCGCCGATGGATGCCGGTATGCTCACACAATATGGGATCGAGGTCGGTTTCCCCATGCTCGGACGCAAACCCCGAATGTTTGTGCCCTATGCGAAGGCGAAGGAACGCGAATGAAGCGCGGTTAAGGGCACGACCTTCTCGCCGCCTGCCTCTTGACACGCGCCTTATCAACTCCCCGCTTACGTCTCGCGCGATCCATCGCCTTCCGCTCTTCCTCGTTAGCGGCTGGTGGGCTTTTACCTTTCGCACGCGCCGTCGCCCAAACTTCCGCGTTGTGTTCTTGAATTTGGCGTTCAAGGCTGGTGCCGCGCAGTTCTGCGAGCTTCGTCAATACTTCGATTAGTGTCATGTAGTGATCCTCTGAAAATGAAAGAGGCCAGGGAGATGAACTCCCCGGCCTTCCATACAAAACTTAAAACTAAAACTCGGGATAGGATGGTGGCGCTTCCGTTGTCGCAAAGCTGAAGACGGTTCGTGCTTCAAAGTTTTCGTCCTACTCCTGGTCGCTGAGGATCAAGCGCCGAACATACGGCGTTAAGCCAAAACAGCTTGAAGGAAGCTGATCATGACGAGGAAATACTCGAAAGGCGCTTCTAAAAAAGTCGAACAAGCGATGCACGAACTCAAGGAAGGGACATTGAAGAGTGGGCGAAGCGGCAAAACGGTAAAGAGCCGAACGCGGGGCTCGAGGCGCAATCAGATAGACAACGGATTTTCTTCGCAATCCAACGTGAAGAGTTGAAGTCGCGTTGTCGCCCTATTTCGGGTCCAATTCGCGCCCCTTGAAACGGGGTAATTAGCACATGAACACCGAGAAAATCCCTGCACGCATTGCGCGGGGGCTGATCCTTATTCGCGACCAAGCCAGCAAGCTCGACAAGGGTGGGATAGATCCAAATTCGTTTGAAGCTCACATCGCACTGAAAACGATCAAAGACGAGTGCAAGCATTTAAGACAGTACATCGGTGTGTGGACCGAGCGGATCCGGCTCGTCGAGTAGTCCAGGGCCCCTAACGCCCGTGGAATGCAACATGAAGTCGAGATCGAGATCTGCGACTTCAAGCTTGGCCGCTCGTAGGCCGGAGGCTAGGACCCGCGATTAATCTATACTTAAAGAATCAACCCTCAGGTTCCCCGCGGTGTCGCGTTGAGGAGCGGTCGGGAATCGATCAAGTCCGCGCTAGGTCTGTTTCGCCCGTCCGCAAGCAGTGGCGGTTTGAATCCGTGACGTGGGAACCGCCTGGCGCAAGCGCATGTCACCTTGCGGGCGTTCATGCCGGACGCAAGTTTGGCAAATTGGCTTTGATCAACGGTTGCTCTCGAAGGCGCAGGGTCCAACTAGTCGGAGCATTTTTTGATGCTGACGCCTTATCGCGCGGGCCCCCATTGTGCGCTTCGCGCTCCAACATCAGCCTGACGATTTCGAGCGCGCTCCTTGAGGCGTGATCATTGCTATGCCTTCTCCCAGCTCTCGCCTTCATCCATTGCATAAACGAGATGACTTGGTTCTTCCGAATATTTTTCGAGAGACGGAAATCGACCCAGATTACATTATCTCGAAACATTGCGTTGGCCTTCATTCATACGCGACGATTGGGTCCCAACCTGCAACGATTGTGCCTCGCTCCGGGCTCCACGCTCTATGGGAGTAAGCGGAAAGCGCCGTAGGCCATCCGGCCTAAGAGTTTTATCGTAACGATAGTCAACACTAACCTTGCTGCCCGGGTTTCTTTGGTTTGGCATGTGCATGTTGCTCGTTATGCGGGGAAGAGCCGTGCTGCGGGTTTCGATGTTGGACCGACGCCGCGCGGACGGGGTTCGGCTTAAGGGCTCTGTGGTCTTTCGGCCCGTTCGGATTGAATTGGGATGAATTGCCATGGCTCAGCGACGCGGTGCTCGTCGTCTTGAACTTGGTGGGATCCTCCGAAAGTTTGGGTTTACCGGGTGAGGACGTCCCGGTCGCCAGATTGGTCGGCGTGTGACTGACCTTCAAACCTTTGGACGCGGTAATACCGTGTCCCGTAAATACGCCCGGCTTGGCTGTTGCTCCGATTGGCGGCGCGCCGTGGTTCACAGATGCAAACAGCGCGTGATTTCCACTCGCGGCATGCTCATGCTGTGCCTGCATATCCGTTGCGGGCACATGGTGTTCGCTGGCGTATGTTAGTTCGTGCGGATTGGGCTTCGCTGTCGTGCCGCCTTGGCCACCATTAAAGCTCACCCGATTGACGGTCGTGTTGTTGATGACTGTCTTGTTGTAGGTGTTGTGGATGATCGTCGTGTTCACGTGAACGACGGCGGTGTTGTAGAAGAACGAACCGTGGTTCCAGTAACCGCCCCCATAGCCATGACCGCCATACCCAAAGCCGTAGTTGACGCCGCCGTAGTATCCAATGTGCGGTCCCCAATAACCGGCGTTCCAACTATAGACGCCGTCGTGCCAAGCCCAGTACCCAGGCGTCCAAAGAAGGCCCGGCTCGGGGGCGAGAACCCAAGTCCCCGGCACCCAGTAATAGTCATCGTCGCCATAGGCCCAGTATCCCGGTGCCCAGATGTAGTCGGGGCCCGGAAGCGGTGGCAGCGCATAGACCGGGAGAATCGGTGGCGCGATCGTAATCAAGATTCCCGCGCTCGCGAGCATTGGCTGAACAACCATCGCCATTGCGAACAATAAGGGTGAAATTATTCGAGAAAAGCGGGCCATTGGGACCTCCGTGAAAGCTGCCCTCGGCTTCGTTGTCGATGTTATCTGAACCCGGGCAGAGCAAATAAAATGCAGTACGCGGAGAATGCGTCCGTTACATGCCATTACGGATAAGTAAGCAGCGCAGCTGCCTTAAATGGCGCGATCATCCCAACCCAACGTGTTTGCGATTGCGTGCCGAGCCGGTTGTGGTGGCTCAATCGCACCTTTACCCATGAATTTTCGGCGAGGTCGATCCACTGGTTGGACCGATGTTTCGTGGTGTGCATTTGTTCGGACGGCCGCCAACCGCGCCGCTAAAATAGCCGGATGATCGTGCTCTTCTACCCGTGAGCTTCAATACATGTTTACGCGACCAAAAATTCTTTTCAGAGCACACATTCCTGCGAAGTGGGCGGCGGCGAAGAGGAGGGGGAAGGATGCAAATCGCGCAGAAAAATTACGTTGCTCGTACCCGACCCGTCGACATCACCATCCATGATCTCTCGAGATGGGAGACGGCCGGCAGGCGGCTGGAAAATATTGCACCATCGGTGCTCGCGGAAATTCATGCGATATGGATCGAACCGAACAGATTGCGTCTATGTCTTGCGGCTAACGCAGCGCGGTACGCGTCGTGGATCGCTGAAGAGCCCCTGAAGACCGAGGCCGTTGCATTGGCTGAGGAGCTGGAGCAGCGCTCGGTTTAGGTAACGGTGCAAACTCTCATTTACTTCGACGTCGTCATCAAAAGCGCTTCAGCGGCTGCAGCGACGGCGATACTAAAATCTGGGATCGTCCGAGCAACTGGCCGAACAGTCAGGCTTGTGGGTCTAAAGTAGGTGACGCGCTAAATCGAAAGCCGTTGTGACCGCTGATCGGCTCGAGCGCGTCAACAACTGGTGGATGACTACTGATTCCATTGCAATTCCCATTTTGCTCCTTGTTGGGTGGGTCGCCATCAAACGTTCCTGAGGGATTACCATGCGAGTTGCCACTCGCGCCTGGCGGCGCTCGTACAGGCAGCAAGGAGGAAGCCGAGCCGGAATGACAGAGCCTCGCAAGTTTTTTTGAAAAGGTAAAGGCAATGCGAGGTCCCGAGCGCATACGGATGAACACGCAAAGAGACATCCTCGATGAGCTAAGCGTCAGCCGGAAGGTGGTCGTTGCCGGCGAAGAAGTGACGCCGCGCTTTCTCGTCTACACACCGAGCGGCAACCACCTCATGCTGATGCCGTTACCCAGTGACCTGGGAGAGCGGCTAGAGAGTTTTCGGCTCGCTCGCCTCTTCATGGTGTGGAAGGCGGCGACAGGGTTCATCTTGTCTACCGAAATCAAAATTCCCAGGTCCATCACGGCGACATTGGTGACGCGGGATGAAGTCCGAGGCGCGTCGCAATGGATTTCCGGCAATCCTGTGAAATTTGCAGAACCGGTTTGGTATGGCAGTGAGCAAGTGGACGACGAGGTTATCGACGTGCTGCCGGCGAGATCTGTTGAAGTGACGGCCGAAGAGATCAAAATCATACTGAATTTCGAGCAGGGCAGGGGCCCCGAACTCACCTGGTTCAAGGCGGGAGACGCCGACGAGTAAAAATGCCCCGTAGCATAACGCGGGGGCAAGTGCTGGGAATTGCATCGGGCTGTTACGGTTTCCAAAGAGTGATGACCAAACCACCCGCTACGATCAAGGCGCCTCCAACGAATATTGGCGCATCCAGCCGCACATTGAAAAACACCAGATTGATGACCTGAGCCACGACGAAGAAAAGCGTCACATATACGCCGAGCAGCTCACCGAAATCCCACGGCGGCGAGTTGACCGTGATCCCGTAGGCAAACAAAACCGCTGCGCCGGCCACAAAGAAGCTGATCTTAACTCCCACCGCATTGCTATGAAGCCCGAGGCGAACAAGAGCATCGTCGGCTGCTTCGAGAACGGCGGCGAGCAGTAGCAGCAGATAGGCGATAGCGATGTTCATATGACCGACTTGCCCTAAGTGAATCGCGTGGACGCCGTGGTCAATTGCCTCAAACCGTTGGGTCGAATATCGTCACGATGGGAACGGCCAGCAACGGAGCTGGTCGTGAAGATACGAGATTTCATCCAATGCGGGCGCCGAGCTTTACGTCCAGGGCCCGGGCCCTCACGATGACAGCGGCTTGCCAGCGCTCGCCCATCGATCTCTCAAAGTTCGATCCGGATATGGATCACACAGAGCTCCGAGGTCGCGTGCGGTGTTCGGTCTGCGGTACGATCGATCCCCGCAAGGTCCTCCTTATCCCACAGACGGATCGTCAGATGCGGCAAGGGCGTCAGCGATAAAGAGAGACCAACTCGAAGGGCGCAAAGCACCGGCAAGATGAGAGCCGAAATATCCTACAGACGTGATGCATCGAAGAAGACAGGCGTGCCATTCCATTTCACCAAGCGGCTCATAGCTTGTGCAGCCATGCTACGATGCGATCAATCAGCCATCCAAACGCGGCGACAATTAGCACGACGAGGGTAAACCAGCTCACCATGGCGATCGCGCCTAAAATGTAGGCCGCCCAGCTACGACCGCTGCCCACAACAAAGTAAATCAATCCCGACGAGGCCGCTGCTATCAGAGCGAAAAGCAGCATAACCGCGGCGCTGGATAACTCCGTACGCATGGCTCTGCAGGTCCCGTGCCGGCTCGTTCCAACCTCGGTTCGCATGTCCGTGACGCCGCCGCAACTCTTACAGAATTGTGACATCACGAGCGGATACCCCGCAGAACGGAACGCTATCGCATTCCGTGCACGATCCAGGCATTACAGTTTTGTTGTGAAATGTATCCCACCGCCACTGCGTGCATTGGCGCACCACAAGAATCCGAGAATTGCTCGGTATACAGAACGGTATTGAAGCGGTCGCTTTTCCGCCGTCCGTGGCTAAGCAATTCGCGGCAACGATCCCGTCTCGAATTTCTCGCTGTCAGGCGCAAATAATGACCGATGAAATCATCGATCTCAAGGCACGCGAAAATTTGCACGCCTTCGCGCTTCAACGGTCGGCGCAACGCGTCATTCGATGGTGGAGTTGGCTCGCTCGCCGAGAATTTTCGCTTCAGTTGATTATGGGCGTCTCGCTTCTTATCGCGGTTCCATCGGCTTTATTTCACGGATATCATTATGTCGAAGGACTAACGGTAACGATTGCCCAGAGCGCATTGGACGATGGGAATTGGCTTACGCCACATATATACAATGCGCGTTGGATAGAACGCCCAACACTACTCTCATGGTTTATCGCAGCCATTAGCCTTCCGTTCGGCCGTGTTATGCCGTTTATTGCGCGACTCCCGATAATTCTCTCGCTTTTGACCGGTATTCTGCTGATTTGGCGCGCCTTGAGGCCCGTCGCGAGCGCCGAAGCGACGGCGTTTGGCGCGACCTTATTTTTAGCGTGCCCCATCGTCATGAGATACTACGTGACGTCGGTGGCCGATGCGCCTCTCGCAGTCATACTATTCGGCGCCTTCCTCCTGTGGTGGGTTTCATACACGACCGGACGAATTTCCCTGCGTCGCTGGATTGGCATTGGGTGCCTTTTGGCGATAGCGGCGCTCCTCAAGGGGCCCCAGCCCATAGCTTATTTCATGCTGGGTCTTCTTGCATTCGTCGCCCTGACATCCACTTGGTGGCAAATTCCGGGCCTTGCCCTCGCTGGCGGTGTAGCAGTTTTTCCCGCGGGTTTATGGTACGCTTATGTTTTGTGCCGGGTGATCAAAGCGAATGGTTGAGATACACGCGGCTTTCGGCCAACGGGATCGCTCTGGCCACACCCGCTGGCCAATGCCGTTGATTTCTTTTTCGAGACCTTTCCCGCCGCCTTGTTGGCCGTCGCGCTTTTTTTGACACCGACCAAATTTGTCAGAAAAACCGTCCCCCAGAATTTTATCCTGGCACTCAGCTGCTACGGTTTTGCCGGCACCTCAGTCATTCTGTTTTGGCCTGCCGAGATCAATCCCCGCTATATCTTGCCGATGGTGCTGCCCATATGTGTGCTTGGCGGCATCGCCTACGACGCGCTATCGGAGCGGTGGACGGCCCTCGTCGCGAGCAGCATTAGTATCGTGGTGGGCTTGTTGGGGATACGCGACGTTTCATTCAATGAGCGATGTGCTGCTCACGCCAGCATATGTTCGCTCAAAAATCAATGGCGCACAAATTAACGAGCTGGTCCGGACCGCACCGGCTCCGATCTACCGAACAAATTGGATGGCAGGCTTGAATGAACTTGCCTATGTGCCCCGCAGGGTCACGACAATAGCCCCAAATGCAATATCGACTACTACTAAACCGGCATGGATCGTAGTTCCCGCAGCCGACGCACCCGCAATTATCGCACAGGGAGGAGGACGTTCTCGACTTTTATTTGATTATTGGTCTTGATTAGATTGGAGTAGTTCAATGAATGCCCTTTGGCTCTCCTGGAGATTGCTGGCACTCTGGCGAAAATGGAGAAAGAAAGCTGATGCCACATAGAGACGCGGAACTTTCGCGAAGGCTGGTCGTTCGAGGACGCCGGTCGATGCTGCGGAGGTTTTTGAATGAAAACGTCGAACCTGGTGGGGCTCCTACCACGGTCGAGTAAGCTGGGAAACGAGGTCATCAATCGTGGTGTTGACCATCGTCGGCTGCGCGCTCGCGTTAATCTTGTTCTATTGAGGAGCCCGTCTCTCAACATCTCCCATCTATCCCGGTTTGCAAGGCGCCGACTTGTCGTCTTGATCATCAGCTAATCCCCGCACGCCAACATCTCCCATGAGGTATCCCCCAAACCGGGATGACGTGAGGCCCCCATATTTGTTCAATTTCGAG
>CAVPYR010000022.1:0-27705 GCA_963710005.1 uncultured Alphaproteobacteria bacterium
CCGGCCCAAGCCTTCCGGCAGTGCTTTGCCAAGGCGCCCACCGCGCCCGCGATGTGCGTCAAAAGCTATGCTGGGAGCGTTGCCATAGGTCAAGCGCGGTTGCTTGCTACCTCACGACGAAGATTTTTTTTCGTGACAGGAGCCGTCGGGGGCCCTGCAATTCCATCGGTGTGATCACACCGCATTTCCACTACTTTTGGTTGAAATATCATTGTTATTAGTATAATTG
The DNA here is from genome assembly GCA_963710005.1 of uncultured Alphaproteobacteria bacterium. Classification (GTDB taxonomy): domain Bacteria; phylum Pseudomonadota; class Alphaproteobacteria; order Rhizobiales; family Hyphomicrobiaceae; genus Hyphomicrobium_B. The sequence continues at coordinate 230 of CAVPYR010000022.1, forward strand.
CGAGTGCGCCGCGAGCGGGCAGGCGGCCCAGACTTGTTTATGAAACTCGTTTGCGAGACTTGGGCTTTAGCGGGGCTTGCGATGCGGGCCGCTCGCGGCAAGTACTCTTTTTGGTTGTGCCGGCGACACCCGTTCCGGGAGCCGGCCGCCGGCACGGGCCCCGTGGTGCCGGCCGCCAGCACAAAGGTGCCTCCCCACCCTTGGCGGATGCCGCAGTCTATGATCTGCCTTTTCGCCATGATGTGGCGGGGCTTGGTATCGGCACTGGGAGTTGCGGCGCTATTGGCGCTTCCGGCTGCTGCCGTTGCCGAGGAGAACAATAGTGCATCGCCCTGCACGCTCGAACCCGGTCCCGTCCGGACCGTCACTCGAATCGTCGATGGCGAAACGCTGGTCTTGGATGACGGCAAAGTTGTTCGCCTCATCGGTGCGTTAGCGCCGCGGGCACGCGACGCGAATGCCTCGCCTGGGGCCTGGCCGCCCGAGATCGATACCATCAAGGCTCTCTCCGATCTCGTCCTTGCAAAGAAGATCAAGCTTGCGTTCGCCGGCCGCCGTGCCGACCGTTATGGCCGGGCGCTGGCGCAGGTTTTTCTCGAAGATCGCGGTCGCGAGGAATGGGTGCAGGGCACGCTGCTCGCCAACGGCTATGCCCGCGCTTACGGGCTTCCAGAAAGCTTCGGCTGCGCACGCGAGCTTCTCGCTCATGAGGCGGAAGCGCGACGTAAGAGGCTAGGGGCTTTGGAGCAACGGCGTCTATCGCGCAATGCCCGCGGACCGCCCGGGCGAGCTAATGAAGCTGCGCGGGAAATACGTGCGGGTGATTGGCACCGTCGTGTCCGTAGCCGTACCAAAGGCGCGACCTACCTGAACTTCAGCAACGACTGGCGCACGGATTTCACTGCACGCATCGACAAGAAGGTTCTTGCTGCCAATCCCGAGTTCGATCGCTCTCTCGACGGCCTCGCGAATAAGACTGTCGTGCTTCGCGGTTGGATCGAGCGACGGAACGGGCCCCTCGTCGACATCGCCGACCCTTCGCAACTTGAAATTCAGGACGGCGCGAGTAATCCCGCCGACGTCAGCGAGCAAAGCCCCAAGAGTCCCACCGAACCGGTGCGCGCTCCCGGCGATCCGACTTCCGGAGCGGGAGGCCCAAAAGAATTGCGCCCGGCTCCGACGGAAGGTGCGGAACCGGGCGCGGTAACCTTTTAAAGGCGAGCTAGTCGGACTTAGTGTCGTCCTTTGGATCGCCGTCTTCCTGGGGCAGTCAGGCGGCTTCGCCGACCGATGATTCACCCTCGGCCAAACGTCGGCCCTTGGCGCTTTTCGACAGGATCTCGGTGATCCGCTGAACTGCGCCGCGCTCATCCAGCTTCTCGACGGCAGCAAGTTCGCGCGCCATACGGTCGAGCGCGTCCTCGTAGAGCTGCCGTTCGGAATAGGACTGCTCGGGCTGAGCTTCAGAGCGATAGAGATCGCGGACGACCTCCGCGATCGAAATCAAATCGCCGGAGTTGATCTTCGCGACGTATTCCTGCGCTCTGCGGCTCCACATCGTGCGCTTGATGCGTGCACGACCCTTCAGCGTTTCCATAGCCTTTTTGACGAGCCCTTCGTCGGCGAGTTTACGCATTCCGACGCTGGCAAGCTTGCCGGTCGGCACGCGCAACGTCAGCTTCTCTTTGTCGAAGGTGATGACAAAGAGTTCGAGCGACATGCCGGCGATTTCCTGCTCCTCGATGCCGACGATACGGCCAACACCGTGCGCGGGATAAACGATGAACTCATTCGCCTTGAAGCCGTGGCGCTGGCTCACCGGCTTCTTCTGCACAGCAAGGATCTGACGAGCGGCGGCGGCCTTCTCGGCAATGGCTTTCGGCGTTACCGGCTGCTGAGCGGCAGCAACCGGAGCCGTGAGCTTCTGGCTTGCCGCCTTATGGGCGTTGGCCGGCACGGCAACGGCGCGCTGAGGCGCAGGAGCAGCCTTAGCGGCGAGATGTGCCGCTGCTGACGCCTGCGCAAGCGGCTTCTTCGCAACCGGCGCGGCCTCGATCTTGGGAGCAGCCTTGAGAGGGACAGACGAAGGCTTCTTAACAGCTTTCGCAGCGGCAACGGGTTGTGCGACCTTAGCTTTCACAGCGGGCTCAACCTTCGGCTTGAGGGGATGCTTGGCGACCTTATTGGCGCTCGCGCCAACCTTCAGCGGCATAGATTTTGATTTGCCTACGGCGTTCCTCGCTGCGGACTTGGGGATGACCGGAGCTTTTTTCTTCTGAGCCATATCGATCTCTCACTCTCGCATACTGGGCCTTGCCGAATGACCGGCTTAGCCGTCGGTCCGCCCTGTGGGGGCGGAACATCAGTGTTGCAGGCGTAGTTGCCCGAACAACACGCGCGCATTGACCCGTGCCTCACTTTGACGAGAGGCCGTCCCCTGCGCGCTCATTTTGGCCTAGCTTCGCAAATCCTGCCCGACTCTGAATTGGCCCAGTGACGCCCCATAACGTCTTATCGAAAGCTGCCCATCAGAGCTAGGCAACCCTCTTTTGTTCGCGGCCGTTCCGGATTTGTGCAGACTTAACGCCATCACAACCGATACTAACACAGTCTTGATGGCAAATGAAGGGTCGCGTTCTGAGACAATCTGCTCGAGCTTACGACAGCCTTTAAATAACCGCGTCAAACCAATGTCTTATGTATGAATTGCTCCACGTGCATTCAAGTGGTGGAGCTGAACGCAATTTTTAGTCGCCTGAACCGGGGTTGGGCGAAAAATATTTCTCAAACTTCCCGGTCTCGTCTTTGACACTGTCGGCATCGGGCAAAGCCGGCTTCTTCGCCGTTATATTAGGCCAGGTTTCCGAGTACTGGCGGTTGAGCTCCATCCACTTTTCGAGATTGGGCTCGGTATCGGGCTTGATGGCGTCGGCCGGGCATTCCGGTTCACAGACGCCGCAATCTATGCACTCGTCGGGGTGGATGACGAGCATATTCTCGCCTTCATAGAAGCAATCCACCGGACAGACCTCGACGCAATCGGTGTATTTGCACTTGATGCACTTGTCGTTGACGACGTAGGTCATTCGAATTCCTGGTCTATCGAAGAACATCGAGGAACGGGCAGGAGCGGCTCCACGAACCAGCGTTTCCTCGATCTGGCGGCGCCCTTATTACCATAGGCGTTGCGGCTGCCTAGGTGGACCGGGCGTCACAGTTTCAATCCCGGCCCCTAAATTTGTCGGTCAGACGGCGTTCGCGTTTCGTCGGCCTACCCGCTCCTTCGGGACGGAGCGCCTGTCGCGAGATCGCTTCGGCCTGTTCGGTTTCCCCAGGTTTATCAGAAATGGTCTTCGGCCGCTGAGGTGCAAGGTCACGATAGAGCGCCTGCGCTTCGGCTGCGGGCCCGCGCCGCGATCCAATGCCGAGGATCTCAATGCTGAGAACCCGCGGACCAAGGGAGAGCGTCAGCACGTCGCCAGGTCTGACAGTCGTGCTGGTTTTGTCGATCTTCACCCGATTGATGCGGACTTTCCCACGCTCTATCAGGGCCTGCGCCAGTGTCCGAGACTTTGCGATACGGGCGAACCACAGCCACCGGTCGATACGCTGCAAAGAGCCCGCGTTCGCATCGGACCCGGTATCAGGTCGAGCCGGAGCCTTCACTCCGCTTCTCCATTTGGGCTTTCAAGGCGGCAAGCGCTGCGAACGGCGACGATGAATCGCCGGTAGCCGATTTTGGCGGCGCGGCGGTGATCATCTGCGGCGACCGCCGTTCTTCGCGGCGGCCATTACGGTTGTCGTCCCGGCGCGGCCGGTTCGCATCGCCTTTTCTGGGACCTTGGTCCTCGTTCTTCCGGCCTTCGGAACGCGCGCGGTCGCCACGATCCTCGCGCCGATCCGATGGGCGATCTGATGGACGATCTGGGCGCTGATGAGGGCGGTCCGACTGATTGTTGGCGGCGGGTGCTTGCGAGACTGCTGCGTGGGCGGCATTTGCGGCTGAGTTTTCCGGCGAGGCGGCGTTCGCAGCAGGTTGAGCAGGGCGCGGCCCGTGATGGCGATGGTGACGGCCTTGCCCCCCTTCGCGGCGCGGCCCGTCACGGCGCTCCGGGCGTTCGGAACGTTCGGGACGCTGATGACGGCGGGGCCGCCAGATCTCTTCGAATTTTTGCGCCTCAGGTGCGAGGGCCTGGGCAAGACTGGTTTCGGCTATTGCCACTGGCGAAGCCTCGGCCACAACCGACTGCGCTGGCTCCGCGGGCATATCCGCCGGCGGCTCCGCACCTACCGCGGGGATGCCAGTCGTCTCTACCGCATCGATCGGTTTTGCATCGCCCGCTACCGCTTCGGTAGAAGCTGGAGCAGCCTCGGGAGCGGGCAACGCTGTAATGATCGGGCGCTTCTCAAGCCGGAAGCCGAGCGCCTTCAGCACTTCGCCAAGCTCCTCGGCCGAACAGCCGAGGATGGACATCATATCGTCGGTTGCCCTGAAGCCCCCGTCGCCCGTCGAACCTTTGGGAGGGGCGTCGGTCTTGCCGGGGCCGGACCGCCAGGCCAGCAGCGGTCTAATCAGATCGGCAAGCCGCTCGAGAATATCGAGACGGATCGCGCGCGGTCCGCAGAGGTGGAAGCCGTGGGCACGATAAAGCGCCTCGGGCGTTGCCGGATCGACGACTACCGAGGTGAGACCGGGACGCGGCAGTTGCGGCGTCGAGCCGGCCGAGACCGGATTCTTCAAGAGCCAGAGCGTCGCTGCCAGATCGGCGGGCGCCGGCTTCAACATCACGGGGAAGAAGATATTGAAGGCGCCAAATCGCAGGCCGAATTTGCGCAGCTCCGCGCGTGCGGACTGATCGAGAGCGTTGACATCGTCGGCAACCGTCTCGCGTTTCAGCGCGCCGAGGCCTTCCTTCAGTTGGAAGGCAATGCCACGGGCCAGTCCCTGCAGTTCAGCACTGCGGGACATCTCGACGACCGGCTTCAGCCTGTCAGCGATCGTATCGTCGAGCCACGTCTTGATCCGTGCCTGAACCTTTTCGCGATCGGCCTCGCTCATCGCCTCGTCGGCGATCAGGGTCAGACCGGGTTGCAACGGATCGTCGGCGCGCTCGAGCTTCGCGATCTCATCGTCCCGCCAGATGACGCTGCCGCTGCGCGTGAGCTTGAACGCATCGTTTTGCGCGGCGGCAACGCGGCGTGCGCGCATGCCAAGCTCGCGGGTAACGACCTGCATCGCGGCCTGTCGCGTTGCTTTTTCGTGAATGCCGTCGGCCGCTGCATCGAGGGTGAAGCGAAATCCCTTCAGCCGTCCAACGAAGTGATTTTCGACCGTGATGGCGCCGTCGTCGGCGATGTCGGCGGTCAGCTCGTCTTTATCTCGCATGCCTTTCATCAGAGCGCTGGTCCGGCGATCCACGAACCTTTGCGTCAGGCTTTCGTGCATCGCGTCGGAGAGACTGTCTTCAATGGCTCGCGTGCGCTCCTGCCAATGCTCCGGGTCCTTCAGCCAATCGGGACGATTGGCAACGAAGGTCCAGGTGCGAATGTGGGCAATGCGGGTCGAGAGCGTGTCGATGTCGCCGTCGGTACGATCCGCTAACGCGACTTGCTTGGAGAACCAATCTTCCGGGATGCGGTTGTCGCCGCTCGTCAGATGCCGATAGACGTTCGAAACCAGCTCGGCGTGGCTCTGGCCGGAAATCTTTCTGTAGTCCGGGAGCTGGCAAACGTCCCAAAGCAGCGACACGCGCGCCGGGGTCGTCGCGATATCTGCGATCTCGCGATCGGCGCTCAGAGCTTCGAGCGCGGCCACATCGTCCGCCGTGCGCGCCCGCGTCAGGCGCTGTTCGCGCGGCAATTCACGAAGCGACGCGTGCAAGGCATCGAGGGTTGAGAAATCGAGGTTGCGGTTGCGCCATTGCAGGGTGCGCACGCTATCGAAGCTGTGCGTCTCGAGGCGTTCGACCATATCGGCGTCGATCGGGTCGGCGCTGCCCGTCACACCGAACGTGCCGTCATTCATATGACGGCCGGCGCGACCTGCGATCTGACCGATTTCGGCCGGCGTCAGATTGCGGTGATTGTGGCCGTCGAACTTGCGAAGCGCGGAAAACGCGACGTGATCGACATCAAGATTGAGGCCCATGCCGATCGCGTCGGTCGCGATCAGAAATTCGACGTCGCCCGATTGATAGAGCTCGACTTGAGCGTTTCGCGTTCTTGGCGACAGCGCGCCGAGAACGACTGCGGCGCCACCTCGCTGGCGTCTGATCAACTCAGCGAGAGCATAGACCTCCTGAGCCGAGAACGCGACGATCGCGGACCGCGCCGGCAGACGCGTGATCTTTTTCTCGCCGCTGTAACTCAGCTTCGAAAGTCGCGGGCGCGAGATGAAGTTGGCACCCGGGATGAGATCGCTGATGGCTTCGCGCATCGTTTGCGCACCGAGAAGCAACGTCTCGGAGCGGCCGCGTGAATGCAGCAAGCGGTCGGTGAAAACATGTCCGCGCTCGGGATCGCCGCAAAGCTGGATTTCATCGATGGCAAGGAAATCGACGTCGATGTCGCGCGGCATCGCCTCGACGGTCGAAACCCAATAGCGGGCGCGCTCCGGCTTGATCTTTTCCTCGCCGGTGATCAAAGCGACCTTGTCGGCGCCGACGCGCAGCTTGATCCGGTCGTAGACTTCGCGCGCGAGAAGGCGCAGCGGCAGGCCGATCATGCCGCTTTCGTGCCCGAGCATCCGCTCTATGGCGAGGTGGGTCTTGCCGGTATTCGTTGGTCCGAGCACCGCGGTAACGTTTCGGATGCGGGCCTCGAGATCACTTGCCATGTCGTGCTTGACTCCGATCGAGCCCTGGCATTGCAGAGGAGGGCCTTGAGATCAAGGGTTATTCGGCCCGCTGACGAAGAGCATCGCGTCGCGTGCATCTCGCGCACGACGCGCATTATTGTTTCAACGCGATCTGCTGGTTGTTGGCAGCCGTGATGTTAATGGTGTCGAGTGTCATAATGCCGGCACCGATGGACGATGGGACCGTCACCCGGTAGGGAACATAAACACCGGCCGTCGGCACCGCACGTAGCGCAATCTCGATATGATCGTAGTCGATCCAGGGATTGACGAAATCCTTGGGCTTATGGCCCGCAATCGGAACGTATTTCACATGGCATACCACGAGTTCCCTGGGTTGACCTGAAGGCTTGCGCTCGCTGATACGCTCGCGACCTTTCAACGACAGATGAAGGTCGTAGCGGACCTTCCCATCGAAAACGGGAATTGTGCGATTGCAAGCATCCGACGCACTCGTATCCGACATTGCGAGTGTCGCGCCCATCGGGTCGAAGACGTTTTGCAGATTTTCCGGCTTCAATTTGATTGTCTCTGGTGAGGGGTGCCTGTTGGGCACAAGGGCTACAGACGCTACCTGAGATCCGGCGAAACTGAGCTTCACGGACGTGATCTTAGACTTCGTCTTGTAGCTCATCTCATAGCTCGCGGGTCTCGGGCCCTGGCTTTCAAAGGCGCCGCTGCCGGCGAAATTGCCGACCCACTTGAAGGCGCCAAACAGCGCCGAAATCTCCGTCTTTCCGGTGGCAGAATAAGTTTTGCCGTCGTAGTGGGCGGTAAATTTGTAACTCCCGACGTCGAAGCCGTTGAAAGAAAGCCGATAGACCGCGGCGACCTCACTTGGCCAGGTCACATCAGCCGCGCTGGCGCCCTGGAGCGGCAACGCGACGATAGCGACCGTGATAAGGTTGCGGAAAACGCTTCGCCCCTCTGTCCAGGCCCCCAAATTCTCCATGTTTCTTTCCCGATCGCCCCCTAGGCGGCCCCCTGGTAGTGCGCATTTGCGACGATTCTTGGACTTCGGCTACTTTGAAGCGGGAGAACCAGTGCCTTGACGCGCATCCGGCATGTCAATTATACAGCGGGCCGAGACCCCGTAGGCCCTGCTTGCGGGGCGCAATTTTTTGCTGCAATAGCCAGCTTTCGATCGACCGCCCCTCATTAGGGCCGCGGCATAGGAGATAGTTATGACCAGGCGCTGCGAGCTGACAGGGACTTTGCCCCTCTCAGGCCAACTCAGGAGCCACGCCGAAAACAAGACGAAGCGCAAGTTCCGTCCGAATTTGTGCAACGTGACGCTGATGAGTGACGTTCTTGGAAAGAAGGTCCGTTTGCGCGTTTCGGCAAGGGCGCTGAAATCCGTCGAGCACCGTGGTGGCCTCGATGCTTTCCTTTTGAAGGCGGACAACGAAGAGCTGTCGCCGACGTGCCTCAAGCTCAAGCGCGAGATTCAGAAGGTCCAGGCCGCCAAGGCCGCCTGATCCAAGCGGCGCGCCGCTTTTTGCGAAAAATTAGCCCGGCGCCTTACTCAGGTGGCCGGGCTTTCGCTTGCTCACTGTCTTTCAGCGTGAACTGCAATAGGACGGTGCGCTGAAACAAGTGGTTGAAGTTATCGTCCGAGATCATCGTGATCAGAATTTCCCCGGTCTTAAGCCGGGTGGCGGCGAGACCTTCCATATTGTCGATGTTGTCGTTCAGGTCGGCTTCGATCAGCGTCTCGCCCTCGAGCGTACGATCGAGCGCCAACTCGTCTGGCGCTAATCGCTGGAGGCGCATCTTGACGCCTTCAATCCAATTGAAGCGGCGCTCCAAGACGAAAAGCGTTCCGTCGTTTAGGCTCGAAATATCGGTGACGTCATAGTCGCCGATATTCTTCAGATGGATGGTTTGAGGGCCGGCCTTCGTCCACAGCCATCCAGTGTGATTGCGGGATAGATCGTAGAGCCGTTCCGAAAACGCGATGATTGAGCCCTTGTAGGGGCCGCCTTTCATAACCGTCAGCGCTTCGAGGCCTTGGTTGGGTCGCATTCTCTTTGCGCTCGGAGGAAGCTTGACGCTCCCCCGGTCGGTCGTGATGCCTTGGGGCGTCAGGTCGTAGCGCTCGATCCTGTGCTTTTGTTCGAAGCCGATGAGGACGGAGCCGTGCTGCAAGGTTCCGCTTTCAAGCGCAATCGATTTCAGAATCACGATTGCGGCCGCGCTGAAGCGGAAAACCGGTCCGCTCCAAAAGCGGTCCAAGTCGCGCATCCTTTATCCCGGCCGGATGTGTGCCATCGTAGGCTAGCTCTCCCGTCATCCAGACGCCGGTGTCGGAGATAGAGAGAAAAGATCTTGCGTCGTCGTCGACTACGAGGCCGGACCAGCCGCCAAATTGCGGTGATGGCGACGTCAACACGAGGCCGCCGCGAAACCTCAGCTTGGCCAGAGGCTCATCGGCGCTGAAGCGCTTGAACGAAGTGATGGGCTTGGCTTCGACGGCGATCGGCCCCGCTTCGATGTCCGAAATGTCCGGCTTCGGGTCGGCCGCAGCGACGCCGATAAAGGTGCCGAAGAGGGCGACCACTAGGCTAGAGCTACAAAGTTTTTTGAGGTTCAAGTGCTGACCTCAATGGGCGCGCGCGTAGCGGCGGCGGGCCGTGGCCGGCTCGTCGGCGTCCGGCTTCTCCTCAAACAACTCGACGAGCTTTTCCGTCATTGCGCCAGCAAGCTCCGAAGCATCCGTAATGGTGACGGCTCGGCGGTAGTAGCGGGTGACATCGTGGCCGATACCGATCGCTATGAGTTCGACGGGCGAGTGATTTTCGATCTCGTGTATGACTTGGCGAAGGTGCTGCTCAAGATAGCTGCCGGAGTTCACCGACAGCGTTGAATCGTCGACCGGCGCGCCATCGGAGATCATCATGAGAATGCGGCGCTGCTCGGGCCGATTGACGAGACGCGAATGCGCCCACGCCAAGGCTTCGCCGTCGATGTTCTCTTTGAGCAGGCCTTCGCGCATCATCAACGCAAGCGCGTTCTTGGAGCGGCGCCAAGGCGCGTCCGCGGTCTTGTAGATGATGTGGCGGAGATCGTTGAGCCGCCCGGGTGACGGCGGCTTACCGGCCGCCAGCCATTCTTCGCGCGACTGTCCGCCTTTCCAAGCCTTGGTCGTGAAGCCGAGAATTTCGACCTTGACGCCGCAGCGCTCAAGGGTGCGGGCGAGGATATCGGCGCAGCATGCTGCGACCATGATCGGCCGGCCGCGCATAGAACCTGAATTGTCGAGCAGCAATGTCACGACGGTGTCGCGGAAATCGGTGTCGCGCTCGCGCTTGAATGAGAGGGCGCCCGTTGGATCGGTGATGATGCGGGTCAAGCGCGCGGCGTCGAGCTGACCTTCCTCAAGATCAAAATCCCAGCCGCGATTCTGCTGCGCCAAGAGCCGGCGCTGCAGCTTGTTCGCAAGCTTTGCCACCGCGGCCGAGAGCGTTTTCAATTCCTTGTCGAGGAAGGCGCGAAGACGCTCGAGTTCTTCCGGCGTGGACAACTGATCGGCGCCGACCTCTTCGTCGTAGGCGCGCGTAAATACCTTGTAGCCAAACGCCTCGGGGTTATCGAGCACGGTCATGTTGGGACGCCACGGAGCCGGCGTCTCATCGTCATCGATATCGCCATCGTCGAGGTCCTGAGGCTCGGTCTGACCCGATTCCATCGATTCCTCGGTTTCGGAAAGGTCGCCCTCGGAAAGCTGCTCCTCGCTTTCCTGATCCTGGCCCTCTGTTGACTCTTCGCTTTTATCTTCGGAATCTTCGGTGCCGCCCTCGGCCGAACCCTCGTCGTTTTCTTCTTCGTCCTCGTTGGACTGGGGCTGGTCGCTTTGATCGACCATTTCGAGGATTTTCAGAAGATCGCGGATCTGGCGTCCGAACTGCTCCTGATTTTCCGACAGGCCTTCGAGCCTGTTGAGTAGCTTGCCGCCACGAGACTCGATCAACGGCCGCCAAACATCGACGAGGCCCTTCGTGGACGACGGCGGGGCCTGACCCGTAAGGCGCTCGCGGATGAGAAGGGCAAGCGCATCTTCGAGCGGTGCTTCGGCGCGCGTCGCGACGGAGCGAAAGCGACCGTGGCCGTATTGATCTTCGAGACGCGCCGTCAAGTTCGAGGCCATGCCGGGCATGCGGGCCGATCCGAGCCCTTCGACGCGGGCACGCTCGGCAGCTTCGAAGACGGCGCGAGCGGGTCCCGCCGGCGGCGCGATCCGGCGATGCACTTTGGCGTCATGACATCCGATGCGTAAAGCGAGGCTGTCCGCCCAACCCCGCGCCAGCGCGACATCCTTCGCCGAGGGGGCGCGCGGCAGGTCGGGGAGATGCACAGCCTTGCCCGCGACCTCGCCTTTGCCCGGACCGAAGTCGACCTCGACCTCGCTGTCGCCTGCAATCGCGCGGACAGCCGGTCCGAGGACACGCTTTAGCGGTTCGGAGGGTGCTTCGCGGCGTTTTGTAGGGTTTGCCATGCGGCCGAATTCCTAACCCGCAACGTCAAAATCCAAAGGTGCAGAGAAGTACGTGATCAGCTTACACCCCGCCGTTGATTCATGCGGACCATGGATACTGCCGGCCTTGCACCAGAAGGCAGTGCCAGGGCCGTATGTCTTGCCGTCCTCAATGAAATCCCCGGCGACGACATAGACGAATTCGTCGGCGAGACTGTGACGGTGCGCAGGGATCCGGGCCCCCGCTTCCATTGTTGTCAAAACAACGGTGCTCGAGTTTTGGAGATTCCCAACAAGAACTCGGATTGCGACGCCAGCGAAGCCCGGCGTAATTGGATCTTCATCCTGGGCGACAAAAATCCGATCGTACATTTTTAGCTCAACGCGACGTTTGCTGTGCTTTCGGGCAGCTCTTCGCCGAAGCAGCGCTGATAGAATTCGGCAACGAGCGGCTTTTCGAGATCATCGCACTTATTCAAGAACGTGACACGGAACGCAAAGCCGATGTCGCCGAAGATCTCGGCGTTTTCGGCCCACGTCATTACCGTGCGCGGGCTCATCACAGTCGAGAGATCGCCGTTGATGAAGGCCGAGCGCGTCAGATCCGCGACGCGGACCATATGCGAGACCTGCTTGCGCTTAGCTTCCGTCTTGGCGAATGCCTTGACTTTCGACAGCACGATTTTCGCTTCGTCGTCGTGCGGAAGATAGTTCAGCGTCGCGACGATCGACCAGCGGTCCATCTGACCTTGATTGATCTGTTGCGTGCCGTGATAGAGGCCGGACGTATCTCCGAGACCGATCGTATTGGTCGTTGCAAACAGCCTGAAGGCCGGATGCGGACGAATGACCTTCGACTGATCGAGAAGCGTCAGCTTGCCCGAAACTTCGAGTACGCGCTGGATGACGAACATCACGTCTGGGCGGCCGGCGTCGTACTCGTCAAAGCACAGCGCGATGTTATTCTGGAGCGCCCACGGCAGGATGCCTTCCCTGAATTCGGTTACCTGCTTGCCTTCCTTCAGCACGATCGCGTCCTTGCCGACGAGATCAATGCGCGAGACGTGGCTGTCGAGGTTGACGCGAACGCACGGCCAGTTGAGGCGCGCCGCCACCTGCTCGATATGAGTCGATTTGCCGGTGCCGTGATAACCCTGGATCATCACGCGGCGGTTGTGCTTGAAACCCGCGAGGATGGCGAGCGTCACGTCGCGATTGAAGAGATAATCCGGATCGGTGTCCGGCACGTGCTCGTCTGCCTTGGAATAGGCCGGGACCTCAAGATCGCTGTCTATATTGAAGACCTGGCGGACAGACAGCTTCATGTCCGGAAGATTGGCGGCTGGCGTGCCGGCCGCGCTGGATGACGTGCGCATTTCCATAGAGTTCCCGATCAAATCGCCTAGCAGCCGCTAAGGCCCCGAACAGGTGCAACTGCCACGGCGTGCACTCGGTTCAAAGGCTCGGAGGATTAGACCAGGCCAGATTGCTTCAAATAATTATAGGCTTGCAGGATTTCGCGCAACTTTTCCTCGGACCGGCTGTCGCCACCGTTGGCGTCCGGATGGTGAATCTTCACCAATTCCTTGAAGCGGGCCTTGATGTCCTCGCGCTTCGCTTCATCGCCCAGATCGAGCACGCGGAGCGATTTCCGTTCGAGAGGTTTCAATTGACGCCGGAACGTCGATGTTTCGGTGCGCGACGACCGAGCTTTCCGCGTCACACGTTCGGTGCTGGCGTGGACGCGCGCTTCGGCCTCGGCGGTTCTGGCACCATCGCGCGTGCCGTGCGCCCATGCGTTGGCGCCCGTTTTCCAGGTGGGACGATGGCCGGTCAGCGCGTCCTTGCGGAAGTTGTTGACTTCCGCGTCGCTCATGCCGTCGAAATAATTGTACTCTTGATTGTATTGGCGAACGTGATCCACGCAAAACTGGAAATACTCGCCGTCGCGGCCACGACCCTTCGGGGCTTTATGCAGGCCGGGTTTATCGCAGCCCTTCCACTGGCACTCAGGCGCGCGCGTTTCCTTCTTGGCGCTTTGCTGGCGCTTCGAGCCGACGCGGATGCTATCGAAATATTTTGATTCCAGCTTCATCGTTCTGAATTATGAGGGTTCGCGCCGTTCGAAACAAGGCGGCAAGAAAACGCTTGATTTCCTTCCTGACTGTGCAGTCAATCCCTTAATAGGCCCTTTCGGTGCAGGTCCCAGGATCGCAGCACGAAAGATTATCTTACGAGAAAAAGATGTCCGTTACATGCCGACTTCGAGAAAAGCTGATGGTCGGACTGCGGCCGACGCGGCTCGACGTCATCAACGAGTCCGAGCTTCACGCCGGTCATCGCAATTCGCCCGGCACCGGCGAGAGCCACTTTCGCATCCTTGTGGTGTCCGAAGTCTTTTCCGGCAAGTCCCGCATCGAACGCCATCGTCTCGTCAACGAGCTTCTCAAGGATGAACTTGCTGGCGGTGTCCATGCGCTGGCGCTGTCGACAGTGGCGCCAGGAGAAGCCCTGCCAAAGGGCTGAATTGAAGCGTCCCATGAGCTTCAGTTACCGAGCCTCGCATTGGCGGCCCCTGGGCTCGCCGGATCAGATGCCGACACCGGCTTGATGCGGATTGCCGTGATTTTGTTGCGGCTCTTGCGCAGAATCTCAAACCTATAGCCATGGAACGTGAATACTTGACCGGGCTCGGGAATTGTCTGCGCTTCGTGAATGACAAGGCCCGCAACGGTGGTCGCTTCATCATCGGGCAAGTCCCAATCTAAATGGCGATTGAGATCGCGAATTGCAACGGTGCCGTCGACGTTGACGGTGCCGTCCGACTGCATCCGGATGTGGCTGTCCGGATTGTCGTGCTCGTCGGTTATCTGCCCGACGATCTCTTCCAGAATGTCCTCAAGCGTGATGAGGCCCTGCACTTCGCCGTATTCGTCGACGACGAGTGCCATCTGCGTTTTCTTCTTCAGGAATTGATTGAGCTGATCCTTGAGCGAGGTCGTATCGGGGACGAACCAGGGCTCGGACGCCGACTTCATGATGTCGAGCTTGTCGGGTTCCCAATCGGTGCGCGACAGGGCGAGCAGCAAGTCCTTCGTATGAAGAACGCCGACGATATTTTCTGGCTCATCCCTCCAGAGCGGTACGCGCGTATAGTGCGAATGCAAGACCTGATCGAGAATCTTCGCCGGAGGCTCATCGACATTGATCATTTCCATCTTCGTGCGATGGACCATGATGTCAGCCACTTGAAGATCGCCGAGGTCGAGCACGCCGCCAAGCATCTCGGCGTCGCCTTTGGCGACAGTGCCCTCTCTCGCCTGAAGATCGATGGTGCCGCGAATCTCTTCGTGCGCAGCAAGAATATTCGCCTCATCGTCGGCCTTGCCGGGCGTCAATAGGAGGATATTGCGAACGACGAACTCGATGGCTTTCGTGAACGGCGTCAGAATGTAGATCAGGCCCTGCATGATCGGCGCAACGATCAGCGCGACGCGATCGGCATAGGCGAGAGCATAGGTCTTCGGCAGCACGGCTGCGAAGATGACGATCAGGATCGTTATGATGGCCGTGGCGTAGGCGACGCCAACTTCGCCGTAGAGATGCACCGCGATATTCGATGCGAGGGCGGCCGCAAGAACGTCGACCAGCGTGTTGCCAAGCAGGACGGTTCCGATCATCTTTTCCGGCCGTGACAGCACCTTGTTGACGAGGGCCGCCGGCATGTTGCCGTCTTCCTCGAGCGAGTGCATCCGCGCCCTCGAAGCGGCCGTCAGCGACGTCTCGCTGGCGTTGAAGAACGCTGAAAGAATAATCAGCAGAAGGATGGCGGCGAGGCTTATGACTACGGTCATGGGTAAGTTGTTCGCTGTTCCTGATCAGGAGAGGCAGCAATCTAGCATAGATCGGTTGCAGGTGCTTAATATGCTCAGCGGGCGATTTCCCGGCCGAGGAATGCCAGCACGGTTTCTGGCGCGACGTCGCGGGAAACAAAGGCTTGGCCGATGTCGTGCACAAGGATGAACGCCAGCTTGCCAGCTTTGACTTTCTTGTCTTGCCCCATCAGCCGGAACAACTCTGCCGGGTCGGCGGGTCCGCCGGGAATATCGCCGATTTTCGTGAGCAGGCCCACGGCTTTCAGATGGCGCGTCACGCGCTCAGCGCGCCCAGGCGGACAGATTCCGAGTTCCTCCGACATGCGGAACGCGAGACACATGCCGATTGCAACACCTTCGCCGTGCAAGAGCCGATCCGAGTAGCCTGTCCAGGCTTCGAGCGCATGGCCGAACGTATGACCAAGGTTGAGCAGCGCCCGATCGCCGGTTTCCATCTCGTCGCGCGCAACGATCGCCGCCTTGGCGCCGACACTCGTCTCGATCGCCGTCGTCAGCGCCGGGCCATTGTTGCCGAAGACACCCTGCCAATTGAACTCGAGCCAGGAAAAAAACTTCTCGTCGCCGAGAAGCCCGTACTTGGCGACTTCGGCATACCCGGCCCGCATCTCGCGTGGGGGCAGCGTCGTCAGAACGGCGGTGTCGGCGATGACGAGGCTCGGCTGATGAAAGACGCCGATCAGGTTTTTTCCTTGCGGTGTGTTGATGCCGGTTTTGCCGCCAACGGAACTGTCCACCTGTGCGAGGAGCGACGTCGGGATCTGAACGAAGCGCACGCCGCGACGCAAGATTCCCGCCGCAAAACCGGCAAGATCGCCGATGACCCCGCCGCCGAACGGCAGGACAAGATCGCCGCGTTCGAGGCCAAGCTCTAAAAGCCGTTCCGATAAAGTCGCGAGATCACGGAAGCTTTTCGTTGCTTCGCCCGGCTTCATGACGATCGCCCCGGCGAAGACTCCCTCCGACTTCAGGCTTTCTTCGAGCGTCGTGAGATGGTGGCGGGCAACATTCTCGTCGGTGACGACACCACACTTAACCGCTCCGAAGCGCGCCTTGATGAGTGCGCCTACGTCTCGAAGGACACCGCGTGCGATCAGAACATCGTACGAGCGGTCGCCGAGTTCGACGCGAACGGTTCTCGAAGGGTTCGGGTCGAGCGACGGGGGCGCCGAAACATCGGCTCCGGTCGCAAGGCGGCCTATGATCTCGTTGACGATGGTGTCGTGGGGCTCGTCGCGGCTTTCAACTGTCATGTCGGCTTCAGCGTAAATCGGATAGCGTGTCTCAATCAACTTCTGCATTGTGGCTTCGGGATTGCCGTCGCGCAGGAGGGGGCGCGTGTCACGCTTCATCACACGCCGCATAAGGACCGGCAAATCGGCTCGAAGCCATATCGAAACAGCGACGTCTTTAATGCGCCGGCGCGTTTCCGGATTGATGAAGGCACCGCCACCGGTCGCCAAGACCTGAGGGCCATTAGCGAGTAGCCGTGCGATAACCTTCCGCTCGCCGTCACGGAAATGCGCCTCTCCATGGTCGGCGAAAATTTCGTTGATCGTCTTGGCGGCGGCGCGCTCGATCTCTTCATCGGCGTCGACGAACGGCAGGTTGAGTTTGAACGCCAAGCGCTTGCCGACTGACGACTTGCCGCACCCCATGAGGCCCACGAGCACGATGGGTCGCCTGCCGAGGCGCTTTTTTGCAAGATCGATCGCTTCGGCTTCCGTCATCCGGGCCTCGACGCCGGTCGGCTCGGCGAATCGGTTAGTTTGGGGCAGTAGGCCTCGCGGCAGAGTGGTCATTTCGGCGCCGTCATGCCACGAACCAAAATCGTGCGCAAATTGGAAACTTACCGGAAAGCCACAGCATCCCAGAACCTGCCTGCCTAACAAAGAACGGGGACTTCGGCAAAATACCGGACTGAGTCATAATCACGCCAACAACATTGCTCACCTAACGGCCGGGACGGGATAGAGAAATGCCGAGCCTTTTCCGGCTATTGTTCGTACTTTGCGCACTCACCGCAGCGGTTCTTGGCGGCCTTTATGTGCTGGCAACCCGCTTCGAGCCAGAGCAGCAGACGATCAGCAAGCCCGTGTCAGGCGTTAAAATCCGGCGGTGAAGCCATGGTGCATACACACCGAAAATCGATAGCGGCGGCCAAAAGACTGCTGGTTGCCGCCCTCCTTCCAATCGGTGCCGCCGTGGCGGCGCTTCCGGCCGCGGCACAGGATTCCTCGACAGACGATTCCTATAGCGCGCCTGCCTCGCCACCGCCGGCGGCCTCCAAGAAGCGGGCATCGCGGGACGACGCCTATTCGCCGCCGCCGGAGCAGCGGAGTTATCTGCAGCCGCTCGATGCGCCCTCGTCAGGCACAGGCGGCGGAGACGATATGTGGTCGCAGCCGGCGCGAGGCGCCGGAAGCTCCGGTTCCGATCGCGGCAACCGTTCGGACCCGCAGAACGCCGTGATGCGCGATACCATTCCGCCCGCCGTCGATAAGGGCGACCTCGCGCCCGTCATGTCGAGCGACGGCTCGGGGTTGCCTTTGGAGCTTTGGGGCGGGTTGAATGTCGGCTCTCTGGAGAAACTGATCAGCACGATCGAGATTCCGCCGCGGTCGCCGGTTCTCCACGATCTTTGGAAGAAGCTCATCACGTCGCCGTCCGGAGACGCATCGAGTGCCGATTTCGCAGCGCTGCGGCTTGAGGCGCTCTACCGGTCCGGCTTGGCGAGGGATGCCGCGACCGAAATTGCAAAGCAACCGATCGGCGACAATCCGCTTCTCGTTACGCTCGAAGCGCGCAACGAACTCGCGTCCGGTCATTCGGACAAAGCCTGCGAGCTGGTGGCGCGTTCGGCGTCGCTCAAAGGCAGCATCCCAGCGCGGCTTAAGGGACAGGCCATCCTGATGGCCGGCTATTGCTCGGCCGTTCAGAATGACAAGTCCGCAGCGGGCCTTGCCGCGGACATGGCGCGCGAGGAAGGCGTCGATACGTCTCCCGGTCTCGAAGCGCTGGATGCTCTGTCCATCGGCTCCAAGCCTCGATATTCGCCCCTCAAACAGATATCGCTGCTCGACTATCGGATCGCCGAGCGCGTTGGTGGCCTGCCGCACAAAGCAATTCTAGAAAAGGGTGAGCCGGCCCTCCTCGTCGCGCTCGCGACCGACCATTCGACGCCGGTGGATCTCGGTCTGCCTGCGACAGAGGCAGCGGCAAGGCTCAATGCGCTCACGCCGGAGACACTTGCCGGCATCTATCGCGTCAATGCCGAGCAAGTTCCGGCGGACGATCTTCTGGGCGGGCGCGGACCCCAAGGTATCGCCCGTCGGGCCGCGCTCTTGAAAGCTTCCGAAGATGAGCGGACACCGATGCGCAAGGCGCGGCTCATTCGGGCTTTTCTCGATGATGCCAAGCACGAAGGTCTCGGCATGATCGGAGCCAAGATGGTTGCACCGGCGGCCGCGCAAATGCGGCCTGCACCGGAAATCAGTTGGTTTGCCGAAACGGGCGTCGAAATCGGGCTGGCGTCCGGCCAGTTCGATATGGCGCGGGATTGGATCACGCTCGCCGATCAGGGCGGCGGTCCGGGTCTCGGCCACTGGCGGGCGCTCATCGACATCGCTGACGCAAAAGAGCCCGAACGCGGCAGAAGTTTTTCCGTCCTCGAAAACTATGCGGCAAACGGGCGCTTTCCTTCCGCTGCTCTCTATCGTCTGACGACGGTTCTTGAGGCGCTCGATTATCTGGTGCCGATCCCGCTCTGGGACGCGGCAAATAGAACGCCGCAGCCGACATCCGGATATCTTCCGGAGACCGGCGTACTGACGGAATTGCAGATCGCGTCCAAAAAGCAGGAATTCGGGCATACCGTTCTGCTGGTCATGAAGGCGCTCGGACCCAACGGCGCGCAGGATGCGAACCTGATCGCGCTCGGCGACAGTATTCGTGCCTTGAAGCGCGCCGGCCTCGAAGCCGATGCCCGGCGGCTGGGGCTCGAAGCGCTGCTCCCGTCATGGCCGCACACGGAAACGAATTGAGGGCTCAATGACGTCGTCTGTCGCAGAGCGCGATGGTCACGTCGCGGATTTTCTCGCCATGCTCTCGGCCGAGCGGGGAGCTTCGACAAATACCATCGAGGCCTATGCCGCGGACCTTGAAGGCTTTCTCCGCTTCCTGTCGGAAAGAGGCGTGTCGCCGCCCGACGCGACCGCAGGCGACATTCAGGCCTATCTCGGCCTTTTGGCGAACGAGGGACAGGCTCCGACATCGCGCGCACGGAGGCTCTCGGCGCTCAAACAGTATTATCGGTTCCTGCTGGCCGAAAATTTGATCGCGCTCGATCCGACGTCCGGCTTGCAAGGGCCGAAGAAACAGCGCGCGCTGCCGAAAGTTTTGAGTATCGCCGAGGTCGACCGCTTGCTGGCGGTGTCCCAGAACCAATGTGAAGGGCAAGAAGGCCGCGCGTTTTTCCGGGCACTGCGCTTTCATTGCTTGCTCGAAATTCTTTACGCGACGGGTATGCGCGTCTCCGAGCTTGTGGGCCTCCCGCGCAGCGTGCTTCGGGGCGATAAGCGCGTCCTGACGATCAAAGGCAAAGGTGGCCGAGAACGCTTGGTTCCGCTCAACGCGACGGCCCGTTCGGCGCTCGACGCCTTTCTCGGTGTTTCCGGGCGGTTCGACAACTCCGAGTGGCTTTTCCCGTCGAAATCGGCACTTGGCCATGTCACGCGGCAAGGCTTCGCGCAAGACCTGAAAGAGGTTGCCGAAGCTGCAGGAATCGCGCCGGAACGCGTGTCGCCACACGTCCTTCGTCACGCGTTCGCGAGCCATCTTCTCGATCGTGGCGCGGATCTGAGAGCGGTGCAACAGCTCCTCGGCCATGCTGACATTTCGACGACGGAGATCTATACGCATGTACTGCAAGAACGGCTAAAGGCGCTGGTCAACGCCCATCACCCGCTCGCCAAAAACAAGACATAACGCGAACGCCCGCGGTCCTTTCGGATAGACGGCGTTTCAATCGAAGGGGAGACGCCGATGAGCCGCCTTTACGGAGACATCCATCGCGCAATGCAGATGGCGTTCGATACACGGCCGCTTGCGGACCGGATCGAGGCGATTGCCCTCAAGACGGAGATCGATGAGAGTGCCAAGGCTTTCATTGAGAGCCGCGATATGTTTTTCTTGACCACGATCGACCATGGCGGCCGACCGACGGTTTCCTATAAAGGTGGCGTTCCGGGTTTCGTCAGAGTGCTTGATCAAAGCACGCTGGTCTTTCCGAGCTACGATGGCAACGGAATGTATCTGTCGATGGGCAATATCTCAGGCAACCCGGAAATCGGCATGCTGTTCATCGATTTCGAGAAGCCGTTCCGCCTCAGGGCGCAGGGCAGGGCCGAACTCATCGTCAGCGGCTCCGAACTCGAGGGCTTCAAGGACGCCGAGATGGCAGTGAAGGTGACAATTCACGAAACCTGGATGAACTGTCCGCGCTACGTCCACCGTTACGAGAAGATCGAATCCTCGCGCTATGCGCCTAATGCCAAGGAGGAGACGCCATTTTGCGAGTGGAAGCGGATCGATGCGCTGCAAGACGTTCTGCGTTCCGCGGAGCGGACCAAAGTCGGAGAGCTCGGCACAACGACCATCGATGAGTGGATGGGGAAGGTCATGACCGGCGACAAAGGCGCCTAATGCCTGCGCGCAAGGGGCAACAGTCATCCGTAAACGTCTTCATGGCTTCGATCGTGGTGGAGCCACGCGGTTCATGGCTCGGCTTCGCATCGCATCCGCGCGGGCTTTCAATTCTTTATTTCACCGAGCTTTGGGAGCGCTTTTCGTTTTACGGAATGCGGGCACTTCTGACGCTGTTCATGGTGGCGCCCCTCGCCCAGGGCGGCCTCGGTTTCGCGACGCCGACGGCCGGCAGCATCTACGGCACGTACGGCATGGCCGTCTATCTCCTGGCCCTTCCCGGCGGTTTCATCGCGGACCGCATTCTCGGCGCCAAGAGCAGCGTGCTGATCGGAGGAATAACGATAGCGGCCGGGCACTATGCACTTGCTTGGCCGTCGGCGACGACGTTCTACATCGGCCTGATACTCATCGCGCTCGGCACCGGCCTATTCAAACCCAACATCTCGGCGCTCGTCGGCGGACTTTATGATCGTGATGACACACGTCGCGACGCGGGCTTCTCGCTTTTCTATATGGGCATCAATGTCGGCGCATTTCTCGCGCCGCTCGTCACCGGCTTTCTCGCTCAGAGTAGCATGTTCAAGAACTGGCTCGCGGCATTAGGCTTCGACCCCATGCTGAGTTGGCACTGGGGCTTCGGTGCGGCCGGCGTCGGCATGACGGTGTCGATGCTGCTCTTTGCCCGGAATATGCGCGAGCTCAAAGATCCCGATCTCGGAAGTCCCGAGTCCACGTCGTCGTTCGCACGCCAGGGGACGTATGTCGCGGTCGGCACGCTGGGACTCCTCGGACTTGCGCTGCTATCTGACGTCGACGGCTTCTTCTGGCTGCGCTGGCTTTTCGTGGTACTGCCCCTACTGGGCATTGCGTATGGTGCGTCTCGACAGGACCCGGACGCGCGCCGAATGGCGGCCGTCGGCGTTTACTTCGTCGCGGCCATGATTTTCTGGGCCATCTTCGAGCAGGCTGGCACGACGCTGACACTGTTCGCCGACACGCTGACCCGCAACGAGCTTGTCGGGTTGCCGTTTCCGTCGTCATGGTTCCAATCGGTGAACCCGATTTTCGTCATTCTACTGACACCGATCGCCGCGGCGCTTTGGCTCAGGCTTGGTCCGCATCAGCCTTCGTCACCAGTCAAGTTCGGGCTAGGGCTGGCATTCCTCGCGTTGTCGTTTCTGCTTATGGTTCCTGCAGCAAACTATGCTTCGGACGGGCGCGTTTCGCCGCTATGGCTCGTCGGTCTCTATTTCCTGTCGACGGTCGGCGAGTTGATGCTGAGCCCCGTCGGCCTTTCAACGATGACGCGCATCGCGCCGAAAAGGATGTCCGGCCAAGTGCTCGGGCTCTGGTTCCTCGCGACGGCATTCGGAGACAAGCTTGCGGGCGATATCGGCGGCGCCTTTACTGCGAGCGACCCTGATGCGCTTGCCCTATCGTTCCTGGCCCAAGCCGGCCTTGTCGCGGTCGCCGCGGCCCTTATGTTCGCGATCGCGCCTATCGTAAGACGCCTTTCGGAAGGTGAAAGTTAAGCATGGACGGCGGCGGCGGAACTCGCGTCCTGCGGGTCTGTCGCCTTGACACCTGAAGCCAGCCGTGGCGAATGTCGCGCGTGATTGGCGTCGGCCGCACGCTTCAGTTGCACAGCTAGGAAAGCCAAAGCTCAGTGAACGCTACGATCGCACTGCGTACCTACCTCGACTTCGAGAAACCCATCCTCGAACTTGAAAACAAGGTTGCCGAGCTCAAAGCCCTGCAGACCGAGGGCAAGGGGCCGCATATCGCGGACGAGATCGCTAGGCTCGAGCAAAAGGCGAAAGCCGCTTTGGCGGACACGTATGGCAAGCTCACACCGTGGCAGAAGACGCTCGTTGCGCGTCATCCCGAGCGCCCGCATGCGCTCGAATTCATCGCGGGCCTCGTCGAAGAGTTCACGCCGCTCGCGGGCGACCGATACTTCGCAGAGGACGAAGCGATTGTCGGCGGGATCGGCAAGTTCCGGAACCGCTCGGTCGTGGTTCTCGGGCACGAGAAGGGCGCAGACACCGAGCAGCGCATCAAACACAATTTCGGCATGGCGCGGCCTGAGGGCTATCGCAAGGCCGTGCGGCTGATGGAACTTGCCGACCGTTTCAATCTGCCGCTCATCACGTTCGTCGATACGCCCGGCGCTTATCCCGGCATCGGTGCGGAAGAACGCGGTCAGGCCGAAGCCATTGCGAGATCGACCGAATGCTGTCTGCGCCTCGGTGTTCCAATCGTCACCGTCATCGTCGGCGAAGGTGGTTCGGGTGGCGCCATCGCCATCGCTACCGCCAACCGCATCCTTATGCTCGAACATGCCATCTATTCGGTGATCTCGCCTGAGGGCGCGGCTTCCATCATCTGGCGCGACAGCAACAAGAAGGAAGAAGCCGCGACCAATATGAAGATCACGGCGCAGGACCTCGATCAGCTCGGCGTCATCGACGCGATCGTCAAGGAGCCGACCGGCGGCGCGCATCGTGACCGCGAATCAGTGATTATCGCGACCGGCAACGCAATCGCGCGTATGCTTTCGGAGTTCGACGGCAAATCGGCCGACGACATCCGTGCCCAGCGTCACGAGCGCTTTTTGTCGATCGGACGTTAGCGCATGAGGCCATTCGGCCACGGTGCTCTTCGTGCCCAGCGCGTGCCGCATTTGGACACGATACTTGAGTTGACTCGGCGTTGTTCCGATCTCAGTAATCGTTTGAGTTTATTGTACTAATAGTCCGCCAGCCCGCGGCACGGGAAAATTGTTCGGGACGGGAAGGGCGCATAGTTGGAGATCAACACTGGCTCGATTGCGAGAGCCGTCGTGCGACTCGCGATTTTGATCGCCGCGACGGCGCTGGCGGCGTGCTCGAGCGCGCCCACTATTCCTCCGCCTTCGGAAGTTCCATTATCAAAAGACGCCCTAAACCTGCTTGCCAAAAAAGGCATGCAGACTGGCTCGCCGGTGTTCGTGCGGATCTTCAAGGAAGAATCCGAGCTTGAGATCTGGAAGCAGCGCGATGACGGGCGCTATTACCATTTCAAGACGTATCCCATCTGTAATTGGTCCGGCGAAATCGGGCCGAAGCAAAGCACGGGCGACAAGCAGGCCCCGGAGGGCTTCTACACGATCACGCCCACGCTGATGAATCCGAACTCGAAGTATTATCTCTCGTTCAACCTCGGCTATCCAAACGCCTACGACCGGTCGTGGGGCCGCACGGGCGATTCCGTCATGGTGCACGGGAATTGTCGCTCCGCCGGGTGCTACGCGATGACGGATGCGCTGATGGAGGAGATCTACGGCGTTACCCGCGAAGCGTTGAAGGCAGGCCAGCCGAGCTTCCAGCTTCACGCCTATCCGTTCCGAATGACGGAGGCGAGGATGGCCAGGGAGAAGTCGAACAAGTGGTACGGCTACTGGAAGACTCTGAAGCAGGGCTACGACTACTTTGAGAAGTATCGCATTCCGCCAAGCATTGCCGTCTGCGAACGCCGTTATGTCGTTGACGCCGTCGCGCGGAGCCGGCCCGATCCGGCGGGCCATTGCCCCGCCTTTGATCGACCGTTTGTCACGGCCTTTACGCCGCTGCCGGAGCCTGCTGAAATGGATGTCGCAAGCGGCCACAAGCTTAAGGGAATAGCGGACCCCGACAATGAGCCGACGCTTGCCGATATCAAGGCGGCGAAGCAGCAGCAAAGCGCGCAATCGTTGATGGCCGTTTCGTCGCCTGTCGCGAACGCGAACTGATGCTTCGACGCGTGGGCGTTCGATGACAAACCAAGAAGCAAGCCGATCTAAATCTCAGCGCGGCCGCGCCGGAAGGATGCTGTTTTTCGCCGCCGGCATTCTGGCGCTTGCCGCGCTGGCGATCGTCTCCGTACCGAAATGGCTGCCGAAGCTTCCAGGCGGCGACAAGGCTTTGATCAAGTACGAGCGAAGCCAGCGGCGCCTGCGGTGGGACTGGGGTCTGCCGATGCCGGGGGAGCCCGACCTCTCGCGCTTTTCCGAGCGCCTCATTGAGGCCGGCGTGGCGGAGGGTGCGCCGGTGCTGGTTCGAATTTTCAAGAGCGAGTTCGAGCTTGAGCTTTGGATGCAGCGTGACGGGGTATTCCGCCTTTTCGCGACCTACCCGATCTGCCGGTGGTCAGGAATCTTAGGGCCGAAGCTGCAACAGGGCGACCGGCAGGCGCCTGAAGGCTTCTATACGGTTGATGCGACGGCCCTCAATCCGAACAGCCGCTGGTATCGTTCGTTCAATCTCGGCTACCCCAACGCATTCGACCGCGCGCATAGCCGGACCGGCTCCCTGATCATGGTTCACGGTGGCTGCGGGTCGATCGGCTGCTTCGCGATGACGAACGCGCAGATGCAGGAGATCTGGCGACTTGTGACGTCGGCGCTCACTGCCGGGCAGAAGCGTTTTCAGGTTCAGGTCTATCCATTCCGGATGTCGGCGGAACGCGTGGCAAGGAACGCGAACAGCCCGGACATCGACTTTTGGAAGAGCCTGAAGGCGGGCAACGACCTCTTTGAAGCGAGCTCGGTGCCGCCCAGGGTCTCTGTCTGCGAGGGCCATTACCGGTTCGAACCCGGAGACAAGGGCTCGATGGGCAGCGATTCGATCGACGACAAGTGCTCAGGCGAGGCCGCCAAGAGTTAACGGTTCACAGCTTCGCTTATCCCGCAGACTGTTGGCAAAAAGTCACTTCGAATTGCCGGCTTGGGGCGATAATGTGCCTGTCGCGAGAGGGCAGGGTACTCGGTCGTAAATCCATGGTGTCGTTCGGCTTATCGCGTCTCAAGCTTGTCGCGGCGATGATGTTCAGTCTCGTCGCGATAGGTCACGCTCATGCGCTGACCATCGAGCTCAAGGACGTAGCCGCGGACCGCCTCGAACGCCAGCGCGCGGCAGCGACCGGGGCGCTGCCATTGCCAGGTACGCCGGACGTCGCCGTGCTGCAGGAGCGATTGCGCGACAAGGGCGTCACGCTGTCGTCGCCGATCCTTATCCGCATCTTCAAGACCGAGTCCGAACTCGAGATCTGGAAGCAGAAGGACGACGGGTTCATCCTGTTCGCCACCTATCCGATCTGCCACTGGTCGGGAACGCTCGGCCCGAAGCTCCGCGACGGAGACCGGCAGGCGCCCGAAGGCTATTACACCGTCACACGCGCCCAGGCTCGCCATGTCGGGCGCTGGCCGGTGTCACTCGATATCGGCTTTCCAAACATTCTCGATCAATCGCAAGCGCGAACCGGCTCCGACATTCTCATTCATGGAGGATGCTCGTCGGTCGGCTGCTTCGCGATGACAAATCCGGTTTCCGAAGAGATCCATCAATTGACGATGGCGGCGATCGATGCGGGCGAGGCAATGGTGCCGGTGCACATCCTGCCTTTCCGCATGACGGATCAAAACATGGTCGCGCAGGATGCGTCGCCGTGGAAGCCGTTCTGGAACAATCTCAAGGAAGGCTTCGACGTCTTCGAGCGTACAAAGCGGCCGCCTCTGGTCGGGGTTTGCAGCGGCCGCTATATTTTTCGCGAAGCGCCGTCCGGTGAATTACCTGGGCCGCTCGATGCCTGTGGCCCGACGATCGCATCCATCCGCGAGCAAGATCAGTGGCTCGATGGTGTTCCGCCGCCGACGCCATTCCTGCCGAAGCCGATGACGCAAACAGCAGAATCCAAGACACCCCCTATTCCGCAAATTCAGACGAGCCTCGAGAGCGAGACGCCGCCGCCGATGTTCTCGTGGCCACTGATCCGATAACCACACCGACCCGCTTGCGCATCTCCACTACGGACCTACGTGGACCTAGCATTTCTTTCGCGGGCTGGCTGCGCTTGCATGGCGCCGCCAGGGTTGCGATAGAACAAATTGATTGCGGAGCAAGGATCTAGCGAATGGCCGAGAAGACAATCCTAAAGCGCATCGAATTTCTAACGGAGAATCCGCTGTTCAGCTCGCGCTGGCTGCTCGCGCCATTCTACTTTGGCTTGGCGTTGTCACTCATCGTTCTCTTAATCAAATTTCTGCTCGAGCTTTTGCACCTCGCCACGGGTGCGTTCACATTAAGCGAGTCCGATGTGATCCTGGGGCTCCTGACTCTTGTCGATCTGACGCTGATGGGATCGCTGTAGAATTTCGTTTTCAGGATGGACCATTCCAACCACGACGATCGTCCGGAGTGGATGGGTACGATCGACTTCGCCGCTCTCAAGCTCAAGATGCTGTCGTCGATCGTGGCGATCTCCGCCGTGCAGCTTCTGCGTCAGTTCTTGTCTATGGGCACGGTGACGCCCGAGCGCGAAAAGGAACTGATGTGGCTGGTGATCATCCACGTCGTTTTCGTCGTCTCGAGCGTACTCTTGTCATTGTCCGACCGGATTGCCAGTGGCCACGGCAGCGCCGACGAGGCGAGCGAAGCAACAAAAGTCGCGGGCCCGAAGACGAACGGGCACTGATCAGAAGATCCGGGCCCGCGAAGCCCGGATCAATCCATCTTTCCGTGGCAGTGCTTGT